>NZ_JBVIJO010000007.1:0-444865 GCF_055581365.1 Streptomyces sp. NPDC031445
GAAACCGGCGAACAGCGGCGTCGCGAACATCAGCAGCATGATCGTGCCGTGCATCGTGAACGCCTGGTTGAACTGCTCGTTCGACATGAACTGCAAGCCCGGCCGGGCCAGCTCGGCGCGCATCAGCAGCGCCATCACGCCACCGATCAGGAAGAACGCGAACGCTGTGACCAGATACAGCGTGCCGATCGTCTTGTGATCGGTGCTGGTGAGCCACTGCACGGCTCTGGTGTTTCGGATCCTCTTCACGCCCCGCCTGTGTCCGCGCCCGGCCCGCGGGTCACACTCGGGGGACGCGAGGAACATCACGGAAGAAGGGTGTGACGATCCGGGCAGTGCCGGACACGAACCGAACATGAGCAACGACGAGATCTTCGCCGCTGCCTATCGCGAGCACTACTGGGCGGTCAGCCGTTATGTCGCCAGGCGGCTTCAGGGGCGGACCGACGAGGTGGAGGAAGTGGTGGCGGAGGTGTTCACGGTCGCCTGGCGACGCCGGGCCGACCTGCCGGCCGCGCCGCTGCCCTGGCTGTACGGGGTGGCCCGGAACTGCCTGGCCAACGCGGTACGCGGCTACGGGCGCCGGCGCCGGCTGGTGGACCGGCTGGGCAACGACGAGGCGGCGCACGGCCGGCACATCGAGGCGGGCCCCGACACGGAGGCGCCGGGCGCCTGGGTGCACGAGGCGCTGGACCGGCTGTCCCCGGCCGACCAGGAGATACTGCGCCTCGCCGCCTGGGAGGAACTCGGCGCCGAGGAGATCGCGGTCGCCCTCGGCTGCGGACGCCGCGCGGCAGCCATGCGCCTCCACCGCGCCCGCCGCCGCCTGCGCACGGAGATCGACCGCCTGAGCGCTGCGGCACCGCCGCCCGGGCCGCGCCCGAGCCCCGCGGCACCGTCGGTCGGGGCACCGGCCGAGGCGTCCTCCGGGGAACCGCCGCGCGAAGCGCTGCCAGCGGTGTGCCCCGGCGGACCGCTGCCCGACGGCGACGCCCGTCCCGGCCGGCGGGCCTCCCGTTCCGCGCCCACCACCGACGCGACGCTGCGCAAGGACCCCCGACATGCCTGACGAACTCGAACTCCTCCGACGCGCCAACCCCGTACCGGACGACGGGCCGTACTTCGGCGACGGGCCCCTGGACCAGCGCGCCGAGTGGCGGCTGGAGCGGCTGCTGGACCGGCCCCGCGTGCCGCGCCGCGCCCCCCGCGCCCGGCTGCTGTGGGGCCTCGCGGCCACGGGCGTCGTACTGGCGACCGCCCTCGCCGCGCTGGTCGGCGGGCCGAACACCCCGCCGGCCCTCGCCGCGCCCCGGCCGCTGGCCGTCCGCGCCGACTCGCCGCCCGTCCCGCTGACGCAGCTCGCCGACCTGGCCGCGACCGCCGCCGCCGACGGCTCGCCGCGCCTGCGCAAGGGCACGCACGTGCGGTCGTGGAGCCTGAGCATGGCCGACGGCAAGCCGCCCGTCACCCTGCCCGAGGAGAGGGTCGTGCGCTGGCGCGCGGACCACAGCCACACCGAGCTGGTCGTGGCGACCGACCCGCGCCGTCCGGGCCGCCCGGTCCTCACCGACGAGGGCGGGGACCCCCGCGTGGTGGCCGACGGCCACGTCCTCAGCCGGGCCACCTACCCGCCGAGCTGGAGCGACGCCCCGCCCGAGGCGCCACCGCCGCACACCCCGGCCGCCCTGCGCGCCTACCTCGCCGAGACCGTCCGTACCGACTCCCTGGACACCCCCCGGCTCCTCGACGCCGTCGCGACGCTGCTGGACCACTGGACGCTGGGCGCGCGCGAGTCCGCGGCACTGGTCAGGCTCCTCGCGGACGCCAAGGGGCTGCGGGCCGCGGGACAGGTGACCGACCGCCTCGGCCGCCCCGGGCAGGCCTACGTGTACGAGGGCGGGGGCGGCCGGCGGATGCTGATCCTCGACCCGCGCACCGGCACCGTCCTCGGCCTGGAGACCACCTTCACCCGCGACGCCCCCGAGTACGGCGTCAAGGCGGGGGACGTCATGGACTACAGCGCCTGGCTGCGCTGACCGGTGTCTGATACTGCCCGGCGATGCCCCACGGGCCACCGCCGGGCATCGCCGGACGATCCCGGGCGGCGGGTCGCCGGCAGGCCGCCGCGTCCGCCCGGTAGCGGAAGTCCGCCCCCGTGACCGTCACCGTGTGCCCGGAGGCCAGCGGCGGGGTCGCCTCCGCGCCCACCGACAGGGGCCGCACCTCCACCGAGGCCGTCCCGGTCCGGCCCGGGGTGTGCCGGACAGCCGGCGGGTCGGCGCCTGGCGCCTGCGGCCGCCCGGGTCGGCCCGGCCGTCTGGCGTGGGCGGGCGCCGGCTCTCGGTGGTCCTTGCCGTCCAGCGCGGCTCGGCCGCCGCCCGGTGCTGCTCGGCCCCGCCCACGGGCCGCCGCCGGGGCGTCGCCGGACGATCCCGGGGGGGCGGGTCGCTGGCAGGCGTTGCCGGGCAGCCGGCGGTGCCTCCTGCCGCCCGGGTCGGCCCGGCTGTCTGGCGTGGGCGGGCGCCGGCTCTCGGTGGTCCTTGCCGTCCAGCGCGGCTCGGCCGCCGCCCGGTGCTGCTCGGCCCCGCCCCCGGGCCACCGCCGGGCATCGCCGGACGACCCCGGGCGGTAGGTCACTGGCAGGCGTTGCCGGGCAGCCGGCGGTGCCTCCTGCCGCCCGGGTCGGCCCGGCCGTCTGGCGTCGGCGGGCGCCGCCTCTCGGTGGTCCCTGCCGTCCAGCGCGGCTCGGCCGCCGCCCGGTGCCGCCCCCCGGCAGGGATCCGTGCCGGCCCTACGCCCCCAGTTGCCGGGCGGCCGCCGTCACCGTTTGGTCCAGGAGCGTGGCGATCGTCATCGGGCCGACGCCGCCCGGTACCGGGGTGATCAGCGAGGCCCGTTCCACGGCCGAGTCGAAGTCGACGTCGCCGACGTTCCCCGGGTTGTAGCCCGCGTCGACGACGACCGCGCCCGGCTTGATGTCCTGCCCCCGGATCAGCCGCGGCCGGCCGACCGCGGCCACGACGATGTCGGCCTCGCGGACCACGGCCGAGAGCTCGCGGGTGCGCGAGTGGCAGTAGGTGACGGTCGCGTCCCGGGCGAGCAGCAGCATGCCCACCGGCTTGCCGAGGATCGCGCTGCGGCCGACCACCACGGCCCGCTTCCCGGCCGGGTCGACGCCGTACTCGTCGAGCAGCCGCAGGATGCCGCCCGGCGTGGCGGAGACGAAGCCCGGCAGCCCGAAGCTCATCGCGGCGAACGACGCGAAGGTGACACCGTCGACGTCCTTCTCGGGCGCGATCGCCTCGAACGCGGCCCGCTCGTCGACGTGGTCGCCCGCCGGGTGCTGGAGCAGGATGCCGTGCACCCCCGGATCGGCCGACAACTCCCGCAGCGTCGCGACGAGTTCACCGGTCGTGGTGGTCGCGGGCAGGGCGACGTGCCGGGACTCGATGCCGGCCTTGCGGCTGCGGTTCTGCTTCATCCGGACGTACGTCACGGACGCCGGGTCCTCGCCGACCAGTACGGTCGCCAGACACGGCCTGGTACCGGTGCGCTCGGTGAGAGCGGCGGCCCTCTGCGTGGTCTCCTCGACGATGCGGCGGGCGGGCGCGGTGCCGTCCATCAGACGGGCCTGGGTCATGCTGCACACTCCTGGGCTGGATCGGCTCTCCTCGCCCAGGCGCGCGGCAGCCAGTGCGGACCGCTCCCCGGTGGTACTCCACCTCAGCGCCAGTCACGGCCCGCGTACAGCGTAACCGAGGGTGCGTACGGCCTCCCGGCCCGCGACCCCGCTCGGCCTCCTTCCCGCTCCCGCCGTACCCGGCCGGGGCTACTCGTCCCAGGCCTGGATGATCAGCTGATCCGAGATCTTGCCGTCCCGCAGGGTGACCATCGACTCGGCGAGGACCCGGGTGCCGTCCCCATACTCGCAGGACTCGCAGTAGGCCGCGTGGTCGCCCTGGACGACGCACCGGTCCAGCCTGTGTGTCATGTCGCGGCTGTAGACGTCGTCCAGCAGTTCGGCGATCTGGCTTCGGCCGTGCAGGACCGTGGGGTGACTGGGCTGGTTGTTGCGGTCGACGATGCGGATCTCCGCGTCGTCCGCGTAGAGCGACAGAAGGTTGTTGCCGGTGTTGCCCTCGACGGCCCGGCGCAGTGTGTCGGTGTCGAAGGCGGACCCCGCCGAGGTACCCATGGTGACCTCCTTCACGTGCCCGTGTGGTCCAGGCGCCGTGCGGTCCGGCCAGGAGCGGGCCGCACGGGCCCACCTCCGAGACTCCTCCGCCCGGACGGCCCCGGCAAGCCCGGCCGCGCGCTCCACCTCACGGGTGAGCGCGGCCCGCCGCCCGTGTCCGCCCGGGGCCCGGCGCCGTTGCTGAGGGCATGATCTCAACACGACGTATCGCCGCCGCCGTCGGTCTGGCCGCCGGGATCGCCGGCCTCGCCGTACCCCAGGCGAACGCGGCAGGAACGGGCGCACCGCTCGTCGGGAAGCTCGGCGCGCTGAGCACGCTCGACTCGCTCGCCGTCAGTGACCTCCCGGCGGAGCAGCGGGGCCGGGTGCCGCGGGTCACCGAACAGGTGCAGGAGCTGAAGCACCTCCAGGAGCTGAACCAGCTCAGCCAGGTGGAGCAGGCCCTCGCGCCCGCCGCGCCGCTGCTCGGTCTGGCCGGCGCCATCCACTGATCCCGCCCGCCGGCACGAGGGCCGTCCCGCCGGGGCGGCCCTCGCCGCTGCCCGGGCCCGCCGGGCGATGCCCGCGCGCCGGTCCGGGAAGATCCAACAACCTCCTCGTGGTCCGCCCCGCTACCGGCCCGCTACCGATCGGTCCCGCGTAGTGTCGGTGGCGAAGGCAAACGAAGGAAGGAACCAGACCATGGCGCAGGAAGTCCGCGGCGTGATCGCACCGGGCAAGGACGAGGCCGTACGGGTCGAGACGATCGTGGTGCCGGACCCGGGGCCCGGCGAGGCCGTCGTACGCGTCCAGGCCTGCGGGGTCTGCCATACCGACCTGCACTACAAGCAGGGCGGCATCTCGGACGACTTCCCCTTCCTGCTCGGCCACGAGGCCGCCGGGGTCGTGGAGTCGGTCGGCGAGGGCGTCACCGACGTCGCCCCAGGCGACTTCGTGATCCTCAACTGGCGCGCGGTGTGCGGGCAGTGCCGGGCCTGTCTGCGCGGCCGGCCCTGGTACTGCTTCAACACCCACAACGCGCGGCAGAAGATGACCCTCGCGGCCACCGGCCAGGAGCTGTCCCCGGCCCTGGGGATCGGCGCCTTCGCCGAGAAGACACTCGTCGCGGCCGGCCAGTGCACCAAGGTCGACCCGGCCGTCTCCCCGGCGGTCGCGGGCCTCCTCGGCTGCGGGGTGATGGCCGGTATCGGCGCGGCGATCAACACCGGCAACGTCGGCCGGGGCGACTCGGTCGCCGTCATCGGCTGCGGCGGTGTCGGCGACGCGGCGATCGCCGGGTCGAACCTGGCCGGAGCGGCGAAGATCATCGCCGTGGACATCGACGACCGCAAGCTGGAGAAGGCCCGCACGCTGGGCGCCACCCACACGGTCAACTCCAGGGAGAGCGACCCGGTCGAGGCGATCCGCGAGCTGACCGGAGGCTTCGGCGCCGACGTCGTCATCGAGGCCGTCGGCCGCCCGGAGACGTACCGGCAGGCCTTCTACGCCCGTGACCTGGCCGGCACCGTCGTCCTCGTCGGCGTCCCCACCCCCGAGATGAAGCTCGAACTGCCCCTGCTGGACGTCTTCGGCCGCGGCGGCGCGCTGAAGTCCTCCTGGTACGGCGACTGCCTGCCCAGCCGGGACTTCCCCATGCTGATCGACCTCCACCTGCAGGGCCGCCTGCCGCTCGACGCGTTCGTCACCGAGACGATCCAACTGGACCAGGTGGAGCAGGCGTTCGAGCGGATGCACCACGGTGACGTGCTGCGTTCGGTGGTGGTGCTGTGATGGCCGCGCGCATCGAACGCCTCGTCACCTCCGGTCAGTTCACCCTCGACGGCGGCACCTGGGACGTGGAGAACAACGTCTGGATCGTCGGCGACGAGCGCGAGGTGATCGTCATCGACGCCGCCCACGACGCGGAGGCCATCGCCCGCGCCGTCGGCGACCGCCGGCTGACCGCGATCGTGTGCACGCACGCCCACAACGATCACGTCAACGCGGCGCCGGAACTCGCCGACCGCACCGGCGCGACGATCTGGCTGCACCCGGACGACCTGGCGCTGTGGAAGCAGACCCACCCGCACCGCGACCCCGACCGGCACCTCCTCGACGGCCAGGTCATCGAGGCCGCCGGCGCCGACCTCACCGTCCTGCACACCCCGGGGCACGCACCCGGCGCCGTCTGCCTGTACGACCCGGGCCTGGGCACCGTGTTCACGGGCGACACCCTCTTCAAGGGCGGCCCCGGGGCCACCGGGCGCTCCTACTCGCACTTCCCGACCATCATCGACTCCCTCCGCGACCGCCTCCTCACCCTCCCGCCGGAGACCAAGGTCCTCACCGGGCACGGGGACGGCACCACCATCGGCGACGAGGCCCCCCACCTGGAGGAGTGGATCGCCCGCGGCCACTGACCCCGGCCGCCACCGCGGCCCCGCCGCCGGATCCGGTGGCGGCACATCGCGGGGCTCGGCGTAAAAGCCGACAGAAGATGTCCGGCTTCCCGGCGACAGTGGGCGACGACAGCAGTCGCAGCGCAGTCGTACCGCACGGGAGGCCGGACATGTCAGGACCGCTGGAAGGCAAGGTGGCGCTGGTCGCCGGGGCGACCCGGGGCGCCGGGCGGGGCATCGCCGTCGAACTCGGCGCGGCCGGCGCCACCGTCTACGTCACCGGCCGCAGCACCCGCGCCCGCCGCTCGGAGTACGACCGCCCCGAGACCGTCGAGGACACCGCCGACCTCGTCACCGCGGCCGGCGGGCAGGGCATCGCCGTGGCCGTCGACCACCTCGACCAGACCGCCGTACGCGCCCTGGTGGACCGCGTCGCGGCCGAGCGGGGCCGCCTCGACGTCCTCGTCAACGACATCTGGGGCGGCGAGAACCTCTTCGAGTGGGACACCCCGGTGTGGGAGCACGACCTCGACCACGGGCTCCGCCTGCTCCGCCTCGCGGTCGAGACCCACGCCGTCACGAGCCACTACGCCCTGCCGCTGCTGCTGCGGCACCCCGGCGGCCTGGTCGTGGAGGTCACCGACGGCACCGCCGAGTACAACCGGGACACCTACCGGGTGAACTTCTTCTACGACCTCGCCAAGACCTCCGTCCTGCGCATGGCCTTCGCCCTCGGCCACGAACTCGGCCCGCGCGGCGCCACCGCCGTCGCCCTCACCCCGGGCTGGATGCGCTCCGAGATCATGCTCGACGCGTTCGGCGTCCGCGAGGAGAACTGGCGGGACGCCCTGGCGCGCGAACCCCACTTCGCCATCTCCGAGACCCCGCGGTTCACCGGCCGGGCCGTCGCGGCCCTGGCCGCCGATCCGGACGTGTCCCGGTTCAACGGGCGGTCGCTCTCCAGCGGCGGCCTCGCCCGGGTGTACGGCTTCACCGACCTCGACGGCAGCCGGCCGGACGCCTGGCGGTACCTGGTCGAGGTGCAGGACGCGGGCAAGCCGGCGGACGTCACCGGCTACCGGTGAAACCGGGTGCCGGACCGGTGAAAGCGCGCCCGGGTGGCCGTACCGTCGGCCCATGACTGATCCGACTCGCTTCGCAGGACACGGAGTTCTCGTCACGGGCGGCGCCCGGGGCATCGGTGCGGCCGTCGCCCGGCGGCTCGCCGAGGAGGGCGGCCGGGTGCTGGTCACCGACCGGGACCCGGCCGCGGCGGAAGGAACCGCCTCCGCGCTGCGCCGACAGGGCCTCGCCGCCGAGGCGTTCGCCTGTGACGTGGCCGACCGCGCCCGCGTCGAGGCGGCCGTCGCCCACGCCGTCGCCGCGTTCGGCTCGCTCGACGTGCTGGTCAACAGCGCCGCCCACTGCACCGCGGACACACCGCTGTTCGAGGACGGCCCCGACGAGGCGTGGGCGCGCGACCTCGACATCACCCTCACCGGCGCCTACCGCTGCTGCCGCGCCGCCCTGCCGCACCTCGCCGCCACCGGACGCGGCGCGATCGTCAGCATCGGCTCCGTCAACGGCGCGCAGGACTTCGGCAACCACGGCTACAGCGCCGCCAAGGCCGGCCTCGGCTCGCTCACCCGCACCCTCGCCGGGCACGCGGCGCCCCGGGGCGTGCGGGTCAACCTGGTCGTGCCGGGCACGGTCCGCACCTCGGCGTGGGAAGGCCGCGACGACGAACTCGACGCGGTCCGCCCCCTGTACCCGCTCGGCCGGGTCGGCGAGCCGGAGGACATCGCCGCCGCCGTCGCCTTCCTCGCCTCGCGCGACGCCGGCTGGATCACCGGGACCTCCCTCGTCGTCGACGGCGGGCTCACCGCCGTCAACACCGGCTTCCGCGCGGCCGTCCGGCACACCTCCTGACCCTCAGCCCGAGGCCGCGGCGAGCACCGAGAGCACCCGGTCCGTGTCGGCCTCGGTGGTCCGCCAGTTGCTGAACGCGGCGCGCAGCCCGGGCACCCTGCCATACACCGTCGGCGTCACGTACGCCTCCCCGGACGCGGCGACCGCCCGGGCCAGCGCCGCCACCCGTTCCGCGGACGGGTCCGTGGCGAGGGTGAAGCACACGACGTTGAGCCGGACCGGTGCCAGCAGGGTGAGGCCCGGCAGCGCGTCGACGCCCGCGCCGAGCCGGCGGGCCAGCGCCACGTTCCGCTCCACGACCTCCCGGTGCCCGTCCCGCCCGTACGCCACCAGCGAGAACCAGGCCGGCAGGGCGCGCAGCCGGCGCGAGTTCTCCGGCGTCAGGTGCAGGAAGTCGGGGTCGGTGCCGGGCAGGCCGAGGTACGGCGAGGCGTTGTGGAACACCGCCACCTGCAGATCGCGCCGCCGGGTGAACTGGACGGCCGCGTCATAGGGGACGTTCAGCCATTTGTGCAGGTCCACGCAGACCGAGTCGGCCGCGTCGAGCCCGTCGACCAGCGCGGCGTGTTCCGGGGACAGCGCGGCGAAGGCGCCGAACGCCGCGTCCACGTGCAGCCAGAAGTCGTACCGCTCCTTCAGCGCCGCGATGGCCCGCAGATCGTCGAAGTCGACGGTGTTCACGGTGCCCGCGTTCGCGACGACCAGCACCGGCCGGCCACCGGCCCCGGCCAGCGCCGTCCTGAGCGCGGACACGTCGACGGCCTCCCGGCCACCGGGCAGCAGCGGCACCGGCCGCAGCCGGTCCCGGCCCAGGCCCAGCACCGACATCGCCTTCCCGATGCTGGAGTGCGGGCTGCCGGAGAGCACGTCGAGCGGCCCCAGCGCGGCGGCGCCCGCCCGGGAGACGTCCACGCCCAGCCGCTCGCCGGCCCACTCCCGGCCGATCGCGAGACCGACCGTGTTCGCCATGGTCGCGCCCGTCACGAACGCCCCGCTGTGCGCCTCGCCGAGCCCGAACAGCTCGCGCAGCCACGCCACCGTCTCCCGCTCCAGCTCCTGCGCCCAGGAACCGCCCGCCCCCGACAGGTTCTGGTCGAGGGCGGAGGTCAGCCAGTCACCGGCGACCGCCGCGGGAGTGGCGCCGCCGGTGACGAAGCCGAGGTAGCGCGGACCGGCGGAACCGGAGAAACCGGGCGCCCACCGTTCGGCGAACCGGGCGAGGGCGCCGTCACCGCCCACGCCCGCGGCCGGGAGCGGGTCTAGCCCGGGTACCGGCCCGGGCGCGGCGACCGGCCGCCCGGCGAGCCCCGCCACCTCCCGGACGGCGAGATCACGGGCGGCCTGGAGCAGTTCGGGGAGCCGGGCGAGGTCGTCGGCGAGAACAGGGTCCATGCGGCGCAGCGTAGAGGGTCACCGCGCACCGGCCGGGGCGCCGTACGGCCGGAAGTTCACCGTTTCGTCACAGCCTGACCGGAACCACAACCATCCCCGGCCGGTCCGGGTCTAGTAGTCCGACATCGCGGGAATCGCGCTGGAGAGCACCGGGGGAGGCCCGGGCGAACGAAACGGGCAAAGGGGAAGGGGAGAGGCCGACATGGGGGTCATACGCAGACGAGGCGCGGTCGCGCTGGGCGTCACGGGACTGGTGGCGCCGCTGGCGCTCGCGTTCACAGCGACGCCGGCCCAGGCCGCGAGCTGCACCACGCGGACGGGGCCGTACCAGAAGCAGGTGGAGAAGTTCCTGGGCCGGCCGGTGGACGGCAAGCAGTCCGCCACCGACTGCAAGGCCGTCCAGGCCTTCCAGAACAAGCACGGCATCACGCCGAACATCGGCTACGCCGGTCCCGTCACCTGGGGCGTGATGGACCTGATGAACAAGCAGAAGGCCGTCGGGAACAAGCCGAACAAGGACGGCAAGTGCCCGGTGAACAAGGGCCGCATCGCCTGCGTGAACCTCACGCTCCAGCTCAGCTGGATCCAGGACGGCAACCGGCTCGTCTACGGCCCGGTGCCGGTGCGCACCGGGCGCGACGGCTACGAGACCCGCACCGGCCTGAAGAAGATCTACTGGCGGGACATCGACCACGTCTCCACCCTCTACAACGTGCCGATGCCCTACAGCCAGTTCTTCGACGGCGGCCAGGCCTTCCACTCGGTGGGTCTGAGCATGTGGAACCCGCCCGGTTCGCACGGCTGCGTCAACATGACCACCGCGACGGCCAAGAAGTACTGGTCGCTGCTGAAGAACGGTGACGACGTCTTCGTCTACGGCCGCAAGCCCGGCACCTGAGCCCGCCGGGACCGGTCACGCCTCCGGCGCGTCCCCGAAGTCGGGGATCTCCAGCCGGACACTGCCCTGCCGTGCCGATTCGTGCGCGATGACGCCCGGCAGGGTGTAGCGGGCTGCCACCCACGCGTTCACCGACGGCAGCGTCCGCGTGGTGACGGCGGTGACGAAGTCGTCCACGAGGAAGTGGTGGCTGCCCTCGTGCCCGTTGTGCAGGTGGTCGAACTCCCGGGGCAGCCGTGACCGGTCGTGCACCGGCGCCGAGCCGGAGGTGAAGGCCGCGCGCAGCTCCGGTGCGATGTGCGCCAGCGAGGGGTCGTCGGGGGCCAGGGTCGGCTTCGGCTCCAGCAGTTCGCTGATGTCCTCGACGCCCTTCTTGTCCTGCCACAGCGCCACCGTCGCCAGCTGTTCCATGCTGGCCTCCGTCCCGAAGAACCGGAACCGGGACTCGCGGATGTGCGAGGGGTAGCCGACCCGCCGGAACTCGTTCGTACGGAACGATCCGCCGCCCGCCACCTCGAACAGCGCGGTCGCGTTGGACACGTCGTTGTCGAACTGGCTGACCGAACGGTCGAAGACGCCGTCGCCGCGCTCGTCGCGCACCCCGATCGCGGACACGCTCACCGCGTGCGTCTGCCAGGCCCCGAGCACTCCGCCCACCGCGTGCGTCGGGTACAGCAGCGGGGGATAGCTGGCGGTCGCCTTCCAGTTCTCGCCGCCGCTGTACTGGTAGGCCTCGTAGAACCCGAGGTCCATGTCGTGGACGTAGTCGCCCTCGGCGTAGAACAGCCGGCCGAAGGCGCCCGCCGCGATCTGGTTGCGGGCGTGCACGGTCGCCGGGTGGTAGTGGCTGGTCTCGCCCATCATGTACGTCAGCCCGGTGGCCCGGACCGCGTCGATGATCGCGGCCATCTCCTCCACGCTGATCGCCATGGGGACGGCCGAGTAGACGTGCTTGCCCGCGGCCAGTCCCTGGAGGACCAGCGGTCCGTGGGTCCAGCGCTGAGTGAAGATCGCGACCGCGTCGACCGCCGGCGACTCCAGCATCGCCTCGTACGACGGGAACGTGCCCGCGAGCCCCTGTGCGGCGACGAGCCGCTCGGCCCGCTCGGGCAGCAGGTCGGTGACATAGACGTCACCGACTCCGGGATGGGCGTGGAAGAGGGTGGCGAACTGCCCGGAGAACTGTCCGGCGCCGACGATACCGAGGGAGAAGGTCATGGGGATTACTTTCGCCATGGAATAATTAGACCGTCAAGAGCCGGGTGACATCTGCTCGCATCCACTGTCCGGTGAGAGACGTCCGCGTATGCTGAGCCGGTTACTTCTGCATCGGAAGAAAACCAGAGAGGTTCGCTGTCATGACCAGCTGGCTGCCGCTGAGCCCCCCGGAGCGCTCCGTGGCCATCGAGGTGCTGGTGCACGGCCCGCTGTCCCGCACCGAGCTGGCCCGCAGGCTGCGCCTCTCCCAGGGCAGCCTCACCCGGCTCACGAAACCGCTCATCGAGTCCGGGCTGCTGGTGGAGGCCGCCGAGGCGGGCGGGGCGGGCGAGAACCGTCAGGGGCGGCCGTCACGGCCCCTCGACATCGTCGCCGAGTCCCGCTCCTTCCTCGGATTCAAGATCACCGCCGACCGGGTCTACGGCGTCGTCACCAGCCTGCGCAGTGAGGTGACCGGCCGGCTGGACCGGCCGCTGACCACGCACGACCCGGACGCCGTCGCCGCGCTGCTGGCGGAGATGGCCGCCGAACTGGCCGGACGCCACCCCGCCCCGGCGGGCATCGGCATCGGCGTGGGCGGACGGGTGCGGGAGCGTGCGGTGGTCGGCGAGTCGGCCTTCCTGGGCTGGCGGGACGTACCGCTCGGCACGCTCGTGCGGGAGCGCACCGGGCTGCCGGTCGTCGTGGAGAACGACGTCGCCGCCCTGGTGGAGGCCGAGACCTGGTTCGGCGCGGGCCGGGGACTCGACCGCTTCGCCGTGCTGACCATCGGCGCCGGCATCGGCTACGGGCTGGTGCTCGGCGGCAGCCGGGTGCCGTACGACGAGGAGGACCGCGGCTTCGGCCGGCACTGGATCATCGACCCGTACGGCCCGCTCACCCCCGAGGGCGCCCGCGGCAGCGCCACGTCGTTGCTCAGCATCCCCAGCATCCGCTACCAGGTGCGCGCCGCCACCGGCCGGGACGTCGGCTACGAGGAGATCCTCACCGCTGCCGCCACCGGTGAGCCCATGTGCTCCCGGGTGGTCGACGAGGCCGCCCGGGCCCTGGGCACCCTGATCGCGCAGATCGCCAACTTCGCGATGCCGCAGAAGATCCTGCTCGCCGGAGAGGGCGTCGGCCTGATGGACGTGGCGGGGAACACGGTCCGCGACACCATCCGCTCCCACCGGCACCCGCTGGCCGCCCCGGTCGACCTGGAGACGAAGGTGTCCGACTTCCACGACTGGGCGCGCGGCGCCGCCGTGCTGGCCATCCAGGTGCTGGTGCTGGGCCGGACCGGGGGCTGAGCCAAAAGAGCCGGGGGGACGGGGGAGCGGCACGGGCAGTGAATTCCCGCTTCCGGTTGACACATTGACGTGATGAGTAACACGGTCCGGAATGTCCGTATCGCGGGCACTTAATCACAGCGCCTTCACGTCGATCGGCATATGCTTCACAGCATGTCCACCACTGTTGAAGCCGTCTCCGAGCGATCGGCCGCGGAGGTCAACGAGGAGATCCGGGCCCTGTGGCGCCGGTCGGGCGGGACACTGACCACCGAGCAGCGCGCGGAGTACCAGCGGCTCGTGATGGAGTGGGCCGCCGCGGCCCCGCGACCGCACCGGGCTGCCTGACCGACCCCGCGCACACCGCGCCGAACCGTCCCGGGCACCCGTGAACACACGGGTGCCCTTCTCGTCGTTCTCCCCGGCCCCCTCTCAGCCCCACGTCGCCGAGTAGTACCGCTGATACGCCTTGCGGTCCTGCTCGGCCCGGATGTACCGGGTCGCCACCAGCGCGATCAGGCTGCCCGCGATGACCAGCAGCCCCGGCCCGACGTTCCGGGTGTCCGTCAGCCGCGCCAGCAGAGTGCCGCCCTGCGACGCGCCCGTGACCGGCGCCGAGGAGCCCGGCGAGGCCGCGTTCGGCGCCATCGCGCCCTGGGCCGCCGAAGCCGCGGGCGCGGGGGAGGAGGTGCCGCCCGGGGCGCCGCCCGCGTTCTGCGCCGACACCAGCAGCCGGACCCCGAGCGCCGTCAGCGCCTTGCTCACCGGCTGGAAGAACGTGGTCCCGCCCGCCGTGCAGTCGCCGTTCCCGCCCGAGGTGACGCCGAGCGCGATGCCCTCGGAGAACAACGGGCCGCCGCTGTCGCCCGGTTCGGCGCACACGGTGGTCTCGATGAGCCCGGTGACCGTGCCCTCCGGGTAGTTGACGGTCGCGTTCAGCGCCGTGACCTGGCCGTCGTGCAGACCGCTGGTGCTGCCGCTGCGGAACACCCGCTGCCCCACCGCCGGATCGGCGGCCCCCGTGATCCGCACCCCCTTGCCCCCGCCGATCGCGACGACGTCGGCGCCCGCGCCGGCCTTGCCGCCGGCGTACTGCACGAGCGAGAAGTCACTGCCCGGGAAGGAACTGCTGACCGTCCGGCCGAGCTGCCGGTCCCCCTGGTTGTCGGCGAACCAGGTGGACCCGGCGGGCCCGCAGTGGCCGGCGGTCAGGATGAAGTCCGACCGCCCATCGGTGACATTGAACCCGGCCGAGCAGCGCCCGCCCGTCGACAGGATCGGCTGCGCGCCGTTCAGCCGTGTGGTGAACGTGCCCTTCGTGCGCTCCATGTGCACGAAGCTGCCGATCCCCGTGGCGACCCGGGTCAGCCGCGACCAGTCCCCGGCCGACACGGTGCGGTCCGCCCGCACCACGACCCGGTTGGTCCGGTAGTCCACCGCCCACGCCGTGCCCGGCACGCGCGGAGCCGAACGCAGCGCCGCCGTCGCCGACTTGAGCTCGTTCATGCTGTGCGGCACGACCTTCGGCTCCGCCCCGGCCCGCAGCACCTCCCGCGCCGCGGCCTGGTCGGTCACCGCGACGACCGTACGCCCGTCGGCGCCGATCCAGTCGCCCGCCGTACGGGCCGTGCCGAGCCGTGCCACCAGTGCGGCGCCGGCGCCGCCCGTGGCGGCGAGCGGTCTGACGGCGGCGGGCGGTGTCTCGCTCGCCATGGCCGCCTGGGCGACCATCGCGCCCCCCAGGAGGAGTCCGCCGACCGCCGCCAGCCGTGTCACTCGCCGGACGACCCGTCGTCGTGCGTGCCGCATGCGTGGCTCCCGAAGCCGAACCTGAACGCGCGCTGCCCGTACCGGCACCGCGAGGCCCCCGGATCGTCGAGGGCCCGCTCCTCCATACGGGGGCCGGGGCCACGGCGTTCACCGGCGGCGGTGAACTGCCGTGCGCGGTCAGTTCTTGCGGGCCACCCCGCCGAACATGGCGACCTCCTCCGGCTCGGCCCCGTCGCCGCCCTCCGGGCGCCACCGCGAGCAGGACACCACTCCCGGCTCCAGCAACTCCAGGCCGTCGAAGAACCGGACCACGTCCTCGGGGGTGCGCTGCTTCAGCTTCGGGGTGCCGTGCTCGTTCCAGAACTTCACCGCCTCGTCCACGTCCGGCATCGACGGGCTGGTGATGGTGTGCGACAGCACCAGGTGGCTGCCCGCCGGGAGCCGGTCCGTCAACTGCCGTACCAGGCCGTACGGGTCCTCCTCGTCGCCGATGAAGATGACCACCCCGAGCAGCATCAGCGCCACCGGCTGACTGAAGTCCAGCGTCTTCGCCGCGTGTTCGAGGATCGTGTCGACGTTGCGCAGGTCCTCGTCCAGGTAGTCGGTGCGGCCCTGCGGAGTGCTGGTCAGCAGGGCGCGCGCGTGCGCGAGGACGAGCGGGTCGTTGTCGACGTACACGATCCGGGACTCCGGCGCGATCCGCTGCGCCACCTCGTGCGTGTTGTCGGCGGTGGGCAGCCCGGTGCCGATGTCCAGGAACTGCCGGATGCCCACCTCGCCGACCAGATGGCGCACCGCGCGGCCCAGGAAGAGCCGGTCGGCGCGCGCGTACTCCCCGATGCCCGGGTGCAGCCGGCGGATCTGGTCGCCGGCCGCGCGGTCGACCTCGTAGTTGTCCTTGCCGCCGAGCCAGTAGTTCCAGATCCGGGCGGTGTGCGGCTGGCCGGTGCTGATGCGGGAGCGCAGCGACGCGGCCACGTCGTTGGCGGCTGCCGGGTTGTCGGTCACGTGGGTCAGCTCCTGGGTGCCTGAAGGGATGCCTGAGGGGTGTCCGGCGAAGACGCCTGACGGGGACTGCACCGTGCAAGACGCAATCTAGACGCCCGAGTTGATCTCCGCCGCCCGGTCCGGGGTTCTCCGCCGGGAGCTGGCGGGCCTGCCCGCGTGCACCGGGCTTCGCGGGGCAGGGGCCGCTCTCCTACACTGCGGGCATGGACGACACGCGGCTCGACCGGCTCGGGTCCGGCACGTACCTGCTGGTGACCAGCTACCGGAAGAACGGCAGGCCCGTCGCGACCCCGGTCTGGGTGGTACGGGACGGCGACGCGCTCGGGGTGTGGACGGCGGCCGGCAGCGGGAAGGTCAAGCGGATCCGGCGCCGCCCGGACGTTCTCGTCGGCCCGTGCGACGTGCGCGGCAACCCGACCGGCGACCAGGTGCCGGCCACCGCCGAGATCGCCGATCCGGCCACCACCGCCCGTTACCGGGGCCTGATCGCCCGCAAGTACGGCCTCCTCGGCCGCCTCACCCTGCTGGGCAGCCGGCTGCGGCGCGGCCTGGACGGCACCGTCGGCCTCCGGGTCACCCTCGGGGACTGAGGGCCACCCGGGACCGGCGCCCTGCGACGCGTCCAGGCCGATGCCCACGCGCGGCAGCGCGTCCGTGAGGGACTTGACCGAGCGGAGGCCGAGCCCGGCGGACGTGATCCGGCCGGGCTTCGCCTTCCTGCCGGAGGCGGCGTGAAGGGGAGTCAGGTCCAGGCGCGGTACGGCTCGTCCACCAGCTGGAAGACCGGCTCCCCGCGCACCGGGTCCTTGGCGGTGGACAGCCGCACCCGGTCACCGCTGTGGATGCCGATCGGCGGGCCCATGACCCGGCCCCGGACGACGAACCCCTCGGCCATCTCTATCAGCGACACATTGCGCGCCGCCGGTGAGTTGCGGTGCACCACCGTGGAGTGGCGGACCGTGCCGACGCCCTCGCTGCGCTCCGTGCGCAGCTCACTGCCCTGGCAGACCGGACACAGCAGCCGGTGGTACATCGCGGTGCCGCACCAGGTGCAGCGCTGGAAGAGGATGGCGTCCTTGGAGTCCGTGGCGGCGGGATCGAGAACGCCCGCCGCGGCACCGGCCACCGGGTGCGAGGTGCTTGCTGAGGGGTGGTACACGCTGGTCAACTCCCTGCGCTCGGCCGGAATCCCGCGTGCCCAGGGCGGACCGGACACACGTGTGCGCGGTTGCCGTGCCACCGCGCACGCCGACAGGGTATGGCACTGAGTGTCACTCGTAAAGGCACTCGGTACCCCTAATGACCCCTGTTCCCGGTCAGTTCCGGCCGAGTGCCGCCTCCAGTTCCCGTACCACCCGCCACAGCGGCGCGTCCCTGCGGGACACCAGCACCACCACGTCGTCGGGCCGTTCCGCCCGCGCGCCGGCCGGCTCCGACCCCGGCCGGCCGAAGGTCCTCTGCACGTACCCCAGCGCGTGGTCCACCTCGGCCCCCGGGTCACCCTTCCCCTCCGCACGCAGCCAGGAGCGCAGGGCGTTGTTGTGCGCGGCGACGACCGCGGCCGCGATCACGTCGGCGCGCAGCGTGCCGTCGGGCCGGTCCGCGAAACGGGCGCGGAGGTACTCGGCGAGCGCGCGTTCGTAGCGCCACACCACCGACAGCTCGTACGCGCGCAGCCCCGGAACCTGCCGGGTGAGGCGGTAGCGCTGCACGGAGAAGGCCGGGTTCTCGGCGTACATCCGCAGCACCAGCCGGGCCGCGTCGCACACCCGCCGCACCGGCTCGTGTCCGGCGCCGCCGGCCGCGAGGAAGGCGGTCATGTCGGCCAGGCAGCGCTCGTGGTCGGGGAAGACCACGTCCTCCTTGGAGGGGAAGTAGCGGAAGAACGAACGCCGGCCGACCCCGGCCAGGGCCACGATGTCGTCCACGGTGGTCTGCTCGTACCCGCGTTCCAGGAAGAGCCGGAAGGCCGCCGCCACCAGGGCGTCCCGGATCGGCGGCTTCGCGGCCGGCACCGCGCTGCTGGAGCTCATGGACGGGAACGTAGCACCCGGAGCGCGTGCGTGACACTCAGTGCAGTGCGAGCGACCTGCCGGGGGAACTGAGTGCTTTCAGGGTCAGCTCCGGACGGCCCGGCCGGACCGCGGGGGCACTGGACCGGAGGGGGCGGTGACCGGGGGTGACCGAAAGCCGCCGTACCCTGCGGCGTAACCTTTCTCCGCCGTCGCCGCCGCCGTCCAGGACGCCGCCGGCACCGGCCCCGCACCGCGCCCGCACCACGCACCCGCACCACGACCGCGGCCCCGCGCCGCCCCGAGGAGCCCGCATGCCCGCCGCCCGCCCCCGCCTGCTCTACGTCACCGACCTGGCGTACCAGGCGCGCGGGCGCCGCTACTGCGAGGAGGACATCCACCTCACCTCCCGGCTGCGCGCCCACTTCGACCTGGCCCTGTGCCATCCGGTGGACGCGGCGGCCCTGATGGACGGCTTCGACGCCGTCGTCGTCCGCAACAGCGGGCCCGTCCTCGGCTACCGCAAGGAGTACGACGCCTTCCGCGCGCGGGCGCTCGCCGCCGGGACCCGGGTGTACAACCCGCTCACCGGGAAGGCCGACATGGCCGGGAAGCAGTACCTGCTCGACCTGACCGCCGCCGGGTTCCCCGTGATCCCGACCGTCGACCGCGCCGAGGACCTGGAGCGGCTGCCGGCCGCCGAGCGGTACGTGGTCAAACCGAAGCAGGGCGCCGACTCCCTCGGCCTGCGGATCGTCCCCGCGGACGGCGTCGCGGGACTCGCCGCCGCGGACGTCCTGATCCAGCCGTGCGTGGACTTCGCCTACGAGGTGTCCTTCTACTTCGTCGACGACGACTTCCAGTACGCCCTGCACGCCCCCGACCCCGAGCGCCGCTGGGAGCTGCGGCCGTACCAGGCCACCGCCGCCGACCTGGAGTTCGCCCGCCGGTTCATCGACTGGAACGACCTCGGCCACGGCATCCAGCGCGTCGACGCCTGCCGTGCCGCGGACGGAAGCCTGCTGCTGGTCGAACTGGAGGACCTCAACCCCTACTTGTCCCTCGACGCGCTCCCGGAGGAGGCCAGGGACGCCTTCGTCACCGCGTTCACCGCGTCCCTGAGCCGGTTCGCGCGGGGAGCGCTGGTCCCGGCCTGACGGTGATCGGCGCCGACCCCGGCACCTCGGCCCCCGACGTGCCCCTCAGGGCCGGGGGTTGGTGCGGTGCCACCGGGGCCGGGCGTCAGGGCCGCGGCGCCCGGCCACGGACGCGCAGCGCGGGCACACGCGCCGCACCCGGTCCGCCGCGCCCCCGGACTCCGGGAAGGTGTCCGCCCAGCCGACGTGCGGAAAGCGCGTCAGCCGGGAGCGGCTGAGGGAGAGTCCGCAGACGGTCTGGTTCAGACCCGGTTCCCACGCGTGGACCTCGCCGGCGGGCAGCCGGCGCCGGCCGTCCTCCTCGTCGGTCCACTGTCCGGAGGCGGCGACGGCGTACTGCTTCGGGCGTCCCACGGCGTGCTCCGGAGCCGGTCAGCCGGCCGTGACGGCGACGCGCGGCCGTGCGGTGCGGCCGGTGCGGCCGGTGCCGAGACCCGCGGCGGCCCCGCGTGCCGGGGGGCGAGCGGGCGGGACGGGGGAACGCGCGTACTCGGTCATCGTGGCACCGTCCTCCGATCGCTGGACCGCACTCCGCGTGCCCCGCCGGGCGCCCGCCACACCCGCGCGGCGCGGGCGGCCCCGCCGGCCTGGGGGGTCTCACCCCGCCGCCCGCGGACCGTCGTCGTAGACCAGCAGGCCGTCACCGCGGAGGCGGACACCGGGCGTCGGGCTGTGCGGCGTGAGGCGGCCGTCGTGCGTCAGGTGCAGGACGAGCGCCCCGCGGGCCAGGACGGCGAAGTCGGCGATCAGCCGCCGGTGGCATCTCCACCACACCGCCTCGCTGCACATCACCGCGGTACGCTCCCCGCCCGCCTGCCGCAGCACGCCGTCCATCGCGGTCAGGAACTCCGCGCTGCGGGTGTGAGCGGCGTAGCCCCGGAAGGACTCGTTGCGCCAGACGGTGTCCGGTGAGTCCGGCGGGGGCCTGCGCCAGCCGCCCAGCCGCCGCTCCCAGCGGTAGGCGATCCGCTCCTCGGGCAGCCACTCGGCCAGCCGCTGCCGCGACAGGTCCGGGTCGCGGCGACTGCCCGGTGCGGTCCTGACGTCCACGACGGCGGCGACGCCGGCTTCCCGCAGGAGCTCCGCCAGCGCCGTCCGGTCGGCCGTGCCGTGCCCGAAGGTGACCAGCTCCGGGCCCGAGCCGGGGATACCGCCCACGCGATCGGTCGGGACAGGGTTCATACACCGAGTGCACCACGTGCGGGCGCGCCGGGTGCGCGGGGCGGGGCTTACCTGCTCAGGGCGTGGGCACTCGAACACGGCACAAGCCGCCGCAGCCGCCCGGTGCCGGCCCGTGTGCGTCCGTGTTCCCCGAAGACGTCCGGGCGCCGGTCCGGCCCGCGTGCGCTGCGGCACGTCGGCGGTGGCAGTCGCCGCATCGGCGAGCCGCGCGACACGTTCTGTCGTCTACGGAAGGGAACGTCATGTATCGCAGTACCGCCCAGCTCCGCGCCGGAGGGGCGTCCGGAGCGCCGGACGGAGGCGGGGCGTCATGTGCGGTCTGAGCGGGGAGGTCCGCTTCGACGGACGGTCGCCCGATCTCGCGGCGGTCGAGCGCATGACGGAGCGCCTCGCCGACCGCGGACCCGACGGGCAGGGCACCTGGAGACGGGGCGCGGTGGCCCTGGGACACCGCCGCCTGAAGATCATCGACCTGTCGGACAGCGGCGCCCAGCCCATGACGGACGCCCGGGGCGAGGTCACCGGCGTCTTCAACGGTTGCATATACAACTACCCGGAGCTGCGGGAGGAGCTGCGCCGCCTCGGGCACCGCTTTCGGTCGACGTCGGACACCGAGGTGGTCCTCAACGCCTACCGGCAGTGGGGGACCGCCTGCGTGGAGCGCTTCCGCGGCATGTTCGCCTTCGCGCTCACCGAGCACCGGACCGGCCGCGTCGTCCTCGCCCGGGACCGGCTCGGGATCAAGCCCCTCTACCTGGCGCGGACGCCGGGCCGGCTCCGCTTCGCCTCCACGCTGCCCGCTCTCCTGGCCGCTGGTGACGTGGACACCTCACTCGACCCGGTGGCCCTGCACCAGTACCTGAGCTGGCACGCCACGGTCGCGGCCCCGCACACCGTCCTCAACGGGGTGCGCAAGCTCCCGCCGGCCACCGTGCGGGTCGTCGAACCGGACGGCACGTACCGGGACCACTGCTACTGGCAGCCGTCCTACACGCGCCGGCCCGAGCACGCCGGCATGACGGCCGACGAGTGGCGGGACGCGGTGCTGGACGCGCTGCGCCTGGCGGTGCGCCGGCGGACGGTGGCCGACGTGCCGGTCGGTGTCCTGCTCTCCGGCGGCCTCGACTCCAGCCTCATCGTCGCGCTGCTGGCCGACGAGGGCCGGCGCGACCTGATGACGTTCAGCGTCGGCTTCGAGGCGGAGGGCGGCGAGGAGGGCGACGAGTTCCGCTACTCCGATCTGGTGGCCCGGGAGTTCGGCACCGACCACCGCCGGCTGATGGTCCCCTCCGAACGGGTCTCGACGGCCCTGGACGGGGCGTTCGAGGCGATGAGCGAGCCGATGATCAGCCACGACGTGGTCGCCTTCCACCTGCTGTCCGAGCAGGTGTCCAAGGAGGTCAAGGTCGTGCAGAGCGGGCAGGGCGCCGACGAGGTCTTCGCCGGCTACCACTGGTACCCGCAGCTGGCGTCGGTCGCCCGCGAGGACGAGCCGGAGCGGTACGCCGCGACCTACTTCGACCGGTCGCACGCCGACCTCGCCCGGATCCTGCGGCCCGAGCTGCTGCCCCGCGAGGACGTCTCGGAACGCTTCGTACGGGAGCACATGGCGCGACCGGGCGCGGAGACGGCGCTGGACGCCGCTCTCCGGCTGGACACGCACGTCATGCTCGTCGACGACCCCGTCAAGCGGGTCGACAACATGACCATGGCCTGGGGCCTGGAGGCCCGGGTGCCGTTCCTGGACCACGAACTGGTCGAGCTGGCGGCGGCCTGCCCGCCGGAACTGAAACTGGCCGACGGCGGCAAGGGCGTGCTGAAGGAGGCGGGCCGCAAGCTGCTGCCCCACGAGGTCGTCGACCGGCCCAAGGGCTACTTCCCCGTTCCGGCCATCCGGCACATGGCGGGCCCCGTCCTGCGGCGCGTGCGGGAGGCCCTGGAGGCACCGGAGGCCAGGCGCCGCGGCGTGTACCAGGACGCGTACGTGGCGGAGCTCCTCAAGGCGCCCGACGAGCACCGGACCAGGCGGGGCGCGAACGCGCTCTGGCAGATCGCTGTGCTGGAGATATGGCTGCAGACCCACGGAATCACGTGACCGACGACCTGGGCGCGCGGGTGGCGCACGGCCCGGCACCCGCCGTCATCCGCTCCGGACCTCCGGGCCCGCCGGGTGCGGGCCCCGTCCGGTCCCCGGACCGCCGTACCGGGGACGTCCTCGACGCCGCCCGGGCCGCCGCCCCCGCGCCGGTGCCGCTGCCCGAGGCGGGCGGCCCGCGCGACGCGGTGACCCGGCTGCGCGCGCACGGCTGCTGGTACCCCTCCGCGAACGCCGACGGCAGCGAGACGGCGTTCATCTGCGACCGGGGAGGCGTGCCCCAGCTGTGGGCCGGGCCCGTCGACGGCGACGAGGTGCGGCTGCTGGACTCCTCACCGGACCCCGTCAAGGAGGTGTCCTGGTCACCGGACGGCCGGTGGATCGCGTACACCACGGCGCCGGGCGGCGGTGAGCACTCACGGGTGCTCTGCGTGCGGCCCGACGGCACCGGCCGCCGGGTCCTGGCGGGGGCCGACCCGGCCAGCTCCGCCTATCTGGGCTGCTGGGCGCACGACGGCTCGGCCGTCGCCGTCACCGTCGCGGCGCCGGCCGCCGCCGCGTACGGAACCCTCACCACACGGGGCCTGGCGGACTCCGGCCCGGCCGACGGCCTGCTCGCCGGGATGCGCCCGGCGGCCGACTGGGCGGACCGGGACGGTCACGCCACGCTCCTCGGCCCGGCCGCGTACGACGCCGCCTCGGGGGTGGCGCCGGACGGGACGCCGGCCGGCACCACGGCTCCGGCGGCCCGGCCCGACGGCGGCCTGTCGGTCTACCTGATCGATCCCGACGGCCTGGCCTCGCCCGTCCTGCTCACCACCGAGACCCACGCCGCCTCCCTGCGCGCCTGCGACCTCAGCCCCGACGGCGGCCTCGCGCTGCTGCGCCGGGGGCCGCGCGGACGGCGCGAGGCGGTCGTCCTGCGCACCGCCGACTCGGTGACCACCCTCGACATGCCGGTCGCCGACGGCGATCCGTGGATCGGCCGGTTCTCCCCGGACGCGCGGACACTGTGGCTGCGCAGCAACGACGACCGCGAGTACGCCGCCCTCCTCGCCGTCGCCCTCGACGCCGACGGCGCGCCGCACGCGGTGTCGGTCGCGGCGCAGCGCGCGGAAAGCGACCTGGAACTCTTCGCGCTGGCCCAGGACGGCCGCACCGCCGCGCTCGCGTGGAACGTGCGCGGCGCGAGCGAACTGGAACTCGTCGAGACCTTCCCGACGGGACGGACCCCGGACAGCACGGGCCCGGCACGGCCGTTGCCGCTGCCCCACGAGGTCGTCACCCGCGTGACCGCCGCCGGTGCCGGACGCCTGCTGCTCGCGCTGTCGGGGTCCCAGCGCCGCCCGGGCCTGTGGTGGGCCCACGAGGGCGTGTCCCTGCTGCGCACCCCGTGGTCCTCCCAGGACGAGGACGCCGTCCCGCCGGGCCGCCCACCGGTACGCCCCGTCCCCGTGCGGCTGACCGCGCGGGACGGGCTGCCCCTGAACGGCTGGTACTACCGGGCGCCGGGGCGGTCCCCCGACGAACCGGCACCCTGCGTGATCCACCTGCACGGTGGCCCGGAGGAGCAGGAACGCCCGGTGTTCAACCCGCTCTACCACGAGCTGGTCGGGCGCGGCCTGGACGTCTTCGCCCCGGACGTCCGGGGCTCCCTGGGGCACGGCCGCTCGTTCGTCGACGCCGACCTGGGCGCGGGCCGCTTCGCCGCCCTCGACGACGTCGCGGACTGCGCGGTCCACGCGGTCACCGCCGGCCCCGCCGATCCGACGCGGCTCGCGGTCATGGGCCGCTCGTACGGCGGCTACCTCACGTTCGCCTCCCTCGTCTGGCACCCGGACCTGTTCCGCACCGGGGTGGCCGTCTGCGGCATGTCCGACTTCCTCACCTTCTTCGCCGGTACGGAGCCGTGGATCGCGGAATCGGCGGCGCACAAGTACGGCCACCCGGAGCGCGACCGCGACCTGCTGCACGCCCTGTCGCCGATGAGCCGCATCGACGCGCTGCGCGTGCCGGTGCTGGCCGTGCACGGCGAACACGACACCAACGTGCCACCGGGGGAGTCCCAGCAGTTCGTCCGGGCCGCCCGGGAACGGGGCGTCCACGCGGAACTGCTGACCCTGCGCGACGAAGGGCACGACTTCCTGCGCGCGGACAACCGGCGCCTGTTCCGCCGGGCGGCGGCCGACTGGATGCAACGGCACCTCCATCCGTGAACCCCCGCGGGGCGCTGAACGGGGCCGCGGCGGGCGCCGTATCCGAGCACGCGGGGCGCAGGAGCCCCGCCCCCGCCGGAGGGACGGAAGGAGAGCCAGGTGCCGACACCGCCCGATCCCGGACAGCCGCCGCCCGGACCGGTCCCGGAGCCCGTCCGGGTGGTGCGCCCGCGCCGCTTCGACGGCCTCGCGGAACTCATGCGGGAGATCCGGCCGCCCGGCCCCGTACACCACGAGGACGACACCCGGGAACTCCCGCCCGTACCCGCTCCGGTCTCCCGTCCCCCGGGTGTGCCCGGCGCGGGCCCGCGCCGGGCCGCCGTGGCCGCGGCCGTCGCGGCGGCGGCCCTCGCCGGCTTCGGCTGCGCCCTGCTCCTGCCAGGCCGTCAGCAGGCCGCCGCGACCGCCCGCCCGGCGCCCGCGGTCACCACCGCACCGCCGGCCACGGCCCCCGCCACCGCGCCCGACCCCGACGGCCCCGGCACCCTCCGCCAGGGCGACGCCGGACCCGAGGTCGCCGACCTGCAGCGACGCCTGCTGCGCGTCCCGGACGTCTACCGCGACGGCTCCACCAGCGGCACCTACGACACCCGCCTCACCGAGGCCGTGGCCCGCTTCCAGCTCTGGTACGGCATCAGCGGCGACGAGACGGGCGTCTACGGGAACGACACGCGCCGCGTGCTGGAGTCCCGCACCGGCTCCGGTGACGATTCATGAGCGGCGCACCGGGCACACGAGGACCACCGACGGCCCGCGCTGGCCGACGGCGGACGACGGCGGACGGGAGTGGAGCGGGATGGCGGACGAGAGCGGCACGCGGGGCCGGCAGGCACGGCCGGACCTGGACGGCTTCTTCGACCGGCTGGACCCGGACATGTGCGTGGTGACCGCCACGGCGAGCGGCAGGCGCGCCGGCTGCCTGGTCGGCTTCGCCTCGCAGTGCTCCATCCGGCCGCCCCGGTTCACCGTGTGGCTGTCCAAGGTCAACCACACCTACCGGGTCGCCCGGGACGCGCGGTTCCTCGCCGTCCATCTGCTCACCCGCGACCAGCGCGACCTGGCGGAACTCCTCGGCGGCGAGACGGGCGACGAGGTCGACAAGTTCGCGCGGCTCGCCTGGCGGGAGGGGCCCGGCGGCACCCCCGTCCTGGAGGACACGGCGGCCTGGTTCGTCGGTGCCGTCCTGCGGCGCACCGACGGCGGCGACCACGTCGGCTTCCTGCTCGACCCCGTCGAGTGGGGCGAGGGCCGCGACGGATCTCTGCTGCGCCTCTCCGACGCCGTCACCATCGACGCCGGCCACCCCGCGGACTGAACGCCGCCACCGTGACGAGTGCGGCGTCGTCAGCCCACCGCCTCCTCCGCCGCGTCCTGCACGCCTTCCAGGGGCATCCGGATGTCGAGCACGCAGACGTCGTCGCGCCGCTCGTCCGCCAGCATCGTCGCGAGCAGCGCGTCCAGGGAGCCGGATTCGCCGCTGCCGTGGTCGCGCACCGCCTCGGCCAGCCGGGCGAAGCCCGCGTCCAGGCCCTCGCCTGGGCGTTCGACCAGGCCGTCGGTGTAGAGCAGCAGCCGGTCGCCGGGTTCCAGCCGCAGCTCCCGCGACTCGTAGGCGGGGGCGGCCGTCGCGCCGAGCAGCATGCCGCCGGGCCGTTCGAGGAAGCGGACCTCGCCCCGGCGCACCAGCAGCGGCGGCGGGTGCCCCGCCTGCGCCCAGGCGAGGACCTGCCGTTCGGGGTCGTAGCGGGCGAGGACCATGGTGGCGGTGATCTGGCTGTCGCGGGAGTGCAGCAGCAGCTGGTTGAGCCGCGCCAGCGCCCCGGTGAGCGAGGAGCCGGTGCTGACCATGCCCTTCGCGGTGAACCTGAGCTGGGCCATGGTGGCTACGGCGTCGATGCCGTGGCCCGCCACGTCGCCGACCACGAACAGCGCGTCGTAGTCGGGCAGTTCGATCGCGCTGAACCAGTCGCCGCCGACGTGGATGCCGGCCTGCGCGGGCAGGTAGGCGACCTCGACGCGCAGCCCGGCCAGCAGCACCGGCTTGCTGGGCAGCGGCAGCAGGGCGTGCTGGAGCCGGGCCGCCAGCGCCCGTTCGGCCTGGAGGATGCCGCGCTGGAGCAGCATCGCGCGCTCGCTCTCCACCAGCGCGAGTTCCGCGCTGCGCTGCGCGGTGAGGTTCTGGACGAAGCCGTGCACCTCGACCGGGGTGCCGTCGGGCGCCGTGACGGCCTCGGCGACCATCCGCAGATGCCGGACCCCCTCGGGCGTCTCGACGCGGAACGGCACGTCGAACGGCTGGCCGCGGGAGACGAGCTCGGCGATGGCGTGGGCCAACGGCCCGGTGTCCTCGGGCAGGACCAGGTCGGGCAGCTCCTCCAGGCGGACCGGCCGCTGCCCGGGGCGCAGACCGAGCACGGCGTACGTCTGCGTGGCCCAGGAGATCTCCTGGGTGACCAGGTTCCAGTTCGCCCAGCCCAGGTTGCCGAGCCGCTGCACGTCGGCAAGGCGCTGCTCCTGGCGCTCCACCGGGTCGTGCCGCAGCCAGGTCACCACCAGTCGCTCGCCCAGCGGAGCGGCCCGCACGGTGTAGGTGGCGGTCACGGGCACGTCGCCGACCACGTCCTGGTAGGCGAACGGCTCGCCCTCGAAGGGCACTTTGGTCTCCAGGGCCCGCAGGTAGCCCTGCCACAGCGGTTCGCCCGCGACCGAGGGGTAGCTCTCCAGGACACGGCTGCCGACCATGGCCCGGCCGGTGCGGCCGAACACGTCGACCGCCTCCGGGGTCGCGGCGTCGATGAGGTAGTCCTCCACCTCGCCGGAGGGAGCGCGCAGCGGGGTCAGCAGGATCGCCGCGCCCGGCAGCGCGTCGAAGACCGCCTGCACGGTCTGGGAGACGTCCGCGGGCGCGCCGGCGCGCGGGCTGTCGAAGGCCCGCAGCCGGCCCGCGCACAGCCGGGCCACGGCCCGCAGCAGTTCCCGCTCGCGGTCCGTGAACGGCTCGCCGTGCCGGCGCAGCACCCCGAGGGCGACGCAGGCGGCGTCCCCGGCCGGCACCGGCAGCCAGGCCCGGGTGGGCCACCGCTCCGGGGGATCCCCGATGAGCAGGTACCGGGCGCGGTCCCGGGCGACGTCCTCCAGCCAGCGCGGCTCCCCGGACCCCAGGGCGTCCAGCGCGGCCACCTTGGTCACCGGGGGGAGCTGGCGCCACTGGGCGGCCAGGGCGGGGTCGAGGCCGGCGTACCCGATCAGTCCGAGCCCGCCCTCGGGGAGCCGCTCGTACAGCATCACCGCGTCGGCGCCCGCCTCGGAGGCGAGGTGGTCCATGAGGCAGCCGGCCAGCTCGTGAGGTGAGCCGACCCGGAGCAGGTCGCGGCCGATGTGGCCCAGGACGTCGGTCAGGTCGGTGGTGCCGGCGGGCAGGCCCTCCCAGGAGCGCACGGCGGTGGCCGCGGCGGGGGGCGTGGCGGACTGCTGCCGGGACGGCAGGGCTCCTAGGGTGAGCCAGCACTGTTCGAGGAGGGTGCGGTTGCCGTCCTTGGCGCGCTGGACCAGCTCCTGGTGGGCGGCGTCTGGGGTGCAGGAAGTGATGGCCATCAGCGCGCCCTTGGCCCGCTCCAGGACCGCGGAGGTGGCGGCGAGGTCCCGCAGTCGTTCCATCTCGGCGCGCTGCCGAGCCACGATTTTGGCCAGCGCGGCGAGGTCGGCGCCGGTTCCGCGGTCCGCCGGGGGCAGGGGCTCGCTCGTCACGCGATGAGCATCGCACATCCGGGACCGCTCGATCACTCGTCTGCCGGGTCGGGATGCACACGACCGGTGGACAGCAGGGGGCGGCCCGGGAGGCGGCGCGGCGAGGCGGCGGGAGGAGCGGTGAGGGGCGTGGATGAGCGGGCCGGCCAGGTCAGCGGGCGGTGCCACGGGTGGCCAGGGCCTCGCTGACCGCGCGCACGCTGCGGGCGATGTGCTGCAACTGCAGCACTTCCGCCGCGTACAGCTTGATCGTGTGCTCGATCACCGATTCGGGCAGCCCGAGCACGGGCAGCTCGGCCCGCGCGGTCTGCAGGGCGGTGCGCGCGACCCGGATCTCCTGCTGCACCTGGATCTGCGCGTGCCGGGCCAGCAGGACCGGGTACCGGATGAGCGCCGGGTAGCTGGCGTAGCGCGCGGGGATCAGCTCCCGCAGCCACTTGGCGGCCGAGCGCTCCCAGTCGTACGAGCCCGGCGTCTTGACCTGACAGGGCCAGTCCCGACTGATGCGCGTGCTGGTCAGGGTCATGTCCATCGCTTCCGGTGGTGCGGTGTCGGAGGGTGGCCGACGGGTTCGGGGCGGCCCCGGTCCAGGGGATGACCGGGGCCGCCACGGGCGCGTCGCGCAGACGGCGCGCCCCGGTGCACCCCGGGCGCCGACGTGGGTAGGGACGGCGGCGCGGGGTGTCCGTGCGCGGGCCCCGGACGAGCGGGGGAGCCCGCCGAGCAGTATTTATATATGCCGACCGGTTTTCAAGACGTATGAAAACATTCATGCGCGTTATGCGGTGAATCATCCCCGTCCACGGCACGGACGACCGCAAGATCTTCACGGATGCCCGCAACGGGCGGAAGGATCGGCCTGACCGGCCCCGGCTCAGTCCCTCAGGAAGAACTGGTGCTGCTCGGAGAGCTGTTCGTACTTCTCCAGCCGGGCCTGGGTGCGCTCCGGATCGGCGTCGGTCATGGCCTGCAGCAGCGCCGCGGCCAGCACCCCGGGCGCCGCGTAGGAGTCGAACACCAGCCGGGAGCCGGTGCCGGTCGCGAAGGTGACGTCGGCCTCGTCGGCCAGCGGCCCCAGCGCCAGGTCCGTCACCAGGGCGACCTTCAGGCCTGCGCCGCGCGCCACCCGGACGGCGTGCAGCGTCTCCTGGGAGTGCCGGGGCATGGCGAAGGCCAGCACCCAGCCGCCGCCGGCCTCGCGGGCCTGCAGCAGCGCGTCGTAGGCCACGCTGCCGCCGCGGGTCACCAGCCGCACGTCCGGGTGGATACGGCGGGCCGCGTAGCCGAAGTACTCGGCGAGCGACACCGAGATGCGCAGGCCCAGCACGGTCAGCGGGGTGGAGCGGGACAGCTCGCGGCCGACGTGGATGACCCGGTCGGGGTCGGCGAAGTCCCGCCGCAGGTTCTCCAGGTTCTCGATCTCGGCGTCGACGGCCGCCTGCAGCTCGTTGGCCCGGTTCTCCTCGCCGGGCCCCCCGGCGAGGCTGCTCAGCGCGATCGACTGGAGCCTCTCGCGCAGCGCCGGATAGCCGCTGAAGCCGACGGCGGCGGCGAACCGGGTGACGGAGGGCTGGCTGACCCCGACCCGGTCCGCGAGCTCGGTGATCGACAGGAACGCGGCCTCGGTGATGTGCTCGATCAGGTACTGGGCGATGCGCCGCTGCCCCGGTGACAGACGCGGGCCGTCGAACAGCTCCCTGAGCCGGGAGGTCGGAGCGGCCTCGGCCGCGGGCACCGTCCTGCCCGACGTGATCGCTGATGCCTGTGCGCGTGCCTGCTGCGGCGAGGGCACCGGTCGGCCTCCTTTGTCTGCCACGAGGACTCAACATAGCTCACCGCCCGTAGCGACCAGGGGGTTGAGACACCGGGCTCACCGCACGTACAGGCCGATGGAATGGCCCACTTCGCCGACCGGCCGGCTGCTCGCCAGCAGCCGCGCGAGCCGGCCGCGCGCCTTGGCGGCGGCGGAGTCCGACACCACCAGCAGCCCGTGCACCCGCTCCGGCGGCACCGCGCGCGGATCGGCGGCTTCGATGCCGTAGTACGACGGGACGCCGCTGCCCTTGTACACCAGCCACACCCGCCGGCCCGGGTACCGCTCCCGCAGCCGGTCGGCGAGCCGTCCCAGGTCCTGGCCCCAGTCCACGTTCGAATCGTGCAGCAGCCGGTGGGTGCGCTCCGGACCGCCGAACGCCTCGTTGGCGTACGGCAGGTAGTACGGGAACGTCCGCAGCGAGCTCACCGCCACCCACAGCACCAGGGCGCCGGTCAGGAGCCCGCGCCACCGCCACCGCAGGGCCGGCACACAGGCCGCCGCCACCGCGAGGAACACCGGCACGCACAGCGCGTACCGGGTGCCGAAGTCCCGCGACCCCGTCATCGCCGCCGCGAGCAGCACCACGGGCGGCACCAGCAGGTACGGCGCGGCCGGACGCAGCCGCCGTACCGCCACGACCGCGACCGCACCGGCCGCGCCCAGCGCCAGCAGCCCGAGCGGGGTCTTCACCAGCAGTGCGGCCGGCAGGTAGTACCAGAGCGAGCCGGTGTACAGGTGCCCGAACAGGTACCCCTGCCAGGGCTGCTGCTCCAGCCCGAACTGCACCCGCATCCCCGCCCGGTACGCCGGCGGCACCGGCAGCAGCTCCACCAGCCGCGCCCGCGCCCCGTGCACACCCGGCACCGGCCCGGCCGGTGCGAACCCCAGCCGGGGGTCGACGACGAGGTACGCGGCCCACACGACGGCGAGGGCCACGACCGCGACGACGACGGCGGCCACCACCGCCGACACCGCCGGACGCCGCGCCCCGAGCCAGGCCAGGGGCCACCGCCGCGGGGCCGGGGCGGACCGGTGGGCGGCGAGGGCGGACACCGCCGCCAGCGCCATCAGCACCGGCACCGCGGGCAGGGCGCTCATCCTGGTCGCCGCGGCCGCGCCCAGCGCCGCCCCCGCGAGCGGCAGGTACAGGACGGGGCGGCGCCGGGCCCGCCACACCAGCCAGGCAGCGGTCAGGACGGCTCCGGCCGCCGGCAGGTCCAGCGTGGCCAGGGAACCGTGCGCGATCACGTCGGGCGAGAACGCGTACAGGGCGAGCGCGACCAGGCCGCCCGCCGTACCCGTCAGGTCCCGGGCGAAGGCGGCCACCACCAGCCCGCACAGCAGCGTCACCGCGATCACCGGCAGCCGCGCCCACAGCATCAGCCGCCAGGGGTCGTTGCCCGACGCGTACAGCAGGTGCCGGCCCGCCTGCCCCTGGTCGCCGGGGTACGACGGGTCGTAGCGCGGGTCCGCCACCGCCACCCCGGCCGCGATCAGCAGCTTTCCGAGCGGCGGGTGCTCGGGGTTGTAGCGCAGCCGGTGCTCGCGCAGATAGTCGGTGGCCGTGGCGACGTACACCGGCTCGTCGATGGTGGGGGTCTGCCGCACCGCCGTGGTGACCATCGCCGCGGCCATCTGCCCGAGGAGCAGGACGACCAGCACCGGCGGCAGCCACCGCCGGTGCCGGCGCGGCCGGGCCCACCGCCCCGACGGGTCCTGTCGTGCCGGGACCGCGGCGGGGGCGGCGGGGGTGAGGACCGGGTGCCGTTCGCGCGCCATCATCCGTCCCGCGGCGGAAGGGGCCGGGCGGCGGCGGGCGGGCCGCCGGGCCCGATCACCGCCCCGCCGTCGCCCCGCCGCCCCCGCGGCCCTCACCGCCGTACGCGTCACACCGGCAGACCTTCTGCCGTGCACACGGATACGGCCCGCAGCCGCTCGGGGTTCACCCCGGCCAGTCACATCGCTGTGCCTGCCGGAACCGGCCTGCGGGAGCGGCCCCGCCGACGAGCGCGGCAACCGGCGCCCGTTCGTGTCCGGTCGGCACGGCGCCGCAGGCCGGTGCCGGGACGTCAGCTCACGGCGAGCAGCACACCGGCCGGCACCACCAGGTCCGCCCACTGCCGCGTCGTCGCCACCAGCTCGGCGTTGCGCTGGTCCGATCCGCGCACCCAGGCCACGGCCGCCTCGTGCTCCTTGCCGAACTCCTCGTGGCGGGCGACCAGCCGGCGGATCCGCTCCTCCTCGGCGATCTCGCAGAACCACACCTCGTCCAGGCACGGACCCACCCGCGCCCACGAACCCTCCCGCAGCAGCAGGTAGTTGCCCTCGGTCACCACCAGCCGGGCCCCCGGCGGCACCGGGATCGCGCCCGCGAGCGGCTGCTCCAGCACCCGCTCGAACCCCGGCGCATACACCACCTCGCCGGTCTCCTCGCGCAGCCGCCGCAGCAGCGCCGCGTACCCGGCCGCGTCGAAGGTGTCCGGAGCGCCCTTGCGGTCCCGGCGGCCCAGCCGGTCCAGTTCGGCGTCCGCGAGGTGGAAACCGTCCATCGGCACGTGCGCCGCCCACGGCGGGCCGTCGCCGTTCAGCGCGCCCACCAGGCGCTCGGCCAGTGTCGTCTTGCCCGAACCGGGACTGCCCGCGATGCCGAGCAGGGCACGCCGGCCGTCCCGGGGCAGGGCGCGGGCACGGGCGATGAGGTCGTCGAAGGTCAGCGGCACACGGAGAGTGTGGCATCCCCCGCCTGCCGGGAGTGTGGCGTGCGCCACTCACTGGACGGCCGCTTCGCGGGGAACAGTCCGGATATGACTCAGCTCGGTCTGCCCGACACCATCCAGGCCTGCCTCTTCGACCTCGACGGGGTCGTCACCAAGACCGCCGTCGTGCACGCGGCGGCCTGGAAGGAGACGTTCGACGCCTTCCTGCGCGACTACGAGGGGGAACAGGGGCGGCCGTTCGACGCCGCCTCCGACTACGACGAGTACGTCGACGGCCGCCCGCGTGCCGACGGCGTCCGCGCCTTCCTCGCCTCACGCGGCATCCACCTCCCCGAAGGCGGCCCGGACGATCCGCCGGACGCCCGCACCGTGCACGGCCTCGGCAACCGCAAGAACGACCTGCTGCTGGAGAAGATCCGCACCGGCGGGGTCGAGGCCTACGAGGGCACCCTGCGGTATCTGGAGGCGGTGCGCGCCGCGGGGCTGCGCACCGCGATCGTCTCCTCCAGCGCCAACTGCCGGGACGTGCTGCGCGCGGTCGGCGCCGAGCACTTCTTCGACGTCCGGATCGACGGCGTGGTCGCGGCCGAGCGGAACCTGCCGGGCAAGCCGCACCCCGACACCTTCCTCGCCGCCGCCCGGGACCTCGGCGTCGAGGCGTCCCGCGCTGCCGTCTTCGAGGACGCGCTGGCCGGCATGGACGCCGGGCGCGCGGGCGGCTTCGGCCACGTCGTGGGCGTCGACCGGGTGGGCCAGACCGACGCGCTGTACGCGCACGGCGCCGACATCGTCGTCAAGGACCTGGCCGAACTGGGAGGCAAGCAGTGATCACCGACCGCTCCTACGGCGTCGAACCGTGGACCGTCCGGGAGACCGCCCTCGACCTCGACGTCCTCGCCCAGAGCGAGTCGGTGTTCGCCCTGTCCAACGGGCACGTCGGCTGGCGCGGCAACCTCGACGAGGGCGAACCGCACGGCCTGCCCGGCAGCTACCTCAACGGCGTCCACGAGGTGCATCCGCTGCCGTACGCGGAGGCCGGCTACGGCTACCCGGAGTCCGGGCAGACCGTCATCAACGTGACCAACGGCAAGGTCATCCGGCTGCTGGTGGACGACGAGCCGTTCGACCTGCGCTACGGCCGGCTCGTCGCCCACGAACGCGTCCTGGACCTGCGCCGCGGGGTGCTGGAGCGGACCTGCGAGTGGACCTCTCCGGCCGGTTCCACGGTACGGGTGCGCTCCACCCGGCTGGTCTCGCTCACCCAGCGGGCCGTGGCCGCCGTGGCGTACGAGGTGGAGGCCGTCGGCAGCCGCAGCCGGGTGGTGATCCAGTCCGAGCTGGTCGCCAACGAGAGCCTGCCCGACCCCGACGGCGACCCGCGCGCGGCGAAGGCGCTGAAGTCCCCGCTGGAGCAGGAGGACGGCTTCGCCTCCGGCAACCGGCTGCGGCTGGTGCACCGCACCCGGCGCAGCGGTCTCAGGGTGGCCGTGGCCGCCGACCACGTCGTCACCGGACCCGAACGCACCACCAGCCGCAGCGAGAGCGGCATCGACGTGGCGCGGCTGACCGTCACCTCGGTGCTGGAGCCCGGACAGACCCTGCGGGTGGAGAAGCTGGTCGCCCACGGCTGGTCCGGCACCCGGTCGCTGCCCGCGATGGCCGACCAGGTCGACGCCGCGCTCGCCGCCGCCGGGCACGACGGCTGGCAGGGCCTGCTCGAGGACCAGCGGGCCTGGCTGGACGACTTCTGGGCCCGCGCCGACGTCGAGGTGGAGGGCGACGAGGAGATCCAGCAGGCCGTCCGGTTCGCGCTGTTCCACGTCCTCCAGGCCGGCGCCCGCGCCGAGCAGCGCGCCATCCCCGCCAAGGGGCTCACCGGCTCCGGCTACGACGGGCACGCCTTCTGGGACACCGAGATGTTCGTGCTGCCCGTGCTCACCCACACCGCGCCCGGCGCCGTCGCCGAGGCGCTGCGCTGGCGGTACAACACCCTGGACGAGGCCCGCGAACGCGCGGCCCAACTCGGGCTCGCCGGCGCCGCGTTCCCCTGGCGGACCATCGCCGGGCCGGAGGGCTCCGCGTACTGGCCGGCCGGCACCGCCGCCTTCCACGTCAACGCCGGCATAGCCGACGCCGTCGTCCGGCACGTCCAGGCCACCGGCGACACCGCCTTCGAGCGGGAGACCGGCGTGGAACTGCTGGTGGAGACGGCCCGGCTGTGGCGCTCGCTCGGCCACCACGACATCCACGGCGTCTTCCACCTCGACGGCGTCACCGGCCCCGACGAGTACAGCGCGGTCGCCGACGACAACACCTACACCAACCTGATGGCCCGCCAGAACCTGCTCGCAGCCGCCGACGCCGCCGAACGCCATCCCGACCAGGCGCGGCGGCTCGGGGTGGACGAGGAGGAGAGCGCGGCCTGGCGGGACGCGGCCGACTCCATGCACGTCCCCTACAACCACGAACTCGGGGTCCACGAGCAGCACGCCGGCTTCACCCGCTACCAGCGCTGGGACTTCGAGGGCACCCGCCCCGACCAGTACCCGCTGCTGCTCCACTTCCCCTACTTCGACCTCTACCGCAAGCAGGTCGTCAAACAGGCCGACCTGGTGCTGGCCATGTACACCTGCGGCGACTGGTTCGAGCAGGGGCACGACGAGGAGCAGATCGCCCGGAACTTCGCCTACTACGAGCCGCTGACCGTCCGCGACTCCTCCCTGTCCGCCTGCTGCCAGGCCGTCATCGCCGCCCAGACCGGCCACCTGGACCTCGCCTACGCCTACACCGCCGAGGCAGCGCTGATGGACCTCCAGGACCTGGAGCACAACACGCGGGACGGACTGCACATCGCCTCCCTCGCCGGCACGTGGATGGCCCTGGTCGCGGGCTTCGGCGGCATGCGGCACGACGGCGACCGGCTGCGGTTCGCCCCCCGCCTGCCCGAGCGGCTGCGCCGCCTGGCCTTCAACATCCAGTTCCGCGGGCGCAGGCTGCGCGTGGACATCGGCGCGGACAAGGTGACGTACGCGCTCCTCGACGGCCCGCCGCTGACGCTCCGCCACCACGGCGAACCGCTCACGGTCAGCACCGACGGCCCGGCCGTCCGCGCGGTACCGCCGGCACCCCGGCGCCCCACGCCGCGACAGCCGCCGCACCGGGGACCGGGCGGCGGGGAAGGCGGCGCGTTCGGGGGGTGAGCGGCTGCCGGACCGGGCGGGACGGGGTGTCCGTGCGGCGGCCCGGTGGACGGGTCCGGGTGCCGGTGGTGGCCCGGCCCCGTCACCGGCCGGCGACCGAGTGCCGCCGCGCAGACGAAGCGCCATGGTGCTCGCGCCCCGGTCGCCGACGGCACCGGCGGTGAGCAGGCCGGGGTGCCGGGTGCCGGGTGCTGCCGCGCGGGGTTCGTGGCCGTCAGCCGAGCGTGCCGGGGAGGAGGGCCGGGAAGGTGCCGGCGGCGGGGGGTGCCGCCGTGCGGGGCTCGTGACCCTCAGTGGAGCGCGCCGGGCCGCGGGTGCAGCGGGTGGGGGAGGAGGGCGGGGAAGGCGGGGCTCGCGGCCTTGAGTTGAGCGTGCCGGGCCGCGGGTGCAGCGGGCCGGGAAGGTGCCGGCGGCGGGGGGTGCTGCCGTGCGGGGTTCGTGGCCGTCAGTCGAGCGCGCCGGACAGCAGGTGCAGCAGGTCGCCGGTGGCGTCCGCGGCGAGGAGGGCCGGGAGGGTGCCGAGGGCGAGGACGGCCAGGGCCGCGGACGCCAGACGCGGGGGCGGGCTCGTCTGGAGGGCCGCGATCCGGCGGGTGACGGCCCGGTCGGTGAACTGCAGGGCGCACCCCACACGCGACCGGCCCGCGCTGAGGGCGGCGCGGGCCAGTGCCCGCGCGGTCACCCGCCGGTCCCCGACGACGGTTGCCGCCCGCTCGTCGGCCCACCGCTCCACCAGGAAGGCGACCGCCGCGCGCACCGGTTCCAGCAGCGGATCGGCCGCCGCCGCGAGCGTGACCGCCGACACCAGCAGCCCGTGCCGGTGCCTGAGGTGGGCCCGTTCATGGGCGAGGAGCACCTGTCGCTCGGCGGGGCCCAGCGCGCTCAGCATCGCGGAGGTGACCAGGATCCGGCCCGGCCGCCCCGGGATCGCGAACGCGCGCGGCACCTCCGAGGCGGCGACGATCAGCTCGGTGTCCGCCGGCTGCCCCGCGCCGAGCCGCCGTAGCGCGCGCCGCGTGCACCGCTCGGCGCGCACGGCCCGGTGGACGCGCACGGCGACGGTCGCCAGTGCCAGGCAGGCGGCCAGCCCGATCACCATGGGAACCGGGTCGGTCAGCGGACGCCCGTCCTCGCGGGCCTCGCGGATCACCGGCGGCGCGTCCCCGAGCAGCGCGGCGGCCAGCAGGAGCAGCGACCACGTGGTGGCGGCCGCCGTCAGCACGGCGGCCGAGGCCAGCACGCGCGCGGCCAGCGCCGGCGCGGCCCGCCGGGCGAGCACGGGGGCGACGGCCGACAGCAGCAGCGACAGCACCAGCGGGGCGTACACGTCGAACGTCATGCGCCGCACCTCATGAGCCCGGCCTCACGCGCCGTCCCCGGCGAGCAGGTCACGCAGCGCCCGCTCCTCCTCGGCGCTCAGCCCCGTCACGAACTGCTGGAGCGCGGCGATCGGGTCCGGCCCCCGGTCCAGTGCCTCGTGCATCGCCTGGGCGGTCAGCTCGGCCGCGTTCTTGGCCGGCCGGTACGCGCCGCGCCGCCCGTCGGCGTCCCGCAGCACCAGACCCTTGTCGTACAGCCGTTTGAGGATCGTGTGGACCGTGTTGTACGCGAGCCCGCCACCGATCTCGTGCTGGATCTCCGCCGGGGTCAGCGGTCGCTCGGTGGCCCAGAGGGCGGCCAGCACCTCGCTCTCCAGCGCCCCGGCGCTGCGCCGCTCCGCTCTGCCGCGGGACCTCGTGCCAGCCATGTCCCAACCTTACAGCGCGTAGGGCCGTCGGCCGGATGGCCCTGCCTGCGGGCACGGACAGGGCGTTCGGGTTAGTTTGTCCGTGTTTTCCCCTACTCCCGTCTCCGGCCCTACAGGCCGTAGGGTGGCTGCGGGCCCTACGGGCTGTAGGGGACGGGGACGGAGGGGTGGAGATGGCCGGCAGTGCGCACGCGACAGTCGACGCGGCGAACCGCGAGCGCGCGCGCCGCGCGTCCGCCGGCTCCGGGCGCGCGGTCTGGCCGACGGCGGCCGTCGCCGGGGCCTTCACCCTGGCCCAGCTGGTCCTCGTGCGCCCCGGTCTGGGGCTCGGCTGGGACGAGACGGTGTACGTCAGCCAGGTCAGCGGACACGCTCCCGCCTCCTTCTTCAGCGCACCCCGCGCCCGGGGCGTCTCCCTGCTGGTCGCCCCGGTGGCGGCGTGGTCGTCGTCGACGGCCCTGCTGCGGACCTACCTCGCCCTCCTCTCCGGCCTCGCCCTGTTCCTGGCCCTGCGCGCCTGGCGCGGACTGTTCCCCGTCCGGGTCCTCGCCTTCGGCGGCGCCCTGTTCGCGTCCCTCTGGGTCACCCTGTTCTACGGCCCGCAGGCCATGCCCAACTACTGGGTCGCCGTCGCCGCCCTGGCCGCCGTCGCCTGCTTCCTGCGCGCCCCCACCGACCGGGGCGCGCTGTGGGGGCTGGCGGGGAGCGCGGCGCTGATGGCGGGGATGCGGCCGGTGGACGCGGTCTGGGCGGCCGTGCCGCTGCTCGCGCTCGGCCTGGCCCGCCGCGACCGGCGGGCCCTGCTCGTCCTCCTCGCCGGGCTCGCCGCCGGCGCCGCCGAGTGGGTGGTCGAGGCGTACACGAGCTACGGCGGTCTGGCGCGCCGGCTGTCCGACGGCTCGGCGATCCAGGGCGGCCTGGGCTGGCACCTCGCCGTCGTGGACCAGCTGCGCGCCCTGGGCGGGCGCACGCTGTGCCGGCCGTGCACCGGTGCCCTGCCGCACCCGCTGGTCACGCTCTGGTGGTGCGCGCTGCCCGTGCTGGCCGCCCTCGCACTGGCCGTCGCCCGGCGCGGACGGCGCCCTGCGGCCACGGTGCTGCCGCTGGCCTGTGCGGCGACCGCCGCGTTCCCCTACCTGTTCCTGATCGGCTACGCGGCACCCCGCTTCCTGCTGCCCGCCTACGCCCTCCTCGCGATCCCGGTAGCCGACGCACTGGCGCACCTGGCCACGGGCCCCCGCCGGGCCCGGCCCCCGGACCACCGACCCGCCTCGGGCGCCGGCGGCCGGCTCCCGCTCCTGCGCCCGACCGCGCGCCCGGACCCGGCTCCTCACCCGACCTCCGACCACCTCCCCGCACTCCGCCCGGCCCGGCGGCCCCTGGCCCTCGTGGCGGTCGGTGCCTGCCTCGCCACCCATCTCGCCGTACAGCTCGTCGTCCTCCTGCACGTGGTGGGCGCCGCCACCGCCGCGCATGACGCCTGGGGGCGCACCGCGGCCGAGATGCGACGCCGCGGGGTGCGACCGCCCTGCCTGGTCACCGGGCAGGAGGCCATCCCCGTCGGCTTCGCGGCCGGCTGCGCCTCCGCCGCGACCAGCGGCCCCAACGCCAACACCACCGAGGACGGCATCGCCCGGACCGCGCGGCGGGCGCCGGTCGCCACCCTCGTGCCGGCCGGGTCGGCGCCGCCCCGGTACGCCCGCCACTGGCCCTCCGTACCCGTCGGCGCGGTCCGGCTCTACTACGTCGTACCGGGCGCCGCCTCATGACCTCACCGGCCGGGCTCACCGCCTCCCTCGGCCGCCGGCGCGCCCGCTGGCAGGCGGGCGCCTGTCTCGCCGTACTGCTCACCGCGCTGTACCTGGTCCACCGGCACTGGCCCGCGGTCGAGAGCGGCGCCGGCCGGCTGGCCGTCGCCGATCACGGCTGGCTGCTGGTCGGGGCCGTCGCGGCCATCGGCACCTGGGCGGCCTCCGCGCTCGCCCAGCAGGGAGCCGTCGTACCGCGGCTGCCCGGACCCCGGCTGGTCGCCGCCCAGTTCGCCGCGTCGGCCGCGAACCACCTGCTGCCCGCCGGGCTCGGCGCGGGCACGGTGAACCTGCGGTTCCTCACGCGCTGCGGGCTCCCGGCCGGCCGCTCGGCCGGCGCGCTCGCCGTCAAGGCCGCCGCGGGCGCCGCCGTCCGCCTGGCGCTGATCGCGCTGCTCGCCCCGGCCTGCCCCGGACTGCTGCGCCTCCCGCACCTCTCCCCGGCGGCGGTCGCCGTGGCCCTGGGCGTCGTCGCCCTCGCCGCGGCCCCGCTCGCCACCCCGTGGTGGCCGCGCTGCCGACGGGCGCTCGCCGGCGTGGTGGCCGACCTGCGGGCGCTGCACGCCTGCCCGGCCCGCGCCGCCGCCCTGTGGGGCGGATCGCTGGCCTTCGCCGGGCTGCACGCGCTGGTGCTGATCGCCGTCACCCGCGCCGTCGGCCTGCCGCTCGCGCCGCTCCAGGTGGCCCTGCTGTACCTCGCGGCCAGCAGTGCCGCCGCCCTGCTGCCCTCCCCGGGCGGCCTCGGCTCGCTGGACGCCGCCCTCGGCCTCGCCCTCACCGCCGCCGGGACCCCGGGAGCCGCCGCCGCGTCCGCCGTCCTCGGCTACCGGCTGCTGACCGTCTGGCTGCCGCTGCTCCCCGGCCTGCTGGTGCTCGGGGTGCTGGTGCGCCGCAAGGCCCTGTGAGCACGGGGGAGTTTCCCGCGCGCCGGCCCCAGGTAGGACTCGGGTACCGCCGTGCGGCACTGGAGGGGGAGTCATGCCGGGCAACGACAGCGCGGGCCTGCCGAGCGAGGCCTTCTTCACACCGGGGACGTCGTCCTTCACCGAGTTCCTGAGCGCACACCGCCCGGGGCTGCTGCCCACGGCGCCCCCGCTCCCGCCCGGGGTCCGGGTACCGGCGGACCGGTTCCCGCACGGCACCACCGTGCTCGCGCTCACCTACCGCGACGGCGTGCTGATCGCCGGGGACCGCCGGGCCACGATGGGCAACCTCATCGCGCAGCGCGACCTGGAGAAGGTGCACCCCGCCGACGACCACACGGCCGTCGCCTTCGCCGGCACCGTCGGCCTCGCCCTCGACATGGTGCGGCTCTACCAGGTCGAGCTGACCCACTTCGAGAAGGTCGAGGGCGTCCCGATGACGCTCGGCGCGAAGGCGACCCGTCTCGCGGCCATGATCCGGCGGAACCTCGCCCAGGCCATGCAGGGGCTCGTCGTCGTCCCGCTGCTCGTCGGCTACGACCTCACCGCGCCCGGGGGCGGACGCGGCCGGATCTTCGGCTTCGACGCGGCCGGCGGGCTCTACGAGAAGCGGCACTTCCACGCCGAGGGCAGCGGCTCCCCGTACGCGCGGGGCGCCCTGAAGAAGCTGTACCGTCCGGACCTCTCCCGCCGGGAGGCGGCCCTCGCCGCGCTCCAGGCGCTCACCGACGCGGCGGACGACGACTCGGCCACCGGCGGCCCGGACCTGAGCCGCCGGATCTTCCCGGTCGTCTCGGTCATCACCGAGGACGGCTTCGAGCGGCTGCCGCAGACGGAGACGGAGGAGCTGAGCCGCGAGACGGTCCGGCAGAGGACGGGCCGTCCGGACGGCCCGCACGCCTCCCCCTGACGGGCCCCGGGCCGTCAGAGGCGGACGGCCGGCCCGGCCGGACACTCCGCCGGCCGATCCGCCCGGGCGCCGGCGGGGTTAATGATCCGGTCACGGGAAACGCGGACCAGGACCGCCCGCGAACCCGGAGGAGGCGACCATGAGCGACCAGCAGTCCGAGCAGACCCCCATGGCGGACGACGTCTACCAGCCCACGGGCAGCAACGAGGAACAGGAGGACGCCGGCCCCCTGGACCTCCAGGACGCGGTCGGCGAGCGCTCCTACGACGACATGCTCGACGAGGGCTACTCCCCGCCCGAGCGGCCCCTCGCCGTCACCAAGCACGGCACCACCGCCGCCGAGCAGCACGAGGGGGAGACCCTGGACGAACGGCTCGGCCAGGAGGTCCCCGACGTGACCCCGCCGGCCGGCGACGAGATCGGCGACCTGCCCGGCGGGGAGGGCGAACCGGTCGACCCCGAGGCCGGCGCGGCCCGCGCGGGCCGGCTGGTCGCGCCGGACGAGGGCGCCCACGCCGACACCACCAAGGAGGAGATCGCCGAGGACGTCGGCATCGACGCCGGAGCGGCCGGTGCGGAGGAGGCGGCGATGCACGTCGTACCGGACGAGACGCGACTGCCGGAGTGACCGCCGGCGGCGGCCCGCCGCGGTGGCCCCGCCGCCCTCCGCGCGGCACCCCGTACACAGGACACCGGCCGGGCGCGCGCCCGGCCGGTTCCCCGTTCGTGTCCCTGCGCTCCCCGGATCGCCTAGGGCAGCAGCTTCTCGATGGCCGCCGTGCCCTCCGACTCCAGCTTGCGACGCGCCCAGTCGAGGGTCTTCGGTGTGACGTCCCTGCCCGCCGCCATCACCAGGTCCTCAGGGGTGACGTCCCTGGCGGGCGCGGAGTGGAGCAGGGCGTCCGGGGTGCAGACGTCGTCCGGCGAACGGGACTCTTCGGGTGTGGATGTCGACATGATGCCTCCTCCTCGGTCCGGATGACCGCATCCGTGCCGGTGCCTCTCGAACGGGGCACACTCTCACCATTGCCCTCCCCGGCGCACCCTGCATCCGGAAAGCGCCCCGGGGGCGGGTGTGGACCGCCTGCCCACCCCACGGCGAATCACTCGCCTAAGCTGGAAAACACTCGCAACAGGCATATACCGCCCGTACCGCCCCGCTCACCGGGAGGCCGCCGATGGCCGAATCGCCGTTCCACGGGAACGGACCCCGCGACCACCGCTACCTGCCCATCGCCGAGCACGGACTCATCGGCGACCTGCGCACGGTGGCCCTCGTCGGCAGCAACGGCACGATCGACTGGTACTGCTGCCCGGCCTTCGACTCCCCGAGCGTCTTCGCGGCGGTCCTCGACGCCGAGCGCGGCGGCCGCTTCGAGCTGGCCGCCGCCGTCCCGGCCCGCACCAAGCAGTTCTACTTCCCCGACACCAACGTGCTGATCACCCGGTTCTTCACCGAGGACGGCGTCGGCGAGGTGCAGGACTTCATGCCGATCGCCGGCGAGGAGCCCGGGGACGCGGGCCGGCACCGGCTGATCCGGCGCGTGGTGTGCGTCCGCGGCACCGTCCCCTTCCGGGTGCTGGTCGCCCCCCGCTTCGACTACGGCGCCGCCGCGCACACCGTGCGCCCCCTGGACGGCATGGTGGTGTTCGAGTCGGCCGTCCAGTCGCTGTCGCTCACCTCGACCGTCGCCCTGGAGTGCGACGGCCGGGACGCGCGCGCCGACTTCAAGCTCGGCGAGGGCGAGTCCGCCGTGTTCGCCCTCGACCAGGTCGACGGCGCGGTGTCCCCGCGCGGCTGCGCCCACGAGGAGGCGGAGCACCAGTTCAACGCCACGGTCGCCTACTGGCGGCGCTGGCTGCACCAGTCCCGCTACCGGGGCCGCTGGCGCGAGATGGTGCACCGCTCCGCGCTCACCCTGAAGCTCCTCACCTACGCCCCCACCGGCGCCATCCTCGCCGCGCCCACCACCAGCCTGCCCGAACAGCTCGGCGGCGAGCGCAACTGGGACTACCGGTACGTGTGGGTGCGCGACGCCGCCTTCGCCGTCTACGCGCTGCTGCGGCTCGGCTTCGCCGGCGAGGCCGAGGCGTTCATGCGGTTCCTGACCACGCACATCAGCCCCGGCTGCGGCGACGGCTCCGGCCCGCTGCAGATCATGTACGGCATCGACGGCCGCACCGAGCTGCCCGAACGCGAACTGCCGCACCTCGAAGGTCACCTGGGCTCGGCCCCGGTCCGGGTCGGCAACGCCGCCGCCGGCCAGCTCCAGCTCGACATCTACGGCGCCCTGATCGACTCCATCTACCTCTACGACAAGTGGGCCCAGCCCATCTCCAGCGGCCAGTGGGACGACGTGTGCAGCCTGGTCGACTGGGTGTGCGACCACTGGGACCAGCCCGACGAGGGCGTGTGGGAGACCCGCGGCGGGCGCAAGGACTTCACGTACTCTCGGCTGATGTGCTGGGTCGCCATCGAGCGGGCCATCCGCCTGGCCACCCACCGCGGGCTGCCCGCCGACCACCGCCGCTGGCGCCAGGCCCGCGACACCATCTACCGGCGGATCATGGAACGCGGCTGGTCGCGGCGCCGGAACGCCTTCGTGCAGTACGAGGGCGGCGACGTGCTGGACGCGTCCCTGCTGATGATGCCCCTCGCCAAGTTCATCGCCCCCACCGATCCCAAGTGGCTGTCCACCCTGGACGCCCTCACCGAGGACCTCGTCTCCGACTCGCTCGTCTACCGCTACGACCCGCAGGCCAGCCCCGACGGACTGCGTGGCGACGAAGGCACCTTCTCCATCTGCTCGTTCTGGTACGTCGAGGCCCTCGTCCGGGCCGGCCGGCTCGACGAGGCCCGGCTGGCCTTCGAGAAGATGCTCACCTACGCCAACCACCTCGGCCTGTACGCCGAGGAGATCGGCCGCACCGGCGAGCAACAGGGCAACTTCCCGCAGGCCTTCACCCACCTGTCCCTCATCAGCGCCGCGTTCAACCTGGACCGCGCCCTCGGCTGAGGCCCGTCACCGGCACGTCACAGCCCGTACACGCGCCAGGCGAGCAGGGACGGCCCGATCCGGCGGTGTGCCCGCGGGGCGCACGGGTACCCGGCGTGCCGGCAAGCGGAATCGGCACAGGGTCGACAGAAGGAGGAGACCCGGGATGACCAGCACCAGCGAGACCGGCGACGTCACCGGCACCCGCGACAAGGACTACAACCTCATCTGGTACGTCGAGGCGTGCCTGAGCAACGCCCTGCGCCTGGAGCAGTACATCCAGGACGCGGAGCGCGACAAGGACAACGAGGTCGTGGAGCTCTTCCGCAAGGCACAGTCCGACAGCCGCAAGGGCGCCGAGCTGGGCAAGCAGCTGCTGCGCTCGCGGCTCGACGGCGGCTGAGCGCCGCTCGCCTCAGGCGAACCGGGAACTAGGGACCGGCCCGGCGGACCGCACACGCACCCGTTCGCCGCGCAGCCACGTGCCCTTCACGGCCGTGGCGAACGCGGCGAACTCCGTGTCGCCGTCCGCCGGGCCGTCGCCGTCCCCGGGGTCGGGCGACGGGTCCGCCGCGGTGATCCCGGCGGCGACCTCCGCCTCCGGCCGGTCGTCCGCCGGCCCCTGCTCGACCCCGCCGCCCGCCGACGGGCGCAGCTGCGGACCCCACGGCGCCACCACCGACTGGTACAGCAGGCCCGCGCTGTCCGGGGTGATGGCGGGCGGGTCCGTCCAGCAGCACGCGTGCGCGTGCAGCACCTGCCCCGGGGCGCGCTCGAACAGCTTCCCGATCAGCTCCGGCCCGCCGTCGTGCGCCGCGAGCCCGTCGAGGTCGTACGCCACGACCACCGTGTCCGCCCGGCCCGGCGCGAACGGCTCCGCCGGCAGGTCCAGCACCTGTGCCGCGGCCAGCCCGAGGATCCGCGAGTCCCGGTCCGGCAGCAGCGACACCGACCGGGGCCGCACCCCGGTGGCCGCCAGCAGGTCCCGCAGCCGCAGCAGACCGCGCAGACACTGGTCCGGGGTGTCCTGGAGCCAGGCATAGCGGCCGTTCATGCCCGCGTCGAAGCCGTAGGGGGACAGCGTGCCCAGGACCGTGCCGCCGAGCACGTACTGCCAGCCCCGCAGATCGGCCCCGTCGAGCCGGCCCGCCCGCTCGGCGTCGGCGGCCCGCGCCAGCATCCGGTTCTGCCGGTCCCGCGCCGGCCGCCACCGCTCGTCCTCCGGGTCGCCCAGCAGCGCGTGCTGACGCCGGGCCAGCTCCAGGTCGCCCCCGAAGACGGCGTTGAACACCAGCAGATACCGGTCCGGCCAGTCCTCCAGACGGTCCTCGTGGCGGGTCAGTTCGGCCACCGCCTCCCGGTGCCGGCCCCCGGCTTCGTACGCCGACACCAGCTCCCGCAGCACCCGCGGCGACCCGCCGCTGAGGCGAAGTGCCGCACGCAGCGCGGGAACCGCCAGATCCGGCACCTCGCGTTCGACACACGCGTACCCGAAGCGGTAGAGCGCCCGGGGGTCCTCCGGGGCGGCGGCCAGCGCGGCCGAGGCGTCGGCGAGGTCGTCGAACCCCGCCGCACCCGCCGCCCGCCCCACCACCAGGGCCACCTCGGCGAGCGGCTGGTCCTCCCCGGCCTGCCGTACCTGCCGCAGCGCACCGGGTACGTCCCCGGCGTCCAGGGTTTCCCAGGCGGTGCGGAGGGCGGGTGACGTGAACCGGTCGGTGCGGCGATTCCTGCGCGAGAACATGCCGAAGATCATCACCCGCGGGAACATGGGTTCTCAAACCGTTTGCCCGCACCCCGCACCCTCAGGGAAGCGGCTGCTCGGCCCAGATCACCTTGCCGTTCGGGGTGTACCGGGTGCCCCACCGCCCGGCGAGCTGGGCGACCAGGAACAGACCCCGGCCGCCCTCGTCGGTGCTCGCCGCGTACCGCAGGTGCGGCGAGGTCGTGCTGCGGTCGGACACCTCGCAGATCAGCGTGCGCTCGCGCAGCAGGCGTACCCCGATCGGGGGGCGCCCGTAGCGGATGGCGTTGGTGACCAGCTCGCTCAGGATCAGCTCCGTCGTGAACGCCAGCTCGTTCAGGCCCCAGTCGGCCAGCCGCCGGGTCACCGAGTCCCGCACCTCGGACACGGCCGCCGGGTCGGACGGCACCTGCCACTGCGCGACCCGGTCGTCGCCCAGCACCCGGGTGCGGGCGACGATCAGCGCCACGTCGTCGCTCGGCCGGGCCGGCAGCCGGTCCAGCACGGTACGGCAGGTGTCCTCCGGGGAGGCGCCCGGCGTCCGCAGCAGCGCGTCACGCAGCAGGCCCAGCCCCTCGTCGATGTCCCGCTCCCGGTCCTCCACCAGACCGTCGGTGTACAGCACCAGCCGGCTGTCCTCCGGCAGTTCCAGCTCGGCCGTCTCGAACGGCAGCCCGCCCAGGCCCAGCGGCGGTCCCGCGGGCACGTCAAGGAACTCCACACCGCCGTCCGGCCGCACCAGCGCGGGCGGCGGATGACCGGCCCGGGCCATCGTGCACAGCCGGGACACCGGATCGTAGATCGCGTACAGACAGGTCGCGCCCGTCACCACGGACGCGCCCGTCACCGATGTCTCGTCGTCCTGGTCGAGCCGGCCGACCAGCTCGTCCAGCAGGCTCAGCAGTTCGTCCGGCGGCAGGTCCAGCGAGGAGAAGTTGTGCACGGCCGTACGCAGCCGGCCCATCGTCGCCGCCGCGTGCAGCCCGTGCCCCACGACGTCCCCGACGACCAGGGCCACCCGGGCACCGGACAGCGGCAGCACGTCGAACCAGTCGCCGCCCACCCCCGACTGGGCCGGCAGATAGCGGTAGGCGAGGTCCAGGGCACCCTGCTCGGGCAGGGTGCGCGGCAGCAGGCTGCGCTGGAGGGTGACCGCCATGCTGTGCTCACGGGTGTACCGGCGGGCGTTGTCGATCGACACCGCCGCCCGCGCCGCCAGCTCCTCCGCGAGGGCCAGCTCCTCGGCGTCGAACGGCTGCGGCTTCTCCGCACGCCAGAAGGTCGCCACGCCCAGCACCAGGGCGCCCGCCCGCAGCGGCACCGTGATCAGCGAGTGGATGCCGAACGCCAGCACCTGGTCGGTGCGCTCCAGGTCCTGCGCCCGCCAGCCCGGTTCGTCGCGCAGCCGCGGCACCACGACCGACTGCCCGGTCGTCAGGGCGCGCGCCTGCGGCGAGGTGGTCACGAACCGGATCCGCTCGCCGAGCGGATACAGCGGGGTCTCCTTGCGGATGCCCACGCAGGCCGTGCGGCGCAGTGCCGTCCCCGGACGCGGCTCCTCCCCGCCCAGCACCGCGTCGAACAGGTCCACCGTCGCGAAGTCCGCGAGCCGGGGCACCGCCAGCTCCGCAAGCTCCGCCGCGGTCCGGGTCACGTCCAGGCTGGTGCCGATGCCCACACCGGCCTCGTACAGCATGTTCAGCCGCTCCCGCGCCACCTCCGCGCGGCCCGACAGGGCGCGCAGCTCGGTGGAGTCGCGCAGCGTGGTGACGCTGCCCGGCGGGCCGCCGCGCAGGTCCGTGGGCCGCTGGTTGACCGCCAGCAGCCGGTCCTTGACCAGGTGCACCTCGTCCGTGGCGACCCGCCCCGAGGCCAGCAGTCCCGCCGTCTCGTCGTCCAGGCCCAGCTCCAGCACGTGCCGCTGCTCGGCGTCCGCCGGCAGGTCCAGCAGGCGGTGTGCCTCGTCGTTGGCGAGCAGCAGCCTGCCGTCACCGCCGACGATCAGCACACCCTCCCGGACCGCGTGCAGCACCGCGTCGTGGTGCTCGTACATCCTCGTCATCTCGTACGGCCCGAGGCCGTGCGTCTGGCGCAGCAGCCGTCTGCTCACCAGGGCCGTGCCCGCGGTCGCCAGCGCGAGCGCGGCGGCCGCGGCGGCCAGCAGCAGCGGAAGCTGCTGGTCGGCGGCCCCGCCCACGTGCGCGGTGGTGATCCCGGCCGCCACCAGGCCCACCACCTGGCCACCGGTGTCCTTCACCGGCACCACGACCTGCACCAGCGGCCCGATGGTGCCGGTGATGTGCTCGGTGACCGTGCCGCCGGCCACGGCCGGGGCGATCGTGCCGACGAACTTCTGGCCTATGCGGCCGGGCTGCGGATGGGTGTAGCGGACGCCGTGGGTGTTCATCACGACGATGAAGTCCACGCCGGTCGCCTTGCGGGCCGCCTCCGCGCGCGGCTGGAGCACGGCCGTGGGGTCCGCGGAGCGCAGGGCGGCGGCCGTGCCGGGCGCGTTGGCGAACGTCTGGGCCACCGCGAGGGAACGGTTGCTCGCCTCGGTGTCGCTGTCGTGCCGCACCTGGAGCACCTGGGCGACCACCGCCGAGACGACCAGGAGCAGCACGATCACCACTTGCAGGACGAAGACCTGCCCGGCCACGCTGCGCCCGGTCACGGCCGCCCGGAGCACCCCCGGCCGGCTGCCGTCCGCGCCGCGGTCCCCCGGTGGCGGGCTGTGCGGTGCGCGCGGGTACCCGAAAGGTCGGGGCGGCCGGGTCACGGGCCGGCCGGGCAGTCGCACCATGTGCCCATGTCTACACTGCCCGGCGCCGTCAGGCGAGACCATCACCCGGGGCGACGGCAGCCGGGCGCCGGACCGGGCCCGGGGGAGCGCGGCGCCCGGTCACCGGCCGGCGCCGGGCGGCGGGCGGCCAGCAGGAGGGCCACGTCGTCGGGGCGGGCGGTGGCGTGCCGGGCGGCGGCCGTCAGCCGGTCGGCGACCCCGGACAGGGACCGCCCGCCGCCCCGGCCGGCCCCCGCACCGGCCTGGGCGAGCGCCAGCCGCAGCGCCGCGATGCCGTCGTCGATGTCGGCGCCGGGCCGCTCCACCAGGCCGTCGGTGTACAGGGCGAGGATCGCGTCCGGTTCCAGCCACAGCTGGGTCACCGGGTACCGGGCGTGCGGATCCACCCCGAGGACGACATCCCCGGCGATGTCCAGCAGCCGGGTCCGGCCGTCCGGGCAGCGCAGCAGCGGCGGCGGATGGCCCGCCCGGGCGATCCGGGCCAGGCCGGTGGCGGGGTCCAGGCGCAGGTAGCAGCAGCTGGCGAACTGGCCGGGGTCCAGGTCGATCAGCAGGTGGTTGGTGCCGCTGAGCACCTCGTCCGGCGGCCGGTCGCCCAGCGCGAACGCGCGCACCGCGCTGCGGAGCTGGCCCATCGTGGCGGCCGCCTGCACCCCGTGCCCCTGCACGTCACCGATGACCAGGGCGAGCCCGTCCCCGGCCTCCACCACGTCGTACCAGTCGCCGCCCACGTCCATGCCCTGCGTTCCCGGCAGGTACCGGCCCACGGTCTCCACCCGCGGATGCGTCGACAGCCGCCGGGGCAGCAGGGCCTGCTGGAGGCCGCGGGCGAGGGCCGCCTCGTCGTCGTAGCGCCGTGCCCGCTCCATCGCGTGCGCGATCAGCCCGGCGAGCGCGGTGAGGACCGCGCGTTCCTCCGTGCTGAACCCGCGCTCGTGGTCGAAGCCGAGGATGCAGGAGCCCACCCGCCGGCCGGAGGCGATCAGCGGCAGGAAGGCACGCGAACCCACCCGCGCGTCGAGGGCGAGCCCCGGATAGGCCGCCGCGAGCTGCCCCATGGACTCGAAGAACAGCGGCCGGCCGGTGGTCAGCGTCTCCACGCCGGGCACGTGCGCGTCGAGGCCGATGCCCTCGAACGGCGCGAGGAACCCCTGCGGGAACCCCGTCTCCCAGGCCAGGTACAGATGCCGGTCCTGGAGCAGGTAGATGGCCAGCCGCCGGCCGCCGAACGCGGGCAGCAGCTCCTGCATCACCACCGCCGACACCTGCCGGGCGGTCACCGCGTCCGTCAGCGCGATGGCCAGCGCGATCGGCCGGTACAGCGGCGCCATCGCGTGGGCGCCCGCCACCGTGTGCTCCGCGTGCTGGACCTCGGGCACCGGCCCGCTCGCGGCGTCCACCCGGCTGGCCGGGACGAGCACGCAGGTCAGCAGGTCCGTGCCGGGGTGCACCGACACCGCCAGCCAGGCGCCCTCGCCGGGCCCGTCCCGGTCGCCGGCCGGCCGCCGGGCGTGGAAGTGCACCGGTTCGGGGCAGAGCAGGGCCCCGCGCAGGTGGTCGTCGTACGGCGGCCCGGTCAGCCAGGGCAGCGCGTCCCACAGGGGCTGCCCCAGCAGGCGCTCCCGCGCCCGGCCCGTGAGCCGGGCCGCCGCCGGGTTGGCGTACACGATCAGCCCCAGCCGGTCCACGCACAGCACGCCCTCCGGCAGCAGGTCGGCCGCACCGTCGGCGGAGGCGGCCGTACCGGGTTCGAACACCACCCCGTTGACCGCCGTCCCGGCCGCCGTCCCGGCCCGGTCCGCGGGGTCCGGCCACAGGTCCAGCAGGCGCGGTGTGCCGTCGCGGGCCCGCACGCTCAGCGGTGCGCCCGGCGGTTTCCCGGCGGCCGTGTCGCGCAGCGCCGCCAGCACCCGGTGCGCGTCGGCGGGGGCCACGGCGTTCGCGAACTCCGTCGTCGTCCCCGCGAACTCGCCGGGGCGCAGCCCGAGCAGCGCGTGCAGCCGGTCGTCCGCACGGACCAGGGAGGTCGACGGGTCCCAGCTGAAGCGTCCTATGGCGGCCCGGGCGGGCCGGCCCGCGGGCGGCCTTACGCACAGCGGCTCGCCGTCCCAGGTGATCGCGCTCTCGTCCCCGTCGGCCAGGCCGAGCAGCTCGGTGCCCAGGCCCTCGGCCAGCCGGCCGAGCAGTTCCCGGTCCAGCAGGTCGTCCACGGTGTCCGTCACCGCCGGGTACAGGACCGTGAGCACCCCGAGCGGCCCGGTCCCGCCCGGTACCGGCACGTGCACCGACCCGAACGGGAAAGGCAGGCCGGCCGCGAACTGCGGATACCGGCGCATGGTCTCCGTGGCGTTCGGCAGGACCACGTGGACGCCGAGCCGGTAGGCGTCGGCGACCGGGAACGGCCGGCCCACGTGCAGCCGCCACCAGGATCTGAACAGCGGACCGGGCAGCCCCGTGAGCACCGCGAGGCGCAGCAGGCCCGGCGCGCGGGAGCGCAGGTACACGCCCGCCACCCGGCCGCCGGCCGAGGTGAGGGCGCCGGTCGAGACGTCCGCCAGCAGCGCGGTCAGCCGGGCCCGCGTACGGACCGCCTGCTCGTCGCTCCCGGCCATCGGTCCCACCTCGTCCCGTGCGGCTTCGGGTGGATGACACAGCAAGAATGCGCCACGAGACGCGCGGAACGCACCTGGGCGGGGCGGGGCGAGCGGGGGGGCGCCGGGTCAGGCTCACGGCGCCGGGAGCGGGGAGGCTCACACCAGTGCCCCGTCCGAGTGGCGGGCTCCCGTGCCCGCTCCTAGTAATGGACTGCGTGACGCGGCGACCGCAGACGGGGCGCGGGTGCGGTCGCACTCTTCTCCTGGAGCCGAGATGACGACCTGTTCCTCATCCCCTCGTCCCGACGACTCGGTGATACCCACGGCACCGGCTGCCTCCGGCGTCCCCACCTCCTCCCCGGACCCGCTCACGCCGCAGGTACGGCCGCTTCCCCCGGAGGGACCCCTGCACGGCGACCCCCTGCGCGGCCTTCTCCACGCGGCCGTCGCCGACCGCCCGGTGGAGGACGTGGTCCGGCTCATCACGCTGCTGGAGAGCGCGCCCGAGCCGGTCCGGATGACGTCCGACGTGCTGCGCGCGGTCGCGGTCGAACGGTCGGTGGAGGACGTCACCCGTCTGGTGACGCTGCTGACCGAACCGCCCCGGGACAGCGACAGCGCCGACGAGGCGATCCGGGCCGCCGCACAGCGCCGCCCCCTGGAGGACGTCTCCCGGCTCGTGCAGTTGCTGCACCGCGGCCCGGCGGAGTCGTCCCACTGCGCGGAAGCCGCCGTGCGGGCGGTGGCGCTGCACCGGCCCGTGGAGGAACTCGCCGAGCTGATCGGCCGGCTGGCGGCGGAACGGGAGGCAGGGGAGGCCGAGGAGCGCCCGGTGCCCGCCGCCGCGGCACCGGCGGTCGTGTGGGAGGTGGGGTGGTCGGCCCCGGAGGAACCGGCGGGGGCGGGGTGGTCCGCGGCGGGGGAGCCGGCGCCGGCGGCCCGGCCGGCCGACGCGGGGACGGTGAAGACGCGGCGCATCGTGGTCGATGGGCGCCCGAGGGCGCCGTGGTCCGGTACGGAAGGACGGGCGGGAGGACGACAGGCCGCCGCGGACCGGGCCGGGGACGACCGGTCGCCGACGGCAAGCGTGCGGGCCGCCCGGTGTGCCGCGTCGCTGGTGTTCCTGTGCGGGACGGCACACGCCCCGCGCTACTGGACCGGGCTGTCCCACGGCGCCCTCGGGGCCACCCTGCTCGCCTCCGCGCTGTGCGGTCTGCTGGCGCTCGCCCTCACCGCGCGGGCGGCGCCGGCCCGGCTCGTGGCGGCGACGGCCGCGGTCGGCGTCACGGCGGTGCTCGCCGCCGGACACGTGCTCGGCGGGCGGTTCGACCTGCCGGACCCGGCCCGGCTGCGCGCGGCGACCCTTGCACCGTCATGGCTGGCCGGCCCGACGGCCGCGGCAGCGGCACTCGGCGCACTGGCGGTCCTGCTCACGGCCCTGACGACGGGCAGGGCCCAGCCCGCCGACCCCGGCTGAGTCCGGCCCGGGGGCCGGGCGCCCAGGGGCGCAGCACCAGGTGGCCGTCCTCCCGGGTGGCCGCCATCGCCGAGGGGAACGTGTCCCTCTCCAGGCACAGGGCCACGTCCTCGGGGTCGACACCGGCCCACCCGCGCCGCGCACCGTCGGCCAGCCGGGCGGCGGCGGCGGAGCGCCGGGCCCGCGTCAGGTAGGGGCCCGCGTCGGCGCCGTCCGTCCGCACGCGTTCCGCGATGTACTGCGCGCAGGCCAGATCCTCCTCGGCCCGTCCGCCGTCCCCGGTGACCACGAAGGTCACCGCGTCCGCCCGTACCCGGCGCAGCGCCCCGGCGGTCGCCCCCGCCACCGCGAAACTCGCGCACAGCAGCAGTCCGGCGTCCGCCACGGCCAGGGCCCCGGCCGTCCCGGCGGTGGTCTTCTGGACGACCGTACGGCCCCGCAGGTCCAGCGCACGCAGCCGGGCGGGCGAGTTGACCAGGTCGAACCCCGGTGACGGCGCCCCGTCCTGACAGGCCGGCCAGGCGGGGTGACGGGCCTTCAGAGTCAGCGCCTCCCGCCGCGTGCGGGCGAAGACGATCCGCTCGGCGCCGCGCCGGAACGCCCAGGCGGCCACGGTGAACGCGCGCATCACGTCGACGACCACGGCCACGCCGGGAGCCGTCGGGGCACCGGGTATGCCGGTGAACACGGGTCGCATCGCCCCATGGTGCGGCAGCGCCCGGGGTGCGGTACACCGCGCCCGGCCGTTTTCAGAGCTCGGTCGTCCCGGGCGGCAGCGGCCGGGCGGCGCGCAGGCTGCGCAGGGCGAGGAGCAGGACGCCGATGTCGTCCAGGTAGACCGGGTCGGGCAGCAGATCGGTGGGCAGCACCAGATACGCGACCGCGCCCCAGAACACCCACCGGGGCCCCGTCGGCAGCCCCGCCCGCCGCAGCGTCCGCCGCGCCCGCACCAGCCGCACCAGCAGACCGACCGCGACGGCGAGCAGCACCACCGCTACGACGGCGGCGAGTACCAGCAGGGTCGTGGTCGTGTCCATCTCGGCTCCTTGCGGGGGTGGGGCGCCCTGTGCACCGTATGACCGTCCGTGTACCCCGGCGAACGCCTACGATGAACGGCCGTCCGCGTCACCGCCGGTGCCCGTGGTCCCGGCGCTGTCGTCCGCCGGCGCCGTGCCGTTCACGGCAGGATCCGCGGCGGACCCCTGCTGCTTGCCCTTGGCCGTCAGCTTCAGCCGCTCGAACGTCCGCGTCAGCTGTTGCAGGGCGCCCGGTGCCCGAGAGGCGGGCCGCTGCTGGGGGAGGACGGGCACGGGGACGTCGCGGTACGCCGCCAGGGCCTCCAGCGCCTGCTCGGCCGCTTGCTTGTACAGGTCCCGGGACTTCGTCATCGCCTCCAGCGCCTCGGCGTACATGGCGACCAGCCGCCGCTCGCGCTCCAGCTCCTCCTGGAGGGTCAACAGGGTCCAGTTCTCGCGCAGATCGGTCAGCGCCTCCTCGGCGTCCGCGGGCAGCGGCCGGGGCAGGGCCACGAAGTGCCGCAGCGCCGCGATGAGTCCGGCCGGCTGCGAACCGTCCAGGAAGACGGTGCGCACGCTGTGCTCCCGGCCGTCGTACGCCTCCGGCGCCGGATCCGGCGGCAGCAGCACCGCCCCGCCGCGTGGCACCTCCACGCCGAGGTCCTTCAACGCCCAGTTGACGGCGCGCAGTTGCTGCGGTGCGGCCCGGTGCTCGATTACGCGGTGCCGCAGACCGGGCGGCAGCAGCCGCGCCAGCGGCAGCCGGCCCCGCTCGTCGGGTGTCATGGCCTCGTGCACGACGACATGGACGCACCACGCCTCCCGGGCCGCGTCCCGCAGCCGCCGCCGCATGTCCTTGTCGTCCTCGGGCAGCGCGTTGACGTGCCGGAGGCGCAGGCCCGCGACCGTGGCGTGGTGGTCCCAGGAGCCGTCGTCGTCCTCGCCCGGGCCGCCCTCGGGCCAGAAGAAGGTCGCGGGCGACGGCCAGGCGTCGTCCCACGGGCGCTCCGCCTCCGCGACCAGCCGCCACTCGTGGCCGGGCAGCCGGCCCTCCCGCGGTTCGAGGGTGAGCCGGGCCCGCACGGTCACCGCCCCGTCCGCTCGCCAGCGGGCCTCGAAGACCCGCCGGTCCGGGTCCCCGGCCGCGGGCGGCTCGGCGAAGTCGTCGATGTCACCGCTCTCCTTGTGCCGTCGCAGGGTGCGGCGGACGGCGTTCTCGGGGGCGGGACCGGTGTGGCGGCCCCGGGCCGCCCAGAGGGTCTGCGGGGTGGTGGCGCGGTCGCCGGCGGAGTTCGACATGAGCCAATCTGCTGATGGGGGCGGGTGGGCCTCCCAGTATCACCGTTCGGCGGGGCGACACGGCGCTGGGGGCCCGGCCCCGCGCGTCGCCCCGGGGTGCGCACGGAGCGCGGGGCGGGCGCCGTACGCCCGGGGTGTGCGCGGTGCGCGTCGGGTGAGCGCGGTTCACCCGTGCCCGGCCGGCGGTCCCGGCCCCCGCAATGTCCGGCGAACGGGGCCCGCCCGTCCATCCGCTCAGGGGCGGCCCCGTTCACCCCTGCCGGCACGCACCGCAACGCGGCAGGGGCCGGCGCGCCGGCGCCGGCCCCAGGGGCCCGGAGGGAGAGGGCCCTACGCTCCGCTCTCCCGCAGCATGTCCTCACGCTCGACGAGCTTCACGCGCTCGCGGCCCTGGGGCTCGCCCAGGGCACGCTCGGCGGCGTCCAGCTTGTACCAGCCCTCCCAGGTGGTGAAGCGGACGTTCCGCTCGGCGAGGAAGGCGTCCACGGCCTCCGGCTCGGGGGAGGCCGGGGTGTGCAGACGGCCGCCGGCGTAGTCGTCCAGCAGGTTGGCCACGGTCTCGTTGGCGTCGCCCTTGGTGTGGCCGATGAGGCCGACGGGGCCGCGCCGGATCCAGCCGGTGACGTAGGTGGACTGCAGGTGGGTGCCGCCCTCCTCGATCACCCGGCCGCCCTCGTCCGGCACGGTTCCGGAGTCGATGTCCCAGGGGAGCTTGGGCAGCTTCTCGGACAGGTAGCCGACCGCGCGGTAGACCGCCGTGACGTCCCAGGTCTTGAACTCGCCGGTGCCCTTGACGTTGCCGGTGCCGTCCAGGGCGGTGCGCTCGGTGCGCAGGCCGACGACCTTGCCGTCCTCGCCGAGGATCTCGGCCGGCGACTCGAAGAAGTGGAGGAAGAGCTTGTGCGGGCGGTCGCCGACGTCGCGGATCGCCCAGTTCTCCAGCGTCTTGGCGACCATGTCGGCCTGCTTGTTGCCGCGCCGGGTCTCGATCGAGCCCTCGTCGTAGTCGATGTCCTCGGGATCGACGATGACCTCGATGTTCGGGGAGTGGTCCAGCTCGCGGAGCTCCATCGGGCTGAACTTCGCCTGCGCCGGGCCACGGCGGCCGAAGACGTGGATCTCCATGGCCTTGTTGGCCTTCAGGCCGTCGTAGACGTTCGGCGGGATCTCGGTCGGCAGCAGCTCGTCGGCGGTCTTGGCGAGGATGCGGGCGACGTCCAGGGCGACGTTGCCGACTCCCAGCACGGCGACCTTCTCGGCCTCCAGCGGCCAGGTGCGGGGCACGTCCGGGTGGCCGTCGTACCAGGAGACGAAGTCGGCGGCGCCGTAGGAGCCGTCCAGGTCGATGCCGGGTATGCGCAGCTCGCGGTCGGCCATCGCGCCGGTCGAGAAGATCACCGCGTCGTAGAAGGCGCGCAGGTCGTCCAGGCTGAGGTCCGTCGGGTAGTCGACGTTGCCGAACAGACGGATCTGCGGCTTGTCCAGCACCTGGTGCAGGGCGGTGATGATGCCCTTGATGCGCGGGTGGTCCGGCGCGACGCCGTACCGGATCAGGCCGAACGGGGCGGGCATCCGCTCGAAGAGGTCGATGGAGACACCGGGGTCGGCGGCCACCTCGGACTTGAGCAGGGCATCGGCGGCGTAGATCCCGGCGGGGCCGGCTCCGACAATGGCTACCCGCAGGGGGCGCGGCATGATCAGGTTCCCTTCGAGCGTGAAATGGGCGACGTGATCAGGAGCCTAAACTAAGGCACACCTAAGTCGGTACGCGGGTCCCGTCTATGACCTCATAAGCTGATCTTATGCCTCTGCCAGGAGTGCCTTATGGGGACGGCGGAGCCGGCCGGCCCGGAGCGGGGGCGCGCGGGCGGCCGACGCCGGGGCCGGGCTCCGTCAGGCCGGCCGGACGATCCGGTGGATCGCGGCCTCCCCGGCGCCGTAGATCGACTCCTCGCGGATGGACGACCCCGGTCCGGGCGCGTGCACCATCATCCCGTCACCGGCGTACAGGCCCACGTGCCGGTCGTCCTCGAAGAAGACCACCAGGTCACCGGGTTCCAGCCCGGCGGTCGTGAGCGGCGTTCCGGCCAGCGCCTGCTCGTGCGCGGCACGCGGCAACGCGACACCGGCCGCCTTCCACGCGGCCTGGGTCAGGCTGGAACTGTCGTAGGAGTCCGGCCCGGTCGCACCCCACACGCACGGTTTCCCGAGCTGCGCCCGAGCGAAGGCGACGGCCTTCGCGGCGCGGAGGGCACGGGGCGAAGGGACGGGCGCGGGTGTCGGCAGGGGGAGGGGCAGGGGCAGGGGGACGGACAGGGAGCCGGTGTCGGTCACGGGAGCGGTGACGCCGACCGGCGGAGCGCTTGTCATCGGCGCTGCCGGCGCAACAGGTTCCGCACCCTGTTGCTGCCAGAGGACGGTCGAGGCCATGGCGGACTGCGCCGTCGTCATCCCTGTCGCCGCCGTCGTCTGCGGCCGCGGTGGCTGAACGGCGGCGTCCGGCGAGCCCGGTCGGGCGGTGCGCCCGGACAGCAGGTCCCGCGCCGTGTCGAGCTTCCGCCGCACTCCGGCCTTCCAAGCGGTGGGGGACAGGCGGACGAATCCGGCCGAGCCGGGGAGCGCCCGGGGCAGCTGCACCGCCGCCCGCTGAACGACGGGCGGCGTGGCGACCGGTACGACGGCAGGGTTCGCCGGTCCGGCCGTGGCCCAGCCGACCGGTTCCGCCGTGCCCGTCGCGCCCCAGCCGGACGTCTCGGCCGTGCCGCCGCCCCACCCGATCCCCGCGCCCGGAAGTTCCCTGCTGCTCGCGGCATCGACCAGCGCGGTCGGACCGGTGTCCAGCACGGGCAAGGGTCCGGTTGCCTGGAGCCCGGCGGTCCGCGAGGGCTCCGACTCCGCGGCCCCGCCCGGCAGGGCCCCAGTCGGCAGGGACCCGCCCGGCACGGCCCCGCCCGACGGGAACCCGCCCGTCGGTGCCGTCACCGAGCCCGTCGTCAGCTCGGCCACCGCAGGGCCGGTGCCCAACTCCCGGCCGGCGGAGCGCTGTCCGGGCAGGCCGCCCGTCCCCAGCGCCTGCCGCTCACCGCCCGGAAGGGCGCGGGGCTCCCCGCCGCCCGGGAGGCCGGGGAGTCCCAGGACGTCGCCGCCGCCCCTCGGGAGGCCGAGGGGCTCACCGCCGCCGGCCGGCAGGGCGCGGACCTCCCGCTCACCTCCCAAAAGCCGCGACCCGTCGATCGGCTCTTGCGAACGCGTCGGCGCGGCGGACCTGTCGGGCAGCCGGTCCGCCGGCAGTACGGCGGGGACGGTCGGGCCGGCAGCGGCGCGTGCCGCGTCGAACCACTTCCGGGCGATCTCGTCCAGTGCCGGGTCCTGCCGCCGGCCCGTCCGCTTGGCCAGCGGTACGCCACGCGAACGCGTCCGGGCGGCCATGGCCCGGGTCGCGTTGAAGTTACCGGTGTCGTTCTCCGCCCGGTCGTAGAGGGATGCGATCCGCTGTCGCACCTCGTCGCGGCTCTCCGGCGACATGGAAGACGTGCTCCTTCCTTGCCCCGCGGGGCAGTTGGGCGGCTCACCGGGGCAGAGCCGGGCGGCGGCCTCGCGTCAACCTAGCCAACGTGTGTACCTCGTGTGAAGGTTGAGGTGCGAAATGTCCGATACATATTCGTGATGTTCGCGACGATGTTCGACGGGGAAGAGGTGGCGACCATGGTTTCCTGTGAGGTCCCGGTGAATTCGCGATTCTGTTGAACACGGCGGCTCCGCCCGCCGTATGAAGCCGGGGAACTCCATGCCCGGCCGCCGGCCACACCCACCGGCGGTCAGACCACCGGCGATCACACAGGGGACGACCTTGGTACGCAACAGGCGCAGACGCCCGACCGGCGCACGACGCGCGACCCTCGCCGCGGTCGCCCTGATGCTCGGGGGAGCCGGACTCGTCGGGGCGAACGTCTACGCCTCGGCCACCGAGGGCCGGGGCGACGGCTCCGGCGGCACGGACGCTTCCGGGCGCGTCCTGTCCTCGGGCATGGCGACCATCGACTGCCCCGATGTCGGCGGCCGGCTCACGGCCGTGCCGGACGCGGCCCGCCCCGGGGTCGACCGCGAACTCGCCGCGCTGGACCAGCAGATCGCGGCGGCGTACCAGCAGGTGCGGCAGGCGGGGCGGGCCGACGGCCAGGACGCCGGTTCCGCCGGGGAAACCATCATGAAGCCGCTGGAGGAGAAGCGGTCGGAGTCCATCGGACGGATCGCCGACGCCATCGCCGGGTCGGGGGAGCGTCCGCAGGGCCTGGACGGTCTGGCCGCCTGCACCCTGCGCCCCGGCGACGACGGTCGGGCCACCGGCACGCCGGACGACGGCGGCCGGCAGGGCGGCACCGGCCAGGAGCAGGGCGGCGCCGGCGCGGACCAGGGCGGCGACGCGCAGGGGCAGAACGGCAGCGGCCAAGGACAGACCGGCAGCGGCCAAGGACAGAACGGTGCCGGTCAGGGCGGCAACGGGCCTGTCGTCTCGGACTACGCGGACATCACCTCCGTACCGCCCGAGGCACCGGCCCCGCCGCCGCAGGCCGGCGCCTCGCGCGGCACCTTCACCTCCGACTGCGGGGTCAACGCGGGCGGCCTGTTCAACTCCGACAACGTCATCGTCGCCCCCGGCGTCTCCAACGGCGCCCACCACTTCCACGACTACGTCGGCAACCAGGGCAACAACGCCTTCGCGAGCGACGAGGACCTGGCGGAGGCCGGCACGAGCTGCGCGGACCCGGGCGACAAGTCGTCGTACTACTGGCCGGTGCTGCGCCTGCAGAACGGCACCCAGGAGCGGGACGCCGGAGCGCCGGGCGGCGGCACGGAGGGCAACGCGGGCCGGATCGTGACGCCCAAGCAGGTCACGCTGACCTTCGCCGGCAACCCGCGCGGCAAGGTCACCGCCATGCCGCGCCTGCTGCGCATCATCACGGGCGACGCCAAGGCCTTCGTCAACGGCCCCGGCAACGCCAACGCGTCCTGGAGCTGCACCGGTTACGAGAACCGGCAGCTGAAGGACAAGTACCCGCTGTGCCCGGCGGGCAGCGACGTGGTGCGCACCTTCCGTTTCCAGAGCTGCTGGGACGGCCGCAACATCGACAGCGCCAACCACCGCACCCACGTGGCGTTCACGGCCGCCGACGGCTCCTGTCCGGCGGGCTTCGCGCCCATTCCGCAGCTGGTCCAGCGCATCGTCTACGACGTCGACGCGCCGAGCCTCGCGGACGGCGGCCGCACCGTCCCGCTGTTCGCGGTGGACTCCTTCCCCGAGCAGCTGCACAAGCCCGTCACCGACCACGGCGACTTCATCAACGTCTTCGACGAGAAGCTGATGCGCGAGATGGTCGACTGCGTCAACTCCGGCCGCAGCTGCGGACCCTCGGGCGACGACGACTCCACCGCGACGCCGACGCCGGCGTCCACGGCGAGTCCGAGCGCCACGGCGGCGCCGGGTGAGGGTTCCGCCGGGGGCGGCGGCGGGAGCGTCACCTCCGCGCCCGCGCCGTCGGCGTCCCGAGCCGGTGAGGTGCCACGGCACGACGCGACGACGGCGCCCGCCCGGACCACCAAGCACGACACGGACGACACGGCTGCACCCGCCGCGTCGGCCGGATCACGGTCCACGCCGGCGCGTTCGGCACCGGCCCCGTCCGCCACCGGGCCGGGTCAGGCCGCCACGGCCACCGCCACCGCGCCGGGTCAGGGCGCCACCGCCGCCGCGTACGCCCCACCGGTGGCCGCGGTGACCGAACCCCAGGCGAGCCGGGGAGGTCTGGCGGAGACGGGCGCCCGGCTGTGGCCCGCGGCGATCGGCACGCTGCTCGCGCTGTCGGGTCTGTTCATGCTGCTCCGGGCCAGGCGCATGCGCTACTGACCGTTCGCGTACGGCGGCCCCCTCCGAGGTGGTCGCCGCCGTACGCCGCAACCCCCTTGTGGGAGCGCTCCCAAGAGGTGAGGATGGGGCCATGCCGTCCCTCCGTCCGAACCCGCCGATACGGCCCTACCGTCCCGCCGACCGCGACGCCGTGGCCGACGTCTGCGTCCGCACCGCGCACAACGGGGGCGACTCCAGGGCCCTCTACCCCGACCAGCGCCTGATGCCGTCGCTCTTCGCCGAGCCGTACTGCCACTTCGACCCGGACCTCGCCTTCGTACTGGACGACGGCACGGGCCGGGCCGTGGGATACATCGTCGGCACGGCGGACACCGAACGCTTCGTGGAGGACTTCCGGCGGAGCTGGATCCCCCGGCTGGCCGGCCGCTACCCGGAGCCCGCCGCGCCGCCGCGCACGCCCACGGAGGAGATGATCAGCCTCCTGCACCACCCGGAGCGGATGCTCGTCCCCGAACTGGCCGCCTACCCCGCCCACCTGCACATCGACCTGCTGCCGCCCTGGCAGGGGCAGGGCCACGGCCGCCGCCTGCTGCACACCTTCCTGGACGCCCTGAGCGGACAGGGCGTCCAGGCGGTCCACCTCGGCATGGTCACCGTCAACACCGCCGCCCGCGCCTTCTACGACCGGGTCGGCTTCCACGAGATCCCGGTCGCCGACGCGGGCCCCCTCACCTACCTGGGCCGGGCCACGGCGCGGGAGCGGGCGGCGGACCTCAACTCAGCCTGAGCGTCTGCTTGGCGAGGTCGTACGCGGGCCGCATCTCCTCGTGCTCCTGGGTGTCCATGCCCCCGAGGTGCAGGACGACCGGACCGTCGGGCGTGCTGACGGCGAAGGCGCTCTCCTTCTTCGTCTCGTCCAGCAGCTTGCTCGTGTACAGGTACTCGACCTCGACCGCCGAGACACCGCCGCCGGTCCTGAAGGAGTGGTACCTCGCCTTGCTGACGTTGTCCTCGGCGGCGACGAACGCGCGCAGCACACCGCCCGCGTCCGCGTCGCCGGCCTTGCCCGTCCACACCCGCAGGAAGCCGATGTTGCCGGCCGGCTTGGCGTCGATCTCACAGGCGGCCGTGACCGGGCCCTGCCGCAGGAAGGCGTCGGCGAGCGCCCCGCCGAGGCCGCCGTCCTCGCCCTTCGATGACGCGGCCAACTCCTTTTCGGCGTCTATCGGCTTGGCCTTCCAGTGCCGGGCGATGCCGAAGCTGACGGGCAGTTCGCAGGCCGAGCCGGCCGCGCCGACGGTGCCGCCGCGCACCGCCGCGCCCTTGGCGCCCCCGCCCCCGGCCGTCGTGCCCTTCGCGCTCGCCGACGCGCTCGCGGACTCCTTCCCGTCACCGCCCGCGGACCCGGCGCACCCGCCGAGCACCGCGGCGAGCGCCGCCGCCACGACGATGCGGCCTCCGACGGTCCCCACCCCGACCCGCACTGTTGCCTCCCCTTCGGTTCAGAGGCGTCACTGTAACCGAGGGCACCGGCAACGCCGGCCGCGATGCGGCCCGCCGGAAGCGGCCCACCGCATGCCTCTCACCTGCTGCCCCTCATCCGGCCTCGCGCACGCAGTGCAGGAAGAGATGCGGCTCGGGCTCCGCCTCGGGAGCGCTCGGGGTGAACAGGGCCTGCTCCTCCGCCAGGACCGTCAGGCCCGCGCCGCGGACCAGTGCGGTGAACGCCTCCGCGGTGAAGCTCGTGACCCGGACCGGCTGCCCCATGAAGAGGCCCTCGGCGTCCTCCAGGTCCAGCGGCACGGTGGCCAGCGCGACGAAGCCGCCGGGCCGTACCGCACGCGCCAGTTTCGCCACGACGGCCCTCTGCTCGGCGCGGGACATCTGCAGCAGCGAGAAGTACGCGCACGCGGCGTCGAACGAGTCCTCCGGCAGCGGCGTCTCCCGGATGTCGGCCAGCCGGAACTCGGCCCCGGGCACCTGCCGCGCGGCCAGGTCGACCATGACCGGAGAGATGTCGATGCCCAGCACGCGGTGTCCGGCCTCGGCCAGTGTCCGCGCGGTCGGGCGGCCCGTCCCGCTGCCCACGTCCAGCACCCTGCTGCCCGGCGCCAGCCCTTCCACCAGCCGGCGCAGCGACGCCCGGTGCGGTGCGGAGCCGGCGAACGCCTGCTCGTAGGCGAGCCCCAGCGCGTCGAACACCACGGCGGCCTGTGCCCTGCGGTCCTCGTCGACCACGACGGATCCTCCTGTCGGTCTCCGGCCGCGCGTCCCGTCCCCGGCAAGCCGGTCGCATGGCCTTGAGCTGTGCCTCGAACGCGCCTCGAACCGTGCCTCGAAGTCTGCCTCGAAAGGCGCCCCGGAGCGGCCGTTTGCGGGGGACGGTACGCGCACGGCAGGGTGCCGGGTGTGCCTACCCTGCTGATCGTCCATCACACCCCCTCACCGAACTGCCAGGCCCTGTTCGAGGCCGTCGTCTCGGGAGCCACGACGCCGGAGATCGAGGGCGTGCGCGTCGTACGCCGGGCGGCCCTGTCGGCCACCGCCTCCGACGTGCTCGAAGCCGACGGCTACCTGCTCGGCACGCCCGCCAACCTCGGCTACATGTCCGGCGCCCTCAAGCACTTCTTCGACCAGGTCTACTACCCCTGCCTGGACGAGACCCGGGGCCGCCCCTTCGGCTTCTACGTCCACGGCGGCAACGACGTCACCGGTGCCGTCCGCGCCGTCGAGACCGTCACCTCCGGACTCGGCTGGCGCCGGGCGGCCGAGCCGGTGACCGTCACCGGCGAACCGGGCAAGGCCGACGTCCAGGCGTGCTGGGAGCTGGGGGCCACGGTGGCGGCGGGCCTGATGCCCGGCGCCTGAGCCGCCCGGCTGAGCCGCCGGTTCGAACGCCTCGGCTGGGCCTACGACGTACGGTGGCCGGACCCGGACCCGGACCGGGTGGCCGGGCGCCGCCGCGACGATCCCCGGCCGTCGCCGCAGCGCGCCGGCGTCCCGGTGTCGTGCCGGTGCCAGACGGCGTCCACCACGCGGCCGTCGGGCAGGGTGTGGCGGCGCGGGCCCTGGTCGGGGACGAGGCCCGCGCGGGTCAGGGCGCGCCGGCTGGCGGCGTTCCCGCGCTCGGCCCCGGCCCGGACCGTGGCCAGTCCGAGGTGGGCGTGGGCCAGCTCCAGGCCCGCGCGGAACAGCTCCGCGCCCAGGCCCCGGCCACGGCAGCCCGGGGCCAGCCAGCCGCCCATCTCGCCCGTCACGTGGTGCAGTTCGAGAGCACCGGCGTAACCGAGGCCGGACCGGTGCACGCAGACCAGCAGGAGGGGGTCGTCCGGGCCGGGGGTGAACGGTTCCGCCAGCTCGCGGGGGATGCGGCGGCCGTCCTCCCCGGCGGGCCGCCAGGCCAGCAGGGCCCGGCGGACGGCGGGGTCGGGCAGCACCTCGTCCGCCTTGGTGCCGAGCCACCGTTGCGCCTCCGCGTCGGCGCTCGCGGCCAGTGCCGCCGCCACGTCCAGTCGGGTGCGCGGGGTGAACAGCAACAGCCGCTCGGTGCGCAGGACATGCCGCCCGGGCGTACACCGCCCCGGCATCACAAGCCCCGACGCGATCCGGCCACGGCGGAACAGCCACCAGCCCATGAGTCCCCGCATCCCGGCACACACGGCGGACACGGCACCGGTCCGCCGAGAGCACGGACGCTCCGCACCGGCGGTGAATCTAGCGGGTCGCGGCCGGGACGTCGTACGGGGTCTCCGGGAACCGGCGCCGCCGGTCGCGGCCAGGACGCCGTGGTGCACGCACGCCCGGGGCCCGCAGGCTGGGGTGCCGGCGCCCGGGCCGGCTGCCGCTCGCGTCAGCCGGTCTGCTCCTGGGAGCCGGGCTTGGGGCGGGTGCGGGTCCAGGACGGGTCGGCGGCCGGGGCGGGGGTGGGGGTGGTGGTGTGGTGCATGGCTGTCCTTCGGACGAGTGGGGGATGGTCCGGGGGCGGTGCGGTGAGCGGCGCGCGGGGGTCGGTGGGGCCTCTCCCCGGGCGCGGCCGGGATCTCACCGCCCGTAGCGGTGCTCTTCGGCGGAGGGCGGGGGCGGGACGTGCGGCCCCGGAGGCGAGGCGGTCGGGGCCAGGAGGCCCAGGGAGTCGACCAGGGCGCTCGCCTCCGGGTGGTCAGGGGCGCCGGCCGGGGCCGGCAGCCGGTGCGGCGCCGTCGCCGGCGAGGACGACGGCCGTTCCCGCACGGCGAGTCGTCTGTCCCGGCCGGCCGGTCGGGGGAACCGTCGGCGGGGGGAGGGCGGAGCCATCGCCGTGCGCCTTTCGTCCGGCCTCGCGGGTGAGGGTGCGGGCGTCGGCCGGCCGCTCGGGCAGCGGACGCCCCACCGCCTGGAGGCAGGCCGTGGCGGCGGTCTGCCTCCCCGGACCGGCAGCGTCGCCTGCTCCTCGGGTCGGCCGGAGCAGTGAGTCCACTCTGGCACCCGCCAACCACGCTCCGCAACCGACAGGTTGAAATTTGCAGGCGGCGAAGTGCATGCTGCATCGGCCGGAACGTGATCGAATGGGCGGCGCACACCGATCGCGTGCGAAGGTGTTCTGGGACCCGACGAGGGGGTGGGTGTGACCGCGGAGACCGACTGGGGCGGCGCCCCGTCCGTGCTGCGCATGATCCTCGGCAGACGGCTGGAGGAGCTGCGCACCCGGGCCGGCCTCGGTTACGCCGACGCGGGCGCCGCCATCGGGGTCAGCCACTCCACGATCCGCCGCATGGAGGCCGCCAAGGTGTCCCGGCTGCGGCTCGCGGACGCCGAGAAGCTCCTCCGGGTCTACGGCGTCACCGACCAGCAGGAGATCGACACCTTCCTGCAGTCCGTGCGGGAGGCCAACAAGCCCGGCTGGTGGCACACCTACCGCGACGTCATGCCCGACTGGTTCTCCGCCTACCTCAGCCTGGAACAGGCGGCCCTGCACATCCGGGCGTACGAGAACCAGTTCGTGCACGGCCTGCTCCAGACCGAGGACTACGCCCGCGCCCTGCTGACGACGGCCGGCCCGCACCTCTCCGCCGAGGCCGCCGAGCGCCGCGTCGCCCTGCGCATGCGCCGCCAGCAACTGCTCGCCAGAGCCACGCCGCCACGGCTGTGGGTGGTGATGGACGAGACCGCCCTGCGCTGGCCGGTCGGCGGCCCCGGGGTGATGCGCGCGCAGATCGACCACCTCATCGAGGTCAGCCGGCTGCCCCAGGTCACCGTGCAGCTCATGCCGTTCGCCAACGGCCCGCACCCCGCGCTGTCGGCCGGCGCCTTCCACCTCTTCCGGTTCCGGGCCCGCGAACTGCCCGACATCGCCTACCTCACCGGCCTCCTCGGGGCCGTCTACCTCGACAAGGCCGACGAGGTCGTGGTCTACCGGGAGGCCCTGGACCGGCTCAGCGCCCAGGCCGCGTCCGTCCGGAAGACCGAGACCCTGCTCGCCGCGCTGCGCAAGGAGTGGTGACCCGCCCCGACACCGCCCGCCCCACCGCCTGCCCGCCCCGCCCTCGTACCTGCTGACGCGAAGCCCCGAGCCCCACCCGACCGAATGGGAGACACGGCGTTGCCCGACAACGGATGGCCGGCCGACCGGATCGACACCGAGAACGCCCACTCCGCCCGCATCTACGACTACATACTCGGCGGCAAGGACTACTACCCCGCCGACAAGGAGGCGGGCGACGCCATGTCCCGGGAGTGGCCCGCGCTCCCGGTGCACATGCGGGCCAACCGCGACTTCATGAACCGTGCCGTGCGCTGGCTCGCCCAGGAGGCGGGCATGCGCCAGTTCCTGGACATCGGCACCGGCATCCCGACCTCGCCGAACCTGCACGAGATCGCCCAGGCCGTGGCCCCCGAGTCCCGGGTCGTCTACGTCGACAACGACCCGATCGTGCTCACCCTCTCCCAGGGCCTGCTGGCCAGCGCCCCCGAGGGCCGGACCGCGTACATCGAGGCCGACTTCCGTGACCCGGCGGCCATCCTGGAGGCCCCCGAGCTGCGCGAGACCCTGGACCTGAGCCGGCCCGTCGCCCTCACCGTCATCGCGATCGTCCACTTCATGCTGGACGCCGACGACGCGGTCGGCGTCGTACGGCGGCTGCTGGAGCCGCTGCCGTCCGGCAGCCACCTCGCGATGTCCATCGGCACCGCCGAGTTCGCCCCCGAGGAGGTGGGCCGGGTCGCCCGGGAGTACGCGGCCCGCAACATGCCGATGCGGCTGCGCACCCTGGACGAGGCCCACGCGTTCTTCACGGGCCTGGACCTGGTCGAGCCCGGCATCGTCCAGGTGCACAAGTGGCACCCCGACGGCAGCGGCGAACAGGGCATCCGGGACGAGGACATCGCGATGTACGGCGCGGTCGCCCGCAAGCCGTGACAGACCCGGGGCCGGGGTCCGACCCACCTCCCGGACCTCGGCCCCGCCTCCCGTCGTACGACGGCCGGGGCGGTCGCCGGCCGCTACCGTGAGCCCATGTACACCACCCGCGTCACCCGGCACGTGGCCGCGCCACCGCACACCGTCTACCGGGCCCTGACCGACCCGGAGGCGGTCGCGGCCTGGCGGGTCCCGGCCGGCATGAGCGCCCGCGTGCACACCTTCGACGCCCGCGAGGGCGGAACCTTCCGCGTCTCCCTCACCTACGACGACCCGGCCGGCGCCGGGAAGTCCGGCGGGCGCACGGACACCTACCGGGGGCACTTCGCCCGGCTCGTGCCCGGCGCCCTGGTCGTCGAGGTCTTCGCCTTCGAGACCGGCGACGACGCCCTGCGCGCCACGATGACCATGACGACGACGCTCACCGCGGCCGACGGCGGCACGGTCGTGGAGATCCGGCACGAGGGCGTACCGGACGCGGTTCCGCCCGAGGACAACGAACGGGGCACCCGCATGGCCCTGGACAACCTCGCCCGGCTCGTCGAAGGGCGGGAGTCCCCGGACGGGAAATGACCGGAAAGAGCGGAGCGGAAAGCGGAACCGGAGCGCGGGAAAAGCGGTCTTAAGGGCTGTCGACGACCGGGATCGGACCGGTCGCGAAGAAACCGGGGGAATGGGACACATGTCCATGCGCAGCCGTAAGACCCTGCTCACCGCCGCGGCCCTCACGGCCGGCCTCACGCTGGCCGCCGTCACACCCGCCCTGGCAGGAGCCTCCGCGAACGGCACGACCCGTGCCGCCGCCGTGTCGTCCGCGCAGGGAGACCCGCGGAACGTCACCCAGCACGTGGCCGACTTCTACGGCGCCTACATCGACGCCGTCTGGGCCACCGACGACCCCACCGCCGCGGCCGGCGCCAAGGCGCTGCGCGGTTTCTACCTCTCCGCCGCCGCGCGGAAGAAGGTCGCCGCCTTCGAGAAGAGGGAACACGCCGACGGCATCCTCTTCGCGCAGAACGTGCCGGTGAAGTGGAAGGTCGCCTACACCGGCTCCGGCGCCGGTCACGCCACCAGCAGGGTCACGCTCACCTGGGGGGACGGGCCGCACCCGCAGGTCAGCCGGATCGATGTCCGGTCCGACCTGAAGACCCTGAAGATCACCGACCTGAAGCCGGCCGGCTGACCCGGGGCACCGGGCGCGGGTCCCGCCCCGCCCCATTCGGAGCGGGGCCCGCGCCCACCGGCCGGCCGGGCGGGCGTGCCCGCGGGACCGGCGGGCACGCCCGCGGTCAGGCGTTGGGGTCGAAGGGGATGCCCGACGGCATGGAGTGCGCCAGCGCGTACTGGAAGTCGCCGTCGTCGATCTTGATGGTGGCCGCGCCGAAGTCCGCGCTCAGCAGCTTCTCGCGGTAGCCCGCCGGATAGCCGTTCCAGCCGACCAGCCGCGGGTAGAACCAGCCGCCCGTCACGTTCTCCGGCGGCTCGTCGTTGGTGTTGGCGAACCGGAAGCAGTGGGTCGAGACGCCGTCCTTGTGGTACACGATCTTCGGGTGGGTGCCGTCGAAGCGCACCGAGGAGCGGGCCGCCACCTGGTAGCCGGAGTGCTGGGACACCGAGACGTACTGGACGGTGTCGTCCTTGATCCACACCACGACGTGTTCCCAGTCGTGGGTGTGCCCGATGGCGGCGGGCCCGAGGGTCGCCTGGTCCTTCTCGAAGTAGCTGGCGTACATCACCGCGCACCAGCCGTTGTTGCACTTCTCGCGCGAGTAGGTGTTGGCGTTGGCGAGCTGGGCGTAGTCGTGGCAGTGGCCGTTGACGTCACCGCCCAGCTTCAGGCCGGGGTTGATGGTGCCGTCGCTGCCGATGGCGGCGGTGGCGTAACAGCCGTCCCCGTCGTAGTCGTAGGCGGGGGAGAAGGTCTGTTCCAGGCCGTCGGCGTTCTGCGGCAGCAGTTGCAGGACGCTGGCGCCCGCGGTGCCGGGCGAGCTGAGGACGAGGGCGAGCGCGCCGAGGGCGGCGGCGAGCGCGGAGGTCAACTGACGCACGTGGGCTCCCTGTTGTCGAGGCGCCGCAGATTCTCGCAACGTCTCGGCAGGGCGGGCCACCCTCCGAACTGAACTTTGCCACAAGGACAGTTGAACGCGGCGGCGGAAGGCGCCCGAGCGGGTGCCGTCGTACCGCTATCCGCCGGAAGTCAGGTGTTCGCCCTGGTTCCGGCCGTAAGGCGCGGATCGGGCCGATGGCCGGGCCGTGTTCCGGCGGGGGCTCACCCGTGGCGGGCCGTCTCGCCGCGGCCGTGGTGGCGGCGGCGCTCGACGGGGGTGCGGTGTACGGCGATGAGCGCGGCGTCGTCGCCGAGCCGGCCGCCGGCGTGGGCGAGCAGATCGCGCCGCAGGCGGTGCATCAGCGCCTCGGGGCTGTCCTCGGTCCACCGCGCGACCCGGTCGGCGAGCGGATAGAACCGGTTGTGCTCGTCCCGGGCCTCCATGACCCCGTCCGTGTAGAGCAGCAGCGTGTCGCCCGGTTCGAACGAGAACACGTCCAGGGTGTGCTCGGCAGCGGAGTGCACCCCGAGCGGCGGGGCCGGGTGCAGGCTGGGCACGGTCACCACATGGCCGGGGCTCAGCAGCAGCGGCGGCGGATGGCCGCAGCTGGTCATGGTGACCGGGCCGCGCTCCGGGATGTCCAGCAGCAGCGCGGTGGCGAACCGCTCGCCCTCCTCCTCCGGACTCTCCAGATCGGCCGCGTAGCGGGTGACGCTCTGGTCCAGCCGGGTCGCCAGCTCGGCCAGCGGGATGCGCCGGTGTGCGCTCTCCCGGAACGAGCCGAGCAGCAGCGCGGCCTCGCCGATGGCGGGCAGCCCCTTGCCGCGGACGTCACCGATGAGGAGGCGGACCGAGCCGTCGGACACGGTCGCCGCGTAGAGGTCGCCGCCGATCTGGGCCTCGTCCTCGGCGGCCAGGTACAGCGAGGCGATCCGCAGCGGGCCGATCTGCTCGGGCAACGGCCACATCAGGACGTGCTGCGCGGCCTCGGCGACCGTGCGGACCTGGGCCAGCTGGGCCTGCCGGCGCTCGCGCAGGACGCTGTAGACGACGGTGAGCACCACGAGGACCGCGAGGGTGACGAGCTGCACCATGTGATTGCTGGTGGCGAGCCCGCCGCGGTGGGCGCCGATGAGCAACTGGCCGCCCAGCGCCAGTACCCCGATGCCCGCCGTCGCCCGGGGGCCGGCGAAGGACGGGGTGAGCGCGGGGCCGATCACCAGGGCCGGTGCGAGGTGGATGTCCCAGGGCAGCCGCAGCTCCACGAGCGTGATCACCACGATGAGCACGATCGGGAGCGCCAGCAGCGCGTGGACCGAGTGCCACGGCTGCCGGAGACGGACGCGCGGGGCCCCTGGTGCCATGCTCACTAGCGTGCTCCCGGCCTGGTCACCCGGCCACTCGCTGCCCGGCCGGCCGCGGAACCGGCGGACCGGCCCTCGGGCAAGCCGCCTCGGTTCTTGGCGCGGGCGATCCCCTGCGGACGGTGCCACTTCGGGCGGCCCTAGCCTCGGGTGGTCCAGCCTCGGGTGGTCCGACCTGGCGGTGTCACCTCGGCCGGTCTGTGCGGGCGAGGACTCTTCTGGGTTGGCCCAGGCGCGGTCGGTTCTACCTCGGGGGGCGCCAGCCCGGCCGGCCGTTCCCGTCTCGGGCGATCCTCCGCGGACGAGCACACCTCGGGGGCCCCGGCGCGGTCGGTCCTGCCTCGGGCGGTGCCAGCCCGGCCGGCCGATCCCGTCCCGGCCGTCCGTACCCCGACTCCCGGCACCCCAGCCGACCCTCCTCCCTGTCGATCCTGCCCTCGGGCCCGGCCGACCCCGCCCCGGCAGTCCGTACTCCAACCCGTGGCACCCCAGCACCCTGGCCCCGGCCCGACCCAGCGCCCGGCCGACCCCGCCCCGGCCCACCGGCAACCCCACCCCCCGTCCTCGGACGAGTGAAGCCTTTCGGTGACGTCGTGTTGCCGGCGGCGCGCCGGGTACCCGTACCGACCCCGGGGCCGATCCGGCCGTCCCGGGAAGCAGGGTGCCGAATGGAGAGGTCATGACGCACAACGGGGAGGACACCGCACCCCTCAGGCGACCGGATGTCACCGAACTCCGGCTCGCCTCGGACGGGCCCGACCTGGAGTTCTCGTCCGCGCCGGAACCGGCGCAACTGCCGCACGACCGCAGCCAGGCGATCCTGGAGGCGACGAAGGAGATCGGCTCGCTCCTCAAACGCGCGGGCCACCCCTTCGCACTCGCCGGGAGCGTGGCCGTCTACGCCCACGGCGGCAGCCGCTACCTCCAGCACGACGCGGACTTCGCCATCCTTCCCGACGACGCCGAGGCGGTGGCCGCCACACTGAGCGAGGCCGGCCTGCCGGTGCGGACCCCACCGGAGGACTGGCTGCTGAAGACCACCTGCCACGGGCAGAACGTCGACATCATCTTCGCGCTGGCCCACCGGCCCGTCACCCGGGACATGCTCGACCGGGCCCACGTCCTGCCGGTCGACTCGGTGCTCATGCCGGTCCTGTCACCGACCGACCTCATCCGCAGCCTGATCAGCGCCTTCTCCGAGCACTACTGCGACTTCGGGTCGGTGCTGCCGGTGGCCCGCGCGGTCCGCGAGAAGGTCGACTGGGACGAGGTCCGCACGACCTGCGGCGGCGAGCCCATGCCGGCCGCCTTCCTCTTCCTCCTCGAACGGCTGAACGTGATCGATGCCCAGGAGGGGCAGCCATGACCGAAACGAGCCCGCCGCCCCCGCCCGCGGCGGGGAGCCTCGACTACCGCGTCGCCCACCTCGCCGAGCACCTGGCCTCCGGAGACCTCGCGGAACTCGGCGTACGGCTCGAACTGCGCGGCGACACCGTCCTGCTCACCGGCACCGTGCCGTCCACCCAGTGCCGGGACCACATCCTGCGCATGGCCCGCGAGGAACTGGCGGGGCACCCGGTCCACAACGACCTGCTCATCGCCGGGACCTCCTCGCCCGACCACGGAGAGGACCTGACATGATCCGCGTCGCGGCCGTGGGCGACATCCACATGGGCCCCGAGAGCCAGGGCACCCTGCGGCCCTCCTTCGAAACCCTGCCCGAGTGCGCCGACGTCCTGCTGCTGGCCGGCGACCTCACCCGCCACGGCACACCGGAGGAGGCCGCGGTCGTCGCCCGGGAGATCAAGGACCTCGGGGTGCCCGTCGTCGCCGTGCTCGGCAACCACGACCACCACGACGAACGGCCCGGGGAGGTCACCGCGATCCTCCGGGACGCCGGCGCGCACGTCCTCGAAGGGCAGGCGGCCGTCGTCACCGCCGACGGCGCCCGTATCGGGGTCGCCGGGACCAAGGGCTTCGGCGGCGGCTTCGTCGGCCGCTGCGCGGGGGAGTTCGGCGAACCGCTGATGAAGGAGTTCGTCCGCTACACCCGGCGGAGCGCCGACAGCCTGCACAGCGCCCTGAAGAACCTGCACGAGTGGGACTGCGACGTGCGGATCGCGCTGACCCACTTCTCGCCGGTGCCGGACACCCTGGCCGGGGAGCCGCTGGAGATCTACCCCTTCCTCGGCAGCTACCTGCTCGCGGAGGCCATCGACACCGGCGGCGCCGACCTCGCGGTGCACGGCCACGCCCACGCCGGCACCGAGCACGGCATGACCAGCGGGGGCGTGCGCGTACGCAACGTCGCGCAGCCGGTGATCGGCCAGGCGTTCCACGTGTACCACCTGCCTGGCCGGCACGACTGAGGGGCGGTGAGCCGGGGCTGGGCGGAGCTGCGTAACCGGCGAGGCCCACGCAGCCCGCGCCCCGGGCGTCACGCCGTCGTGCTCAGCGCCTCGCGGGGGCGTGCGCGTACGCAACGTCGCGCAGCCGGTGATCGGCCAGGCGTTCCACGTGTACCACCTGCCTGGCCGGCACGACTGAGGGGCGGTGAGCCGGGGCCGGGCAGGTCCGGCCGGCGCCCGGCGGAGCCGTCCGGCGGGGCTCACGCCGCCGCGCCGGAGCGGGGCGTCACGCCGCCGTGCGCAGCGCCTCCCGGCCCGTGACGTCGCCGTCCCTCGCGGCCAGCGCCAGCGGCACCGGCTCGCGGCGGCGGCGCAACAGCAGGCCCGCGGCGATGGGCCCGGCGATGAGCAGTCCGCCGGCCACCAGCGCGCCGCGTGCGCCGGCCCACTCCATCAGCAGGCCCAGCAGCGGCGGACCGCCGAGGCTCCACACCGTGCCGACGCTGCTCCACACCCCGAGCACCCGGCCCCGCAGGTGCGGCGGCGGATCGGTCTGGAGGACGGCCGTGCCGGCGGTGTCGGAGACGGACTCCACGATCGCCATCGGCAGCACCAGGACCAGCAGCACGGCCAGTGACGGCGAAAGCCCCGCCACCACCTGGAGCAGCGCGCCCCCCGCCGCCAGCAGACCCACGGTCCGCACGGACGGGCGGCGCAGCCGGGCACCGAGGACCGCGCCGAGGATGCCGCCGGCCGCGAGCACCGTGGACACCGTGCCGAACGCCCCGGCGCCGCCGGCCAGCGGCCCGGTGACGAGGACGGCGAGCGTCAGGCCGTAGTTGCGGCCGAAGACGGAGCTGAGGCCGGTGATGCCCGCGAGCGCGACCAGGCGGGGCCGGCTCGCGAAGAAGGACAGGCCCTCCCGCACGGTCATGCCCGCGGGCGCCGGAACCGCCCGCGCCCCGGCCGCCGGCTCCCCGGCGGACCCGGGCGCCGGTCGCAGGAACGGCACCACGGCGGCCACGAACAGGAACGACAGCCCGTTCGCGGCGTACGCGGCGGACGTGCCGAGGAAACCGACGGTGACCCCGGCCAGCGCCGTGCCGGCCAGCCGGCCCGCGCTGTGCACCAGCGCGCCCACCCCGATCGCGGACGGCACGTCCGCCACCGGCACCAGATCGTTGCCGAGCAGGGCACAGGCCGGTCCGTCGACGGTGGCGATGAGGCCGGTCACGCCGGCCAGCACCAGCAGCGCCGTCATGTCGATCCGGTCCAGCGCCACGAGCAGCGCCGTGGTGAAGGCGACCGCGCCGAGCAGGGCCTGGCTGACCGTGACCGTCAGCTTCCGGGGCCAGCGGTCGACGGCAGCGCCGCCGAGCAGGCTCACGAACAGCGCGGGCGCCGCCTGGACGGACATGGACAGCCCGGTGGCCGCCGCCGAGCCCGTGATGTGCAGCACGAGCAGGTTCTGCACGGTGAGCTGCATCCACGTGCCGGCGTTGGAGACGAAGTTCGCGGCCGACCACCAGCGCATGCCCCGGTGCCGCAGGGAACGCCACGGCGAACGCGGGGCCGGGGCGGTGATGGACAGGGACGGGGGCTGGGCAGGGTCTGAAGACACGACGGGACACTCGACAACCGGGAAAACGGAACGACCGGCGAGCCCCTCGGATCGGCAGCGCTGCACGGCCGGGGCTGCCAGGTCAGGGCGCCGACCATGGTGGCAGACGGGCCGGCACGGCCGACGCCGCTGTGTCCGCCGGTGTCCGGTGACTTCCGTCAAACGGCGGCTGTCCCCAGGGAGTTGGGGTGTGCGTGGGGTTCCTCACAGGGTCCGTTCCGCCCTGTCCGTCCCGGTACGCGAAGGGGCCACGGGGAACCCGGCGGCAGCCCGGCCGCCGGGTGGGGCCCCCGTCGGGCGCGCTAGCGGTTGACGGCCCTCATCCCGGCCTCGTCGTACCGCTCGCCCGCCGCCGCGGGCAGCTCCGCGTCGATGCGGGCGAGGTCGTCCTCGGTCAGCTCGATGCCCACCGCGGCGGCGTTCTGCTCCAGGTAGGCGCGGCGCTTGGTGCCCGGGATCGGCACCAGGTCCTCACCCTGGGCCAGCACCCACGCGATGGCCAGCTGGGCCGGGGTCACGTCCTTCTCGGCGGCGATCTCCTTCACCTTCTCCGCCAGCCGCCGGTTCGCCTCCAGATTGGCGTCCGTGAAGCGCGGGTTCGTGCGGCGGAAGTCGTTCTCGTCCAGCTCGTCGGGGGAGGTGAAGCGGCCCGCGAGGAAGCCCCGGCCGAGCGGCGAGTACGGCACGAAGCCGATGCCCAGCTCCCGGCAGGTGGGCAGCACCTCGGCCTCCACGTCCCGCGTCCACAGCGAGTACTCGCTCTGCACCGCGGTGACCGGGTGCACGGCGTGCGCGCGCCGGATGGTCTCCGCGCTCGCCTCGCTCAGCCCGATGTACCGCACCTTGCCCTCGGCGACCAGCTCACCCAGCGCGCCGACCGTCTCCTCGATGGGCACGTCCGGGTCGACCCGGTGCTGGTAGTACAGGTCGATGTGGTCGGTGCCGAGCCGCTTGAGCGAGCCGTGCACCGAGCTGCGCACGTGCTCGGCCGAGCCGTCCTGCCGGCCGACCGTACTCATGTCGCCGGGGACGGCGTCGTCCATCCGGTAGTTGAACTTCGTGGCGATGACGTACTCGTCGCGGTGGCCCCTGATCGCCTCACCGACGAGCGACTCGTTGGTGAGCGGCCCGTAGACCTGCGCGGTGTCGAGGAAGTCGATGCCGAGTTCCAGGGCGCGCCGGATGGTCGCGATGCCCTCCTCCTGGTCGGCGGAGCCGTAGAAGGCGGACATCCCCATGCATCCGAGTCCGATGGCCGATACCTGGAGGTCCCGCAGCCTGCGCTTGTGCATGTCCTGGTCACAGCCTTTCGTGCGTTCGTCGGTCGTGCTCCGGGCGCGAGGGCCTTCTTCCATCTAGCGACGGAATCCGGCACCCGGCATCCCGTGGGGGAACCGGGTGACCGGCCGCGCGCACCGGCGCTCTGTGACGCTACGAGCTGGAGCGCTCTCGAAGTCAAGCCGTGCCGGACGGGAGGGGCTTTTGCGGGGTCACGGATTCAGCCGTACCGGCAGCTCGTACAGGTCGTTCTGCGTGACCACCGGCTTGTTGCGCAGCTCGGCCGCGGGGACCGCCAGGTCGAGGCCGGGGAAACGGGCGTACAGCGCGGGCAGGGCGACGCCCGCCTCGAGGCGGGACAGGGCGGCGCCGGGGCACACGTGCGGGCCGTGGCCGAAGGAGATGTGCCGGTTCCTCGTGTCGCGGGTGATGTCGAACTCCCCGGCGGTCGGGCCGTGGGCGCCCTCGTCCCGGCCGATCGCGCCGTACGACACGATCAGCGCCTCCCCGGCCGGGATCACCCTGTCGCCGACCGGCACGTCCTCGGTCGCGAAGCGGATCAGGACGTGGGAGGTGGGGGTGGAGTAGCGGAGGGTCTCCTCGACGACCGCGGACCAGTCGGCCCGGCCCGACAGCACCAGGTCGCGCTGTGCGGGATGGGTGGACAGGTTCACGACGGCGTTGACGATCAGCGAGATCGTGGTCTCGTGGCCCGCCGCCACCATCAGCTGGAGGGTGGAGACGATCTCCTCGTCCGTGAGGTGGTCGCCGTCCTCGGAGGCGAGGATCAGCGCGCTGGTCAGGTCGTCGCCCGGAGCGGCCCGCTTGGCCGACACCGTCCTCGCCATGATCTGCGCCAGCTCGGTGAGGGTGGCGACGACCTCCTCCGGCGGGGTCTGCGTGGAGAAGAACTTCTCGAACAGCACCTTCAGCCGGGGCAGCAGGTCCTCGTCGATGCCCATCAGGTCGGCGATGACGTACATCGGCAGCGGGTAGGCGAAGGCCGCCTTCAGGTCGACGGTCCCGCCGTCCGCGGGCAGCGCGTCCAGCAGGCCCTCGGTGAGCTTCTCGATCCGCTCCCGCATCCGCTCCACCCGGCGCGGGGTGAGCGCCTGCGCGACCAGGGTGCGCAGCCGGCGGTGGTCGGCGCCGTCCACCGTGAGCATGGAGCGGCCCGGGTTGGCCAGGCCGATCAGCGGCCAGTCCGCGGCTATCTCACCGCGCCGCCACGCGCCCCAGACGTCGATGTCCTTCACCAGCCGCGGGTCGGTGAGCAGAGCCTTGGCCTCGGCGTGGTGGGTGACGGCCCACGCCGGGACCCCGCCCGGGAGTTCGACGGCGGCGAGCGGGCCGGCCGCGCGCAGCGCCGCGCTCTCGGCGTCCAGGTCGGTGACGAAGGGGTCGAGGGCGATGCGGGGTGCTTCGGTACCGGTCGTCATCGTGACGTGCCTCCCAGGGCGGGGGTCGGGTACGGCGGGTACGGCGCCGCGTCCGGGGACGGCCCCCGGGCGGGCGGCGGAACAGCGGTTCGGCCGGGGCGGCGGGGGTCAGCGGGCGGGTACGGGGCTGAACCGGACGGGCAGCGCGGACAGTCCCCGCAGCCAGGGCGAGGGCCGGCGCGTGAGGGACTCGGCGGGCACCGCCAGATCGATGTCGGGCAGCCGGTCCAGGACCACCTCGATACCGGTCCGCGCGATCACCTCGGCGATCTCCTGCGCGGGGAACGGACAGCGGTGCTCGCCGTGACCGAAGGAGAAGTGCGCGTTGTTGCCGCCGGTCAGCGCGGAGGCGTCGGTCCGCACCTGCGGGTCGGAGTTGGCCCCTTGCAGACCGAGCAGCAGCAGATCGCCGGCCTTGACGCGGCGACCGCCGAGGTGCGTGTCACGGGAGGCCCAGCGGCCCGCCACGTTCTGCGTCGGCGTGTCCTCCCACAGCACCTCGTTCATCGCCTCGGCGACGCTGTTGCGCCCGCCGAACAGGGAGGCGGCGAAGCGGTCGTCGGTGAGCATCAGCCGCAGCGAGTTGCCGATCCAGTCGGCGGTCGGCTGGTGCCCGGCCGCCATCATCACCATCAGGTCCTGCGCGATCTCCTCGTCGCTGAACCCGCTCTCGTCGGCCAGCATCCGGGAGACCACGTCGGCCGCCGGCTCCTTCCGCCGGTCGGCCAGCAACTGCGCCATGGACGCGGCCAGATGGGCCTGCCCGGCCAGCGCCCGCTCCCGCCCGTCGATCATGTCGTTCAGGGCGGTGACCAGTCCCGGACCGTCCTCGTCCGGGAAGCCGTACAGCCGGGCCAGGACCCGCACCGGCAGCAGCATCGCGTACTGCCCGACCAGATCGGCCTCGCCCGCCGCGCACAGCGCGTCGATCAGCTCGTCCGCGAACCGCTCGGCGTGCGCGCGCAGTTCGAACGCGTCCACCGCCTCCAGCGCGTTGCTGATCATCGCCGCGCGCTGCCGGTGCCGTTCGCCGACCGTGTAGAGGATCGACGGCTGCTTGCGCCCGATCATCGGCAGCAGCGGCCAGTCCGCGGGGACGTTCTCCCACTGGTTCCACAGGTCCGAGTCCCGGCTGAACAGCACCGGGTCACCGGTCACCTGGTGCAGTTCCCGGTAGCCGAGCACCAGCCAGGCCGGGATGCCGCCGTCGAGCAGCACCGGCACGACGGCGCCGTGGTCGCGCCGCATCTCCCGGTACAGGCGGGCGGGTTCGGTCTGGAACCGGGGTCCGCTCAGCGGGACGGCGTCGGGCGTGGTCACACGAGCTCCTGTCGGGGCAGGACCGTCCGCGCGGACGGGTCGGCGTACCGGTTCTTCACGTGCTGCACCAGCGTGATCAGCACCTGCTTGCCCGACTCCCGGGAGCGGGCGTCGCAGTCGACCAGCGGCACCTGCGGATCCAGGTCGAGGGCCTCGCGGACGTCCGCGCCGGCGCGGACCGGGCCGCCGAAGTCGTTGCAGGCCACGATGAACGGCGTGCCGTGGTGCTCCAGCCGGTCGATGGCGTACCAGGAGTCGTCGATGCGTCGGGTGTCCACCAGGACGACCGCCCCGAGCGTGCCGGAGAACAGCCGGTCCCACAGGAACCAGAACCGCTCCTGTCCGGGCGCGCCGAACAGGTACAGCACATTGCGGGCGTCCAGGCTGATCCGGCCGAAGTCGAAGGCGACGGTGGTGCCGGACTTGCCGCGCACCTGGCGGATGTCGTCCACGGTCGCACCGGCCTGCGTCATCGTCTCCTCGGTGTTGAGGGGACGGATCTCGCTGACCGAGCGGACCAGCGTGGTCTTGCCGACGCCGAAGCCGCCCACGACCACGATCTTGAAACCTTGGTCGGCGGAGGCACCCAGCGGGATGCGCGCGGGAGTGCGCGCGTCAGAGGTTGCGGAGTCCAACGAGCACCTGCTCCAGGATGTCGGGATCGGTAATGGCCGGTCTGCGCGGGTGCCGGGCGCTGACCCGGCCCGCCGCGAGCAGATCGCACAGCAGCACCTTGGTGATGCCCACGGGCAGCCGCAGTTCGGCGGCGATCTCCGCCACCGAGGCGGGGAACCGGGTCAGCTCCAGGATCGCCACGTGCTCCGACTGCATGCCGGCCGCCGGCTCCGACTCGGCCACCACGAGGGTGACCAGGTCGAAGGGGTTGTCGGGGCCGGTGCGGGTGCGTCCCTGGGTGATGGTGTACAGCCGGTCGGGGGCGTCGTCCCGGCCCGGGCGGTTCATGCCCGGGCGGCCCCCGGCCGGCCGGTCGCTGTCCGGTCGGCTCATGACGTGCGGGGCGGAGCGGTGAGGTGCTCGCCGAGCTGCTCCACCAACTCGCTCATGTTGTGGCCGACGACACCGGCGTCCGCGTCCTCCGTGGCGACCACGGCCAGATGGGCGCCGTCGCCCGCTTCCACGATGAACAGCACGCCGCCGTAGAACTCCGTCATCGCCGAGCGGACACCGCCGCTGCCGTCGCCGAACTCCACGGACGCGCCGTGCGAGAGCGACTGGATGCCGGCGGCGATCGCGGCGAGCTGGTCCGCCTGGTCGACGCTCAGCTCCGGCGTGCGGCACAGCTTCAGCCCGTCCCGGGACAGCACGAGCGCGTGCCGGGCGCCCGGGGTCCTCTCCAGCAGGCCCTCCAGGAGCCAGGTGAGCTTGTCGTCGGCGGTGGTCGGGCCGGTCATGAAGTGGTGTCGCCTTCCGGGTACGCGTGCGGGTGGGAGGGGGCGGGGGAGCCGTGTTCGCCGGCGCCGTGCGGGGACTCGCCGGCCGGCACACCGTCGCCCGGCGGCGGGGTGGCGGCCCGCTCGTCCGGTGCCGTGGTGTGCGCGGGGTCGGTGGTGCGGTCACGGGACCGGTCCGGTGCCGGATCCGCCGGGGTGGATCCTGGGCGGCGGGTGCCCGGTGCGGGCGGACGCACCGCCTGGCGGAAGCTGCTGAAACGGGCGGCGCGGGTCCTGCCCGGGTCGGCGGCGGGGGCCGCGGGGGGTGCCTCGGCGGCCCGGGACGCGTGGTGCCGCGGGTCGTCCCGCGCGATGCCGGGCTCGGCGCCGGCGGCCGGTGCGGTGCGGTTCCCGGCGGTGTCCGTCGCGGTGGCGTGCGTGGCATCGTTCGACGCGGGGCGCGGTGCGTCGGCGGCCGAAGCGGTGCCGTGGTCCGCAGTGCCGCGGGCCGTACGGTGCCCGGTTGTGTCCGGCGTCGTCCGGGCGCGTTCCGCCCGGGCGAGGGTGCGGCCCCGGCGACGCCTGGGCAGACCGGCCGGGCCCTCCTCCGACGGCGCGGCGGGCTCGTGGGCGACGCCGGTGTCCACGGCTTTTCGTACCGGCGCGGAAGGGGCGCTCTCCGGCCGCGGGGCCGCGGCGGACGGCTCGGCGGCCGAGGGGGCGGGGCTGGTCAGGATCTCCTGCGGGATGAGCAGCAGCACGCCCGTGCCGCCGCGCGCCGACGGCCGGAACGACACCGTGAGTCCGTGCTTGCGGGCGAGGCGGCCGACCACGGCGAGTCCGAGCCGGGTGCCGGTCAGACCGCCCAGCTCGAAGACGTCACCGGAGACCGCCCGCTCGGCGCGGCGCAGCTGCACCTCGCCCATCACCAGCCCGCTGTCCTCCACGGACACGATGACCCCGGCCGGCACCTCCTCCACGTAGACGTGGACCTCCGCGGTCGGCGGCGAGAAGTTGGCGGCGTTGTCGAGGAGTTCGGCGAGCGCGTGCATCACGCCCTCGGCGGCGTGCCCGGCGACGGCGGCCTCGCTGACCGAGTGCACCCGCACCCGCCGGTACCCGGCGATCCGTCCCATCGCGCCCCGCAGGATCGACTCCATGCCGATCGGCCGCGCCCAGCGGCGGCCCGAACGCGCCCCGGTGAGCACGGCGACGGAGTCCGCGAGCCGGCCGGCCTGGGCGGTGCGGTGGTCGAGGTGCAGCAGGTCGGCCAGCACGTCCTCGTCGGTGTGCCGGTCCTCCATCGCCCGCAGGTCGGCGAGGGTGGCCGTGGCGAGGGCCTGCATCCGGGCGGCCGCGTTGGAGGTCGCGGCGACCACGGCGGCCCGGTCCCGCCGGGCCCGCTCCAACTCGCCCGTCAGACGGGCGTTCTCCTTGGCCAGCCGGTTCAGCTCCCGTGCCCCGTCCTCCTCAAGGCGTGCGCGTTCGGCCGCGAAGGACTCCGTGAACTCGGCGCGCTGCTGCGCGAGTTCGTCGATGAGCCGCTGCTGCTCCCGGCGCGCCTCCTCGGCCGTACGGGCCTGCTGCTGGAGCAGCCGTCCGACGTCCTGGGTGACGCTCTCCAGCCGGCGCCGGGTGCCGCGCGCGGTCCGCAGGGCGTGCGCGGCCGTGGCGACCGCCGCGCTGAGCAGGACCGCCGCCGCGCCCGCGCCCGCGGCGAGCGGAGTGCGCACCGAGTCCGGCGCCGCCGCCACGGCCGCGCAGACCACGAGTGCCGACAGCACACCGGTCACGGCGAGGGCGGAGACGAACGTACGGAGGGAAGGTCGGTCGCCGGGATGCGTGGGCGCGGTCATCGGTCCGGTCTGGTCCTTGCGGCGGAGGCGGCAGGCTGGGGCGGGGCTGGCGGGAACATCGGGTGGGTGAGACGTGACACCGGTGGTGAACTGGCCGTCACTATACGAGAGTTCGTGATCGAAACAGAAAGGTTCCGTGCCTGTTCACGTCCGCGGTACCGAAAAGCGCCCGTCTCCGAGGACGGTTCCGCGGCGGCGCCGGTTGCCTCCCGGCCCCGGATTTCCGCGCCGTACGCCTGTGGGCCTTCCCACACCGGCGCGCCCCCGCGACGGATCTTGACGCCCGCCTCCCGGCTCGCTGGACTGCACGGGTGACGGGTCGGACCGGAGCGATCGGCGCATCCGTACGATGACGCCTGAAGCGGACGTATGACGGACGAAACGCCTCGCACGGTCGGACCGCCGGGCGCGAGGTGAAGGGGGCGGTGTGCGTGACGGGGGAACCGACGGCGGCGGGCTGCCGCACCTCATGACCGCTGAAGGGCGCACCCCGCGCGTCCGTCCGCTGCTCGCGCGGCTCGCCCGGTTCACCGGGCGGACGCTGTGGGGCGAGTGGCACGCCGTCGTCGTCGACCCGGTACGGCGGCTCGCGCGGCGCGGACTGTCCGGGCTGCTGCTGGCCTTCGTCGCCGCGTCCGGCGTCGTGTTCTTCCACGACATCGCCCAGCACCCCACCGGAGCGCTGTGGGTGGAGCGGCTCGGCGGGGTCCGGGCCGAGCTGCCGCTGTGGCTGTCCCTGCTGCGCACCCCCGTGTCGCTGTACGTCCCCGCGCTGGACCTGCCGGTCTGGGCCGGCATCACCCAGCTGTTCCTCGCCTTCGCCCTCGCCGAACTGACCCTGGGCCGGGCCCGGACCCTGGTGATCGCCTACGCCACCACCCTGGCGGGCACCCTCACCGCCCGCCTGATGATCGCGCTCGGGCCCGGCTGGTGGGGGTTCGGGCTGCCGCCCGAGGCCGGGCAGGTCCTGGACACCGGGCCCTCGGCGGCCGTGGTCGGCCTGTTCACCTACCTCTCGGTGGTCCGCCGCGCGCCCGTGGTGTTCACGCTGACCGGCGGCTCGATGGTGTGGGAGTCCATCGCCGTCCCCAACCTGGCCGGCCGCGAGCACCTGATCGCGGTGGCCGCGGCGCTCCTGCTCGGCCTGCTGAGCGGCCGGGGAGAGCGGTTCCGCTCCGCCGTACGGTCCCTGTGGCCCGCGCGCCGACGGCCCTCGCGCACACCCCCGCCCGCCCCCGGCCCCACTCCGGCGGCCGACCGCCCCGGAAACGCCCAGACCAAGGTCCAAGCGCATTGCCTCGAACGCCAGGCCGGCCGGTGACGCCCGACCCGCTCGGCGACGGCCGGCTCGTTCCGGCACCGGGCGGGGGCCGGCACCGGCCGTGACGCGAGGCGTCCGGCCTCCCGGGGCATCGCGACGCGGCGCGCCCGTGTGGCGCGGCCCACCCCGTCAGTGTGATGGTTTTCGCACATCGACCCGTGCGGGCACCCCCTAGGGTGGCCGCGAGTACGGCAGGTGTGGCTGACACCAGGGTGTTCGTCGCCGGCAGGCAGCTGAAGGGAATCCATGATGTTCCGCAAGGTGCTGGTCGCCAACCGTGGAGAGATCGCGATCCGCGCGTTCCGGGCGGGCTACGAACTCGGCGCGCGCACCGTCGCCGTGTTCCCGCACGAGGACCGCAACTCGCTGCACCGGCTGAAGGCCGACGAGGCGTACGAGATCGGGGAGCCGGGGCACCCGGTGCGGGCCTACCTCTCCGTCGAGGAGATCGTGGGCGCCGCCCGCCGGGCGGGCGCCGACGCCGTCTACCCGGGCTACGGCTTCCTGTCCGAGAACCCCGAACTGGCCCGCGCCTGCGAGCAGGCCGGCATCACCTTCGTCGGCCCCAGCGCGGCCACCCTGGAGCTGACCGGCAACAAGGCCCGCGCGGTCGCCGCCGCCCGCGCCGCGGGCGTGCCCGTCCTCGGCTCCTGTCAGCCCTCCACCGACGTGGACGAACTGGTGCGCGCCGCCGAGGAGATCGGCTTCCCCGTCTTCGTCAAGGCGGTCGCCGGCGGCGGCGGGCGCGGCATGCGCCGCGTGGAGGACCCGGCCCAGCTGCGCGAGTCCATCGAGGCCGCCTCCCGCGAGGCCGCCTCCGCGTTCGGCGACCCGACCGTCTTCCTGGAGAAGGCCGTCGTGGAGCCCCGCCACATCGAGGTGCAGATCCTCGCCGACGGCGAGGGCAACGTCATCCACCTCTTCGAGCGGGACTGCTCGCTCCAGCGCCGCCACCAGAAGGTCATCGAGCTGGCCCCCGCGCCCAACCTGGACCCGGAGCTGCGCGACCGGATCTGCGCCGACGCCGTCCGCTTCGCCCGCGAGATCGGCTACCGCAACGCCGGCACCGTGGAGTTCCTCCTCGACCGCGACGGCAACCACGTGTTCATCGAGATGAACCCGCGCATCCAGGTCGAGCACACCGTCACCGAAGAGGTCACCGACGTCGACCTGGTCCAGGCCCAGATGCGCATCGCCTCCGGCGAGACCCTGGCCGGCCTCGGCCTGTCCCAGGACACGGTCACCCTGCGCGGCGCCGCACTCCAGTGCCGCATCACCACCGAGGACCCCGCCAACGGCTTCCGCCCGGACACCGGCCGGATCAGCGCCTACCGCTCCCCGGGCGGCTCCGGCATCCGCCTCGACGGCGGCACCACCCACGCCGGTACGGAGATCAGCGCGCACTTCGACTCGATGCTGGTCAAGCTCACCTGCCGGGGCCGCGACTTCCAGGCCGCCATTGGCCGGGCCCGGCGCGCGGTCGCCGAGTTCCGCATCCGCGGCGTGGCCACCAACATCCCGTTCCTCCAAGCGGTCCTGGACGACCCCGACTTCCAGGCCGGCCGGATCACCACCTCCTTCATCGAGCAGCGCCCGCACCTGCTGACCGCCCGCTCCTCCGCCGACCGCGGTACCAAGCTGCTCACCTACCTCGCCGACGTGACGGTGAACCAGCCGCACGGCCGGCGGCCCGACGTGCTCGACCCGCTGACCAAGCTGCCGCCGCTGCCGGCCGGCGAGCCGCCCGCCGGCTCCCGCCGGCTCCTCGTGGACCTCGGCCCCGAGGGATTCGCCCGGCACCTGCGCGAGTCGCCGACCATCGGCGTCACCGACACCACCTTCCGCGACGCCCACCAGTCCCTGCTCGCCACCCGGGTGCGCACCAAGGACCTCCTCGCCGTCGCCCCGGTCGTCGCCCGCACCCTGCCGCAGCTGCTCTCCCTGGAGTGCTGGGGCGGTGCCACCTACGACGTCGCGCTGCGCTTCCTCGCCGAGGACCCCTGGGAGCGGCTGGCCGCCCTGCGCGAGGCCGTCCCCAACATCTGCCTCCAGATGCTGCTGCGCGGCCGCAACACCGTCGGCTACACCCCGTACCCGACCGAGGTCACCGACGCCTTCGTGCAGGAGGCCGCCGCCACCGGCATCGACATCTTCCGCATCTTCGACGCCCTGAACGACGTCGGCCAGATGCGGCCCGCCATCGACGCCGTGCGCGAGACGGGCACCGCGATCGCCGAGGTCGCCCTCTGCTACACCGCGGACCTCAGCGACCCGTCGGAGCGCCTCTACACCCTCGACTACTACCTGCGCCTCGCCGAGCAGATCGTCGAGGCCGGCGCCCACGTGCTCGCCGTCAAGGACATGGCCGGCCTGCTGCGCGCCCCGGCCGCCGCCAAGCTCGTCTCGGCGCTGCGCCGCGAGTTCGACCTTCCCGTGCACCTGCACACGCACGACACCGCCGGCGGCCAGCTCGCCACGTACCTCGCCGCGATCCAGGCGGGCGCCGACGCGGTCGACGGCGCGGTGGCCAGCATGGCCGGTACGACCTCCCAGCCGTCGCTGTCCGCGATCGTCGCCGCCACCGACCACTCCGAGCGGCCCACCGGCCTGGACCTCCAGGCGGTCGGCGACCTGGAGCCGTACTGGGAGGGCGTCCGCAAGATCTACGCCCCGTTCGAGGCGGGCCTCGCCTCCCCGACCGGCCGCGTCTACCACCACGAGATCCCCGGCGGGCAGCTGTCCAACCTGCGCACCCAGGCCGTCGCCCTCGGCCTCGGCGACCGCTTCGAGGAGATCGAGGCGATGTACGCCGCCGCCGACCGCATCCTCGGCCGTCTGGTGAAGGTCACCCCGTCCTCCAAGGTGGTCGGTGACCTGGCCCTGCACCTGGTGGGCGCCGGGGTCGGCCCGGACGCGTTCGAGTCGACCCCCGACAAGTACGACATCCCGGACTCGGTGATCGGCTTCCTGCGCGGCGAACTGGGCACGCCGCCCGGCGGCTGGCCGGAGCCGTTCCGCACCAAGGCGCTTCAGGGGCGGGCGGCGCCCAAGCCCGCGCCCGAGCTGTCCGCCGAGGACCGCGAGGGGCTGGCGAAGGACCGCCGGGCCACCCTCAACCGGCTGCTGTTCCCCGGCCCGGCCCGCGAGTTCGAGACGCACCGCCAGTCCTTCGGCGACACCAGCGTCCTCGACAGCAAGGCGTTCTTCTACGGCCTGCGCCCGGCCAAGGAGTACGCCGTCGACCTGGAGCCCGGCGTCCGGCTGCTGATCGAGCTCCAGGCGATCGGCGAGGCCGACGAGCGCGGTATGCGCACCGTGATGTCCACGCTCAACGGCCAGCTGCGGCCCATCCAGGTCCGTGACCGTGCGGCGGCCTCCGACATCCCGGTGACGGAGAAGGCCGACCGCTCCGACCCCGGCCATGTCGCGGCGCCCTTCGCCGGCGTGGTGACCCTGGCCGTCGCCGAGGGCGACGAGGTGGCGGAGGGTGCCACGATCGCCACCATCGAGGCCATGAAGATGGAGGCCACGATCACGGCCCCCAAGGCGGGCCGCGTCTCCCGCCTCGCCATCAACCGCATCCAGCAGGTGGAGGGCGGCGACCTCCTGGCGGAACTGAGGTGAGCGGGGGCCTGGGCCGCCCGCGCGTGAGCTGACCCCGGCCGATGAGGTGGCGCGGGCGGGGGAGGAGGTCCGGGTCGTGCCGGGCGGCGGACGCGGCGCTCGGCACGTGCACGGCCCGCCCGCGGACGGCCACGGAGGTGCGCAGCAGTGTGCCCCGGTCGGTGTTCGACACCCACAGGGCATCCAGGCGGAGCCCGACGCCGTTGGCGCCGAAGCCGCGCGCCGCCGGGAGCGGGCGCCGCGTCCTTCGCCCACGCCGAGGGCCTGGCCCCTTGTCAGTCCCAGAGCGGATACGTCATGACCTGCTTGAAGCCCTCCGGACGACCCTCCTGGTAGGTGAGGCTCATCCGGCTGAAGCGCTGCACGTCGGGGTGCTTCTTCCAGGGCTCGGTGTCTTCGAGCCGGACGGTCACCGGGTACGCGTGGAAGGAGCCGGCCGCGCAGTACGGCTTGCAGTCGTTGACCATGTTCGTGCCCACCGCGGTGGCGCCCTCCGGACTCCACTTGGTCCAGTGGAGTCCGGTGAGACGGCTGTTTCCGTCGCCGCAGGCCAGGATGAAGTCGCCGGGGCGGACGGTGCGGTTGAACAGGCAGTCGACCAGGACCGGCTGCGACGCACCGGCGTGGGACGGCGAGGCGCCGGCACGTGTCCGCGTCGAGTCGGTGACCGGCGGACTGGCCGTTGCCGTGGTCATGGCCGCTGTCAGGAGGGCTCCTGCCGCCAGGAGGACCGCCGTTCCCGTCACTGATCCGCGCATGGTCGCTCCCACCCGTCGTGCTGTGTCCGACCGCGTGCACCCGACGCTACGACCGTCCCGCCGTTCGCACCAGTCGCGCAGGTCGGGCCGTGTGTCAGCCGTGCGAGACGGTCAGCCCGTAGAAGGCCACGCGGGCCCCGTTGGTGGTGCTGTCCGAGGAGGACTGGTTGTAGGAGCCCGCCTTGAAGTACTGCTTGTACGGCTTGAAGGAGGACGGGATGGCGTAGTGCGTGGTCGTGCCGTTCACAGTCAGGTCGATGGTGTTCCCGCCGGAGACGGCGATGGTGTAGGTCCAGGTCTTGCCGATCGACACGTGCCCGACGGGGTGCTGGGTCTGGCCGCCGTCCGGCGAGTCCTCGGTGCCGAGGACGATGTCCCCGTTGGCGCGGTAGTACAGCTCCACCAGCGGCTTGGTGGAGGAACCGCCGGAGCCGAGGTGGATCTGGCCGACGCAGACGTTCTTGGTCACGGACACCACGCGCAGCGTCGCGCTCAGCCGGTGGCTGCCGCTGAGCGCCCAGTCGGCGGCGGAGCCGTCGCGGTTCATCTCGCGCAGTTCGGAGCGGGCGTACTGGGAGTTCGGCGTGGTGACGCCCTTCTCGGGCGCCCAGAACGTCATGGCGCCGTCGCGGGTGTCGGTGTAGAAGTACGCGTCCTGGTAGCCGTTCGCGCCCTGGAGCCGCGACGACGGGATGGTGGTGGGCTTGCCGGGGGAGCCGACGGGTTCCTGGAGCTGCCACACGGACAGGTCGAAGTTGCCGCCGGGCGCGACACGCGGGTCGGCCGCGTCCGCGCCGCCGGTGCCGAGTGCGGTGAGGGCGAGGGCGAGCACGGCGGTGGCCGTCGCCGCGGGTATCCGGGATCGGGTCATGTGGGGGGTCCCTTCTTCGGACCGGATGCGGGCCGGGTGCGAAGCGGAGAAGCGTTCATGATGGTGATCGTTCATGATGGTGAACGCTGAACTCATGCTTGTTCGCCGGTGACCCGAGAAGTTAAAGGTCTGAACCAGACACGTCAAGAGTCGGCGTCCGGTTCGCACGCGGACGCCGGTCCCTCACCAGGAGCCCTTCCGTACCACCGTCGCCCTCGGTGATCTCGGCGACCTCGGCGGATCCCTCGCCCGCGAGCGTGCCGGTCTCCTGGTCCTCGGAGGTGCTCGCGCAGTCGTAGTAGTAGGGCGGCGGCGCGGGCGCGGCGAGGGCGGCCGGGGCCGGCAGCGCCCCGGCGCCCGCTGTCAGCGGGCCGGGGCAGAGGGCGGTCACGGTCCGGCGGCACGTGGTGCGAGCGCGCATGAGGTGTCCCTTCCGGTGCCCGGCGGATGGGCGGGCGGGACGCTGATCCGGCCCCGGCCCCACGCGGGAGCGTTCCACCCGGCCGGCCGCCCTGAAGCACCGCTCATCCGAACGGGGACGGCCGGTGGGACCACCGGGGCTCTCCCCGCGCGCGGCGAACCGTCAGGAGAACCCCCTCGAACGCCCCGTGACCGCCCGTCACGGGGACGGGCTCGCGATGCGGAGCGGCGCCGCGGGGGCCGGCGCGGTGGCACCGGTCCCGCCGGTGGCGTCCGCCCACCAGTCGGCGCCGTCCTCGGCGTAGCGCAGCAGCACGCCCTCGCGGATCGCCCAGGGGCAGACGACGGCCCGGGGCAGGCCCATCAGCTTCAGTGCCGTGTGCCCGACGACCGCTCCGGCCAGGCTCTGGGCGGCGCGCGGCGCGGAGATCCCGGGCAGCTTGGAGCGCTCGGCGGCAGGCAGCCCGGCGAGGGCGTGCACCGCCGCGCGCAGGTCCCGGCAGGCCAGCTCACGGTCCACGAAGGGACCGAACCGGCCCGGCGCGGCCCCGCACAGCCGCGCCAGCTGCTGGAACGTACGGGACGTGACGGCGGCGGTGCGCGGACGCTCCCAGCGGATCCGCGCGGCCACGTCCCGCAGTTCATGGCGGATACGGCGGCGCAGTTCCTTCAGCTCGCCCGGCCCGGGCGGATCCTGGAGGCCCAGATGCTCCCGGGTCAGCCGGCTGGCGCCGAGCGGCAGGGACGCGGCGAAGTCGGGCAGCCGGCCCCGGCCGAAGGCCACCTCCAGCGAGCCGCCGCCGATGTCGAGCAGGGCCAGGGGACCCGCCTTCCAGCCCAGCCAGCGCCGCGCCGCCAGGAAGGTCAGCTCGGCCTCCGTCTCACCGGGCAGGGTGCACATGCGGATACCGGTGCCGGACGCCACCCGTTGCAGCGCGTCATGGCGGTTGGGGGCGCCGCGCACCACCGCGGTCGCGAAGGCCAGCGGGCCCGCCGCGTGCCACCGCCGGGCCGTGGCGCCCGCCGCGGCCACCGCCTTCACCAGCCGCTCCACCGCCTCGTCGGCGATGGTGCCGTCCGGGCCGACCTGTTCGGCGAGGCGGAGCTTCCACTTGACGGTGTGCACCGGCAGCGGAACACCGCCCTCCACATCCGCGATCACCAGTCGGACCGTGTTCGACCCCGCGTCCACCACACTCACCCGCATGGCGGGGACGTACCCAGTTCCCCGGCAACCACCCTTCACACAGGGGGCGTGCCGGCGCACGGCGCACCCGGCCGCGTGTCTCAGGAGCGGCTCGCGCGGCGGTCGGAGGCGGACCGGGAGCGTGAGGCGCACGGGCCGGGAACCAGCGGACGCCCGCCTCGCACCAGGTTCACCCGAGGGCCGGTTACCGCGGTGGCGGCCGTCAGACCACGTGCCCCGCCAGGCACTCGGGAGGGCCCGCGTGTCCGGATACCGGCCCCGTGTGTTCCGGGCGGCCCCACCGCTGCCCTTGGATGGTCACGGCCACGGTCGGTGCGCGCAGCGGCGGATGAGGGAGCGGACGCGATGAGGGTACTGGTGATCGGCGGTGGCATCGCGGGGACCGCGACCGCGCTGGGCCTGCACAAGGCCGGTGTCGACGTCACCGTCTACGAGGCGCACCCGGACACGGCCGAGGACATCGGCGCCTTCCTCACCCTGGCGAGCAACGGCATGCGCGCCCTGGCCGAGCTGGACGCCACGCAGGCCGTCACGGCCGTCGGTTTTCCGCTGACTTCGCTGCGGCTACTGGACAGCCGGGGCACCGAGCTCGCGCACGCACCGCTGGGCGAGGCGGACGACCCCGCCCTGCGCTACCGCTGCCTGCGCCGCGGTGAGCTGAACGCGGCCCTCCAGGGCGAGGCGGTCCGCCGCGGCGTCCGGCTGCGCCACGGCGCCCGGCTGGTGTCCGTGACGGACGGCCCGTACGACGTCACCGCCCACTTCGCCGACGGCTCGACGGCCACCGGGGACCTGCTCATCGGCGCCGACGGCCTGAACTCCACCGTGCGCGGCCTGCTCATGCCCGGGGTCCGGCCCGGGTACGCCGGCCGGCGGGTCTACTACGGCTACACCGCGAACGCGCCCGCACCCGGCCCGGACGGCGCCGTCACCATGGTGCGGGGCGCCACGACCGCCTTCGGGTACGCGGTGTCGCCGGCGGGGGAGGCGTACTGGTTCGCCCGCACCGGCGGCGGTCCGCTGTCCGCCGAGGACCTCGCCGCGCCGCCCTCCGTCCTGCGCGCGCAGTTGCTGCCGCTGCTGAGGGAGGACGACACTCCCGCCGCCGCGCTGGTCGCGGCCTGCGCCGACGCCGTCATGGTCACCAACGCCACGGAGCTGCCCCTCGGGACCGCCTGGCACACCGGGCGGGTCCTGCTCGTGGGCGACGCGGCACACGCGGCCTCCCCGGCGACCGGCCAGGGCGCCTCGATGGCCCTGGAGGACGCCGTGGTCCTGGCCAAGGCCCTGCGCGATCTGCCCGGTGCGGGGGCCGCGTGTGCCGGGTTCGAGCGGCACCGCCGTCCGCGGGCGGAGCGCAACATCGCCGTCAGCGGCGGCCTCACCCGCGGCACCCGCCCCACGCCCGGCACACCTCCTTCCGCCGCTCCGGACGAGCAGCTCATCCGCCAGCTCGCCTGGGACACCCCGCTGTCCGCGCCCCCGCCCGAGCCGGGCTGACCCGCGCCCCGCCGCGTGCGGCAAGCGGCCGAGCCGATCGCCGGGTGAGCGGGGGACAGCACCGGCCGTTGAAGGAATCTGGTGTCCGAAGGCTTGTGGGACGGTTGGTTCATCTCTTAAATCAAAGCATGAACTAAGCCGTGGGTCTTACCCGTTGCATCCCCACACGTCTGGAGCCGCCGCATGAGACTGAGAGCACTGGGCGCAGTGCTGGCCGCCACGGCCGCGCTGCTCGCCCTGCCCGCCACGCACCCCTCGGCCACCGCCGCCGAGACCCCCCTGTCCCAGGGGAAAACCGCCACCGCGTCGTCCGAGGAGAACGGCGGCACCGCCGCCGCCAAGGCCGTCGACGGCGACACCGGGACCCGCTGGTCCTCGGCCGCGAGCGACGACCAGTGGGTCCGGGTCGACCTCGGGAACACCGCCACCGTCACCCGGGTCGTCCTGAACTGGGAGGCCGCCTACGGCAAGGACTACAAGGTCCAGATATCCGGGGACGGCAATACCTGGACCGATCTGAAGTCCGTCACCGGCTCCGACGGCGGCGACGACACGCTCGACGTGTCCGGCCGGGGCCGCTACGTACGGATGCTCGGCGTGCACCGAGCCACCGCCTGGGGCTACTCCCTCTGGGAGTTCCAGGTGTTCGGCACCGCGGACGGCGCCCAGGCGGGCTGCGGCACCGCGAACGCGGCCCAGGGCAAGGCCGCCACGGCCTCCTCCACCGAGAACGCCGGCACCCCCGCCTCCGCCGCCGTCGACGGCGACACCGGGACCCGCTGGTCCAGCCAGGCCGCCGACCCGCAGTGGCTCCGCATCGACCTCGGTTCCGTCCAGGACCTGTGCAAGGTGGACCTGAACTGGGAGGCCGCCTACGGCAAGGACTTCCAGATCCAGGCGTCCTCCGACGGGCAGAGCTGGAACACCCTCAAGAGCGTCACCGGGGCCACCGGCGGCACGGCGTCCTACGACGTCAGCGGCTCCGGCAGGTACGTCCGGATCTACGGCACCGCCCGCGGCACCGGCTACGGATACTCCCTGTGGGAGGTCGCCGTGCACACCGGCGCCACCGGCGTCCCGCCCGTCCAGGGCGGCGGCGACCTCGGCCCGAACGTCATCGTCGTCGACCCCTCGACCCCGGGCCTGCAGCAGAAGTTCGACGACGTCTTCGCCAAGCAGGAGTCGGCCCAGTTCGGCACCGGCCGCTACCAGTTCCTGCTCAAGCCCGGCACCTACAACAACATCAACGCCCAACTCGGCTTCTACACCTCGATCTCCGGCCTCGGCCTGAACCCCGACGACACCCAGATCAACGGGGACATCACGGTCGACGCGGGCTGGTTCAACGGCAACGCCACCCAGAACTTCTGGCGTTCGGCGGAGAACCTCGCCCTCAAGCCCGTCAACGGCACCGACCGCTGGGCCGTCGCCCAGGCCGCGCCCTTCCGCCGCATCCACGTCCAGGGCGGCCTCAACCTCGCTCCCAACGGCTACGGCTGGGCCTCCGGCGGCTACATCGCGGACTCCAAGATCGACGGCACGGTCGGCCCGTACTCCCAGCAGCAGTGGTACACCCGGGACAGCTCGGTCGGCGGCTGGACCAACGGCGTGTGGAACATGACCTTCACCGGTGTCCAGGGCGCTCCCGCCACCAACTTCGACAGCGGCCCGTACACCACCCTGGACACCACCCCGGTCTCCCGCGAGAAGCCGTTCCTCTACCTCGACGGCTCCGCCTACAAGGTGTTCGTCCCGGCCAAGCGCACCAACGCCCGGGGCGTCTCCTGGCCCGCGAACGCCGGTACGTCGCTCCCGCTCGACCAGTTCTACGTCGTCAAGCCCGGCGCGACCGCCGCCACCATCAACCAGGCCCTCGCCCAGGGCCTCAACCTCCTGTTCACCCCCGGCGTCTACCACCTTGACCAGACCATCGACGTCACCCGGCCGAACACCGTCGTCCTCGGCCTCGGCCTCGCCACCCTCGTCCCCGACAACGGCGTCGACGCGATGCACGTCGCCGACGTCGACGGGGTGCGGCTCGCCGGGTTCCTGATCGACGCGGGCCCGGTCAACTCCGACACGCTGCTGCGCATCGGCACCCCCGACGCCGGCGCCGACCACTCCGCGAACCCCACCACCATGCAGGACGTCTTCATCCGCGTCGGCGGAGCCGGGCCCGGGCTCGCGACCAACTCCGTGGTGGTCAACAGCGACGACGTGATCATCGACCACACCTGGCTCTGGCGCGCCGACCACGGCAGCGGCGTCGGCTGGGACACCAACCGCGCCGACTACGGCCTGCGCGTGAACGGCGACGACGTCCTGGCCACCGGCCTGTTCGTGGAGCACTTCAACAAGTACGACGTCTACTGGAACGGAGAACGCGGCCGGACGATCTTCTTCCAGAACGAGAAGGCCTACGACGCCCCGAACGCCGCCGCCATCACCCACGACGGCATCACCGGCTACGCGGCCTACAAGGTCGCCGACTCCGTCACCACCCACGAGGCGTGGGGCCTGGGCAGCTACTGCAACTACACGGCCGATCCCTCGATCGTCCAGGCCCACGGCTTCCAGGTGCCGGTCAAGAGCGGGATCAAGATGCACGACCTGCTGGTGATCTCGCTCGGCGGCAAGGGCCAGTACGCGCACGTCGTCAACAGCACGGGCGCACCCACCTCGGGAACCGACACGGTTCCGTCCAAGGTGACGTCCTTCCCGTAAGGACACCGGCCGGCCGCCGTCAGCCGCCGGCCAGGCTCTCGTGCGGGGCCCTGCGGTAGGTGTCCCGGTACAGGGAGGCGAAGCGGCCCGGGTGGTGGAAACCCCACCGGGCCGCGATCTCCGTCACCGTGACCCCGCTGCCGGGATCGGCGGCCACCAGCTCGCGATGGGCATGTGCGAGCCGCACCCGGCGCAGCTGGGCCAGCGGAGTGGTGTCCAGATGGCGGCGGAAGGCGTACTGCAGCGCGCGTACCGTCACATGGGCCGCGGCGGCGATGTCCGCGACCGCGACGGGCTGGTCCGCGTGGTCGTCGATGTAGGCGAGCGCGCGCCGCAGCACCGCCGGGTGCGCGTCGGTGTCGTGGGCGGCGGCCTCGTCCAGCGCCGTGTTGGGGAACGCGGCCAGGACACTCGCCGCCAGATGCTGGGCGGCCGTGGCGGCGATCAGCGGCTGGTCCGCGATCTGGGCGTCGGACAGCACGTCGTCGCGCAGATGGGCGATCGTACGGGTGAGGTGGCGCGCCGCGGCGGCCGAGCGAGGCCGGTGCCCGGTCAGCCGTACCGGTCGCGAGCCGTCCCCGGCCACCTGGGCGAGCAGCGCGGGATCCAGCATGGTGATGTTGTAGCGGGCGTTGCAGATGCGGCCTTCGTACGGCAGGTCCGGCGGCGCGAACAGCACCGCGTCCCCCGGGCCGAAGGAGTCCTCGACACCCTGGAAGCCGTGGTCCCGCACGGTTCCCTCGTGCACGACGCACAGGCAGATCCGGCCCAGCGGTGACACCGAGTAGGACATCTCGAAGTCCAGCGCGAGTTCGTCGACGCTCACGCCGGGAATGCCGGCGCGGTGGATCTGGGCACGGGTCGAGCCGGACGTCCCGCTTCCGATGCGCATCCTGGCGTAGGCCCGGCTGAGGAAGTCCTCCGTCACGTCCAGGTCATGGCTGTCGAAGGTGAGTCTGTCCATGCCCGCCCGCTGCCCCCGAAACCCGCCGCCACGGCCCACCGACCAGCGATTTTTCGTTTTCTGTACGGCCTCTTGCCCTGTTGTTCGCCTGACGGCTGGTGCTCGGCGTCCGGGCTGCGGAGGGTGAGGCGCATGATCGGACCCGAGGAGCGGACGGACCAGCTGAAAGCACTTCAGGAGGAGGTGGAGCAACTGCGCCGTGCTCTCGGCTCGCACGCCCTGGTCGACCAGGCGATCGGCGTGGTCATCACCGTGGGCGGGCTGCGTCCGGAGCAGGGCTGGGACGTCCTGCGGCACATATCGCAGCACAGCAACATCAAACTGCGGGAGGTCGCGCGCTGCCTGGTGGAGTGGCCGACGCGCCGCCGGCTGCCCGAGGTGATCCGCCGGGCCCTGTCCGCCGCCGTGGAGGACGTGCGCGGCCGGGCGAAGGCCGCCGAACGAGAGGACGAACGCGAGGTCCGCTCCGGCTGACCGTCGTCCGGACGGCGGCACCGCGGACGGTGCGCGGGGCCGGCGGGACCGGGGCCGTCAGTCCGCCGTCAGATGCAGGTCCGCCCACGCGCGACCGCGCAGCTCCGCGTCCCCCAGGAGGTCCACCGCCGTGCAGGCCAGCGCCTCCACCACCGCCGTCAGCACACGGCGGGCCCGCTCCGAGGCCGCGGCCTCGGCGAACTCGGGCGTATGGTCGGAGCCGTCGGCGCCCATGATCGCGACGAACGGGTGGATGGCCGGCAGCCGGCCGCTGACGTTGCCGATGTCGGAGGAGCCCAGGTAGACGCCGGGCGTGGGCGCGGTCAGCGCGATCCCGGCGCGGTCCAGGTGCCCGGCGAACCGCTCGGACAGCACCGAGCTGTCCCGGAAGTGCTCGTAGCGCACGCTCGCGCGTTCCACCGTGACGGCCGTGCCGGTCGCCAGCGCCACCCCCTCCGCGGCGGTGCGCAGCTGTTCCGCCAGCTCGTCCAGGGCCGCCGTCGTGACCGCGCGCAGCCCGAAGCGGCCCTCGGCGTACTCCGGGACGATGTTCGTGGCCGTACCGCCCTGCGTGATGATCCCCTGGACGTGGGAGCCCTCCGGCAGCCGCCGCCCGAGCGCCGACACCACGTTGAACAGCTCGATCAGCGCGGCGAGCGCGTCGATGCCCTCCGTCGGGTCGCCCGTCGGGTGCGCGGCCCGGCCCCGGAAGCCGATCCGGTACTGCTCCTGCGCGGTCAGCGGCGCCCGCACCCAGTCGTACACCCCGGGGTGGAACATCAGGGCGGCGTCCACCCCGTCGAACACCCCGGCCTCCACCTCCAGGGCCTTGCCGCCACCGCCCTCCTCGGCCGGCGTGCCCACCGCGAGGACCGTGCCCCCGGTGCCGTCCCGCACGGCCTCGGTGACCAGGGCCGCGCCGAGGCCCGCCGCCGCGATCAGATTGTGTCCGCAGGCGTGCCCGAGGCCGGGCAGCGCGTCGTACTCCAGGGGGAAGGCCACCACCGGCCGGCCCTCGCCCGCGCGGGCCGTGAACGCGGTCGGCAGGCCCGCGGCCTCCCGCCGCACCGCGAACCCCGCGCGCTCCAGTTCGTCCGTGAGCAGCTTCGCCGCGCGGTGCTCGGAGAACGCGGTCTCCGGATCCGCGTGGAGGGCGGTCGCCACACTCCACAGCGCGTCGGCGCGGCGCTCGGTCTCCTCCCGGATCCGCTGGTACAGCGACACGAGACCTCCTGAGGGTTCGGCGGGCGTCTTCCGTGCCGGGGCCGGGTTCCACCGAACGGCCCCCTGACACCGGCCGCGTGTTTGGGGAGCGCGGCCGGTGCAACACGGTGGATGCGGCACCGACCAGCTCAGGAGGACTGCCATGGACCACTCTCGCGTACCCGTCCTGGAGGCTCTGCAGGAGTTCCGGCGGCGAGGAGACGTGGCGTACGGGCCCCCCGGGCACAAACAGGGCCGCGGCACCGATCCCCGGGTGGCCGAGATCATGGGAATGGACGTCTTCCGCTCCGACGTGCTCAGCCTCAACGGCCTGGACGACCGCCGCCAGTCCCAGGGCGTGCTGGAGCAGGCGCAGGAGCTGATGGCGGACGCGGTCGGCGCCGAGCAGGCGTTCTTCTCCACCTGCGGCAGCTCCCTGTCCGTGCGGACCGCGATGTGCTCGGTCGCCGGGCCGGGAGAGAAGCTGCTGGTGTCCCGCAACGCCCACAAGTCGGTCATCGCGGCGGTGATCATCAACGGCGTGGAGCCGGTCTGGGTGCACCCCAAGTTCGACGGCGAACGCCACATGGCGCATCCGCCCGAGGCCGACGACGTGCGCAACGGGCTGCGCGAGCACCCCGACGCCAAGGGCATGCTGCTGATCACGCCCACCGACTGGGGCACCTGCGCCGATGTGCGCGCGGTGGCCGACGCCTGCCACGCCTTCGACGTCCCGCTCATCGTGGACGAGGCGTGGGGCGCCCACCTGCCCTTCCACGACGGCCTGCCCGTCTGGGGCATGAACGCGGACGCCGACCTGGTCGTCACCAGCGTGCACAAGATGGGCGGCGCGATCGAGCAGAGTTCCGTCTTCCACCTCCAGCACGACCGGGTCTCGCCCACCGTGCTCAAACAGCGCGAGGACCTGCTCGGCACCACCAGCGCCTCCAGCCTGATCTACGCGGCCCTCGACGGCTGGCGGCGGCAGATGGCCGAACACGGGCACGACCTCTTGGACGCGGCGCTGCACCGGGCCGAGCGCGTCCGGGCCCTGCTGCGCGAGCTGCCGGGGCTGAAGGTGATGGGCGGCGAAGTGATCGAGGAGGGCCTGGCCGCCGAGTTCGACCCGCTGAAGATCGTCGTCGACGTACGCGACCTCGGTATCAGCGGCATGCAGGCGGCCGAATGGCTGCGCGCCAACTGCCACATCGACGTGGGCGGCTCGGACACCTGCCGGATCAGCGCCTCCATCACCCACGCCGACGACGAGGAGACCGAGAAGCTGCTCGTGGATTCCGTACGCTCCCTGGTGGAACGCGCGGACTCCATCGAGCGACGGCCCGCCGTGCACCTGCCCGAGCCCGGCGTCCTGGAACTGGAGCAGGCGGTGCTGCCCCGCGACGCCTTCTTCGGCCCCGCCGAGCGGGTACCCGCCGAGCGGGCCGTGGGCCGGATCGCCGCCGAGACGATCAGCCCGTACCCGCCGGGCGTGCCGGTCGTGGCACCGGGCGAGGTGATCACCGCGGAGGTCCTCGACTACCTGCGCAGCGGTGTCGCCCACGGCTTCCTCATCCCGGACGCGGCGGACTCCTCCCTGGAGACCCTGCGGGTCGTCGCGCGTCCGTGACCGGCGGACGGGGACCGTACTCCAAGGGGTACGGCCGCGCCCGTCCCGAACTGCGCCCGGCGGGGTCAGCGCCTAGGGTGGCGTGTGCGGGCGGCCGCCGGGTGGCCGCCTGCCCCGGGTCAAGAAGCCGGCCCTGCTGACCAACACGTCCTCGGCAGGGGGCACTTGGCCCTGCCGGTGGTCCCCGGGTCCGGACCAGCGCGTCCGGTGGGCCTCCCGCCCCGGCAACACGACAGGAGACGGCCCGACTTCACCCCGACCGGAAATCCACCGTGGTTCCCGGTTTCGGACGTCCCGGCCCGGGGACCTCGGTACGAGCCCCCGTCCCACCTCTTTCCATCGACATTCGCCCGGTACGACTCCGATGCCGGCCGTGCCCGGGTGCGGGCAGGCGCGCCTCGGACACGCACCTCGTCCCTGCCGGGCCCGCCCCCGTGACCAGTGAAGGAATCAGAACTGATGAGCGAGACGAATCCCCTGAAACGAGCGGCGGACAAGGTGGCGGACGCCCTGCAGGGCGGACCGGCCGGCCCCGAGGACGGCATCCCCGGCAAGCCGGGACCCAAGTCGCCGCCGGTCGCCGAGCCGACCGACCCCCATGAGCCGTACCCGCCCAAGCCCGACCAGAGCGGCCCGGCCACCGTCTCGCCGACCGGGCAGCCGACCGGCGCCGACCAGGCGCGGATGGCGCAGAGCGGCAGCTACCTGACCAACGCACAGGGCACCCGGCTCTACGACACCGACCACTCCCTCAAGGCGGGCCCTCGCGGACCGGTGCTCCTCCAGGACCACCACCTGCGCGAGAAGGTCATGCACTTCGACCACGAGCGCATCCCCGAGCGCGTGGTCCACGCCCGCGGCGCCGGAGTGCACGGCGTCTTCCGCAGCTACGGCACCGCCGCCAACGTGACCAAGGCGGCCTTCCTCGCCGAGGACGTCGAGACACCGGTGTTCGTCCGCTTCTCCACCGTGCTCGGCTCCCGCGGCTCCTCCGACACCGTCCGCGACACCCGGGGCTTCGCGACGAAGTTCTACACCAGCGAGGGCGTCTTCGACCTCGTCGGCAACAACATCCCGGTGTTCTTCATCCAGGACGCCATCAAGTTCCCGGACGTCATCCACGCCGGCAAGCCGCACCCGGACCGGGAGATCCCGCAGGCGCAGAGCGCCCACGACACCTTCTGGGACTTCGTCACCCTGCACACCGAGGCCACCCACCACACCCTGTGGAACATGTCCGACCGGGGCATCCCGCGCTCGTACCGCACCATGGAGGGCTTCGGCGTCCACACCTTCCGCCTGGTCAACGCCGCCGGGGAGACGACCCTGGTGAAGTTCCACTGGAAGCCGAAGCTGGGCGTGCACTCCCTGGTGTGGGAGGAGGCCCAGATCATCAACGGCGTCGACCCCGACTTCCACCGCCGCGACCTCTACGACGCCATCGAGGCGGGCGCCTACCCCGAGTGGGAGTTCGGGATCCAGACCTTCCCCGACACCCCCGACCAGACCTTCGAGGGCATCGACCTGCTCGACCCGACGAACATCGTCCCCGAGGAACTGGCCCCCGTACAGCCGATCGGGCTGCTCACCCTGAACCGCAACCCGTCGAACTTCTTCGCCGAGACCGAGCAGGTCGCCTTCCACGTCGGCCACCTCGTCCCCGGCATCGACGTCACCGACGACCCGCTGCTCGCCGGCCGGCTCTTCTCCTACCTGGACACCCAGATCACCCGGCTCGGCGGCCCGAACTTCCCGCAGATCCCGATCAACCGGCCGCACTCGCCCGTCAACGACATGCTGCGCGACGGCTTCCACCAGACGGCCGTCCACCGGGGCGTGGCCCCCTACCGCCCCAACTCCCTCGACGGCGGCTGCCCCTTCACTCCCGGCACGGGCCTCGAAGGCGCCTACGTCGAGACCCCCGTCCGCGTCCCCGAGGCGACCAAGGTCCGCGAGGCGCCCGAGTCGTTCCAGGACCACTTCAGCCAGCCCCGCAGGTTCTGGCTGAGCATGAGCCCGGTGGAGCGCGAGCACATCATCGGCGCCTACACCTTCGAACTCGGCAAGTGCTACGAACAGGCCATCCGGGAACGGGCCCTTCAGGTCCTGGCCAACATCGACCCGGAGCTGTGCGAGGGCGTCGCCGCCGGCCTCGGCCTGCCCGCGCCCGCGCCGACGGTGCCGCTCGTCGACGTCGAGCCCAGCCCCGCCCTCTCCCAGGTCGGGCACACCTGGCCCACCGACGGCCGGATCATCGGCATCGTCACCGGCCCCGACGGCGACCTGGACGGCGTACGCGCCGTACGCCAGCAGGTGCTGGACGGCGGCATGGTCCCGCTGATCGTCGCACCGGTCGGCGGCACCCTCGGCGACGGCGAGGACGCTCTGACCGTGCAGCGGACCTACGCCACCGCGCGCTCCGTGGAGTTCGACGCCCTGCTGGTGGCCGGCACCCCCGGCGTGGGCGCCGACGCCTACGGCGCCCGCGACGCCAAGGCCGGTCAGCCCAACGGCAGGGCGGGCACCCCCGACCCGCGGGTGGGGCTGCTGCTCGCGGAGGCCTTCCGGCACGGCAAGGCCATCGGCGCCGCCAAGGGCGGGGAGAGCGCCCTGGAGGCGGCCGGCATCCCGCTGGAGGCGCCCGGTGTCGTCGCCGACGACACCGCCACCGCCGTGCTCCAGCAGCTCACCCAGCTGCTCGGCGCCCACCGGGTCTGGGAACGCTTCCCGTCCGCCGCCTGACGGCCTCCGGGCAGTCGCCCGGACCGGCCGCCGTACGCGTCACGGCCCCGCGCCGGCTCGCCCCGCCAGAGGGGGAGCCGGCGCCGGGCCGCTCACTCCAGCGTGGTGCGGCACAGCAACAGGCAGATGTCGTCGTCGTGTTCGGAGTCGTGCAGCATCGGCTTCAGCAACGCGTCGGCCGCCCCGTCCAGATCCGCCAGGTCCGACCGGCCGAGCGCCCCCATGGCCTCGGCGAGGCGGTCGATGCCCGCGTCGATCCCGGCCGACCGCCGCTCCACCAGACCGTCCGTGTACAGCGCGAGCGTCGAGCCCACCGGAAGCTCCAGGGTGTGCTCCTCGTACGAGAACGCCATCGGAATTCCCAGCATGATCCCCGGTCTGCCCTCCAGCACCCTTACCTCGCCGTCCGGGCCGCGCGCGATGGCCGGCGGATGCCCGGCCGCCGCCCACACCACCCCGGCCTCCCCGGGCGTGAACCGGGCGATGGCGCAGGTCGCGTACAGCTCCGGCTGCTGGTGGCGGAGCATCCGGTGCAGCAGGGTGAGGATGCGCGCCGGGCCGTTGCCCTCGACGGCGTAGGCGCGCAGCGCGGTCCGAAGCTGGCCCATGATCACCGCCGCGCGCAGCCCGTGCCCCGTGACGTCCCCTATCACCGCGAGGACGCTGCCGTCCGGCTGCGGGAAGGCGTCGTACCAGTCACCGCCGATGTTCAGGCCGTGCGTCGCCGGCAGGTAGCGCGCGGCCAGCTCCAGACCCGGGGTGGTGGGCAGCTCGGTCAGCTGCGCCCGTTGCAGGGCCTCGGCCACGTCCCGGTGCTGCTCGTACTGGCGGGCGTTGTCCAGGGCGATGCCCGCGCGCCGGGCCAGTTCCAGCAGCATCACGGTGGTGTCCGGGTCGAAGCGCTCGCCGGGCGCCGACAGCGTCAGCACCCCCTGCACGGTGCGCGCGCCGAGCGGCAGGCACAGCAGCGGCCGCCGCGGGGAGACCGCGGAGGCCGGCAGGTCGTCCACGCCGGGCAGGTCGCCGGGGTGGGGGCCCGCGTGCTGCGGCCGGCCGGTGCGCGCCGCCGTCACCGTGGCGGCCGCCCGCTCGGCCGGCGGGACGCGCTCGTCGTCCACGAACCAGACGTCGACGTGCCGCGCGTACTCCGGGACCAGCAGCTCGGGCAGCCGGCGCAGGATGTCCTCGTGATCGAGGGAGGCGTTCAGCACGGCGCTCGCGTTGGCCAGGAAGGTCAGCAGACGACGGGCCTTCTCCGCCTCCGCGCGCGCCGTCCGCTCCGCGTCGAGGAGTTCGCGCTGCGCGAGCGCCGCCGCCTCCAGCTCGGCGTGCAGCGCCAGCACGCCCTGGTTGGTCTGGTGCAGCTCCTCCCGGTGGAACCGCAGCAGCTCCTCCGTCTCCGCCAGGTGCGCCAGCAGGGCGGCGGCGTCCTCGTCGGCGTCCAGCACGGCCTCGGCGAGCGGGGCGTCGTCCAGGCCGGGCAGCGGGCCGGTCACGGGGGCGGGGCAGACGAGGGTGTGCCGCCACGGTTCCGGCCCGTCCAGGGCGACCCGCAGCTTCCCGTCCGCCCCGGCGGTCACGGCCAGCTCCGCGCCGCCGGCGTCGACGGCGTGGCGCAGCCGGGTGCCGAGCGCGGTCAGGAACCGGGCGCGGTCGAGCACGGGCACCCCGGCGTCCGCGGTGAGCCGCGCCAGCAGGGCGCGGGCGCGGGCCGCGTCGGCGGCGCGGGCGATGGTCCAGTTGTCAGAGGCGGCTGTCATGGGCGCTGGTCCGGCGGTCGGGGGCCAGTACGGCCACGCTGGTGTCGTCGCGTGCGGGGCGGGCCGGGCTGCCCGCCTCGCGCAGGATGGCCGCGGCCACCACCGACGGGTCGTGGGCGAGCAGCAGAGGGTCCTCCGGCGGCTGCCACCGGCTGGGCAGCCCGTCGCTGTGCAGGACGAGCAGGCTGTCCCCGCGCCACGGCACCCGGCGCACGGGCACCTGCGCCGGGAAGTACGCGCCGACGATCCCCGGATGGGAGACGAGGGACGTCCAGGAATCCCCCGTGCGCACCCGGGCGCCGACGTTGCCGACGCCCGCGAAGCTGAGTTCGGCCCGGTCCGGGTCCACCTGGGCCACCGTGACCGCCGCGCCCCGGGTCGGCCGCAGCACGGTGTGCAGCCGGCGCAGGATCTCGGCCGGCGGAAGATGGGCGACGCGGTGCAGCTCCGCCACGGCCGCGGTGGAGGCGTGCGCGGCCTTCGGACCGTGCCCCAGACCGTCCGCGAGCAGCATCGTCACCCGGCTCCCGGAACGCGCCCAGCTCCACGCGTCACCGCACTGTTCGGCCTGCGCGAGGGCGGTCGTGATCCCGCCCGCCGGCACCGGTGCCGACGGTGCCCCGCGCTTGACCGCTTCGGGATCGATCCGCGCCGCCGCGACCGTTCCCCGGCCCGGCAGGCTGTACAGGTGGAAGGCGTTGGCGCTGCGCTGACAGCTGCCGAGGCCCGCGCCGAGCGAGCCGACGGCGGTGGACCAGCCGTCCCGCCGCGCGGCGCCGACGTCGGCGATGCCCGGCCCGTGGTCGAGCGAGAACAGCTGCACCGACCCGGTCTCCGCGCCGCCGGCGGGCACCGCCACCAGGTTGACCACCATGCGGCCACCGCCGGCGTGTTTGAGCAGGTTGGTGGCCAGCTCGGTGGCGACCAGTTCCGCGGCCGCCGTGCGCGCGGCGGCGAGCCCCGCCTGTCCGCACGCCTCACGGGCCGCTATCCGGGCGTCCCGGACACGCGTGGAGTCGTGCACCGGGATCTCCCACACCCGGCTCATCCCACCCCCGGACGCGACGCGGGTACCTGGGCCACCCAGGCGACGGCGGTGACGGTCGTGCCCCGCCCGGGCTCGGTGTCCACACTGAACTCGTGCACCAGCCGCTTCGCTCCGCTCAGCCCGAGTCCGAGGCCGCCGCCGGTGGTGTACCCGTCGGTCATGGCCAGTTCCATGTCGCGGATGCCCGGACCGTCGTCGATGAAACTCATGCGCAGACCTCGGCTGCGGCCGTTGTCCAGCGGCGTGATCTCCGCCCGCCCGCCGCCGCCGTGCACCAGCGTGTTGCGGGCCAGCTCGCTCGCCGCCGTGACCAGCTTGGTCTGCTGCACGAGACCGAAGCCGAGCTGCGCCGCGCACTGCCGCACCTGCTGCCGGACCCAGGCCAGATCCGCGTCCGAGCCGATGGGCAGGCTCGTCGCGGAAGCCTGGCCGGACGACTGCATCAGCTTCCCCTCTGTGAGAGCAGTTCCATGGCACGGTCGACGTCCAGCGCGGTGACCAGGCCGGGCAGGGTGAGACCCAGCTCGACGAGCGTGATCGCCACGGCGGGCCGCATCCCGGCCAGGACCGTGCGGGCCGCCAGCAGGGCGGCCGTGGAGGCGATCTCCGCGAGGACCCGGCCGAGGAACGAGTCGACGATGTCCACACCGGAGATGTCGAGGACCACACCGGTCACCCGGCTGGTGGCGATGCGGTTGGTGATGTCGTGCTGCAACTGCTCGGCCATGCCGTCGTGCAGCTCGCCCTGCAACGAGACCAGCAGCACGTCGCCCAGGGCGAGCACCGGGACCTGGGACGGCTGGGCCGGTACGGGCTGGTTCACCGGGCGCTCGCACTCGTGTCCGCGCGGGACACCTCGATGCCCTGCTTGCCCAGTGCGTAGGCCAGCGCGTCGGACAGCGAGGCGCGGGTGAGCACCGAGCCGAGGTCGATGCCGAGCTGCACGATGGTCTGCGCGATGGCCGGGCGGATCCCGGACACGATGCACTCCGCGCCCATCAGGCGCGCAGCGGCCACCGTCTTCATCAGGTGCTGCGCGACGAGCGAGTCGACCGTCGGCACGCCGGTGATGTCCAGGATGGCGTACCGGGCGCGCTGGTCGACGATGGCCTCCAGCAGCGACTCCATCACGACCTGGCTGCGCGCGCTGTCCAGCGTTCCGATCAGGGGCACGGCGACCGTGCCCTCCCACAACTTGATGACGGGCGTGGCCACTTCGAGCAACTGCTGGCGCTGCCGCTCGATCAGCTCGGCGTTCGCGTCCAGGGCCGTCTCCATCACCACCAGGCGCAGCGTGCCCAGCAGCAGCGTCAGCGCCATCACGCACTCCTGGGCCTGCGCGGTGGCGGGGTCGGTGAACTCCTCGCGCAGCAGGTCGACCACGGGGACGCGCAGGGCGGCCACCTCGTCGGCGATCTGGGCCGGGGTCGATCCGGTGCGGGTCCGGGACTGGGTCATCCGGCCCAGCTGGTCACGCACCGGCGTGAAACCGGGCGCCGTGATGTTCTCCAGCTGTCCGCTGGCCGCCACGTCGGACAGCGCGTCCACGACGGCCTTGCACGCCTCGACCGCCTCGTCGCGGGAGACGGTGAAGACCGAGCGGAACAGGGGGGCGTCGGCCCAGCGCTGGGCGATCTGCTCCTTGCGCCGTTCCAGGAAGGCACTCACCACCTGCGGGGCCGATTCGGCCGCGTCCTGCTCGGGCACTCTCATCCTCTCCTCTCGCACAGCCAGGTCCGCCGGTCGGCCGGCTCCCCGTACCGATCACTGCCGACCGCCCACCGTAGCCCCCGCCGTCCGAGCGGGCCAACCCCACCTCCGACAACTTTCCCCAGGTCAGGGTCGTTAGACCGGGAATACCGCGCGGACCCCGCCGACCGCGCCGCCGGCCGGCCCTGGCGTGGGCCGGTGCCGGTCGGGGCCACGGGACCGGGACCACGACGGAGGCGCCGGGCACGGTCCGGCAGGGGGAGGCCGGCGCGACCGGGGCGCCCGGGGGACGGGCACGCCGCACGGACGGACCGGCCGTACGGGTGCGGACGGGAGCGCCGGGCTGTGGCGTACGGGCCGGAGCACGAGCCGGGCCGCGGGACCCCGCTCCGTGGCGCGGGGCCGGGAGCGGGCGGTGGCCCGTCGTGCTGTTGTGCCGTGCACGGGTCACGCCGTCGCCTGGAAGGCGAGCCGTGCCGCAGGCCCTCGTGCCAAGGTGCGGCGGGAAAGGGCGGGCCGCGGGGCATGGCCCGGCCGTCGCCGGCCGTCGGCTCGTCCCGGTCTGTTTCCCGCGCACGTCGCTGCGGCTCCTTCGGTGCGTTCACATGGTGCCGGCCCGCCGGTGTGCCGCCGGGCCGGTGTCGGGGAGCCGCCTACCCCGAATCGCGCGGGACTCTCCTCGCTGTTGCGGACGTCACCCGTGCGTGCGACCGGGCTCGACCGCCGGGTCGTCCCGGCGGACCGGTGCCGGGTCCGGCTGCGGAGAAGGACGGCGACGGCGCAGCAGCAGGCGCCGTGCCGGGCGCTCCACCCCCTCGTACAAGGCCCAGGACAGGGCGAGCGACACGGTGAACGCGGTCGCGGTGACCGCCGCTCCCGTCAGGGCGCCGAAGTGCGGCTTCTTGCCCAGCACCTCCGTCGCCGCGCGCAGGACCAGCAAGTGGATCATGTAGAAGGCGAACGACAGCTCCCCGAGCCGTACCATCCGCCGGCGCCGCCACAGGGAGGGCAGCCCGTGCAGGTCGGCGACGGCCGCCGCCGGGATGAGCAGGGCGAACCCGGCGATGGTGCACACCGTGGCGGAGTAGCCGGGCGTGACCTGCGGCACCATGAAGTAGCCGATGACGGCCAGGGCGAGCGAGGCCTCCAGGCCGGGGCCGCGCCAGCGGCCGAGCAGCACCAGCCGCGCGGTGACCGCGCCGAGCACGAACTCGGGCAGCCGGGCGGCGGGGAACGAGTAGACCGAGTAGGTCCACCAGTGGTGCGCGTCGGTCCAGGCCAGCGTCAGGACCGCCGCCGCCGACAGCCCGCCCAGCGCGGCCGAGGCGCGCGCCCCGAGCCGGCGCAGCAGCAGGAACAGCAGCGGGAAGGCGGCGTAGAAGAACGCCTCGCAGGCCAAAGACCAGCTCACCGGGTTCAGCGTCTGCCACCACGGGCGCCACCAGGAGTGCAGCAGCAGCGCGTTCGCCAGTGACTGCTTCGCCGTCGGCCGTGCCTGGTGCGACAGCGTGTACGCCATGACGAGGGCGACGGCGAGGGTGGCCAGGTGCACCGGGTAGATCCGGGCGGCGCGCCGCCGCCAGAAGGCGAGCGCCCGGTCGTGGGGCCGCGCCGACCAGGTCAGTACGAATCCGGACAGGACGAAGAAGAACGACACTCCGGTGGCCCCGGCCCCGAAGGCCCAGGAGACGAGGCGGCCACCGGTGCCGCCGAACCAGCCGAAGTTGTGCACGTGCAGTCCGAACACCAGCAGCGCCGCCATCCAGCGCAGCCCGGTGAGGGACGGCAGGGAGGGCGGGGCGGCCGGTGCGCCGGACCCGGCGGTCGCCGCGCCGGTCCGGGCGGGGGTCCGGAGCGCAGGGGTCGTCGCCGTGGTCATCACATCACCTGCCGCAGGGCGTTCGCGTGGGGCATGAAGGGGAACGGTGCCCGCCGGCCCCCGGTCCCTCACGTCGTGCGGGAAACATCACACGGCTGCCGAACCAGGTGCCGCCGTCCGTGCCACGGAGGGCGGCGCCACACGCACGAAAAAAACAAGTATGTGGTGATTAAACGGCCCTTGGTATCGTTGATAACGTGAGCAATAGATCGCTGATCCTGGAGGCGGCGACCGAACTGCTGGAGGCGTCCCCGACCGGGGACGTGGCCACCCGCGGCGTCGCCGAGAAGGCGGGTGTGCGGCAGCCCGTCATCTACCGCCTCTTCGGCGACAAGGACACGCTCCTGGCCGCGGTCGTGGATCGCGGGTTCGCGCGGTACCTGGCCGCCGAACGTGCCGCCGAGCCGACCGCCGACCCGGTCGCGGACCTACGGCGCGGCTGGGACCAGCACACCCAGTTCGCGCTGGAGCACCCCAATCTGTACCGCCTGATGGCCGCCCCGGGGCCGGCCTGCGTACCGAAGGCGATCGAGGAGATGCACGCGCTGCTGCTCGCCACGCTGGAGCGCGTGGCACAGGCGGGGCGCCTCGCGGTCGAGCCCGACCGGGCGGCCGACATCGTGATCTCGGCGAACACCGGTGTCGCGCTCACCCTGCTGACGCGGCCCGGGACGCGGCCCGGCACCGACCTGTCGGCGCGGGTCAGGGACGTGGTGCTGGCCGGTGTCCTCATCTCGGAGGCGTCCACGGGCGACACCTGCCCGCCGGTGACCACGCGGCGGGCCGCCACCACCCTGGCGGCGCTGCTGCGCTGCGAGCCTCAGTGCGCGCTCTCCCCGGCGGAGCGAGCGCTGCTCGCCGAATGGCTCACCCGCCTGACAGACGACGACGGCGCCACACCTGCCGACGACGGATCCCGCACCGCATCCCGCGCCGACGGACCCCGCGCCGACGGATCCCGCACCACGGACCGGAGCACGACGTGACGGCTGCGACGACGAAGACACACACCACCGCGGCACTGCCGGACTGGGACCGGTGTTCATCACCCCACCCGTTCTGGCTGGCCGCCCCGCTGCTGGTGATCATCGCCATCCCGACGGCCGACGCGTTCCTACCGCCGGACATCCATCTCGCCCACCTCCTGGTCGTCGCCACCGCGTTCACCGCCATGGCCTACGGTCCGAAGGCCACATCGCTGGTCGGCGCGCTCGCCGTGCTCGCGCTGATCGCCGCCGGAACCGAGCGGGGCACCCTCGCCACCGAGAGCGTGCTGGTCGAACTGTGCACGCTCGCGGCGCTCTGCGCGCTGCTGGTCGTCTTCACCCGCCTGCGGGACCGGCGAGGGAGGGAACTGCTCAGAGCACGTGCCGTCTCGGACACCGCGCAACGCGTCGTCCTGCGTCCGCTGCCCACGCGCGCCGGACCGCTGGCCCTCGCCAGCGAGTACCACAGCGCCGAGGCCGACGCCTACATAGGCGGCGACCTGTACGCCGCGGCCCGGACCTCCCGCTCCACCCGCCTGATCATCGGGGACGTCCGCGGCAAGGGCCTCGCCTCCATCAGCGACACCGCCATCGTGCTGGGCGCCTTCCGCGCCGCCGCCCACCGTCCCATCGCGCTGCCGGAACTCGTCGCCTACGTGGAGGACGCCGTCCACTGGGGTCTCAACGAGTTCTCGGAAGCCGATCCGTACGCCGGTGAACGCTTCGTCACCGCCGTCGTGCTCGACATCCCGGACGACCAGCCGGTGCTGCACATGATCAGCTGCGGGCATCCGCCGCCCCTCCTGCTGGGCCGGTCGTCCGGGGCCGCCACCGCGCTCCACGCCACCGACCCCGCCCCGCCGCTCGGCCTGGGCGCCCTGTCCGACAGCACGTACACCGCGGCGACCTTCCCCTTCCACGACGGGGACAGGATCCTGCTCTACACCGACGGCGTCACCGAGACCCGCGACGGCGACGGCACGTTCTACCCGCTCGCCGAACGCCTCGCGAAGTGGTCCTGCCTCGAGGCCGGCCCCCTGCTGCGGGAGATCGTCGCCGACCTGCGCGACCACGCGGGCGGACGGGTCCAGGACGACATGGCCATGATGGTCGTCCAACGCGACGGGGCGCTCGCCGGCGGCTGACGGACGGGGCCGTGCGGCCCGGCCCGCCCGGTCGTCACAGCAGGTCCTCGACGGTGTCCGGGGTACGCCGCACCCGGCGGCCGGTCGCATGGTGGACGGCGCTCACGATCGCGGTCGACGTCGGGCGCGTCCGCGTTGACGGCGACCAGGGACTCGCCGAGGCTCGCGTTGGCCCAGTGCCCGGTGCGCGGTGCGCGGGCGCATCCGGTCCCCCTCGGCTCGCTCGTCGCGGCAGGCCGGGGAGGGGCCCGGCGCCGTCGAGGGACCACGCCGTCAGCCACGGGAACCCGCACCCGTGGCCGTCCGCTCCAGCCGCGCGGCGGCCTGCTCGGCGCGGCGCCTGGCCTCCCGGACCGCGCGGCCGGCCTGCCGTTCCCGGCCCCGCGCCTCCCGCTCCGCGGCCCGCGCCCGCTGCTGCTCCGTCTCGGCGTCCCGGAGCCGGTCCCGCAGCTCACGGACCCGCTGCCGCGCGTCGGCCAGCCGCGCGCCGGCCTCGTCCGCCGCCCGTGCGGCGGCGTCGGCCTCCTCTTCGTGGGCGCGCAGCTCCCGCTCGGCCTGACGGGCCTCGGCCCCCCGCCGGCGCTGCTCCTCGGCCGCCCGTTCCTCGGCCTCCCGTTCCTCGGCCGCCCGCTCCTCGTCCAGCCCGGCCTTGTGCTCTTCCTCGGCCTTGTCCTTTTCCCGGCCCTTGGTCTCGCGGGCCCCGTCCCCCGGCCGGCCCCCCCGTCCCCGCGGCCCTCGCCCCGGGCGGGCTTCCTCGGCCCGGGCGCGGGCCGGCCGCCGAGCAAGGCCTCGTCCGCCGCCGGGAACCCGATCGCCGAGCCGAGCGGCTTCGCCAGCCGCCCCGCCGCCCACTCCCGCGCGGCGTCCGGGTCGGCGAGTGCGGCGTGCAGGGTCTCCTCGACCTCGCGCTGGACGCCCTCGCCCACCGGATGCCCCGCCTGCGCGGCCAGCTGCCGGGCCTGCCGTCCCAGCGCGCCGATCACCTCGTTCTGCCGACGGGCCGGTCTGCGCAGCTCTGCCCCGTTCAGCTCGCGGTGCGCGCGGCGCAGCTCCTCGCCGAGGCCGAGCAGCGGCTGGACCTCTTCCGGCCGCCGGCGCACCAGCAGATTGCTGACCCAGGCGGCCAGGCTCGGCCGTCGCAAGGCGCCGATCTCCTTGGCGAGGGCCCGGTCACCGGCCTTGCGGGCGTCCCGGGCGCGGCGGTCGCGGGCGGCCACGAACTCCTCCGGCCGCAGCCCGTACAGCTCGTCGGCGACGGCGTCCAGGTCCATGAGCGTCCCTCTCGACGGCCACGTCGATGACGAGCTCCGGGTTTCTCGCCCCGGGCGGGTTCATGCGCCGCGTGAGTTCATCCCCCGCGCGGCACGCACCGGGGGGCGTGGCACGCACCGAGTCACCGGTTCGGGGGACCGTCCGGCTCGCCGCGCGGATCGCGCCCAGCCGGGGCACGATGATGCGGGAACGCCCCGGGCCGCCCCTCAACCGGCCGAAATGGGTATATGCGCATGCAAATGCGCGGCGAGTGGTGCGGCGGGCGGAAGGGGGGGCGGGGACGTGGAGAGGGGGCGACCGCACTCGGCCAAAATTGCACCGTTCGTTTTATTGAATCCCTCGTGTTTATGAGGATAGGTTCGGCCGCATGACCGCCTCCCCGACCCCGACCACCGCCGAGGAGCTGCGCGGTGCCGGCCTGCGCGTGACGGCAGCCCGCGTCGCGCTGCTGGAGACCGTCCGGGACGGCGACCACCTCGGCGTCGAGGCGATCGCCTCCGGGGTCCGCGATCGCGTAGGCCACATCTCCCTGCAAGCCGTCTACGAGGCCCTTCACGCGCTGACCGCGGCGGGTCTGGTACGCCGTATCGAGCCGGCCGGCCACCCGGCCCGGTACGAGGGACGCGTGGGCGACAACCACCACCACGTCGTGTGCCGGTCCTGCGGCGCCGTCGCCGACGTCGACTGCGCCGTCGGCGACGCGCCCTGCCTGACCGCCGCCGACGACCACGGCTTCGCCATCGACGAGGCCGAGGTCGTGTACTGGGGCCTGTGCCCCGGCTGTTCCACCGGCCGCCGTTCCTGAGCACCGAGTTCCGCACAGTTCGGAAGGATTGCCATGACTGAGAACCACGACGCGATCGTCACAGACGCGAAGTCGGAGGAGGGGAGCGGCGGTTGCCCCGTCGCGCACGACCGGGCCCTGTACCCGGCCCAGGGTGGTGGCAACCGCCAGTGGTGGCCGGAGCGGCTCAACCTGAAGATCCTCGCGAAGAACCCGGCGGTGGCCAACCCGCTCGGCGAGGACTTCGACTACGCCGAGGCCTTCAAGTCGCTCGACCTCGCGGCCGTGAAACGGGACATCGCCGAGGTGCTCACGACGTCGCAGGACTGGTGGCCCGCCGACTTCGGCAACTACGGCCCGCTGATGATCCGTATGGCCTGGCACAGCGCGGGCACCTACCGCATCAGTGACGGCCGCGGTGGCGCCGGGGCCGGCCAGCAGCGCTTCGCCCCGCTCAACAGCTGGCCGGACAACGGCAACCTCGACAAGGCCCGCCGTCTGCTGTGGCCGGTGAAGAAGAAGTACGGCCAGAGCATCTCCTGGGCCGACCTGCTGGTCCTCACCGGCAACGTCGCCCTGGAGACCATGGGCTTCAAGACCTTCGGCTTCGCCGGCGGCCGCGCGGACGTCTGGGAGGCGGAGGAGGACGTCTACTGGGGTCCCGAGACCACCTGGCTGGACGACAGGCGCTACACCGGCGACCGCGAGCTGGAGAACCCGCTCGCCGCCGTGCAGATGGGCCTGATCTACGTCAACCCCGAGGGCCCGAACGGCAACCCGGACCCGATCGCCGCCGCCCGCGACATCCGTGAGACGTTCCGCCGCATGGCGATGAACGACGAGGAGACCGTCGCCCTGATCGCCGGCGGCCACACCTTCGGCAAGACCCACGGAGCCGGCCCCGCCGACAGCGTCGGCCCCGACCCCGAGGCCGCCTCCCTGGAGGACCAGGGCCTGGGCTGGAAGAGCACCTACGGCACCGGCAAGGGCGGGGACGCCATCACCTCCGGCCTGGAGGTCACCTGGACCAGCACCCCGACCCAGTGGAGCAACGGGTTCTTCAAGAACCTGTTCGAGTTCGAGTACGAGCTGGAGCAGAGCCCGGCCGGCGCCAACCAGTGGGTGGCCAAGAACGCCCCCGAGATCATCCCGGACGCGCACGACCCGTCGAAGAAGCACCGCCCGCGGATGCTGACCACCGACCTCGCGCTGCGCTTCGACCCGGTCTACGAGCCGATCTCCCGCCGGTTCTACGAGAACCCGGAGGAGTTCGCGGACGCCTTCGCCCGCGCCTGGTTCAAGCTCACCCACCGCGACATGGGACCGAAGTCGCTGTACCTCGGCCCGGAGGTCCCGCAGGAGACGCTGCTGTGGCAGGACCCGCTGCCGGAGCGCGAGGGCGAGCTGATCGACGATGCGGACATCGCCACCCTGAAGACCAAGCTGCTCGAATCCGGTCTGTCGGTGTCCCAGCTGGTCACCACCGCGTGGGCGTCCGCCTCGACGTTCCGCGCCAGCGACAAGCGCGGCGGCGCCAACGGCGCCCGCATCCGCCTCGCCCCGCAGCGCGGCTGGGAGGTCAACGACCCCGACCAGCTGGCCCAGGTGCTGCGCACCCTGGAGAGCGTCCAGCAGGAGTTCAACGCCTCCTCCGGCGCCAAGAAGGTCTCCCTCGCCGACCTCATCGTCCTCGGCGGTGCCGCCGCCGTGGAGAAGGCCGCCAAGGAGGCCGGCCACGAGATCCGGGTGCTCTTCACGCCGGGCCGCGTCGACGCGACCGAGGAGCAGACCGACGTCGAGTCCTTCGAGGCGCTGGAGCCGACCGCGGACGGCTTCCGCAACTACCTCGGCAAGGGCAACCGCCTGCCGGCCGAGTACCTGCTCCTCGACAAGGCGAACCTGCTGGACCTGAGCGCCCCGGAGATGACCGTCCTCGTCGGCGGCCTGCGCGTCCTCGGCGCCAACCACCAGCAGTCGCAGCTCGGCGTCCTCACCACGACGCCCGGCGTCCTCACCAACGACTTCTTCGTCAACCTGCTCGACATGGGTACGACGTGGAAGGCGACCTCGGAGGACCAGACCACCTTCGAGGGCCGCGACGCCGCCACCGGCGAGGTGAAGTGGGCCGGCAGCCGCGCCGACCTCGTCTTCGGTTCCAACTCCGAGCTGCGCGCGCTCGCCGAGGTCTACGCCGGCGACGACGCGAAGGAGAAGTTCGTCGAGGACTTCGTCGCCGCCTGGACCAAGGTCATGGACGCGGACCGCTTCGACCTCGTCTGACCGACCGGTTCCCACGCCCGACCCGATGAACAGGACGTCCGGGTCCGCCCCGCTGGGCGGACCCGGACGTCCCGCGTTCAGGCGGGACCGGGCGCGTCAGCGGCCGAGCACCGCCGCGCCCGCGCGCGCGTACCGCTCGTCCAGGTCGCCCGACGGGGCGCCCGCGACGCCGATGCCCGCGACCGGGGCGCCCTTGGCGGTCACCGGCGCACCACCCGCGAGGAACAGAGTGCCCGGGATGTCCTTCAGCGTCGGCGCCTGGGCCAGCCGCCCGGCCAGCTCCGAGGTCGGCGCGTTCCAGGACACCGCGGTGAACGCCTTGCGCTCGGCGGACACGTACGACTGCGGGCCCGCCCCGTCCCCGCGCAGGGTGACCAGCGTGTTGCCGTTGCGGTCGACGACGGCCACGGACACGTGCCGGCCGTCCTTCTCGGCCGCCTCGACCGCGGCGCGCGCCGCCTTCGTCGCGGCGTCCAGGGTGAGGTGCGTGCTCTGGGTCAGCTCGCCGTTGCGGGCCGCGACGGGAGCGGCGGCGGGCGTGGCATCCGAGGAGTCGGCGGCGCTGGCGGCGACCGTGCCGACGACACCGGCACCGACGACGGCCAGGGCGGCGCCGCCGACGAGGACGCGGGTGCGCAGGGACGGCTTCTTGCGGCTGGGCATGCTGGGGAACCTTCCGGTAGAGGCGAGGCCGGGGGCGGGGTCGCTCCCGGAACCGATCCTCCGCCCGGTGCGGGCCGGCTTCCGTCGCCGGACCGGATGCCCCGGGTGTCATCCGATCGGATGACACCGAAGGACCGGGGCGTGGGCACAATGGAGCGTGTTTGCCCAGTTCAGCGCGGAGAGGGAGGTGCCTGCGGTGGCCGTGCCCGAGCGCGACGACACCCGTGCCCTCACCGTCGTCATGCACACGGCGTTCTTCGTGCTGCTGTCCGCGTCCGCCGCCCGCTACCTGGCCCGGCACGCCGGCGGACCGCACACCCCCTGGGTGATCGCCCTGTCCGCGCTGCTGGCCGCGCTCTACGTCCTCGGGCCCGCCCTCGGAACCCGGCCGACCCCGCGCCGCCTCACCTGGCTCGGCCTGGTCGTCGCCGCCTGGGCGCTCCTCGTCGTCCTCGCCCCGAGCTTCGCCTGGTGCGCGGTCCCGCTCTTCTACACCGGTCTGCGCACCCTCCCGCCGCGCGCCGCGATCCCGCTGGTCGCGCTCCTCACCGCGCTCGCCGTGGCCACCCAGCTGCGGCTCGCCGGCTGGCCCGACCCGAACGTGCTGCTCGCACCGCCCGCGGTGGCCGCCGTGGCCACCACCGTGTTCGTCGTCATGCGGCGCCAGGCGGCCCGCCAGGAGGCCCTGATCGACGACCTGGTCCGCACCCGGCGCGAACTCGCCGCCACCGGGCGCCGCGAGGGCACCCTCGCCGAACGCGAACGGCTCGCCCGGGAGATCCACGACACCCTCGCCCAGGGCCTGTCCAGCCAGCGCATGCTGCTCCAGGCGGCCGACCGCCTCTGGGACGCGGCGCCCGGCACCGCCCACGACCACGTCCGCACGGCCGCGGCCATCGCCGAGCGCAGCCTCGCCGAGGCCCGCCGCTTCGTCCACGACCTGACCCCGGCCGACCTGGCCGAGGGCGGCGGCCTGCTCCAGGCCCTGCGTGCCGTCGCCGAGCGGGAGACGACACCGGCGCTCACCGTCCGCGTCCACACCGAGGGCAGCCCGCCCGTCCCACTGCCCGCCCCCGTGGAGTCGGCCCTGCTGCGCATCGCCCAGGGCGCCCTCGCCAACGTCCGCGAACACGCGGCGGCCACCACCGCGACCCTCACCCTGACCTGCCTGGACGACCAGATCGTCCTCGACGTCACGGACGACGGCCGCGGCTTCGACCCGCGCGCCCCGCGCACCCCGCCCGCCACCGCGGCCGCCCCGGCCGGAGCACGCGGCCACGGCCTGCCCGCCATCCGCGCCCGCCTGCGCCAGCTGGGCGGCACCCTCACGATCGAGACGGCGCCCGGCGAGGGCACCGCGCTGTCCGCGGCGATCCCGCTGGAGCCGAGATGACCCACACCCCCGGCACGACCGCACCGGCACCGGTGCGCATCCTCGTCTGCGACGACCACGCCGTCGTACGCGCCGGACTGCTGGCGCTGCTGCACAGCGCCCCGGACATCGAGGTCGTCGGCGAGGCCGGCAGCGGAGAGGAGGCGCTCGCCCTCGCCCGCAAGACCGCACCGGACGTCGTCCTCATGGACCTCCAACTGGGCGAGGGCATCGACGGCGTCGAGACCACCCGCCGGCTGCGCGCCGAGCCGTCCGCCCCGCACGTCCTGGTCCTCACCACGTACGACACCGACGCCGACGTGACCCGGGCCGTCGACGCGGGCGCCACCGGCTATCTGCTGAAGGCCGAGCGCGCCGAGGACCTGTTCACGGCGATCCACGCCGCCGCCCAGGGCCGCCCGGCCCTCTCGCCCCCGGTCGCCGACCGCGTCATGTCCCGCCTCCGCAACCCGCGCCCCACCCTCACACCCCGCGAACGGGACATCCTGACCCACCTCTCACGGGGCCTGTCCAACCAGGCCATCGCCCGCGCCCTCTACATCAGCGAGGCCACGGTGAAGACCCACCTGCGGCGCGTCTACGACAAGCTCGGCGTGGACACCAGGGCGGGCGCGGTGGCGGTGGCGAAGGAACAACGGCTGCTGCCCTGACCGGTGTCCCAGGACACCGGTCAGGACCACGCCCGCCCGGCGGCGCGGCACCATGTCCGCTACGGCCCCCCCCCGCGGGGGCGCGACGGCCAGGGCGGCGCCGACGCGCAACCGCCCCTACGTCCGCAACGCCTCCCACCACAACATCGACGACGGCTGGGACCTCTACACCAAGACCGAGACCGGCGCCATCGGCCCGGTGACCATCGAGTACTCCCTGTCGTACGCCAACGGCACGCTCAGCGACGGCACCGTCAACTCCAACGGCGACCGCAACGGCTACAAGCTCGGCGGCGACGACATCGCGGTGAACCACGTCGTCCAGCACAGCATCGCGTACAAGAACGGGCACCACGGGTTCACCTACAACAGCAACCCCGGCAGCATGACGATCTCCCACAACGTCGGCATCGACAACGCCCAGCGCAACTTCTCGTTCGACGCGGGGACCTCGGTGTTCCGGACGGACACCTCCTGCCGCTTCGCCGGCGGCGGTTCCAACGACAAGACCGTCGGGAACGCGGACGGCTCCAACCAGTTCTGGACCGGCGCCAACGGCTCCCGCTGCTCCTCGTACGCGGGCGCCCTCGGCTGGTCCTTCGCCTCCGACGGCCGCCTGGCCGTGACCTTCGGCGGCAGCGTCGTGACGCCGTAGGCGGCCTCCCGCTTCCGCGTCAGCGGGCGGAACCGGCCGGCGCGGCGGTGCCGCTCAGCCGACCGGGCCGCCGGGTGACACCGGATGGACCTCCAGGCCGGCCGCGGCCAGCAGGCCGGCGATCAGCTCCGGTGAACCGCCGACGTACGTGCTGACCAGATCCACGTCCCCGCCCACGATCCAGGCGCGGTCCTGCGGCCACCACAGGTCGGGAAGCTCGGCGAACTCGTCCAGCGTCACCGGGGAGACGGCGTCGGCCAGCCGTCCCGCCAGCAGGACCTCGTCCCGGCCCGGCGTCGCGAACGTACCGAACCGGCCCCAGTCCCAGCGGCCGTAGCCGCACCACAGCCCGAACCAGCACCGGTCCGGGGTGCGTGTGTGCCGGGCCAGGACGGGCAGCAGCGCCCGCGCGACGTCCGGCGGGGTCGGACCTTCCGCGGGATGCCCGTCCCACACACCGGGCAGACCGTCGCAGCGGTCGGCGTGGTCCTGCTCCGCCCCGATCACCTCGTGCCAGCGGGTGACCGGTGTGACGCGCGTGCCGTGGGCGGCGGCCACCGCCGACCAGCGCACCGGCCGCTCGTCCAGCCGGGCCGGGTGCAGGATCCGCGCGTAGGCGGCGAAGCCCGGCGCGGCGACGCCCGCCACCGTGCCGAGCGCGGCCGGTCCCGACCGGCTCAGCCAGTCGGCGGGGGAGAGGTCGTCGGCCCGCACCCGCAGCCGGCCGTACCACTGCGGAGCGGGGTCCTGGTCGACCAGGGGGTAGTCGTGCACCCCCACAGTGTGCCGTGCCGCCACCCGGAGCGACCGGTCCGGGCGGGCCGGGACGCGGATCCCGGCCCGCCCGTCCGCTCAGGACCCGGCCGGCTGCGCGTGGCTGCCGTAGGGGCGGGTGATGAGCTCCATGCCGTGTCCGGCCGGATCCATGAAGTACACGCCCCGGCCGCCGTGGTGGTGGTTGATCTCGCCCGGCTGCTTCCGGTGCGGGTCGGCGTAGTACGTGATCCCGGTCTGCCGGATGCGGGCGAAGGCCGCGTCGAACTCCTCGTCGGAGACGAGGAAGGCGTAGTGCTGCATGACGATCGACTCCGCCGGGACGGTGGCGAAGTCCAGGGTCACCCCGTTGGCCGTGGCGACCGGGACGAACGGGCCCCACGCGGGCCCGGTCTCCAGCCCGAGGACGTGGGCCAGGAACGCGGCGGACTCCCGGTTGTCCCGGGCGTGGACGATGGTGTGGTTCAACTCGACTGACATGAGTGGAATGCCTCCGAGGGCAATCTCACGGGCACCTCCATGCCTCACCCGGCCGGTGACCGACACGCGATGCCGTACGACGATCCTACCGAGTCGGTGCCGATGGGCCCCGGTGCGCCACCTGCCCCCCGGTCACCGTCAACACCACCGGCGCGTCGGTGAGTTCGTCGACGGACGCCCGCACGGGGTCCACGGACAGCGCGGTGAGGTCGGCGCGGCGGCCGGGCGCGATCCGGCCCGCGACATCCGCCTCGCCGGCGGCGGCCGCCGCATGGCTGGTGCAGCCCTCCAGCGCCTGCACCGCCGTCAGGCCCGGCCGGTGCGCCGCCGCGCCCTTGGGCCGGCGGGCCGTCGCCAGTACGGCCCGCACGTCGTAGTGCGCGATGGGCCAGTCCGAGCCGAGGGCGACCGTGGCCCCGGCCTCCCGCAGGTCCCGCAGCCGCCAGGCGCGGACGGCCCGGTCACCGCCCAGCCGGCGCGACCACTCGTCGGTGCCGTCGGCACGGGTGTAGCCGGTGTGCGGCGGCTGCAACGAGGCCGCGACCCCCAACTCCGCGAAGCGGGGCAGGAGTTCGTCGGGAGCCGTCTCGATGTGCTCGATCCGGTGTGCGCCGTGCCCGCTCGGGCCCAGGGAGGCCACGGTGTCCAGGACGTGCCGGACGGCGGCGTCCCCGATGGCGTGCGTGGCCGTGCGGACACCGGCGGCGTGCAGGGTGCGCACCGCCTCGGCGTACGCCCGCGGGTCCGGCCAGAACGCGTCGGTGCCCTGGCCGTGGCAGTCGGGGTGGTCCAGCCAGGCGGTGCCGCCCTCGACGGTGCCGTCCATGAAGAACTTCACCCCGGCGACCACCCAGTGCCGGCCGCCCCTGCCCTGCGCCTCGATCAGCTCCCGCAGGGCGTCCGCGTCCGCGCCCGGCATGCACCAGGGTGCGAACCGCAGCCGGACGGGAAGCACCGTCTCCCGCGCCACCGCGGCCACCAGGTCCAGGTCGCCGCCGTCCATCACATGCGCGCCGGTCAGCCCGGTCGCGGCCATGGCGGACAGCAACTCCAGCAGCCGCGCCCGCCGTTCGGCGTACGAGGGCCGGGGGACGACGTCCGCCACCAGGTCCATCGCCGCGTGCTCCACCAGGTGCCCGGTGGGCCGGCCGGACGCGTCGCACACCACCTGGGCGCGCTGGTCGAAGGCGCGCGGCCCGGTCACCCCGGCGGCGGCCAGCGCGGCCTCGTCGGCGAGGGCGGAGTGGCCGTCGTACAGGCGCAGGAAGGCCGGGGCGCCCCCCAGGACGTCCGCCACCAGTTCGTGGTGGACCGGGCGGCCCTCGAACGCGTTGTGGTCCAGGCCGTGGCCCACCACCCAGCCGTCCACCCGCTCGGCCCCGGCGAGCGCCGCGCGCAGTCCGGCCAGGTCCGTCACCCCCGACAGGTCGGTGCCGGTCGCCATGTCGAGCCCCCACACGGGGTGGCTGTGGGCGTCGACGAGGCCCGGCACGAGGTGCGCGCCGTGCAGGTCGACGACCTCCGTGCCGGGTCCGCGCCAGTCCCGTACGTCGTCCGCCGTCCCCACCGCGGTGATCAGGCTGTCGCGCAGGGCGACGGCCGTGGCGGTGGGGCGGTCCGGGTCGAGCGTGCGGACCTCGGCACCGGCGAGGATCAGATCGGCAGCGGGCATGCGTTGAACTCCCTTGTCCAAAAGGTCACTTGGTGGTGCCGGTACCGAACGTGGCATAGACGTCCGGGCGGCTGCGGCGCAGCCACCACGCCAGCGGCAGGCCGAGGGCGAAGACGGCGGGCGCCACGGCGACGAGCAGCACGTTCACGGCCGGGGACGCGGCGGTGAACAGGTCGATGTGGCTCACCACCAGCGCGATCGCGGCCGTCAGCAGGACGGTCGCGAGGACCGGCGCCGCCACCGTGCGCACGGCGCCCTCCGTGTGGCCGATCCGCCGGAAATAGCAGGGCACGGCGATCGCGGCGAGCAGCTGGAGCAACAACAGGCCGATCATTCCCGGGGTGTTCACCCACAGCAGCAGCTGCTGGTAGGGGTCGGCTCCGGCGGCCCAGAAGGCGAGGACGACCAGCGCGCCGAGCACGGTCTGGGCGACGCCGGCGAGGTACGGGGAGCGGTGCCGGGGGTGGACGCGGCCGAGCCGGCGGGGCAGCACGCCCTCCTCGGCCAGGGCGAGGGCGTAGCGGTTGATCGCGTTGTGGAAGGCGAGCAGGGACGCGATGACGCTGGTGACGATGAAGACGTGCATCAGATCGGCGGCCCAGCCGCCCACGTAGGTGGTGATCGCGGTGAAGAAGAGCCCCGCCGGGTCCTCGCCCGCCGCCTGCACGACCCGCTCGTCGCCGAACGCCTGGACGGCGATCCAGACGACGAACGCGTAGAACAGGCCGAGGAATCCGACGGCCGCGTAGGTGGCGCGCGGGATCGTGCGCTCGGGGTCGCGGGCCTCGCGGCGGTAGATGACCGTCGACTCGAAGCCGGTGAACGCCGCGAAGGCGAAGGCGAGGACGGCCGCCGTGCCGGGCACGAACACGTGCGCCGGGGCCAGCGAGGCGAGGGACAGCCCGTGGGCGCCGCCCTTGAGCAGGACCCCGCCGGCGAGCAGGAGCAGTATGCCGGTCTCGGCGACGAGCAGCACGCCCAGCACCTTGGCCCCGAAGTCGATCGAACGGAATCCGCCGTAGCCGATCAGCAGCAGGCCGGCCAGCGACACCGGCAGCCAGGGCACGTCGGAGCCGAACAGGGAGTGCACGGTGTCGCGGGTGGTGGTGGCGAGGAGGCCGTAGACGCCGATCTCCATGCCGTTGTAGCCGACCAGGGCCAGCAGGGCGGCGCCGATGCCGACCGGCCGGCCGAGGCCCCGGGTGATGAAGGCGTAGAAGGCGCCGCCGCCGGTGACATGGCGGCTCATGGTGGTGAAGCCGACGGCGAAGACGGCGAGGGTCAGCCCGGCCAGCAGGTAGCCGACGGGTGCGCCGATGCCGCCCAGCAGGATGGCGAGCGGGGCGACCCCGGCCATGACCGTCAGGGGCGCGGCGGCGGAGATGACGAAGAAGGCGATGTCGGCGGTGCCGAGGGAGCCGGACCGGAGGCCGGGCGCGTCGGGCGACGCGTCCTCCTCCGGGAGGTCGGCGGTGGTCACGGACATACGGGGGCGCCCTTCTGGCGGCGGACGGGAGGGGTTCGGCGGTGGCGGGGCAGCCGGGTGCGCGGGCACCGGCGGCGGGGCCGGGGTGGGCCGTCCGGGCCGGTGTGTCCCGGGAGCCCGGGGGAGGGCGGGCGCCCGGAGCGGGAGCCCTGGGGGGTGTCGGGCGCCCGGAGCCGTAAACCTAAAGGCTTTCGGTTTCGGCAATGTAACCTGCCGTTGGGCATCCGGGAAGACCTCGGCACGGCAATCAGGGGGATCGCTGACCATGGGACGGCCGCGCACACCGCTCCTCGACCGCGAGCGCATCACCACCACCGCGCTCCAGCTGATCGACGAGACGGGTGACTTCGGCGTCCCGGCCATCGCCCGCCGGCTCGGCGTGCAGACCGGGTCGGTGTACCACCACGTGGACGGCCGGGACGGCATCGTGGAACTGCTGCGCGAACGCGTCTGCGAGGCGATCGACCCGGCCACGCTGGAGCTGACCCCGTGGGACGCGGCCGTCGAGGCCTGGGCCCGCTCCTACCGGGCCGCGTTCGCCGCCCACCCCCGGGTGATCCCACTGCTGATGACCTCGCCCGTCCGCGCGCCCCGGGTCCTGGCGCAGTACGAGCGCGCCGTGGGCGTGCTGCTCGCCGCCGGCTTCGAGCGGGCCGAGATCATGCCGCTGGTCATCGCCCTGGAGAACCTGGTCCTGGGCTCGGCCCTCGATCTGGCCGCCCCCGAGGCGATGTGGGAGCTGACGGACCGCGTGCCGACGCCCCGCCTCGCGGAGGCGCTCGCGGCGGTCGGGGAGGGGCGCGCCGACCGCGCGTTCGAGGTGGGCCTGACGGCGTTCCTGAACCACGCGCGGGCGCTCCGCGCGGAGCGGGGGCGGTAGGAGCGGGCCACGTTCCGGCGCCGCCGGGATGGAAGGCCTCGGCACGGGTTTCCCAGTACCGGCAGTAACATGATCACCTGGTTCCGGGTGTACCAGTCAGTCAACTTGGCGCCGTCCCCGTGACGCGCCCTGCCCGGAGAAGTCCATGTCTTCTGTCAACGACGCGTTAGACGACGCGCGCCTCACCTACGAGCAGCACATGCGGACCTGCCGCCAGTGCCACGCCGATGCCGCGCACTGCGCCGTGGCGAAACACCTCCTGCGGCTGTACAACCTCGCCCGCAGGGACCGGATGCGGGCCGGCGGCCTGGCCGCGCCCCCGGCCTGACCGGCGCGGACCGCTTTTCGCGCGCCGCGGAGAGGGAACCCGCTGGTCTGTCCGTCCCCGAGACACAGGAGGCCACTGTGACGGATCAGCAAGGCGACCGCCCGAACCCGGTCACCCAGCACGCGCGCCCCGACTTCCCCTCCCAGGACCAGCCGCATCCGGGCTGGACCGGCCCGATGGACCCGCCGCCCGACCACGGCGAGGAGTCCTACCGGGGCTCGGGCCGTCTCGACGGGCGCAAGGCCGTGATCACGGGAGGGGACTCCGGCATCGGCCGCGCGGTGGCGATCGCCTTCGCCCGCGAGGGCGCCGACGTGCTCTTCACCTATCTCGCCGACGAGGAGGAGGACGCCCGCGAGACGTCCCGGCTGGTGGAGGAGGCCGGACGCAAGGCGGTCGCCGTGTCCTGCGACATCCGCGACGAGGACGACTGCCGGTCGCTGATCGACCGGGCGGTCTCCGAGTTCGGCCACATCGACGTCCTCGTGAACAACGCCGCCTACCAGATGTCCCAGCCCGAGGGCATCGAGGCGATCAGCACGGAGCAGTTCGACCGGGTGATGCGGACGAACCTCTACGGCATGTTCTGGCTGACCAAGTTCGCCCTGCCGCACATCCCGGCCGGCGGCTGCGTCATCAACTCCACGTCGGTACAGGCGTACAAGCCCAGTCCGCACCTGCTGGACTACGCGATGACCAAGGGTGCGATCGTCACCTTCACCCAGGGCCTGGCCCAGATGCTCGCCGAGCGCGGCATCCGCGTCAACGCCGTCGCGCCGGGACCCGTCTGGACCCCGCTCATCCCGTCGACCATGCCCGACACGTCGGAGTTCGGCAAGCAGAGCCCGCTCGGCCGCCCGGCCCAGCCCGCCGAACTGGCCCCCGCCTACGTGTACCTGGCCTCGCCGCAGGCCGGCTTCATCACCGCCGAGATCCTCAACGCGACCGGCGGCACACCGCTGCCCTGACCCGCGGCCGCGGCGGCCGCGGGGCCCGTCCCGGCCCTCAGTACTCCCCCGTCCGGCGCACCTCGCCCGTGCCCAGGCGGATCACGGCCCGGGGCCGCATGGGACCGTCGTCGCGCCGGGAGAGCAGGACCACCTCCTCGACCACCGCCGACAGCGTGCCGAGGCGCACGGCGCACTCGGCGGCCAGGCGATGCGGGTCCCGGGTACGGCCGAGGGACAGGTGCGGGGTGTAACGCTCACCGCGTCCCCCGCACAGCGGGAACCGCAGCCTCAGCTCCCGGTGCAGACGGGCCCAGGGCGCCGGGTCGACCGCGGCCGGGTCGAGCCACACCGTGGCGTAGTGCCGGTGCCGGAAGGAGCGCACCCCGGCCAGGCGCGCCTGGAACGCCGTGCTCCGTGCCGCTCCCGCGGAGAGCAGCGGCACCGCCCGCTCGAACTCCTCCTCCGGTACGAAGCCGAACAGCAGGTTCACGTGCGGCGGCCACCGGCGCACCTGCGGATCGTGCTCCCAGCGGATCTCCTGGATCGCCGGCCAGAGCTCGGGCGGCGGCAGCCACGCCACCGCGGCCCGCGGCGTCGGCGCCACCCTGAGCGCGTCCGCCGGCCCGGCCCCGCCGGAAGCCGCGTACCCGTTCACCCGGCCACCGTCCCGGACGGCGCGGCGCCGCGGTGAGGCGGGCGTCCCAGGGCGAGGAGGGCCGCGTCGTCCTCGAGTCCCTCGCCGAAGCTGACGAGCAGGCGGATGAGGGCGTCGATCACGGTGCGCGGGTCCGCGGGGGCGAGCTCGGTGGCGAACGACCGCAGCGCGTCGTAGCCGTACAGGCCGGTCCTGTCTCCCGTGTGCGCCTCGGTGAGGCCGTCGGTGTACAGCAACAGCGTGTCTCCGTGGTGGAGGACGGTGCCGGTCGTCGTGAAGGAGGCGTCGGGGAAGGCCCCGACCAGCAGTCCGCCAGGCGTCGGCAGGTACTCGGCCCGGCCGTCCGCCCGCAGCAGCAGCGCGGGCGGGTGGCCCCCGGAGGCCAGGAGGACGCGGATGCCGTGCCCCTGTGCTTCCAGGGTGCCGAAGACGGCGGTGCAGTACCGGGGTTCCCCACCGCCGTAGCGCTCGAGCAGCGCGGAGTTCAGGGCGGACAGGACGGCTTCGGGAGCGAGCCCGTGCAGGGCGGCGGTGCGCAGGGTGTAGCGGACGAGGGAGGTCGCCGCCGCGGCCCTCGGGCCCTTTCCGCAGATGTCTCCGAGGAAGAACGCGAAGCGGTCGTCGCCGAGGGGGAACAGGTCGTAGAAGTCGCCGCCCAGCTGTATCGGTGAGGCCGTGTGGTAGTAGGCGGCGGCCTGTACGCCGGGCACCGCCGGGAGGCCGGCCGGGAGCAGGCTCTGCTGCAGTACGGCCAGTGCCTCGCGCAGCTGCTCGCGGTCGGCCTCCGCCTGGCGGCGGGCGTCCTCGGCCGCGCGGCGCGCGCGCAGCAGCTCGGTCTCGTAGGCACGCCGGTCGGTGGCGTCGAAGACGGTGGTGCGGATCAGCAGGGGACGGCCGTCGGCGCCCCGCTTCACGGCCGAGGTGATCAGCACCGGAAGGCGGGACCCGTCCGCGACCTTCATCTCCAGCGCGATGCCCCCCACGTGCCCCTGCATGCGCAGCAGCGGCGCGTAGTGGGTCTCGTGGTACAGCGTGCCGCCCACGGTCAGCAGGTCGGCGAACCGCCGGCGGTGGACGACCTCCTCCCGGGAGAGCCCGAGCCAGCCCAGCAGCGTCTTGTTGACCTTGACGATGGTGCCGTCCATCAGGGTGGACAGGTAACCGCACGGGGCGGACTCGTACAGCTCCTCCGAACTGTCCTCCAGCAGGGCGGTGACGTCCGTCCCGGCCAGTGGCCACGCGTCCCCGGGAGGCGGAGGAGCCGGGCCGGAGCCGGACATCAGCCCAGCTCTTCCACGAAGGTGGTGATCGCCCGGGGGGTGGCCCGGGGAGCGCTCAGCTGCGGGCAGCGGCCCGTGGCGGCCGGCGTGATCAGGCGACTGCCGGGAACGGCGGCGTGGCGGCTGTCGGACAGGAACGTGGTGCGTGCACAGCCGTCCAGGGTCGTGCAGCGCTCCTCCTGCCAGGCGGCCGGGTCGGAGCGGCCGGAGCCGACGTAGTCGAACAGCACCACGCGGAAGTGCCGCGCCAGGCCGGGAGTCACGAGGCGCCACAGGTTCTGGTCACAGCCGGAGCCGTGCGCGAGGACCACGGTCCGGCCGGACTCCTGCCCGATGACCCGGACATGGTTCCTGCGGAGGATGCCCATGTCCCCATCCTCGCACGTCAGCGGCTTGGACGCGGCGCCCCCGCCTGGGGCGCGCCCCCGCCCGCGGGCGCGGGGACGGGGACAGCGCCGCCCCGCTGCGGCGGCGCTGTCGCCGGCGCGTTCAGACGGCCTTCTGCCGTTCGCGGAGCTCGTGCACGTTGCTCGCCGTGAGGGTGCCGTCCTGCTGTTCGTAGTGGGAGAGGGCGAGGCCCAGGCCGAAGAAGGTGGGCGCCCATTCGCCGACGAAGATGCCCCAGCGGTCGGCGCGGTCCACGCCGGTGCCGGGTTCCATCTTCAGCGAGCCTATCCACGCGACGAGCGTGAGGCCGATGGAGGCCATGCCGGCCATGTAGGCGTGCTCGCTGCGGATGCCCATCTCGTGCATCTTCTTGATGATCATGACGTGCTCCAGATCCGTGCGGATGGTGCGAAGGATTGCGGTCGCTCCGACACCCACCCGATTGCCCGATTTGCCGGAAGGCATGTCCGCTTCATGATGTTTTATGGCGTTTCTTGATTGCCATTTCAACATGTCGGCACGGAAGGGCCCGCAGCAGCTCAGTCCTTCACCGCTCCGCCCAGCCCGGAGACCAGCCGTCGCTGGACGAGGACGAAGAACACCAGGACCGGAACGGTCATCACCGTGGACGCCGCCATGACCCCGCCCCAGTCCGGCTCGTCGGGCTTGTAGAAGACCAGCAGGGCCATCGGCAGGGTCGACTGCGAGGTGTCGCTGATGATGAACGACTTGGCGAACAGGAAGTCGTTCCAGGCGGAGATGAAGGAGAACACGCTCGTGGCCACCAGGCCCGGCAGGACCAGTGGCAGGAGGATCCGCCACAGGAAGCGCGCCCGGCTCGCCCCGTCGAGGTACGCGGCCTCCTCCAGGGACTCCGGCACGGCCTTGACGAAGCCGCGCAGCATCCAGATCGCGAACGGCAGGGAGAAGGCGATGTGCGGCAGGATCAGGGAACCCAGTGTGTTCAGCTGGCCGAGGTCCCGCATGAGGAAGAACAGCGGGATGGTGAGCGCCTCCACCGGCACCATCTGGGCCACCAGGAACATGACGAGCAGGGTGGTCCGGAAGCGGAACCGGAACCGCGTCACGGCGGTCGCGGCGAGGAAGGCGATCAGCGCGGAGGCGATCACGACACTCACCGCGACGACGAGGCTGTTGACGAAGTACCGGCCGAATTCCCGCTGTTCGAACACGCGCCGGAAGGAGTCCAGCGAAGGCGAGGCCGTCCAGGGTCTCGGCTCGGTGGACTCGATCTCTCCGGCCGGCTTGAGCGCGCCGAGCAGCATCCAGTAGAGCGGGAAGGCGACGACGGCGGCGACCAGCAGCGCGGTCGCCTCGGCGGCGAGCCGCCAGGGCCGCCGTACCGCCCGGCCGCGTACGACGCTCACAGTTCCTCCCCTTGGCGGCGCAGCAGCCTCAGGTACCCGAGTGTGATCGCGAGCAGGATCAGCAGCGTCACGACGCCGATCGCGGATCCGAGGCCGTACTGCGAGGAGGCGAAGGCCTTCTGGTAGGCGTAGACGTTCAGGACCAGGTTCTGCCCGGCGATGCCGCCGCCGCCCGTCATCACGTAGATCTGGGTGAAGACCTTGAAGTCCCAGATCACCGACTGGACGGTGACGATGGCCAGGATCGGTCTGAGGACCGGCGCCAGCACCGAGCGCCAGATCCGCCACTGGGAGGCGCCGTCCAGGGCGGCGGCCTCCAGGATCTCGGCCGGCACCGCGCGGATGCCCGCGTAGACGGTGACCATCACGAACGGGAAGGAGCACCAGACCACTTCGAGCAGGACCAGGAGGAAGGCGCTGTAACGGCCGTAGGTCCAGGAGAAGTCGCCGATGCCCAGCACACGGTCGACCGGGCCGAAGTCGGGGTCGAAGAGGAACAGCCAGACGGTCGAGCCGGTGATGGTCGGTGTGGCCCACGCCCCCAGAGCGGCCAGCAGGAGGGCGAGCCGCGGGACCGCGCGGACCCGGGTGAGCAGGACGGCGAGCGCGCAGCCCACCGCCAGTGTGCAGACCACACAGGCCGCCGCGAAGCCGACCGTCGCCAGCAGCACCTGCCGGAACTGGTCGTCGGCGAACAGGTCGGTGTAGTTGGCCAGGCCCCGGAAGCGGGTGGGCTGCCCGCCGCTGACCTGGGCCTGGGTGTACTCCAGGAACGAGATCAGGCCGAGCTGGTAGACGGGGTAGACCAGCAGGCCGCCCAGCACGAGCAGGGCGGGTGCCGCATAGAGCCAGGGTGTCCATCCGCCCGGGCGGCGCGGGGCCGGGTGCGACGAGCGGCTGCCCCCGCGCGGGCGCGGCGCGCCCCGAGCCGCCCGCACCCGCCGGGGCTGGGCCAGTTCCGGCCCGGAGGGCGCCGTCAGCCGGCTCACCTGGCGGCTCCGAACGCGTCGTCCATCTTCTTCGCCGCGTCGGCGGAAGCCGCCGCGACGTCCTTCCTGCCGCTGACGATCTCCTGGAACATGGTCGGCAGCACCAGCGAGGAGTCGATCTGGGCCCAGGCGGGGGAGGCGGGCACGAACCTGGTGCCGGCGGCGAGGGTCCGGACGAACGGCTTCACGTACGGCTTCTCGGCCGCCGCCTGCCGCCGTACGTCCGTGAAGGTCGGCAGGAAGCCCATCGCGTCGAAGAGTTCCCCTTGCGTCTTCTTCGAGGCGAGCCGTTCCATCAGGTCCACGGCGAGCGTGCGGTGTGACGTGCTCCTCAGGACGCCGATGTTGTTGCCGCCCGCGAACGCCGGCGCGATCGAGCCGGGCTCCACCCCCGGCAGCGGCACCACGGCGTACTTCCCCTTGGCCTTGCCGGCCTCCACGGCGGCGTGGCTGAAGTCGCCGCCGATCGCCATGGCCGCCTTCCCGGAGGCGAACGCCGTCACGGTGTCGTTGCCGCCCATGCCCGCGCACTTGGCGGCGGGACAGTTGTCGTCGCCGAAGAGGGAGGTGTACGCCTCGATGCCCTTCCGGGCGGCCGGGCTGTCGATGGCGGAGGCGTACGCGCCGCCCTGGTCCGTGGCCAGATCACCGCCGTTGGCCCAGATGAACGGCATCGCGCCGTAGGTGTAGGCGCCTCCGACGGCCAGGCCGTACAGGCCGGGTCTCGCGGCCCGGATCCGCTTCGCGGTGGAGATCAGCTCGGCCTGCGACCTCGGTGCGCGCAGGCCGAGTTCGCGCAGCACGTCGGTGCGGTAGTACAGCGCCCGGACGCCGACGAAGTACGGCGCCCCGTAGACCTTGCCGTCCACGGTGACCGACTGCCGGGCGGTCGGATCGGTGTCCTTCGCCTCGCTCCAGGCGTCGAACTCCCTGGTGACGTCGGCGAGTCCGCCGTCCCGTACATAGCCGGCGGTGTCGGTGTTGCCGTACTCGATCACGTCGGGAGCGGACTTCGGGTCGCTGAAGGCGGCCTTGACGCGCTGGGCGCGGGTCTCGACGGGGATGTACTCGACGGTGACGTCGGTGCCCCGGTGCGCCTTCTCGAAGCCGGCGACCACCGCGTCGACGACGCGCCGCTTGGGCTGGTTGTCGACTTCCTGGAAGAGCCAGACGCGCACGGTGCCGGTCTTCTCGTCCTTGTCGGAGGCGGAGGTGCCGGAGGTCTGGGGCGCGCAGGCGGCGACGAGGGCGGTGGCGAGCGCGGTGAGTCCAGCGACACGGACGGACAGCTTCATGCAGTGCTCCTCCGATGAGGTGTTGCAACATGCGCAATGACGATTTCGCTGTGCACAACACATCGGAGGCTAGGGACTGCATGAACACGCCACAAGAGGGCGCCGCCACTCCATGGCCCGGGGACGCACCCCGTGCGACACCCCCTGGATCAGCGCACGGGCTCGATCAGCGCACGGGGAAGCCGAACGCGTACCCCTGCTGCTTCAGCCGGGGCAGCAGGGCGCGCAGGGCCGTCACGGTCTGGGAGCGGTCGCCGCCCGCGTCGTGGAAGAGGATCGTGGGGCCGCCGGGCAGCTCCCGCTCGACGGTGGCGATGATCGCGTCGCTGCCCGGCCGCTCGAAGTCCTTGGAGTCGACGTTCCAGCCCAGCGGCCGCATCCCGTGCGAGGCCGCCAGCTTCCGGCTGTACGGGGTGAACGCGCCGCCCGGGGCCCGGTAGTACATCGGCCGTACCCCGCCCGAGGCTTTGGTGATCTGCCGCTCGGCGTCCACGATCTGCTGTGCCTGGTAGGCCTGGGACTTGGTGTCCATGGCGGTGTCGTGCGACACCGTGTGGTCGCACAGCCGGTGCCCGGCGGCCACCACCTGCCGTACCAGCTCCGGGTGCGCCTCGGCCTGCGTGCCGACCATGCAGAACGTCGCCTTCACGCCGTTGTCGCGCAGCACTTGGAGCACCTGCGGGGTCCAGACCGGGTCCGGGCCGTCGTCGATGGTGATGTTCACCGCGTGCTCGCCCCGGTCGGAGGCGTGGGCGATGGTGACGGACACGGGCTGCGCCCCGGGCGCGGCGCCCCGGGCGGAGGCGTGCGGTGCGGCCGGTCCGCCGCCGCTCTGGCCGGCCTGCGCCGTCCACACCGATGTGGCGGCGGCCACCGCCGTGACCCCGAGCGCCGCCGCGATCACCCGGCCGTACCATCCCCGTCCACCATGCCGCGCCATGTCCGTCCGCCCCCTGCCGTGCCGATGCCTGTGCCGTGCCGGTGCGTTGCCGAGCCGAAGCTCCGTGCAGCGCAACCGGTGCACCTGGCAGGACGGCCGGGACCGGGCGCGGGATCCCTCTGTTACGGATCACGGACAGTTCCGGGGCGGGTCCGCGACAGTCACCCGTCGCCGGGACGCCGCGGACGGTCGCCTCGGACGCCGAGGGCCGCATACGCCGCCCGGCGGACGCTGGGCGCGCCCGCCGGGCGGGTTCCTTTGATGGTTCCTTGGTGGCCGCTCGTCAGGAGCGGCCCTCACCAGTAGTGACGGCGGCCGGCGACCGCGTGACCCATGGACCCCATGATCCACAGGATGGCTCCCACCACCAGCAGGATGACGCCGATGGTCCACAGGATCGAGATGCCGGTGATGAAACCGATGATGAGCAGGATGACGCCGAGGGCGATCATGACGTGCCTCCAGCCGATGACGGGGCTCCTGCACTCCGAGTGCCCCGAAAACGCCCGCCCTATCAGTAGCTCCGACTTTCAAGAAGTTCTGTCGACCGTGTTGACTCGGCGATGCGGCGGCCTCACATTACCTAGCGGTAGTACCCCACGGTAACCCCGTAGCCACCCCCACCACCCGCATCGCGCGGTCGCCCCCGCACGCCCTCGGCTCGACCGGAGCCGGCCCGTTCCCGTGCCCCGCCGCGCCACCCCACGCCCGAGGCACCGCCATCCCCACGGCACCGCCATGCCCGTCTGCCCTGTGTCCTGTCCCGAGAGGGGAGAGCACCGCATGTCCCTACCCGCCCCGCGCCGAGCCCTCACCGCCGCCTGCGCGGCCGTCGGCGCCCTGGTCCTCAGCCTCGGCGCGGCCCCCGCCCAGGCCACCGCGCCCCTGAACTACGCGGCCCTCGGCGACAGTTACAGCGCCGCCTCCGGTGTCCTCCCCGTCGACCTCACCAGCCCGCTCTGTCTGCGCTCCACGGCCAACTACCCCCACGCCATCGCCGCCCGGACCGCGGCCCGGCTGACGGACGTGACCTGCGGCGCCGCCCAGACCAAGGACTTCACCGAGGCCCAGTACCCCGGCGTCGCACCCCAGACCGACGCGGTCACCGCCGACACCGACCTGGTGACCCTCACCATCGGCGGCAACGACAACGGCACCTTCATCAGCGCCATCACCGCCTGCGGCACCGCCGGCGTCCTCAGCGGCGGCAAGGGCAGTCCCTGCGCGGACCGGTACGGCACCTCCTTCGACGACGCCATCGACGCCCGCACCTATCCCGCGCTGAAGTCCGCCCTGCGCAGCGTCCGGGCCAAGGCTCCCGGGGCCCGGGTGGCGGTGCTCGGCTACCCGTGGATCACGCCCGCCACCGCCGACCCGTCCTGCTTCGTCAGGCTGCCCGTCGCCGCCGGCGACGTGCCCTACCTGCACGCCCTCCAGGCGCACCTCAACGCCGTGGTCCGGCGCGCCGCCGAGGAGGCGGGCGCCGCCTACGTGGACTTCTCCCAGGTCTCGGCCGGGCACGACGCCTGCCAGGCCGTCGGCACGCGCTGGATCGAGCCGCTGCTGTTCGGGCAGAACGTCGTGCCCGTCCACCCCAACGCCCTCGGCGAACGGCGCATGGCCGAACAGACCTTGAGCACCCTCGGCCTCGGCTGACGGGCGCCACCGTGCCGGGGCCGCCGGTCAGGCGTCGGCGAGCAGCGGGTCGTACGGCGTGGAGCGCTCCCGGCCCGACATGAAGGCGAGGAAGTCCCGCACGAAGGCGCCCCGCGCGTACGTGCCGTCCGCGCCGGCCATGTCCCGCCGGAACGCGGTGCGGAACAGCGTCCGGTACTCGTCCGCGTCGACGCGCTGGTCGCCGTCCTCGTCGGTGACGTCGAAGAGGACCTCGGCGACCCTGATCAGGGCGGGGCCGGCGAGCGACGGCACGGCGGCCGCGTACTCCCGGGCGCTGACGCGGCCGTCGCCGTCGGTGTCGAGAGCCGCCTGGAGCTCCCGCCACCAGCCGGCGAAGGCGTCGTAGAGCCGGGTCTCCTCCGGCTCGTCCAGGTCGAGGCGGCCGGCGAGTTCCCGGGCCATGGCGGCGAGGTCGGGCCAGTCCAGGTAGCCGTCCCCGGTCTGGTCCAGCACCGCCGCGAAGAACTCCTCCGCGCTCCGCCGGGCCGTGCTGCCCGCATCCGGGTCCGGCTCCTGGGGCGGCAGGGGTGAGATCAGCCGGACCAGGGCCCCGGCCCGCTTCATCCGGTCCCGCAGCGCGTTGATCGTGCGGGCCCGGGGGTCGTCGCCGTCGAGGGAGACGGAGAGCAGGTCGACGACGGCGTCGGCCCGGAGCAGGCCGTCGGGCAGGAACCGCGCGAGGCCGACGGCCAGGTAGGCGCTCTGCATCAGGGTCTGGGCGCCGGGCAGCTCGGGAAGCCCGGCCCGCCGCCGGAAGGGCTCCGGCAGGGACGCCACGGTGATCACACCGATGAGCGGACCGGCGAGCGCGCGGCCGGCCGCCCACAGCGTGGGCAGACCGTGCAGCAGCGGCGGCGCGGGCAGGTGGTCGAAGAGCCGGTAGAGGATGACGCGCATCGCCTCCGTGTTCTCCAGCCGCTCCTCGACCACCCGGTCGTAGTAGGTCCAGAACTCCTGCACGGTGGGCGGGAGACGGCGGGCGTCCCCGTCCAGCAGGGCGAGGTACGCCCGGAACTCGGCGTACAGCTGCTCGATCCCCCACTGCTCCAGGGGCTGGCCGCTCAGGCGGCACATCGTGACGCTGCTCTCGAAGAGCGTCGCCACCACCCAGGCCCGCACCTCGGGGTCCATCGCGTCGTACGGCCGGTCGTGCGCGTCGGTGCCGCTCAGCCGGGCGTGCAGCCGGTTGAGCCGGGCCGCCTCCCTGCGCCGTACCTCGTCGTCCGGCCCGAACATGCGCTGCAGGCTCACCAGCGTGTTGCGCAGCCGTCGCCACGGGTGCGTGACGAACGTGGAGTTGTCGATCAGGGCCCCGCCGATCTGCGGGTGCGCCGCCTCCAGCACGGTCCCCCGGATGATGGCCAGCGCCCAGCGCGGATCGTTGAAGAAGGCGTGGAACTGGCTGCCCTCGCCGAAGTGCCGGCCTACAGCGGCCTCGGTGCCGGTGTTCCTGGGCTCGTCGCTGCCCGTGTCCGTCACGGTCGTCGTTCTCCGTTCGTGTCGGGCGTCACGCCGCCGAAGCGGCGGTCGCGCTGCTGGTAGGCGCGCAGGCACTCCACGAAGTGCGCCGCGCGGAAGTCGGGCCAGAGCACTGGCGGGAACGTCCATTCCGCGTAGGCGACCTGCCAGAGCATGAAGTTGGAGATGCGCTGCTCCCCGGAGGTCCGGATGACGAGGTCCACGTCGGGGGTGTCGGGGAAGGGCAGATGAGCGGCGAAGCTCCGCTCGTCCACGGCCTCGGCCGGCACGCCGCTGCGGATCAGGGACCGTGCCGCCGCCACGATGTCCCGGCGCCCGCCGTGGTCGAAGGCGACGGTCAGCGTCATGCCCTTGTTCTCACCGGTCAGCGTCATCAGATCGGCGAAGTCCCGGGCCAGCGCCGGGGGGATGCGGGGATCCGCCACCCCGAGGAACCGGCAGCGGATCCCGCGCGCGTGCAGCAGCGCGGCGTGTTTGCGCACCACGCGGCGGACCAGCCGCATCAGGAAGTCGACCTCGGTGCTCGGGCGCTGCCAGTTCTCGGTGGAGAACGCGTACAGGCTCAGCCACTCGACGCCGGCCGTCCGGGCCGCCTCGATGACGTCGATCACCGTCGTCTCCGCCGCGCGGTGCCCCGACGTACGCGGCAGTGAACGCCGCGCCGCCCAGCGGCCGTTGCCGTCCATCACGCAGGCCACGTGCCGCGGCGTCCGCCGGGCCGAGCCGCTGCCCTCAACCGTCACGCCTGCCCCCCGCAGCGATGAGCGGACCCCCTCGTCCCGTCCAGGGTGTCAGTCCCGGGTTCCGGATACGGCGCATCGCCCGCCGTTCACCCTTGGTACGGATGTGCGAGGGGTGTGCGGCGCGTGCGGGGGCTCACCCCCGGGCGCGCGCTGGTGCTGTCCCCCGCCCCGAATCGCCTGCCCGCCGGAGTGAGCGCGGCCCCGGCGGTGCCTAGCGTCAGGGGACATGGTGATCTCCTTACCGGGTTCCGCGTCCCGTCCCTCGCGTTCCGTGTCCCGCCGCCCGTCCGATGCCGCGTCGCGCCGCCGTCCACCGGCTTCCGCCTCCCGCCGTCCCCCGGGTTCCGCAGGTGGTCGGCGTACCGGCCTCGCCGCCCTGGCCACGGCCTGCCTGGTGGCCGTCGCGGCCGTCGCCCCGGCCGCCGCCGCGCAGCCGTCCCGCCGGCCGCCCGGTGCCTGCGGCCCGCACCCGGCGCTGAGCCGGTCCGTGCACCGCCTCGTGGCGCACGACCGGATCCCCGGCGTCGCCGTCCTCGTCACCGGCGCCGGCCCGGACGCCCCCTGCGCGCGCTGGACGGCGGCGGACGGCGTGGCCGAACTGCGCACCGGCCGCCCCATGAACACCACCGACCGGCTGCGCGTCGGCAGCGTCACCAAGACGTTCACCGCGACGGTCGTCCTGCAACTCGCCGCCGAGCGGCGGCTGTCCCTGGACGCCCCCGTCGAGCGCTACCTGCCGGGCCTGATCCGCGGCGGCGCGTACGACGGCCGCCGGATCACCGTGCGGCAGCTCCTCCAGCACACCAGCGGACTGCCCGACTACCTCGACGCGCCCGAGTGGCAGCACATCGAACGACTGCGGTACCGCCACTTCGAGCCGCGCCGGCTCGTCGCCCGCGCCCTGCGGCTGCCCCGCCCGGAGCAGACCTGGCACTACGCGACCACCAACTACCTCGTCGCGGGGCTGATCGTGCGCGAGGTGACCGGCCACAGCCCGGAGACGGAGATCAGCCGCCGGATCATCGCGCCCCTGAAACTGCGCGACACGTACTGGCCCGGTGACGAGACCCGCGTCCGGGGACCGCACTCGCACAGCTACTTCACCGCCGACGGCGGCCGCCGGGCGGACGGCACCGCCTGGAACACGACCTTCGGCGGGGTCGGCGGGGCCCTGGTGTCCACGCCGGCCGACCTGACCCGGTTCGGCCGCGCGCTGCTCACCGGCCGGCTGCTGCCCGCACCGCAACGCGCGGAGATGCGGCGCACGGTGGCCGCCGACCCCGACCGGCTCTGGCCCGGTGCCCGCTACGGGCTCGGCCTGATCTCCTCACCGCTGTCCTGCGGCGGCACCTGGTGGGGGCACGCCGGGACCGTGCCCGGCGGCCACCGGGCGCTGGTCGCCACCGGCCCGGACGGCCGCGCCGTCGCCCTGGCCCTGAACGAGGTGCCCGCCACGCTCCAGGCCGAACAGGACTTCCTCGACGTCGTCGACAAGGCCCTCTGCGAGGACCCGTCCGCCGAAAGGACCCCCGCATGATCCACGCCACCTTCCCGCGCCGCCTCCTGACCCGGGCCCCGGCGGCCGTCGCCCTCTCGCTCGCGGGCGCACTGGCCATGGGCACCGCGCCCGCGCCGGCCGCCCCGGCCCGCCCGGCCGCCGACCCCCTCGCCCGCTACCACCACCAGCACCTTGACTGGAAGAGCTGCCGGCTCGGCCCCGACGACACCACCGGCAAGGAACTCGAACAGGCCGGCGCCCGGTGCGCCGACGTCACCGTGCCGTTGGACTACGCCCGTCCCGACGGCCGTACGATCACCGTCGCGATATCCCGGATCCGGGGCACCGACACCGCCCACCGGGTCGGCGCGCTGCTGCTCAACAGCGGTGGCCCCGGCGGGCAGACGATCGGCGATCCGCCGTGGGTGCGCACGGCCATGAAGGACGTCGCCGAACGCTACGACGTGGTCGGTGTGGACCCACGCTTCGTGGGCCGGAGCACCACCCTGGACTGCCACTGGCCCACCGGCAGCATGATCCGCGGCGCCGGCACCGGCCGCGCCGGCTTCGACCGCGTGGTCGGCCTCTCCGAAGACCTCGCCCGCCGCTGCCGCACCCACGCCGGTGACCTGCTGCCGTACGCCACCACCCGGAACACCGCGCGCGACATGGACGTGGTCCGGGCGGCGCTGGGCGAGCGCAGGATCTCCTACCTGGGCTACTCCTACGGCACGTACCTCGGCCAGGTCTACGCGACGATGTTCCCCGGGCGCACCGGCCGGGTCGTCCTGGACGGCGTGGCCGACCCCGCCCGCTACGGTCCGCGGCTGCTGCGGGGCACGGAGGAGGCCAACCGGAACGCCCTGCGCGACTGGGCCGACTGGACGGCCGCCCACCACGCGGCCTACGGGCTTGGGCGCACCGGCAGCGCCGTGCTCGCCACCGTGGAGGCGGTCCGGTCGGCGGCCGCCCGCACGCCCCTGCGCGTCGGCGGGTACCGGGTGGACGACCATGTCCTGCCCGTCCTCGTCTTCAACGGTCTCTCGCAGGACAACCCGACGGCGTACGGCGACTTCGCCCGGGGCGTGCGGGAGCTGCGACAGGCCGCCGAGGGGCGGCGGGTCGCCCCCTCGCCGTGGCTGGCCTCGGTGCTGGAGTTCGTGCTGACCGGGCACGAGTCCTCCTACGGCAGCGCGCAGACCGCCATCCTCTGCGGGGACGTGGCCGCGCCGCGTGACCCGGAGACGTACTGGCGCGATCTGCGGCGCGCCGGCAGCCGGGACAGGCTGTTCGCGCCCGTCACGTACGACATCAACGCGTGCGCGTTCTGGGACCCGCCGCGCGAACGCCCGACGACGGTCCGCGACGACCTGCCGGCCCTGCTCGTCAACGCCACCGGCGACCCGCGCACCGTCTACCCCATGGCCGAGGCGGTGCGCCGCGCTTGGCCCAGCTCCCGCCTGGTGACCCTGCGCGGAGCGGACCAGCACGCGGTCTACGGCGTCTACGGCAGCCGGTGCGTGGACGGCGCGGTCGACAGCTACCTCGCGACCGGCCACCTCCCGCCTCGCGACCTCACCTGCCGCGCCGGCTGACCGGCGGCGCCGTCGCTTCCCGGGCTCCACCCTCCGCGCCAGTCATGATAGTTTCAACTTCAACAAATTATCGCCCGGAGGAGCCCAGGTTGACCAGTCCCGTCCCGGCCGGCGCCGACCGGCGGATCTACATCGACAAGCAGAGCCCCACGGCGTACCACGCGCTCGTGCAGACGTCCGAGGCGGTGCGCGCGGTCGCCGCCGACGCGGGCCTGGACAGGGTGCTCGTGGAACTGGTCAACCTCCGCGTGTCCCAGCTCAACGGCTGCGCCTACTGCCTGCACCTGCACACCCGGGCGGCGCTGCGGGCCGGCGACACCCCGCAGCGCCTCGGCGTGCTCGCCGCCTGGCGCGACACCGACCTCTTCACGCCCGCCGAGCGAGCCGCCCTCGCCCTCGCCGAGGCGACCACGGCCGCGGCCGACACCGCCGCCCAGGACACCGCCTACGCGGCGGCGCGGGACGTCCTCACCGAGGACCAGATATCCGCGGTGATCTGGGTGGCCGTCACCATCAACGCCTTCAACCGGGTCTCCGTCATGAGCCGGCACCGGGTGCGGGCCGAGCAGTGAGACGACGCGGACGTACCCGCACGCGGACGTCCCCGCGGCCCCGGAGGGGCTGAGCCGGGCCTCCGGGCGACCGGGGGGCCCGCAGCCGCCTCACGTCGCGGGGTGCCGTTCCCGGGCGGGGACCGGCAGGATGACGATCCGCTGGGCGGCCCGGCTGAGGACCAGCACGCCCGCCGCGATCAGCAGGCCGCCGCACACCTCCGGCACGAGCCACCAGCCCGTCCGGATCCGCTCCCCGAACAGGAAGACGCCGAGGGACAGGCTCACCACCGCGTCGCCGATGGTCAGCGCGGGCTGGGCGGCGACCAGCGGGCCGGCCTGGAGCGCGTTCTCCAGCAGGATCACGGCGGCCGCCCCGGCCAGCGCGAAGCCGTAGGTCTGCCAGGACCGCAGGAACTCCGCCAGACCGCGGTCGGCGAACGTGCCGGAGGCCGACTTCAGCAGGGCGGCGGTCAGGGCGTTGCCGGTCGCGGAGGCGGCCGCCAGCAGCGCGGCGCGCCGGGCCGGCGGACGGCCCCGGCCGGCCAGCAGGACGGCCGCGGTCATCGCACCGACGCACAGGCACAGGGCCGGGACCCAGCGGACGAGGCCGGCCTGGTCGGTGGCGCCGTGCGGGGCGGCGGCGACCAGCAGGAGGGCGAGCCCGGCCACGCAGCCGCCCACCCCCCACCAGCCCCAGGGCGGCAGCCGCCGGTGCATCAGCGGAGCGGCGACGAGCAGCGCGAAGGGCAGCTCCAGGATGAAGAGCGGCTGGACCAGCGCGAGCGGGCCGTTGACCAGGGCGAGGCTCTGGAACACCGCGGCGCAGACCACCCCGGCCATCCCGATCAGCCAGGCCGGCCGGCGCGCCAGCTCCGCGACCAGCCGGATCCCGCCGCCCCGGGAGACGGACGCCGCCTTGCGCTGGAAGGCGGTACCCACGGCGTTGCTCGCCGCTCCCGCGACGGCGAACGCCGCGGCCAGTTCGATCACGACCGTCTCCTGCCTGCGGGCCGGTCTCCCGGGGGAGTCACGGACCATCCCAGCCTACGGAACCGGGCGGCCCCGCGCGGACCGGCCGACGTCACCGCGCGCCGGGGCGCACCGGGACCTGCCGCTCGGCGCGCGGGGGCCCGCGGACCGGTGCCCGGGCGGTGCCGGCCGGCCCGCGGAGGGTCACGCGGCGGCCGGGTCCTTCGTGCGCAGGGCCGTGTCCGCCTGGCGCACGCGCCACTCCTCCACGGTGGCCTGCTGGCGCCGGGCCCGCTCCAGGAGGGTGTCGAGCCGGCCGGGGTCCAGGCGCTTGTCGGTCGTGGCGAGCCGGCGCAGGGTGAGCCATCCCGCGGCCTTGCCCTCGACCGCCAGCCGCATCGCCTCCAGCTCCAGGACCGTGCTGAGCGGAGAACGCCGTACCAGACGGCCGTTCAGCTTCAGGCGTCCCACCTTCTCGGCCGTCCAGCCCGCGCAGACCTTCGCGCGCCGCACCGGCACGTCCAGGTCCCGCATGATGTCCAGCAGTGCCGCGCGGTCCTCGCCGATCTCCGCGGCGACCGGCCCGAGGGCCCTGCCCAGCGCGGAACCCCGGGCCGACCGCACCAGGTGGCCCATCCGCTGAGTACCCGCCGTGGCACCGGCGAGGTGGTCGTTGAGGTAGATGCCGAGCAGCTTCATGTCGGCGCCGCCCGTGCTCCGGGGGCCGGTAGTGGCGGAACGGTTCATCGCGCGCCTCCTTCGTGTGTGCCGTGGGGTCGTGGGTGCGGTGGGTGCGGCGGGTGCGGCGGGCCGGCCTCGGCACCCCGGCGGCGATCCGGCCGTACGGGGTGCGAGAGGCCCAGGCGTACCTTGTGCACGCCGTCCGAGTAGTGCACGAGCGGCGCGGTCGTGGGCGGCGGCAGCCCCGCCGCCCGGGTGAGGGTCTCCTCGACGGCGCCGAGCCGGGCCTCGCGCACCGGCCAGGGCGCGTGCTCCACGGGTGTCTCCCAGAGCGCGCCGAGCCGCCGGGTGAAGGCCCGCCACCGCGAGGTGAGCCACACGTCCCGGGCGCCGGGCCGGACCGGCTCACCGGGGCGGACGGCCACCTCGTACGAGGGTCCGCCGCCCCGCCGGGCGCCCGTGTAGACCACGGTGTCCCCGCGGCGCGCCACCTCCAGGCGGCCGACGTGGTACGGCACCCCGACCGCGCGGGCGGCCAGCATCACCGGGGAGGACACCTCGATGGACAGGAACCACAGCCCGTCCCGGCCGCTCCGGTCGCGCACATAGGTCCGCAGATTGGTCTCGGGGAACGAGGGCAGCGCGAGCGGGACCCCGGGCGGGCGCACGTCGGCCATGACGAACGGGGTGAGGCTCACCCACGCGGCGCCGTCGTACGTGTCCGCCACCAGGCCGTCGGGCAGCAGCCGCTGGACCTCTTCGGGCGGGTACGCCCAGTGGACGAAGGTCTGGGTCAGCCAGCCGGCCCACAACGCGGGCAGGTACACGCGCTGCTCTGCTCCGTACGACACCACGCGCACCGAATCCCCCGGGGGCCCGCGCCGAAACCCGGGGGAGCGGGCCGGCCCGCCCGGGGCGCCGGCTCAGGTGGCCCGGGTGCCGCCGCCGCGGCGGATCCGGCCGAGCAGGTCCCGGTGGTAGGCCGCGAGCTGCCCGGCGGGCACGGGGGCGGGGCTCCCGGTCAGCGTGTACCAGGTGTCGCCGCCGGAGTGCTGGATGACGACGCGCACGCTGTGACCGTCGGAACTCAGGATGGTGGCGACGGTGAGGTCACCGGTGATGACGCCGACCTCGTCGGTCATCGCGCCGCCCGGGCCGGCGGTGACCCGGTCGACGTAACGGGTGATGGCGGGAGGGTTCTTCATGGGCGCAGGTTCGCACCGGTCCGGACCCGGGGGACCGCAGCGCGCGGGTGTCGCCGTCGTTCACACCCGGCTGGACGTCGCCGTGTCCGCCGACAGCCGCTGGGCGACGTAGATCGGGATCACCGACAGCAGGACGAGGACGGCGGCCACGACGTTCACCACCGGCGCCTGCTGCGGCCGGGTCATGTTGCCGAAGATCCAGATGGGCAGGGTCTCGATGCCCGGCCCCGCGGTGAACGTGGTGACCACGATCTCGTCGAAGGACAGGGCGAAGGCGAGCAGGCCGCCCGCCAGCAGTGCGGAGCGCACCAGCGGGAAGGTGATGTCCACGAAGGCGCGGAAGCTGGTCGCGCCGAGGTCCATGGCCGCCTCCTCGTACGAGCCGGACGTACGGCGCAGCCGGGCCACCACGTTGTTGAAGACCACGACGATGCAGAAGGTGGCGTGCCCGACGATCACGGTGAACAGCCCGAGCCCCACGCCGAGCGGCTCCAGCACCGTGCTGAAGGCCGAGTTGAGGGCGATGCCCGTGACGATGCCGGGCAGTGCGATCGGCAGGACCACGATGAAGGACACCGTGTCCCGGCCGAAGAAGCGGTGCCGGGCCACGGCGAACGCGATCAGCGTCCCGAGGACCAGCGCGACGGCCGTCGCCCCCAGCCCCGCCTTCACCGACACCCACAGGGCCTCGCGGGCACCGGAGTTGTGCGCGGCCACCGACCACCAGCGCACGGTGAGGCCCGGCGGCGGCCAGCTCGCGCTGCGGTCCGGGTTGAGGGAGTTGACCAGGACGAGCAGCAGCGGGACGTAGATCACCGCGAAGCCGAGCCCGGCGCCGATGCGCAGGGCGATGCGCGCGGTGCGGCTGAGGTGCATGGCGCTCTTCCTCTCCAGCTTCCGACGGGTGTGCGGGCGGGTTACAGGCTGTTCAGGGCGCCGGTACGGCGGATCGCCAGCAGGTACAGGACGATGACGGCCACGGGCACGGTGCCGAGGGCGGCGGCCATGGGCAGGTTGAGTTCGATGTTGGAGTAGACGAGGTTGCCGATCAGCTGGGTCTTGCCGCCGACGATCTGCACGGTGATGTAGTCGCCGAGGCTGAGCGAGAAGGTGAACACCGAGCCGGCGGCGACCGAGGGCAGCACCATGGGCAGGACGACCGAGCGGAAGGTGCGCCCCGGCCGTGCCCCGAGGTCGGCGGAGGCGTCGAGCAGGCCGGCCGGGAGCTGTTCCAGCGCCGCGTGGATGGGCAGGATCATGTACGGCAGCCAGAGGTAGGTCAGGGTGAGGACGGTGGCGGGCAGGCCGTAGCCGGGGCCGCTCAGTCCGAACGGCGCGAGCATCCAGTCCGCGAGGCCGCCCTCGGAGAGGATCAGCCGCCAGGCGTACACCTTGACCAGGTAACTCGCCCACAGCGGGGTGAGGATGGCCACGACGAGCAGCGGACGCCGCTTCGGCCGGGCCACGCGCGCGGTGTAGAAGGCGACCGGGAAGGCGATCACCGCGCACAGCGCGGTCACCGCGAGGGCCACCCCGACGCTGCGCAGGACGACCTGCCGGAAGACCGGTGTCGTCAGCAGCGCGTGGAAGTTGTCCGTCGACCAGACCTTCACCACCTGGGAGGTGAAGGAGTCCGTCGTCCAGAAGGCGGAGACGAACAGCACCGCGAGCGAACCGAGGTAGAGGACGGCGAGCCACAGCAGCGGGGCGGTGAGCAGGAGGGCCAGCCGCAGCCGGGGTCTGCGGTGCAGGGTTCCGGCGAGCCGCCGGACGGTGCCCCGGCCGGCGGCGGCCGGCAGATCGGTCGTCACGGCTCAGCCCTTGATCTCGGTCCAGGCCTGCACCCACTTGGCGTACGGGACGCAACGGACGTCCGTGCGGCCGTCGAGGCACTGCTCGATGGGCGTGTTCCAGAAGGCGATCTTCTTCCAGTAGCCCTCGTCGGCGGCGTGGTAGACCGTGCAGAAGTTCTTGTCGCTGGTCTCGGCGCACGCCTTGGAGTTGGCGGGGGCCTCGCCGAAGTACTCGGCGACCTGGGCGTTGACCTTGGGGGAGACGATCCAGTCCAGCCACTTGTAGGCGCAGTTGGGGTGCTTGGCCTTGGCGGAGACCATCCAGGTGTCCGACCAGCCCGTCGAACCCTCCTTCGGCACCAGCGCCTTGACCTTCGCGCCCTCGGAGGCGGCGAGGTTGGCGATGACCTGCCAGGTCGTGCCGACCACCGAGTTCCCGCTCTTGAAGGCGGAGACCTCCTTCAAGTAGTCGCTCCAGTACTCACCGACGTTCGCGTTCTGCTTCTTCAGCAGTGCCACGGCCGCGTCGAACTGCTTCTGGTCGAGCGCGTACGGGTCCTTGATCTTCAGCTCGGGCCTGGTGGCCTTGAGGTACAGGGCGGCGTCGGCGATGTAGATCGGCGAGTCGTAGGCGGTGACGTGCCCCTTGTACCGGGCGGCGTCGTCGAAGACGGCGGACCAGGAGGTCGGCGCGGGCCTCACCTTCGCGGTGTCGTACATCAGCAGGTTGGCTCCCCGGCCGTGCGGGATGCCGTACATCTTGCCCTTGACGGAGTTCCAGGCGCCGTTCTTCAACCCGCTGAAGACGTCCCTGTAGTTGGGGACCAGGTCGGTGTTGACGGGGGCCGCGTCACCGGAGGCGATCAGGCGCAGCGAGGCGTCGCCGGAGGCGGAGACGGCGTCGTACTCGCCGGTCTTCATCAGCTTGACCATCTCGTCCGAGCTGGCGGCGACCTTCGAGTGGACCTGGCACCCCGTCTGCTTCTCGAAGCCGGAGACCCAGTCCGCCTTGGGGTCGTTGGAGCCGTCCTCGACGTAGCCGGCCCACGCGACGAGGTTGACCTGGCCCTCCGTCCTGCCGAGCTTCGCGGGGGCCTTGAGGTCGGGCGGGTTGAGGCCGGTGGCCGAGGGCCCGCCGGAGCCGGAGGAGTCGCAGGCGGCGGCGAGCAGCAGCGCGGCGGCGCAGACGGCCGAGGCGCGCAGGGTACGGGTGAGACGCACGGCGTTCTCCAGGGGGAGGGGGACGGTGTCAGGAGGGGAGCCGGACGGCGTGCCGGCGGTGCCACTGGAGGCGGACCCGGGTGCCGCGGTAGGCGGCGACGTCCGCGGAGGAGGTCTCCAGGTTCTGCTGGAGCGCGGTGAGCCGGCCGCCGCCGTCCAGGTCGACCAGGAAGCGGGTGGCGTCGCCGAGGTAGACGACCTCGGCGACGGTGCCGGTGGCCGAGGTGTGCCCGGGCTCGTCGGACTCGGCGGCCTCCTTCAGGACGCGGATCTTCTCCGGGCGGATGTTGTACGTGCCGGCGGAGCCGGTGATCCGGTGGGCCGCCTCGCCTTCGAGCAGGTTGGAGGTGCCGACGAAGGAGGCGACGAAGGGGGTCGCGGGGCGTTCGTAGATCTCCGCGGGGGTGCCGACCTGGGCGACGCGGCCCTGGTCGAAGACGGCGATCCGGTCGCTCATCGTCAGGGCCTCCTCCTGGTCGTGGGTGACGAAGACGAAGGTGATGCCCACCTCGCGCTGGATGGCCTTGAGCTCGACCTGCATCTGCTCGCGCAGCTTCAGGTCGAGCGCGCCGAGCGGCTCGTCCAGCAGCAGGACGCGGGGGCGGCCGACGAGGGCGCGGGCGAGCGCGACGCGCTGGCGCTGACCGCCGGAGAGCTGGGCGGGCCGGCGCTGGCCGTAGCCTTCGAGACGGACCTCGGCCAGCGCCTTGCGGGCGCGGACCAGGCGTTCCGCCTTGGGTATCCGGCGGATGCGCAGCCCGTAGGCGACGTTCTGCTCCACCGTCATGTGCGGGAACAGCGCGTAGTCCTGGAAGACGGTGTGCACGTCCCGCTCGAACGGGGCGAGGCCGGTGACCTCCTGCCCGGCGAGTTCGATCCGCCCCTGGTCGGGGGTCTCGAACCCGGCGACGAGCCGCAGCACCGTCGTCTTGCCGGAGCCGGACGGGCCGAGCATCGAGAAGAACTCGCCGTCCCGTATCTCCAGGTCGACCCCGTCGACGGCGGTGGTCCCGCCGAACGACTTCCGCAGACCCTGGAGCCGGATCGCCATTCCCTCCATGCGGGAACCTTTCTGGCGCGCTGAACGTTGACCGTAAACATATGAAGTCATAGGTCATAGCTCAAGGTCCCCTTAAGGTAAAGCTTGAGTCAACGCACGAGGTGATGGCCGTGAGGCAGCACGAGACCGACGCAAGCGCCCGCAAGGCGGTCTTCAGCCCGGTGGACAGCCGGGCCCGCGTGGACGCCGTCGTCCGCCGTCTCGGCGACGCCATAGAGCTGGGCCTCCTCGCCGACGGCGAACAGCTCCCCGGCGAGAGCGAACTGGCCGGTCAGCTCGGCGTCTCCACGGTCACCCTGCGCGAGGCGCTCATGGCGCTGCGGCAGCAGGGCCTGGTCACCACCCGCCGGGGCCGCGGCGGGGGCAGCTTCGTCTCCCTGCCCGAGGTCCCCGCCGACGACCGGCTCAGGGCACGGCTGCGCGGCTGGAGCACCGAGGAACTGCGCGACCTCGGCGACCACTGGGCCGCCCTGTCCGGCGCCGCCGCCCGGCTCGCCGCCCAGCGCACCGAACCCGCGGACCTCCGGCCCCTGCGCCGTACGGCCGAGGAGCTGGGACACGCCGGGGACGCGGCGGCGCGCAGCCGGCTGTACGGCCGCTTCCACGTCGAGCTCGCCGCCGCCGCGCAGTCCGCCCGGCTCACCCGCGAACAGGTCGCCCTGCAGAGCGAGGTCGGCGCCCTGCTCTGCCTCGTCCTCGCCGACGACGCATGTCGTGAAGAAGTTGCGGACCGGCACCGCGCCGTCGTCCGCGCCGTGCAAGATGGGGCCCACGAAACGGCCGGCACGCTGGCCGAGCGGTGCGTCAGGGAGTCGACGGCGCGGCTCGTCGCCGTACGCCTCACCCTCTGACCGCGCCGCGTCCGGTTCTTCGTCCACTGGAGGACACATGGGCGTCAGCGCCGGGCTCGCCACCGCCGCGACGGACCAGGAGGCGTGGGTCGCCGCGCGGGTGCGCGGCGCGCTGGAGGCCGTCTTCGCGTCGGTCGCCGCCACCCGTGCCGACACCGCGGCCCTGCTGGAGCGGGTGGCCGCCGAGGGGCGCCGGCCCGCCAGCCGCGACCTCGCCGCGCTGCGCCCCGGTCTCCATCTGCGCCTGACCCGCGGGGAACTGGTCTCCGGCGCCGGCTTCGTCGCCGCCCCCGGTCTGCTGGCCGACGTACCGGCCTGGCTGGAGTGGTGGCAGGCGGGCGCCGACGGAGCCGTACGCCCGCTCCTGCTCGATCTCGACCCCGGGCGGTCGGCCTACTCCGACTACACGCACTGGGACTGGTTCACGCTGCCCCGGGACACCGGGCGCCGGGCCGTCGCCGGACCGTACGTGGACTACCTCTGCTCCGAGGAGTACAGCCTCACCCTGTCGGAACCGGTGTGGAGCGAGGGGCGGTTCGCCGGGGTCGCCGCGGCCGACGTGTACCTGCGGCACTTCGAGGCGGCCGTGCTCCCGCTGCTGCGCGGCCTGTCCCGGCCGGCCCGCCTGGTGAACGCGCGCGGCCGGGTCGCCGCCTCCGCCGACCCCGCCCACCTGGCCGGCTCCCTCACCAAGGGCCCGGACTTCGGCGAACTCCTCACCGCCGGGCGGCCCGCCGGGTACGACGGTCTGCGGCTGGTGCCGTGCCCGGGCGTGCCGCTGGTGCTGGTCCTCGCCTGAGCACTCGCCGGCCGGCCCCGCGCACGCGCGCGACCCCGGGCCGCCCGTGCCCGGGGTCCGTCGTGCGGTACGGGGAGCGTCAGGCCGCGAGGCGCTCCGCGAGCTGCTTGGCCTTGCTGGCCGCGGCCGCGAGGGCCTGGTCCCGGGAGGCTTCGTACAGCGGGATCAGCTCGGCCATCGCCGGGTTCTGCGGGGCCATGGTCAGCTCCGGGACGATGAAGTCCAGGTCCATGCCCAGGGCGTCGGCGAGGACGGCCGTGAGGTAGTTCTGGACGTACTCGTACCCCTCGCGCGGGGTGCCCGGCGCGTAGGAGCCGCCGCGGCTGGCGACGACGGTCACCGGGGTGCCCTTGGCGGACGGGGCCTCGCCCGCGGTGCGGCCGAACAGGATCACGTTGTCCAGCCAGGCCTTCAGGGTCGACGGGATCGTGTAGTTGTACATCGGGGCGCCGATCAGCACCGCGTCGGCCTGCTCCAGCTCCTCGATCAGCCTGACGCGCTCCGCGAAGACGGCGGCCTGCTCGGGCGAGTGCGCGGACGGGGGGACGAAGCCGGCGAGGTGCGCCTGCGCCGAGAGGTGCGGCACGGGTTCCGCGGCCAGGTCGCGGTAGACGACCGTGCCGTCAGGGTGCTGCTCCTCCCAGTGCTTGCGGAAGGCCTCCGTCACGGCGCGGGAAGCCGACGCCTCGGTCGAGAACACGGACGAGTCGATGTGCAGCAGGGTGGGCATGGGGTTTTCTCCTGAAATGGGGCAGGACGGCCGCGCACCGATGCGTCGGCTCACGTTTCGTTCAGAACTATGTTTAACACACTCACTTACTTTTCTTTAGCCCCCTACGGCGGGGTAGTAAGCTGGGGGCATGGCGGCGGAGCAGAACCACGACAGCGCGGCGTGCAAACGGGTGGACGACGGCATCACGCGTGTCTTCCAGTTGCTCGGCAAACGCTGGAGCGGCCCGATCGTGGCCGTCCTCGTCGAACAGCCCGCGTACTTCGCCGACCTGCGGCGGGCCATCCCCGGCATCAGCGAGCGCATGCTCTCCGACCGGCTCGCCGAGCTCGGCGCGGCCGGCCTCGTCCTGCGCGAGGTGGACGAGGGCCCGCCGCTGCGCGTGTCCTACCGGCTGACCGAGTCCGGCGCGGCCCTGGAGCCCGCCCTGCGCAAACTGGCGGACTGGGCCAAGACCTATCTGCCGGAGGCGTCGGGATGCACCGAGACGAACCTGGAACGTCCGGCCGGGGCGCGGGGCTAGGGTCTTTCGTTCGGATCAGGCCGGACCAGGGAGCGGGCGCCTGGGGGCCGCGCCGGGCACCCGGCGGGGGCCGGACGCGTGTGTCCCCGCGTGACCGCCCGGTGAGCGGGCGGCCGGACCCGCGTCAGTCGACCGGCCAGGTGTGCACCGGCGCGTTGAGGTGCATGTAGTCGATGTACACCTGGGTCATCCGGCGCAGCACCTCGTGCCGGCCGGCGTGCGTCCGGCCGGCGAGGTGACGGAACATCTCCTTCTGCCACACCGCTCCGTTGCGTGCCGTGACACAGCGCTGCTCGATGACGCCGAGCAACGGCTCCCGCCACGCCGCGTCCATGCCCGACTGCTCCAGCCCGCGGTGCGCGAGCGGCAGCAGCCGCCGCAGCACCAGCTCCGGCACCGGCACCTCACCCATCCCGGGCCAGTACAGCCGCGCGTCGATGCCGTGCCGGGCGGCCGTGTGCAGGTTGTCCCGGGCGGCCGAGAAGGACATGCGCGACCACACCGGACGGTCCTCCTCCACCAGGGCCCGGGTGAGGCCGTAGTAGAAGGCGCCGTTGGCGAGGGTGTCGGCCACGGTCGGGCCGGCGGGCAGCACCCGGTTCTCCACCCGGATGTGCGGCAGGTCGTTCGCGACGGCGTAGACCGGCCGGTTCCAGCGGTAGATCGTGCCGTTGTGCAGGGTCAGTTCGGGCAGCTCGGGGACGTCCCCGCGGTCCAGCGTCTCCGCCGGGTCCTGCTCGTCGCACAGCGGCAGGAGGGCCGGGAAGTAGCGCAGGTTCTCCTCGAACAGGTCGAAGACACTGTTGATCCACCGCTCCCCGAACCACACCCGGGGCCGTACCCCCTGCACCTTGATCTCCTCCGGACGGGTGTCGGTGGCCTGCTCGAACAGCGGGATACGCGTCTCGTGCCACAGCTCCTTGCGGAACAGGAACGGGGAGTTGGCCGCGAGCGCCACCTGCACCCCGGAGATCGCCTGCGCGGCGTTCCAGTAACCGGCGAAGTCCTCGGGGGACACCTGGAGATGGAACTGCGTGCTCGTGCACGCGGCCTCCGGGGTGATCGTGTCCGCGTAGGTGCGCAGCCGGTCGGCTCCGTCGATCTCGATGCGCAGGTCCTCGCCGCGTGCCGCGAAGACCTGGTCGTTGAGCAGGCGGTAGCGGGGGTTCTCCGACAGGGTGTCCTCGCCGATGTCCTCCTGCCGCAGCGTGGGCAGGATGCCGACCATGAGCAGGCGGGTGCCGACCGAGCGGGCCCGCTGGTCGGCGTGGTTCAGCGCGGCCCGGATCTCCGACTCCCAGGCGTCCGGTCCGCCCGCCGTCAGCCGCCGGGGCGGCACGTTGATCTCCAGGTTGAACCGGCCCAGCTCGGTGGACCAGGCCGGGTCGGAGATGGCCTCCAGCACATCGCTGTTCCGCATCGCCGGCTCGGCGTCGTCGTCGACCAGGTTCAGCTCGATCTCCAGGCCGACCTGCGGCCGCTCCGACTCGAACCGTGCGTCACGGAGCATCTGCGCGAAGGCGTCCAGGCACTCCTGCATCTTGATCCGGTACCGGCGGCGGTCCTCGCGGGTGAAGACGAGCGCCGGGACGTCACGCCCCATCGACCCTCCAGCGTCCCTCGTCGGACCTCTCCGTCCAGCGTGGCACCAGCGGCGGACGGCCACCATGCGGACGAGGGGCCGGGAGCGGGAGACCCGGTCCGGCCCCGGCAGGGAGTGCGGTGGATCCGGCCCGGGGCGTGCGTACGGCGGGCGGGGTGTCCGGCTCGGCCTCCGTCGCGGCCGGACGCGCGAGCGGGTCGGGGAGCCGGGGCGCGGGTCACGGCCGGCCCAGCCGAAGCGGCGGGCGCCCTCGTGCCCCGGGCGAGGGCGCCGGAACGCCCCGCCCGGCCGGCAGCGGCCCCCCGCCGTGGTGAGGCCGGAGCCGGCCGCTGCCGTGCCGTCGGTCAGGCGGTCTTGCGGGCCACGCCGCCGTAGAAGCCGATCTCCGCCGAGTGGGGCGGCGGCGGGGTGTCCGGACGCCAGAAGGGCACCTGGGCCAGGCCCGGTTCGACGAGGTCGAAGCCCTCGAAGAACCGCTCCACCTCGGCGCGGGTGCGCAGGTTCAGGGAGGCGGTCGCGTTGGAGTACACGGCCTGCGCGGCGCTGCGGTCGGCGAAGTCGCCGGTGGCGTGCGAGAGCACCAGGAAACTGCCCGCGGGCAACGCGTCGCGCAGGGTGGCGACGATCTCGGCGGGCCGGTCCTCGTCGGTGAGGAAGTGCAGGATGGCGACGAGGAGCAGGGCGACCGGCTGGTCGAAGTCGATGAGCTGGCGGACGTCGGGGTGGTCCAGGACGGACCGCGGTTCCCGCAGGTCGCCCAGGACGATGCGGGTCGTGCCGGACCGGCTGAGCAGGGCGTTGCCGTGCGCGGCCACGATCGGGTCGTTGTCGACGTAGGCCACGCGGACATCCGGGGCCACCGACTGCGCGACCTCGTGCACGTTGGGCGAGGTGGGCAGCCCGGTGCCGATGTCGAGGATCTGGCGGACCCCGCTGCCGACGACGTACCGGACGGCGCGCTGCAGGAAGGCCCGGTTGGCCCGGACACCGATCCGTGCCTCGGGTGCCGCCGTGGCGAGTCGGTCGCCGGCCTCCTGGTCCACCTCGTAGTTGTCCTTGCCGCCCAGCAGGTAGTCGTAGATCCGCGCGGGGTGCGGTTTGCTGGTGTCGATGTCCACGGCCTCGAAGCCGTCCTGTGTCACGCTGAGCTCCTCTCGGCGACCGTCACGGCCTCGGTCCGCGCACGGCCGGGCACAGCTTCCCACACCACCGCTCAACTTCCGTCACCGCGTCGGGAGTTCCCGCAGGCTGCCGACGTCTTAGGGCGAGAGGGCCGCCGGTCCCGCACCCGCGCCGCGCGCGCCGGTGCCGGGCCGCGCGGACGGCGCCTCACCCGGCCGGACCTTCCCGGCTGGCCCGCACGGGCCCGGCCCCGCAGGGTCGGAACAGGACCGGGATCCCGGCACGTCCGCCGAGGGCGGACCCCACGGACCGGCACGTCGCTGCCGCGCGGCGGTGGCGGGCCGGTCCGGCGGGCGCGGGGAACGGTGAATCCATGCGCTCGGGCCGTTCCCCGCCCCGCCGGACACCACCTCCTCGCACCGCCCGCCCGAGCCGCCCGGTCACGCCGACCGGTCGATCCCGGCCGATTCCGGCCGCTCCGAACCGGAAGCGGCATCAGCACCAGCCCGTCCGGGGCACGCCCGCCCGCACACGTGCGCGCCCCGGCGGGCTTGCTTCGGGAAACCGATCGGTTTACCGTGAGGTGAAACAGATCGGTTTCCACTTTCGGAGAGAGACATGACGTCGATCAAGAACTCTGTCGCGCTGGTCACCGGCGGCAGCCGCGGACTGGGCAAGGCGCTGGTGGAGGAGCTGTACGCCCGGGGCGCCGCCAAGGTGTACGCCACGGCCCGTGACCCGCGCAGCGTCACGCACCCCGACGCCGTGCCCCTCGCACTGGAGGTCACCGATCCCGCGTCCGTCGCGGCGGCGGCGGCGCAGGCCGAGGACGTCACCGTCCTGGTCAACAACGCCGGCATCTCGGTCGGCGCGCACTCCTTCCTGGACGCCGCGCTGGAAGACGTGCGCCGGGAGTTCGAGACCAACTTCTACGGACCGCTGCTGGTCACCCGCGCCTTCGTGCCGGCCATCGAGCGCAACGGCGGCGGACACCTCCTCAACGTCCACTCCGTCCTGTCCTGGATCGGCGTCGCCGGCTCGTACAGCGCCACCAAGGCGGCCCTGTGGTCGCAGACCAACACGCTCCGCCTGGAGCTGAGGGACCGGGGCATCGGGGTCACCGGCCTGCACGTCGGCTACGTCGACACCGACATGGCCGCACACGTGGACGGCCCCAAGTCCGCTCCCCGTGACGTCGCCGCGCTCGCCCTCGACGGCGTGGAGGCCGGGGCGTACGAGGTGCTGGCGGACGACATCAGCCGGCAGGTCAAGGGGGGCCTGTCCGGGGACCTGGCCGCGCTGTACCCCCAGCTGTCGGCCTAGCCCTCCGGCGTCCCGGGCCCCGGCCGGTCCCGGGGCCCGGGATGATTGTCAGTGGGTGCCCCTACGGTGAGGAGCAGTCGAGGACCTGCTGGAACGGTCGCGGGTCCGCCTGGGGAGGGGTGTGCCATGTCCACGGCGTCCGCGGTGTCGACGACGTACCTGGAGCTGTCGCAGGAGGGCGACGGCGCCCACAAGTTCTACGAGGTCACCGTCGACGGACAGGTGGTGACGGTGCGGTACGGCAGGATCGGCGCGGCCGGACAGACGCAGACGACGACGTTCCCGACCGCGGAGAAGGCCCGGGCCGCCGCCGCGCGGAAGGTGGGGGAGAAGGTCCGCAAGGGGTACGCCCCGGCGGTCCAGGGACAGCGCGCGCCCCGCGCGGTGACGCGCCGCCAGGTCAGCTCCGCGCCGTCCACCGCCCGTGCCGTGGCCCCGGTGCTGTGGCGGTTCCGCACCGGCTCGGCCGCGTTCGGCATCCATGTCGACGACGACCGCTGCTGGGTGGGCAACCAGGCGGGTGACGTCTACACGCTGGACCACCAGGGCGCCGTCCTGGCCCGGTTCAGCCTGCCCGACGGGGTCAAGTGCCTGGTCGCGGACGACTTCTGGATCTACGCGGGCTGCGACGACGGCAAGGTCTACGACCTGTCCTCCAAGCTCCCCTTCGCCGCCTACGACATCGCCGCCGACGTCGACATCTTCTGGCTGGACATCCACGAGGGCGTCCTGGACGTCTCCGACCGGGACGGCCGGCTCACCGTGATCGACCACGAGGACGAACACCAGTGGTCCCGGCGCAGCCAGGGCGAGCACGCCTGGATGGTCCGCGCCGACGACCGGGCCGTCTACCACGGCCACCACCGGGGCGTCACCGCCTACGCCCCGGACGGCGGCGGACAGCTGTGGCACACGCCCACGAAGGGCGGCGTGCTCTTCGGCTGGCAGGAACAGGACGCGGTGTACGCGGGCACCGCGCACCGCGTGGTGCAGCGGCTGTCGAAGGACACCGGCGCCGTCGAGGCGACGTACGCGTGCGACAGCGCGGTGTACTCGTGCGCCACCTCGCCCGGTGGCCGGTTCGTGTTCGCCGGGGACGCGGCGTCGTCCGTCTACTGCTTCGACCGGGACGGCACACGCCTGTGGAAGCTCGGCACGGGCAGCGGCTCGGCGCTGTCGATGCAGTACCGCGACGAACGGCTGTACCTGGTCACCACCGACGGTTCGCTGGTGTGCGTCGACGCGAGCGAGGCGGCCGTCTCGGCGGCCCAGCGGGGCACGGTGCCGGTGGTGCGGGACGTCAAGCTCGCCGCCGCCACGCCGACGTACGCCCCGGCCACGGCGGTCGCCGAGGTGGCCACGGTCGCCCAGGCACCCGCGGGCGCGGTGGTGGTCGAGTGCGTCCAGGAAAGCGGCCGACTGCGCGTCCACGTGGTCTCCGGCGGCTACGACTCCTCCTGGAAGGTCCAGTTCCCGCGCGCGATACGCGAACCCGGCGCACGGTACGTGGTGGACGCGCTGCACCCGGCGGCGGGCGGCTTCTACCGCGTCCGCGGCGACATCCGCCGCTTGCTGTGACGCCGGGTCACGGAGCCGCGCCGAGCGGGGGACGGGGCACCGGGTGCTCGTCGGCCGTGCGGGATCAGCGCGGGCGCCGGCCGCTGGGCCGGCGCCTCGGACACCGGCTCCTTCGTCAGGGGTGCGCCGGCGCGGCGCTGTCCAGGACGTCCCGGGCCGTGGACAGCGCCTGGACGCGGTCCTCCGGGACCACGCCGATGCGGGTGCGGCGGTCCAGGAGGTCGGACTCGTCCAGCGCGCCCTCGTGCCGCACCGCCCACAGCAGTTCGGCGCGGGTGACGGGATGGCCGGGGAGCACCGGTTCGGCCAGGGCGGGGTCCTGGACGGCGAGGGCGTGGAGCGCCACGGCCTCGGTGCCGTAGCGGCGGACCAGGCGGCGCGGTGCGGGCAGCGTGCGCAGGCGTTCGGGAGCGGCGGCGCCGATCAGGGGCAGCGCGGCCGTGGGGGAGGGGGCGGCGCGCAGGCCGCGGGCGCCGGCCGCAGCGTCCACGGCGTCCTGCGCCATCCGCCGGTAGGTGGTGAGCTTGCCGCCGACGACCGTGGTGACGCCGTCGGGCGAGGTGAGCACCGCGTGCCGCCGCGAGACGTCGGACGTACGGGGCGCCCCCTCGCGGCCGTCGTGGGCGGAGGTGTCCAGCAGTGGGCGCAGTCCGGCGAAGGCGCCGACGACCTCGTCCCGGGACACGGGGGTGTCGAGGGCCGAACCGAGCACGTCCAGGAGGAAGCCGATGTCGGTCTCGGGGACCTCCGGCACGTCCGGGACGGCGCCGTCGACCGGTTCGTCGGTGAGGCCGACGTAGACCCGGCCGTCCCCCTGGGGCAGGACCAGCACGAAGCGGTTGGTCTCCCCGGGGACCGGGATGTGCAGTCCGGCCGGCAGGGCGCCGAGCCGTTCGGAGCGCAGGACGAGGTGGGTGCCGCGGGAGGGCCGTATCCGGATGCCGTCGGTGAGGGCGCCCGCCCACACCCCGGTGGCGTTGATCACGGCGCGGGCCCTGATCTCGCCCTCCTCCCCGGTGAGTTCGTCGCGGATCCGGGCGCCCGCCCCGGTCAGCTCCAGCGCGCGCACCCGGGTCAGCACCCGGGCGCCGTGCGCGGCGGCCGTGCGGGCCAGGGCGGTCACCAGCCGGGCGTCGTCGGTCACCTTGCCGTCCCAGGACAGCAGCCCGCCGCGCAGCCCGGCCGCGCGGACCGAGGGGGCGAGGTGCCGGGCCTCCGTCGCCGAGAGCCGGCGGGGCACGGGCAGCACCCGGCGCGGGGTCCGGGCGGCCAGCCGCAGCACGTCCCCGGCCCTGAGGCCGGCCCACGCCAGCGAGGCCTGGGCCCGGGACACCAGCGGGGTCAGCGGCAGCACGAACGGCTGGGCCGCCACCAGGTGCGGGGCCGTACGGGTCATCAGCACCCCGCGCTCGACCGCGCTCTCGTGGGCCACGTCGAACTGCGCGGAGGCCAGATAGCGCAGCCCGCCGTGGATGAGCTTGGAACTCCAGCGGGAGGTGCCGAAGGCCAGGTCGTGGGCGTCCACCGCGACGACGTCCAATCCGCGGGCCGCCGCGTCCAGCGCGGCACCGGCGCCCGTGGCGCCCAGCCCGACGACCAGGACGTCGGCAGTCCGGCCGTCCGCGGCCTCGGCCAGTTCCCGGCCGCGCCGGTGTGCGCTCAGGGACGAGCCGGGCGCGGCCTCGGTGTGGCTCATGGCGTCAGGTTCCTCTCCAGGAGGGTGCGCAGCTCGGCGAGGAGCGCGGCGGAGTCCAGCTCCGGATCGTCCTCCTCGGTCATGGTGCGCAGGGACAGGGCGAAGGACTGCACGGTCAACAGCAGGACGCGCGCCTGCCGTTCGGTGTGGCCGGGCCGTACGGACCCGTCCGCGTGGCCCTCGCGCAGCGCGTCGGCCAGCAGCGCCAGCAGCGCCTCCTGGCTCGCGCCGCGCCGGTCGAGCACGTAGGGCAGGAGCAGTTCCGGATCGACGTCGACGATCTTGCGGAAGAGGGGGTGCGCGCGGAACGCCCCGACCCCGGCCACCAGTCCGTCCACGATCCGGGCGCGCGTGGCCGTGCCGGGCGCGGGCTCCGGTATGGCCCGGGTGGCCACGCCGATCCACTCCCGGGTCATCAGATCGCCCACCAGGCTCCGCAGGTCCGGCCAGCGCCGGTAGAGCGTCATCCGGGAGACGCCGGCGCGGCGGGCGACGTCGGCGAGCGTGGTGCGCCGTACGCCGACGGCCAGCACACAGTCGCGTACCGCGTCGAGCACGTGATCGTTGTCCGAGCCGCTGCCCGAACCGTTGTGACGAATGGGCGTCATGTGTCACAGTGTAACGCCCTGGGGGCCGGGTGGAGGCGGCCGGTCCCCCCGGACGGCCGCCCGGCCGCGCGGACGAGCACCCCGACCGGACCCCGGCCGGCACACCCACCTGTGAGGACGACCGTTCAATGGACATGCTGTGGAACGGCTGGGGCGACCCGGCCAAGGCGGCTCCGCTGCCCGGCTCGGTGACCGGGCTGCTGCGCGACCTGCTCGGCGTCAAGCCGCGCAGCACGCCCGCGCTCGCCCTGGAGGACATCCGCCTGCCCGCCCCCACCGCGAGTCCCGGCGCCCTCACGGCGCTCGCCGCGGCCGTCGGCGGCGAGGAGCACGTCCGCACGGACACGGAGACCCGCGTCCGGCACACCCGCGGCAAGTCCACGCCGGACCTGCTGCGCATCCGCGCGGGCGACCTCGCCGACGTCCCGCAGGCCGTCGTCCTGCCCGCCGGCCACGACCAGGTGCTCGCGGTGCTGCGCGCCTGCGCCGCGCACGGCCTGGCCGTCGTGCCCTTCGGCGGCGGCACCTCGGTGGTCGGCGGACTCGCCCCGCAGCGCAGCGCGTTCGTCGCCCTGGACCTGCGCCGTATGAACGGCCTGCTCGACCTGGACCCCGTCTCCCGCACCGCCGTCCTCCAGCCCGGCCTGCGCGCCCCCGACGCCGAGGCCCTGCTCGCCGGGCACGGCTTCACCCTCGGCCACTTCCCGCAGTCCTTCGAATGGGCCACCATCGGCGGCTTCGCGGCGGCCCGCTCCAGCGGACAGGCGTCCGCCGGGTACGGCCGCTTCGACGAGATGGTCCTCGGCCTCACCCTCGCCACCCCCGAGGGGACCATCGAGACCGGCCGTGCCCCCCGCTCCGCCGCCGGACCGGACCTGCGCCAGCTGATCCTCGGTTCCGAGGGCGCCTTCGGCGTCATCACCTCCGTCACCGTACGGATCCGCCCCCTGCCCGAGACGCGGCTGTACGAGGGCTGGCGGTTCGGCTCCTTCGAGGAGGGCGCCACCGCACTGCGCCGGCTCGCCCAGGACGGCCCCCGGCCGACCGTGCTGCGCCTGTCCGACGAGACCGAGACACTCGTCGGCCTGGCCCAGCCGGACGCCATCGGCGCCGACCCGGCCCAGGGCGGCGCGGGGTGCCTGGCGATCACCGGATACGAGGGGACGGCCGAGGACACCGCACACCGCCGCGAACGGGCGGCGGCCGTCCTGGCGGACTGCGGGGGCACCCCGGCCGGCCCCGGACCCGGCGAACGCTGGGCGCACGGCCGCTACTCCGCGCCCTATCTGCGCGACGCCCTGCTCGACACCGGCGCGTTCGCCGAGACGCTGGAGACCGCGGCCTTCTGGTCCCGCGTCCCCGGCCTCTACTCCGCCGTCCGCACGGCGCTCACCGACACCCTCACCCGGGCCGGCACCCCGCCCCTGGTGATGTGTCACATCTCGCACGTGTACGAGAACGGCGCCTCGCTGTACTTCACCGTCGTCAGCGCCCAGGGCGAGGACCCGGTGGCCCACTGGACGCCCGCCAAGCACGCGGCCAGCGAAGCCGTGCTCGCCGCCGGGGGCACCATCTCCCACCACCACGGGGTCGGCACCGACCACCGCGACTGGTACGTCCGCGAGGCCGGCCCGCTCGGCGTCTCGGCCCTGCGCGCCGTCAAGCGCCGCCTGGACCCCGAGGGACTCCTCAACCCCGGCGTGCTGCTGCCCACCGACTGACCCCGCCCGATCCGACCGCCTGCCCCGAAAGGCCCACCGATGCGCCAGTTCACCGCCGTCGTCAACCCCACCGCGGGCGGCTCCGCCGGGGCGGCGACCCTGCTCCGGCTGGCCAGGCTGCTCCGCGAGGGCGGGGCCGGACTGGAGACGGAGTACAGCCACAGCCTCGCCCACGCCCAGGACATCGCCCGCGCGGCCGGTGCGCGCGGCCGCGTCGTCCTGGCCGTGGGCGGCGACGGCATGGCGGGCGGCATCGGCGGCGCGCTCAGCGGTACCGGAACCGTCCTGGGCCTCGTACCGGCCGGACGCGGCAACGACTTCGCCCGCGCGCTCGGCCTGCCCGCCGACCCGGCCGCGCTCGCCGGCATCCTGCTGCACGCCGAGCCCCGGCCCGTCGACACGATCGAGGTCGAGTCGGCCGCGCACCCGCGCACGGTGGTCCTGGGCAGCGTCTACGCCGGCGTCGACGCGCTGGCCAACCGGCACGCCAACAACGCCCGGCTGCTGCGCGGCGCCGCCTCCTACTACGCGGGCGGCCTGCGCGCCGTCACCACCTGGCGCGCGGCCGACTACCGCGTCACCGTCGACGGGGCGGAGCACACCCACCGCGGCTACACCGTCGTCGCGGCCAACTCCCCTTATTACGGCTCCGGCCGGCTCATCGCGCCCGGCGCGCGCGTCGACGACGGCCTGCTGGACCTCGTGCTCATCCGCGAGGCCCCGCGCCGGCTGTTCTTCGCCCTGATGAACGAGCTGAAGACCGGCGCCCACGTCCGCCGCCCCGAAGTGAGCGTCCTGCGCGGCCGTGAACTGCGCGTCGAGGCGGGCCGGTCCGTCCCCTACGGCGCCGACGGCGAGGTGGAGGCCACCCTGCCGGTCACGCTGCGGGTGCGCCCCGGGGACCTGCCGGTGCTGTACTGACGCCCACGGCACCGATGCCCAGGGCGCATCACCCGCGCGTGCCTGGGTAGGCAAGGAGTGCCTGGGGAGGGGAGCCGTATGTCGCTGGAGCAGGCCGAGGGTGTGGTGCGGGCGGTCGTCGTGTACGACGGGCGGCTGCTGCTGGTGCCGGAGACGGACGGCTGGGCGCTGCCCTCGGGCACCCCGGAACCGGCCGAGAGCGCCCAGGCCACGGCGGCCCGGGTCGTCTACGAGCTGACCGGCTACCTGGTCGACGGCACCGAGCCGCTGGAGCCGCGGGACACGGCGGGGGAGACGGCCGTGGTCTGCCAGCTGCTGAGCGAGTCACCGTCGGACGGGGGCCGCTTCGCACCGGAGCAGGTGCGCTGGGCGCCGATGGAGGAGACCGCCGGCACGCCGCTGCCGGCGAGCGTGCGCACGTACCTGCGGGGGCACACCCCGGTGTGAAGACCCGCAGGTGGGCAGGGGAGCCGGGGCCGTGGCACGGAGTGCGCCGCCGGCCCCGCGCGCGTACGGCGGGCCGGATTCCACGCCGGTTCCTTCCGGTTGCGGGGCCGTCCCCACGGGGGTTCAGTGAGTAGGGGCCGTCCGGGGGCCTCGATCCCGCTGCTGCTTCCCTGCCGTACCAGGAGCTGTCATGTCGATGTCGTTCGGTGCGCCGTTCGGTTCCCCGGATGCGTTCAATGAGCTGTTGAATCGATTCTTCGGGATGTCGCCGACCACGTCGCCCCCCGCCGTGCAGCGCGTGCCCATCGGACGGCTGCTGACGGAATCGTCCCGGCACCTGCTGAACCTGGCCGCGCAGCGGGCCGCCGACGACGGCACCCCCGACCTGGACACCGAACACCTCCTCTGGGCGGCCGCCCAGGTCGACCCCTCACGCCGACTCCTCGCCCAGGTGGGCGTGGACCCCGACACGGTCGCCGCCGAGCTGGCCAAGGTCCTCCCGCGCGAGTCCGCCGAACCCTCCGCACAGCCGGGCCTCACCCCGGCGGCCAAACGCACCCTCGGCGCCGCCTACGCCCGGTCCCAGGCGGCCGGCGTCTCCTACATCGGCCCCGAGCACATCCTCGGCGCCCTGCTCGGCGACAGCGACACGGGCGCGGCCCGGATGCTGCGGGCCGAGGGCCTGGACACCGAGCGCGTCGCGGGCCTGACCGAACAGCCGGCGGCGCGCGCCGAAGGGGCCCCCGCCGAACGCAGGACGCCGGCCACGACCCTGGACGAGTACGGCCGCGACCTCACGGAGGAGGCCAGGGCCGGCAAGCTCGACCCGGTGGTCGGCCGGGCCGAGGAGATCGAGCAGACCGTCGAGATCCTCTCCCGGCGCTCCAAGAACAACCCGGTGCTCATCGGCGAACCCGGAGTCGGCAAGACCGCCATCGTGGAGGGCCTCGCCCAGCGCATCGTGGCGGGCGAGGTCCCCGACGTCCTGAAGGGCAAGCGCGTCGTCTCCCTGGACCTGTCGGGCATGGTGGCGGGCGCGCAGTACCGAGGACAGTTCGAGGAACGGCTCAAGAAGGTCATCGAGGACGTCCAGGCGGCGAGCGGCGACATCATCCTCTTCATCGACGAACTGCACACGGTCGTCGGCGCCGGGGCCACCGGCGAGGGCTCCATGGACGCGGGCAACATGCTCAAACCCGCGCTCGCGCGCGGTGAACTGCACGTCGTGGGCGCGACGACCATCGACGAGTACCGCAAGTACGTCGAGAAGGACGCCGCCCTGGAACGCCGGTTCCAGCCCGTCATGGTGCCCGAGCCCACGGTCGAGGAGACGGTGCAGATCCTCGAAGGGCTCCGCGACGCCTACGAGGCGCACCATCAGGTCCGCTTCGACGACGAGGCCCTGGTGGCCGCCGCCGAACTGTCCGACCGGTACATCAGCGACCGCTTCCTGCCGGACAAGGCCATCGACGTGATGGACCAGGCCGGGGCCAGGGTGCGGCTGCGCGGCGCCGGACGCTCCACGGAGATCGTCAGCCGCGAGGACCGTATCGCCAGGCTGCGCCGTGAACTCGAACAGGCCGTCTCCGCCGAGGACTTCGAGAAGGCCTCGGAGCTGAAGCGGGAGATCGCCGAGGCGGAGGGGGAGCTCGCCGGCATCGAGGAGCGCCGCGAGGGCGTCGTCTCCGTCACGGCGTCCGACATCGCCGACGTCGTCTCCCGCCGCACCGGCATCCCGGTCTCCCAGCTCACCGCCAGCGAGAAGGAGAAGCTGCTCCGGCTCGAAGAGGAGATGCACGCGCGGATCGTCGGCCAGGACGAGGCGGTCACCGCCGTCTCGCAGGCCGTGCGCCGCAACCGCGCCGGCATGGGCGACCCCCGCCGCCCCGTCGGCTCCTTCCTCTTCCTCGGCCCGACCGGTGTCGGCAAGACCGAACTCGCCAAGACGCTCGCCGCCCTGCTGTTCGGCGAGGAGGACCGGATGATCCGGTTCGACATGAGCGAGTTCCAGGAGAAGCACACCGTCGCCCGGCTGGTCGGCGCCCCTCCCGGATACGTCGGCTACGAGGAAGCGGGCCAGCTCACCGAGAAGGTCCGCCGCCAGCCCTACAGCGTGGTGCTCTTCGACGAGGTGGAGAAGGCACACCCCGACGTCTTCAACACGCTGTTGCAGATCCTGGACGACGGACGGCTGACCGACGCGCAGGGCCGCACGGTCGACTTCCGGCACTGCGTGGTCATCATGACGTCCAACATCGGAGCGCGCCGCATCCTGGACCACAAGGGCGACGTCTCCGGACTCAAGGACGAGTTGATGGAGGATCTGCGCACGCGGTTCCTGCCGGAGTTCCTCAACCGGATCGACGACATCATCGTCTTCCACGCGCTGACCGAGGACGACCTCGGGCAGATCGTGGACCACCTGCTGGACCAGAGCAGGCGCAAGGTGCACGCGCAGGGCCTGGAGCTGGAGGTCACGGAACCGGCCAAGAAGCTCCTCATCGCCCACGGCCACCAGCCGGAGTTCGGCGCGCGTCCGCTGCGCCGAACGATCCAGGCGGAACTCGACAACCGCATCGCCGGCCTGCTGCTCGGCGGCGAGGCCGATCCCGGCGACACGATCGTCGCCGAGGTCCGCGGCGACTCGCTGCACTGCACGGTACGCAAGGGCGACTCCGGCGAACCGCCGTCCCGGGAAGGCTGAGAGGAGGAGTCCTCTGCGCCGCCCCTCAGCCTCCCAGCGCGTCGCGCACGCTGGGGTAGCAGGCGAGGAGGGGGGTGAGGCCGACGATCTCCAGGGTGCGCAGGACGGGCCGCCGCAGGCCCGCCAGACGCAGCCAGCCACCCGGGGCGTGGGCCTGATGGGCGGCTATGAGGACGTTGATGCCGCTGGAGTCCATGAACGGCACACCGCTGAGGTCCGCGACGGTGCGCGCGCCGTCGGGGTCCGCGGGGGCGAGGGCCCGGCGCAGGGCGCCGGAGGTCTGGTGGTCGACCTCACCGGTCACCGTGACGACGGTGACACCATCCACGTCGGTCCGCGTGACCGACAGCGGCTCCGGCCCCGCCTGCTCGTTCGTGTCTTCCGTGTCTGCCACGCGTCCCTCGTCCACGCTCACCCGATCCTTGCCCAGAGCTTCCCTTCTCGTCAGGCTGCCCAGGATCGCCCGGAGGATGCGGGCCGGCTCCGGCGCACACCAGGTGACCGCCGGGGCGCGCGGGGACCGCGGCGACTGCGCGCCGTGCTGCCGGGAGGGCGGGGGGCCGGTGGCGGACCTAGGCTGAGACGGCCAGGAGTTTCCGTCGAGATGCCTGCGGTGTCCGCCGAGGTGCTTGTGGCGTCCGCCGTGGTTCCGCGGCGCGCGTCGAGCGGTGCTCGCGGCGTCCGCCGGGGTGCTAGTGGTGCTCGCCGGGGCGTCTGTGGTGTCCGCCGGGGTGCTGGTGGTGTCCGTCGACGTGTTCGTGGCGCTTGCCGGTGTGCCTGTGGCGTCCGTCGAGGTGCTTGTGGCGTCCGCCGTGGTTCCGCGGCGCGCGTCGAGCGGTGCTCGCGGCGTCCGCCGGGGTGCTAGTGGTGCTCGCCGGGGTGCTCGTGGCGCTCGCCGGTGTGCCTGTGGTGCCCGCCGGGGAGCTGGTGGTGTCCGTCGACGTGTTCGTGGCGCTTGCCGGTGTGCCTGTGGCGTCCGTCGAGGTGCTGGTGGTGTCCGCCGGGGTGCTCGTGGCGCGCGTCGAGCGGTGCTCGCGGCGTCCGCCGAAGCACCTGCGGCGCTCGCCGAAGCACCTGGCGCCCGCCCAAGCACCTGCGGCGCCCGCCCAAGCACCTGTGGCGCTCGCCGAGGCACCTGTGGCGCTCGCCGAGCGGGGCTCGCGGCGTGCGCCGCGTCCGCCGCCGTGTTCGGCCCGCTCGCCGCCCCGGCCCGGCTGCGTCCGATGCGGGCCCGGTCGCACGGTGGGTGCGATGTCTCGCGCGTCACGCCGGCCGTGTGCGTGGCGCCCTGCCCGCCGTCCGCCGGCGCCTGGCGCAGCCGAAGCCCGACGGGCCGGTCCGCTCCAGCCGCGACGGCCGGCGGCGGCTCCGCCGCATCGTGGGCGGGCCGACCGCGCGCTGGTGCGCCGCGCACGTCCCGGCGCACGATTCACGCCGGACGCTTACCAACGGCACGTACACTCCGCCTGCCGTGCCGCTCCGGACGCGGACGGCCTCGCGATGAGATGCCTCGCCTGTGCATCGGCTGTGGATCCGCGCTGTTCCGGCAACGTGTTTGCTAGATTGCGCAATCACGCAACCGAAGTGCCGCAGGCCCGACCGTTCAGGGAAGTGGAAGATGAGCGACCCGTGGGACGGGCCGGCCGGCCAGGGCACGCGCAGGCGTGGCACGCGGGTGCCCCCGCAGCGCGGGGCGGAGCCGGACGGCGCGCGCCCGCCGGGCGGCCGGGCCGCGGCCCGCGCGGCCTCGCGGGCGCGCGGCGGCAAGGGGTCCCGCCGGGCCCGGCCGGTGCGGCGCGGCAGGCGGGTGCTGAAGATCCTCGGGATCGGCCTGTCCGTGCTGATCGTGGTCACCGCCGGCGCGGGCTGGTGGTTCTACGAGCACCTGAACGGCAACATCCACAGCGTCTCCCTGGACGGCAAGGGCGGCACGGAGAAGGCCGACGCCTTCGGCCGCACCCCCATCAACATCCTGGTCATGGGCTCCGACGGCCGGACCAGCGCGACGGACTGCAAACTCGGCGGCGGCTGCTCGAAGACCGGCGTGCAGACCGGCAGCAACGCCGACGTGGAAATGGTGCTGCACATATCCGCCGACCGCTCGAACGCCACCGTGATGAGCATCCCCCGCGACACCATGACCAAGGTCCCGGCCTGCCGGGACCGTGCGTCGGGGCAGTCCACGAACGGCTACTACGGCCAGATCAACAGCGCGCTGCAGTACGGGCCCGCCTGCCAGGTGGCCACCGTCCACCAGCTCACCGGCATACCCATCGACCACTTCGTCAAGCTCGACTTCTCCGGCGTCGTGAAGATGTCCGACGCGGTCGGCGGCGTCTCCGTGTGCGTCAGCGGCGACGTCTACGACACCTACTCGCACCTGAAGCTGTCCAAGGGCACCCACACCCTCAAGGGCGTCGCGGCCCTGGAGTTCGTCCGCTCCCGGCACGGCTTCGGCGACGGCAGCGACCTCGGCCGCACGGTCTCGCAGCACATCTTCCTCAGCGCGATGATCCGCAAGTTCAAGAGCGCGGGCACGCTCACCGACCCCACCGCGGTCTACCACCTCGCCGACGCCGCCACCAAGGCGCTGACCGTGGACGACGGCCTCGGCACGGTCAAGAAACTGATCTCGCTCGCCGACGACGTGAACAAGGTGCCCACCAAGCGGATCACCTTCACCACCATGCAGACGGCCCCCGATCCGGGCGACAGCGACCGGGTGGTGGTGGGCCCGGGCGCGAAGAGCCTGTTCGCCACCATCGCCAACGACCAGGCCCTGACCACCGGCTCCGGCAAGAAGTCCGCGGCGGCCTCGGCCACCGCCAAGGCGAAGGCCACCGCCTCCGCCGTGCCCGCGGCCGGGATCGCGGTGACGGTCGAGAACGGCACCGGCATCACCGGCCGCGCCTCCGTCCTCGCGACCGCCCTCACCGGCCAGGGCTTCAGCTCCGCCACGACGACGGCCAACGCCCCCAGCGCAGCCGGCAGCACCACCCTCACCTACGGCACCGGCGAGAAGGCCGCGGCCCAGACGGTGGCCAAGGCGCTCGGCCTGCCCGCGTCCCACCTGGTGCAGGGCACCGGCAGCGGCCTGACCCTGGTGATCGGCGGCGACTGGCCGAGCGGCACCAGCTACCCGGGCGGCTCGTCCTCGCCCCCGCCCGCCGACACCAAGGCCGCCGTCGGAGGCGCCCACGCCTCCACCGCCGACCAGGCCAAGACCTGTGCCAAGGTGAGCCCCTACCGGACGGTCACGTACGGCGGCGTCTCCATGACGCCGTCCCAGGCCTACGCCGCGGCGCGGAACAAGCCCGACTCCGACGCCTGAGCGGTCGCGGGACCGGCCGCGCGAGCGCCGGGTCAGAGCTTGCGCCAGCGCGCGTTGCACCAGGAGAAGAGGCCGAACGCGGCCAGGCCGAGCGCGACCAGGGCGAGCAGCCAGGGCCCGGCCGGCAGGTCGCGGAACGCGCGCAGGGTGTCGTCCATGCCCTTGGCCTTCCCCGGCTCGTGCTGGACGGCCGCGACGAGCGCGAACACACCGGCCGCGGCGAAGACCACGCCACGGGCCGTGCCGCCCGTCACCCCGAGGCCCTCCACCACCGGCCGGACCCGGGCCGGCATGGCTTCGGTCCGCAGCTTGTCGCGGAACTTGCGCCGCACGGCCCGCACCGAGATCCACCCGCCGGCGATCACCACGGCGGTCCCCGCCAGCCCGAGGAGCCACTGGCCGCCGGGCCACTCCAGCACCCGTGCGGTGACGTCGTCGGTGTGCCGGTCGGAGGAACCGCTGCCGCTGCCCCGCTCCCCGGCCGCGTAGGAGAGCACCGAGTAGGACACGAAGCAGTAGAAGACGCAGCGGAACAGGGCCGCCGCCCGCCGGGACAGTTTGGACCCGTCGGGGCCGTAGCCGCCGAACGCCGCCTCGGACAACCGCCACAGCGCCATCCCGGCGAGGGCGACGCCCACGATCCACAGCATCACCGACCCGAACGGCTTTCCGGCCAGCTCGCCGAGGGCACCGCCGCGGTCGGCCTGGTGCCCGCCGCCGTCACCGCCGAAGGCGATCTGCACCGCGATGACGCCCACGAGCACATAGATCAGCCCACGCGCGGCGAAGCCCGCGCGGGCCGCCGCCTCCACGGCCGAGCTGTCCGCCACCCGCCGCGCCCCGGACCGACCCCGCAGTGTCCATGTGTGTGCATCCATACAGCGCCGGATGCCCCCGCGCACGGGTCCGACACCTGCCTCACCGCGGGCCTGTCCGGCTGGGAGCCGGACGGGCCCGTTGAGCAGCGGGGCGGGCGGTTCCCGCACCTTCCCGTGGAGAACGGCGCTCGAAGCGGCGGAGCGGCCCGCGGCCCCGCCGGCCGCCTGAACGCCCGGCCAGGGTGAGACCGGAGCGCCACCGGTCCCACCGGGGCACCGGGCCGGGGATGCAGACAGACGCAGACGGACGCAGACTGACGCGACAGACGCGGACAGCGGACCCCGGTCAGTGCGCCTGCGCGTCCGCTCCCACGCCCCGCGGTCCCCGTCCGCCGACCAGCAGCACCGCGCAGGCGCCGGCCGTCAGCAGTCCACCGGCGAGGAAGGTCCCCCGCGCACCGGCGAGCGGCAGGAGCAGACCTCCGAGCGCGGCGCCCGCCGCGATACCGGCGTTGTACGCGCCGGAGTTCGCCGCGAGGGCGAGGTCCGTGCGGCCCGGCGCCCAGTGCAGCATCGCGTTCTGGGCGGTCATGAACACCGGTCCGAGCGCACCGCCCATCAGCACCAGGCACAGCACCGCCGCGACCTGACGGCCGCCCGCCGCGGACAGGCCGAGCATGCCGAGCGCCTGGGTGGCCACGGCCGTGGGCAGCGCGGCGTGCGGGAAACGGTCCAGCAGCGCCGCGGTGACGCTCACCCCGGCCAGACAGGCGGTGCCGAAGACCGCGAGCAGCACGCCGGCCGTGCCGGGGGCGAACCCGCTCACGTCGTCCAGGAACGCCACCAGGTAGGTGTAGCCCGCGAACGCCCCGGTGGCGGAGAGGAATCCCGCCGCCAGCACGGTGGTGAACCGGCGGACGTCGGGGCTGTCGCCGTAGGCGGCGGGCTCGTCCTCCGGGCGCGAGGCCGGCAGCAGGACGGCGATGGTCACGAGGCACACCAGTCCCGGAACCGCCAGGCAGGCGACCGGTGCCGGCCAGCCGCGGTGCCGGCCCAGCCAGGTCCCCGCGGGGACACCGAGGACCAGGGCGAGCGAACCGGCGACGGACAGCGCCCCGACCACACGCCCGCGCACCTCCGGCGCGAACAGGCCCACCGCGACCGGTCCCGTCACCGCCCAGAACAGCGCCTGCGCGAGGGCGGTCAGCAGCCGGGCTCCGAGGAGCGGCCAGTACGAGCCGGCCAGGGCCCCGACCAGGCTGGACACGACCAGCGCGGCCAGCACTCCCGTGAGCACATGACGCCGGGGCACCGCCCGCAGGGCGTGGGCGAGCGGCAGGGAGGCGACGGCCACCGTCATGCCGTAGCCGGTGACCAGCAGACCTACCGCCGGCAGGGACACCCCGAGGCTGCCGGACATGAGGTCCAGGAGGCCGATGGGCAGGTTCTCCGCGGTGTTGAAGGTGAACGCGGCCAGCATGAGGGCCGCGAGCACCGCCGGGCCGCGCCGTGCGGCCGGTCGTGCGCGGACCGCACGGTCTCGTCCCGGCCCCGTCCACCGCGCCGGCTCGATGACACCGCCCATGCCCTCAGCTCACCGGCCGCACCGGTCCCGCCGCAACCGAATTCCGGCTCGCCGGCACGGCCGGGGCGTCCTGTGTCAGGCGCATGTGCCAACTCCCCGGCAACCGCCTTCGCCCGCCCTTCCGTCCAGATGGCGTGCGGTAGGGTACGAGCTGTTTGGTTTAATTTTCAGCTTGGGGGAGGGTCCATGGCTCAGCAGGAGCGAGCTGTCCGGACCCGACGTGCTGTTCTGGAAGCGGCCGCCGCCGTCTTCGCGGAACGCGGATACGCGGCCGCCACCATCGCCGAGATCCTGAACCGGGCCGGTGTCACCAAGGGTGCCCTGTACTTCCACTTCGACTCCAAGGCGGCCCTCGCCCGGGGCGTGCTCCAGGAGCAGCTGCGGACCGAGTACCACCTGCCCCGCGAACTGAAGTTGCAGGAGTGGGTGGACGCGGGCATGACCCTCGCCAAGCGGCTGCCGCAGGAGCCCGTACTGCTCGCCGGTGTCCGGCTTTCGGCCGACCTCCAGGGCCACGACGTCCTCGGCAGCGCCTGGCCCGCCTGGGCCCGGATGACCTCGTGCGCCCTGGCGGAGGCGAAGGAACGCGGCGAGGTGCTGCCGCACGTGGACCCGGAGGAGACCGCGCAGGTCTTCCTCGGCGCCTGGATCGGCGTGCAGTTCGTGTCCCAGGCCGTGGCCGGCTGGGCGGACCTGGACGACCGTATGTCGGCGCTGTACGGGCACCTCCTCCCCGCCATCGCGGCCCCGGCCGTCCTCGTCCGGCTGGACACCGCTCCGGACCGGGGCGCCCGTGTGATCGCCGAGGTGCAGCGGAACTCGGCGGCCCTCGCCGGCGCCTCCGCCTGACGCCGGCCACCGCGCCCGGCCCCGTCGGCGGCTGCCCCGGAGGGGTCGCGGGAGGCGCAGGCACCGGCATGTACCAAACCGCCGGGACGGTTTGGCGCGGACCTCGTCCGAGCCCCGTGTTCGAGGACCCGGCGTCCGGTCACGCCCGTCCGCCCGCCGGGACCAGACCGGGGGCGAACCGGAACGAGACCGCCTCCATCAGCGGCTTGCGCTTGGTGTTGTGGAAGGCGGCGATCCGCCACCCGCCGTCCGCCTCCCGCACCAGCGTGTACGTCTGCACCTTGCCGAGCCGGCGGGGCCGCCTGCCCTTGTAGGTGTCGCCGCGCCCGCTGACGACGGCCGTGTCCGGACCGGGGAAGCGGATGCCGACGACCTCGTCCGCGAGCCGGGTGTCCTTGAGGAAGGTCGTGAACAGCACGCGGTGGCTCTCGGTGATGTCCCGGCGGCCCTGGTAGAGGGTGCCGACATAGGTGGCGTAGGTGGCGTCCTCGGTGAACAGGCGGCCGTAGGCGTCGGCGTCGTGGCCGTTCCAGGCGTCGACCAGTGCGTCCAGGACGGCGGTGACGGCTGCGGTGTCGTGCGGTGCGGGCATGACGGAGGTCTCCCCTCGTGGGTAGACTGGACCGGTATCTTACTGAGAACAGTATCTGCACGCGTGCAGAGATTTGGGAAGGGGGTCACCGTGCCGAATGCCGGGAGCGGTGGGGACGACGAACACGTGCTCTTCCGTCAGTACCTGGACGCCGTGGGCCTCCAGGGCCTGGCCAGCGCCGAGGCCGCGGGTCTGCATTCCTCCGAGTGGTACGCGCTCAGCCTGCTCGGCCGGGAGGGCAGCCTGACCTCGGGCGAACTCGCCACCCGCACCGGGCTGACCACCGGGGCCACCACCCGGCTGATCGACCGCCTGGAGCGCGCCGGATACGCGCGCCGGACGCCCGACCCCACCGACCGCCGGCGCGTGCACGTCGAAGCCGTCCCGGACGCGCTCGACCGCGTGGAGCAGGTCGTGGGCCCGGCCCGCCGCCGCCTCGCCGAGGTCCTGGCCCACTACACACCCGGGCAACGCGCCCTGATCTTCGACTACTTCGCCCGCGCGGCCCCCGCGTTCCGCGCCGCGACCGAGGAGATCCGGGCGGCGGCCCCGCCCAGGCGGGCCAGGAAGTCCGGCTGACCCCGGCGCGCCGGACGGCCGGGGCACGCCGCGCTCACGCCGGGCGCTCCCGGGCGTGCCATCATCACCGTCGTCCGTACGACCGCTCCCACCGGAAGGGCACGGGCCGCGATGACCGACTGGGAGTGGGACGAGACCCTCTTCGCGGGCGCCGCCCCCTACTACCAGCGGGGCCGGCTGCCCTACGCCCCCGGGCTGGTGCCCCGGCTCGCCGAGGTGCTCGCGGCCGACGGCACCGGACGCCTCCTCGACGTGGGCTGCGGACCGGGCACCGTCACCCTCCCGCTGGCCCCGCTGTTCCGCGAGGCGGTCGGCGTCGACCCGGACCCCGGCATGATCACCGAGGCCGCCCGCCGGGCCGCCACCGCGGGACTGGCCGCCAGGACCCGCTGGCTGCGGCTGCGCGCTGAGCATCTCCCGGCCGGTCTCGGCACGTTCGACGTGGCGGTCTTCGCCCAGTCCTTCCACTGGACCGAGCGCGAGCGGGTGGCCAGGACCGTCCACGGCATGCTCCGGCCCGGCGGAGCACTGGTGCACCTGGCCGACCTGAAGACCGAGCGCCGCACGGCCGCGGGCCTGCCCCACCCGGACGTGCCCTACGCCGGCATCGCCGCCCTGGTCCGGCGGTATCTCGGCCCCGTCCGCCGCGCCGGCCGGAGCCTGCTGCCACGGGGCACGCCGGGAGGTGAGGCGGCGGTGTTCTCCGGGGCCGGATTCGCGGGCCCCGAGCGGCATGTCGTACCCGGCGGACAGGCGCTGGTGCGCACCACGGACGACGTCGTCGCCTGGACGTTCTCGATGTCCTTCGCCGCCCCGCACCTGTTCGGCCCGGACCGCGAGGTCTTCGAGGCGGACCTGCGCCGCCTGCTCGGCAGCGCTTCCCCGGCGGGCCGGTTCGCCGAACGGGTCCCGAGCACCGAGGTGTTCGTATGGCACCGGCCGCCACGCCGATATCGATGAGAGGATGCATGTCCACGGTCACTAGGATGTGAGGCCAAGACAACCATGCGACCGGCCGTTCGTTGAGGGCCGGTCGGGGTCGCCGATGCCAGGGACCGCTCCCCGGGCTGCGGTGATCTTCCTGCCCAGGAGGACCCTCCGCATGTTCCGACGAATAGGCAACGCCGTCGTCCGTCATCCCATTTGGACGATCGTGGCGTGGCTGATCGCCGCGGTGGCCATCGTGGCCACCGCCCCGAGCCTGCCCTCGAACAGTGACGAGAGCAGCTTTCTGCCCAAGAGTTACGAGTCGATCCAGGCGGTGCAACTACAGGAGAAGGCGTTCCCCAGCGCCTTCACGCCGTCGGCGATCGTGCTCTACCAGCGCACCGACGGCGGCAAGCTCACCGCCGCCGACGTGCGCGACGTCGCCCGGATCACTTCCGAGCTGGGCGAGAAGCACATCGACCAGGTACAGAAGGTCGTCCCCGGCCGGCCGTCCAAGGACGGCAGGTATGACCTGACCCTCGTCCAGATGGACAGCAAGACCGCCGGTCAGCCCGAACAGGCGGACGCGGCCAAGGAGTTGCGTGACGAGGCCAAGAAACTGGCCAAGGGCACGGACCTGGAGGCCAAGCTCGGCGGTTCCGCCGCGCAGGCGCTCGACCAGCAGGACTCCTCCAAGCGGGGCGAGGCGCTGATCGGCATCGGCACCTTCGGGATCATCCTGATCACCCTGCTCATCATCTTCCGGGCACCGATCCTCGCCGTGCTTCCCCTGCTGCTGATCGGCCTGGTGTCCGCCGTCGCCAACGGACTGATCGCCTACGCCACCAAGCTGTTCGGGCTGGAGGCCAACAGCTCGATCTCCTCCATCCTGATCGTGGTGCTCTTCGGCGTGGGCACCGACTACTTCCTGTTCCTGATATTCCGTTACCGGGAGAGTCTGCGGGCCGGCGACGAGCCCAAGGAAGCCATGATCAACGCGGTCGGCCGGGTCGGCGAGGCCATCGCCTCGGCGGCCGGCGCGGTCATCATCGCGTTCCTCGCCCTGGTGCTGTCCACGCTGGGCTTCCTCAAGCAGATGGGCCCGGCGCTCGCCATCGCGGTCGGCGCCACGCTGGTCGCGGGCCTGACCCTGATCCCGGCCGTGGTCTCGCTCATCGGGCCGAAGGTCTTCTGGCCCTCCAAGTCCTGGAAGACGGAACCCCGGAACGCCCGCTTCGCCGCCCTCGGCCGGGGCGTCCAGCGCCGCCCGGCGCTGACCGCCGTCGTCTCGGGCCTCGTCCTGCTCGTCCTGTCGCTCGGCACCCTCGGCTACAAGGCCACCTTCGACCTGGCGTCGGGCTCCATGCCCAAGACCAAGGAGTCCATGGTCGTCCAGGACGAGATGCAGAAGGCGTACTCGGCGGGCGCCGCGGCGCCGACCGACGTCTACCTGTCCAGCACCGACGGCAAGCCGCTCGACAAGTCCGCCTTCGACGCGTACGCCGGGAAGCTCGGGGCCGTGGACGGCGTCGCGAGCGCCCGCCTGACCCAGGTGAACAAGGCGGGCACCACCGCGGACTTCACCGTCACGCTCAAGTACGAGGCGTCGACGGACAAGGCGATCGACGCGGTGGGCAGGGTCCGTGACGTCGCGCACTCCTCGGCGCCCGGGGGCACCAAGGCGCTCGTCGGCGGCATGTCCTTGATCTACAAGGACATCAACGCGGCGGTCAACCACGACTACCGGACGGTCTTCCCCGTCGCCGCCGCCCTGATCATGGTCATCCTGGGCCTTCTGCTGCGCAGCGTGGTCGCGCCCTGGTACCTGATGGCCTCCGTGGGCCTCGGCTTCGGCGCCACCCTCGGTGCCACCGTGTGGATCTTCCAGGACGCCCAGGGCCACTCGGGCCTGATGTTCATGCTGCCGGTGATCATGTACCTCTTCGTGGTCGCGATCGGCACCGACTACAACATCCTCATGATCGCCCGCTTGCGCGAGGAGGCCCGTGAGGGCCGTGAGCCGCGCGAGGCCGCCGGCATGGCGCTCCGGCACGCCGGGCCGACCGTGGCCGCGGCGGGCTTCATCCTGGCGGCGACCTTCGCCACGATGATGCTGGCCGGCAACGCGCTGCTCTCGGAGATGGGTTTCGCGGTCTCCTTCGGCATCGCGGTGGCCGCGTTCGTCATGGCGATGTTCTTCACCCCGAGCCTCACGGCCCTGATCGGCCACGCGGCCTGGTGGCCGGGCCACGCCGACCGGGCGGTGGTGCCGGCCGCCGGCACCGGCGCCGGGACGACCGGCTCCGGGCCGGTCCGGGGCGAGGAGGACCGGGATCCGGCCGGGCGCCGCGGTTAGCGGCTGCCGGTGAGTTGCGCCGCGTGTCCGGGCGGTGGATGACACCGGCCGGTTCCGCCGGGCGTCGCGACGGGCGGCCGGTCTGAACGACGAGTCCTGCCGGGCCATGTGGCCCGGCAGGACTTTTTCGTGTCCGGAGCCAAAACGGGCCGGTGCGGTCAGCCGGTGGCGGCGGGGCCGTGGAAGTAGTGGCCCTCGTCCAGGTCCGCGAGGAGACCGGGCTGGACCGGTTCCCAGCCCAGCAGTTCGCGGGTCAGGGCACTCGACGCGGTGGCGTCGAAGCCGAGCGGGCCGCTCAGCCAGCCGAAGTGCCCGGCGGCGGCCTCGGGCGCCACGGAGGTCACCGGCACCGCCAGGTGACGGCCGATCACCTCCGCGATGTCACGCAGCGCGACACCCTCCTCCGCCGAACCGTGCAGCACCGAACCGGCGGGCGCCTTCTCGGCCGCCAGCCGGAACAGCCGTGCGGCGTCGAGGCGGTGCACGGCCGGCCAGCGGGTGGTGCCGTCGCCCGGGTGGCCGGAGACGCCCTTGGCGCGGGCGATGGCGACCAGGCTCGCGACGAAACCGTTGTCGCCCTCGCCGTGGCAGGTGGGGGAGAGCCGCACCACGGACGAGCGGACACCGCGTTCGGCGAGGGCCAGCGCCGCCTCCGCGGTGGTCTGCCGGACGGCGAAGTGCGAGCCGTGGAGCGCGGGCCTGTCCCGTTCGGTGGCGAGCCGCCCGGGTGCGACCCCGAGCAGCCCGGAGGCCAGGACGAAGGGCCGTCCGCTGCCGGCGAGGGCGTCGCCGAAGGCGTCCACGGCTCGGCGGTCGGCCTCGGCCGCCTCCTGGAACCCGCCGCTGAAGGCCAGGTCGTGCTTGAAGGCGAGGTGGATCACCCCGTCCGAGACGGCGGCCGCGTCCCGCAGCACGGCGAGGTCGTCGACGGTGCCGCGGACGACCTCCGCACCGGCCGCGGTGAGCGCGGCGGCGGAGGCGTCGGAGCGGGCCAGCCCGGCGACCTGGTGTCCCGCCTCGAGGAGGTCGGGCACGAGGGCGGAGCCGATCCAGCCGGACGCCCCGGTCACGAAGAAACGCATGGGAGAACCCCAGACTCTTGATGTCAGTGACTGTCATGGACCCTAGCACCGGATGTCAGTGACTGTCATCGCGTAGGATCTGCGCATGGGCAGATGGGAGCCGAACGCGCGCGAGCGCCTGGCGGAAGCGGCGTTGGAGCTCTACGGCGAACGCGGGTACGAGCAGACCACCGTCGCGGAGATCGCCAAGCGCGCCGGACTGACCGAGCGCACCTTCTTCCGCCACTACGCCGACAAGCGCGAGGTGCTGTTCGGGGGCTCGGGGGAGCTGGAGGACCTGTTCGTGCGGGCGGTCACCGGGGTGCCGGCGGACGCCGCGCCGATCGATGCGCTGGCCGCCGGGCTCGACGCGGTCTCGGAGGTCTTCGCCGACCGCCGCGCGTACGCGCGCGCCCGGCACGCCGTGATCACGGCGAACGCGGAACTCAAGGAGCGCGAGCTGATCAAGCTGGCCTCCCTCGCGGCCGCGCTCGCCGGCACCCTGCGCGGGCGCGGCGTCCCGGAGCCCGCCGCGAGCCTCGCCGCCGAGGCCGGGGTGGCCGTCTTCAAGATCGGCTACGAACGCTGGCTGGCGGCGGCCGGGGACCGCGACCTGGTGCACCTGGTGCGAGAGGCGCTGACCGAGTTCAGGGCGGTGGCCGCCGGCGGCTGAGCCCGGCGGAGGACCCGGCCGCGCCCGGTCGTGTGCTCGTGCGCGGAAGCGGTGCCGGTACGACTCAGGCGGTGGCGTCCGCCAGCCTCCGGAGGACCTCCACCGCCCGCTCGGCCTGATCGTGGGGCACGAAGAGGTGGTCGTGGTGGAAGCCCGCCACCACGTTGCAGCTCAGGCCCGCGTCCGCGAGCGCCCGGGAGACCGCGGCGGTCAGCCCGACCGCGTCCAGCGCGGAGTGCACGCGCAACGTGATCCACCCGGCCACGTAGTCGTACGCCATCCCGGCCGCGTCCGCGTCCGCCTGCGGCAGCACGAGGGTGAGGCCCTCCTGCTCGGCGACGGTGACCACCGGGGAACAGCCGGACGGTACGCCGCCCTCGGCCATGGTGAAGACATAGCGGCCCGGGTTCAGCTCCGGCCGCATGCCGCTGAGCAGCGCGCGCAGATCGGTCTCCCCTGTCACGGACCCCACCCTACGGGCCGTGCCGGCGGCCGGCCGCCCGGCCGGGCGCCCCGGCACGCCGACCGGACGGGAGCGCGGCGGGTGCTCGTGTGAGCCCTGTACGCGCCCCCGCTCGTGTGACAAGACTGCGCTGTCGGCGGGCAGCGGCCGGGCGCCGCCCGCGCATCGTCCGAGCCCAGGAAGGCAGGTCGGCCGCCGTGCTGTTGCGTCTGCCCACGTCCGTGACGGAAGCCCGGGAATGCCTGGCCGAAGGGGCCGTGCCGGTAGGCGGGGCGACTCTCGTGTGGGCGACGTGGCAACGCGACGGATTCCCCCGACTGGCCATGTCCCTGCGGGAGTTGCCGGAGGCCAACGTGCTCGGCCCGCAGACCGTGGGCGGCGCCGTGATCCTGCACCGGATCGACGGACGGGTGCCGGACGTCCTGCGGCTGGCCGCCGCCACGGTCGGCACCGGCGCCGTACGGCGCACGGCGACCGTCGGCGGCAACATCGCCGGCAGCACGCTGCGCTGCCTGCTGCCCGCCGCGCTCGTCCTGGACGCCCGCGCGACGGTCCTGGAAGCCGACGGCGTCCGCGAGGCCGGCCTGGCCGAAGTGGTCGCCAAGCGGCCGGTGCTGATCGGCCTGCGCTGGCGCACGCCGACCGCCTCGGCGTACCGCAAGCTGCCCGCGGAGGCGGGCGGCGCGCCGCCCCTCGTCGTCGCCTCGGCCCTGCACGCCGGGCAGGGCGCGCCCCACCGCGTGCGGGTCGCCGTACGGGACGGTTACGAGGTGCTCAGCGGCACCGCCCCCGGCGACGCCGGCGCCGGTGAGGCCCTCGAAGCGCTGCGCGGCACCGCCCTCGGCGAGCTGCCGGCCGCCGCCTGGGACGTCGTACGCCCGCAGGTCGTCGGCCTGTTGGAGCGACGCGGTACGGACTGAGGGGACGGCTGCTCCCCGCGGCCGTGCACGGGCGTGTCATCGTGGCGGGTATGGCGACGGAACCGGACGTGGCGGTGCTGGTCGGGCTGCAGGCGGCCGGCAAGTCCACCTTCTACGCGCAGTGCCTGGCCGGCCGGTACGCGCTGGTCAGCAAGGACCTGTTCCCGCGCGGTGCCCGGAACAAGCAGGGCCGGCAGATGCGGCTGGTGGCCGAGCACCTGGCCGCAGGACGGGCCGTGGCCGTGGACAACACCAATCCGTCACCGCGGGAGTGGGGACCGCTGGTCCAGGCGGCCCACGCCCACGGCGCGACCGTGACGGCCTACTGGTTCCCGTCGGACGTGACGGGCTCCCTGCGGCGCAACGCCGCGCGCGAGGGCCGCGACCGGGTCCCCGACGTCGGCGTCCTCGCCACGGCGAAGCGGCTGCGCAGGCCGTCGCCGCGGGACGGCTTCGACGCGGTGCGCGAGGTCCGGTTCGACGGGCGGGGAGGCTTCCGGGTACGGGACTGAACCGACGCCGCCGGTGACGGGACGCCGCACTGTTCGCTGACAGGCAACACCCGGGGCGCTGTCGGGACCGGAGCCCCCGCGCCGGGCTCCTACCTTTTCGGTGAACAGGGTCCGACCGAAGGGGACGTGAATGAAGCGCAAGGCGACGGCATGGGTGCTGCCCGCGTTACTGGTGGCGCTCAGCGTGGTGGGCTCCGGGGCTCCGTCCTCGGCGCAGAACGAGGACCGGGCCGCGGCCGCGCCGACCACGGCGGTCGGACCGCAGTACGACACCACGCACGTCTACGTCACCCCCGGCGCCACGGACGCGTTCGTTGCGAGCTGGGAGGCGACCTTCGGCGGGACCCACACGGCCAAGGCCGTCACGACGGTCACCCCGACGCCCAGCACCACCGAGTCCGAGCTGGTCTTCTCACCGGTCGGGACGCTGTCCGTCTTCGACTTCAAGACGCCCGTGCCCTATCCGTTCGGCAGCGAACGGACGGGCTGGCTCATGAGCGACTTCGACACGGGCGTCCGCCTCGCCCGCAAGAGCGGGGCCCAGGTCGTCGTCGCGCCCTTCGACGACCCCATCGGCCGGGACGCGGTCGTCCAGTTCCCGGGCGGCGTCAACGCCCAGCTGTACTGGCACACCAAGGTCCCGTCGTACGCGCCGCTGGAGAGCGTGCCGGACAACCGCGTCTATCTGACACCGGACTCGGTGGACGCGTTCCTGCGCTCCTACCTGCGCTTCACCGGTGGCCGGATCGTCGCCGACCAGCGGGCGGCGGACGGCGGTGACCTCGGCCGGCCCGGGCAGACGTACCGCCGCGTCGCCCTGCGCTCCCCGTACGGCAACACGGTCGTCAGCGTCACCGACGGCCACCTGCCCTACCCGTTCGGCCGGGAGACCACCGGCTACGCGGTGAAGGACCTGCCGGCGACGCTGCGCAGGGCCGGGGCGGCCGGCGCGAAGGTGCTGTCGGGGCCGTACGCTTCGGGGAGCCGGTCCTCCGCGATGGTGGAGTTCCCCGGTGGCTATGTGGCCGAACTGCATCAAGGAGGGGATCGCGGGTGACCGACGCGACGATGGGGGATGACGTCTACCAGCCGGACGGGTCGGAGGTGCAGGACGACGCCGGTCTGCTCGACGCGTCCGACACCCTGGACTACCGCGGTGGTGAAGAGGCCCTGGACGAGGGCTACTCACCGCCGGAGCGCCCCTGGGGCGTGGAGCACACCGGCGTCACGGCGGCGGAGCGGTGGCGGGGGGAGAGCCTGGACGAGCGCCTCGCCGAGGAGGTGCCGGACATCGGCGTCCCGGAGGGCGACGGCATCGGCGACACCTGGGGCACGGACGGAGAAGTCATCGACGACGAGGTCGGCGACGAGCGCGCCGGACGGCTCGTCGCGCCCGACGAGGGCAGCCACGAGAACACCGAGTCCGACCTGTTCGCCTCCGACCGGGGCCTGGACGGCGCCGGGGCCTCGGCGGAGGAGGCCGCGATGCATGTGATCCCCGGCTCCGAGAGCTACTGACGCCCACCGCGGGCCCGACACGGAAGGCCAGCCGATGAGCAGCGCCGAACCAGGGCCGGACGCCGGCCACCACCTGCGGAACCTCCGGGAACGGATGGCCGGGCATCACCGCCGGGCCCAGGCCGAACGGGAGGAGTCCGCGCTGGAGGACGCGATCGACGGGGCGGCCTTCGACCTGGCCGCCGACATCGCCCACCCCACCGCCGGCGGCCCGGAGCCCGGCTACGACGTCGACACGGACCTCGGCGTCGACCGGCGGTGACGGGGTCCCGCGTTCCGCACGTGGACACGACCGGCCGGCCCCGCTGCGGGGCCGGCCGGTCTCACTTGAAGGCTCCGCCGGTGATCCCGGCGGTCAGGTGGCGCTGGGCGGCGACGAGCAGCGCTGCCGCCGGGACGGACGCCAGGACGGCGGTGGCCATGACGGCGTTCCACCGGTCCGTGTGGGCGCCGAGGTACTCGTAGATGCCGACGGTGACCGGCCGCACCGACTCCGTGGTGTTCAGCGTGAGCGCGAAGAGGAAGTCGCCCCAGGCGAACAGGAAGCCGAAGAGACCGGCGGTGATCAGCGCGTTGCGGCTCAGCGGGAGCACCACGGACCACAGCACGCGGAGCCGTCCGGCGCCGTCCACGCGGGCGGCGTCGACGATCTCCCCGGGGATGCTCCGCATGAAGGCGCGCAGGACGAGGATCGCGAAGGGCACGCCCATGGTGGAGTCGGCGAGGATCAGTCCGCCGTAGGAGTTCAGCAGTCCCAGGTCGGTGTAGGCGCCGTACAGGGCGTTGGCCACGACGATGCCCGGCACCGTCTGGGTGACCAGGATGCCGAACAGCACGACCGGGGTGCCCCGCAGGCGGAGCCGGGCGAGCGCGTAGGCTGCCGGTGCCGCGAGGCCGAGGCTCAGCGCCGCACTGCCGAGGGCCACGACGAGGCTGGTGAGCAGGTTGCGTCCCTGGTCGCGCAGGGCGGTGGCGTAACCGCCGAAGTCGGGGTGGCGGGGGAACCAGCCCGCCGTGAGCATGCTGCCCGCCGGTTGCAGGGAGGCGTTCACCATCCAGTACACCGGGAACAGCATCACCACGAGCAGGAGGATCCCGACGACCGTGGACAGGGGCCCGCGTGCGGGTCCGCGCTTCACCGAAGGCCCCCCTCAGCCGTTGCGGGCGCGCCGGTCGGCGCGCAGGTGGACGAGGGCGAAGGCGAGCGAGACGAGGACGAGCACGTTGCCCGTCGCGGCGCCGCGCCCGAACTCGAACTGCTGGAAGGAGAGCTGGTACGACCGGGTGGCCAGGGTCTGCGTCGCGTCGGCAGGGCCGCCGCCCGTCACCACGAGGATGATGTCGAGCACTTTCACCGTGTAGACGACGCCCAGCACCAGCACCACGCCGGCCACGGGCCGCAGCAGCGGCCAGGTGACGTGGCGGAACGACGCCAGCCGGCCGGCGCCGTCCAGCTCCGCCGCCTCGTACAGGTGCGCCGGGATGTCCTGGAGGCCGCCGTACAGGAGCGCGGTGTTGAAGGGGATGCCCACCCAGATGTTGACCAGGATCACCGACACCAGTGCCTCGGAGGTGCCGGTCAGCCAGGGGATGCCCGAGGACAGCAGGTGGAGGTGGCGCAGCGCCTGGTTGACGACCCCGCTGTCCGTGTCGAGCATCCACCTCCACGTCGTCCCGGAGACGACCAGGGGCAGCAGCCACGGCAGCAGCAGGAGCGACCGCAGCAGGCCGCCGAGCGGGAACCTCCGCCGGAAGAACAGGGCGAGGGCCAGCCCGAGCACGAACTGTCCGGCGAGCGAACCGGCGGTGAACAGGACCGTGGTGAGCAGGGTCCGCCAGAACACGTCCGCCGACAGGGTGGCCGTGTAGTTCCGCAGGCCCACGAAGGGCGCGGCACCGGTGTAGAACGTCGTCACCGAGTAGTCCTGGAAGCTCATCACGACGTTCTTGACGATGGGGTAACCGAAGAACAGCGACAGGTGGACCAGGGCGGGCAGCAGGAACAGCCACCGGGAGACCCGCGCCCACAGCCGGGCCCGGGCCGCCCGGTCAGGAACCGGTCGCGATGTGCTGCGCACGCCTGAGCGCTTCCTGCGGGGTCCGCTCGCCCGTCAGCGCGGCCTGCACGGCGGTGTAGATCCCGGTCGCGGCGCGCGGCCATTCGACGCCGAGCTCGCCGGTGCGGGCCCGGGCCCCCTGCACGCTCCTGACGAAGGCGGCCATCGACGGGACCCGCTCGGCGTACCGGGACGCCACCGAGGGGCGGGAGGGCACGGTGTGGTACTGCTCGGCCAGGGCGAGCATGTTCTCGGAGTCGTTCAGGCAGGCCAGGACCCGGGCGGCCTTCCGCTGCCGGGCCTCGGAGGAGTTCTGCGGGACGGTCCAGACCTCACCGCCGAGCGGGGTGACCAGTCTCTGGCCCGGCCGGCGGACGGGGAGGGGCGCCACGCCCCAGTGCAGGTTCTCCGTGCTGTCCATCGCGGAGATCCGCCAGGGTCCGTTGACCATCATGGCCGCCCGGCCGGCGACGAACTGGTCGTGGACATCGGCCTGGGTCCAGTTCAGCACGGACTTCGACATGGACCCGCTCCTGACCAGGTCGACCCAGAGCTGGAGGGCCTGGGCGGCCTGCGGGCTGTCCAGCCGTGTCTCGTCCCCGCCGTTGGACCACAGGAAGGGCAGGAACTGCCAGGTGCCCTCGAAGGTGGCGTTGGCGTCCACGGCCATGCCGTAGCGGCCCGGCCGGGTCAGCCGGGCCGCGGCCGTCCTCAGCTCGTCCCAGGTCTTCGGCACGGCGACACCGGCCTCGGCGAGCATGTCCTTGTTGTAGAAGAGGGCGACCGTGCTGACCGTGGGCGCGAGCCCGTACACCTTCCCGCGGTAGGTGCCGGCCGAGCGGATGCCCCCGGTGTAGCCGGCGGCGTCGATGCCGTACCGGTCCAGCGGGGTCAGCGCTCCGGTCCGGGCTATCTGCTGCAGGTCGGGGTTGTCGAGCATCAGCAGGTCGGGCAGGGTCCGCGACGACGCCTGCCGCAGCACCTGGGGGACCAGCGACGCCCCCGGCACGCTCCGGTGCTCGACGGTGACACCGGCGGCCCTGCCGCAGGCGGAGAGCCGCTCACCCCACTGGGCGTGCTCGGTCGCGTCGGTGTAGTAGTCGAGGGCGGTGATGGAGGTCACCTCGCCGCCGACCGATCGGGAACCGGTTCCCCCACCGCACCCGGCGGCGGCCAGTACCAGGGCGACGGTTCCGCAGAGGGCGGTGATCCGCCGGGCCGACGGTCTGACCGCTGTGTTCATGGGGTGGTGCCTTCCGAGCGCTGCTGGTACCGGACCGTCCCGAGTCCGGATGAGTGGGTCCATACCGGCATGTTCCAGTCCGAGCAGGGATGGTACCGGAAGCAGACAATCGGAAGATCACCAGATGGTGAACGTCAGTACAGGGCTCCGTGGTCACCGCACTGGCCCGCGGCTTCCCGGATCATCGCCGCCACGGCGTCCGGCCGCGACAGGACCACGGCGTGCGAACCGTCCACGACGCGTTCGGTGGCCGCCATGCGCTGCGCCATGAACCGCTGAGCGGTCGGGCTGAGCATCCGGTCGGCGGCGGCGATGGCGTACCAGGACCGCTTGCGGGCCCACGCGGGCGGTCCCGACCGCGCGGTCAGCGCATCCCGCGCGATCGGGCGCTGCGTCACGGACAGCACGCCGCCGACCCCGGGCGCCAGATCGGCGGCGTACACGTCGAGGAAGCGCTCGCGGCGGAGGTACAGCTCGCTGTCCGGGCCGGCGGGAGACTGCGCGGGAAGCCGGCGGGTGACGGTCGGATCCGGCCCCGGCATGGGGGAGAAGCGGTGCGTGACGTCCAGCAGGGACTCCCCGGCGTCCAGTCCGAACCCCGCGACGTAGCACAGCGCCACGACGTTGTCGGCGTCGGCCGCGGTGATGACCGCGCCCCCGTAGCCGTGCCCGGCCAGCACGACCGGGGCGCCGATCTGGCCCACGACGCTCCTGAGGTAGGCGGCGTCGTGCGCGAGGCCGCGCAGCGGGTTCGCCGGCGCGTACACCGTCAGTCCGGTGGTGTGCAGGCGACGGATCACCCCCGCCCAGGACGAGGCGTCGGTGAACGCACCGTGCACGAGCACGACGGTCGGCGGTAAAGGTGTGCGTCCGGGCACCTCGGTGACCTCCGGTGGGGGGTGGAGGCGTCCAGCCAAGCCCATCCGGGGCACGCCGGCATCGCGCGAACGTACCAGGAACCCCTCACTCGTCGGGCAGGGCCATGACCAGGTTGGCCAGCTGCACCCGGGAATTGACCGACAGCTTGCGGAAGGCGGACGTCAGGTGCGTGTTGACGGTGTGCGGGGAGACGACGAGCAGCTCCGCGGCCGCACGGTTGCTGTGTCCCTCGGCGATCAGCCGCGCGACCTTCTTCTCCGAGGCGGTCAGGGCCTCCCAGCCCTGGACGGGGCGCTGCCCGTCCCCCGTGCGCCGTCCGCCGGCCCCCGCACGCCGCAGGTCGCGCTGGACGTGGGCCGCCACGGCGTGCGCGCCCGCCGCGGTGAACGCGTCCTGGGCCCCGGTCAGGGCCGCCACCGCCTCGTCCCGCCGGCCCGCGGCCAGGAGCGCCCGTCCGAGGTCGGCGGAGGCCGCGGCCCGGACCAGCGGGCGCGGACTCTCCCCGAGCAGGCTGACGGAACGTTCCAGCAGGGCCAGGTCGTCGTACACCAGCCCACGGGCGCGCGCGGCGAGACCCACGGCGGTGGGCACCGCCGGATTGCGGGCGGCATGGGCCTCGGCCTGCGCGGCCAGGTCCTCGGCGAGCTCCCGGTCCGCGCCGCGCAGGGCCACGCGGATCGCGGTGCCGACCCACGTGCGCAGCAGCCGCCAGCGCAGGAAGGGCGCCTCCCGCTGGACCTGCCGGACCCGGTCGACGGCACGGCCGGCGTCCCCGTCGGCCTCGGCGTGGACCGCTTCCAGGAAACGCACCGCGGCCGTGTTGCCCGGGTTCGGCTTGACCGCCAGCCGCTCGCGCGCCTCGGCCAGGTGCTGCCGCGCGGCCTCCCGGTCGCCGCGCAGCAGGGCGATCCGGGAGCGGATCACCCGGCCGTTCACCTGCTGGACGTGCGCCCGCACCTCGTCCTCCAGGCGCTCCATCGTCACGAAGTCGGCCTCCGCGTCGTCCAGCCGGCCCAGCTCCAGATGCTGCTGTCCCTGCGCCCACAGCAGCAACGCCTCACGGATGCCGCTCGCTTCGTCCGCCGCCCTCGCCAGCAGCCGCTCGCTGGTGACGAAGTCGTCCATGTGCTGGTACGCGACGATCTCCTCGGGGAAGAAGGCGGGGTCGACGGCGCTGAGCGCGGTGAAGCGTTCCAGCGCGAGCGCGTTCTCCCCCGCGTTGAGCGCGATCTCCCCGAGCGCGAACAGTGCCTGGACATGGGCGTCCCGGTCGCCGGTCGCCACGGCGGCACGCAGTGCCTCCTCGCCTGCCTCCCGCGCCGGCGCCAGGTCGTGCGCCCGGGACAGCGCCAGCGCGCGCAGACCGGCCAGCCGCGCCGCCACCTCCGGGGCCGCGCCGCCGACCGCGAGGGCCGACTCGGTGCGGCGGCGCAGCTCGTCGGCGAGGTCCAGGTTCCACAGCGTGCCGCCGAGGGCGGCGTGGAGCCGGCCGAACGTCCCCATGGGCGGCCGGTACGCCAGCAGCCGGTCCCCGGTCGCCAGCGCCTCACGGTTCCGCCCGGCCCGGCTCAGGGACACGATCGCCTGCTCACCCACGGCGAACCACAGCGGCCGTGCCACCGGCACCAGGTCCAGCGCGCGCGTCACCAGGTCGGCCGCGAGGCCGGGCGTGACGGGCAGCACGTCGGCGGCGGCGCGCCTGAGCAGCTCGACCGCCTCCTCGTCTCCGGGCTGGGCGCCCCTGAGGATGTGCGAGACCACGTCGATCGGCTGGTGGCCCGCGGCGACGAGCCTGCCCGCGGCCTCCCGGTGCAGCACCTTCCGGGCCGAGGGCGGGATGTCCACGTAGACCGCCTGGCGCAGCAGGTCGTGCCGGAAGACGAGCTGGTCGCCGTCGTCGTCCAGCAGTCCCGCGCGCACGGCCTCCTCCAGCGCCGGGAGCAGCGTGACGGACGGCCGGCCGCAGAGGGCGGCGGCGTCCTGGAAGCCGAAACGGCGGCCCAGCACCGCTCCCATCTGCAAGAAGCGCAGGGTGTCCGGGTGCAGCGAGCCCAGCCTGCCGCGGACGCCCACGACCAGCCCCGGGGGCACGGACTCACCGGAGGCGTCGGAGGACCGCAGCCCCGAGAGCATCTCGACCGCCAGGAACGGGTTCCCGCCCGCCCCGGCGAGCAGCTCGCGCACCCGCTCGTCGACGGCCGCCCCCAGGGTGTCACCGGCCAGCTGGCCGATGGCCGCGCCGGACAGCGGGCCCAGGGACAGGGCGCGCACCGGGAGCTCGTCCGCCACGGCCGCGACGATCTCCTCCGCCGGTCCGCCGACGCCCTGCCGTTCGGTCAGCAGCCACAGCACGGGCGAGGTCCGCAGCCGGCCGGGCAGCTGCTTCAGGGCGAACCGGCTCAGCGGGTCGGCCCACTGCACGTCGTCCAGGGCGATCAGCAGCGGCCCGCCGCCGGCCCGGTCCTCGATCGCCTCCGCGAGACGCTCCACCAGCCAGATCCGCTGGTCGTGCCGGCGGGTGAGGTCGACCAGCGCGTCGCCGGACAGCAGCGGCCGGTCGCCGTGCAGGACGCAGGTCGCCAACGACGACAGCGGCACCAGGTGGTGCAGCTCGTCGGCCTTGCCGAGGCCGACGGAGAAGCCCGCCGCCTGCGCACGGGCGACGGTTTCGGTCAGGAGCGTGGTCTTGCCGATGCCCGGTTCCCCGCGGAGCACGGCGAGCGCGCCGCCTCCGGTGCGGGCCACCGAGTCGATCAGTGTCCGCAGCACGTCCAGTTCGGCCTCCCGGCCGCGCAGCCCGCTGCGCGACAGCGGTCCGCCTGACCCCGCCACCTGAGCCCTCCCCGTCCGCACGCGCCGGTCGGGCCGGCGCCCCAGGGCCACTATGGCAAAAACGGCAGCTCAGCGCATTGTGGGGAAGTGACGACGCGTGACCCCGCTCACTGCCGATCGGCTCGTCCGACCCGCTCAGGCCGACACGGGCGGCGCGACCGACGGTGACGCGGGGTGTACGGGCGTGCCGCCCCGCAGCGAGGCGGTCCGCGGACGCAGGGCGGAGTCGCGCCACGCGGCGGGGGAGGTCCCGTAGGCGGCCCGGAACACCCGGCTGAAGTGGGAGGCGCTGGTGAAGCCCCAGCGGTGCGCCACCGCGGCGACGGTCAGGCCCGCCGCGTCCCGGCGGGCCAGGTCGCGACGGCAGTGCTCCAGCCGGCGCTGCTGTATCCACCGGCTGACGGTGATGTCCTCCAGCTCGAACAGCTTGTGCAGGTAGCGCACGGAGATGTGGTGGGCCCGGGCGATGGAGTCCGGCGACAGCTCCGGGTGTGCGAGGTGCCGGTCGATGTACGCCCGGATCCGGACCAGCGACGTCCGGGCGCCGCTCGCCGAGTCCTCGGTTGCCCTTCCGCACCGCTCCTCGGCCAGGGTCCGCACCAGGTCCACCACGTTGCGGGCGATCAGCTCGCCCGTCCGCTGGGGGTAGGTCGGCGCGCTGTCCACGAGCCGGGACAGGAGCGGGGTCAGCAGGCCGCCGACCGCCGACTCGGGGCCGAGCGGGGCCGCCGTGATCTGCCGCAGGTCCGACTCGCCCAGACCCAGGACCTCCCGGGGCAGCACCAGGGACTTCGTCCGGAAGTGCTCGGGGAGGATCAGCCGGACGGGCCGCGCCATGTCGTAGAAGAACAGCTGCCCCGGACGCACGTGGGCCTCACGGCCGTCCTGTTCGATGCGGGCGGCGCCCGCGCAGAGCAGCTTCACCACGACGTAGTCGTCGTTGTCGCTCCCCGCGATGAGCCGCCGGGTGCGGTGGGCCCGCAGCGGATCGCTGTCCACCGTGACGGTCTGCACCGGGCCCAGCGACGACGTACGGATCGTGCCGCGGTCGACCTCGTCGGGAACGCCCATGTCCACGGCGCTGAACGTCTGGGCCAGGGCCTCGCGCCAGTACGCCCGCCGTCGGTGGGCGGGAACCGTCTTCGTGGTGTAGTGGGTGCCCGGGGTCCCCGGGTCCGGTGTCGAGGGATCCGACGACATGATCTCCGCCCTTCGGCCGTTGCGCTTTCGAAAACACAGCGTGCCAGGGTGGCCGGATGACCACATCGCGCGAACGCGTGAGACCAGGGGTACGGGACGACGGGCCGTGCTCAGGGCGGCCGGTTCAGCGGGGGCCGGTTTCAGCGGGGGCCGGTTTCAGCGGGCCCCCGCCCAGGTGCGCCGTGCCCAGTCCGCGAAGGACGTCCAGCGCACCTCCGGGTGGGCGGCGTGCAGCTCGGGGATGTCGACGCGGTAGCCGGGTCCGTTCAGGAAGGCCCACATGGCGTGCATGTCCGGATTGCCGATCGCCGCCAGCGGGACCTGCTCGTGCCGGACCTCCCGCCCCACTGCCTCGCCGAGCGCGGCCGCCATCTGGGCCGGGGTGGGCGCGTCGCCGGCCAGCTCGATCCGCCGCCCGGCGTAGGGGGCGGGGTCGAGCAGCACCTCCGCCGCGAACGCGCCGAGGTCCGGACGGGCGAGCTGCTGCAACGGCCGGTCGGGCGGCAGCGGCAGATCGAGGACGCCGTCCAGGATGCGCTCCGCTCCGCCCAGCGCGTTGTCGAAGAAGTAGGTCGGCCCCAGGATCGTGTACGGCACGTCGCCGGCGGCCAGCTCCGCCTCGATGCGCGCCTTGCTCTGGAAGTGCGGCACCCCGCTGTCCTGGTCGGCCCCCGCCACGGAGCTGAACACCAGATGGGGAACGCGTGCGTCCGCCGCGGCGGCGAGGATGGCCCGCCCCTGGCCCACCTCCGCGTCGACTCCGGCCTCGAAGGGCGTGGTGAACGCGAAGACGCCCGCCACCCCTCTCATCGCGGAGGCCAGCGACTCACGGTCGCCCAGCGATCCCGCCACCACCTCCACGCCCCGCTCGGCCAGTTCCCGGGCGGAGCTCCGGCCCGGGTCACGGACCAGCGCGCGGACCCGCGCCCGGCGGCCCAGCAGCGCGTCGGTCACCGCCCCGCCCTGCCCTCCGGTCGCCGCGAGCACCAGAACCGGTTGGTCGTTCATCAGGGTTCTCCCTCTTTCGTACGTGATGACGGGCGCCGGCCGGAGCACGCGGCCCCCGGCCACCTTCCACCCTGGCCGGCCGCACCCGGCGTCACGGCGCGCGGGTGGCCTTGACCGTCCCCGTGGCGGACGACCTCGGCCGCCCGGTCCGGGTGCCGGCCGGGGATGCCGCCCGGCAGCCGCCCGGCACGGACCGGCGGCCACGGTGGCGGCTCCGCCTGTGGTGTGTCCGCCCTCCTGCCGGGGCCGGTCACGGCCGGCGCCGTCGCGGTGGCCGCGCGAGCAGCGCCCGCGGCCTCGGCCGGCGGGGGCGGGCGGTGACGCGGGCGGTGCGGGGCAGGCAGGCTGCGGGGGCTGGGCCGGGCCGGTGGGCGGCCCCGCTCGTGGCGCGTCAGGCGCCGGGCATGGCCGTCGCCGACGGCGTGGCTGCCGTTGGCAGGGCCCGCTGGTCTGGCGGGCTCGGGCCGGGACCTCGATCGAGCCCCGTTCGCGTCCCGGAGCCGGTCGTCTCCGGTCGGTGGGGGCGGGCGGTGACGCGGACGGCGCGGGGCAGGCAGGCTGCGGGGGCTGGGCCGGGCCGGTGGGCGGCCCCGCTCGTGGCGCGTCCGGCGCCGACGGCGTGGCTGCCGTTGGCAGCGCCCGCTGGTACGGCGGGCGCGGGCCGGGCCCTCGATCGAGCGCGGGGCAGGCTGGGCCGGCTGGCGGCCCTGCCCGTGGCGCGTCCGCCCTCCCGTCGGGGGCCGGTGCGCCGGTGCCGGGCGCGCGATCCAGGTGGGCGGCCGTCGCGAGCGACGCCCCGCCGGGTCGCGTCGCCCCGCCGGGTCGCGTCGCCCACCGGGTCGCGTCGCCCACCGGGTCGCGTTGCCCACCGGATCGCGTTGCCCACCGGATCGCGTTGCCCACCGGGTCGCGTTGCCCACCGGGTCGCGTTGCCTCCCCGCGCCGTGCCTCCCCGCGCCGTGCCTCCCCGCGCCGTGCCTCCCCGCGCCGTGCCTCCCCGCGCCGTGCCTCTCCGCGCCGCGGCTCCCCGCGCCGCGGCTCCCCGCGCCGCGGCTCCCCAGGCCGTGCCTCTCCGGGTCCGGTCCGCGCCGTCCCCCCCCGGGCCCGGTCCGCATGGGATCACGGCGTGGGCGGCGGGGCGGGCGGGGTCGTTGCCGGACACGCCGCCCGTTCCGCCGTGGGCGGTCCCCGCCGGCCTCAGGAGCGGACGAGCGGAGTGTCCACCAGGTGCTCGGCCAGGAACCAGGCCTGGAGTTCGCCGGTGCGGATGATCTGGGACACCAGCAGGTCGTTGGTGCCGTCGTCCCCCAGCTCGACGGTGCGGGCGGCCGCGTCGTGGGCCTCGGTCAGGATGGTCTCGTGGGCCTCCAGGAGCCGCGAGAGCATCGCCGGGACCTCCTCCACACCGTCCGGCGGGCGCGGGATCGACGTGATCTCGGCGACGTGCCGGGGGTCGCCCACCGCGACGCCGCCCAGGGTCTGGACGCGCTCGGCGAGGGTGTCGACCAGTTCCAGCTGCTCGCCGGCGTGCTTGTCCAGCAGCAGGTGCAGCTGGTAGAAGGTCGCGCCCCGCATGATCCAGTGGTGCTTCTTGTAGAGGCCGTAGAGGATCTGGGTGTCGGCCAGCACCTTGTTCAGGCGCTGGCAGGAGTACATGCGCGCCTCGTAGGACAGGGCGATGGGGAACTGCTTGACGGTCCCGAACTCCTGGATGACCGCGCCCTTCTGGTGCAGCCAGGGCTGGCTGCTCGGGGGCTGGGTACCGGTGGTCATGTCGTGCCTCCTGCGGATGGCGTGCTTGCGTACGGGGTCGACGCTAGGTGCCGAACCGGGGGGCGGGTTGCCCGGGAGTGCACGCATGGGTGCTCGTCAGCGCACCGGGCGGAACCCGCGGCACGGGCGGGTCACTCGCTGCCGGCCGTGAGCTGTTCCACGACACGGTCGAGGTCGATGTGGCGGTGCTCGGTGCCCGGCGGCACCAGTACCTCGGTGCGGTGCAGAAAGGCCGTGACGGAGGCGCTCGCCAGGTCCAGGAGCGCCGAACCGGCGCGCGTCCGGAGCAGGACGCGGATCGAGCCCGGCCGGCCCTGGCGCCGCGGGTAGACCACCACGTCCCCGGCCCCGGCGGGCCGGCGCAGCCCCTGGGCGAGGAGCGACCGGGCGAAGACCCACTCGACGCGGAGCGCGGAGGGTGCGCCCAGGCACAGGCGGACGGCGTAGGGATCCGCGGCGGAGTACTGGAGTTCGGCCGGTACCGGTATCGGCAGTTCGTCGGCCACGGTGACGCGGACGCTGGTCTTGCATACGATCGGGTCCTCGTCCGCGGCCCCGGAAGAATCGTTTCTCATGCCGTCCCCCTGTGTGTGACGTCTCGGTTCGGTGTGCCGGCCCGTGCCCTGACGGGCCGGGGTGCTGACGACGGTACGGCGGGTCCGGGGGAGTGGCTTGCCGACGAGCGCACGGGTTGTTGCCCGAAGAAGAAGCACCCGCGTACGCGGCCCGCGGGGTGCCCGGGGTCCGGTCCGCCTGGCGTCCGTGCCGGTCCGGACGGATGATGGTTGAATGTAAAACAATTACTGGGTGGAGAGGTGATCCCGATGAGCAATGTCGAGACGGAGCCCGTCGAAGTGCGCTGCGGCACCGAGGCGGACGGCGGGCCGCCGGCCGGGACGCCCCGGGTCGAGGTGCTGACCCCGCGCGACGTCCCCCTGGGCGGCCCGCGCGCGATGACCGTACGGCGCACCCTGCCGCAGCGCGCCCGGACCCTGATCGGCGCCTGGTGCTTCGCCGACCACTACGGCCCCGACGACGTCGCCGAGACCGGCGGCATGGACGTCGCCCCGCACCCCCACACCGGGCTGCAGACGGTGAGCTGGCTGTTCAGCGGGGAGATCGAGCACCGCGACAGCCTGGGCAGCCACGCCCTGGTACGGCCCGGCGAGCTGAACCTCATGACCAGCGGGTACGGCATCAGCCACTCCGAGGTCTCCACCCCGCGCACCGCCGTCCTGCACGGCGTCCAGCTCTGGGTGGCGCTCCCGGAGGAGCACCGCGCCACCGCGCGGGACTTCCGGCACCACGTCCCCGAGCCCGTGACGGCCGACGGCGCCGAGATCCGGGTCTTCCTCGGCTCCCTCGCCGGCAGCACCTCCCCGGTGCCGGCCTTCACGCCCCTGCTCGGTGCCGAGATCGTCCTGGAGCCGCACGCGGCCGTCACGCTCGCCGTGGACCCCGGCTTCGAGCACGGTCTCCTGGTCGACCAGGGCACCGTCCGCCTCGCCGGCGTCCCGCTGAAGCCGGCCGAGCTGGGCTACGTGCACCCGGGGCCCGGCACGCTGACCCTGGCCAACGAGTCGGACGGCGTCGCGCGGACGGTCCTCCTCGGCGGAACGCCTTTCGAGGAGGAGATCGTCATGTGGTGGAATTTCATCGGCCGCAGCCACGAGGATATCGTCAGGGCCCGCGAGGACTGGCAGAATTCCTCCGATCGCTTCGGCGCCGTCGAAGGATATCCGGGAGACCGTCTTCCCGCCCCCGTCCTGCCGAATGCCACCATCACCCCGCGCAGGAATCCGCCGCGTCACTGACGCCCTTCCGAAAGGCACCCCATGACCCAGCCATCCGCCACCCCGGTCGTCGAGCGTGTGGACGCCAGGAACCGCTACGAAATACACGTCGACGGCAAGCGCGCCGGCCTGACCGCCTACCGCGACCGCGACGCGCAGCGCGTCTTCTACCACACCGAGATCGGCGACGCCTTCGCCGGACAGGGCCTGGCCTCCCGGCTGGTCCAGGAAGCGCTCACCGACGTACGGGAGTCCGGGAAGCGGATCGTCCCCGTCTGCCCGTACGTGGCGAAGTTCCTCCAGCGGCACGAGGAGTTCGCCGACCTCGTCGACCCCGTGACGCCCGACGTCCTGCGGTGGCTGGAGACCGAACTGGGCTGACCGGCCACGACCCGGCCGCCGGCCGTCCAGGGCCGGCGGCCGGCTGTCCGGGCAGCGCACCGGCTCTGGCCTCACAGTGCACACCGCCCGTGTTCCCCTCGCCCCGCGGACGCCCGTGCGGTTAGTGTCCAGACGGTCGAATTCCACCGGCGTGGGCGTTCCCCGCGAACGCCCACGCGGCGACGGGCCGCATATTCCGCACACCTTCGCATTCGAATAAGGCCGTCGCCGGTCAATTCCCGCCACCACACGAACGAGGTGTTGTCGTGGAGCGATGGACAAGGCGCGAGGACGAACGGCTGCTCACCGGTAAAGGCCGGTACGTCGCCGATATCCAGGTGCCCGGATGCCTGGACGCCGCATTTGTGAGAAGCAAGGTCGCCCACGGCTCGCTGCGCGGCGTGGACTGTGCCGCGGCGCGTGACGTGCCCGGCGTCGTGGGCGCCTGGTCGGCCGCGGACCTGCCGGACCTGCCGCAGGTCCCGTACACCCTGCTCGCCCGGCTGTCGACACGGGAAGCGGTCGCGGGCCGGGAGTGGCCGGCGCTCGTCAAGGACCGGGTGCGCTATCCCGGCGAGGCGCTGGCCGTGGTCCTCGGCGAGGACCGCTACCGGGCCGAGGACGGGGCGGCCGAGGTCACCGCCGTGGTCGATCCGCTGCCCGCCGTGGTGACACCGTCCGAGGCCCTGGACGACTCCGTCCAACTGTTCGACGGCCTCAGCAACACCGCCCTGCGGGGCGAGGCCGGCACGCCCGTCGACCCGGCCGTCTGGCAGGACGCCGCCGCCGTGGTCGAGGCCACCTACCGGCAGCAACTGCTCATGCCCAGCCCCATGGAGTGCCGCACGATCCTCGCCGTGCCCGAGGGGGACCGGCTGACCGTGTGGTCGGGCCACCAGATGCCGCACCGGCTGCGCCGCGAACTCGCCGCGCTGCTCGGCTGGTCCACCGACCGCGTCCGGGTCGTCGTCCCGGACACCGGAGGCGCCTTCGGCTCCAAGAGCGCCGCCTTCCCCGAGTTCGTGGTCGTCGCCTATCTGGCCGTCACGCTCGGCCGGCCGGTGCGCTGGATCGAGGACCGCCTGGAGTCCATGCTCGTCGCCACCCGCGGCCGGGGCCAGGACCAGACCGTCCGGCTCGCCGCCGACGCCGAAGGGCGCTTGCTCGCTTACGAGTTGACCATCAACGCGGACGTCGGCGCCTATCCGCACCTCGGCGTGGGACTGCCCATGCAGACCGCCTGGATGGCGCCCGGCGCGTACACCACCCCGCACGTCCACGCGACCCTGCGCTCGGTGCTCACCAACACCATGGTGACCTACCCCTACCGCGGCGCCGGACGCCCCGAGGCCGCCATCGCCATCGAACGCACCATGGACCTGCTCGCCCGGCGGCTCGGCATCGACCCGATCGAGCTGCGGCGGCGCAACTTCATCCCGCCCGACGCCTTCCCGTACGACACCCCCACCGGCCGCCGCTACGACAGCGGGAACTACGCCGCCGCACTGGACCTCGCGCTGGAGACGGTCGGCTACGAGAAGTGGCGCGCCGAGCAGGCCCGCCGCCGCGGCGACCCGGACGCGCTGCCGCTCGGCATCGGCGTCTCCTGCTACGTGGAACGCTCGGGCGGCGAACCCGGCGGACTGCACGAGTTCGGCAGCCTGGAGGTCCACGAGGACGGCACCGTCACCGCCCGCTGCGGCGCCGCCCCCAGCGGCCAGGGGCACGAGACGGTCTTCCCGGCGCTCGTCGCCAAGACCCTCGGCATCCCCGAGGCGCGGGTCCGTCTCGTCGCGGGCGACACGGACGAACAGCCCGAAGGACTGGGCTCCTTCGCCAGCCGGTCGGCACAGGTCGACGGCGCGATGTTCCAGCAGGCGGCCGGCCTCCTGATCGAGCAGGCCCGCGAGCGCGCGGCGCGGCTGTGGGGCCTGCCGGCCGACGAGGTCGCGTGGGCCGACGGCACCGTCCACGCGACCTCCGGCGGCCCGGCCGTCCTGGGCCTGGCCGAACTCGTCAGGGCGAGCGGGCCGCTGCGCGTCGAGACCCGCTACGAGGCCGGCATGGCCTTCCCCTTCGGCGCGCACGTCGCCGTGACCGAGGTGGACCCCGACCTCGGCACCGTGAACGTCCTGCGCCTGGTGGCCGTGGACGACTGCGGAGTGGTCCTCAACCCCACCGTGGTGCACGGACAGGCGTACGGATCCGCTGTGCAGGGCATCGGCCAGGCCCTCTACGAAGGCATGACGTTCGACGCGGACGGCGTGCCGCACCTGGCGAGCGGATTCCTGGACTACCTGCTGCCCACGTACACGGAGATCCCGCCCATCGAGATCAAGGACACCTGCACCCCCAGCCCCGGCACCCCGCTGGGCGCCAAGGGAGCGGGCGAGTCGGGCTGCATCGGCACCCCGGCCGCGATCGTCAACGCCGTGGCCGACGCCCTGCGCGTCGCCGACCCCGACCTGCTCCAGATGCCGCTCACGCCGGACAGCGTCTGGCGGGCCGCCCGCGCCCCGAAGCACGAGGAAGGTGTCCGGTGAAACCCGCGTCCTTCGACTACGTCGTCCCCCGCACGGTCGCCGAGGCCGTCCAGGCGCTCGGCGACACCGACCGCGCGGCCCAGGTGCTCGCCGGCGGGCAGAGCCTGATCCTGGAGATGCACCTGAAACGCATCCGGCCGCAGCTCGTCGTCGACATCAACCGCATCGCGGAACTCGACGGCATGCGCGTCGACGGCGACGAACTGCGCGTCGGAGCCCTCGTCCGGCACGCGGCATTCGAGTCGGCCGACGCCGTCCCCGGCCCCCTCGGCACCCTGCTGTCCCGAGCCGTCGTCAACATCGCCCACCCGCCCATCCGTTCCCGCGGCACCATGGCCGGCAGCTACGGCTGGGCCCACCCCGCCTCGGAGTGGTGCGCCATCGGCGTCGCCCTCGACGCCACCGTCGAGGTCACCGGTCCCGACGGCGCCCGCTCCATCCCCGCGCGGGACTACTTCCTCGGGCCGTACCGCACCGCGCGCCGGCCGCAGGAGCTGATCACCGCCGTACGCCTGCCGCTGCTCGGCGAGAACACCGGCGTCGGCTTCGTCGAACACCGCCGCACGCACTTCTGCTTCGCCCAGGTCGCGGTCGCGGCGGCCCTCACCGTGACCGACGGCGTGATCAGCGACGCACGCATCGGACTGGTCAACTGCGCCGACCGCCCGCTGCGGGCCCGCGCCGCCGAACAGGCCCTGATCGGCGCCGACTTCGCAGCGCTCCCCGAGGGGTCCCGGCTCCCCGGCGGCCATCCGTTCGCCCGCGCCGCCCGGGCCGCCGCCCAGGAGGACGCCGCACCACTCGCCGAACCGTACGCCGACGTGGAGTACAAGCGGCAGGCCGTCGACGTCCTGGTCGGCAGGACACTCACCGAGGCGGCGACCGGCCTGCGCTCGCGTCCCGCCCCACGACAGGGAGGCCCCCGATGAGGATCACGCTCACCGTCAACGGCACCGCGCACGCCCTCGACGTCGAACCCCGCCGCCTGCTCGCCGACGTCCTCCGCGACGACCTGGGCCTCACGGGCACCCACCTGGGCTGCGAGCACGGCGTCTGCGGGGCGTGCAGCGTGCTCATGGACGGCGAGGCGGTCCGCGCCTGTCTGGTGCTCGCCGTACAGTGCGACGGACGCTCGGTCCGCACGGTCGAGGGCCTCGCCGGGCCCGACGGCGAACCCCACCCGCTGCAACGGGCGTTCTCCGCCGAGCACGCGCTCCAGTGCGGATTCTGCACCCCCGGCTTCCTCATGGTGGCCGCCGCGGCGCTCGACGCCGACCCCGACCTCGCCGACAAGCCGGAGGCCGTCGAGAGCGTCGTCGGCTCCAACATCTGCCGGTGCACCGGCTACGAACCCATCCGGCGCGCCATCGCCCGCGCGGCCTGGGAACAGCGGGAGACCACCGCCTGACACACACCGGCCCGCACCGACCGAGGAGACACACATGAACGGCGACATCCGCGCCGGAGTGATCGACGTGCACGCCCACTGGCTGCCCCGCGACCTGCTCCCCCTGCCGCCCGGGAACCCGCTCGGCGGCATGAACGACCGCGACGGCGAACTCTTCCTCGGCGACGTCCCGCTGTCGTTCCCGACCACCGCGATGACCGACATCGACACCGTCGTCGCCGACACGCTGAAGGCCGGACTCGGCGCGCGCGTCATCTCCGCACCCCCCTTCGCCTTCCCCGTGCACGCCCCCGCCGACGCCGACGACTACGTCGCCGCCTACAACGAACAGCTCGCCGACGCCGTCTCCCGCACGGACGGCACCCTCGTCGGACTCGGACTGGTCCGGCTGGACGACGCCGGCGCCGCCCGCAGGGAACTGACCCGGCTCGCCGCCGCCGACGGGATCGCGGGCATCGCCGTCCCGCCCGTGGTGGACGGCCGCTCCTACGACCGGGGCGTCCCCCGGCAGATCCTCGGCATCGCCGCCGAACTGGGCCTGTCCGTCCTCGTCCACCCGATGCAGCTGCCGCGCCCCGAATGGGACCACCACTACCTGGTCAGCCTCATCGGCAACCCGGTGGAGAGCGCGACCGCCGTGGCCGGGGTCCTGCTCGGCGGCGTCCTGGAGGAACTCCCCGGCCTGCGGATCTGCTTCGTCCACGGCGGCGGCTGCGCGCCCGCGCTGCTGGGCCGGTGGGGCCACGGCTGGCGCACCCGCGAGGACGTGCGCCACGGCAGCGGCCGGCCCCCGGCGGAGTCCTTCGGCCTGCTCTACTTCGACACGGTCACCCACGACCCCGAGGCGCTCACGCTGCTGCGGGCCCACGCCTCGCCCGACCGCATCGTGTGCGGCAGCGACTACCCCTTCGACATGGCCCAGCCCGACCCGGCCGGCTTCCCGTCGGCGCACGGCATCGACGCCGCGGCGCTCGAAGCGAACGGCCGCCGGTTCCTCGGGCTGACCCCGGCGAACCACGGCTGACGGCAGATCGGAGACATCCCATGCGAGACCTGGCGCCCCGCCTGCTGGAGTGGCAGGCCGCCGGAGCCCGCTGCGCCCTCGCGAGCGTCGTCGCCGTCCGGGGCAGCGCGCCGCTGCGCACCGGAGCGGCGCTGTGCGTCCACGAGGACGGCACGGTCCTCGGCAGCGTGTCGGGAGGCTGCGTCGAAGGCTCCGTCTACGACCTGGCCCGGGAGGTGCTGGACTCGGGACAGGCGCGGTACGTGTCCTTCGGGTACGCCGACGACGACGTGTTCGCCGTGGGGCTGATGTGCGGAGGCGAGATCGACGTCCTCGTCCAGGCCGTGGACGAGGACCTGACACGGGTCCTCGCCGCCGCCCACCTGGCCGCGGCGGCACGGCGCCCGGTCGCCGTGGCACGCGTGCTGCCGGGAGCGGACGCGGGCGCCGGCTCCGTCGCCGTGTGGCAGGACGGCCACCTGGGCAGCACCGGCGACCCCGCCCTGGACATCGCCGTCCTCGCCGACGCCCGCCGCCTGCTCGACCGGGACGGCACCGCCGTACGGACGTACGAGGCCGGCGTGCCGAACGGGTCACGGGCCCCGCGCGTGCTGTTCGAGTCCTGGACCCCGCCGCCCCGGCTGCTGGTGTTCGGCGCCGACGCCCACGCCGCCGCGGTGAGCCGCGTCGGTGCCCTCCTCGGCTACCACGTCACGGTCTGCGACGCCCGCGCCCCCTTCACCACACCCGAGCGCTTCCCGGACGCCGACGAGGTCGTGGTCGACTGGCCCCACCGGTACCTGGCGGCCACGCGGACCGACCACCGGACCGCGGTGTGCGTGATGACGCACGACGCCAAGTTCGACGTCCCCGTCCTCGCCGAAGCCCTCGGCCGCCCCCTGGCCTACGTCGGAGCGCTCGGCTCCCGCCGCGTCCAGGCACGCAGGCGGGAGGATCTCGCCGCGGCCGGCGTGTCGCCCGACGCCCTCGCGCGGTTGCACGCGCCCCTCGGCCTCGACCTCGGCGCGTCGACCCCCGAGGAGACCGCCGTGTCCTTCGCCGCGGAACTCATCGCCGTCCGCTCCGGCCGCACCGCCCGCCCCCTCTCCCTGCTGGACGGCCCCATCCACCCGACCGCGGCAACGGACCGTCCCGGCGCCGCCGGCGCCCGGTGCGCTCCCGGAACCGATCCCGTGCGCGGACGGACAACGGCGGCACTGCGCGCTCACTAGCGTGGGCCGGGCGCGAGGCAGGCCCTCCGTGCCCCGCCCGGAGGGTCGTGCCGCAAGGCCCGAACCCGAGGAGTCCCATGGCCAAGCAGACCATCGCCGAACAGTACGTCGACCTCATGGCGCGCGCCGGTGTGCGCCGCATGTACGGCGTGGTCGGAGACAGCCTGAACCCCGTCGTCGACGCCGTCCGGCGGCACGCCGACGTCGAGTGGATCCAGGTGCGCCACGAGGAGGTCGCCGCGTTCGCCGCCGGAGCGGAGGCCCAGCTCACCGGCCGGCTCGCGGCCTGTGCCGGATCCTGCGGGCCCGGCAACCTCCACCTGATCAACGGCCTGTACGACGCCCACCGCTCGATGGCGCCCGTGCTCGCGCTGGCCGCCCACATACCCAGCGGCGAGATCGGCACCGGCTACTTCCAGGAGACCCACCCCGACCGGCTGTTCGCCGAGTGCAGCCACTACTCCGAGCTGATCTCCTCACCCCGTCAGATGCCCCGCGTGGTGCAGACGGCCATCCAGCACGCCGTCGGCCGGCGCGGGGTCTCCGTCGTCGCCCTGTCCGGTGACACCGCCGCCGAGGACTCCCCGGACGCGGCACCCGAACTCGCCATGCCCCTGGACCTGCCCGCCATCCGCCCCAGCGACCACGAGATCGCCCGGCTCACCGAACTGGTGGACGGCGCCGAACGCGTCATGGTGTTCTGCGGCCGGGGCGTCGCCGGAGCCCACGCCGAGGTGATGGAGTTCGCCGGGAAGGTCAAGGCCCCGGTCGGCCACGCCCTGCGCGGCAAGGAGCACATCCAGTACGACAACCCGTACGACGTCGGCATGTCCGGACTGCTCGGCTACGGCGCCGCCTACGAGGCCATGCACGAGTGCGACCTGCTCGTCCTCCTCGGCACCGACTTCCCGTACACCGACTTCCTGCCCCGCCACGTGCGCACCGTGCAGGTCGACGTGCAGCCCGAACGGCTCGGCCGGCGCACCCAGCTCGACTTCGCCGTCTGGGGAGACGTCCGCGAGACCCTGCGGTGCCTGACGCCCGCGGTGCGGGAGAAGGGGTCGCGCCGGTTCCTCGACCGGATGCTGGAACGGCACGCGCACGCCCTCGAAGGCGCCGTCGGCGCCTACACGCGCGACGTCGACCGGCACACCCCCATCCACCCCGAGTACGTGGCCTCGGTGCTCGACGAGGAGACCGCCGACGACGCCGTGTTCACCGTCGACACCGGCATGTGCTGCGTGTGGGCGGCGCGTTACCTCACGCCCAACGGCCGCCGCCGCATCCTCGGCTCCTTCGTGCACGGTTCCATGGCCAACGCGCTGCCCCAGGCCATCGGCGCCCAGTTCCTCGACCGCGGCCGGCAGGTCGTCTCGCTCTCCGGGGACGGCGGGTTCTCCATGCTCATGGGCGACTTCCTCACGCTCGTCCAGTACGACCTGCCGGTCAAGGTGGTCGTCTTCAACAACTCCTCACTCGGCATGGTCGACCTGGAGATGATGGTCGACGGCCTGCCCCCGCACGGCACGACCTACCCGCACGCCGACTACGCCGCCATCGCCACGGCCGCCGGAGCGCGCGGCATCCGGGTGGAGCAGCCCGGCCAGGTCCGCGACGCGCTGCGCGAGGCGTTCGCCCACGACGGGCCCGCTCTGGTGGACGTCGTCACCGACCCCGCCGCGCTGGCCGTGCCGCCGAAGATCACCACCGAACAGCTCACCGGGTTCGCCCTGTCCGCGAGCCGGACCGTCCTGAGCGGGGGCGTCGGCCGCATGGTCCACCTGGCCCGGGCCAACCTCCGCAACATCCCCCGCCCCTGACCCGGCGCCCCCCTACCCGGCGAGCGCGGGGCCGGACCCGGCCGGTACGGCCGGCCCCGCCACCGTGTCGAAGGCATGGGTCACCTCGGGCACCGTCCCCGGCGCGAGCAGCTCACGGGCCTGCTCCTCGCGCCGCCGGTCGGTGTCCGTCCACCGGACGTGGTGCTGGGCGAGGTGCTCCGCCCAGGAGCCGACCAGGTAGTTCTCCACGAAGCGCGCCGGATCGCCGCCGTCCTGGTAGAGACCCCAGGACAGGGCGCCCGTACGGCGCCGGGACCGGGCGACCTGGCGCATGCGGTGCGTGAACGCGGCCCGGTTCCCCTCGGGGACGCGGTAGACGACGGAGACCAGGACCGGGCCGTCGGCCTCACCGGGCTCGAACACCAGGGGAGGGGCCGGCCAGTGGTCGGACGGCGTGGGGTTGATGCCCTCGGCGTCGTACAGCGGCCACCGGCGCACACTGGCCGCGCCGAGCAGCATCACCGCACCGGCGACCAGCAGGCACGCGCTGAGCCCCACCCAGTCGGCGACCGCGCCCCACAGCGGTGCCGCGAGCGCCTGACCGCCCTGGAAGACCAGCAGGTACACCGCGAGGCCACGCGCCCTGACCCAGCCGGGCAGCCGCGTCTGCACGGCCGCGTTCAGCGTGGACAGCACCCCGATCCAGGCGAGCCCCGCCGGCAGCAGCGCGAGTGCGACCAGCCAGGGTGTGCGGACCGTCGCCAGCACGGCGAGCACGCCGGCGAACACCAGGGCGCCCGCGGCGAGCGTGCCGTTGGCACCCAGCAGGGCACGCACACGCGGCAGCGCGAACGCCCCCGCCACGGCCCCCACGCCCACCGCCGCCAGCAGCAGCCCGTACCCGCCCGAGCCCAGGCCGAGGACGCGGCTCGCGGTCAGCGGCAGCAGCGCCCACAGCGCGGCACCGCCGGGGATGAACAGCAGCGTGCGCAGCAGCACCCGGCGCACACCGGGCGCGTTCCACACGTAGCGGCGTCCGGCGTACAGGGCCGCCAGCAGACCGTCGTTCCCGGAGGCGGTCACGGTGGCCGGCGGGCGCCGCCACGCCACGAGGACGGCCGCGATGCCCAGGTAGGAAGCCGCGTTGAAGGCGAACACCCAGCCCGCGCCGGCCGCCGCGACCACCGCGCCGCCGAGCGCCGGGCCGACGGCACGGGCCAGGTTCACGTTCACCGCGCCCAGCGCCGCCGCCTGGCCGAGCCGCCGGCGCTCCACCAGTTCCGGCTGGATCGCCTGCCACGCCGGACCCATCAGCGCGCTGCCGCAGCCCAGCAGGAACGTGAGCACGAGCAGCACCGCGGGCGTCAGGACGTCCAGGAACGCCAGCACGGCCAGCACACCGGACACCGCGAGCATCGCGAACTGCGCTGCCAGCAGCACCGAGCGCCGGTCGAAGCGGTCGGCGACCACCCCGGCGGGCAGGGCCAGCAGGACCACCGGGAGGCCGGCCGCGGTCTGCACCAGCGTCACCAACGCGGCACCGTGCCCGACCAGCAGCCACTGGGCGCCTACGGTCTGCATCCAGCTTCCGGTGTTCGAGACCAGCTGGGCGATCCACAGGGCCCGGAAGACGCGCGCCGCGAGCGGCGCCCAGGGGGAGTCGGTCGCGGCGGGCGCGGGGGCTGAAGAGGGGCTGCTCATGTCCGGGACAGTAGGGGCCGCGGCCCCGCGGCTCTTGACCGCCAGCGCATGGGCTGTGATCCGGCAGCGCAGCCCCGGTCACTGTCTTGTCACTCTTTTCGCACATCCACCGGCCTACGCTCCGGGCGAAGCGGAGCCGATCGCGCATTCCCCGGCACGGCCGCTTCAAACACGGCAACGGTTCGGAGGCAAGGGCGGTTCATGTCCGGCACAGGCACGTCCCTCATCGGCAGGCACACGATCGGCACGTCCACGGCCGGCACATCACCGGGCGGCAGCATGTGGCGGATGCCCATGGGCCTGGACATCGTCATCAGGGACGCGGCACCCGCACACCTGCCCCGGGAGGGGACGTCCGGCCGGCCGCCGGGCCCCGCGGCACCCGCCCGGCGGCTGACCGCCCGGCAGAGCGGCGAGTACCTCTTCGTGGGGCTGCGCGGCACCGGCGGCGCCTTACTCGCGCGGCAGCCCCCCACGGACCTCCTCCTCGGCCCCGGCGACATCTGTTTCTACGACGTGCACCAGCCCCCGGTGCTGGACTTCCCGCGCCACGCCCGCCTGAAGGTGTTCCTGCTCTCGCCCCAACTGCTCGGCCTGGCCCGGTCGGACGTGCCCCGCCTCGCGCACGCCCCCGTCACCCCGGCGTCCCGGCTGGGCGCCCTGCTCTCGCCGTTCCTGTCCGACTTCGCCGACACGGCGGCGGCAGCCCGGTCCGAGGTCGGCGACATGCTCGCCTGGAACGCCGTGAGCCTGCTGTCCACCCTGGCCGGCGAACACCTGGCCGACCAGGCGCGGGGACGGCGGCCGGGCGCCCGGGCGCCGCTGATGTCGGACATCCTGGACTTCATCGACCTGCGGCTGAGCGACACGGACCTGTCCCCGGAGAGGATCGCCCGCGCGCACCACATCTCCGTCCGCTACCTGCACAAGCTGTTCCGGGAGGAGGGCACGACGGTCGGCCGGCTGATCCAGCGCCGGCGGCTGGCCGAGTGCCGGCGTGTCCTCACCCTGCGTTCGGCGGAGCACCTGACCATCGCGGCCGTCGCGCACCGCTGGGGCTTCGCGAGCCCCACCCACTTCAGCCGGGTGTTCCGCGCCACCTACGGCATGTCGCCCAGCGCCTGGCGGGACTTCGCCGGGCGGGGCGACCGGGAGAGCACGCGATGAAGCCGTCCGGACGGATGGCTTCCGACCGGACGGCTCCCTTCGCGACGGACCTCCGTCCGCACCGCGGCCTGCCGTCAGGACGGCGGCCGGGTCCAGGCGGCGCCGTCGGAGGACAGGCGGTGGGTCAGCACGGAGGTGACCGCCAGGAGCAGCAGGCTCAGGACCAGGGTGAGCACGAGGTGCCCGTGCAGGACGAGTTCCGCGCCGACGAGGGCGCCGAGCAGCATGGCCAGCACGGACAGGATCCGCCGGCCGGGCCTCGGCGCCGCACCGCCCGCCGGCGGCGAGTCCGCGGCCAGACCGGTGAGGGTCAGCGTCAGCACGGTCGTGGTGAGGTCGGGCACGCCGAGGCGCCGGGCGACCGCGTTCTGCAACCCCATGGCGAGCCCGAGGCACACGATCAACGTGTACTCGACGCCGGTGGTGACCCGGCCGCCGGCGACCGCCGTGACGACGACGGTGACGGCGACCAGCACCGTCTGCGCGGCGGCGGCCGTCTTCAGCAGGTTCCCGCGGTGCCCCGCGAAGAGGGTCCCCAGCCGGCCGCCGGTCAGCGCGCCGGTGAGGAAGGACGCCAGCGCGACGACGGAGGCGAGCACGGACAGGGTCTGGGCGCCCGCCAGGGCGAAGCCGAGGAACACCACGTTGCCCGTCATGTTGGCGACGAAGACGTGGCCCAGCGCCAGGTAGCTCACCGCGTCGACCAGACCGGTGACCACGGTCAGGGTGAGCATCAGGGGGGGCAGCGGGCCGTGCCGGTCGCCCTTGGGCGGAACCAGCGTGTGGGCCGCGTCAGTCAGCAGGCTGCGCATGGGTCTTTCCTTCCGGAGCCAGGGCCGGGCGGTGCAGCACCAGCCGGGTCAGCAGCCCGCTCGCCGGGCCGATCACGATCACGGCGACCGCGACCCGCACCGGCCACGGCGTGACGCCGAGCGCGTGGTCGAGGGACCAGGCGCCGGGCCCCGTGAGGGATAGCGCCGCGGAGACGACCACGAGGACCAGGGGGTACTCGTAGCCGTCATTCTGCACCCACAGGCCCCTGGGCCACTTGACGGTGCCCGCGACCGTCATCACGCCCATGGCGGCCATCGCCGCCAGGGGAGTGAGCAGACCGGCGGTCAGGAACAGACCGGCCCCGATCTGGCCGGCGCCCGCGACGACCGCGGTCAGCCGGCCCCCACGGAACCCGTCGTGCCGGAACTCCTCGGTTCCGCCCGCCAAGCCGTGGCCCCCGAGCCGGAAGCTCACCTTCTGCACCCCGTGGCCGGTGATGAGGAGTCCCACCACCACCCGGAGGACCAGCAGTCCCGCGTCCATCTCTTCCTGCCTGTTCCTGACTCGGTCGTTGATCGCCGTGCTGGGGAGGGGATCAGCCGGCCGCGTGGCCGCCGATGAAGGTCTGCGCGTACACCAGGCCGAGGCCGTAGGTGCCGCCGTGCTCCTTCACGACCTCCGTCACCGGCACGTACGTCTCGCTGCGGGCCCAGTCACGCTGGAGCTCCAGCAGCACCTGCACCCAGGTGACCGGCACGGCGCCGCCCTGGATCATGCGCTGGACGGCGTGCTCGTGGGCCTGCGGGCTGACCCCGCCGGACGCGTCGGTGACGACGTAGACCTCGTAGCCCTGGGCGATCGCGGAGAGCACCGGCAGGACGACGCAGACCTCGGTCCACAGACCGGCGATGACGAGCTTCTTGCGGCCGGTCGCCTTGACGGCCTCGACGAACGCGGTGTCCTCCCAGGCGTTCATCGTGCTGCGGTCCACGATCTCGTGGTCCGGGAACACGTCCGCGAGCTGCGGCAGGATCGGGCCGGAGAAGGACTCGGCGGCCACGGTGCTCAGCACGACCGGCACGTCGAACACCTTGGCGGCCTTCGCCAGACCCACGGTGGCGTTGATGATCGAGGTCCGGTCGCCGCTGCCGGTGCCGAAGAACATCTGCGGCTGGTGGTCCACGAACAGGACCGCGCAGTTGTCCGGGGTCAGCAGGTCGGGGCTGGGGGACGCGGTGACCTGGGCGATGTCGACCATGAGAGTGCCTTTCCATGGGTGGGTGACGGCGCGGACGGGTGCCCGCGCCGGACAACGACCGTCCTGGGGACGGGGTTTGTGGGTGTGGAGGGAGCGGGGACCGCTCAGAGGACGAAGCAGGGATCGAACGGCATGTCGGCGGCGCCGGGGGCCAGACCGCGCCGCGCGCGCCAGGCGCGGTGCTGCTCCGACTCCGCGACGGCCTCGCCGAGGGCCTCGGCCTGGCGCGCGCCGTCCGGCCGGGACGCCTGGTAGCCGCCGAAGTGCGCCACCGGGCTCCACGCGGGGGTGACGGGCGGCAGCTCCTCGTCCAGGCCCTCGTACTCGCGGGCGGCGTAGACGATCCGGCCGCCGGTCACCGTGAGCAGCGACTCGATGTGCGCGATCTCCGGCTCCGGCACGGTGAAGAAGTCGTCCGACAGCACCGCGAGGTCGGCGTAACACCCCGGCCGGAGCACGCCCTTGACCTGCTCCTCGCCGGTCAGCTCGGCGCCGGCGACGGTGAACATCCGCAGTGCGGTCTCCCGGTCGACGCGGTTGCCGGGGGAGCGGAGCACCAGGTCGCCGATGTCGCGACCGCTCACCAGCCAGTGCAGGGCGACCCAGGGGTTGTAGGTGGAGACCCGGGTGGCGTCCGTGCCGGCGGCCACGGTCAGCCCGCGGTCCAGCATGGCCCGGACGGGCGGGGCGTCCGCGGCGGCCCCGGGGCCGTAGCGGCGCAGGAACGCCTCGCCCTGGAAGTACAGCCGGTTCTGGACGGACATGGCACCGCCGAGCGCGGCGACCCGGTCGAGGCTCTGCGCGGACACGGTCTCCGCGTGGTCGAACAACCACCGGTTGCCCGCCGGGAAGAGCCCCTCGGCCGCCAGCTTCTCGAAGACCGCGAGATCCCGGCGGATGGTCTCGTCGTACGTGGCGTGCAGCCGGAACCCCCAGCCGTTCTCCATGAGGAGACGCACGGCCCTCTCGAACTCGGCCTCGTAAGGGCCGAGTTCCGGGCGCGGCTGGCTGAAGTTCTCGAAGTCCGCCGCCGCCCAGGTGAGGTTCTCGCCCGCGCCGTTGAGACGCAGCCACGCGTCCCCGTCCTCCGGGCGGGCCATCTCGATCCAGCGGGTGAGGTCGGCTATCTCCTGGCCCGCGGTCTGCGGGAAGAGGTGGTAGGCGATGCGCAGCGACAGCTGCCCGGCCTTCGCCAGCTCGATGACGGTGCCGTAGTTCTCGGGGAAGTTCTGGAAGCCGCCGGCGGCGTCGATCGCCGAGGTCAGGCCGAACCGGTTCAGCTCACGCAGGAAGTGACGGGTCGACACCTTCCTGTCCTCCCCCTCCAGGACCGGTGCCTTGGCCAGCGTCGAGTACAGGACGAGGGCGCTCGGCGCGGCCAGCAGCATGCCGGTCGGCTCCCCGTCCCGGCCGCGGACGATCTGCCCGCCCCTCGGGTCGGGCGTGTCCTTGGCGTACCCGGCGGCCCGCAGCGCCGCCCGGTTCAGGACGGCCGACTGGTACAGGTGCAGCACGAACACCGGGGTGTCGGGGGCGGCTGCGTTCAGCTCGGCCACGGTCGGCAGCCGCCGTTCGGCGAACTGGTCGGCCGACCAGCCCCCGACGACCCGCACCCACTGGCCCTTCGGCGTCCGCGCCGCCTGCTCCCGCAGCATCGCCAGGGCCTGACGGAGCGTGCGGACCCCGTCCCAGCGCAGCTCCAGCACGTAGTTGAGACCGCCCCGGATCACATGCAGATGGGCGTCGTTGAGCCCCGGGATCATCCGCCGGCCGAGCGCGTCCACCACCTTCGTGGCGGGCCCGACGTGCGGGGCGACGTCCTTGTCGTCGCCGACGACCGTGATGACGCCGTCCCGCACCGCGAGCGCCTCGGCCCGCGGGCGGCGCGGGTCCCCCGTATGGATACTGGCATTGCGGACGACCAGATCCGCGGCATCGTCGATGGCCCGGGGAACCAGCCCGCCGACCGGCATGACAGACACGTGTGCGAGACCTCTTCCGTGGTGGGCGTCCTGGATGTCCGCCGCGCCGCGCTCGGTGGCCGGGAGGAGCACGAGCGGTGCGACGGGAGAAGCGATCAGAGACGCGGGCGAGAAAAGCGGTGATGGCGCGAGAGTCCGTGGCCGTGCCGACGGGCGGACCGCGACCGCTGTGCCCTCACGCTAGGGCCGGTGATCACCGCCGTGTGTCCCGTCCGTGCACCGGGCCGTTCCCCACAGCGCACAGGGCGCGCGGCGGGCGGCATTCGTGCACTTTCAGGACGCGAGGAGTGCACGGACGGGCAACCGCCCGGCCGGCGGCGGTCCTAGGGTTGCGCTCAGCGGCGCCGGAGTGCCGAGCACGACGATCCGGCTCGTACGCCGGAACGACCGGCACCCCTACGCACGTCCAGGAGATGCACATGTCTGACGCCCAGGAGCCGGTGGCCCCGGTGCTGGAGCCTGCCGCGGCCGAGTTCGTGGCGGCGACCGCCAATCCGCCCTACCTCTTCGACCTGGCCCCCGCCGAGGGCCGCAAGGCCGTCGACGAGGTCCAGTCCGGCGAGATCGACAAGCCCGCCGTTGACGAGGAGTGGATCACCGTCGAGGGCGGGCCCACCGGCAGCGTCCGGGCACGGATCGTCAAGCCCGCCGGCGCCACCGGCACCCTCCCCGTCATCTTCTACATCCACGGCGCCGGCTGGGTCTTCGGCAACGCCCACACCCACGACCGCCTCGTGCGCGAACTCGCCGTCGGCGCCGAGGCCGCCGTCGTCTTCCCCGAGTACGACCTCTCGCCCGAGGTCCGCTACCCGGTCGCCATCGAGCAGAACTTCACCGTCGCCAAGTGGGTCGTGGAGGAGGGCGCCGCCAAGGGCCTGGACGGCTCCCGCCTGGCCGTGGCCGGTGACTCCGTCGGCGGCAACATGACCGCCGCGCTGACCCTGATGGCCAAGGAACGCGGCGGCATCCCGCTGGTGCAGCAGGTGCTGTTCTACCCGGTCACCGACGCCGGTTTCGACACGCCGTCCTACCACCAGTTCGCCACCGGCTACTTCCTGCGCCGCGACGGCATGCAGTGGTTCTGGGACCAGTACACCACCGACGAGTCCGAGCGCGCCCAGATCACCGCCTCCCCGCTGCGCGCCACCACCGAGCAGCTCACCGGGCTGCCTCCGGCCCTGGTCATCACCGGCGAGGCCGACGTGCTGCGCGACGAGGGCGAGGCGTACGCCAACAAGCTCCGCGAGGCCGGTGTGCCCGTCACCGCCGTCCGCTTCCAGGGCATCATCCACGACTTCGTGATGCTCAACGCCCTGCGCGGGACGCACGCCGCCGAGGCCGCCATCACCATGGCGGTCCGCACGCTGCACGCGGCCCTGCACACCGCCTGACCCGCGAGGAGACACACGTGAGCACCACGCCCACCGTCGTCCTGGTCCACGGTGCCTTCGCCGACGCGGCGAGCTGGTCCGGGGTCATCGAGGAGCTACAGACCCACGGCATCCCCGTGATCGCGCCGCCGAACCCGCTGCGCGGCCTCGCGTCCGACGCCGCGTACGTCGCCTCCGTCGCCGCCCAGATCGACGGTCCGGTCGTGCTGGTCGGCCACTCGTACGGCGGTGCGCTGATCACCGTGGCCGGCACCGCCGAGAACGTCGTCGGCCTCGTCTACGTGGCCGCCTACGCGCTCGAAGAGGGCGAGAGCCTCGGCGAACTCCAGGGCCGTTTCCCGCTCTCGCCGCTGGTGAGCAACCTCAAGCAGTGGACGTACCCCGTGCCGGGCGGCGAGCCCGCCGTCGAGGTCACCATCGCGGAGGACGCCTTCCCGTCGGTCTTCGCCGCCGACGTGCCCGCGGAGGTCACCAAGGTCCTCGCGGCGGCGCAGCGCCCGCTGGCCGCCGCCGCCTTCGAGGAGACGGCGTCCGCCGCCGCCTGGAGGACCAAGCCGTCCTGGGCCCTGGTGGCCGGCGCCGACAACGCCATCAACCCGGAGGTGGAGCGCTTCGGCGCGCAGCGGGCCGGGGCGACGACCGTCGAGATCGAGGGCGCCTCGCACGCCGTGGCCGTCTCCCAGCCGAAGGCGGTCGCCGAGCTGATCCGCGACGCGGTCCGCGCGACCGGCTGACCCGGCCCCACGAACGACCGCGCGGACGTCTCCCCCGTATCGCGTCCGCGCGGTCTCGTCCGGCCAGGCACCGCCCCCGGCACCGGGGCCGCTCCGCACCCGAGCCCTCGCGCGGACGAATCACGCCCTCACCGATGTGACAGACCGTCATCGCTTGATTACTGTGGGACTGTGATCATGTCGTGGGGCAGCGGTGGCGGACGCGCGGGGCGCTTTCGTCGTGCCGCCCCGCTGATCGGGCTGGTCCTGGTGATCGCCGCCCACCTCACCGGCGCGGTGCACGCCTGCGCCTTCGCCGGCCCGGACCCGAGCGCCCCGGTGGCGCAGGACGTCCGGCTGGTCGCGGACGGAGCCGACGAGCCGGGCTCGAACGGGCCGCCCCAGCACCGGCACGCTGCGGACGGGCACGCCGACCACACGGCGGACCGGCCGCGCGCCGCCCTGGACGACACCGCCCTCGACGGCGAGTCGCACCAGCCGCTCCTTCCCGCCGGGCTGGGCGGGCCCGTCACCCACACCGTCCGGCGCGGCCCGCCCGGTGTGTCACCCTCCTGTGCGCACGGTTCACCGCTCGCGCTCGTCTGCGTGCTACGGCAGTAGGCCCGCGCCCGCACGCCCCCCGCCCCCGCGCGGTCCGGGCGTGCCTCGCGCGCCGCCCCCCACCCGCACAGCGCCCGCCGCACCCCCGCCGGGCGCGAAGGAGCCGTACGCCATGCACCCCTCCCTGCCCGGATACCTCCCCGAAGCCCCGCCCGGATCCCTCTCCGGACTCCTCCCGGAAGCCCTGCCCGAGCCCTTGCGGACCCGTACCCCCCGCCTGCGGACCGCCCGGCGCCCCGCCCACCTGGTCGGCGACACCCCGGTCCTGTGGGTCGACGAACCCTTCGCGCCGCCCGGCCGCGGCTTCCACGCCAAGCTGGAGGGCGCCAACCCCGGCGGCATCAAGGACCGGCCCGCCCTACACATGGTCCGCGAGGCCCGCCGGCGCGGCGACCTCGCGCCGGGCGCGCCGGTCATCGAGTCCTCCAGCGGCACGCTCGGCCTCGGCCTCGCCCTGGCCGGGCTCACCTACGGCCACCCGGTGACCGTCGTGACCGACCCCGGCATGGAACCGGCCATGGCACGCCTGCTGACCGCGCGGGGCGCACGCGTCGTCCAGGTCGCCGCGCCGCACCCCGAAGGCGGCTGGCAGGAGGCGCGCCGCGCGTGCGTCGCCGGACTGCTGGCCCGCACACCGGGCGCCTACTGCCCGGACCAGTACCGCAACCCCGACAACGCCGCCGCCTACCGCCCCCTCGCGGCCGAGCTGATCGCCCAACTCGGCTGGGTCGACGTGCTGGTGACGGCGGTCGGCACGGGCGGGCACTCCGCGGGCGTGTCCGCCGTACTGCGGGGGATCTTCCCGCGGCTGACGCTCATCGGGGTGGACTCGGTCGGCTCGGCGATCTTCGGCCAGCCGCCGGGACCCCGGCTGATGCGCGGCCTCGGCTCCAGCATCCACCCGGACAACGTCGCCTACGCGGCCTTCTCCGAGGTCCACTGGGTGGCCCCGGCCGAGGCGGTCTGGGCCTGCCGCCAACTCGCCCGCCGGCACTACGCCTCCGGCGGCTGGAGCGTCGGAGCGGTGGCACTGGTGGCTGGGTGGGCGGCGGGGACGTACCCGGCCGGGACGAGGATCGCCGCGGTCTTCCCCGACGGCCCGCACCGCTACCTGCACACGGTCTACGACGACGGCTGGTGCCGCGAGCACGGCCTGCTCGGGCGGACTCCGCCGCCGGAGCCCGACGACATCACCGAGCCGGACGCGTGCGTGGTGACCCGCTGGACGCGGTGCGGCCGGGTCCGTGACCCGCTCGCGCGCGACCTGACGAAGGCGGGTGCCCGGTGAAGCGGTCGCGCCTGGCCCTGGCCTCCTTCGACCGGCCGGCCCGGCTGCTGATGGTAAACCAGTTCGCCATCAACCTGGGCTTCTACATGCTCATGCCCTACCTCGCCGACCACCTGGCCCACGGCCTCGGCCTCGCCGCCTGGGCGGTCGGCCTGGTACTGGGAGTGCGCAACTTCTCCCAGCAGGGCATGTTCCTCGTCGGCGGCACCCTCGCCGACCGCTACGGCTGCAAGCCGATGATCCTGACCGGATGCGCCCTGCGCGCGGGCGCCTTCGGGCTGCTGGCGGTCGCCGGCTCGCTCCCCGCCCTGGTGGCGGCGTCGGCGCTGACCGGCCTGGCGGGCGCGCTGTTCAACCCGGCCGTGCGGGCGTATCTCGCGGCGGACGCCGGCGAGGAGCGCAGGGTGGCGGCGTTCGCCGCGTTCAACGTCTTCTACCAGGCGGGCATCCTGGTCGGTCCGCTCGCCGGGCTCGCCCTGCTGACCTGGAACTTCGGCGCGGTGTGCACGGTCGCGGCCGTCATCTTCGGCGCCCTCGCCGTGCTGCAGTCCCGCGCCCTGCCCGCCCGGCCCCCCGCCGGCCGCGGGACCGGGCCCGCCTGGCGGGCGGTCGCCGCCGACTGGCGCACCGTCGCCGCCAACCGCCCCTTCCTGCTCTTCGCGGCCGCCATGAGCGGCTCCTACGTCCTGGCGTTCCAGGTCTACCTCGCCCTCCCGCTGCACGCCCGCGCACTCTTCGGCGAGCGGACCGGATGGGTCACCGGCGCGGTCTTCGCCGCGTCGGCGCTGGCCGCGCTGGCGGGCCAGCTCAAGCTGACCGCGTGGGCGCAACGCACCCTCTCCGGCCCCCGGGCCGTCGCGTGGGGGCTCACGGTCATGGGCGTGGCCTTCCTGCCACTGCTGCCCCGCTCGTACGGCGCGCCGGCCGGACTGTGCGCGCTGACGGTGTGCGCGGTCCTGCTGGCCTGGGGCGGGGCGCTGCTGTACCCCTTCGAGATGGACACCGTGGTACGGCTCTCCGGCGACCGGCTCGTCGCGACGTACTACGGCGCCTACAACACCGCCTCCGGCATCGCCGTCTCGCTGGGCAACCTCGCCGTCGGGGCGCTGTTCGACACCGGGGTGCGATGGCTGCCGTGGGCGGCCCTGGCGGCGACCGGCCTCGGCTGCGCCGGACTGGTCGCCCGGCTGGACCTGGGCGGGCACCTGGCGGTACGGCCGGCGCCGGTGGCCGGATGACGTGTCGCCGGACACGGGGTCGCCGGACACGGGGGTGCTTCCACGTCCCGCCGGCGTCAGGATGGACGGATGGCAGCACAGAGGCACCCCCTGTTCGACGACCTGGACGTCCGCGCGCTGTCCCGGCGGCCCGGCGCCAAGTGGAGCGGCGCCGAGCCGGACGTACTCCCCGCGTGGATCGCGGAGACGGACTTCCCACCGGCTCCCGCCGTGCGTGAGGCCCTGGAGCGGTGCGTGGACGACGGCCTCGGCTACCCCGCCTGGGACGGACGGTCCGTCCACAACCCCCTGCGGGCCGCCTTCGCCGAGCGGATGCGCGCACGGCACGGCTGGGTGCTCGACGCCTCGCACGTACGGGAGTTCACCGACATCAACCAGGGCCTCCAGGCCGTGCTGAACGTCGCCACGCGGCCGGGCGACGGCGTCGTGGTGCACACCCCGGCCTACCCGCCGTTCCTGGAGACGATCGCGGGCATGGGCCGGCGCCTCCACCCGGTGCCGTACACACCGGACGGCGGCGGCTGGACGTTCGACGCCGACCGGCTCGACCGGGAGCTGCGGGAGGGCCGGCGCGGGTGCTGCTGCCGGTCAACCCGCACAACCCGACGGGACGCGTGCTGCGCCGCGAGGAACTGGAGACGCTGGCGGTGCTCGCCCTCCGCCACGGCCTGCTGGTCGTCGCGGACGAGATCCACTCCGACCTCGTGCACGCCCCGCACCGGCACCTCCCGTTCGCCTCGCTCTCGGCCGAGGTGGCCGCGCGCACGGTGACCCTGACCTCGGCCACCAAGGCGTTCAACGTGCCCGGGCTGCGCTGCGCCGTCGCCCACGTCGGCGCGGCCGGGGTGCGCGAGGCGCTGGCGCACCCCGCCCACCTGTACGGCGAGCCGAACACCTTCGGCGTCGCGGCCACCCTGGCCGCCTGGCGGGACGGGGACGCCTGGCTGGCGGAGCTGAGGACGGTCCTCGCGCGCAACGCCCGGTCGGTGCGCGAGGAGCTTCCGCCCGGTGTGCGCCACCGGACGCCGGAGGCGACGTTCCTCGCCTGGCTCGACTGCCGCGAGCTGGAGCTGGACACCGACCCGCAGACCTTCTTCCTGAACAAGGCCCGCGTCCTGCTCAACGACGGGCGCACGTTCGGAGCGGAAGGAGAGGGCTTCGTACGGCTCAACTTCGGGACGTCGGAGAGCATCCTGCGGGAGATCCTGCGCCGGCTGCGCGACGCCCTGCTCTGAGGCCCGGCGCTCAGGGCAGGGTGCGGCACAGCAGGGCCGCGGGGCCGGGGCGGCTGCCCACGCGGGTGGTGAAGGCGATCCCGGCGGCGTACTCGGTCACCGCGCACTGGCCCTTGTAGGCGCCGTACGCGAAGTCCCCGCCGGCGCCGTCGGCGGGACGGCTGTCGGACCGGTCGAACCACACCGTGCGCCCGGAGCCCGGCAGCGCGGTCCGTGCCGGGACGCACAGGGCCGCCGACACGCGCTCGCCCCGCAGGCTGTAGCCGATGAGGAACTGGCCGGAGGGGCACTGGTACTTGGTGTACCCCGACGCCCAGTCCCCGCCGGCCGGTACGTACCGCTCGTCGGTGACGACCGTCTGGCGGGCGTCGGCGGCGCGCAGCTCTCCCGCCCCGGCGTCGGTGCACAGGCCGCGCCCGCCGGTGTGGCTCAGCCCGGCCAGTCTCGTACCGTCGGGGCAGGCCGCCTTGTACGCTCCCGGGTCCCAGTCTCCCGTGGCCCGCACCCGCGGCGACGTCACCGCGTCCCCGTGATCGGTGCTCAGCATGCGCCAGAGCGGGACGGAGGCCACGGGACCGGTCGTGCCCGGCGCGGACATCAGACGCTGCCACGCGGTGGCGCGCCAGTCGCCGGGGTCGAGGACGCCGGAGCGGTGCCCCGCGCTGTCGTAGCGCAGCAGTGCCCAGTCGTCGTGGCCCTCGAAGCCGACCAGCGGCCAGAACGCGAAGTCGGCGTCATGGTCCGCGAGGTAGTCGGTGACATTGCCGAACCAGGTGCGGGCCGCCGCGTTCGTCTCGCCCGAGCCGATGCCGAACTCGCTCACCCAGACGGGGGCGGTGTAGTGCCGGCCGGTCTCCTCCACGAAGAACGCCTCGTCGTCCAGGGCCGCGGCCAGCTCGGCGCGGGACAGGTCCTGGTAGCGGGCGTCGTGGGTCTCGCCGACGCCCGTCGCGCCGCTGTGGCGGGGGCCGGTGTAGCCGTAGAAGTGGGCGGAGTAGACCAGTTTGCGGGCGTCCAGGAGGGTGTGCGAGAGGGTGCGCGCGGGGGTGAGCACCGGCCGGCCGTGGGGGAGTCCGTCGACGGGCACCCCGGTCCAGTTGATGCCCTCGATCACGATGAGGAGGCGCGGGTTGGCCTCGGTGAGGATGCGGTCGGCGGCCAGCCGGGCCGCGCTGTACCAGTCGTGGTCGTCCCCCAGGCCCCAGTTGGGGTCGTCCAGCACGTCACGCCGTACCTCGTTGTACAGGTCGGCGCCGACCACGCGGGGCACGGAGGCGTAGCGGCGGGCCATGAACACCCAGTCGTCCGCCCACTGCGCGGTGGTCTGCGCGCTGTTCCACCGCTCGTTGCCGTCGATGCCGCAGCACCATCGCGAGGTGTTGGTGTGGTTGTTGAGCACGACGGCGAAACCGCCCTGGCTGAGCGCCTGCACCACGGCGTCGTAGACCTCCAGCGGTGTCCTGCCGCGCAGTCCGGGGTTGGCCGCGACCGCGCTGTCGGGGACGGGCGCCGTGCTGTGGATCATCTCGTCGGAGAACGGCAGCCGGATGGTGTTGACGCCCAACTGGCGGAAGTCGGCCAGCAGTTCGCTCAGTGGCGCGCGGTCCAGGCCCAGCGGTATGCCGTGCGAGTCCTGCCCGGCGTGGTGGTTGGCGGGGTCGGCGGCGTTGCCGCTGCCGGTCCAGGAGCCCTGCGCGCCGTCCCAGTTGGCGCCCTTGAGCCGGAAGCGGTCGCCGTGCGCGTCGACGATGTACCGGCCCCGGGTCGACAGCGGCGCGGACCAGGCGGTCTGGTCCGGTGCGCCGGCGGCGACCCGGGCCGGTGCGCCGGGTGGCGCCGCGGCGGCGGGGACCGTGGTGGTGGCGGCCGTGAGGAGGAGTCCCACGGCGGTGACGGCGAGCCGCAGCGCGGCTGGTGGCATCGGCATGAGGGCAGCCCTTGGGGTCGGAGGCGCGGAGCCGGGCGGTGGCCGGTCGGTGGCGCCGCCCGGCCGGAGTGTCCACCACCGTGCCGGGAAGGACCGCGAAGGTCCATACCTGCGGACGGCCGGCCGACGCCGGCCCGGCGCGGGCGCGCCGCGCGGCGATTGGTGGGGGAGGAGGGGTACGGACGGCCGTTACGGCAGTCCCCAGGCCGGGCCGGGTTCGCTGACGGCCACCGGGGCGATGACCAGGTCGGGACGGGACCCGGAGTGGACCAGCACCTCGCGGTCCTTCGGCAGGTCGATGGCGAGGGTGCCGTCGCCGAGGTCCCGGGTGTGCGCCGGGGAGCCGTCGTCCAGCAGCACGGTGAGGGTTCCGCTCAGGCCGTGCCGGAGCGTGAGTGGCTCGCCCGCCAGGCTCCTGACCCGGATGAACCGGGTGACGCCCGCCTCGCGGACGGCGCTCACCAGGAAGGCGCCCTGGGTGCGGAAGTCGTGCAGGGTGACGTCCGCCCAGGCCGAGGGGACGGCGGGGAAGACGCGGATCACACCGCCCCAGCTCTGGCAGAACATGTCGTGCAGCGACTGCGAGGCGGACAGCGGGGTCTCGATCACCGGACCGGCCTCGGTGTAGTGCGTGTTGGCCCGGCAGGGGTAGCGGGTCGTGGGGTCGAAGAACTTCCGCAGATAGCCGAGGGCGGTGTCACCGTCGCCGGTCATGGCGTGGATCGACGCGGCCCCGGTGTAGCTGTAGCCGCGGTGGGCGCCGGTCAGCGCGTGCCAGTGGGTCACCGACTTCATGATCAGCTCGCGGTTCTCCGGCTGGTCCCAGTTGACCAGGTACAGCGGGTAGACCATCAGCAGGTGCGAGTAGTGCCGGTGGGACTGCGCGTACGGGGTGCCGGCGCCGATCATGAACCCGTTGTCGTCGACCGGGTACGGAGTGAGCCGGGCCAGCACGTCCTGCCAGCGCGGCGCCGACTCGTCCTCGATGCCGAGGAGTCCGGCCGACTCCAGGAGCGTCCGGCAGCCCCAGCGGATCAGTGCCAGGTCGTAGTTGGTGTCCTGCGGCGGCACGACGGGGTATTCGGGCGAGAGCGTGCTCGGCAGGTGGAGCCTGCCGTCGCTGCCCGGGGTGAGGAAGTGCAGGTAGTAGTTGACCGCCCGGCGCAGCAGCGGGTAGACCGTGTCCCGCAGCAGCGACTTGTCCATGCTGTGCCGGTAGGACAGCCACACGTTGTGCAGCGCCCAGGTGAGGTCGCCCGTCTCGGCGCCGGTTCCCGGCAGGCCCACCGAGCGGTTGGCGAACATGTCGGAGCTGCGGCCGATCCCGGAGCTGTCCTTGCGGTAGGCGGCGGGCACGTTGGCGACGAGCTGTTCCTGGTTCTGCCGCAGGGTGCCGGCGAGCGCGTCGAGCTCCAGGTGGTTGGAGCCGTGGATGAGCCAGTACTCCAGCTGGACGTTGAGGTTCCACCAGACCGCCGGCCAGGGCGTCGGCTCCAGCCAGGGCCCGCTGGTGGCCATGACGGGCCCTGTGGCGCGGCTGGCGGAGGCGACCTTGTAGAGCTGGATCCAGTGGAAGCTCTGCAACCGCTGGTCCGGGAACGACACGAAGCTCTTGCGGTAGAAGGCGTGCCACCAGCGCACATGCCGCCGCCTGAGGGCCGCGTACGACGTCCCGCGCCGCAGGTTGCGCAGCGAGTCGGCTTCCGCGGCGGTTGCGGAGGGGAAGCTGTGGCCGACGCTGAGCAGCAGTGCGCCGCCGGTACGGCGGTAGGCGGTGGCGGTCTGCCCGCCCCCGGTGAGCGGCTGGAGCACCTGCTCGGTGCCGTCGGACGCGGTCCGGGTGGTCCAGGGCGGGTTGCCGGTGTAGCCGGCGGGCGGGGGCTCCTGGATCCTGCGGGGGCTGACGGCCTCCTCGGGGTGGAAGGTCCAGGCGACCCGCTCGCCACCGTCCGGCGTCACACGGACGGCCAGGACCTCGTCGTGGATGAGGGCGGCCAGGGTGAGCGTGCCCGCGGTGGTGGTCACGGTGCCGGTCAGCTCGGCGTTCCACAGGCTCAGCCGCCAGTCCACGGCGGTGATGGTGCCGACCGGCTCGAGGGTGAGGTGTCCGACCGGCAGCCGGCAGGTGCCCCAGCCGCTGCCGAACTCGGGCCGGTGGTCCTGGACCCGGCCGTGCTGGACGGTGAACCGGATCCGGTTGGCGTCCGGCTCCCGGTAGATCATGCTGCCGAGCAGCCCGTCGCCCAGGAAGGGGCCCTCGTACCAGAGGGCGGGCAGCCGGCTCCACAGCAGGTCCTGGCCGCGCAGGAACCTCTCCCAGGCGCTGTCGGCGTCCATGGCGGAGCGGAGCCGCCACGGCCGTCCGGCGCCCGCGGAGCCGGTGTCCCCGCTCGTCCCCGCCTGTCGCGCGTGCGCCGCCCCCGGCAGCGCCGCCACCGCGGCTCCGCCCAGCGCGGTACCGAGCACGGATCTCCTGGCCACCGGTGAGCGCTTGTCCGACTGTGAGGCCATCGTCGTCCTCCAGACCTGACGGATCGTCGATACATCGGGTGTATCGGCCGAAGCTAGGCACCTAGCGTGCACCTGTCAATCGTCTGCACGGGGATGACCTGATCGACCATGAGCAACACATCGGATGTCTAGGCCCTCGTGGGCTCGAACGCGGCAGGTGAAAGAGGTTGCCTCCGGCCGGTCCGGCTGGATCGCGGAGCCCGGTGGCGCGACGAGAAGACCCCTGGCGCTGGGCCCCGGTCGGTGCCGGTCCGTGCGCCAGGGGTGCGCCGAGGGTGTGTCAGCAGTACAGGTTGCCACCCGGGCTGACGCCGAGGATCTGGGTGAACCTCTGGTAGGCGTCGACGCGGCTCTGGACCTGGGCGGGGTTCTTGCCGTCGCATTCCAGGGAGCCGTTGATGGAGCGGATGGTCTGACCGAAGCCGGCACCGTTGACCATGGCGTTGTGCGGGGTCATCGTGCCGGGCCCGGACTGGGTGTTCCAGTACCACAGGCCGGTCTTCCAGGCGACGGCGGAGTCGTTCTGCACCAGCCAGGGGTTGTTGAGCAGGTCGATGTGGAGCGCGTCACCGGCGGCCTTGTAGTTGAAGTTCCAGGACAGCTGGATGGGGCCGCGCCCGTAGTAGGCCGCCTGGCCCGCCGGGCAGCCGTACGGCTGGTTCGGGTCGCAGTAGTGCGGGTAGTTGGCGGTGTTCTGCTCGACCACGTACACGAGCCCGCCGGTCTCGTGGCTGACGTTGGCGAGGAAGGCGGCGGCCTCCTGCTTCTTCACGGTGTCGCTGCCGGTGTTCGCGAAGCCCGGGTAGGCGCTGAGGGCGGCGGTGAGACCGCTGTAGGTGTAAAAGGGGTTCCGGTTCGGGAACATCTGGTTGAACTGGGCCTCGGAGACGACGAACCCGGAAGGCGTGGTACCGCCCCCGCCGCTCGCCGGCGCGTTCCACTTCTGGTTCGCCCCGCCGGTGCAGCTCCAGATCTGCAGGCGGGTGCCGTTGGCGGAGGTGTTGTCCCGCACGTCCAGGCACTTGTTCGCGGCCGGGTTGACGATGTCGTGCGCGGCGGTGACCACCCACTGCTGGTTGGCTCCGCCGGAGCAGTCCCACAGTTGTACGGCGGCTCCGTCGGCTGTGCCGCGGTCGACGACGTCCAGGCACTTGCCGAGCGCCCGCAGGGTGCCGTCACCGGGGTTGGACCACCGCTGGGCGTTGGTGCCGTTGCAGTCGTAGAGCTGTACGGCGGTGCCGTTGGCGCTGTTCGCGCCCGCCACGTCGACGCACTTGCCGGCGAGGCCGGTGATCTGTCCGTCGGCGGCCCGGGCCGGGGTGACGGCGAACAGCACGGCGAGGCAGGCGGCGACGGAGGCGGCCAGCATCCGTCCGGGGTGCACGCGCGTCATCGGTATCCGTCTGAAGTACGGGACATTCATGGGGGATGCGCTCCAGTTCACGGGGCGTACTGCGAGGGGGGATGCGCGGAGCGCGGGCCGGCGCACGACGCCGGCGCTGACTCCGCGTGTTGGCGGATCAGTTGAGGACGGTCTGGGTGACGGTGATGTGCCCGGCGTCCGGGTTCAGGCTGCCGCCGAGCCGGCTGAACGCGCCGTCGGTCAGGTCGAGGCACTTGGGCTCCTGCGGCGTCTGCGCGAAGGTGCCCCGGTCGTTGATGCGGACGACCAGCGACCGGCCGTTGGCGACGTTGGTCACCTGGACGCGGGTGCCGAAGGGCAGTTGCGGCTGGCGGCTGAGGGAGGTCGCCGCCGTGTCGGCGTTGTTGTCGAAGACCTCGCCGCTGGCCGTCAGGGCACCGGGCGGCTGGGGCCCGTAATGCGTCGCCCAGCACTGGTCGGCCGGCTGCTGCGCGGCGGGCGCGTTCCACTTCTGGTTGGCGCCGCCGGTGCAGCTCCAGATCTGTGTCCGGGTGCCGTTGGCGGAGTTGTTGCCGGTGACGTCCAGGCACTTGTCGGCCTGCGGGTTGACGATGTCGTGGGCGGCGGTGACGGTCCACTTCTGGTTGGCGCCGCCGGTACAGGTCCACAGCTGCGCCTTGGCGCCGTCGGCGGTGGAGTTGCCGGTGACGTCGAGGCACTTGCCGAGGGCGCGGAGGGTGCCGTCGCTGCCGACCGTCCACTGCTGGGCGTTGGTGCCGTTGCAGTCGTAGAGCTGTACGGCGGCGCCGTCGGCGGAGCTCGCCCCGGCGACGTCGAGGCACTTGCCGGCCAGGCCGGTGATCGTGCCGGTGGCGGCCTGCGCGGGGGAGGCGGCCAGCAGCCCGGCCGAGACGGCGAACGCGGCGGCGAGCACGGTCCTGAGCAGGGGGGCGCGGTGGGGGAAGGGCGCGGACAAGGGAGGGGATCACTGCCTTTCGCGTCGATGAGGGAAAGGGAGGGCCTCGCCGGGTCGAACGCTGCGCGCGAAGGCCGCCCGGCACCGGGGACGGTAAGAGGTCTGAACCAATCACGTCAAGACATGAAGAGGCGTGCGCGTGACGGGAGTTGTCGCTTCCGGCCTCTTGACGGCCATCTGGTCCGTACCTATGGTCTCGTCAACTCGACGTTCAGTCAGCCGCACTTCGTTCACATACGAGGACGGGATCAGATGCAGGACACACCCGCTCGGCGCCGTCGCACCTCCCCGCGTTCCGCTCTCGCCCTCACGGCGGCGGCCACCCTGCTCACCACCGGACTGCTCTCCTGGCCCGGCAGCCAGCGGGCGGAGGCCGCACCCGCCACCTTCACCCACCCCGGCGTCACCGTCTCCCGCGCCCAACTCGACTTCGCCCGCGGCAAGGTGCTCGCCGGCGTACAGCCCTGGAAGGGCGCGTACGACCAGATGATGGCCAGCAAGTACGCGAGCCTCAGCCGCACCCCCCAGCCGCGCGCCGTCGTCGAGTGCGGGTCGTACTCCAACCCCAACTACGGCTGCACGGACGAACGCGAGGACGCGATCGCGGCGTACACGGACGCGCTCGCCTGGTACATCACCCGGGACGAGCGCTACGCCAAGAAGTCGATCGAGCTGATGGACGCCTGGTCCGCCGTGCTCCAGGACCACACCAACAGCAACGCCCCGCTGCAGACGGGCTGGGCGGGATCCTCCTGGCCGAAGGCCGCCGAGATCATCAAGTACACGTACACCGGCACGTGGGCCAACTCCGGCCGGTTCGCGACGATGCTCCGCAACGTCTATCTGCCCGAGATCATCAACGGCTCGAACTCCAACGGCAACTGGGAGCTGTCGATGATGGAGGCGGCCGTCGGCATCTCCGTCTTCCTGGAGGACAAGTCGTCGTACGACACCGCCATGGCGAAGTTCCGCACCCGCACCGCCGCGTACGTGTACCTCGCCTCCGACGGCGACCTGCCGAAGACCGTGCCGAGCCAGAACCTGAACACGCGCGACAAGATCGTGTCCTACTGGCAGGGACAGTCCACCTTCGTCACCGGACTCACCCAGGAGACCTGCCGCGACTTCACCCACACCGGATACGGCATCTCGGCCATCTCACACGTCGCCGAGACCAGCCGCATCCAGGGGCAGGACCTGTACGGCACCGACGTGGGCGAGCGCCTGCGGCAGGCGCTCGGCTTCCAGTCCAAGTACGAACTGGGCGCCGCCGTCCCGAGCTGGCTGTGCGGCGGGTCGGTCAACCGTGGGCTGGGCCCGGTCACCGAGGTCGGCTACAACGCCCTGCACAACCGCCTGGGCATCGCCATGACCAACACCCAGGCCCTGACCGAGCAGAACCGCCCGGCCGGCAGCAACAACCTCTTCGTCGCCTGGGAGACCCTCACCCACGGGGACAACCCGAACTGAGTCACCCGCCGGTGTCCTCCCGCTCAACGGGCCCGCGCGCCCCGCCCGTTCCCGTGCGCGTGGGCCCGGCGGGCCGTCAGCGGGCCGGACGCGGTGCGCTGCCCCGGCCCGATCTGGCCGGCGAACGCCTGGAGCGCGGCGGAGCTGTTCGGCGGCAGCACCGCCATCAGCCCGCGGTCCCGCGCCTCGGCCAGCGTGTCCGCGGCCCGGCTGCCCTCGGGGGCGTGCACCAGACGCACATGCCCGTCACCCGAACCCCGCCGGTCCACCGGTGCCACGGCGCCGTGCGTGCCGTCGGGCAGGGTCACCCACAGCTGGAAGTCGTCGTACCGGAAGAAGTCCGCACCCTTGACGGGCCACGGGTAGTGGTGCTCGCCGGGCACCTCGGGGAGGATTCCCTGGTGATCCGAACGGCTCAGCGGTACGCAGGAGTTGAAGAGCGAGTCGGTCCACGCCTCGACACCGTCGGCGTCCGTGACCGGGGTGCGCAGCAACTCCTCGGCCTCCCCGTAACCGAGTTCCGCCAGGGCGGGCAGCGTCCCGGGGAACCCGGCCACGAGGACGGCCGCGTCCTGGCGCAGCCGGTCGATCCTGGACGGCTCGGCGCAGAACTGCATGCTCCACTCGATGCCCGCACGGGCCCGGTACATCCGCCAGCCGCTCGTCGTCTTCACCCACAGGCTGCCCCCGTGGTGCATCTCCCAGTGCGCGGGCGCCACGGGCCGGGGCCCGTAGGGCAGGTCGGCGTCGTCGATCTCGTCCAGGATCCTGTGCGCCGTGCGTTTCGCGGCCTGGAAGAACGAGGACTCGAAGCGCTCCGGGTGCTTGACCAGCCGGATCCTCCAGGGATGGTTCTCCGATTCCTCACCGCCCGGCTGGATCGTGTCGGGTATCCGGGCTGCGGCGACGGTGCCGGCGCGGGTCATGACGACCTCCTCCTGCCGCCCACGGCCCGGAGCACGGACCGTGGGCCGAGTGTCCCCTGTGACTATCGTGCGCTGTGGGGCGGCAGTGGGCGAGCCGAGGCGCACCCGGCGAACGGCCGGTGAGCCCGCGTGCGCGGCACGGCGGCAAACGGCCGCCGAGCCTGTGCGCCCGGCGGCGTATGCGTCACGGCCGCGTCCGGATCAGAGGGACGAACCGCTGTCCCCGGGCCGGATCCGGCCGCGCCAGGAACCGGACTCCCCGCCCTGTTCCTCGATGAAGTGCTTGAACCGCTTCATGTCTCCCTTGACGCGCCGGTCGATCGTGCCGATCAGGTCCGCCGCCTTCTCCACGGCTCCGCTGGGCTCGACATCCATCACCAGCTCGACCTTGGTGTGCATGTCGTCCAGGCGCTCGAAGCGAACGGTGCCCTTCTGGCTCGTGTCGCCGCTGGTGGTGCGCCAGGTGATGCGCTCGTCGGGCAGTTGGTCGACGATCTCGGTGTCGAACTCGCGCCGCACACCGCCGATCTTCATGGTCCAGTGATTGTGCCGGTCGTCCAGCTGCCTGACCTCCTCGACGCCTTCCATGAAGTTCGGGAAGTCCTCGAACTGCGTCCACTGGTTGTAGGCGGTGTGCAGCGGAACGTCGACCTCCACCGCTTCCTTGACCGTGCTCATCTCCGTACCTCCGTTGTCCTCGCTCGACGGACGGCGGTCCCGGACCGTTTCCGGGCCTGGACCCCGCGAGTACCCGGCGAGCCGCCGGTCATGAGCCCCGGCTTCGGCACGGCACCGGTGCGGCGGCGCCGTTCCCCAGCGTGAGAGACTGGCCACGCAGCGCGCCGGCGGGCCGCGCGTGGGCGCCGGGGCGGACCCGAACGGTACGGATCCGGCCACCAGCCGCTCTTCCAGCCACGGCCCGCTCTTCCGGCCACCGCGCTGACGTGGTGTTTTACAGTAGCTCCACCAGTTCCGGCGACAGGACCTGTGAGGTATTCGCGAACATGCCGACCGAGACCTTCGAGTTCCAGGTGGAGGCGCGTCAGCTGCTGCAGCTGATGATCCACTCGGTCTACTCGAACAAGGACGTCTTCCTGCGGGAGCTCGTCTCCAACGCCTCGGACGCGTTGGACAAGCTGCGCCTGGAGAAGCTCTGGGACGACTCGCTCGACGCCGACGTGTCCGACCCGCACATCGAGATCGACATCGACAAGGACGCCCGTACGCTCACCGTGCGGGACAACGGCATCGGGATGTCGTACGACGAGGTCGGGCAGCTCATCGGCACGATCGCCAACTCGGGCACCGCGGAGTTCCTGCGGGAGCTGCGCGAGGCCAAGGACGCGGCCGGGGAGGAGGGACTCATCGGCCAGTTCGGCGTGGGGTTCTACTCCGGGTTCATGGTGGCCGACGAGGTCACCCTGCTGACCCGGCGCGCCGGCGAGGGCCAGGGCACCCGCTGGACGTCGCGCGGCGAGGGCACGTACACGCTGGAGCGGGTGGACGACGCGCCGCAGGGCACCTCGGTCACGCTCCACCTCAAGCCGGCCGACCCGGAGAACCAGCTCCACGACTACACCTCGCCCTGGAAGATCAGGGAGATCGTCAAGCGGTACTCGGACTTCATCACCTGGCCCATCCGGATGGTGCCCGAACGCTCCGCCACGGCCGGCGAGGACGACGGCGCGCCGGAGCCGGAGACGCTCAACTCGATGAAGGCGCTGTGGGCGCGGCCCCGCGACGAGGTGTCCGACGACGAGTACCACGAGCTGTACAAGCACATCGCCCACGACTGGCGTGACCCGCTGGAGACGATCCGGCTCCAGGCGGAGGGCACCTTCGAGTACCAGGCCCTGCTGTTCCTCCCCGAACACGCCCCGCACGACCTGTTCACGCGGGACTTCAAGCGCGGCGTGCAGCTCTACGTCAAGCGCGTGTTCATCATGGACGACTGCGAGGCGCTGCTGCCGCCGTACCTCCGCTTCGTCAAGGGCGTGGTCGACGCGGCCGACCTCTCGCTCAACGTCTCCCGCGAGATCCTCCAGCAGGACCGCCACATCGAGATGATGCGGCGCCGGCTGACGAAGAAGGTCCTGTCCACGGTCAAGGAGATGATGACCAAGGACCAGGAGCGGTACGCCACCTTCTGGCGGGAGTTCGGCACGGTCCTGAAGGAAGGACTGGTCACCGACTCGGAGAACCGCGACGCCCTCCTCGCCGTCGCGTCGTTCGCGAGCACCCACCACGACACCGAGCCGACCACGCTCAAGGGGTACGTGGAGCGGATGAAGGACGGTCAGGAGGACATCTACTACCTGACCGGCGAGTCGCGGCAGAGCATCGAGAACTCCCCGCACATGGAGGCGTTCCGGGAACGGGGCATCGAGGTGCTGCTGCTCACCGACCCCGTGGACGAGGTGTGGGCCGACGCCGTCGGCGAGTACGAGGGCAAGAAGCTGCGGTCCGTCGCCAAGGGGCAGATCGATCTCGACGCCGAGGACGAGGCCACCGCCGACGAGGAACGGGAGAAGCAGACCGAGGAGTACGCCGGGCTGCTCGGCTGGATGAAGGAGCAACTGGACGAGGACATCAAGGAGGTGCGCCTGTCCTCCCGGCTCACCGTCTCCCCGGCCTGTGTCGTCTCCGACGCGCACGACCTGACGCCGGCGCTGGAGAACATGTACCGCGCCATGGGCCAGGAGGTGCCCCGCGCCAAGCGGATCCTGGAGCTCAACCCCGGCCACCAGCTGGTGAAGGGCCTCAACCAGGCGTACAAGGAGCGCGAGGACCGCACGGAGCTGGCCGAGACCGCCGAGCTGCTGCACGGTCTGGCCGTGCTCGCCGAGGGCGGCCAGCCGAAGGAACCGGCCCGGTTCGTGAAGCTGATGGCGGACCGTCTGGAACGCGCGCTGTAACGGTGCCCTCCGGGGCGGGCGGTGTACTCGGCGCCGAGCACACCGCCTCCCTCCCCGCTGTCCGTGGGCACGAAGTCCCGGCTGTGATCATGGCCGGATCCTGTCCCCAGGCACCGCCGACGACGACCTTCCGCGGACCGGCGGGGGAGACGGCACGGTGCCGGCCCCGTGCCGTCAGACGGCTCCCAGGTCGGCGGCGATCCAGTGCTCGGGCCGCATGTAGACCAGGAAGTGCTCGCCGAGCCGGGTCCGGTCGTACTCGACGAACGCGGCGACCTTCTCCTCGGGCAGGTAGCGCGCCGCCATCTCCCAGGAGTGCTCGTGGCTGTCCGGGGCCGTCCTGGTGACCGGTCCCTCGGCCGACACGTAGCGCACGGTGGGCTCCGTGCGCTGCACCATCAGGCTGAAGCGCCCCGCGGCACGGATGGCCCGCGCCTTGCGGGAATCGGGGCCGGTGCGCACCCACAGTTCGCCACCCGGCGTGTACTGGTACCAGATGGGAACCGTCAGCGGGGCGCGGTCCGGCCGTTCGACGACCGACAGCGCGCCGATGTGGGGCTCCGCGAGAAACCGCTCTCGTTCTTCGATGGAGAGTGTCACGGGGCCGACCCTAACGCCCGGGCCGCGCGGCCGGCCGTAGCGGATTCCGCCGAGTTCCGCGGCCCGGCCGCACGCGGGGCGCGCGCCGAGAGCGTGCTAGCCGGCGTCGCGGTCCAGGACGCGGCGGGCCGCCTCGGCCTCCGCCGCCGCGGGGGACAGCTCGTCGAGCGTGTCCAGCTCGTCGTCCGCTTCGAGTTCCCGTTCCCAGGCCGCCGCCAGGGCTTGCTGCTCCTCGCGCGGCCGCGCGCCGACGGCCTCGCGGTGGTGGGGGTCCAGCGCCGCCAGGAATCGTTCGACCGTGTCCGTCGGCATGCGGTGCTCCTTGTCGCCACTGGGTGCCGCTCCGGCCCAGCATGGCCAACCCGGGGCGCGTCGGCAGCCCGACACGGCCCGGCGCCACCCTGATGGCCCTGCCGCGTGCCGGGACCGCGGGCCGGTCAGGTGTGCCGGGCGTGCACCGGGTCGTGGGCGACCTCGTCCGGGCACGTCCCGTGCGGGTCGCTCGGCCGCCGGTCCCGCTGCCAGTCGAAGGCCGCGAGCGCCAGGGACGCCGCCATCCCGACGAGGGCGGCGCACAGCGCGGTCAGGAGGGCGCCCCGGTAGTCGTGGCCGCGGCCGAGCACCAGGTAGAACAGGCCGGGCAGGGCGGCGGTGCCCAGCGTGGCGCCCAGCCGCTGCCCGGTCTGCAGGGCGCCGCCCGCCGCGCCCGCCATCGACACCGGCACGTCCCGCAAGGTCATCGTGATGTTGGGGGAGACCACGAAACCGCCGCCGACGCCGCCGAGGAACAGCACCGGGGCGGCGACCCAGGGAGCGACGTCCAGGGGCACGAAGCGGAGCAGCAGCGCGGTGCCGCCCAGACCGGCGAGCACGCCCGTCAGGCCGCACACGGTGAGCAGACGGCCGTACCTGTCCACCAGCCGCCCGGACACCACGGCCGCGCTCGCCGAGCCGAGGGCGAACGGCGTCACGGCGAGACCGGAGCGGAGCGGGGAGAAGCCGAGGCCGTGCTGGTAGAAGAGGGCGAACACCAGCCAGACCCCGCTGAAGCCGATGAAGTACAGGGTGCCGATGCCGGCGCCGACCGCGTAGCCCCGCACGCTGCTGAACAGCCGCGGGTCGAGCAGCGGCTGGGCGTGCCGGGCGACCAGGCGGCGCTGCCACTGGACGAAGACGACGAGCACCGCCGCGCCCGCCGGGAACAGCCACCACAGGCGGCCGAGACCACCGGAGTCCGCCTGGACCAGCGGATACATGAGCGCGAGGACGCCCAGGCCGAGGAGCACGACGCCGGGCACGTCCACCCGGCCCCGCCCGGAGCGCCGGGTGCGCGGCAGCAGGCGGCGGCCGAGGAGGACGGCGAGGATGCCGATGGGGACGTTGACGTAGAAGATCCACCGCCAGCCCTGGGCGCCGGAGGCGAGGGCGAGGATGACACCGCCGGTGACGGGGCCCGCGGCGGAGGAGAGGCCGACGGTGGCACCGAAGAAGCCGAAGGCCCGGCCGCGTTCGGCGCCGCGGAACATCTGCTGGATGAGCGCGGAGTTCTGCGGGGCCATGAAGCCGGCCGCCAGGCCCTGGGCGAGACGGGCCGCCACCAGCAGCATGATGTCGGGGGCCGCTCCGCACGCCGCGCTGAAGACCACGAAACCGCCGAGGGCCAGCAGGAAGATACGGCGCCGGTCCAGCGCGTCGCCGAGACGGCCGGCGGTGACGAGGGCGAGGGCGAAGGTCAGGGCGTATCCGGAGACCACCCACTGCACCTGTGCCGGAGAGGCGCCGAGATCCCGTTGGACGGTGGGCAGGGCGACCGCCACGATCGTCACGTCGAGCAGGCTCATGAAGCCCGCCACCAGGGTGACCCACAGGGCGCGCCACCGGCGCGGATCAGGCTCGTACCCGGCCTCCTGGGCGCCCGCGTTCCGACCGCCCGCCGCCGATGTCGACGCTGTCAACCTGGGACTCCTTCCACCAGGGCCGCACTCGGTCGGACCAGGTTCCCGCGCCGGGCGAAGGCACACATGCCCCGGCCGCTCACACGGTCCCGGCCCCGCCCAGGACCAGCTCGCGGAACGAGGGCACGACCGGGCGGAGATCCGTCCGGTGCCAGGCCGCCCAGAGCCGTACGGACGCCTCGTGCCAGGGTAGTTCCCGTACGGTGACGCCTTCGCCGGCGCCTCGGAGCATGCTCTTCTGGATCAGCGCGAGGCCCAGTCCGGAGGCGACGAGTCCGAGGGCGGTCTGCGGCTCGGCGGCGTCCAGCCGCACGTCCGGAGTGAACCCGGACGCCGCGCAGGCCGCGATGAAGACGTCGCGCCAGGCCGGGTGCTGGGAGTCCGCCACGGCGATCCAGGGCTGCCCGTCGAGATCGGCGGCGGTGACGACCTCCTGCGCGGCGAGCGGATGCCCGTGGGGGAGCGCGAGCATCAGCGGGTCCTCCAGCAGCAGCGCCGAGCACAGGTCGGAATCGTCGTCGGCGGGCGGCTCGTGGACGAGCGCGATGTCCAGGCTGCGCTGCCGCAGACCCTCGAACTGCTCGGCGGGGCTCAGCGGGTACAGGGCGACGTGGATGCCGGGGCTGCGCTGCTGGAGGGCGCGCAGCGCGCCGGGCAGGATGCCGGTGTGCAGGGCGTGCGGGACGTACCCGATGCACAGTCCCCCCTCCTCGCCCCGGCCCAGCCGCCGGCCGAGGTTCTCCAGCCGCTCGGCGTGCCGCAGCAGCGCGCGGGCCTCGCTGAGGAAGACCCGGCCGTCCGCGGTGAGCCGGATCCGCTGCTGACTGCGCTCGAAGAGCGTCAGACCGAGCTTCTGCTCCAGCTGGGCTATCTGCCGGCTGAGCGGCGACTGGGAGATGTGCAGGGCCTCCGCGGCCCGGCCGACGTGTTCGGCCTCGGCCACGGCGACGAAATAGGTGAGCTGGCGCAGATCAAGCATGTAAGACCTCTGGGGACTGAAGTCTGTCCAACTATGTCTTGGACAGTCTCAACTCCTCGATCCTAGCCTCGGTGACACAAGGACGACGACCCGCCGGACACCCCGCGCGGCACCCGTCACCACCCTCACCGAAAGACCCCCCATGAGCATCAAGAACCTGCTTCCCGGACGTCTCGGCTTCGGCACGGCCCCGCTGGGCAACATGTTCCGCGCCATCCCGGACGAGGAGGCGGCGGCCACCGTCCAGGCCGCCTGGGACCACGGCATCCGCTACTTCGACACCGCCCCGTTCTACGGCGCGGGGCTCAGCGAGATCCGCCTGGGCGAGGTGCTGTCCGGCATGCCCCGCGACGCCTACGTCCTGAGCACCAAGGTCGGCCGCGTCATCCTCGACGAGGCCGAGGACCCGGCCGCCCGCGACCTGGGCGAGAAGGGCGGACTGTTCGAGCACGGACGCCCCAACAAGATGGTCAACGACTACTCGGCCGACGCCACCCTGCGCTCCGTCGAGGACAGCCTCAAGCGCCTGCGGACGGACCGGCTCGACATCGTCTGGGTGCACGACGTCGCCCAGGACTTCTACGGCGACGAGTGGCTGGCCCGGTACGAGACCGCCCGCACCGGAGCCTTCCGGGTCCTGGACCGGCTGCGCGACGAAGGCGTCATCAAGGGCTGGGGCCTCGGCGTGAACCGTGTCGAACCCCTGGAGGTGACCCTCGACCTGGACGAGCCCAGGCCGGACGCGTTCCTCCTCGCCGGGCGCTATACCCTCCTCGACCACGAGCGCGCCCTCCAGCGGCTGCTGCCCGCCGCGGCCGCGCAGAACGTCGACATCGTCGTCGGCGGCCCCTACAGCTCGGGCATCCTCGCCGGAGGCACGCACTTCGAGTACCAGCAGGCCCCCGCCGAGATCGTCGCCAAGGTCGAGCGGATCAAGGCGCTCGCCGCCCGGCACGGCGTCGGCATCAAGGCCGCCGCGCTGCAGTTCTCCCTCGCCCACCCGGCGACCGCCGCGGCCATCCCCGGCGCCACCCGCCCCAGCCGCGTCGCCGAGGACGTCGCCGCGCTCACCGAGACGGTCCCGGCCGCGTTCTGGGCCGCGCTCCGCGAGGAGGGCCTGATCGCCGGGAACGCCCCGCTGCCCGCCTGACCGTCCCCCCGTACCAGACCTGATCCACCCAGGAGGAACCCATGGCGACCACTACCGCGTCGCTCGACGTCCCCGTGCCCGCCGACCGCGTGTGGCAGCTCATCGGCGGCTTCGGCTCGCTGCCCGACTGGCTGCCGTACATCCCCGGCAGCGAACCCGGCGAGGGCGGCCGGGTGCGCACCCTGACGAACGAGGAGGGCGGCGTCATCGTCGAACGGCTGGAGGCGTTCGACGACAAGGCGCGCACCTACACCTACTCCATCGTCCGGGCGCCGTTTCCGGTCACCGACTACCGGTCCACCCTCACCGTGCGTGAGACGCCCGACGGCCACGGCGCCCGCGTCGAGTGGTCCGGCACCTTCACCCCCGCCGGTGTCCCGGACCAGGAGGCCGTCGACCTCTTCCACGGCATCTACACCGACGGGCTGGCCGCCCTGCGCCGGACCCTCGCCGGCTGATCGCGCGGGCGCCGCACGCGGGACGCGGCGCCCGGTCAGCCGGCCGCCGCGGACCGCACGCCGAGCCCCGTGAGGTAGGCGGTGAGGACGCGGGTCAGGCGGGGTTCCACCTCGACGACGGCATGGCTCAGCCGGGGATCGCTCGCGTACAGCTCCCGCAGGCGCGGCCCCGGGCTGGCCATCTGCCACAGCGCTCCGGCCATGCCGGTCGCGGTGGCCACCGTGTCCACGGCCTGCGGTTCGGTCAGCCCCAGCAGCCGGTGCAGCTCGCCGCCGATCCGCTCGACCTCCCCGAGCGTTTGAAGCTTGAAGGACCGCACCGACTCGATCGACACGTTCCGTTCCAGGTTCAGGGGCGCCTGGGCGAGCAGGTCGCAGAACAGGGGGCGCGCCGCGAGCGTGCCGGCGACGACCCCGGCGACCTCGGCGGGGGTGGCGTGCGGCCGGCCGGCGAGGTCGCCGCACAGGTCGGCGGACCACTGCCGCCACCCTTCCGCGGTCAGTTCGAGGAAGATCTGCTCCCTCGTCTCGAAGTAGCGCAGCAACGCCGATTTGTGCATGCCCACGGCCGCCGCGATGTCGGTGAGGGTGACCTCCCGCACGCCCTGCCGGCCGGCGAGCGTGCGGGCCGCGGCCAGGATCGCCTGTTCCCGGACCTGTTTGGCCTCGGGACTGCGCGCACGCTGAAAGGCAAGCTCACTCATGGGGACATCATAGGAGGGGTAGCGCAATGGCGTTGCGTAATCCCGCGTGAGGCGCCGTCCCTCTCGCGTTTGCCCGGCCCGTTTCTCCGGCCCGTTTCCCCGGTCGGCCCACGGGAACCCGGCCGTGCCGACGACGGATCGGAGGACGGCCATGACGGGACACACCGACGAGCCCGCCGACCGCTCCGCCCGGGCCCGCGACGAGGAGGAGCCCGGAGCGCACTCGGGCAGCGAGAGCCAGGCCCGTGACCGGACGATTCCGGGCACGGCCGGCGCCAAGGAGGGCTACCAGCCCGACGAGGGCACAGCGGCCGGTGAGCCGCTGCGAGGCGTGGAGGCCGAGGAGCGGCCGGGGGAGCGCCGGGGGGAAGACGAGGAGACCGGATCCGACCGGTAGCCAGGCCGCACGGCCTCAATCGGGGCCATCGGCGTGGTGCCGGTCGGCTGGGCCGCCCACGGTGGCGGTCCCGCTGTGCTCACCGTCGCCCTTCCCGCCGCCCGGGCCGGGACGGCGTACGACCAGACTGCTCACCTCGAAGCTCATCTCGGTCGTGCCCGCCTCGGGCGGCGGGTGGTAGCGCCCGGCGCTCACCGAGAGGTTGACGATCAGGTAGGCGTGCCAGGCGCGGCCCACGCCCCGCCCGTCCGAAAACACGCGCGTGCCGTTCAGCCACCAGACCACCGAACGGCGCCCGAAGTCGGTGCGCAGGTCCACCCAGGTGCCGGGACCGACGGCGTCGTCGCGCACATAGCGCTCGGCGCCACGCACGTGGTTGGTCAGTTCCAGCAGGTCCGGGTGGTCCGGGTGGTACTCGAAGACGTCGATCTCCTGGTCGCCGTCCCGCCAGGTCCAGATGGCCGGCCAGGCGCCGATCTCCCGGGGCAGCCGGACGCGGGCCTCCAGCACGTCCCCCGCCCGGACCGTGAACCCCTCATCGCTCCCCTCGGTGGTCAGCAGCCCCGTGTCCCACAAGCCGTCCGGCCGGCGCGTGGCCCGGAAGACTCCGGAACGGCTGTGATCGGCGTCGGCCACCAGGTGGTCGAGCTTGTCGTCGTCCGGGTTGACCGGGCCGCCGTCCGGATAGGCCCACGAACGGCCCGCGACCCACTGCGTCTGCGAGGCGAAGTCCGCCGTGAACACGACATCGGATCCGGCAGGGCGACGCGGAGCGGGCAGGCTGCCGTCCGGTGCGTGTTCCTCCATACCCGATGTCTCACCGGCGGTCGCCCGGTCATGCGCCCGGACGCCGATCCGGCACCGAGATTGACCCGTCCGGGTGAACGGCGGGCGGCACGGCGCGGCCCCGGTGCGTCGCCGGGGTCCCGCGAGCCGTACCGGCACCTTCGCCGCGTGCGCGCAAGCGGTCAGCGGAGGAGCCGGTGCTTCCTGCCTCCCCGGTGAAGGCGCACCGCGGCGAGGACGAGGTCGGCGACGAGCACGACGGCGCCGATGACGAACAGATAGAACAGGCCGTGGGCGACGAAGCCGATGATGCCCAGGACGACGGCCACGAGGACGAGCAACAGGAACAGACTCATCGCAACTCCCGGCGTTCTCCGCGCGTCGGTCAACGGCGGGCCAGGCGCCGCTCACCGCCGGCGCCCGGTGTGTAGGTCAGCTCGTAGTGGGAGAAGACACCCGGCTCCTCGGCGACGGGCAGCTCGCCGTCGGTGTCGATCGCCGGGGCCTTCTTGACCTGGTCCTTGCTGTGGGCGACTTTCAGGTAGCCAGGACCGACCGTCGCACCGGTAAGCGGCACGAACGCCAGACGGCGACGGGTGGGCAGACCCACGGTCACCGTGGCGAAGAAGGGCTGGTCGGTGGTGGTGTCCACGTAGATCGACTCCAAGACGCCGATCTTGTGTCCCTTGGGGTCGACGACGTCGTGTCCTCGCCACTCACGGATATCGGATGCCTCGAACATCAGAACCTCCTCTGCGGGGGTACCCACGATCGGGCCGGTGATGTGGCCGCGCCACCCGAATCCTCAGAAGGCGTACCGGATGCGCAGCCAGGGGGCGTGGGACGCGACGAGGTCCTTCAGGGTGCGTACGGCCTCCGCTTTGACGCGCGTGGCGTAGCGGACGTTCAGCGCGCCGTTCTCCGAGCGTTTGCCCTGTTGCAGCGCGGGCTGCCACAGCACCTCCTCGGCGCGGGGGTGCCACCCCAGATTGACCTCGTGCAGCTCCCGGTTGTGCGTGAGCATGATCACCTCGGCGGCGGCCTGCCGTCTGACCCTCTCGGGCAGGGTGTCGTCGAGATGCCGCAGCAGTTCGGTCCAGGCTTCCTGCCAGCCGGGGCGCACCACCACGGGGGAGAGGTTGAAATGGACCTCGTACCCCGCGTCCAGGAAGTCCGCCGCGGCGGCGATCCGGTCGCCGACCGGTGACGTCCGCAGGTCCAGCAGCCTCGAGTCCGCCGGGGGCATCAGGGAGAAACGGATGCGCGTCCGGCCCCGCGGGTCCAGCGCCAGCAGGTCGGGGTTGACGAACTTGGTGGCGAACGACGCCTTGGCCGTCGGCCACTGGCGGAAGGCGCGGACGAGATCCGCGGTGTTGTCGCTGATGAGCGCGTCCACCGAGCAGTCGCCGTTCTCCCCGATGTCGTAGACCCAGGCCGACGCGTCGCACTGGTTCGGTTCCCGTTTCCGGCCCTGCCGTGCGATGTGCCGTGCCAGGTGGGCGATGACGCCGTCGATGTTGGTGAAGACGGTGATGGGGTTGGCGTACCCCTTGCGCCGCGGTACGTAGCAGTAGGCGCAGGCCATCGCGCACCCGTTGGAGGCGCCGGGGGCGATCCAGTCGGCGGACCGGCCGTTGGGCCGCGTCGCCAGCGTCTTCTTCTCGCCCAGGACCAGCGTCTCCCCCTTCACCCGCACCCAGCGCTCGACGTTCCCCTCGTTGCCGTGCAGCCCCGGGATGCGCCAGTGGGAGTCCACCTCGATCACCTCGGCCTCGGGGAAGCGGGCGAGGATCTGACGGCCGCGGGCCGAGGAGGCGGCGGCCGGCTCGGCGTAGACGGTGCGTACCGGCAGCAGGCGGCGGGCCGCGGGGGAGTCACGGAACCAGGGGCGGTGCTCCGGCCCGGGAACCGTGCCGTCCCCGCCGGTCCCGTGTGTGCCGGGCGCGGCGGTGTCCAGCGCGTCGAGGTCGAACAGGGCGTCGGGGCCGTCGTCCGGTCCGGCGGAGGGGTACCGCATCTCTGCTCCGCTCGGGAAAGTGCCGTGGTGGGGTCTCCACTCCACTGTAGGCATGTGCCGCGGCGGCGATTGCGCGCGCCCGGCCGGCAGGGGGGAGCCGCCGCCGCGGGTACCGGGGACTCAGCGGTCGTCCAGGGGGTCGTGGCCCCAGTTCATCAGCGAGTGGCGCCAGCGTGTGTCGCGTACGTCTCCGGACGGGCGCTGTGCGAGGTGGCGGCGGATGTAGCCGGTCACCTTGCGCATGTGCGCGTAGTCCGCGTCCGAGAGGTCGCCCTTGTTCTTGCGGAGGATGTCCACGATGGCGCGGCCGGAGGCGTGCCCGGTGGACTCGCCCCCGTCCTTGTGCTGTCCGGCGGCCCGGGATTCGTCGGTGGCCAGCCACTTCTCCAGTGCGGAGGGTGTCATGTTCACCAGTTCGCGAAAGCTGTCCCGGATCTCCCGGTGCTCCTCCTCGCCCGCCACCGGGCCTACTTCTTCCGCTTGAGCGCGGACGGCTTGTGCACGGCCGTGCGGCCGGACTTGTCGCTGCGGACCTCGTACTGCGGGTCGTCGGGCGAGGCGTCCACGGTGCGTCCCGACGCCTCGGTGCGCTCGGTGATCTTCTTCTCCACGGTGCCCTCGGTCTCGTTTCCGTGACTGCGCCAGGCCACCTTGTCGCCCTTGGACGGTTCCTTCTCGCCTGATGTGCGCTTCGCCTTGGCCATGGTCGTACTCCCTGGAGACAGAGGTTCCGGCGTGCGGGTGGAAAGCGATGTGTCCTTCCACCACCTTGCCGGGAGAGGGCGCGGTCCGCACCTGTGGGCCCGGCCCGGCCCTCTCCGCGGGACGGGGAGGTCAGGAGAGCTTGCCGACCGCCGTCCGGGTGGTGGCCTTGAACGCCTTGACCGGGGCGTCGCGGAACGAGCCCATCTGGGACCACTTCACGACGGTGACGGTCCTGCCCTCGCGGCCGACCGAGAACAGGGCGATGTCGGAGGCGCCCCACGTCGAGGTGGTGTGGATGCCGTAGACGTGGGCGCCCGCCGCCACCTCGACCTTGCCGTAGTACTTCTTCGCCGCCGTGATGTCCGGGGACTGCGACTGGAGCTTCTTCGCGCAGCCCGCGAGGTCCTCGCGCAGCAGGGCCGCGAAGCCGGCGGCGCGCTGTGCGTCGCGCTCCACCACGGTGACCTGCAGGGCGTTGGTGTCGAGGTCCGTGGAGAAGGCGCGGTGTACGGAGGTCGACGGCAGGGCGTCGCCGACGCAGACCGGCAGCGGGTCCGGCCGGCCGGCGGTGACCGGGCCGGCGTACCAGGGCGACGACGGGTGGGGCGGCAGGTCCGCCGGGCCGAGGAAGGCGGGTGCGTCGGCGGTGCGGGCGGCAGCCGTCGCCGGGACCGCCGCCAGGGCGAGGGCGGTGCCGGTGGCCAGGGCCGTCAGAGCATTGCGGATGTCCCGCGTCCGGATCGTCATGGTGTCCCCCTGTGCGGAGTGATGCGCTCGATGCCGGTGAGGACGGATTCCTCCCGGCCGTCATGTGGAGTACGACCCGCCCCGGGCCCGGTTCGTTGTGCCCCGAATGGCACAGGACGGTCACAGACGTCACCGTTCGGTCGCCACGCCCGGCTCGCACCAGGTTCCGGCAGGCCGCACGGCCTGGCCCCGCACGCTCCGGGCCACCCTCGCGGGGCTGTACGACACCCGGTGTCCGCGGTGGCCGCCCGAAGGGGAGGTGTCTCGGCCGCCGGTCGAGCCGGAGCCGGTGCGGATCGGGCAGCCATGCCGATCGCGGCCGGCCGCACCGAGCGGCGCGCACCCGTCGCGAGGGGCCCTCGTGACGGTTTGTTAGGCTCGCCTTGCCTCCCGTGGGGGAAGTCCGGTGAGAGTCCGGCGCTGACCCGCAACGGTGTGCGCGGGGACCCTGTGGTCCGCGCGCGAGCCCGATCGCCCGCGGAGGGGTCAGCGACCCGTTTGACTGCTCGCCGCGGACTGCGAGAGGGGGGCCGCGCGGCCGGCACGGCCGTACGGGCTGTCCCTGTTCGACGTCCCGCGGCGGCCCGTGCGAAGGACGGCCCCACCGTGCGTCGAAGAACGGCACCCCGCCGGATACCCGCGCTGCCGCTCGGCCTGGGGCTGGCGGTGCTGCTGGCGCTCTCGCTCCTGTGCGGTGTAGCGCTCGGCGCCGCCGGAATCGGCTGGGCCGACGCGCTCCGCTTCCTGTGGGCCGGGCTCACCGGCGGCACCGTGCACGCGCACGACGCGGCCCCCTACACCATCGTCTGGGAGATCCGGCTGCCCAGGGTCCTGCTCGCCGCCGTCGTCGGGGCGGGGCTCGCGGCCGTCGGCGTGGCCGTGCAGGCCATGGTCCGCAACGCGCTGGCCGACCCGTTCGTCCTCGGCATCTCCTCCGGCGCCGCGGTGGGCGCCAACGCCGTCATCCTGCTCGGCGCGCTGGCGGGACTCGGGGTGTGGGCGCTGTCGGTGTCGGCGTTCGCCTCCGCGCTCGCGGCCATGGCCCTCGTCTACGCCGTCGCCCGCTCGCCGCACGGACTGACCCCGCTGCGGCTGATCCTGACGGGCACGGCGCTGGCGTACGGCTTCGAGGCCGTCACCACGGTCATGGTGTTCGGCGCGGCCCGGGGCGAGGCGGCCCGGTCGGCGATGATGTGGCTGCTGGGCAGCCTGGGCGGCGCCACCTGGGCGCAGGTGCCGCTCGCCGCGGTGACCGTGGCCGCCGGATGGGCGTGGCTGCGCCGGCGGGCCGAGGCGCTGAACGCGCTCTCCATGGGGGACGAGACCGCGGCCTCCCTCGGTGTCCCGCCACCCCGGCTGCGGCGGGAGCTGTTCGTGGTGACCGCGGCCGTCACGGGAGCCGTCGTCGCGGTCAGCGGGGCCATCGGGTTCGTCGGGCTGATGGTGCCGCACGTCGTGCGCATGCTGGTCGGTGCCGACCACCGCCGGGTGCTGGCGGTGGCCCCGCTCGCGGGAGCGGTGCTGCTGGTGTGGGCGGACGTGCTGTCCCGGCTGCTGCTGGCCCCGGCCGAACTGCCGGTCGGTGTCATCACCGCGGTGGTCGGTGTCCCGGCGTTCCTGTTGCTGATGCGGCGGGGCGGCTACGCGTTCGGGGGGCGCTGAGCGTGCGGCTCGACATCGAGGACGTCACGGTCGAGGCGGCCGGAACCCGCCTGGTCGAGCACATCGGCCTCACCGTGGGCAGCGGGACGTTCGCCGGGCTCGTCGGCCCCAACGGCAGCGGCAAGTCGACCCTGTTGCGCAGCGTGTACCGGGCGCTGCGGCCGGCCGCCGGCGTGGTGCGGCTGGACGGCGACGACCTGCACGCCATGGAGCCGCGGGCCGCCGCCCGGTCGCTCGCGGCACTGCCCCAGGAGTCGTCGGCCGAGTTCGACTTCACCGTGGCCGAGGTGGTCGCCATGGGCCGGCTGCCGCACCGCGGCCGTACGGCCGCCGCGGACCGCGAGATCTGCGCGCGGGCGATGGACCGCACGGGCGTCACCCACCTCGCCGGCCGGGGGTTCCCCGGCCTCTCCGGGGGCGAGAAGCAGCGGGTCCTCATCGCCCGCGCGCTGGCGCAGCAGCCACGGGTGCTCGTCCTGGACGAACCCACCAACCACCTCGACATCGCCCACCAGTTGGACGTGCTCGGCCTGGTCCGGGACAGCGGCCTGACCGTGCTGGCCGCGCTGCACGACCTGAACCTCGCCGCCGCGCACTGTGACGTCCTGTACGTCATCGACAAGGGCCGGATCGTCGCCGCCGGCCCGCCGCTCGACGTCCTGCGACCCGCGCTGCTCGCCGAGGTGTTCGGCGTCCGGGCGCACCCGGTACGGCATCCCGTGACCGGCGCCGTCCAGCTCCTGTTCGACCGGCTTCCGCCCACCACCTGAGGATGATTATGCGCACGCTGCTCGCCGCCGCCCTCTGTCTCGCCGCGACCGCCACCGGCTGCGGCGCCACCGTCGAGTCCGCCCGGGACGCGCGATCCCCCGCCGTCACGCTCACCAACTGCGGCCGTGAGGTGACCTACGACAAGGTCCCCGAGCGCGTCGTCACCAACGACGTCGGCATCACCGAGCTGATGTTCGCGCTCGGCCTGGAGGACCGCATGGCCGGCTTCGCCATGCCCGACGACAAGGGCGACCTGAGCCGCGTGCCGTGGAAGGACGGTTACGACAAGGTGCCCTGGCTGTCCAAGGACCAGCTCACCAAGGAGAACGTCCTGGACGCCCGCGCCGACCTCGTCGTCGCCGGCTGGAACTACGGCTTCCGCGAGGACGGCGGCTTCACCCCCGACGCCCTGGGCAAGCTCGGCATCCCCTCGTACGTGCTCACCGAGTCCTGCCGCAACGGCCGTACGAAGACCTCGCGGGGGATCATGCCGCCCCTGGACGCCCTGTACACCGACCTCACCAACCTCGGCAGGCTGTTCGGCGTCGAGGAGCGGGCCGCGGCGCTGGTCCACGGCTTCGAGGAACAGATCGCCGGCGTACGGGCGAAGGCTCCGAAGGGCGTCGGCCGCCCCTCGGTCTTCCTCTACGACAGCGGCCGGGACACCCCCTTCACCTCCGGCCGCTACGCCGCCCCGGAACAGATCATCACCGAGGCCGGCGGCGTCAACGTCATGCACGACGTGGCGGACTCCTGGACCACGGCCGGCTGGGAGACCGTCGTCGAGCGCGACCCGGACGTCATCGTGCTCTGCGACTACGGCGACGTCAGCGCCGAGCGGAAGAAGCAGTTCCTGCTCTCCTACGCCCCGCTGCGCGACGTCTCCGCCATCAGGCACCGGCGGATCGTCGCCCTCGACTACGCCGACCTGGTGGAGAGCCCCCGCAACCCGTCGGCCATCGCCCGGCTCGGCGCCTACCTGCGGACGGTGGCGGGGCAGGGGTGAGCGTCGGAGCCCGGTGCGGCGGCCCGTACGACGGCGGTACGGACCGCGGCATCACCGAGCCGCGGTCCGTACCGGGGTGAACCGGGAGGGCTGTGTGGGGATCAGCCGCCGTGGTTCACCTTCGCCAGGGCCTTGGCCAGGCCGTTGGCCCACAGCTGGTTGACCCGGGAGCGCTCGGTGGCGTTCGGGTACCGGTTGGTGCAGGACGGGCCGGGGCCGCCGCCGGACATCAGTTCGCTGCACGGTCCGCTGTAGTGGTCGGGCAGGCCCAGCACGTGGCCGGTCTCGTGGGCGGTGACGCGCACGGAGTCGTACTGCTGGTTCTGCGCGTAGTCCAGGAAGATGTAGCCGCTGCCGTGGCCGTTGGTGGAGGCGTAGGACCCGCGCGAGTCGTTGCCCTCGTAGTAGGCGAAGTCGCCGGCGCCCGAGGTCGCCTGGAGCTTGACGTTCGACACGGAGCTGTTCCAGATGGAGGCGGCGCTCGATATCTGGGAGCGGAAGCTCGGGGCCTGGGAGGCGTTGTAGTAGACGGTCACCACCTTCAGCGAGGGCTGGGCGGCCTGCCGCTCGGCGACCGACTTCAGCACCGCGTCGAAGAACGCCTTGCTGCCGGCGCTGTCGGCCGTGCCCACGTAGCCGGCGGCGGCGCGGGCCGGTGCCTGGGCGGTGCTCTGGGCGTTCGCCGGGCTCGCGGTGCCCAGTGCGGCGGAGGCCAGACCGAGACCGAGGGCCAGGGTCAGCAGTCGTCTGGTCTGCTTCGAGCCGGTGCTGCTGCGGAACGACACCATGGGGGGCTCCTTCTCGTCCTGTGGGGTGGAACGATCGGTTGCCAGTGAGTCTCGGGCAGACCAACGGGGCGCGGGATGATGGCATTCGGGGATAGCCCGGGGCTATCGCGGGCCGACTCGTCCCTGTTCGTTGGCACTTGAACATCTGGTGCGGTGCCGTGCGCCGCCTTACGCTCCCCCCATGGAGCTGGAGGTGAGGCACCTGCGCGTCCTGTGCGCCATCGCCGACACCGGCAGTCTGCACAAAGCCGCACGCCAACTCGGTCTCGCGCAGCCTTCGTTGAGCACCCAGCTGCGGCGCATCGAGCGTGCCCTCGGTGCTCAGCTCTTCGTACGCACCCGGACCGGCTGCCGTCCGACCCCGCTGGGGCTCGCCGTGCTGAGCCGGGCCCGGCCCCTGGTCGCGGAGTTCGCGGCGATCGTCACCGAGACCAGGGCGGCGGCCGCCCGCGCCGCCGGCGGCTTCCGGCTGCGCATCGGCGCCACCGCGAGCCGGGCCATCCCGAGCTGGCTGCGCCTGCTCAGGGCACGCGGGCCCGGATCCGGCCCGACGCTCCAGATGAACGTGTCCGCCAACGCCCTGCTGGGCATGGTCGCCGCCGGCCGGCTCGACATGGCGTTCGTGCACGAGGTCGAGGGCAGCCCGCTGCGCATTCCGCCCGGCCTGAGCCTGCGGGTGCTCGTCGAGCGCGAACCGCAGTTCGTCACGCTCGCCGCGGACCATCCGGCCGCGTCGCAGCCGGAGGTGAGCCTTGCCGATCTGGCCGACGACCGCTGGATGGTCGACTCCACGGTCGACGGCGAGTGGGACGGCCTGAGCCGGGTCCTGCGCGCCGCGGGCCTGAATCCCGAGATGCTGCACGGCGACTACCTCACCGCGTACTCACTGGCCGCCACCGGTGAGGTGGTCACGATCAGCCAGCCGACCGCCCATCCCCGCCCCGACCTCGCGATCCGCCCGCTGAAGGGCGACCCGATAGGGGTACGGCTGCTGCTGGCGGCCCGCACCGAGGACGAACTCGACGAGGCCTACCCGGAGTTGGAGGAGGCGTACTGGACCGTGGCCCGGGAGGCGCCGGCCTACCGGGAGTGGCTGAAGCGCGCGGACCCGCGCGGCGCCCGCGCGGGTCGTGCCACGCGCGCCCGGTGGGCCACCACCACGGGAACCGCCGACGCGCTGACGTGAGCCGTCCCCAGCCGTTGCCGGCGACCGGGTCGGTGAGTGCGGCGCCACCGGGACCGTCAGCCGTCGGTCCGACCTCGTGGCCGAGGTCCGGTCACGCGTCCGGTGGCACCGGCCGGACACGGTCCCGGATGGGCAGCCCGGCGTGATCGGGGACCGGTCGCGGGTCACCGTTCATGGCCCGGCTGTGCCTCGTTTGCCGGGCAGGTGGCCGTCAGCCGTCGGTCCGACCTCGTGGCCGAGGCCCGGTCACCCGTCCGGCCGCACCGGCCGGGCCTCGGGGTGGGAGAGGTCGTGGGGGCGGGTGACGGTTCCGCATGGGCAGCGGGCGTGATCGGAGAACGGTCGCAGGTCACCGTCCGTGGCCCGGCTGGGCCCCCGCATCCCGGGCCGTGCACACGCCCGGCGCGGGGCGGTCGTGCCGCCGGAACCGGCCCTCGTACCGGACCCGCCAGGGCCCGGACGGCGGCGTGAGCGGGGCGAGACCGGGAGGATGCGGCGCGGCCAGGGCGCCGGACACCGCTGTGAGGCCGGGGAGGAGGGCCTCGCCCGCCTCGGTCGGCGTACTCGCAACGCCGTTCGGGGCCCCCGGCCCGGCCCACGCACCTCGGGGCCGCCGCCGCGACCGGCGGGTGCGGGACGCCGTGCCAGGCCGGCAGGGCCCGCGCGACGGCCGCCAGGGGAGCGGCGGCCGACCGGCTGACGGCGCCCGCGCCGAGGCGGTGCAGGACGGTGCGCGGGACGCGCTGGAGCCGCCGGTCCCGGTCCGCGCCCGCCGGACCGGGACCGGCGGAGCGGTGCGCCCCGCGTCGCCAGGGACCGCACCACGCGCCGGCAGCGGCCCGCTGCCGCAGCCGCCCACGGGCATGCCCGGCCCGTTCGTCATGACCCACAGCCTTCCGGCTCCCAACTGCCGCAGCCGCGGGACGACTTCTAAGGTGATCAAGTGACAGCATTCAACATCCTTGACGACCACAGCGCCTGGCAGAAGGACTTCGAGCAGCGGCTCCACGCTCCGTACACGGCGGCCGGGTTCAGCCTGGCCGCCGCCCAGCGTCTGGTGGAGTACATCCCCGCCCGCATCGGCGACTGGACCGTCGCCGAGATCACGGACGCCGGGACCCGGGTGGGACACGTGGCAGTGGACGTGGCCGACGACCACGGCGTCCTCGTGGGCCACATCCAGGACCTCCGTGTCGACGCCCCCCACACCGGCCGGGGGTACGAGCAGGCGGCCCGGGACTGGGCCGAGGCGTGGTGCGCCGAGCGCGGCGCGCGCCGGCTGGGCATACGGCTCACCGAGCCCGCCGGTGACCTGTTCGGCGGGTACGGCGTCCGGGGCCAGCTCAGGGCGCGGAGCATCGGCCCGGCGCCCGAGCCGCTCCACGGTGTCACCGCGCGGCCGATGACCCCGGCCGAATACCCCGCCTGGGTCGACTCCGAGAAGGCCGCCTACGTCGCCGACATCGTCCGGTCGGGAGCCATGAGCCGGGAGGAGGCCGCGCGCAAGGCCGACCGGGACTTCGGGAACCTGCTGCCCCAGGGCCTGGACACGCCCGACAACAGCGTCCTGGTGCTGGAAGCGGCCGGCGAGCGGATCGGCAGCGGGTGGCTGAAGCACGGACACCTGCCGGGGGTGACGTACGGCTACTCGCTGCACGTCGAGGAGCGGCACCGCGGCAAGGGGTACGGGCGGGGCGCGATGGCGGCCGGCGAACAGGTCGCGCTCGCGGCCGGTGACTCGATGCTGATGTTCACCGTGTGGGGCGGCAACGAGGTGGCCATGAACCTGTACACGAGCGCGGGATACCGGATCGTGGAGGAATCGCGCACTCTCGACCTCCCCCAGGGCGCGGCCTGACCCGAGGCGGCGAGGCCCCGCCTTCGGCCAGAGTCGTGGGCGAGGGCGGGGCCCGTCTCCGCCCCGCCAGGCATCCGGAAGGGAACCGCCCCCGCCGGGAAATCCGGGTGTACGGCGAATCTGGGTATACACCTCTAGAAACCGGCAAACGCATACATACGGTCGCTGCCCGTTCCGGGAGGCACGATGAGCCAGCAGCCAGTCCTTCTCCCTTACGCCGACCCGGCCTTCGTGGCGGACCCCTTCCCCCTCTACCGCCGCCTCCGCGAGGAGGGCCCCGTCCGCCGCGCGATCATCGCCGGCGGCCTGGACGCCTGGCTGGTCACCCGCTACGAGGACGGACTCGCGGCCCTGTCCGACCCCCGGCTGAGCAGCGATGTCCGAGACGCCTCGGACCCCCGCCTCATCGCACAGCTGCCCGCGTTCGAGCGCGAGTCGATGATGAGCACCATGCTGCGCTCCGATCCGCCCGACCACACCCGGCTGCGCCGCCTGGTGGCGAAGGCGTTCACGGCGCGCCGGGTCGCCGAGCTGCGGCCCCGGGTCCAGGAGATCACCGACCGGCTCCTCGAAGCGGTGCTCCCGGCCGGCCGGGCGGAACTCGTGGCGGACTTCGCGCTGCCCCTGCCGGTCACCGTCATCGGCGAACTGCTGGGCGTGCCGGTGGACGAACGGCGCGACTTCCAGCGGTGGACCGACGCCATGCTCGTCCGCGGGGAGGAGGCGCCCGACCCGCTCGTGGTCGACGAGGCGTGGCGCCGGATGCGCGCCTACGTGACGCAGCACCTCGCAGCCAAGCGAGCCCGGCCGGGGGACGACCTCCTCAGCGCGCTGATCGACGCCCATGACCAGGAGCGGCGGCTGAGTCACGACGAACTGATCGCCATGACGTTCCTGCTGCTGGTGGCGGGCTACGTCACGACGGTCAACCTGATCGCCGGCGGCATCGCCGCGCTGCTCACCCACCCCGACCAGCTCACCCTCCTGCGGAATCGTCCGGAGCTGCTGCCGGACGCGATCGAGGAGTTCCTGCGCCACGACGGCCCGGTCAGTCCGGGCATCGCCCGTTTCGCACGCGAGGACGTCGAGATCGCCGGCGTGACCGTCCCGCGCGGCGCGACCGTGCTCGTCGCGTCCGCCATCGCCGACCGTGACCCGGCGCGGTTCCCGGACCCCGACCGGCTGGACATCACCCGGCGGGACAACGGCCACCTGGCCTTCGGGCACGGCATCCACTACTGCCTGGGCGCGCCGCTGGCCCGGCTGGAGGGCCGGGTCGCCATCGGTACGGTCCTGCGCCGCCTGCCTGACCTGGCCCTGGCCGTACCGCCGGCGGAGCTCACCTGGCGTCCCGGCGGCCTCCGCGGCCCGGCGCGGCTGCCCGTCACGTTCGCCCCCGGCGGCCTGCGCTGAACACCGCCGGCCGCCCCTCGGCCACCGCGGTCACCCCGGGGCACGCGGCCCGGTGGGGCGATCAGCGGCGTCAACGACACCCTGGACGCCGGGGTGCTGCGTGCTCTCGCCGAGGGCGGCACCCGGATGACCGCCCAGCGGTCCACCGGTTACTGTTCGCCTGGACCCTCGCGCTCGCGGTCGACCGCAGGATCGCCGGGCCGTACAGCGAACATCGCCGAGAACCCCGACTGCCTCGCCCTCGGCATGAGTACGTGCCGCGGAGGCGGCTGTTCGCCGAGGCGGACCTGGTCGGCCCGCACGTGCCGTTGCTGCCCGACGCCCACCACCTCGTCGGCGCCGAGGCCCTGGCGCTCATGAAGGACGACGCCCTGCTGATCAACTCCAGCCGGGGCGGTCTCGTGGACACCGATCACCTCGCACCAGGCGTACTTCACCAGGGACGCGGTCGGCCGGATCGCCGAGACCACGGTGGCCGGCATCGAGGACTGCGTCGCGGGCCGTACCAGCGACAACACCCTGGTGCGGCCCGTGACGGCGTGACACACGGTCTGGGCCGTGCGCGGATTTGGCCCCCGCTGGTCCGCCGCCCCGGGAGTGGCGGACCAGCGCCTGCGAAGACGCCGTCGCGGGGTGAAACGGAACCTACGCTTCCGGTGCTTCGCGATGGAAGACCTGTGGATGTGGTCCGCCTCACACGTGCCCAATGAGCCCGTGCGAGACGCGCTGACCAGCGGAAACCACAGGCTGCCCACGGCGGCTGCCCACGGCGACGAACTCCTTCCCCTTCGGCCGGATGCCGGCGCGAGCGACATCCCCCAGGAGGTGGTCATCAAAGCTCGGCTGAACGAAGATGGCCACCGGTGGACACGAGGCGCCCGGGACGCCGGGCCCGTGCCCGAGGGCTGGACGAGGGGAGCGTTCCGCGGTGACGCAGGCTCATGAGGACGACGTACTGGCCCGGATCGCGAAGGGACTGGTCTACACCGAGTCGGAAGCGGCCTTCCAGGCCCCTCGGCGCCGCACCGGGGAGATCTTCGAGTACAACCACACACCTCCGGACCGAACGGACAGGCGCCGTGCGCTGCTCCTCGCGATCTTCGGCTCGGTCGGTGAACGCACGGTGCTGCTGCCGCCGTTCCACGCGGCGTTCGGCGGCAACGTCCACATCGGCGACGACTTCTTCGGCAACGTGAACCTGACGTTCGTCGACGACGTGGACATCCGCATAGGCGACGGTGTCATGATCGCCCCCAGCGTCACCCTGACCACGACGGGGCACCCGGTGCACCCGGCGCGACGCGCCGACTTCGGCCGGTTCTCGGAACCGATCGTGATCGAGGACAAGGTCTGGATCGGCAGCAACGCGGTGGTCCTGCCGGGCGTCCGCATCGGTTACGGCTCGGTCATCGGCGCCGGCAGCGTCGTCAGCCGCGACATCCCCCCGATGAGCGTCGCGGTCGGAGCCCCGTGCCGGGTCGTCCGCCCGATCACGGAGGCGGACCTCACCACACGCACGGCCGGGCATTAGGGCCTCTCGTTTGGATCATGCCGGGCTCCCTGATCCGGCCTGATCCAAACGAAAGACCCTGGGCCCTGCGGCGGCCCGTCGGCGTCCGGCGGCGCTCCGTCCCGGTCAGCGCCCCGGCACCAGGGCGCGCAACGCCGCCTTGTCCGGCTTGCCGCTCGGGGCGACGGGAACCTCGGTGATGCCGACGACGCCGGCCGGGACGCACGCCTCGCCGAGCTCCCGGGCCACCAGCTCGCGCAGTGCGTCCGGGCCGGGCACGCTCCCGGCTCGCGGGACGACGAAGGCGTGGATCGCCTCGCCGGTCCGGTCGTCCGGGACTCCGACGACGTACGCCTGGTCGACGTCGGGATGGGAGGCCAGCACCCGCTCGATGGGGCCCGCGTAGTGGATGACGGCGTTGACGATGACGATGTCGCGCGTGCGCCCGGACAGCCGCAGATACCCCCGCGCGTCGAGCCGTCCGAGGTCCCGGGTCCGGACCCAGCCGTCCCGCAGGACCTCGGCGGTCTCCCGGGGGTCCTCCCAGTAGCCGCTGAACGCGTCCGCCAGCCGGACCCACACCTCGCCCGTCCGGCCCGTGGGGAGGTCCCGTCCGTCGGCGTCCCGCACGGTCATCTCGACGGTGTCGAGCGGGCGTCCGACGCTGTCGGCGAGCCCGGGATCGGCCGCCAGCTCCTCCGGTTCGAGGACGGTCAGCATGCCCGTCTCCGTCTGGCCGTAGGCATGGTGGACCACCGGCCCCAGCAGCTCCGCCGCCTCGGTGAGCCGGTGCGGGGCGAGCGGGGAGCCGGCCACGACGAGGGCGCGCAGGCTGCTCGTGTCCACCGCCCGCTCGCGCACGGCGTCGAGGATGCCGTACAGACGCGGCACCGTCGTCATGCAGGCGGTGACGCGGTGGTCGGCGAAGACCTCGGGGAACCGCAGGGGCCGGTCCGGGATGACCGCGGTGCCTCCGCCGAGCAGCGACAGGCAGACGTGTTCGAACATGACGGCGCTGCTGAGCGTGCCGAAGAGCAGGAAGCGCGCGTACCGCGCGGCGAGGCGTCGGGTGCGGTCGGTCCAGCGGGCGGGTTGCAGGGACCAGTCCTCCGACAGCGCGCCGTAGGTCACCATCGTGCCCTTGGGCCGGCCGGTGCTGCCGCTGGTCAGGTGGATGACGCCGATGCCGTCCCGGTCGCCCCGGGCGGTGAGGTCGCCGAGACCGGGAGTGACGGGTGCCGGGGCCCATGACGCGCCGCCGGTGTCCAGCAGCGGGACGTCGCCCGCCTGAGTGGCCAGTTCCGGCCGGCTCGCGGCGTCGTCCGTCACGACGGCGTCGATGTCGCGGGCGAGGATGTCACGCAGGTGCTCGCGGGTCAGCCCGGGACGCAGCGCCACCACCTGGCAGCCGACGACATGGGCCGCCACGCGGACGGCGAACGCCTCCGGCGTGACACCGGTGTCCAGGGCCACGCGGGATCCGGCGGTCAGCCCCGCACCGCGCAGACCTCGCACGAACCCGGCGGTCAGCGCGAGCACCTGCCCCCGGGTGACCGCGCGTCCCCCGTACTCGAAAGCGGGCAGGTCCGGAGCGTCGCGGAAGGCGTCGACGAGCGCTTGCGGAAAGACTTCCCCGGGCTTTTCGTCCACTTCGTCTCCACTCCGGGCCGGAAATCGACGTAAAGGCAGTGTGAATGACTGGAAAACGACCATGCGGGGCGTGCTCGGCGCACTCCGTCCGCCAATCACGCCTTCACGTTAACCGACAGGAGAAATCCGCCACCCCGATAGGTGTGTGACCTACATCACGCGGGGCTGGGGTGGCTCCGTGCTTTAACCGTCAAGTACCGTCTTTCCCGCCCCCACGTTAGGCAGGAGAAGGCCATGTCTGATTTAGGACAGGTTGACTATCTCGTCATCGGCGGCGGCCCTGCGGGCCTCCAGGCCGGTTACTTCCTCCAGAAGAGCGGCAGAGATTACCTCATCGTGGAAGAAGGCGACGCTCCGGGCGCTTTCTTCACTCGCTTCCCCAGACACCGGACCTTGATTTCCTCCAACAAGGTGCACACCGGTTGGAGCGATCCCGAGATGCGGCTGCGCGTCGACTGGAACTCCTTGCTCTCGGACGAGGGCCCGCTGTTCACGGCGTACTCGCCCCGGTATTTCCCGCCGGCCGACGACATGGTCCGGTACCTGGCGGACTTCGCGCGGGCGCACGCGTTGCGCATCCGCTACCACACCCGTGTCACCCGGATCTCCCGGCCCGGCGGTGACCTCTTCACGGCGACCGACCGGAGTGGCAACGTTGTCCGGGCCCGGCGCGTCATCGTCGCCACCGGCGTCTCCAGGCCGTACGTGCCGCCCATCGAGGGCGCCGAGGAGGCCGAGCACTACGACCAGGTGTCCGTGGACCCCGCCGAATTCACCGACAAGCGGGTACTGATCATCGGGCGGGGGAATTCGGCTTTCGAGACCGCCGACAATCTCATCGAGACCGCCGCCGTCATCCACGTCGCCGGCCCCGGCTCCCTCAAGCTCGCCTGGCGCACCCATTTCGTCGGACATCTCCGGGCCGTCAACAACAACTTCCTCGACACCTACCAGCTCAAGTCGCAGAACGCCGTACTGGACGGTGACATCCTGCGCATAGCACGGAAGCCCGACGGCACCTATGTCGTGAGTGTCAAATTCGCGCGCGTCGCGGAAGTGGTCAAGGACATCCCCTACGACCGGGTCATTCTGGCCACCGGATTCCGGTTCGACGCCTCGATCTTCGACGACGACTGCCGTCCCGGCCTCGTCATCAAGGACCGTTTCCCGCAGCTCACCGATGCCTGGGAATCGGTGAACGTGCCCGATCTGTATTTCGCCGGCACCATCACCCAGTCCCTGGACTTCAAGAAGTCCACCAGCGGCTTCATCCACGGGTTCCGGTACGGCGTGAAGGCGCTGCACCGCATCCTGGAGCGCCGCTACCACGACCGGCCGTGGCCCCACACCACCCTGCCCGCCGCCGCGGGCCCCGTGGCCGACGCGGTCATCGGGCGGGTCAACCGCACCTCGGCCCTGTGGCAGTTGTTCGGATTCCTCGGCGACGCGGTGCTGGTCGGCGCCGAAGGGGAGGTCCGCTACTGCGAGGAGATCCCGGTGGCGCACCTGCACGAGGCCGCCGCCCGGGGCGAGTTCGGCAATCCGTCCTCCTACTTCACCGTCACGCTGGAGTACGGCGCCGACCACGACCGGGTCGACCCCTTCGACATCACCGTCAGCAGGACGCCCCAGCAGGACACCAGCGGTCTCGACGCGCGCTATCTGCACCCGGTGGTACGGCAGTTCCGGCCCGACGGCAGCGGCAAGCCGGTCGCCGAGCACCACATCACGGAGAACCTGGAGAACGAGTGGGACAACCCCGACGTCCACGTCGGCCCGCTGCGTTCCTTCCTCGCGTCCCGGCTGTCCGCCGGGGACGACCTCCCGGCCGGCGAGGAACTCGCCGCGCCCCGGGCATGACCGGCCCGCACGCCGGCCCGCCGCACGGTCCAGCCGAGTCGGCACGCGACAGACTCAGTCCCGAGCACTACGACTACTTCGCCGGCGGCGCGGGCGAGGAGAAGGCGCTCGGGGACAACGAGGACGCCTTCGGCCGGCTGGCCCTGCTTCCCCGGGTGCTGCGGGGCGGCGCCGGCCGCGACACCCGGGTGAGCGTGCTGGGCCGGCAATGGCCGGCACCGCTCTTCGTCTCGCCCACCGCCTTCCACCGTCTCGCCCACCCCGACGGCGAGGCGGCCACCGCCCGCGCCGCCGCGGCGACCGGCACCCCGCTGGTCACCGGCATGGCCGCCACCACCGCCGTCGCGGATGTCGTCGCCGCGGCCCGCGAGGCGGACCCGGACGCGGTGGTCTGGTTCCAGCTGTACCTGCAACCGGAGCACGAGGTCACCGCCGAGCTGGTGCACCGGGCCGAACGCGCGGGGTGCTCCGCCCTCGTCGTCACCGTCGACTCACCCGTCTTCGGCACGCGCACCCGGGACCTGCGCAACGGCTTCCACGACCTGCCGCCCGGTCTCGCGGCGGAGAACATGCGGGACCTGCCCGGTGCCGCACCCGGCGCCACCCGCGACATCGCCATGTGGCCGGCCGGCTGGGACGACCTGGGGCGGCTGCGCGAGCTGACCGGCCTGCCCCTCGTCCTGAAGGGCGTCCTGCACCCCGAGGACGCGCGGCTCGCCGTCGAGCACGGCGTCGACGCGCTGGTCGTGTCCAACCACGGGGGACGGCAACTCGACAGCGCTCCCGCGTCGGTCGAGGCACTCCCGGCCGTCGCCGAGGCCGTCGCCGGACGGCTGCCGGTCCTGATGGACGGGGGAGTGCGCCGGGGCGGCGACATCGCCCTGGCCCTCGCCCTCGGGGCCCGGGCCGTCGGCGTGGGCCGCCCCGTCCTGTGGGCCCTGGCCACGGGCGGCGAGGCCGGCGTACGGGAGGCGCTGACGGCCCTGCGCGAGGACTTCGACCAGGTGCTCGCCCTCTGCGGCGGGCACCGCCCGCACGACCTCACGGCCGACCAGGTGGTCCCGCGCGGACTCCCGTACCGGACCCGCGAGAGAGGACCCGCATGATGAGCAGGAGAACGGCGGCGGCCCTGGCCGCGGGCGGTGCGCTGCTGCTGACCTCCCCGGCCTGGCTGCCCGGCAAGGTCGTCGCACTGCGCACGAAGGTCTTCGCCCGCGTCAACGGCGACGAGGGCATGCTCCTTCCCAACGCCGTCTTCGGCCCCGACCGCTTCCAGGAGGTCTACGGCCACCCGGCCGCCGGGGGCCGCAGCAAGGGCGCGGCACTGTCCGACCTCTTCTGGTACTGGCTCGCGCCCGGCGCCGACATCCACCAGGAGCACCTGGAGGCCGGACCCCGCTACGACGAGGTCGCCCGCCGGACGCTCGCCATCCTCTCCGGCCCGTCGGCGGAGCTGTACGAGGCCGCCGCACGGCACACCCGGCAGGCCCTGGACGCCGCGGCCACCGGCCGCGTCCAGGCGGTGCGACTGCGCGACCTGATGATGCCGGTGTGGGCCGGGTTCTTCTACGGCCTCGTCTTCAAGGAACCCTGTCCGGCCGAGGCCCGGCGGCTGATCGTCGCGCACGCCGAGGACGTCGTCGACGCCCTCAAGTGCACCCGTCCGCGCCGCATGCGCCGCAGGAACCGGCTCACCCGCTACCTGCTGCGGCGCCTGGCGGCCGGTGACGTACCGCAGGAGCTGCCCGCCGGCCTGACCCGCCGCCAGCAGGCGTACTACCTCCAGGGCACCTTCTTCAACACCGCCGTCGTCCAGATGTCCGAGGCGATGGCCCACCTCCTGCTGGTCCTGGCCCAGCACCCCGAGGTCCAGGACCGGGTGGCGGCCGCACCCGACGACGACCGCTACCTGACCCAGGTCATGAACGAGACGTTCCGCCTCTACCCGCTGTTCGGGGTGGCCCACCGGATCACCACCGCGGACATCGCCCTCGACGGTCTGCCCATGATCCCGGCGGGCACCGTCCTGACCTTCAGCTACCCCGACTACCACGCCACCGGATACCCCGACCCCGAACGCTTCGACCCCGGACGCTGGGCGGCGCTCTCCGCGAGGCACGCCCATCACATCCCCTTCGGCGTCGCCGCCAACCGGCCCTGTCCCGCCTGGCGCCTCGCACCCGTCGTCATGCGCGCCGCGACCCGCGAGGTGCTGGCCCGGTACGTGCTCGACTCGCCCGTCCGCCACACCCGCTCCATCCCGCACCGCGCTCCCTGCCTGCTCCTGCCCCGGGACCGGCCGGTCCCGGAGCGCCGGCGACGCGTCCTGCGCACGGCACTGACCGTCCGCGACCGCGCCGAGGACGTCGGACGGAGCCTGCTGCAACTGCTCTTCGGCACCTGGATGGTGCTCGACGCCCGTCGCACCACTCCCGCCGCGACGTACTTCGCCCGGCACGACACCGAGGGCCGCCCGCTGGACGGCGACCACGGCTCGCCCGGCACCGCGGCGGGACCCGCACAGGCCGCGGCCGCCTGCCCCTACACCGGCCGGAGCGCCTGACAGCGGCAACCCCCCCATACGTCTCCTCACCAAGGAGTCACCGTTGTCGACCACCGAGATGGGCCCGGCGTTCTTCCTCGCCGCGGCCGTCATCCTCACCGCGTGCCGCCTCGTCAGCCGGCTGCTGCGCCCGCTCGGCCAGCCACCGGTCGTCGGCGAGATGGTCGCCGGCGTGGCCCTCGGCCCCTCCGTCCTCGGCCTCCTCTCGCCCGGCCTGGAGAAGGCCGTCTTCCCGGCGGAGATCCGTCCCGTGCTGTACGTGGCGGGACAGGTCGGCCTCGTCGTGTTCATGTTCCTGTCCGGATACGAGTTCCGAACCGACCGGCTGCGGTCGGTGGGCCGCACCGCGGTGCCCGTCTCGGCGGCCGGCATCACCGTGCCGCTCGTGCTGGGCGCGGGACTGGCCTGGGCGGCGCACGACACGGTGGACCTCTACCCGGACGGCATCTCGCCCACGGTGGGCGCGCTGTTCGTCGGCGTCACCGTCGCGATCACCGCCTTCCCGATGATGGCCCGGATCATCACCGAACGCGGGCTGACGAACACCCGTTTCGGATCGGTCTCCCTGGCCGCGGGCGCGCTCGACGACGCCGTGGCGTGGGTCCTGCTCGCCGGGGTGCTCAGCATGGCGGGCAGCGGTGCGGACACCTTCCTGCGCGCCGTGATCGGCACGGCCGGGCTCGCCGTGTTCCTCGGCGTCTTCCTCCGTGTCCGGCCCCGGGCCCTCGAACGGGCCCGGCGGCTGACCGAGGACCACATGCTGCTGGTCACCGTCCTGCTGCTGTTCCTGGCCGCGTGGTACACCGACCGCATCGGCCTGTACGCCGTGTTCGGCGCCTTCAGCCTCGGTGTCGCCTTCCCCCGCGACCCGGTGGTGACGCGCGCGGTGGAGGCCATCGCACCGGTCAGCCGGATCGTGTTCCTGCCCCTTTTCTTCGCCTACTCCGGCCTCAACACGGACTTCACGCTGCTGTCCGACGGCAGGCTGCTGCTGTTCACCGTGGCCTGCGTGGCGGTGGCGATCATCAGCAAGTTCGGTGCGTGCTGGGCCGCGGCCCGCCTGCTGGGCGAACCGCAGGCCGTCGCCCTCCGCGTCGGCACGCTGATGAACGCGCGCGGCCTGATGCAGCTCATCGCCATCAACGTGGGCCTGTCCGCGGGCATCGCCTCCCCCGCCCTCTTCGGCGTCCTCGTGATCGTCGCCCTGGTGACCACGGTGATGACGGCCCCGCTGCTGGCCCTGCTGGACCACCGGGACCAGAGCCGACGCCCGCGCGAGGCTCCCCTGGCGGGGATGACACCGACCGCGAGGGAACCATGACGCCGTCCGGGATCCGCTGCCGGTGCGGGGCCGCCCGGACGGAGCCGGTCCGCCGGGACTGCCCGCGGTAACGGAGGACCGGGGCCAGCAGGGCGCCCAGCCGGCCGTGACGGGGCGATCGCATCGCCGACGTGACCGCGGCGGCGGTTCGGCGCTCGCGGGCGCCGGCGGACTGGTGCCGTGCCTCCCTCACGGACACGGTCCTCATCGGTCGACCGGACGGCGGCCTCATCAGGGGGCGGGCCCCGGCGGGCCGTGACCGCCGGCATGCGCCTCCTCCGGCGTTCCGGGTGTTCCGAGGTGTTGTTCCGCCCACACGGTCTTGCCGTAGGCGTGCTGGCGGGTGCCCCAGCTCCGGGTGAGCTGGGCGACGATGAACAGTCCGCGTCCGCTCTCGTCGAAGGTGCGGGCCCACCGCAGGTGCGGGGAGGTGCTGCTGTTGTCGGAGACTTCGCAGACCAGCCCCGTGCCCTGGCGGATCAGGCGCAACCGCACCGGAGGCCCGGCATGGCGGACGGCGTTGGTGACGAGTTCGCTGACGATCAGTTCCGTGGTGGGGACGGCCTCCTCAAGGCCCCACGCGGTCAGCTTCTGCGCGACGTGCTGACGGGCCTCGGACGCGGAGGCGAGGCCGGCCGGGAGCTCCCAGGTGGCGACGTCGTCGCTGCCGAGCCTGCGGGTGCGGGCGGCCAGCACACCGGCGTGGGCGTGACGCTCACAGGACAGCAGCGTGTCGAGCGCGGCCTGGCAGACGGCAGTCAGGCTCGGCTGGGGTCCGAGGTCCGCCAGGGGCGGCGCGGTCGCGCCGGTCCCGGCTGCCGGGCCGGGTGTCCCGGGGGCGTGTCCGCACAGCAGGAGCACACTGCCCTCGGGGAGACGGACCTCCGTGGCCTCCACGGGCGGCCGCGCGTGTCCGAGCGGTGGGCCGGCCGGGAGCTCGACCGTGGTGACGACACCGTCGGGCCCGAGGACGGTCGGCGCCGGAGATCCGGCGCCGGCGAGAGCGCAGCAGCCGGAGACGGGGTCGTAGACCGCGTACAGGCAGCTCACGGTCATCTCCGGCGCGCCCGCGCGGTGCCGGCCAGCGGCGCCGGCGGGACGCAGCCGGGTGAGCACGTGTTCCAGGCGGGTGAGGAGTTCCTCCGGTTGCAGGTCCAGGTCGGCCAGCGTGCGTACCGCGGCGCGCAGTTCGGCGGTGACGGCGGGCGTGGCGGTCCCGTCCTCGACGGAGCCGGCGACGAGCGCGACGCGGGCGCCCGGCAGCGGTATGGCGTCCAGCCAGTAGGCCTGGGCGCCGGCCGTGCCGTCGGCGGGCGTGCAGCGAACGGCCAGTTCCACCGCCGCGGGGTGCGGCAGGAGGTCGAGCCGCAGATCGGTCACCGGGGGCGCGGTGCCAGGGACCGCGCTGCGGGCGCGCTCCACGAGCCGCTTCCCGGGGACGGGAGCCGAGCGGTGGGGGCGCAGCCGCGCCTTGCAGACGACGAGGCTCAGGACGAGGGACAGCACGGCCGCGGAGATCACGACCGTTCGGCCGCCGCCCGAGACCCCCTGGATCGCGAAGCCGTAGACGGCCACGCTGGCGGCCAGCGTCGCCATCCCGACCGTGAGGGTGCTGCGGACGGAAAGCAGCGCGGCGGCCACCAGGGGTGCCGGCAGGGAGTAGGCGGACCAGCGGACCAGACCGCCCGCCGACGCGCCCAGCTGGACCGCGCAGGCCGCGCACAGGTAGACGGCGAGCAGCGAGCCGGGGTGCCACAGCAGGCGGCGTACGGCGGCCGTCCGTGTCACGGTCCCTTCCGGACCGGCGCTGTGCAGGGGGCACACAGCGGGCGGGGGGTCGTCGCCGCTGGTCGTGTCGCCGGTCATGCGGTCGCCTCCGGTGCGGGTCCCGCGACGGCCGCCGGGACGTGGCAGAAGGGGGCGGGGGAGTGCACGGCCACCATGGCGAGGTCGTCGTCCAGATGCCGCCCCGCATACCTCTTCAGGTCCTGGCCGATGTCCTGGAGAAGACCGCGCGGACACTGCCACGCCCAGTCGGCGGCGCGTTCGAGGACGGGGTAGAAGCTCCCGGTGGCATCGCGGGCCTCGATGAGCCCGTCGGTGTAGAGCAGCAAGGTGTCTCCTGGCGCGAACGCGAAGGTGGAGAGGGGGAACTCCTCCGCCGTGCTCCCGGCCAGGCCGAGCGGCGGAGCGGGACGGGTCACACGCAGGGCGGTCACGGGGCCGCGCCGGTTCACCAGGGGCGGGGGATGTCCGCAGCTGACGATCCGGACGGTCTCCTCTCCGTCGGGAAGTTCGGCCAGCAGGGCCGTGATGAAGCGCTCGGCGCTGTCGGGCGCGAGTTCGGCCATCTCGTCCAGGTGCCGGCGGACACTGCGTTCCAGGGCGGCCGCCAGCTCCGGGAGCGTCTCGTGCTGGTGGGCCGCCTCGCGGAACGCGCCGAGCAGGGCGGAGGCGTCCTCCAGGGCCGGCAGACCCCTGCCGCGGACGTCGCCTATGAGGATGCGGGTCGCGCGGCCGGTGCGGGCGGCGGCGTACAGGTCACCGCCCACCTGGGCGTGCGCGGTGGCCGCCCGGTACGCCGACGCGACGCGCAAGGAGCCCAGCCTGCGGGGGAGGGGCCGCAGCAGGACCCGCTGGGCCGCCTCGGCCACGGCCCGCACCTGCGTGAGTTCCCTCAGGTCGCGATCGTGCAGGGCGCGAGCGGCGATCACCGAGGCGGACACGGCCATCAGGGCGCCGATGTGAATGGGCAGCAGGGGTGAACGCAGCAGCCCGTCGTGCCGGTCGACGAGGAGGACGGCCGCACTGGCGATCAGCGCTATGGCGACCGTGTACCGGGTCCGCGCGACCGCTGAGGTGCAGGTGGGGGCGGCCACGAGGAGGGGGGAGAGGTGAACGGCCAGGGGGGCGAAGGACGCCGCGAGGGTGATGACCGCGATCAGCAGGAGCGGAAGGGCCGCCTGGGCTCGGACACCGCTCGCGAGGGGTCTGCCGGCATCCGTGGGGCCGAGCCGGGACCGGCTTGCCCACCGGTGCCGAAGTCCCCGCGACCCGTGGCCCTCCGGGTCCTCGGGACCCGATGCCGGGACACCGCGGGAAGGAGATTTCATGGGGGTCCTATGAGAGGTCGAACCTCATGAGCGCCGGGGGTTCCCCGGCGACGCGACGCAGACGCTCCGACGGAAGTGGATCATAGGCCCGCCGTCCTCACCGGATTCGTGCCGCATTATCACCGTAATGCGCGAAATGGTTTCCGTTATGCGGAATCAAATGTGCGACACCCGAAGGACGCGAGTCAAGTGCCTATAGCATCAAGACCCCGTCATGACAAGACTGTACGCATTCATGGTCACCCTGTGCTCGGCCGGACACGTGCCGGTCATGGCCCGGCCGCCGGGCAGCACCCTCGCGCTGTACACCGACGGACCGGTCGAAGGGCCCGGCACCGGCATCGAGGCACCCTCGCCCACACCCTCGACGGCGTGTCGCGGAACGCTCCCTGCGGTCCGGACGCCCTGGACGCCACCGCGGCCCACCTGCTCGGCAGCCTCATCCCGGACACGGCCACGCACGACGACGACGTGACGCTGCTCCTCCTCGGCGTGCCCGAGCCGCAGGAGTCACCCGGTTCGGCGGTCCGCCGTGATGCGCAGCCGGATCGTGCGGGCCTCGGGGCGCAGCGCGAACGCGGGCCGCACGTCCGGTCCGCAGGAGCGTGAACCGAGTCCGTGCTGGGCCGCATCGATGATCAGGTGGCTCGTCGTCGAGGCGGGAAGCTCGAACGGGTGCCCGGCCCGTGCGGTCTGCTGGGGGGTGTGGCGGCTGAGGGTGAAGCCCGGACGACGTCCGGACCTGTCCGGGACGGCCTCGACGTGCAGCACCTCGGTGCCGCCGCTCAGCAGTGTCAACCGGCGCAGTCCGGAACGGTGCCCGGTCTCCTGGGGGCGCGCGTAGCCGGCCGAGAGGTCGCCGATACCCGCGGTGAAGCGGCCCGTGCGCGCCGCGCGCAGACTGTCGGGGTAGGACTCGAAGGGGCCGAGACCGAACCACTCGGCGCCGTCGACCGGAGCCGTGCCGTCGGGAAAACCGAAACGGATCCCGATCCGGGGCCACACCGTCCGCCAACCCCTCGACGGCTCGACCTCCACGAGCAGTTCCAGACCGTCGGCCCCGAGGGACCAGACGGACTCCACCGTCACCGACGGGGCGGAGCCCGCCGCTGCGACCTTGTCGATCGTGCGCAGGGACCGCGCGGCCTGCTCCACGCGGACCCGCCGTGTCATGAGCCGGTCGAGACCGTCGCGGCGCCACAGATCGGCGTGGGAGACGCCGGCCACGGCGGCGTCACTGTCCTCGACCCGGTCGGACGCGCTCTCGTCGTTGTCGGTCGGTGCCCGGAACAGTTCCAGCCGCGGGCCCGTCACGGCGCGCCCGGCCAGCCGGACGAGGGACCCGCCGGCGAACTCGGCGATCCCCAGCGTCAGGGTTCCCCCTCCCGGCCGCCAGTCGGTCCGGGGCCGGGCCGCCGGCACGGTACGGGGCGCCGACGCGTCCCGCTGGGCCGTCGCGACCACGTGCCCCTCGGGCGCCCAGGCCGTCCCGGCCGCCAGCACCGCGTCGACCGTCAGCCATGTCTCGGCGTCCGGCGACACACGGACCGGGGGCAGCGGCACCCGCGCCGAGCCGCCCGGTCCGACGACGGGGACCTCCAGGACCCCGCTGTCCACGGGCGTCCCGTCGTGCTCGACCCGCCAGCGGAAACGGAGGTCGGAGGTGTCCGCGGAGTGCCGCAGGTTCGTGACCGTGACGCCGTCGTCGGCGAAGCCGAAGCGGATCGGCTGCGCGACCGCCTTGAACTCGTGGAGGCCGGGCGTCGGCACGTCGTCGCTGAGCAGCATCCCGTCCATCACGAAGTTGCCGTCGTGCACCACCTCGCCGAAGTCGCCGCCGTAGGCGTAGTACGGCGTCCCGTCCGGGGCGCCGGCCAGGATGCCGTGGTCGCGCCACTCCCAGACGAAACCGCCGTGCACGCGCGGGTACGCGTGCACCAGTGCCTCGTACTCGTCGAGCCCTCCCGGCCCGTTGCCCATCGCGTGCGCGTACTCGCACAGCAGGAAGGGCTTGGCACGCTGACGGGCACTCTGGGCCGGGGTGCAGTGCGCCAGCGCCGAACGGGCCCCATCGGCGCCGATCTGCTCGATCTCCGGCACCGATGCGTACATGCGGGAGTAGACGTCGGTGTACTCCCCGGTGTGGTCGCCCTCGTAGTGCACGGGTCGTCCGGTGTCGCGGGCGTGCACCCACGCCGACATGGCGGCGAGGTTGCTGCCGGTCCCCGCTTCGTTGCCGAGCGACCAGAGCACGATGCTGGGGTGGTTCTTGTCCCGTTCGACGGTGCGCTGGATCCGGTCGAGGAGCGCCTCGCGCCACGCCGGGTCGTCGGAGGGATTACCGGCCCAGCCGGCGTCCTCGAAGCCGTGCGTCTCCAGATCGCATTCGAGGACGACCCAGAACCCGAGTTCGTCGGCGAGGTCGAGCAGCCTCGGGTGCGGCGGGTAGTGGCTGGTGCGGATGGCGTTCACGTTGAACCGCTTCATGCGGGCCAGGTCCGCCCGGGCGTGCTCCTCGTCGAAGACGCGCCCGCGCTCGGGGTGGGCCTCATGGCGGTTCATCCCGTGGAACACGACGCGGCGGCCGTTGACCAGGAACCGGTCGCCGCGGATCTCGACCGTGCGGAACCCGACCCGCAGGGAGACGGTCTCGGCGGCCGTCGACACGGTGGCGTCGTACAGGCGCGGTCGTTCGGCCGACCAGGGCTCCACGCCGGCGACGTCCAGGGGGGCCACGTCGGCGGGCGTCGCCCAGACCCGCTCCACGCCGAGTTCCGGGATGCGCAGGGTGACCGGGAAGGCCGCCGCCTCGGCCGTGACCTCGGGATCGACGCGTCCGCGCCCGTCGTCGAACCCGGTGCGCAACCAGACGTCCTCGACGCCCCCGGCAGGCCGGGCGATCACGGTGACGTCCCGGAAGATGCCCGGCAGCCACCACTGGTCCTGGTCCTCCAGGTAACTGCCCGCCGACCACTGGTGCACCCGTACGGCGACGACGTTGTCGCCCGGGCGCACCACCGAGGTGACGTCGAACTCGTGGGCGAGCCGGCTGCCGCTCGCGCTGCCGATCTCCACGCCGTTCACCCACACCCGCAAGAGCGACTCGACCCCGTCGAACCGCAGCACGACGCACTCGGCGTCCGACCAGTCGGCGGGCAGGCCGAAGTGGCGCCGGTAGTCGCCGGTGGGGTTCTCGTCCGGCACGTGGGGCGGGTCGAGCGGGAAGGGGTAGCGGATGTTGGTGTAGACGGGCCGGCCGTAGGCTCCGTCGCCCTGGAGCACCCAGTGGGAGGGGACCGGGATGCTGTCCCAGCCGCGGTCGTCGAAGTCCTCGGCCGCGAAGTCCTCGGCCTGCGACGCCGTGGGCGACAGACGGAACCGCCACGGCCCGTCGAGTGACAGGGAGGGGGCGTCGGAGTGCAGCCACGACCGCGCGGGACGCAACGCCCCGCGCCCGGGGGCGAGGTCTGTGACAGGGGTGGGAAGTCTGGAAGGCAAGGGGTCACAACTCTTTCTCGTGAGCGAGTGCGCGCGTGAGCGAGTGAGCACTGGGCGACCGGGCGTGTTCGAGCGCCCGCCGCGACCGGTCAGCACACCCTGACGGTGCGGATCTCCCACGGGGCGAGGTCGAGTCCGAGCCCGTCGCGCACCGGCGTCTCGGACAGGGGCCTGCCCAGCAGGTCGACCGTGGTGGCTTCCGTGAACGGGCCGGTGACGCGGACGTGCGCCCCGCTGTCGCTCATCGCCGTCAGCCGGATCTCGGTACCGCTGCCGGTTCCGTGACCGGCGTCGGTGACCCGGCGAACGGCCGAGACGAGGACGTTCGCGCCGTCGACGTGGATGCCGGTCGCGTCGGGGGGCAGCCCGCCCCCGGCGGGGCCGGTCCCGCGGGTCACGAGGACGTCGTTGCGGAACTCCTCGGCGCGCGCGACCGCTCCGGCACCCGACCAGCCGGCCGCCGAGGGCAGCACCGCGAAACGGTTCTCGATGCGCATGCCCAGGTCCTGCGCACCCGGTGCCGGGATCTCGCTCGCCGCGGGCTCGTCACGGAGAGGATGGATGTTGACGCTGATCGAGCCGATGGCGCGCAGCAGGGTGAGGGCGAGTTCGGAGCCGCCGTCGACGAGTTCGTACTCACCGGAGTGGGCGAGCAGCACGTGCGCGGCTCCGGCCGACACGAAGGAACTCGCGGGGAACGTCGGGATCGGGTACTCGCCCCAGCCGCCCTCGGCGCTGAGCCCGCGTTCGGTGACGGCGAACTGCCCGGCCGAGGCCGACGTGTCCACCGGTTCGGGCAGCGGCACGTGGAAGCGCAGCCGGTGGTCGGCGCACTGGTTGAGGAACGCGGTGGAGACACGGACGAACGGCTCCCCGGCGCGCACCTCCACCAGCGTCTCGACCGGCGTCGGCACGGTCCGCGCGCTGCGCACGTCACGGTCGGAAGACAGCTCCGCGGGCCACTCGTAGACGCGGGTGACACGCACGCGCGCACGCAGCGGGCCGCTCTCGAGCAGCTCGCAGACGGCCTCGGCGGGCTCCGAGACGAGAACGTCCCGGGCCGGGGGAGCGTAGTTGTAGCTGTCGCCGCGGTCTCCGCCGTCGACGAGCCGCCCGACCCCGTTCAGCACGGTGCCGTCGGCCCCGGTCACGTTCAAAGTGCCGTCGTCGGCGACCACGACCTCGACGAGCCCGTTCGACAGGGCGCGGTCCGTCGCCGTCGCCGGGGCGGGTGCCGTCGCGGGGGCGGCGGTCCGGTCGCCCGGCGCGACCCGGAAGCTCGCCAGCCCGCAGGCGGGGACGTGCACGGGCACCAGCGCGGTGGCACGCGCCTCCTGAAGCGTCAGCACCCGCCACTCACCCGGATGCGCGGCAGCGGCGGCGGCGACGTCCCGGCGCAGGACGAGCAGGTCGAACGGTCCGCCCGCCGGCACCTCGGCGAGGTGGAAGACGAGCGAACCCGGGGTGAGTTCGTAGTGGTCGATCAACAGGCCGAAGAGTTCCCGGCGGTGGATCCGGCGCAGCACGCGTTCGAGCTGCGAGGCGTCCACCCGCTCGTCGCTGAGCACGGTCGGGGCCTCGCGGACCAGTTGCACGGGGTGTTCGCGGCCGTCCGCGGTGGTGGCGACCAGAGCGGTTCCCCCGGGCGGGGCCCCGACCTCCACCTCGACCAACGCCTCACGGGCGAACGGCAGCGGATTGGCGACCAGGTGACCGTCGCCCGGCACCAGGGCGGCGGGCTCGGCCAGAGCCGCATCCCGGACGGCACGAGCGATCTGCGCGGCTTCGGCGAGCCGCGCTTCGACCTGGGTACAGGTCTCGTCGGTGCCGGAGCCGACCACCGAGTCGTGCGCCGTCGACTCGATGATCTTGTGCCAGGCGAGCGAGAGGAACGGCGAGTCGTCCCGGCGTGACCACAGCGCGTTCACCCGCTCGGCGTGGTCGATGGTGCGCTCGGCCACGGCCATCCGCTGCTTGAGCCCGAGCCGGACGGACAGCACGCCGGGCAGGATGTTCCCGCGCACATGGCTGCGCAGCTCACCGGTGACGACGGTGGCCGCCTCGTCGCGCACGTGCTCGCGGACGTACTCGTCGAGCGTGGCGAGGGTGATGGCGCGGTCCGGTCCGGCCGCGCGCCGCAGCCAGGCCGCGAGCCGCGGGTCGGGCGCGGTGTGATCGGTGCCGGCCATCGCCAGCACCGGGTCCTCGCCCCACCGGTGGGCCGTCATCTCCGTGTACTCGCCGAGAGCGCGGCCGATCCGGTCGGGTACCAGCAGCAGGTCCAGGCCGTTGTCGTAGCCGTCGAAGAGGAACTCGGTGCGCACCTCGGAGCCGTCGGGAGCGCGCCAGCGGAAGGCGTGGCCTTCGACGGCACCGGGCACACCACGCCACAGCGCCGCGTGTTCGATGCCGGCGCGGGCCAGGATCTGCGGCATCTGCGCGATGTGGCCGAACATGTCCGGCAGATAGCCGATGGGCATCGCCCCGCCCAGGCCCTGCGCGGCCGCCCACCCGAGCTGGAGGTTGCGGACGATGGTCTCGCCGGAGCAGAGGAACTCGTCGAGCAGGATCAGCCACGGTCCGATGGCGAGCCGGCCCTCGGCGACCAGGGCCGCGAGACGATCGCGGTTCTCCGGACGCATCTGGAGGTAGTCCTCGACCGCGGCCATCTGGCCGTCGACGGTGAACCGGAACTCCGGGTCGGCCTCGGCCGTCTCCAGCACGGTGTCGAGGGCGGTGACGAGCCGGTGCCGGAACACCTGGAAGGGCTCGTACCACTCGCGGTCCCAGTGGAAGTGGGGCACGAACACGGCCTCATGGGGCATGGCGGCGGACACCTTCCGTGCGAGGGGGGCGGACGTCATTTGAGGGACCCGGCGGCGAGCCCGGTCCGCCAGAACCGCTGGAGGAGCACGAACACGATGATCACGGGCACGATCGACACCAGCGAGCCGGTGATCACGGACTGCTGGAGCAGCGGGGCGCGGGCGGTCTGGCCGTTCCACTCGTACAGGCCGAGCGTGATCGGGAACAGGGACTCCTTCTGCAGCATCACCATCGGCAGGAAGAAGTTGTTCCAGATGGCCACGAACTGGAACAGGAAGATGGTCACCAGGGCCGGCGTCATCAGCCGGAACGCCACCGAGAAGAACGTGCGGAACTCGCCCGCGCCGTCCAGCCGCGCCGACTCGATCAGCTCCTGCGGGACGGACGCGTTCGCGAAGACGCGCGCGAGGTAGACGCCGAACGGGCTGACGACGCTGGGCAGGAAGACGGCGAGATAGGTGTTGACGAGCCCGGTCGCCGAGAACAGCAGGAACAGCGGCAGGGCGAGCGCGGTGGTCGGCACGAGGACACCGCCGAGGATGACGGAGAACAGCACCTCCCGGCCGCGGAAGCGGAACTTGGCGAGGGCGTAGCCGCACAGCGCGGAGATCAGGGTGCCCACGGCCGCGCCCAGCACCGCGTAGACGACGGTGTTGAGGGCCCAGCGGCCGAAGACGCCGTCGCTGCGGGTGAACAGGACGCGGAGGTTCTCGAACAGGTCGAAGTGCGAGAACACCAGCCCGTTGGTCGAGGCGAGGTCGCCCTGCGGCTTCGTCGCCGCGACGACGAGGAAGTAGACGGGCAGCAGGAAGTAGACGGCCAGCAGCAGCATCAAGGCCATGACGGCCGTACGGCTGACGCGGCTCTCACGGATCACGGAGGGGTTGCTCACAGTCCGGCCCTCTTCGCGGTCAGTCGCATGAACCCGAAGCTCAACACGAAGGTGATGACGGCGATGACCACGGAAATCGCCGCGGCCTGCTGGTAGTTGTTCCCCGAGGCCACCGTGTAGGCGAGCATGTTGGGCGTGAACGTGCTGGAGATGTTCGAGGAGATCTGGCGCAGCACGGCCGGTTCGGCGTACAGCTGGAGCGTGCCGATGATCGAGAACACCGAGGTCAGGACGATCGACGGGGCGATGATCGGGACCTTGACCCGCCACGCGATCGTCCAGTTGCTCGCGCCGTCGATCTTCGCGGCCTCGTAGAGCTCCTGCGGGATCGACTGCAGCGCCGAGAACATGATCAGCATGTTGTATCCGGTCCACAGCCAGGTGGAGACGTTGGCGGTCGACCACAGCACGGCGCCCGGGCCGAGGAAGTCCGGCTTGAGGCCGACGCCGTTCAGCAGGTCGACGACGGGGCTGAGCTGGGGCGAGTACAGGTACGACCACATGATCGCGGCGATCACTCCGGGCACCGCGTACGGCATGAACGCGGTGATGCGGAAGAACGCCTTGAGCTTCAGCAGCGGAGTGTCCAGCAGCAGCGCGATGATCAGGGCGACGAACAGCATGACCGGCACCTGCACGACGCCGAACAGCCCGATGCGGCCGATGCTGGACCAGAACTCGGTGTTCCGCAGCACCTGCCCGTACTGCTCGAAACCACCGAAGGCGGTGTACGAGGTCCCGTACTGCCCGCCGGTGCGGCGCACCACCCGGAGGCTCTGCCAGAGCGCGTAGCCGACGGGCACCAGGTAGAACAGCAGGAACGGCAGGAAGAAGGGGGTCAGGAACGCGGCGACGGTGCCCGCCCGGGGCCCGCCGCCGTGGAGCCGGCGGCGGACACGGACCGGCGCCGCCACGGATGCCGCACGGGCCGCGGTGTCGGTCATGCCGCGGTCACTTGCCCGCCGTGACCGGGATCGCCTGGTCCTTCATCGATGTCAGCGCCGCCCTCTGGGCTGCCGCCAGCGCGTCGGTGAGCGTGCCGCCGCCGGCCGTCGCCTTGGCCATCGCGTCCTGCAACGCCAGGTTGACCGTCTTCTGCGTGGGACCCCAGGCGAAGTCGGTGTCGATCTTCTTGGACGACTCGGCGAAGACGTCGAAGATCTTCTCGTTGCCGTAGTACGCGACGCCCTTCCGCAGCGAGGGAAGCCGCAGCCCGGCCTTGGCGGCGGGGTACAGGCCGCCCAGCTCGTTCTCCAGCGCGAGCGCCTCCGGATCGGTGTTCAGCCAGGTGTTGAACCGCACCGACTCGTACAGGTGCTTGCTCCCCTTCATGAACGCGACGGTGGAGCCGCCCCAGTCACCGGACGCGCCGTCCGTGCCCCAGGTCGGCAGGGGTACGACCGACCACTTGCCGGCCTGCTTGGGCAGGTTGTCGCGGAACATGCTGTAGCCCCAGGCGGCACCGACGTAGCTGGCGATCCGGTCCTTCTGGTACGCGGCGTACATCTGCGTCGAGCCGTTGGTGAGATCGGTGCGCACGAGCTTGCCGGAGACGAGCTTCTGCCAGTACGCCGCCACCTGCCTGCTGCGGTCGGAGTCGACGGTGACCTGCCACTTGTCGTCGGAGTAGCCGTACATCCGCGCGTCGTTCTGCCAGAGCAGCCCGTTGAACCACTCGGCGTTGTTCGGGTCGAAGAACGTGATGGCGAGGTCCGGGTCCGCCTTGTGCAGCTTCTGTGCCGCGGCGGCGTACGCGTCCCAGGTGGCGGGGATCGCGATGTGGTGCTTCTCGAAGAGGTCGCGGCGCACGAAGAGGGCCATCGGGCCCGTGTCCTGCGGGAGGGCGAACACGCCGGTGCCGCCGAAGCTGGTCTGGGACCAGGTCCACGGGACGAACTTCGACCTGGCCGCGGTGGCCGCCTTGCACGCCGAGGCGTCCACGAAGGCGTTCTGGGTGCGCAGGTTGGGGAGTTCGTCGTAGCCGACCTGTGCCAGGTCCGGCGCCTTCCCCGCCTTCAGGGCGTTCCCCAGGGTGCCGTACTGGTCGTTGGAGATGTTCTTCGTCTCGACCCGGATGTCCGGGTGCCGCTGGTTCCACAGGTCCACGACCTTGTCCATGCCCGGAACGGTGTTCCAGTACTGGAGGGTGACCTTGCCCTTGGCGGGCGCGCACGACGCCGCCGACGCCTCGCCCGACGGCGCGGGCGAGGAGCACGCGGCGAGTACGGCGACACCGGCGGCCGCGGCTACGGTGGCGAGGCGGGTGCGCATGACTGTGCTGCTCATGGTTTCCGTTCCCGAGAACGGCCGGCGACGGGCGCCGGCCGGGTCGACGTTGACTCACTCAGACGGGATGCCGCGGTGGACACGGACGGCCGCGACGGTGCCGGCCGGGGTCCCCGGGCACCGTGGCGGAAAGGGGCGAGCCTGCTGTAACTTCCGTCCGTGAGCGTTCACGGGAACGTTCACGGGCGCTGTGAAACGTTCGGAAGTGTGCGCTCGGGTGCAGTTGAGTGTCAAGACTTCCGATCACGAGGGGGAGGTGGCCGACCGTGCCGTCCGGGACCGGGTCCCGCAGGGTGACGATCCATGACGTCGCCCGTGCCGCCGGGGTGTCCCGGCAGACCGTGTCACGCGCGCTGAACGACAAGGGGGAGATCGACGACTCCACCAAGCAGCGCGTGCTCGACGCCGCGCGGACGCTGGGATACCGGCCGAGCCGGTTCGCGAGGGGACTGGTGCGCCAGGACACGATCAGCGTCGGTCTCGTGATCCCCGACCTGCTCAACCCGTTCTTCACCGAGGTCGCCGCTGCCGCGCTGGAGGCGGCGCGGGCCCGCGGATGGCACGTCCTGGTCTACGACACCGCGGACAGCGCACAGGAGGAGCTCGGCACGCTCCAGGTGATCGCCTCCCAAGTGGACGCGGTCGTCGGCTACTTCAGCCGAGGCGAGAGCGAGATCGAGCAGTGGACCCGGGGGCTGCCGGTCGTCCTCATCGACCGGGGCGAGGACGCCGAACGCTTCAGCTCCATCCGCATCGACGGGCGCGAGGGTGTCAGGGCGGCCATCTCCCACCTCGTCCAGGCGGGTCACCGGCGCATCGGCATGCTCGACCACGCCGCTCGGACCGAGCCGAGCGTCCGGCACGCGTGGTTCGCCGACGCGCTGACCGCCTGCGGACTCGCCGACGGACCGGTGTGCCGCGCGGAGCAGAGCGTGCAGGGCGGCGAGAGGGCGCTGGAGCACCTCCTCGGCCACCATCCCGACGTGACCGCCGTGTTCGCCTTCAACGACGTCATCGCCATCGGCGCGCTCCGTGCCGCGCGCCGGACGGGACGCCAGGTGCCGCGCGACCTGGCCGTGATCGGCTTCGACGGAGTGACGCTCGGCACGCTGGTCGAGCCCCCGCTGTCCAGCGTGGCACTGGACATCCGCCGGCTCGGAGCACTCGCCGTCGAGCAAGCGGCCCGTCTCCTGACCGGCGACAGTCCCCTCGGCCCCGACGACCTCGTGGTCCGCGCGGAACTCCGGCTCCGCGAGTCCACGTAAGCGCGCCCCTCACCCGGGCGGCGTGGCGAGCGCCGCCGGGACCGGCCCCGTCACGCGAGGCCGGAGCGCAGGCCGACCGCGTGGCGGAGGGCCTTCCGGCACGCCCGCACGGCAGGGTGCCGGCCGCGGCCACGGCGTACGACGGTGAAGATGCGACGGACGCGCTGACCGCGGGGGAGCGGCCGCAGCGTGACGGTCGGGGACTGTCCGGTCCAGACGAGGCCGGGCAGGAAGGCCGCGGCGTGCCTCTGCTCGACGAGGCGCAGGTGGAACAGCAGGTCGGTGGTCTCGAACCGCACGTCCGGTTCGAAGCCGGCGTCGCGGCACAGGGTCATGGCCCAGTGCCGGGCCGCGGTGCCTTCCGGTTCCATCACCCAGGGGTGGCCGGCGAGGGAACGCAGCGCCGCGGCCGGGCCCTCGGCCTCCGCTGTGCCGGCCGGTGCCGGCAGGGCGAGGTGCAGGGGGTCGTCGAGCAGGCCTTCCTGTTCGAGTTCGGCGGGCCGGGGGTTGGGGTTGCCCGGGTATTCCTCGGCGAGGACGAGGTCGAAGTCGCGGGCCTGGAGCGCGGGCAGGGCCTTTTCCGGCTCCATGTGCGTGACGTGGACACGCAGGTGCGGGTGCTGCTCCCGCAGCAGGCCGAGCGCGGTGGGGACGAGGGCCAGGGCGGCTGTCTGGAACGAGGCGATGCGCAGGGTGCCGGTCAGGTCGGACAGCGAGGCGGCGATGTCCGCCTCCGCGCGCTCCAGGCGTTCGAGGACCGCCTCGGTGTGGGCGACCAGGATCTCGGCCTGCTCGGTCAGCCGTACCCGCCGCCCGACCGGTTCCAGCAGTGGGACACCGACCTCGCTCTCCAGCAGGGAGAGCTGCTGGGAGACGGAGGAGGGGGCGTAGGACAGGGCGGCTGCGACGGCCGCCAGGGTGCCGCGGTGCTTGAGTTCCCGGAGCAGGCGCAGCCGGTGCAGATCGAACATGTCACGCTCGGTCCGTGGGCCCATCGGTCGGTTCTGCCGATGAGTATAGGTCGAAAACATTCGCTGGACCGATCGTACGGCCGCGCCGCACGCTGATCCTGTGCCTGACGACACCCCTGCCGACGCCGGCGCCCCTGACGACGCCTCCTCCTCCCGTCCGCTGCCGTGGTTCGCGCGCTCCGGTGCCCGTGCCTGGCGGTGTGAGCCCGCGCCGTCCGGGGTGCGGGCCTTCCACCTCTCGCTGCCCGACTACGCGCCCACCCCGCTGACCGAACTCCCGTTCCTCGCGGACGCGTGGGGTGTCGGCCGGGTCTTCGTCAAGGACGAGTCGTGCCGTCTGGGGCTGCCCGCGTTCAAGGCCCTGGGTGTGTCCTGGGCCATCCACCGCGTCCTCGCCGAGCGGACGGCCGACGGCGGGGAACCGGCTCCGGTCACCCTCGTGACCGCCACCGACGGCAACCACGGCCGCGCGGTGGCCCGTACCGCACGCCGCCTCGGCCAGGAGGCCCACGTGTTCGTTCCGCAGGGCGTGCACCCCCGGGCCGTGGCGGCCATCGTCGCCGAACAGGCCAAGGTCACCGAGGTGCCGGGGCCGTACGACGAGGCCGTGCGCCGGGCGGCCGAGGCGGCCGCCGCGCCGGACGCGGTCCTGGTCCAGGACACCGCCTGGCCGGGCTACGAGCGGATCCCGCGGTGGATCGTCGAGGGCTACTCCACCCTCTGCGTCGAGACCGACGAGCAGTTGAGGAGCCAAGGGGTCGCCGACGGGCCCGATCTCGTCTCCGTACCGGTGGGCGTGGGGTCCCTGGCACAGGCCGTGGTCACCCACTACCGCAGCCGCCCCTCCGGGCACGCCCCGGCGCTGCTGTCGGTGGAGCCGGAGGCCGCGCCGTGCGTCCTGGACAGCCTCACGCTCGGCGCACCCGTCAGCGTCCCCACGGGGAGGACCACCATGGCCGGGCTGAACTGCGGCACCCCGTCCAGCATCGCGTGGCCCCACCTGCGGGACGGGCTGGACGCCGCGGTCGCCGTCGCGGACGCCGACAGCTCCGACGCGGCCGGTGTCCTCGCCGCCGCCGGTGTCTCCTCGGGCCCCTGCGGGGCCGCGTCGCTCGCCGGTCTGCGCGCGGCGCTCACCGGCGCGGGGGCCGGGGAACGCCGCAGGGCGCTGGGACTGGGACCGTCCTCGGTCGTCGTGCTGCTGAGCACCGAGGGCACCGCTGCCAATCCGCACGCGGGGGCGGGTCGCGGATGACCGCATCGCCTCGGCTGCCCGCCCCCTGGGCGATGACGCTCCTCGTGCTCGTCGACGGCGCGCTCACCCTCGCCTGGCTCGCGGGCTGCTGCTCTGGGGTGCGCGCCGACCGTGGCCGGGCCGGCGGCCGTGCTCGCCGCCTCACGTCCCCACAGGAGGTGGGTCAGCACGCGGCCACCCTCCCCCGGTCGTGCCGGCTGCGTCGATCGCACTCTTCGACCCGGTCGAACCGGCTTGCTGCTGCCGTCCAAGGCCGGACCGGTCCTCCACAATTCACGGATCCGCCGCGCGCTCGGGCCGACCACGGGCGTCGCACTGGTCGGCCCGGGTCTCACGGTCGCCGCGACGTCCGGTTGGCGGGCGTCCGCCGGCGGTTCGGCGACACACCGGGATGCCCCGGCCGGCTCTGGGCAAGCCGGGGCCCGTCGCCGTCCGGCGGCCGGCTACGGCCGGATGTACGGCCGGGTCATGATCTCCATGTTGTGGCCGTCCGGGTCCTCGAAGTAGGCGCCGCGGCCACCGAAGAGACGGTTGATCCGGCCGGGCTCGGTGTGGCCGGGGTCGGCGTAGTAGGTGACACCGAGCGTGTCCAGGCGGGCGATCATGGTGCTGAACCGATCGTCGGGTACGAGGAACGCGTAGTGCTGCGACTGGATCGGCTCGTCGCGCTTCTCGTAGTAGTCGAGTGTGACGCCGTTGCCCAGGTCGACGGGCAGGAACGGGCCGAAGGGGGCACCGACCTCCAGACCGAGGACCGCGGCGATGAATTCGGCCGACAGGCGACGGTCCGTCGCGTAGACGGCGGTGTGGTTCAGCTGGACGGCAGCCGGCGAGGCAAGGTCGTGCCGGCGCTGCTGGTCATCTGACATGTGTGGTGTGCCTCTCGAGTCCTGGATCCGCTGTCGGGGCGCCGCGTGGGGCGCTCGGGGGAAGACGCGGAGAGGTGGCGGGGCTCTGGCCCGCCTCGGGCTCACGCCGAGGCCGGGTGCCCTGCTTGTGCATGGCCCATGGCCGACCCGGCAGTCACACGATCGACTTTAGTGCCTGACCGTCTGTCACGGCAAAGAGAAGGGGCGCACCTTGACCCTGACATGGTGACAAGGTCTTCACTGCGTGCCGAGGAGGTGGTCTCGATGACGATCCCAGGACAGGCCACGGATGCGGATGCGGACACGGACACGGATACGGACACGGACACGGCAGGAGTGCTCCACGGGCTGGAGGACAACCGGCCGTCCGTGCGGCTGCGGACCGCCATGGCGGCCGGGACGGCGCCCGACCCGCGTTTCGTCGACAAGCTCGTCGAGCGATGCGCGGTCGAGCCCGAGTTCTTCGTCCGCGACATGCTGACCTGGGCGCTCACCCGCCACCCGGTGCCCATGACGCTTCCCGTACTGCTCCGCGAAGTCCGCTCGGAGCGTGCGCAGGCACGGAGCCAGGCGCTGCACACACTGTCCAAGATCGGGGACCGGCAGGCGTGGCCGGCGATCACACGGACACTGCTGACCGACGCCGACGACGAGGTGGCGCGGACCGCCTGGCGGGCCGCTGTCGTGCTCGTACCGGAAGGCGAGGAACCCGCGCTGGCCACGGTGCTGGCGACCCAGCTCGGGCGCGGCGACCGGGAGACACGGCTGAGTCTCAGCCGGGCACTGGTCGCGCTGGGGGAAGTGATCGTGCCGGCTCTCCGTTCTGCGACGATGGCCCCCGACCCCGGTGTACGGACGCACGCGCTCGCCACGCAACGGCTGCTGCGCGACCCGGACGCCGGATTCGAGTTCGCGATCGAGGAGGCGAAGCGCGTCGTGGTCCTCGGCGGTCCCGGCCAGGAGGAGCGATAGGGCGTGTTGATCAGTGAGGTGGCGCGGCGGTCCGGGGTCAGCGCCCGCATGCTCCGGCACTACGAGTCGCTCGGTCTGGTGCGCCCCTCGGGTCGTACGGGCTCCGGATACCGGGAGTACTCCCGCGAGGACATGCGCAGGATCTTCCACATCGAGAGCCTGCGGTCGCTGGGACTGTCGCTGCGGGAGATCGGACGCGCGCTCGACGATCCCGGCTTCACGCCCTCGGCGCTCGTCGACGATCTCGTTCGCCAGACGCGCGACCGCATCGCGGCCGAGACCGAGCTGCTCACGCGGCTGCGCCGCATCCGCGCCGCGGACCCCGCCGGCTGGGAGGACGTCCTCCAGGTCGTCGCGCTGCTCCGGGCACTGGGGTCGAAGAACGCCGACGCACGCCAGCGCGCGGCCCTCTCCTCGGCCGACGAGGTTCCGGTACCGGTGGAGGCCCTGGTCGAGGCGGCACTCGGCGAGGCGGACCCGAACGTCGCCGGGGCCCTTCGATGGGCGCTGGCGCGATCGGGCGGCACGGGCCCTGCGCTGCTGGCGGAGGGCCTCGGCTCACCGGTGGCCGCGGTGCGGGAACGTGCCGTTCAGTGCCTCGCCGAGATGCCCGGCGAGGAGGCCACGGCGCGACTGCGGGACGCCCTCGCCCACCCCGACGCCGTGGTGCGCGGGCATGCGGCTCTGGCGCTCGGCGCACGCGGTCCGGCCGATGCGGTCCCGGTGCTCATCGACATGATCGTGGAGGGAAGGAACGACACCGACGCGGCCGATGCGCTGAGCGTGCTGGCCGGCGACACCGCGACGGCGGACGAGATCGCGAGCGTGTTCGTCGACCGCCTCGCCCACGGCACCACGGGAGCGCCCGCACGCGGACGGCTGACCCAGGCGCTGGCGGGCGTCCCGGGACCCAGGGCGTCACGGGCCCTCGTGGAGCTGTCCCACGACCCGGACCGTGCCGTCGCGCTGACCGCGGCGTACCTCCTTCAGCTGCGCGGCGCAGGCTGACGGGTCTCCGCCGACGGCTGGGGAGCGCTCGGGCCGCGGCGACTCACCGCGGCCGGCTCGGCCGGCAGCCGTCAGTCCTCCAGGCCGGCGGCTCCGCGGCGTGCGCGCCCGGTTCCGGCGCACCAAGCCGCTCGCCGGGCGGCCCCGCGGGCTACCGGTCGTCCGCCGCAGCGGTCGGGACCATGACGTCCGTCTCCTGAGTGGCGGCCCAGGAGGCGAAGAGTCGCAGGGCCTCGTGCCCGGCCGTGCCGGGGGCGGCGCTGTAGGCGGTGAGGGTCAGGCCGGGCAGGGCCGGTAGTTCCATGGCGTCGAAGTCCAGGGCGAGGGCGCCGACGGCCGGGTGGCGGAAGGATTTGCGGCTGGTGTGGTGCAGGCGCACGTTGTGCTTGGCCCACGCGGTGCGGAACTCCTCGCTGCGGGTGACGAGTTCGCCGACGAGCCCGGTCAGGCCGCTGTCGTGCGGGGCGCGTCCGGCCTCGGTGCGCAAGAGCGACACGGTGGTGTTCGACTCGTCGCCGGCGGTGACGCCGACCAGCTCCGCTTCCACCTCGGACGCGCGCAGGAGAACGGCGTCACCGAGACCGAACTCATCGAGGCGATCACCCACCTCGCCTTCTACGCCGGCTGGCCAAAGGCCATGACGGCGATCACGGCCGCGAAGCAGGTCCTCGCAGCCTGAACACCGGGGGAGGAGCCGGCCGGGCTCCTCGGGCCGGCAGCGTGTCCGCACACGGACCCGGCACCCGGACGAGCCAGGGGCGGCCCGGACGGAAGGAGGCATTCCCATGCGAGGAGCAGTCCGACGCGATGGCGAAGAGGCCCTCACACTCCCAGCGGTGGTGTCCGCCCGGGCACCGCGCGTGCCACAGGGGGCGCGCCCGTGAGCCGGATCCTGGTCACCGGCTCCGCGGACGGCCTGGGACGTGCCGCCGCCGACGCGCTGTCGTCCGCCGGACACCAGGTCGTGGTGCACGCCCGCGACGAGGAGCGCGCGGTGGCCCTCCACCCGCCGGCCGGCCGCGGGGCGCACCTCGTGGTCGGCGACTTCACCGACCGCGACGCCGTACGGCGCATCGCCGCCGACACGACGCTCGCGGCCGCGGTGGCCCGCCTGCGCCCCGACGTGCTCAGCAATGCGGTGGACCCGGGCTGGGTGCCGACGGCCTCGCGGCCTGGCTCCGCGCGGCAGTCGCGACGTACTGGTCCGACGACAACTCGAACACCCGGACCCGCCGACCGCCGGCGGGATGGACGGTCTCACGGACCGGACGCATGCCCAGTTTCGCCATGATCCGTTCGGAGGCGTCGTTGCCCACCTGAGCGATGCTGACGATCCGCTCCAGCCCCCGTTCCTCGAACCCGAACCGCACGGCGGCCACGGCCGCCTCGGTGGCCAGGCCCTGCCCCCAGTGGGAACGTCCCAGCCGCCAGCCGACCTCGACCGCCGGCAGCACCTCCGGCAGGAAGTGCGGCACCGAAAGACCGGTGAACCCGGCCAGCTCCCCGGTGGAGCGGATCTCCACGGCGAACAGGCCGAAGCCCCGTGACTCCCACTCGCTCTCCCATGCATGGATCCCGTCGCGGGTCTGCTGTTCGTCACGGACGCTGCCGTCACGGATCCACCGCATGACCTCGGGGTCGGCATGGATGGCGGCCATGGGCGCGACGTCTTCCTCGCGCCAGCGACGCAGGATCAACCGCGGAGTCTCAAGCGTGACCATCCCCTCATTCTGGATCACGGAACGGGCTGTCCGCCATCCTCACCAGGCGCTTCCGGTACACGCCGGCCGTGTTCACGACGTCGCCGGGGCGGTGCGTCGCCGACCCGCCTCGCGGTGCCGCCGTGTGGGCGAAGCGACCCCCGCTGTTATTCAATGAGGTGTGCGGCCGGGGCTCTCGGGACCCCGTCGCACGGGTCCGAGTACGGCCCCGGCGCTGCGCCGGGGATTGCGGAGAGAGCTGCATGGACTCCACACCCTCCCCATCGTCCTCTTCCGCGTTCGACCTGGTCAGCAGGGCCTTGGGGCGCTACATCCCGCGCGGCGGAGCGGCAGGGGCCGACCGTCCCGCCGACGCCCGTCCCGCCGACGCGCGGGGTGATCGCACCACGCGCCGGCGGCCGCCCGAGGACCCGGCGACCGGCCGGCAGGAGCAGATTCTCGGCGCGGTCAACCTGGACCGGGATCTGGTCATCACCCGCTGCAATCTGGACGCCCCGGTGTTCGCGGGTCTGCAGGCCGTGGTCGGCAGGCCCTTCGTCGGTCTCCTGCCCCCCGGGGACGTACCGACGGTCACGCGGCGGTTGCGGCAGGTCCTGGAGACCGGTGAGGCGCATGTGGCCCGGATCCAGCGCCTGCGGCGCGGTGACGGGTCGGAGCTGGTCGTGTCGATGAGCATCCTGCCCGCGGCGGCGCCCGAGGAGGGCCTGACCGTCTCCCTGATCGCGATGGCCAGGAGACTGCACCTGTACGCCGCCGAGACCGCGATCGGCACCTCGCTGGACATCGGTGAGACCGCGCAGTCGCTGGCGGAGTCCTTGCTGGCCTGGGGGGACGTGGCCGCCGTCGACCTCGACTTCGCCGTGTGGACGGGCGAGGGGGTCACCGGCCGCTCCAAGGGACGCATCCGGCTGCGGCGGGCGGCCCTGGTGCCGGACCGGGCGTGGCCCGAGGGCTACGTGACGCCGGGCGAGGACCTCCCCGGCGACGCGAGCCGCCTGCTGGCGCAGGCCGTACTGCGCGACGACGCCCCGCAGACCATCGTCATACCCGACCGGGAGGCCGTCGAGCGGGTGCTCGGCAGTCCACGCGTCGTGCGGGCCCTCGTACCCGGTGACCGGTCGGCGGGTGTGGCGTGCGTCCCGCTGGTCCTGGACGGCACGCCGCCCGTCGTACTGGGCGTGGCGGAGGTCTGGCGGCGGGCGGACTCCCCGTTCCGCGACAGCGAGCTGCTCGACCTCCAGGAGCTGGTCGCCAGGACCGCCCACCACGTCGACCTGGCTCGCCAGCACCAGCGCGAGCACACCCAGGTGCTGGCCCTGCAGCGCCGGCTCCTGCCCCGGACCGGTGGCGACACGATCGAGATAGCGAGCGTCTACCAGCCCGCCACCCCCGACAGCGCGGGCGTCGGCGGTGACTGGGTGAACAGCTTCCCGCTGCCGGACGGCCGCACCGCACTCGTCGTCGGCGACGTCGTCGGGCACGGTCTGGGAGCCGCGGCCACCATGGGCCAGCTGAGCATGGAGGCCCGCGCGCTGCTGTCCGCCGGACTCGCGCCGGACGAGGTGCTGGAGCACCTGGACGAGACCGTCTCCCTGCTGGACGACGCCGATTCCGGGCTGACGGCCGGTTACAGCGCCCTCGGCTCGACCTGCTGCATCGCCCTCTACGACCCGGTCAGCCACCGGGTGACCCTGTCCAGCGCGGGCCACCTCCCACCGGTCCTGGTCTCCCCGGACGGGCACGCGGGCCCGCTGGAGGTCCGCACGCACCCCGGCCTCGGCGCCGAGTTCGCGTTGCGGGAACCGTTCGACGTGCACACGTTCAGCGCACCGCCGGGTTCCCTGCTCGCCCTCTACACCGACGGCCTGGTGGAGGATCCGGCCGCGCCGATCGACGAGGGCATCGGCAGGCTGGCGGAGGCCGTGTCCACCGTGCACCCCTGGGACGCCCTCCAGCGGGCGGCACGGCACGTCGTCTCCACGCTGGCACCCGCGCGCCAGCGCGACGACGTGACCCTGCTCCTGGCACGGATGATCGGCTACCGCAAGGGGGACACCGCGACCTGGCGGCTGCCCGCCCGGGACGACGCCCCCGCTCGTGCCCGCGCGCAGGTCTCCGTGCTGCTGCGGCAGTGGCGCACGAAGGACGACACCCGCGACGACGTGGTCCTGCTGATCAGCGAGCTGGTCACGAACGCCGTGCGCTTCGCCACCGGCCCCATCACGGTACGGCTGATCAGGTCCGGTCACGGCCTGCTGTGCGAGGTGGGCGACACCGGCAGCGGCAGGCCCCGTCTGAGGCGGGGCGGCCTGCTCGACGACGGCGGCCGTGGCCTGCACATCGCGCACAGGCTCACCACCCGCTGGGGGGTCCGGTGGACGGACACCGGCAAGGTGGTCTGGGCGAAGGTCGCCAGGTGACGCGGCCACGGGGGCCAGGCGCCTGCCGGTACCTGACCGGTGCCGGGGTCCTGGCACCGGCTGGTACCGGTACGGGCGGGGCGTACTACAGCCACTCCCCTTCCAGGGCGGTGGCGGTGAGGCCCGGCGCCGCCGCGTAGAGAACGGCGCGACTGCCCGGCTTCTGCCCGGCGTCATGCGCCCGCCGCAGGATGTCGAACACGGCGGCGCCCCCGCGGTTTCCGGAGGTGTAGCTGTCCCGGCTGTGGTCCAGCAGCCCCGACGGCCAGGCGTCCGGCATCGTCTGCTCCATGTACTCCAGCACCCGGGTGCCGCCGGGGTGCGCGAGCAGCACGTCGGGGTGCCAGGCGTCGGGGTGGTCCTGGTACCGGACGCGCAGCCACTCCCACATCGCGGTGACCGTCTCCTGTACAGCACGCGGCCCGCGCCGGTCCATCACGAAGTGGGTGCCGTCCGCACGCGTCTCCAGGCGGTGCAGGTCCTGGGTGCCGGGCAGGGTGTGATGCCAGGCGGCGTCCAGGCGCAGCACCGACTCGCGCCGGGGGCGGCCCGTGACCACCGCGGCGACCGCGGTGTCCGCGAACAGCAGCCGGACGATCAGCGACTCGAGGGTGTCGTCCGCGGGCTGGTAGGTCGTGCTCAGCGCCTCCGAGATGACGACCAGGACCACGCGGTCGGGGTCCGCGGCCACGAGGTCCGCGGCCAGCGCCAGGGAGCGGGTCCCGGCGATGCACGCCCACTGCGTGGCCGGCAGCAGCATCACGTCGTCGCGCAGGGAGAGCTTGTTGGCCAGGGCTATGTCCAGACCCGGCAGGGCCGGGGTGGTGGAGTGGCTGGTGATCAGGCAGTCGATGTCCGCGCTGTCCAGCCCGGCGATCTGCAGGGCCCCGCGCGCCGCGCGCTCTCCGTAGGACTGCACGGCCTGCCAGGCCGGCCCGGTGCGCTCCTGGACGGTCTGCGGCGTGGGCAGTGCCTCGAGCGCGGCGATCACGCGGTCCACGTCCTGCTGGGTGAACCCGTCACGTGCCAGTGCCTCTTGGGCCGGCTCGACGCCGACGGCCCGCAGCCCGCCGCTCTTGCCGGGCGCGACGGCGGTCTCCAGCGGCAGCATCCACCCACGGGTCTCGATACCCGTACTGGCCGCGATGCCGTCGATCCGCTGCGCCCACGTGGCGTGCGGGTGCCGGTCGCGCACCTCCGCCACGATCTGGCTGGTCTTCACGGGGTGCTCGCCGTGTATCACGGCAGGAGGACAGAGATAAGCGGCCATGGTGCACCTTCCCGGCAGAACAGAGGAAATGGGAGGAAAACGGATATCTAATGAATGGTGTGGCATGAGCCACTTTGCGACCTCATGTCCAAGGGAATGCCAATAGGCCCCACTTGGGGAGTCGGTATCCGTTTCGAGCATGGACGCTAAAGGGACATTTACGCTGTGATGCAGACAACTTAGGTGGCTTCGGGAGTGCGTGACACGGCACACACATCGCTGCATCGGGGGACCGCGGGAGTGGTTCCCACCCGGGCTTGGGCAAGCACGTCCTCGCGGCGGAGGAATTGAGCACCCGTCGGTGACACGCGACGGTGACTGTGCGCCAGGGGAGCGGGTGCGCTCCTTCTACCGGCGGCGGGGGCAGGTGCTCAGTCGAACCGGATGTGCCTGATCCCTGTCCAGGCCCGCCGCGCACGTCCGCGCAGTGCTCCGTCCCTGTTCGGGGCGAGTGCCAGGCCGGCGGCAGCGGCGATGCGCTCGGCGACCTCGGGCACGGTGAGGTGGTCGGTCCAGACCTGGTCCCCGAACTCCCGGGCACGCAGGCGCTCCAGACAGAGGTCGAGCCGGGACACGGCGAAGCTCTCGCGACGCAGGGGGGCGTCCTTTCCGGCGACGAACCGGACAACGTGTCCGAAGCCGCGCTCGCGCAGCCGGCGCAGCACCGTCTCACGCTCGGCCAGCAGGGCGAAGTGCCGCACATCATGGCCGCGCTCGCGCAGGCGGCCTACGGTCTCGCGGAAGTACACCGGCTCCACGACCGTCATGGGCACGATCACCGTCCCCTCGTACGTGCTCAGGACGTGATCCAGCACGTCGACCACCCCCAGCCGCCAGGCGGCGAGATCCTGGAAGTCGCCGCGCAAGGACGGGGGCATCATGCGGTGCAGACCGAAGCCCACGTGTTCGGGATCGCAGACGACGCTGTCCGCGAGCCGGCGTCGGAGTTCGTACGCGGTCTGCGTCTTGCCGCCACCGAAGGGACCGTTGATCCACAGGAGCATGCACGCGACCTTACGGGGGCCGGGGCGGTCGCCGGCCGCGCCGGGTTCGTACCCGGCCCTATCGCGCCCTCACGAACCGTGCCCGCTCGGCCGGCGCCAGGCGTTCCGTCGCATGGCGCACGGTGACGCGCGGCAGCTCGTCCAGGTACCGTGCGAGGAAGGCCACCATGAGCGGTTCGTCCCGGCGGCCGATCTCCCGCAGCATCCAGCCGAGCGCCTTGTGGATCAGAGGTTCCGGATCCTGGCGCAACGTCAGGACCAGCCCGAGCGTCGGCTCGAAGCGGCCCGCGCGGATCAGCGCCAGCGTGGCGAGCACCGCGATCCGGCGGTCCCACAGCCGCGCTGACGCGGCGAGTTCGTCCAGGACGCGCAGGTCACCCTCCAGCAGCCAGGGCCCGAGTACGACGTGCGCGGAACCGTCGACCAGGTCCCAGTTGTCCACGCACTCGGTGCGCGCCAGATAGAAGCCGGCCAGCGCCTCGCGGTCTGCGCCGCTCGCCGTGCGCACCCGCTCGGCCAGGACCAGCAGCCCGGCGAAGCGCTCCTCGTGGACACGGCCGCGCAGCAGTACGTCGACGTCGTCGAGGGACAGCTCGCGGTAGGCACGCGCCAGCTTGCGCAGCACCGGCACGCGCACGCCGAGCAGTTCGTCGTCCTCCGCGGGGCTGAGCACCCGCTCCAGTTGCGCCCGCACGGCCGGCTCCGCCAGATTGCGCAACTCGGCCCGCAGGTCCTCGAGCGAAGTGAACGTCATGACGGCGGACGTTAGCGCAGGCGCCCCGTGCACGCCGCGACCGGAGGCTGCCTGTGCCCCGTTTTTTGCGACGCCTCCCTGATCGCCCCCGGCCTGGCGTCGCGCCGTGCCGGCCGCTGCTTCTCCCTCGGCACCGGGTCACCGTCCTCGGCGACCGCGTTCAGGATGCCGCCGTACAGGACGAACGCGGTCGACACGGCGGCGGGAGACCGGCTCCGGCGTCCCGAGGCCGGGGCGGCGGTCCGTCACCCCCTCCTCGCCCGCACGCGGACCCGGCGTGCCCCGGCGCCCGTCGCAGCGGGGCCCGGCGTCCGCGGTGGTGTCTTCCGCGGCGCCGTCCGCCGTGACCTCCGCGTGCCGCATCCGGGTGACCCGCGTCCGTTCGGGCACTCCGGCGGGAAGAGAGGCAGAGCACGTGCACCCACAGCACGGCGCACAGCAGGGAAGGAGCCGTCGTGTTCGAGGCGGACGTGGCCGTTCTGGGCGGCGGAGCCGCAGGACTGTCCCTGGCCCACCGTCTGGCCGGGCCCGCGCGGGGACCGCGGACGCCCTCCGTCGTGCTGGTGGACGCGCCGCCGGGCCCACTGCGCCCACCGCGCCGCACCTGGTGCTTCTGGGAACCGGGCCCGGGGCGCTTCGACGGCGCGCTGACGGCCTCCTGGGGGCATCTGCGCGTACGGCCCCCCACGGGCGACCCGATCGAGGGGGACCTCGCACCGCTGCGGTACAAGATGATCCGGTCCGACGACTTCGAGGAGCTGGTCGGGCGGGACCTGGCGCGCAGCCCGAACGTGCGGCGGCTGGAGGCCACCGTCGAGACGGTGGAGGACATCGAGGGCGGAGCCCGCGTCCAGGTGCGGAGCGCCGGCGGCGCAGCCCGGGTGCTCACCGCCCGCTGGGTGTTCGACTCCCGGCCGCCCGGCAGCCTGCCCGCCGCCCGCACCACCCTGCTCCAGCACTTCCACGGCTGGTTCGTCCGCACCGCACGCCCCGTCTTCGACCCCGGCACCGTCGACCTCATGGACTTCCGCACCCCGCAGCCCGCCGACGGCCTGTCGTTCGGCTACGTCCTGCCCGTCGGACCGCGCGAGGCCCTCGTCGAGTACACGGAGTTCTCATCCCGGCCACTCACCGACGGCGAGTACGAGGCGGCGGTGCGCCACTACGCCGACGACGTGCTGCGTCTCGGCGACGTACAGGTCCTGTCCACCGAGACCGGCGTCATCCCGATGACGGACGCGCCGATGCCCCGGCAGGCCGGGGCCCGCGTCTTCCGCATCGGTGCCGCCGGCGGCGCCACCCGCCCGGCCACCGGCTACACCTTCGCCGGTCTGCAACGTCAGACACGGGCCGTCGCCGCCGCCCTGCGCCGCGGCCGGCGGCCGGCCCCGCCTGCCGCCCACTCCGCCCGGTCCCGCGCCATGGACGCCGTCCTCCTGCGCGCCCTGGCCAGCGGCCGGGTCGACGGCCCCGCGCTGTTCTGCGGCCTGTTCGCCCACGTACCCGCCCCCCGGCTGCTGCGCTTCCTCGACGGACGCACGCGTCTGTGCGAGGACCTCGCCATCGGCCTGCGCACCCCGATCGGCCCGATGCTCCGCTCGGCGCTCGAACTGCCCCTCCTGCCCCGCCGCCCGTTCGACTGAGCCACCCGTCCCGCTCCACCGCCCCGCCCGGCCGATCACCCGCCACCGCACCGACCTGGAGACCGCATGACGCTGCTGCGCGACGAGGACCTCACCGCCGCCTTCGACCACGCCGCCCGCGGCTACGACGGGCTGGTGGCCGCCAACCCCGGCTACCACGCCCACCTGCGGCGCTCGGTACGCCGTCTCGGCCTGCCTGGGTCCGCGGCGGGCCTGCGCCTGCTGGACCTGGGCTGCGGCACGGGCGCCTCGACGGCCGCGCTCCGCGCCGTCCTGCCGGCCGCGCACATCACCGCCGTCGACGCCTCCGCCGGCATGCTGCGGCGGGCCGCCGCCAAGCCCTGGGCGGACGGGGTGACCTTCGTGCGGGCACCGGCGGAACGGCTGGCCGAGGCGGGCGTGACCGGGCCCTTCGACGCGGTCTTCGCCGCCTACCTGCTGCGCAACGTGTCCGATCCCGACGTCGTCCTCACCGCCGTACGGGACCTGCTCGTGCCCGGCGGCCGGCTCGGCGTGCACGAGTACGCCCTCAGCGGCCGCCGCGTCGACCGAACGGTGTGGAGCCTGGTCTGCCGCGGCCTCGTGCAGCCCGTGGCGTCCGTCCTCGGGGACGGCGGGCTGTACCGCCATCTGTGGCGCAGCGTCGTCGAGTTCGACACCGTCGACCGCCTGGCCGCCCGCGTCCGCGCGGCCGGCTTCGAGCGGGTCCGGGCGCTGCCCCTGCCGGGCTGGCAGACCGGCATCACCCACACCGTCGTCGCCCGGCGCGCGGAGAGCGCGCGATGACCGCGGCGGAGCGGGCGGCGGCCGCGGCCGAGCGGCCGGACGGCGATCGTCCCGGACGGGACCGGCGGGCCCGGATGCTGCCGGCGCCGCCCGGCGCCCGGCGCGTCGGCGGGACCCGCCCCAGCGCGGCCGTCGTCGGCGGCGGCATCGCCGGTCTCGCCGCCGCCACGGCGCTCGCCGAACGCGGGGTGGCCGTGACGCTGTACGAGCGGCAGCCGTACCTCGGCGGGCGCGCCGGGGGCTGGCCGACCACCCTGCGGGACGGCACCCGGGTGACCATGAGCCGGGGCTTCCACGCCTTCTTCCGCCAGTACTACAACCTGCGCGGGCTGCTCCGCCGTACCGACCCCGGCCTGCGGCGGCTGACCGGTCTGCCCGACTATCCGCTGCTGCACGCCGGCGGAACGCGCGACAGCTTCCGCCGCGTCCCGCGCACCCCGCCGTGGAGCGCGCTCGGCTTCGCCGCGCTCAGCCCCACCTTCACCCTGCGGGACATGTGCCGCATGAACCCGGTCGCGGCCCTGCCGCTGCTGGACGTCCGCGTCCCCGAGATCTACGACCGGCTCGACCACGTCAGCGCCCACGCGTTCCTCGACGCCGTCCGCTTCCCCGAGAAGGCCCGGCACCTCGCCTTCGAGGTGTTCTCCCGCAGCTTCTTCGCCGACCCCCGGCAGCTCTCGGCGGCCGAGATGGCGCTGATGTTCCACGTCTACTTCCTCGGCTCGGCCGAGGGCCTGCTGTTCGACGTGCCCCGCGCGCCCTTCCCGGCCGCCCTGTGGGAGCCCCTGGCCGGTCACCTGCGGCGGCACGGCGCCGAGGTGCGCACCGCCACGGCCGTCGAACACATCACGCCGGGGCGCGGCGGCGGTCACCAGGTCGTCACGGACCGGGACGAGCGGCATCACGACGCCGTCGTCCTCGCCCTGGACACCGCCGGCCTGCGCCGCCTCGTCGCCCGCTCGGACCTGCTGGGCGACGCCCCGTGGCGCGAGCGGATCGCACGGCTGCGCAACGCGCCGCCGTTCCTGGTGACCAGGCTGTGGCTGGACCGTCCCGTGGCGCCGGGCCGTCCGGGCTTCCTGGGCACCGGCGGATTCGGGAGCCTGGACAACGTCAGTGTCCTGGAGCGCTGGGAGGACGAGGCCGCCCACTGGGCCGCACGCACCGGGGGGTCCGTGGTGGAACTGCACGCCTACGCCGTCCCGGCCGGCGCCGCCCGGGACGTCGAGGAGAAGCGCCTGATCGAACAGATGCACCGCGTCTATCCGGAGACGCGCGACGCCACGATCGTCGACGCCCGCCACGAATGGCGCGACGACTGCCCGCTGTTCCCGGTGGGCGGGCACGGCGACCGGCCGGCCGTCCGCACCCCGGACCCCCACCTCGTGGTGGCCGGCGACCTCGTCCGCACCGGCCTGCCCGTGGCGCTCATGGAACGGGCCGCGACGACCGGCTTCCTCGCGGCCAACGCCCTGCTGGAGCAGTGGGGCGTGCGGGGAGTGACCCTGTGGACGGTTCCACGGCACGGCCGGAACGCCCTGCTGCGGGGCCTGGCCGGCGCCGCCGACCGGGGCTTTGGCACGCGGTGAACGCCCCTCCGCGCATGGCGATCCCGGAGAGCGCGCGGCCACACGACGCACGACGGCTCCTCACCCGTCCGGCCCACGCCGCACGCGGTCGCCCGGTGCGACGGGAAGGGATGCGGGGACCGACAGAGCCACAGCACCCAGGGAGTGCCATGAACGAGTACCAGGGCGGCCCCGAGCACCGGTACCACCGCCCGGAAGGCGTCGACGACCTGACCGTCGAAGCCCTCGGATCGCTGTCGAAGGCCCTGGAGACCACGGAACGCGCCCGCGGCCACCTGTACAGCTTCCACCAGCTGACCGGCGGCGCCGACCGCGAACTGGAACGAGCGGTAGGGCTGTTGCGCGAGGCCGGGCACACCGAGTGGGCGGCGAAGGCCGAGGCGGAGATCCTGGGCCGCGACGTCATCCCCGGTCACTGGACCTTCCAGATCATCGAGGCCTACAACGACACCTACTACGGGCCGTTCCGGGAGCTGGAACGCGGCGTGGTCAACGCACTCGCCCAGGGCCGGGACCACCTGTACGAGGCGGAGATGAAGGAGGCGCGCCGCACCCTCGGACACCCCGGTCACACGGCGAGCCCCCCGGCCGCCGACGGCTGACCGCCCCCTCGCCCCGCCGGGCCCGGCGGCACACCTCCGAATGACCCCGGAGCACCCGAACTCCCGCACCAGCCGCACGACTTCCAGGACGGCGACCATGCAGACGTTCCTGCCCGATGCCGACTTCCGGCGCTCCGCCCTGCTCCTGGACCGGCGCCGCCTGGGCAAGCAGCGGGTGGAGGCACTCCAGGTCCTGCGCGGCCTGACCGTTCCCGGATACGGCTGGCGCAGGCACCCGGCCGTGCGCATGTGGAACGGCTACGAGGAGGCCCTGGTCCGCTACGGGCTCGAAGTATGCCGGGTCTGGCGCGAGCAGGGGCACCAGGACAGCTGTGCCGCGTCACTGATCGCCGGATACGCCGCGGGCCGTCCTGGCGCACACGTGCGCGACCAGCCCGCTCTCGCCGCCGCGGGCGAACTCCCGCCGTGGCTCGGTGACGAGGCCTTCCACCGCAGCCACCAGTCAGCGCTCGTCCGCAAGGACCGGGACACGTACGCACCCGTGTTCCCCGGCGTGCCGGACGACCTGCCCTACGTGTGGCCGTCCTCCGACCGGGAGGGGACGACCGCCTGACCCGGTGCGCCGGACGACGTGGCGGGCCCGGACGGCGGGGCCGCCGACGCAGGCGCACGGCTGGGGGTTTTCCGAAGGCCCCGCCCGCCCTGCGACGCCCTGCGGGGCTCCCACGAGCCGTGCTTCACGACCGACGGGGCCGAGGGGTCGCGGACCGCCCGGTCCGTGTGCCCCGGTCTGCGGCCTTCGTCGGGACGGTCAGGCGCCCGAACCCGAACGGCGGGTCCGCAGCTTGCCGATGAGCCGCTGGGCCTGGGCTCGACGGCGCGGATCGGCGGCGGTACGGCGCACTTGGTCGATCGTGCGCCGACCCTGCGGGCTGTTGGCGAACTGCTTGAGTCGTTGGAGAACTCCTGACATGACACTCCTCTCGCCGGGGGTGCCCTGCTCTCGGCGGGCCCCACGGGGTTCGGCTACCCGTAAACCGGTGGTCCAGCCTCCGGCGTCCGGGGACGCGGCTGTCAGCGCGTCGAATGGGCGGTGCCGGTGCGGACATCGCCGCCCCGTGCCCTGAGAGGCGCGCCGACTTCGGTGAGCACGCGGTGCACGAAGCCGTACGACCGGCCATGAGCCTCGGCTATGGCGCGGATCGACCGCCCCTCCCGGTACTCCTTGGTGAAGGCGTCGGCCAACTCCTTGCGCGCGCTGCCCGTTATCCACTTGCCCTTGTGCACGGAGAATCTCCTCCCGCATCGCCGAAACGTGATCACCGGTTTCCCGCGTCGGCGCGACCCATGCGGGACAAACGGTCACAGGGTCTGTCCGGGCCCGTCACAGCGGTGGCAGACGGTCGCCAAGGGGCCTTCGCCGACCGGATCCTCCAGGACCGCGATCAGGAGCACGAACCAGTCGTGCGCCGTGTCGCCGTCCCACACGGCCTCGATCGCGGCCACGCGGCCCCGGCAGGGGGCGCGGAACGGGCCGCGAGCGAGGGGACGTCGAGCGGACCCTCGGCCGGCCGGGGCCTACGGCGACGGGGTCCAGCGGGGAGCCGTCCGGGCCCAGGCGGTGTCCCACGCGGCGAGGTTGCGGCGCTGGATGACGAGGCAGGCGGCGCCGTAGGCGGCGGCCGCCGCGGCGTGGAGGCCCAGGGTGGCGATGATGCCTGATCCCATGGCGCGGCTGCGGACCTCACGGGGGCTCATCGGCGGGCCGGTGACCGTGCCGTCGGTGCCGACCCAGACGCGGACCGCGCTGCCCCGGGGGAGCGCGGGCTGGACGTCGGCGGTGGCCGTGCGGGTGCGCCCGTGCGGGTCGGTGAAGCGGACCTCGGCCGGGTAGCGGGTCTTCCTGGCCTCGGCGGATCCGGGTTCGGGGTGGTGCCGGGAGTCCTCCAGGAGGACGGCGGTGGTCTGGTGACGGGTGGCGGCCTGGTGCTGGGCGGCGCGGGCGTAGTGGCGGTGGGCGGCGTCGCCGACGAGGACCATGGTGACAGGGGTGGCCGCCAGCGCGGCCAGCAGCAGGCACAGACGTGCCCACGCCCGGACCAGGTCGCTGCGGCGGCACAGGGGGTTGCGTCTCAGGCGCCGGAGCGCGGGTCCGGGCGAGTCCTCGGGAGGGGGCGGATTGCGGCCGGGCACGTGTCCTCCTTCCGGCGTGGACGCAGTGGACGGGGCACCCGGGGCGCCCGGGGAAGCGGGGCACGAGCGCGGCCCGGCAGTGTGTCTCGCCGTTCGTCCCGGGGTCTCGCCGTTCGTCCCCGGGGCCACGGGACTCGGCACGTACGTCTGCCCCCTCGCCGTCGGTCACCCGACGCGCCGAGCCATCCCCCTCCGCCTCACGGCCGCACGCGTCGAACCCCGCGCGCCACGGTCTAGCGGGGGCGGACGGGCGGGAGAACGCCGGACGCGGAGGGGTGGGTGTGGGCGGCTTGCAGGAGCTTGGCGGCCCCGCGAACCGCTGCGGTGTGCGGGGCCGTGACCACGTGCAGCGGCATGTGCAACCGCTCGGTGAGACTGCGGGTGATCCCGGGACGCAAGGCGCCCCCACCGGCCAGCAGGACGCCGCGGTGCGCCGCGTCGGCGGCGAGCGAGGTGCGGTCCTGCCGGAGCATCGCGGTCAGCATCGAGGCCACCGCCCCGGCGATCTCCTCCGGTGTGGTCGTGTCGTCCAGATCGCCGGTGCCCAGGGCGGTGCGGCGCGCGTCGGTGATGTCACCGCCGGCCAGCAGCACCACCTCGGTGAGATGGGCGCCGATGTCCACCACCATCAGCGGACGGGACATGTCCGCGCCGGCCGCCACGGCGATGGCCCGGGCGCTGGGCACGGTCAGGACGCTGCGCGGACGCAGCACGTCGACCGCGCCACGGGCGTGGGCGCGGTAGGCGACGCCGTCCAGGACGGGCGCGGTCACGATGACCATGGGGCGGGCGGAGCGCGGCAGGCGGTGGGCGAGCAGACGGTGGAGCATACGGGCGCACTCCGGGGTGTCGATGATGGTGCCGCGCTGGATGGGGTGCACCGCGCCGGAGCCCGGGAAGGTCACGGAGGGCACGTCGACGACCACGCCCTTTCCGGCGATCCAGGCGCGGGTGCGCGCGCTTCCCATGTCCAGGGCGACGCCGCAGCAGCGCCGGCACAGCGGCCAGGGCAGGTGCCGGACGGCGGCGGTGCGGTCGTGGCCGGTGCCGGTCATGGGACCGCCCGCCTGACCTGCTGGCAGCGGACGCAGTAGCGGCACTGCGGCACGATCATCAGCCGCTCCCGGTCGACGGGGCGCCGGCACAGGTGGCAGATGCCGTACGAGCCGTCGTCCATGCGCCGCAGGGCCGCCTCGACGTCGGCGAGGACCATGCGGGCGGACGCGGCCAGCTTGACGCGTACCTCGATCTGCGCGGCGTCCTGCCGCTGCAGCCGGTCCTCGGCGCGTGAGGTGACCGGCCCGGCGAGCTGCAGCAGTTGCTCCTGGCGGAACAGGCGCTGCTCCTGGAGGTGCCGGCGCAGCGCGGCGAGGTCATCGGCCGACAGGTGTGCCGTGCTCTGGCCGATCGTCTGGTGGTTCACCACTTCACCCCTTCGGGGGCAGGAGGAGGGCGGCGTGACGGGCGGTGGTCAGGTGGCGCGGCGCTGGCAGGCGACGCAGTAGCGGGTGTAGGGCAGGATCTCCAGCCGTTCCGCGGGGATGGGCTTGGCACAGTCGTGGCAGGCGCCGTAGGAGCCGTCGTCGACGCGGGTGAAGGCATCCTCGATCTCCTTCAGGACCCGCTTCATGGCGGACTTCTGCTCGGACAGCAGGTACGCGTCCGTGGTCTGCACGGTCTCGTCGAGCGCCTGGAGCTGGGCCAGCCGCGAGACACGGGCGTGCTCCAGGTGCCGTCGGGCCTCGTCCGGGTGGGGTTCGGCCCGGGTGACGTCGAGTGACATGGTCGGTTCCTTTCACGGCGGCCCACGGCGCGGCGGCGTCGCCGAGCCGCACGCTCGTCGTCGGCGGTGATCGTGTGCCTCCCACCATGGCCGGGCCGGCGGCGGACACCCATCGGGCGCGGAACCCATCTACGCGGGGGCGCGGGACCCATACGGGAGGGCCATGGGTGGTGCGCGCCCCGTGAAATGGGGTCCGAGCCCCATCGACGCGGCACACGCGGCGGGGGGACGCTGGCCGCAGGCGCACCCGAGCGCCCCGGTACCGTGGACGCGGTGGGGCTGCGCGATGGCCGACAGTGGAGGTGGACCGAGAGTGTAGAAGGGGAGGCGTGGGGCCGGTGTCCTTGTTCTGGCGGATCTTCGCCCTGAACGCCGTCGTGCTGGGCACGGCGACCGCCCTGCTCCTGTGGGCCCCGGTGACCGTCTCCGTGCCGGTCCTGCTCACCGAGGCGGTCATCCTGGTCGGCGGAATGGCCGTGATGCTCGTCGCCAACGCCGTGCTGCTGCGGCTCGGACTGGCCCCGCTCGACCGGCTCACGAAGCTCATGACCACCGTCGACCTGCTGCGCCCCGGCCAGCGTCTGCCGGCTTCCGGGGGCGGCGAGGTCGCCGAGGTGATCCGCACGTTCAACGCCATGCTGGAGCGGCTGGAACACGAGAGGGCCACCAGCAGCGCCCGCGCCCTGCTGGCCCAGGAGGCCGAACGCCGCCGCATCGCCCAGGAGTTGCACGACGAGGTCGGCCAGAGCATGACCGCGATCCTGCTGGGACTGAAGCGGGCCGCGGACGAGGCACCGGCGGCGCTGCGGGAAGAGCTGCACGAGGCGCAGGAGATCACCCGGCAGAGCCTCGACGAGGTCCGTCGCCTGGTACGCCGGCTGCGGCCCGGCGTGCTGGACGACCTGGGGCTGGTCAGTGCGCTGACCTCGCTCACCGAGGACTTCGCCACGCACACCGGGCTGCGGGTCAGCCGCCGGTTCGACGCCGACCTGCCCGCCCTCGCGCCGGAGACCGAACTGGTCCTCTACCGCGTGGCCCAGGAGTCGCTGACCAACGTCGCCCGGCACGCGGACGCCCAGCGGGTCACGGTCGCCCTGCGCCACGCCGACGACAGCGTGGTGCTGACGGTCACCGACGACGGCTCCGGCATCAAGGCCCCCCGCGAAGGCGCCGGCATCCGCGGCATGCGCGAGCGGTCCCTGCTCATCGGGGGGAGCCTCGAGATCACCCCGGCTCCCGGTACCGGCACCCGGGTCCAGCTCACCGCGTCCGTTCCCAGGAAGCAGCCCTGACCATGCCCGACGCCACGACGCCCTCGGCGGGGACACCGCACCGGACGGCCTCCCGGAGCACGATCCGTATCCTGCTCGCCGACGACCACGCGCTGGTCCGGCGGGGTGTGCGGCTCATCCTCGACCAGGAACCGGACCTGGAGGTGGTCGCCGAGGCCGGCGACGGCGCCGAGGCCGTCGGCCTGGCCCGCACCCATGACGTGGACCTGGCCGTGCTGGACATCGCCATGCCGCGCATGACCGGCCTGCAGGCCGCCAGGGAACTGGCCGTCCTCAGGCCGGGCCTGCGCATCCTGATGCTCACCATGCACGACAACGAGCAGTACTTCTTCCAGGCCCTGAAGGCCGGCGCGAGCGGGTACGTGCTGAAGTCGGTCGCCGACCGGGACCTGGTCGCCGCGTGCCGGGCCGCGATGCGGGACGAACCGTTCTTGTACCCCGGCGCGGTCACCGCCCTGATCCGCAACTACCTGGACCGGGCCCGACGCGGCGAGGAAGCCCCCGACCAGGTCCTCACACCCCGCGAGGAGGAGGTCCTGAAGCTGGTGGCCGAGGGGCACTCGTCGAAGGAGATCGCCGAGCTGCTGTTCATCAGCGTCAAGACGGTCCAGCGGCACCGCGCGAATCTGCTGCAGAAGCTCGGCCTGCGTGACCGCCTGGAACTCACCCGGTACGCCATCCGCGTCGGCCTGATCGAACCCTGACGTCCCGTCCGACCCCACCGGTGGCCGCCCGCTCCCGGACCCGGCATCCGCACACCACGACGAGAGGGGAGGGGCATGCGCCACGCCTCCCGCCGAGGAAACGCCCGGCTCTCCGCCGGAGCGGTCCTGGCGGCCGTCGTCCTGACACTGCTGACCACGGTGGGCCTCACCGGCCCCGCGAGTGCGGGCGGCGCCGCGGTGAGGGGTGGCCCTGCGATGACGGGCGGCCCGGCGTTCGGGGGTGGCCCCGCGATGACGAGCGGCGCCTCGGCGGCGGGTGGCGCCGGGATGACGGGCGGTTCCGTGATCGCGGACGGCCCTGCGATGACGGGCGGCCCGGCGTTCGGGGGTGGCCCCGCGATGACGGGCGGCGCCTCGGCGGCGGGTGGCGTCGGGATGACGGGCGGTTCCGTGATCGCGGACGGCCCCGCGATGACGGGCGGCCTTTCGACGGCGGGTGGACCCGCGATGACGAGCGGCGCCTCGGCGGCGGGTGGCGCCGGGACGGCAGGCGGCCCCGCGACCCCGTACGGTTCCTCAGCCCCGGGTGCTCCCGCCGCTATGGGCGGCCCCCTGGACACGGGCGGCCCTGCCACCGCGTACGGTTCCGCAGCCCCGGGCGACCCCGCGCCCCCGGGTAGCCCCGCGCCCACGAGTGGTCCCATGCCCGCGGACGGCCCCCCGGCCGTGATCGCGGAAGGAGCGGGTCACCACCTGGACCCCGGGCCGCGCGTCGACGACGGGTGTGACCCCTTCTGCGTCGTCCGGGCGGCACCGCGTCAGGAGCAGCACGGCGAACTGCCCGCTCCGCGTTGCCATCCCGGTGTCTGTCCCGAGGGCACGGACGTCGGTCCGCCCCGCCCGGCGCGGCACACGGAATCCACCCGGCACGTCCCCTCCTCGGGTCCTCACGCACCCCCTGACCGTGGCCGGGCGCCGCCGGTCGCCTCCGGCACCTGACACCCCCTCACTTTTCCCTCACCGCTCACCCCGCCCCCGGCCCGCGCCGTGGCCGTGGTGTGCCTGCCGGAGGCTCCCGTTGACCCGTTCCCAGCGGGTGAGGGCGTTGCTCGCCCTCGCCGTGATCGCCGTATCGCTGTACATCGCCGTCACCGTGCCGGTCCGTCTCGGACTCGACCTGCGCGGCGGCACCCAGATCGTGCTCCAGACCCGGTCCACCGCCACCACCGACGCCGACCGCGCGGCCACCGACCGCACCCTGGAGGTGCTGCGCGGCCGCATCGACGCGCTCGGCGTCGCCGAACCCACCCTCGTCCGCTCCGGCGACGACCGCATCCTCGTCGAACTGCCCGGTGTGCAGGACCCGAAGAAGGCCGCCGACGTCCTGGGCCGCACCGCGCAGCTCACCTTCCACCCCGTGCTCGGCACCGCTGCCGACGCCGGCGACGACTCCCGTTCCCTGCCGGGGCGGTCCCGGGAATCCGTCCTGCCCGACGAGTCCGGTACGCCCCTGCGCCTCGGTGCCGCCGCCCTGACCGGCGCGCACGTCGAGGAAGCCGCCGCCCGCTTCGACCAGCAGGGCGGCGCCGGCTGGCACGTCACCGTCGGCTTCGCCGGCGCCGGCCGCGACGGCTGGGCCCGGCTGACCGGCGAGGCCGCCTGCCACCCGCCGGGCGCCCCGGAGCGGCGGGTCGCCATCGTCCTCGACGGCAAGGTCATCTCCTCACCGCAGGTCGACCCGTCCGTCGCCTGCGGGACCGGCATCCGCGACGGCGCCACACAGATCACCGGCTCCTTCGGCCCCGAGGAAGCCCGCGAGCTGTCCCTGCTCATCAACGGCGGAGCGCTGCCCGTGCCGGTCGAGACCGTCGAACAGCGCACCGTGGGCCCGACCCTGGGCGCGCAGGCCATCACGGCAAGTGCCTGGGCGGCGGCCATCGGCACGGCGCTGACCTCGCTGTTCATCATCGCCGTCTACCGGCTGATGGGAGCGCTGGCCGCCGTGGCCCTGGTCTGCTACGGCCTGGTGTCCTACGCCGCTCTGGCCGTGCTGGGCGCCACCTTGACCCTGCCGGGCCTGGCCGGTTTCGTCCTGGCGATCGGCATGGCCGTGGACGCCAACGTGCTGGTCTTCGAACGGGCCCGCGAGGAGTACGCCGCCCGCCGCCGCCCCAGTGCCCGTTCGGCGCTGGCGGCCGGGTTCCGTAACGCGCTCAGCGCGATCGCCGACTCCAACATCACCACCCTGATCGCCGCCGCCCTGCTGTTCTTCCTCGCGTCCGGACCCGTGCGGGGCTTCGGTGTGACCCTCGGCATCGGCGTGCTCGCCTCCATGTTCAGCGCCCTGGTGATCACCCGGGTGTTCGCCGAGTACGCCGCCGGCCGCCCCGGGCTGCGCCGCCGCCCGCACCTGACCGGCATCGCGACCACGGGCGCCGTCCGTGCCCGGCTCACCCGGCGCGACCCCCACCTCATGCGCCGCCCGCGCCGCTGGCTGGCCACGTCCGCCGCCGTGCTCGTCCTGGCCGCGTCGGGCATCGCGGTGCGGGGCCTCGAACCGGGTGTGGAGTTCACCGGCGGCCGCCTCGTGGAGTACGCCACCAGCGCGCCCGTCGACGCCGACCGGGCCCGCACCGCGCTCGCGGAGGCCGGATTCCCCCGGGCCGTCGTGCAGTCCTCCGGCGACAGCGGCCTGACCGTGCGCACCGAGCAGCTGACCGACGCCGAAGAAGCCGAGGTCACCGGCGCGGTACGCGACCTCGCGGGCGGGGCGGACAAGGTGCGCGACGAACTGATCGGCCCCAGCCTCGGCAAGGAGCTGCGCCGGGACGCCCTGACCGCGCTCGCCGTGGCCCTCGGTGCGCAGCTCGTCTACCTGGCGGCGCGCTTCCGTCTGCTGTTCGGCACCGCCGCGGTCGCGGCCCTCGCCCACGACGTGGTGATCCTCGTCGGCGTCTTCGCCTGGCTGGGCAAGCCCGTCGACGGGGTGTTCCTGGCAGCCCTGCTCACCGTCATCGGCTACTCGGTGAACGACTCCGTGGTCCTCTTCGACCGCGTCAGGGAACTGACCCGCACAGCCGGACCGACCCGCCGAGCCGCCTCCACACCGCTGCCCGACCTCGCGAACCAGGCGATCCTCCAGACCCTGCCCCGCACGGTGAACACCGGCATGGGCGCCGTCTTCATCCTCACCGCCCTCGCCGTGCTCGGCGGGTCCTCGCTCACCGACTTCGCCCTGGCCCTGCTCATCGGCCTCGCGGTCGGCACCTACTCCTCGGTCTTCACCGCCGCTCCGGTGGCCCTGGAACTCCACCGGCACGGCGCCGACGACCGCGGGCGTCATCGTCCGAAACCCGTCGGTACCGCACCGTCCTGACGGACGTGCCGCGGCGAAGGGAGCGTCACGTGGCGGTGCCGTCACGGTCAGAGGCGTACGACGATCAGCGCGATGTCGTCGCGGCCGCCGCTTGAGACGCCGAGGCGTGCCAGGACCGTGTCGGCGAGTTGTCCGGTGCCGAGGCGACCGTGTGCGCCGAGCACGTCGGTCAGGCGTCCGAGGCCGGCGTCGATGTCCTCGCCGCGGCGCTCGATCAGCCCGTCGGTGTACAGCACCAGGGTGTCGCCGTGTCTGTAGGACAGGCTGGCCTGCGGGCGGGGAACGTGCTGGGGGCGGGCGCCCAGCGGTGGGTCGGTGGCCTGGTCGAGCAGTTCCCAGTCGCCGCCGGGGTGGAGGAGCACCGGCGGTGGGTGGCCGGCGTTGCTGTACGTGATCAGGCGGCAGCGGGTGTCGGCGAGTACCTGGACGGCGGTGGTGCCCAGCGCGTCCTCGATGGACCGGGCGTACAGGCCGAGCACTTCCAGCGCCTGGGCGGGGCGTTCCAGGGCGCGGGTGGCCGCCGACAGGGCGCTGCGGAGCATGCCCATCACGGCCGCGGCCCGCAGGCCGTGGCCGATGACGTCGCCGACAGCGAGGGCGAGCCGGTCGGGCGGGATGTCGACGACGTCGTACCAGTCGCCGCACACGTTGAGGGAGCCGGTGGCGGGCAGGTAGCGGACGGTCACATCGTGGGGGTGCTGGGCCAGGTCGGGGGCGTGGAGCATGGCTTCCTGCAAGGCGAGGGCGACCGTGCGTTCCCGCGTGTGGGCCTGGCGCAGTTCCTCGTTCAGCCGCTGGAGCTCCCGCGCCCGTGAGTACAGTTCGGCCTCCAGCGCCTGGGTTTCCTCCAGGTACTGGCCCGCCCGGAGGCCGGCGGGCCGCACGGCCTGGTGGGCCTTGACGAAGGCGGTGACGTCCTCCACCCGGTGGATGATGTAGGCCACCTGCCCGTCCGGTCCGAGGACGGGGGTGTTCACCGGGGACCACCACCGTTCCTCGAAGACGCCCGGCCGGTCCATGACGGGGATGTCGTACTTCTGCAGGCCCATCGTGTCGGGCCGGCTGGTGGTCAGGACCCGGTGCAGCGAGGCGTCGAGGTTGCGGACCCCGTCGGCCTCCGGGTCGGCGGGGTTGTCGGGGAACGCGGTGAAGACGTGCCGGCCGAGCAGTTCCTCGCGGGTGCGTTCGGTGGCCTCCAGGTACGCCTGGTTGACATCGACGATGATCAGGTCCGGGCCCAGTACCAGGTACGGGCTCGGTGTGGCGGCGAACAGCGCCGCGTGATCGACCCGAGATGCCACCGGCGGCGCTCCCTTCCGGCCCCCACAGCCCTCACCCTCAACTTACGGTCCGCCCCGCGTCCGCGCCCGCCGTCCCCTCTCCGCACCGCCGGCCCCCGTACCGGGGCCGCCCCGGGCCGCCGGCATCACCCGACGCGGCGACGACAGGGGGACCAGGCGCTGCGCCGACCGGTGCCGGGTTCTAAGCTGCGGTCATGACCGAGATCCAGACCCCGACGCCCCGCGACGCCTTCGAGCTGCTGCTGGCCGGCAACCAGCGCTTCGTCGCCGGCACGCCCGAGCACCCGAACCAGGACGCCACCCGCCGTACGGAGATCGCACCGTCCCAGCAGCCCTTCGCCGTGCTGTTCGGGTGCTCGGACTCCCGGCTGGCCGCCGAGATCATCTTCGACCGCGGTCTGGGGGACCTCTTCGTGGTGCGCACCGCGGGCCACGTGGCGGGCGCGGAGGTGCTGGGCAGCATCGAGTACGGCCTGGACGTGCTGGGCTGTCCGCTGGTCGTGGTGCTCGGTCACGACTCGTGCGGCGCGGTCGGCGCGGCGTGCGCCGCGCTGGAGGACGGCATGACCCCGTCCGGCTACGTCCGGGACGTCGTCGAACGGGTGACTCCCAGCGTGCTGGCGGCGCGGGCCGCCGGACGGGTCGAGCCGGACGAGATCCTCGCCGAGCACATAAGGCACACCGTCGACCTGCTGCTGGACCGCTCCCGGGTGCTCGCCGAGAAGGTCGCCGCCGGCCAGGCCGCCGTGGTGGGCCTGTGCTACCGCCTCGCCGACGGCAGCGCACAGCTCGTCGCCTCCCACGGCCTCGACGCGGCGCTCCCCACCGCGTCCTGACCGCCGGCCCCCGCCCCCTGGAAGCGCAGCCCGCCCCCGCGCCGACCTGACGGGGGCCGGGCGGCGCCGGAGCCGGCCGGGCAGCCATGAAACCGGGGTTCACTCCGCTACCGCCGGCCACACTGATCGGCGTCGCGGCGCCGGACGTTGCCGAGCACCCGGTCGGGAGCGAGGCGGCGCGGAGCTGCCGCGGCTCCCGCCAGGGCCGCCGTAAACGCGGACGGGACGACCGGCACCCCGCGCCCCGCAACGGGCGTACGCGCGCCCCCGCCGTGTCGCGCGCCGTGCACCGGCCCGGACGTGCAGCCCTCGCCGGGTCCTGCGCGGTATGCCGGCCCAGACGTACAGCCCCGCCGTGGCGTCCCTGGTGCGCTGGTACCAGACTCACAGTCCCCGCCGTGACGTCCCCGGTGCGCCGGTACCAGACTCACAGCCCCGGCCGTGGCGTCCCCGGTGCGCCGGTACCGGACTCACAGCCCTCGCCGGGTCCTGCGCGGCGTGCCGGCCCGGACGTGCAGCCCTCGCTGTCGCGTCCCCCGTGCGCCGGCCCGTATACCACCCGGCCCTGTCGTGTCCGGGGCACCCGCCCCGGACGCGCACGCGTGTTTCGTGCAGCGCGGCGCGCGCATCGTGCAGGACGACGTGTCTGCCTCCTGCGCACACTCGGTGATCCAAGCCATCGGCGCACACCGGATGACAGACGGAGGCAGAACTCCATGCGGACGTTCGTCCACACATCCCGTCCCTCGCGGGTCGTCTTCGGATCCGGCACGGTGGACCGGCTCCGCGAGGAGGTCCAGCGGCTCGGCCGCTCCCGTGTCCTGCTCCTGTCCAGCCGGCCCCTGGCCCGCACCACCACACGGGTCCGCGAGGCGCTCGGGGACCTCGTGGCGGCGGAGTTCGGCGGTGCCGCCATGCACACCCCGTTGGACGTGACCGAGCAGGCGCTGGACGTGCTCACCCACGCCTCGGCCGACGTGATCGTGGCCGTCGGCGGCGGCTCGACGACCGGCCTGTCCAAGGCGCTGGCGCTGCGCACCGACCTCCCGCAGGTGATCCTGCCGACCACCTACGCCGGTTCCGAGGTGACCCCGGTGCTCGGCGAGACCCGGGACGGGCGCAAGGTCACCCGGTCCTCCCCGGCGATCCTGCCCGAGACCGTCGTCTACGACGTCGACTTCACCCTCGCGCTGCCGCTGCCCCTCACGGTGACGAGCGGCGTCAACGCCCTCGCGCACGCCGTCGAGGCCCTCTACTCGGCCGACGCCGACCCGGTGACGGACCGGCAGGCCCTCGACGCGATCTCGGGCATCGCCCGGGCGCTGCCCCGGCTGGCCGCCGACCCGGCCGACCCGGAGGCCCGGACCGGCCTGCTGCACGCCGCCTGGCTCGCCGGGACCTGCCTCGCCACGGTCGGCATGGGCCTGCACCACAAGCTGTGCCACACCCTCGGCGGCAGCTTCGGCCTGCCGCACGCCGAGACCCACACCGTCGTCCTGGCACACGCCATGGCGTACAACGCTCCCGCCGTCCCCGAGGTCATGCGCCGCATCGCCGACGCCCTGGGGGTGCCCGACGCGCCGAGCGGTGTGTACGACCTGATCGTCTCCCTGGGCGGCCCCACCTCCCTGCGCGACCTCGGCATGGCGGAGGCAGACCTGGCGCGCGCCGCCGAGCTGGCCGCCGCGACGCCGTACCCCAACCCGCGCGAGCTGACCACCGAGGGCATCGGTGAGCTGCTGGCCGGAGCCTGGCAGGGATGCCGCCCGCAGGGGCCGCCCTCGACGGAGGCGAAGCTGGCCCGGCTCACCGAGGAGGTGGTGGCCAGCTTCGCGCACGCCCCCGACGCCAGGGTCCGTACGCTGATGGCCGACCTCGTCCGGCACCTGCACACGTTCGTCGCGGCCAACGACGTCACGGACGCCGAATGGCAGTACGCCATCGACTTCCTCACCCGTACCGGGCAGATCTGCGGTCCGACCCGCCAGGAGTTCGTCCTGCTGTCCGACACGCTCGGCGTCTCCAGCGCGGTGGACCTGCTCACCAACTCCCGCACCCCCGGCACCACCCCGTCCGCGGTGCTCGGCCCCTTCTACGTGGAGGGCCCGCCCGAGGCCGCGCCCGGCAGCGACATCTCCGGCGGCCTGCCCGGCACCCCGCTGTGGGTGGACGTCCGCGTCACGGACGGCGAGGGCGAGCCGGTCAAGGACGCGGTGGTGGACGTGTGGCAGTCCAACGAGGACGGCTTCTACGACGTACAGCTCCCCGATCTGGAGGGGCCGGTGCTGCGGGCCCGGCTGCGCAGCGACGGCCAGGGGCGGGTCACCTTCTGGTCCATCCTGCCCTCGTACTACCCGATCCCCGCCGACGGACCGGTCGGGCAGATGCTCGACGCGGTCGGCCGTCACCCCTACCGGGCGCCCCACCTGCACTTCATGTTCGACGCGCCCGGCCACCGCCGGCTCGTCACACAGCTGTTCGTGGCCGGCGGAGCGTACCTGGACAGCGACACCGTCTTCGGCGTCAAGGACGAACTCGTCGTGGACTTCACCCCGGGGTCCGGCCCCGCCCCCGACGGCCGTCCGGTCGACGGTCCGTGGTGCCGGCTCGACTACACCTTCCGTCTCGCCCCCCAGGCCGGATGACCGAGGAGCGCACACCCATGACGACCACCGACCCGCTCGACGCCTACGACACCGACGTCCTCGTCGTCGGCAGCGGCCCCGCAGGCGGCTCGGCCGCCCTGCTGCTGGCCACCTACGGCGTCCGCACCCTGCTGGTCACGAAGTACGGATGGCTCGCCAACACCCCCCGGGCGCACATCACGAACCAGCGCACCATGGAGGTCCTGCGCGACCTCGGCGTCGAGTCCGAGGCACTGGCCCTCGGCAGCCCCTCGCACCTGATGGGGGACACCGTGCTGTGCACGGCGCTCACGGGCGAGGAGATCGGCCGCATCCGCAGCTGGGGCACCGGCCCCGCGACGGCCACCGAGTACTCCGCCAAGAGCCCCTGCGAGATGATCGACCTGCCGCAGACGTATCTGGAGCCGATCCTCGTCGACAACGCGGCGGCCCGCGGCGCCAAGGTCCGCTTCGACACCGAGTTCATCAGCTTCGACCAGGACGAGGACGGGGTCACCGCCCTGCTGCGCGACCGGGTCCGGGGCGACGAGTTCACGGTCCGGGCCCGCTATCTGATCGGCGCCGACGGCGGACGCAGCGCGGTCGCCGGGCAACTCGGCCTGCCCTTCGCCGGCCGCATGGCCAAGGCCGGCAGCATGAACATCGTCTTCAAGGCCGACCTCGCCCGGTACTGCGCCCACCGTCCGAGCGTCCTGTACTGGGTGCTGCGGCCCGGCGCGGACACCGGAGGCATCGGCATGGGCCTGGTCCGCATGGTCCGCCCCTGGAACGAGTGGCTGCTGGTGTGGGGTTACGACATAGAGCAGCCGCCGCCGCGGGTCGACGAGGAGGCCGCGCGCGCGATCGTCCGCGACCTCGTCGGTGATCCGGACCTGCCGGTGGAGATCACGTCGACCTCGCTGTGGACCGTCAACCACGCCTACGCCGTGGAGTACGCGAGCGGCAGGGTCTTCTGCGCCGGCGACGCCGTGCACCGCCATCCGCCGTCCAACGGACTGGGCTCCAACACCTCCGTCCAGGACGCGTACAACCTCGCGTGGAAGCTCGCGATGGTGATCCGCGGTGAGGCGGGCCCCGCGCTGCTCGACAGCTACACGGCCGAACGCGCCCCCGTGGGGCGGCAGATCGTCGAACGGGCCAACCTCAGCCGCGACCAGTTCGGGCCGGTCTTCGACGTGCTCGGCGTCGGCGGCGGCAGCGACGCGGAGGCCATCGCCGAGGGGATCGCGGCCATACGGGCGCGGACACCCGAGGGCGCCAAGAAGAGACGGCGGCTGGAGGAGGCGATCCAGCTGAAGAACTACGAGTTCAACGCGCACGGCGTGGAGATGAACCAGCGGTACGTCTCCGGCGCGGTGCTCTCCGACGACAGCCCGGCCGAAGTCTGGGCGGGCGACCGCGAGTTGGTGCACCAGCCGACGACCCGGCCGGGCGCCAAGCTGCCGCACGCCTGGCTGGTCGACGCACAGGGCGAGCGCGTCTCCACGCTGGACGCCGTCGGCCACGGCGTCTTCACCGTGCTGACCGGCCTGTCCGGCGGTGTCTGGGACACGGCCGCGCGCGCCTGCGCTGACGCCCTCGGCGTACCGCTGCGCGTGGTCCGCGTCGGTGACGACGACTACCGTGACGCCTACGGCGAGTGGAGCCGCGTCAGCGAGATCGCCGAGGACGGCGTGCTGCTGGTGCGCCCGGACGGACACGTCGCCTGGCGCCGGGCCACCGCCGCCGGGACCGACGAGGCGGCGCGGGACGAACTCCTCGGCGCGCTCCGCCACGTCCTGGCGCGGTAGGGGAGGACCCGGTCGGCCTCGCCCCGCGGCACACCCTCACCGGGCGGCTGCGAGCGGGGGAGTGGGCAGGGGGTGCGGAACTCCCGTCTGGCCGCGGCGGGAGGGGGCGCCCGGACGGCGGAGGTGTGCGTCCGGGCGGGCCAGGCACCGGCGCTGGAACGCTGGGAGCCGTGGCCGCGCCGGTCAGCCCGCGCGGCGCAGTGCGGCGGGGGTGGTGCCGAGCCGGGCGCGCATCACCCGGGTGAGGTGCTCCTGGTGGGAGAACCCGCAGGCGACGGCCACCTCGGCGATCGGGTCGCTGCCGGCGCGCAGCAGCCGGCAGGCCCGCTCCAGGCGCAGGCCGAGCAGGAACTGGTGCGGCGACTGGCCCGTGCTCGCCCGGAACCGCCGGGTGAACTGGCTGCGGCTCAGTGAGGCCGCGTCGGCGAGGTCCGCGATCGGCAGCGGTTCGGCCAGCCGTTCCTCCATGAGCGCGCGGACGGCGGCGAAACGGCGTGCGGACAGCCCGGACCGCCGGTCCGCCGGCACGGCCTCCCGGACGCCGTGCCGACGGGCGAGCTGTGCGGCGAGCATCCCGGTCAGGTGGTCGGTGTAGGTACGGGCCGACGGTTCCCACGAGCGCACCGCGCCGGCCAGCGCGAGCAGGAGCTGCTCGGCCAGGGGGTCGGTGGTGCCGAGTTCCTCGGACAGCTCCACGCGCCGTCCGTCGTTCGCCTCGCACAGCGCGTCGTCGGTGAGGTAGGCGTGGACCGTGTCGAGCGTGCCGCCCAGTTCGACGGCGAGCGTCCGGCCGGCCGGTTGCAGGAACAGCCCACCGGCCGGGATGGTCCTGGACCGGGTGACCGCACCCCGTCCCCGCCGCACGGTGACGGGGCCGCTCAGGTGCAGGATCAGCAGATGCGTGGGCGCCGGATCGAAGGCGGCACGATAGGGCTGCTCCTCCTGGACGGAGACGTACAGCCGCTCCCACCCGAGCCCGGCACTGCTGTGCCGCGTCCGTACGCCGGGTTGCCGAAGGATGCCGACGGTGTCGGCCAGGCCCAGCTCCGCCATGGTGCGACCTCCTCGTGGCACCGAATGTTGTTGAATAGTAAACCGTGATGGCGGGAGCGGAAGGGTGTGCGGCACCACCGGCACACAGAACACGGCGGCGAGTGCGTCGCGGAACCGCTCAGGCGGCGCGCGTGGCCCGGTCGCACCGGGCCGGCGCCGGCACGGTCGCGAGGTACGCGGTCGCCAGGAGGCCGCCGGCGTCCCGTACCCGCGGCAACAGCCCGCAGGCGGTGCCGAGTCGGAGCGCAGCCGTCGTCGCCGGAGGCGTTCCGGCTCCTGTACGACGTCGCAGCCGCGGCTTGCCGCCCCGATCGCCGCTCACGGAAGGGCACTTGGGGGCCGGTTCACCGCCGCACGCGCAGCACCAGTCGCGGAAGACGCCTGACCAGCCAGGCGCTGGCCAGCCCGATCGCGGCACCGGCGGCGACGTCACTCGGGTAGTGGGCGCCCGACTGCACCCGCTCCACCGCCACCAGCGCGGCCGGCACCGCGCAGACCGCCCCGGCCGACGGCCACGAGGGGGCGACCGCAGCGGTGAAGGCCAGCGCGGCCGCGGTGTGCCCGGAGGCGAACGACGAGGAACCGGGCCGGTCCTCGACCCCGTCGTGAGGGATCCACTCCTTGGGCGGACGCGGACGGTCGATCACCTGCTTGCACACACCGTTGCACACCAACTGCGCCAAACCGAGAGCCGCGATGCCCGCCACCGCGGCCTTACGGCCCTTCCACCCGCCGGCCCCGGCCATCACCGCGGCGGCACCCCACCACAGCTTGGTGGCTTCCGCCGTTTCCTCCACCACCGACAGCGTCCGGTGCACCCCGGGTTTCCGGCAGGAAGCCACCCGCTTGGTCAGCCGACGGTCCATCTCACGCACTAGGGCAAGCAACCTCATGACCTGCTGGTATCCCGCGCTCACCGGATCACGCGCGTCCGGATTCGGCACACGCACCGACCCGTCCGCGCGGCGCCCTAGCTAGGTCGATGTGCCGAGGCAGGATCGGCCGCGGGCGGGTTTCCACGCCCGGCCGCGTCGCCGGCGTGGGCGGTCAGCCACGATCACGCGCGTGCCGCTCCCGGCCTGTCCACGCACCCCGGTGGGGCGGATGCGCCGCACCCGCGCACGCGGCGGGCCGCTTCCGCGGAGCCACACCTGACCGAGCCCTCGGACGATCCCGCCGGGGAACGTGCCGACGCCGTCCGTAACCGCGCCCGGCCGCTGGAGGCGGCTGCCTGGCTGGTGGCCGAGCGGGGCGCCGAGCGCCTGACGATGCGTCAGGTCGCGCAGGCGGCCGGGGTGGGCAAGGGCACGCTCTTCCGCGGGTTCGGCGACCGCGGCGGCCTCCTGCTGGCCCTGCTGGACGACGCCGAGGCGGACTTCCACGAGGCGTACACCTGCGGACGCCCTCCGCTGGGGCCGGGCGACCGCCGGAGGGGTCGCCGTCCGCGGGCGCGCCGGGCGGCTCCCCTGCGGGGCACCATGCCTCGACTACGACGCCCTCGAAATCCCCGCCGACCCCGGCCTGACGACCGTCACCTGCACCCTCGCCCCCACCGCACCCCGCGCCCCACGCTCCTCCGGCTTCACCACCACATGCCGGCTCCCGTCACGGGGCCGGACCCGGCGGCGCGGTGACACGGCACCCGACGACGCCTCCCGGTGGGGAGAGGGGACGGCGCCGGCCGCCGGGCGGGCGCGCACGTCAGCCGGCGGGGTCGTCGCCGGAAGAGGTCTCGGCCGCGCGGCAGGCCGCGCACACGACCTGCGCGGCGGGCCCGTAGCGGCGCGTCAGCCCCTGGCAGCGTGCGCAGTAGCCGACCTGGTTCGGAGTGCAGCCGAGCAACAGGGCGGCCGTGGCTCGATCCGTCGAAGGGGCGATGCGCCGAGGCATCTCCTCCACGTGTCCGAATGTACGGCCGTCCGCCGCTCCGGGCAGCTCGTCAGGGCCTCGGCACGTACGCCGGGGCCGTGCGGGCAGAGCCTGCGGGAAGGGGGCGCGCGACCCGTCCGGCTGTGCCACCGTGGCACGGAGGGACGCGTGAGAGGCGAGCGCAGCCACGGGAGGCGTCATGAGCATCGGTCCTGCCCGCCGAGGAGGCCCGGACGACGGGGCGGCACCCGCGGGGCGGCCCGGACGCAGGCGCTTCCTCGGAGCGTGCGCCGGCCTCGGGCTCGCCTCGATGACGGCGGCCTGCGACGCGTCCCCTCCCGCCCACGGACACCCCCCGGCGGCCCTGTCCCACCGGCCCGAAGCGGAACGGGACCGGCCCGGGACACCCGATTGGCGTATCACCTCCCGGGGCCCCGCCCCGGCCGTCGCCGGCTACGCGGACCGGGTGAGCGTGACACCCGGCGAGGAGTGCGGCCTGTACGTGTCGACGACCGCGTCGTCCTTCCGGGTCTCGGCCTTCCGCGTCGGCTGGTACGGCGGCAGCCAGGCCCGGCTCGTATGGTCGTCCGGGCGCGTACGCGGCCGCGTCCAGCCGGAACCCCGCTTCCTGCCGGACACCCGCACCGTGCGCGCGGACTGGCCGCGCACGCTCACCGTCGGCACGGCCGGCTGGCCGGAGGGCGCGTACCTGCTGCGGCTGGACGCGGACAGCGGCCACCAGCGCTACATCCCGCTGATCGTGCGCTCCACGCGGGGCACGGGCCGAACGGTGCTGATCCACGCCCCCGCCACCTGGCAGGCGTACAACCGCTGGGGCGGCTACAGCCTCTACGCCGGTGCCTCCGGCGCGTACGCCACCCGCTCCCTGGCCGTCAGCTTCGACCGCCCCTACGACGCCGACGGCGCGGAGAAGTTCATGGTGTACGAACGGGCGGCGGTGGTCCTGGCGGAACAGCTCGGCATACCCCTCGCCTACACCACCGGCACGGACGTGCACCGCGACCCGGGGGTCCTGCGCGGCGCGGCCGCGGTGGTCTGCCTGGGGCACGACGAGTACTGGACCCCTCAGCAGCGCCGGCATGTCGCCCAGGCCCGCGACGCCGGCGCCAACGTGCTCTTCCTCGGCGCCAACACATGCTTCCGCCGGGTCCGCCTCGCGCAAGGGGAGACACGGCCGGACCGCACGGTGGTCTGCTACAAGACCTCCGTACGGTCGGACCCGCTCTACACCACCCAGCCCGCCCTGGCGACCACAGACTTCCGCCAGGCCCCGGCGCCGGATCCGGAATCCTCGCTCACGGGAGTGCTCTACGAGGGCTACCCGACGGACGCGCCGTACGTGGTCCACGCGGCGGACCACTGGCTGTACGAGGGAACGGGCGTACGGCCCGGCGACGCCTTCGACCACCTGGTCGGCGTCGAGTACGACCGGGTCACACCCGCGGCCCCCGTCCCCGGGCCGCTGGAGATCACGGCCCACTCTCCTCTGGTGTGCGGTGGCCGGCGCAGCCACAGCGACTCCGCCTACTACACGGCTGCCGGCGGCGCGGGCGTGTTCGCCACCGGCACCATGCGCTGGGTGGAGGCCCTCATGGCCGGCACCCCCGACGGCGGCCGCGACCACGGAATGGACGCCCGGACCCGCGCCTTCGTGACCCGCACGACGGAGAACGCCCTGCGCGCCTTCGCACAGGGCCCCGCCGCCCGACACCGCCCGGCGGCCCGTGCGAACATCAGCGAGCTGTACAGGACCCGTACATGAGGCGGCACCGCGGAATCCGCACCTTCAGCCCGCGGCTCAGGCCTCCTCCGGCACCCGCGATCCTTCCTCCTCACGGCTGAAGGCATAGGCGCGTTCCACCCGCGCGACCTCCACGCTGTACGAGGAGTACCAGCGCTCACGTCCGAGCCGCTGTGCCTCGACATGTTCGGGATGAGCCTTCCACGCCGCTATCGAGGCCTCGTCGGCGTAGTAGATGACGACGAGGTCCCGGCCGTCCTCGTCCGTCAGCGACTCACGGCCGAGATAGCCGGGTTGCGTCTCACCGAGTTCGGCCATGCGCTCGCTCATCGCGGCATAGCCCTCGAGATCCGCGGCGGGCCGGGAAGTGATGATCACGGCGTAATACGGCGGCTTGGGACGGACGAACGAGGTGGTCATCTGAGGAGCCCTCCGTCAGTAAGGAGCGTGGCAGCCAATGCTACTGGCGTCACCCACCGCCAGTCCCGATCCCGGGATCGACTAGGTTTGCCCCATGTTCGAAGGCAAGCTGGTGAGACTGCGCGCGCTGCGCCCCGAAGACGCCGAGCACCATGTGCGGTGGCGCAACGACCCGGAGGTGGTTCGCTGGGCCGCGGCGGGAGACCCGCTGTTCGGCCCGGTCACGGCGGAAGCGATCCAGCTCGGCTTCGACACCATGCTGCGACTGAACCCCAGGGAGTCGGCCGTGTTCACGGTCGAGGACCTGGCGGACGGGAACGTGATCGGCATGGCCGACTACCGTGACCTGGACCCCTATGCCGGAGTGGCCACCCTGGGAGTCACCATCGGTGAGCGGGAGTTCTGGGGCCGCGGCCACGGCAGTGACGCGTTGCGGCTGCTCGTGGACCACCTGTTCGGCGCGTACTGCCTGAGCCGGCTGGAGCTGGACACCTGGAGCGGCAACGAGCGTGCCGTGCGCGCCTTCACCAGGCTGGGCTTCCGCGAAGAAGGCCGCCGCCGCTCGGCCGTGCTGGTGGCGGGAGAGCGTTACGACCGTGTGCTCTTCGGCATGCTGCGCGAGGAGTGGGCGAACCGCACGTGAACGCCGGCCGCGGCCCGTTCTCCGCTCACACCCCCGCGGACGCCATGAGCTCGTCCAAGGTGGGAATCCTCTCGGCCACCGGATCCCCGGTGAAGTCGCCTGTCCATCCGTCGTCCTCCTCGAAGAAGCGGATGGCGCAGAAGCGCGGTACCTCCCCCATGTCGTACCCGTGCCTGGTCCCGGCCGGCACCGACAGCAGGTCCCCCGCCTCGCACACGACGGCGTACACACGGTCCTCCAGGTGGAGGTAGAAGCAGCCGCGCCCCTCGACGAAGAAGCGCACCTCGTCCTCGCTGTGCCGGTGCTCGCTCAGGAACTTCTGCCGGGCGGCGCGGGCCACGGCGGTCCATTCCGGGTCGTCGGTGCGGGGTGTCATCCGCGCCACGTCCACCAGCCGGAACCCGCGCTGTGCGCGGAGCCGGTCGACCTGGTCGCGGTACAGGGCGAGGACCTCCTCCTGTCCGGCCTCCCCGGAAAGGGCGTGATCGGTGCGCCGGCGCCGGAACTCGACGTGGTGAGCGCCGAGTTCGGCCTCGATCCGCGCCGGATCGGTGGTGCGCAGGAGCGTGTCCCGACCGCTGTCGGGCATGATCTGCAGGACTGTCACGTCGATCTCGCCTTGTCGTGTCTCCTCATGGCGGCGCCCGACGGGTCGTTTTGACCAGTCCTAACACCGAGGTCGAGAGTCCGAAGCGGTCACGCAGACTCGGCAGGAACAGCCCGTAGCCGTACCGGGCGAAGCGGTAGGCCACCGCCTGGGCCGCCACGCCCACACCGCCGACCTGCCAAGCCACACTCGACGCCGCCGACTTACGCCGTCCGGTCACGCGGATTCTCCTCGTGCTCGGGCCAATTCCGGAACGCCGGTTATCCAGTCAGCGCCCTGGTACACCGGGGCTCGCCGTGACACGAGCCGATCCCGGCCAATGTCACACGACTGCCTCGCGGGAGTGTCCCGGCCGCCGCAGTGGGAATCGGGTCAGGGCTGCTCGTCCGCACGGGTACGCCGGCGGTAGGCGGCGGCGTTGATCCTGCTGCCGCAGCTCCGCTTGGAGCACCAGCGCCGGGTGCCCGCCTGGGAGCGGTCGACGAAGAGACGGGTGCAGGGCTCACCGGAGCAGTGCCGGATCAGCAGGTGGTCGGGCCCGCCGAGCAGGTCGCTGGCGCTCGCCCCGAGGGTGGCCAGCACCTCCTGGACCCCGCCGCGGCGTTCCACCCGGCCGACGGCCTGGAGCGTGAGGCGGACCGGTGGGTGTGCGGCGGCCCGCCGGACCCGGGCGACGTCCCCGGAGTCGTGCGGTTCCCCTTCCGCGGCCGCCAGGGCCAGCCGGTAGACCGCCTCACGCAGCGCCCGTGCCTCGGCCAGTTCCGCGTGGCTCACCGCCTCCAACCGGTCGACCACCCCCGCCTCCACGGCCCAGCGGGCGAAGTCCTCCGGCTCGCCCAGCAGTTCCTTCCGGCGAGTCGTGCGCCACGCCATGGTGGCGGCGAAATCAAGGGCGAGGTGATCACTGACGAAGGCGAAGCTCACCCCCCGAGTATGAGCGGTCCGGACGCCGGACACACATGCCGTCATACCTTCAGGGTATGACACAGAAGGCGAGCCGCGTCGAGCGCCATGCCGCGCACGCGGCACGTGGAGCGCCCGAGCAGCGGGGTCCCGGTCTGGAGGCAAGCGGTGGGTACGCAGACGTCAGTGAAGCCGGATCGGCGTTCAGGCCCGCGGAAGTGGGTGCTCGTCCGCTACCTCCAGGTGGCCCTGCTGGTGCGCCTCGCCTCCGAAGGAGCACGAGTCGGCCTGGTGGTGCTCGCCGTGGACCGCACGCGCAGCACCGGCTTCGGAGGCGCCCTCGTGGCGGCCCTGCTGGTGCCCAGCGTCGTCGCCGCCCCGGCGGCCGGCGCCCTCGCCGACCGGGTCCGGCGACGCCGGCTGTTCCACGGTGGCTGCCTGGTCTTCTACGGGACGGGACTGGCCGCCGTGGCGATGCTCGTCGGACGGGCCTCCGCCCCCCTCGTCCTGGCCGTGGCGGCCGCCGCGGGCTGCTGCACCCCCCTGCTGACCGGGGGCCTGACCAGCCTGCTGGGCGACCTGCTGCCGCCCGCGGCGCTGGACCGTGCCTTCAGTCTGGACGCCGTCTCCTACAACCTGGCCGGAATCGCCGGCCCGGCCCTCGCCTCCGCCCTCGCCGCGGCAGCCGGTCCCGCCCGCGCCCTCGCGGCACTGGGCGCCGGAGCCGCCGCGGGCGGTGCGCTCGTCTTCGCCCTGCCGCTGCAACCCCGGGCCCCGAAAACCCCTGTGCCGCGCCCCGCCGATCTGGGTGCCGCGGCCGTCCTGCTGCTCCGCGACCCGCCGCTGCGCTCGCTCACGTGGGCCAGCGCGGTGGGCCAGCTCGGGATCGGGGCGTTGCCCGTGGCCTGTGTGATGCTCGCCGCCCGCTACCAGACGCCCTGGGCCGCCGGGGGTCTGATGACCGCCATGGCGCTCGGCTCGCTGACCGGCTCCCTGGTGTACGCCTGGCGGCCGTGGGGCACCCGCCGCCCCGAACTGACCGTCCTCGTCATGCTGTTCGCCACCGGAGCGGCGCTGGCCGCCGTGCCCTGGACGGACAGTGCCGGCGCGACGGCCGGCGGCTTCGCCCTGGCCGGGTGCTGCACCGGCCCGCTCTTCGCCGCCCTGCTGACCGGGCGTGACCGTTACGCGCCCCCGGCCGCCCGCACCCAGGTGTTCACCCTCGGAGCCGGCGTCAAGAGCGCCTTCGCCGCGGGCGGGGCCGCGCTCGCGGGCGGCTGGCAGTCAGCCGGGCCGGGAGGTCTCGTCGCGGCGGTGGCAGGCTGCCAGGTCCTCGCGGCGGCCCTGGGCGCGCTCCTGCTCAGGGAACGACGTATCAGTGGGTCAACAGGAAGGCGGCGGCCAGCATGACGAGCACGGAGACACCACAGAACGCCAGGTGCGAGCGCGGATAGTCGTACCGCTCGCGCGTCACTCCCTTGTTGATCTCGTGCGCCCACACCGCGAACAGCTTGCGGCTCGGGTACATGCCGATCGTCAGCCCGATGAGCGCGAACGAGCACAGGACGAGCATGTCCGACAGAGCGAAGCCGCGCCAGGATCCGAGCGACAGCCAACAGCCACGGCCCGTCCGTGGTGAGCGACGTGAACACGGCCTTCCCCCAAAGTCGTTGAACTCCCAAAGAGTAACAGCGAGGTGAGGGAGGACCGTTGGGCGTCACTGGTCACGGGCCGTCAGCGGGCACTAGCACTTGTCCTGGAACTCGATCGCGTCGCCCCGGCGCCCCCGCCCGTCAGTGGCCGGCGCTCTGGCCGCCGTCGACGTGGAGGATCTCTCCGGTGACGAAGGGCGCGTTCTCGAGGTAGACGACCGCGTCGACGACGTCGCTGATCTCGCCTGCCCGGCCGAGAGGGTGGAGGGCGGCCAGCACGTCGTCGGAGTCGCCCGAGTGCATGGGGGTCTTGACGACGCCCAGGGCGACGGCGTTGCTGCGGACACCCCGGCCGGCGTACTCGATCGCCAGGGCCTTGGTGGCGGACTGCAGACCCCCCTTGGTCAGGGACGCCAGCACGGAGGGCACGGCGGAGTTGGCATGGTCGACCAGGCTGGTGGTGATCTGGACGATGTGTCCACCGCCCTGGCGGGTCATCTGCTCGACGGCGAGTTGGGTGATGCGGAAGAACCCGGTCAGATTGACACCCGTCACCGCTTCGTAGTCGTCCTGCGTGTACTCGGTGAACGGCTTCCCGATGAAGATGCCCGCGTTGTTGACCAGTGTGTCGATGCGCCCGAAGCGTTCCAGTCCGGCGGCGATGACGCGCTCGGCGGTGGCGGGGTCGGCGATGTCACCGCGCACGGTGACGACGCCGGGGTCCTCCGGCGCGGCGATGCCACGGGCGGTGGCGACCACGCCGTAGCCGAGCTTGCGGTAGGCGTCCACCAGCCCGGCACCGATGCCCTGCGACGCACCGGTGACGACCGCGACCTTCTCCACGGGAATGCTCATGACTGTCCTCTCGGCCGGGACCGCGCGCAAAACGCACTTCCACCGACATACTGACCGATAATCCCCCGGAGGGCGCTTCGGGCGAGCCTCACGCTCCGCGACGCCGACCTGCGCTGGGAGTGCCGGCCTGTCACCTGGGAGACGACAGGTCCCGGCCTGGGCGCTCCTGGCCTTTGACTCCCTCCGCACGGCCGCCTAGGTTTGCGTAGTCGACCGGTCGGTTCGTGACGTCCGGTCGCGTTCTTCACCGATCCCCTTACCGAAGGCAGAGATCAGCGTGCGTACCACCACCCTGGGCACCCACGGACCCGCGGTCGGCATCATCGGCCTGGGCGCGATGGGCATGAGTTTCGCCTACGACATGGCCACAGCCCGGGATGAAGCCACCTCCGTCTCCGTCATCCACCAGGCCCTCGACCTGGGCATGACCTTGATCGACACCGCCGACGTCTACGGTCCTTACACCAACGAGGAACTCGTCGGCCGGGCCCTGGCCGGCCGACGCGATCAGGCCGTGATCGCCACGAAGGTCGGTTTGGAGTGCATCGACCCCATCGGCGGCCCCGGCGGCGCCCCACTGGTCAGGCCCAACGGCCGGCCCGAGCACGTCCGTGCCGCCATCGACGCCAGCCTGCGCCGCCTGGGCACCGACCACGTCGACCTCTACCAGCTCCACCGCGTCGACCCCGCCGTACCGCTCGAGGAGACCTGGGGCGCCCTGGCGGAGGCGGTCACGGCCGGCAAGGCGCGTCACATCGGCCTGTCCGAAGTGAGCGTCGAGCAGATCAGGCGCGCCCAGACCATCCACCCGGTCACCACCGTGCAGTCCGAGTTCTCCCTGTGGACCCGCGACGTCCAAGCGGAGGTCCTGCCCTACTGCGAGGCACAGGGCATCGGCCTGCTGCCGTACTCGCCGCTGGGCCGCGGCTTCCTCCTCGGCCGGTTCAGCTCCTTCGACGAACTGCCGGAGAACGACCAGCGGCGGCGACTGCCCCGGTTCCAGCAGGACAACCTGCGGGCCAACCTCGCCATCGCCACCAAGGTCCGCGAGGTCGCCGACCGCGTCGGCGCGGCCCCCGCGCAGGTCGCGCTGGCCTGGCTCGTCGCCCAGGGCGAGCATGTCGTCCCGATCCCCGGCACCAAGACACCGAAGTACCTCGCAGAGAACGCGGGCGGTGCGGACGTCCGGCTGTCCGCGGCCGACCTCGCCGAGCTCGACAGCATCCCGGCCCCCGTCGGCGCCCGGTACTGAGCCACGCCCGGGGCCGGCGGGAAGCGGCCGGGACGGACCGTCGAGGGCCGGGCGGGTACGGCGCCCCAGGTGTGCTGTCCCGGGAGGTTGGTGGCACGTGTGCCGGGTGCTCGAGCGCCGCAGGAGGCTGAGGCTCCCAGCAGGGAGGACACCGGTCCTGGAGCCCGCGCCCATGGCGGGGGCAAGCTGGGGCCGTGGACATCGGACAGCACACCTGGCCCTGCTGACGAGGCTGCCGGCCACCGCCTCGAATCCACCCCTCGGCCGGCCCACGCGGCGGGCTCTCGCGACCGCCGCAGGCCGGCCCGGACGAAGGGGCCCCGAGTACGTGATCCACGACTGGACCGTCGAGCATCCCGAGGAAGACCGCATGACCAAGACGCCGTCACCCCACCGGGCCCGAGTCGGGGGGGAGGCGATCCGCTCACCCTGGGCCCACATCGCACAGGCCGCCGCCGCCCTGGCGGCCGGCATGGGAGTGGGACGCTTCGTCTACACCCCGATCCTGCCGCTGATGCACGCACAGGCGGGACTGTCGGCCGAGGCAGGGGCGAACCTGGCCACCGCCAACTACGTGGGGTACCTGGCCGGGGCGCTTGCCGGAACCTTGCTGCCGCGGCTGGTGCGCTCCGCGGCCGTGCTACGCGGCAGCCTCCTGGGACTGACCGCCTCTCTGGCCGCGATGCCGCTGGCCCACTCCACCACCCCGTGGCTGCTGCTCAGGCTGGCCGCCGGGGCCTTCAGCGCACTGATCTTCGTCATCGCCGCGAGTTCCCTGCTCAGCCATCTGCGCGATCACCCGGCCCATCTGCCGGGTTGGGCGTTCGGCGGAGTCGGCGCCGGGATCGCCCTGTCGGGCCTGCTCGTGCTGGTGCTGCGCACGGTCGGCACCTGGCGGGTGGCGTGGTGGGCCTCGGCCGCTCTGGCCGCGGCACTCGCCCTCGCCGCGTGGGGCCTACGACCCGAGCCGGCGCCCCAGCCCACCTCGTCCGCGGCGCACACGCACACCGGGAGCGACGGACCCGGCACGAAGCGCTGGTTCAACACCCTGTTCGCCTCCTACACACTGGAGGGGATCGGGTACATCATCGCGGGCACGTTCCTGGTCGCGGCCATCGAGCAGGCCTCGCCCGGCTGGATCGGCAGCGGCGCCTGGGTGCTGGTGGGCCTGGCAGCCGTTCCCTCCTCCGCGGTGTGGGCCGGTCTGGGACGCCGCTGGTCCCGCCCGGACCTGCTGCTGGCCGCGCTCGGTGTGCAGGCCGTGGGCATCGCCTTGCCCGCACTGGTCGGCGGGGTGGCGTCCGCGCTGATCTCCGCCGTGCTCTTCGGCTCGACCTTCATCGGTGTGAGCACGCTGGCCCTCGCGACCGGCGCGCATCTGCAGTTCCCCCGCGCCGTGGCCCTGTTGACCGCCGGATACTCGATCGGTCAGATCCTGGGCCCGCTGATCGCCAGGCCCTTGCTGCACCACGGCTACCACCAGGCCCTGATCCTGGCCTCCGCAGTCGTCCTCGCCGCGGCGCTCGCCGCCCTGGTTCTCCGCGTCGGCTTCCCGCACCACGTACCGGCACCGGGTGACCTCGTCCGGCGCCCGACGACGGCCCCCGGCCGCCGACGGGCCTAGGGAACGCCGGCTCCGACAAGCGGCATTCATCTCACTTCAGGAGCTCAAGCAGCCGATCTGCCAGAATCGCCGCGGAATGAGGGTTCTGGCCGGTGATGAGGTTGCGGTCCTCCACCATGTACGGCTCCCAGATCGGGCCGCGGCTGAAGTCGACGCCGACCTTCTCCTTCAACTCGGTCTCCAGCAGCCACGGTGCCCGGGACGCGAGCCCGACACCCTCCTCCTCCTCGTCGGTGAAACACGTGATCCTGTACCCCTTGAAGGGCGACTCGCCGTGAATCCTGGTGGCGAGGATCGCGGCGGGGGCGTGGCACACGATCGCGAGCGGCTTGCCCGAGGCGAGTTGTGCCGTCAGCAGCCGGCCGGCGTCGGCGTCGACCGACAAGTCCGCCATCGGGCCGTGACCGCCGGGCAGGTACACCGCGTCGTAGTCCTCGAGACGGACGTCCGACAGCTTCAGGGGCCGACGCATCACCTCCGCGGACCGGATGATGGCCTCCAGTTCGAGAGCGCCTTCCTCACCGCCCGCCATGGAGGGGCGCAGGCTCATCATGTCGACGTTGGGGGTCACGCCACCGGGTGTGGCCACCACGACCTCATGGCCGGCTTCCGTGATCTTCTTGTACGGCAGGGCGAACTCTTCAGCCCAGTAGCCGGTCGCGTATCTGGTGCCGTCCTTGAGTATCCAGTACGTCGCCCCGCTCACCATGAAGAGTATTCTCGCCATCGCGCTCCGCCTCCTCGCCCCCGCCCGAGTCGTTGTGGGATTTGACTTTTTGCCACCCTAAGCGCGCACTTGTCCGGCCGCATGTCGGCGCTCTTCTGCAAGATCTTCGAAACACCGGAGACCCGGCGACCCGTCTTCAGGGCCTGCGGCCGTGGAAGGTGCGGCGCAGGTCGCTCACCCAGGCGTCGGGGTTCTCCCAGGGGATGAAGTGGCCTCCGTGGTCGTGGGCGTTGACGTTGACGTGGTTGAACCAATCGGCCTGTGGGCCGGTCTTGAACGCCCGGACGCGCTCGTCGGCGGTGCGGATGCCGGGCGGGTTCTCGAACGTGACGAAGGTGAGGCCGACCGGTGCCTGCACGACCGGGGTGCGGTCGTGGGCGGGGGCCCACGGGTAGCGGTTGGCGTTGGCGTAGTAACGCATCGACGTGGCGATGGAGTTGTTCACCCAGAAGATGGTGGCGTGGGTGAGCAGGTCGTCCCTGGTGAAGACGGATTCGAGGTCGCCGGCGTTGTCGCTCCAGGCGTTCCAGCGCTCCAGCAGCCAGGCGAGCAGTCCGGCGGGTGAGTCGCTCAGCCCGTGGGCCAGGGTGGCGCCGTCGAGCATGTGCACGGCGAGGTGGGACGCCCAGCGGTGGTCCTGCTCGATGATGCGGGCGCGGACGTCGGCGGGCTGGTCGTCGCCGAGGGGGCGGTTCCGTGCGAAGTCCCATGCGCGGGGGCCGTTGAAGAAGTCGAGCGGCAGACCGGAACCGATGTGGATGCCGTACAGCTCGTCGGCGTACTTGTGGCCGAGCTGGCTGGAGACGAGGCCGCCGATGTCGCAGCCCCCGGCGGCGTACTTCCCGTACCCCAGGGTCTCGGTCATCAGGGTGTGCCAGAGGTCGGCGACCTTCCAGAAGTTGACGTCCGGGAAATCGGTGAGCGGGCCGGGGAAACCGAAGCCGGGCAGGGACGGCACGATGACGTCGAACGCGTCGGCGGGGTCACCGCCGAACGCGGCCGGATCGGCGAGCGGGTCGATCACCTTCGACCAGTGCCAGAACGTCCACGGCCAGCCGTGGGTGAGGATCAACGGGATCGGGCGGGGACCGCGGCCGGGCTTGCGCATGAAGTGCACCGGGACACCGGCGACGCTCACCTGGTAGTGCTCCTGGACGTTGATGGCGGCCTCCGCCTTCCGCCAGTCGTAGCCCTCCCGCCAGTAGGCGACCAGCTCACGGAGACAGCCGGCCGGGACGCCGTAGGACCAGTCCTCGTTCCCCTCGTCCAGCGGCGGACGGGTCAGCGCGAGACGGGCGCGCAGGTCGTCGAGCACCTCGTCGGACACATGGATTGAGGTGGGGGCCAGGGGGAAGGCGCGCGGGATGGTCATGCCGTGATTCCTTACTGGACAGTAGGCGAAACGGTGCCGTGGGCCTGTGGGGTGGACGGGCGGCGAGCCTGGCCGTTTCAAGGAGCGGGGGCAGCGGCGCGGGGAGTGCCTGCCGGTGGCACGGGGCGAGCCGGCCGGCCAGACCACCGATGCTCTCCTTTCGCCGCGACACGGCCATCTTGGCACCGCCGAGCGGGACTTGAGGCAGCAGGCCCGGTTACGGTGCCGCGGTCCAGCCGCAGCGAAGCCGCAGCCGCCGAAGCCGTGGCGCTGCGCCGGGCCCATGCCCCATGCCGGGCGGCAGGACGGCGTGGGTTCGCGCTACGAGCACGTTCGAAAGACCGCACGACCCGCCGCGCCCCGCACGCCCACGGGACGCTCACCCGTCCGGCCGATGACGTCCCGGGCGCGCGTGAGGCGCTGTGCGGGGCGACATGCGGGGTCCCGGTGGTACGGGGGAGACCACCGGGACGACGGCGGCCTGCTCGACACCGTTCACCCGGGTGCCGGGATCGCGGGACGCGTCCGGATGCGGCCGTCCGGGCCACCGGATCCGGGCCGACGTGGTCCACTCGATCGGACCGTATCCGACTCATGGACGAATGATCGAATGACAGGGCCCCGGTCGGGGTAGAACGGACGATGGCATCTCCCCGCAGGGGGAGATGCCGCTACTTACTCCGGCCGGCACCCCCGGCAAGATCGAAGGACGCAGTATGGCCAGCGGCACCGTGAAGTGGTTCAACTCCGAAAAGGGTTTCGGTTTCATCGCCCAGGACGGCGGCGGACCGGACGTTTTCGCCCACTACTCCAACATCTCCGGCAACGGCTACCGCGAGCTGGTCGAGGGCGAGACGGTCACGTTCGACGTCACCCAGGGCCAGAAGGGCCCCCAGGCCGAGAACATCGTCCGCGGCTGACGTCCCTCACCTGACCTGCGGTGCCCTGTGCGGAGCTGCACCACCCACGCCGGGTGGAGCAGCTCGGTAGCCGGCTGGGCGCATGACCCAGAGGCCGCAGGTTCGACTCCTGACCCGCTACGGAAGACGGGGGCCCGGCATCGGCCGGGCCCCTGACGCGTTCCTGCGTACATTGCGGGAAGGCGCTCGGCTCCCAGCGACGGCAGGCGTCCATGGCCCGGCCACCCGGTGTTCGAGGTCGACCCGGTGGTTGTCCGGTTCGAACCGTGGCACGGGCCTTCGGCGGGGTAGCCGCTGTTGTGATCGACACAGAGCGGCTGAGGCGTCCGCTCGCAGGAGAGGAGAGGAGCCGCATGGCTACCGGCGCGGACTCGGCGAGGATCACGGCGAAGATCCAGGGCAAGGACATCACCTTGGACGGCCCGCTGACGAAGGACGAGATCCGGAGCAGGATCTGGTGGTGGCAGAGCGTCGGCACCACGTACGACGACTCCCACAAGGACGTGATCACGACCCTGGGCGGGTACTACGAGGTCTCCCCCGACCCCCGTACGCCCGAGGCCCAGGGGCTCGTGGACCTGGTGTACGACGAGCTTCACCCGGACGAGTGACACAGCGCGGCACGGACGGAGCCGGGATCAGGCTCTCCGCCGGGACGAGAGGCCCCAACCGAACGCGGCAGGAGCAATGCATACGGTGATCAAGCCGGGGCACACGACTCCCTGAAGCACGCACCCACCGCTCTCGGCCCCGCCGCCCGGCGGGTGCGCGCTCACGGACGTCGCGGGCCCTGCGGAGCGGCCCGCCCTGCGAGGAGGATGTCGCTGTGTTGCTGCCTGCGGAGAAGGAACTACGCGCGGTACTGGCCCGCTTTGCCGACGCCCGCTTTCGCCATGACCTGCACCCCACCGGTCGCTCCAGCCGGGAGCTTGAGGACACCACCTACACGCTGTGCGTCATGACCGGCACCCAGTCGGTGGACGAAGCCCTCGCCGCCGCCGACGTTCTTCTGGAACGGCTGCGGGCGAATCGCACCGCGCCCACGAAGGCGACGCAGACCCTGGCCGCCTGACGCCGGCCCTCCGGCAGCAGCCTCGCGCAGGGTGAGCAGCCTGTACGAACGGTCAGGAATACGGACAGAACTCCGATGCCTGAAAAATCCGTGGATGTGTGTACGGCAGGAGGAACGGGTAGGGGCGCTCCCGCGACCGCACCACCGCTGGAACACGCGTCACGCGCTGTCTCGCCCTGAGGGACAGGGGAACGCGGCCCGGCAAGAAGGAGAAGATCATGCAGATGACTGGACGGATCGCGATAGTAGGCGCTTCCACGATGCTCGCCGCGGGCGCCATGGCGATCGGCAGCGGTCCCGCGACGGCGAACACGGCCCAGGCACCCGAGCCCCGTCCGGCCGTCGCCGTGTCCGGTTGCGCCCAGAGCTCCGCCGACCGCCATCCTGCCGCCCGGCAGCCCACGGACCAGTGGATCGAGGACCAGCTGGCGACCTTCTACCCGTCGGCCAGGCAGCGGCTCGCGGTGTTCGACCCCTGGGTCAAGGACCAGCTCGCGCTGTTCCAGGAGACCGGCCGGTGAGGGAGGCCGACGGCCACTCTCGCGTGCCCTCGGGCAACACCGCACACCGTGCCCAGACGTGACGACGTCTCAACATGCTGTGCCCTTCGGAGTGACTCACGCCGATGAAGCCACGGTGACTCGGCCCAGAGGATCCTGCGCGTCGCGATGAGTCCCGGCGTGTCCGGCAGTCCTACTGTCGAACCCGTCGTCAAGGAGGACTCCCATGCGCAGCGTGACCTACTCGATGAGCGTCTCCCTCGACGGCTACATCGTCGGGCCGGACGGCCGCTTCGACTGGACGGCGCCCGACGAGGAGGTCTTCCGCTTCGCCACCGACGAGGTGCGAGAGGCCGGCGTCCACGTGCTGGGACGACGGCTGTACGAGACGATGCTGTACTGGGAGAGCGTGGATCAGAACCCTTCGCTCGATTTCTCCACGCTGGAGTTCGCCGCGCTCTGGAAGGCGCTCCCCAAGGTGGTGTTCTCCACCACGCTGCCGGCGGTGCAGGGCAACGCCCGCCTGGCCTCCGGCGGCCTGGCGGAGGAGATCGAGCGGTTGCGGGCCGAGCCGGGAGAGGGTGACATCGCGATCGGCGGCGCGACTCTCGCCGCCGAGGCCGCCTCGTTGGGTTTGATCGACGAGTACCGTGCCAGGGTCCACCCGGTCCTGGTCGGTGGTGGCATCCCGTTCTTCCCCCGGCGCGAGCGCCGGGTGGATCTCGAACTCGTCGAGACCCGTACCATCGGCCCGAAACTCGTCTACCTCCGCTACCGCGCGACGCGCTGACCGGCTCGTCCGCCGAGCGCGGGGGAGACGGGCCGGCCAGTCAGGTTCCGGCGGTGTCAGACGATCTTCACAGTGGTGCCGTTGTTCTCGAGTGCCGCGGTCTCGCCGGCGGGCGCGGTGGTGTCGGTGACGAGGACGTCGACCAGGCTGGCGGGGCCGACGTAGGCGCGTGCGGTGCGGCCGAGTTTGCCGCCGTCGGCGGCGGCGATGACGCGGCGTGCCGACGTGATGACCGCCTTCTTCACCGCTGCCTCGTCGAGGTCGTAGGCGGTCATGCCGTCCCCGGCGGTCAGACCGCAGCAGCCCAGGACGGCGGTGTCGAACCGCAACGCCGAGAGGGAGGCGAGGGTGAGGGGCCCGGTGAGGGCCCCTTCACCGGCGCGAGGCCGGCCCCCGGGCACGAGGAGTGCGGTCGGTTCGGGGGCGTCACCGAGGACGCCGATCGCCTGCAGTGACAGGGGCATCACGGTGACCTGCCGGCCGCGCAGCAGGCGCGCGACTTCCAGACAGGTCGTGCCGCTGTCCAGCAGGACGGTCTCACCGTCGGTGATGAGCGAGGCCACCTCTGCCGCGATCCGGCGTTTGGCGTCGACGGCTTCATGCGTGCGCAGCGCGAAGGGCGGCTCGTCCCCGCGCAGGAGGAGCGTGCGCGCCCCGCCACGGAACCGTTCGAGGACGCCTTGCGCGGCCAACTGGTCCAGATCCCGGCGGATGGTCATGTCCGAGGCGCCCGTCAGGTCGGCCAGTTCGGCGACCGTGACCGTTCCTGCCTCCTGGACGGCCTGGGCGATCAGTCGATGACGTTCCACGGTGCTCATACCGTGATTCAACACCACTCACATCAAACAAGTGAGACGTTCGGAAAGTGATGCTTCAAACATAACTCGTGTTCGTTTAGGGTGCTCGCATGGAAAGAACGCTGCGCGTCTCGCGCGTTGTGACGTTTGTCTACTTCGTCCTCAATGGCACGTTGCTGGGCATGTGGGTGGTGCAGATCCCGGCCGTCGAGGAACGCGTGGGCATCAGTCACGCCGCCCTGGGCGGGTTCCTCGTGTTGCTGGGGGCAGGGGCCTTCGCCGGCATGCAGGTCGGCGGGCGCCTGTCCGACCGGCTCGGCACGCGCACCGTCGTTCCGGCGGCCGGGGTGCTGTGCAGTGTGACCCTGGTGCTGCCCGGCCTCGCCCGGGAGCCGTGGGCCCTCGGAGCAGCCCTGCTGGTCTTCGGATTCGGCAACGGCACCCTCGATGTGAGCATGAACGCGCACGCCGTACAGGTGGAGAAGGCGTACGAACGGCCGGTCATGTCGGCTTTCCACGCCACGTTCTCCGTCGGCGGCGTCCTGGCCGCACTCGCCGGCGCCGTGGCCGTAGGCATCGGATGGGACCCGGCGACGACGCTGGGCGCCGCCGCGGGAGTCGGCGTCATCACCGCCCTGGCGTCGGCTCGCGGCCTGCTGCCCGCCGAGCCGGCCGCCCCCGTGACCGATGCGCAGGGGGAGCCCGGGGAGAGGAAGCGGTCCGTTCCCGCCCGGATCTGGCTCCTGGCCGTTCTGGCTCTGCTGATCATGCTGTGCGAGGGAGCCGCCAACGACTGGAGCGTCCTGCACCTCAAGACCGTTCTGGGCGCGCCCGAGAGCACCGCAGCCTTCGCTTATGGGACGTATGCGGCGACGATGACCATCGGCAGGCTCCTGGCGGACCGGATATCCGCGCGGTTCGGGCCGGTCGCCGTCCTGCGGTACGGCTCGGCCCTGGCCGCCGTCGGCATCACGGTCGTGGCCCTCTCGCCGTGGGTCTGGGCGGCGCTGGCCGGCTGGGCGCTGTTCGGTCTGGGCCTGTCCGGCTGCATCCCACAGCTGTTCAGCGCCGCCGGACACGCCGACCCCACGGCTGCGGGCACCAACGTGTCCCGGGTCGCCGGACTCGGTTACATCGGCATGCTCGCGGGACCTGCTGTCATCGGCTGGATGACCCACGTCGTGGCCCTCAACCACACCTTCCTGCTCCTCGCCCTGTTCTGCGCATCGGCTGCCGCGGCGGCCGGCATCCTGCGCACCTCGCCCGAGCGGTCCCGCGCAGTCGAGCTGACCCCCTGACCCGACCCCGCAACCGGCGGACCGTCGAACACGCCGAGCGGTGCCGCTGTACGGATTCGCCTTCCTGGTCGCCCTCGGTACCGACTCATCACCACCGGCGGGGATGCGGACCCCCGTGCGAGTTCCCTCCACGGGGCTCCTGGACGAACCGTCGGCACCCGGGCGCAGGCCCGACGCGCCCGCGCCGCGAGGCGCCCCGGCGGACTGTGACAATACGATGCAGACCCGATGCGAGTTGCCCCCGCAGTGCTCCCGGACGGACCGTGGCCGTGAGGCGTCAAGCCACTCGGAACAGGCCGCAAAAGGAGCAGGCGACATGACGGCACTTGCTGTGACCGAAGCCGGGCACACGCCCGTAGCCATGACCGTGGCCATGTCCGTACCCGTGCCCGCGGCGTCCCCGGAAGACGACCTGGCCTACCGATTCGCGGCCGGGGACGAGGCCGTCATGGAGGCGGTCTACCGCCGATGGGCCCCCCTCGTCCTGTCGCTGGCGCGGCAGTCGCTGGGCGACGGCGCGGAAGCCGAGGACGTCACCCAGACGGTGTTCCTCGCCGCCTGGCGCGGGCGCCACGGATACCGTCCGGGCCGTGGTCCGCTGCCCGCCTGGCTCGTGGGGATCACCCGCCGCAAGATCGCCGACGCCCTGTCCGCCCGCACCCGGCGCACGGACGCCGCCGCGGCGGCGGCACGCGAGCCGGACCGCACACCGGAGCCGTCGTACGCGCAGGACGACGTCCTGAACCGCGTGGACGTCACCCGGGAGCTGCGCCGCCTTCCCGAGGCCCAGCGGCGGGTGCTGTGCCTGACGTTCTACGGTGACCTGACGCAGACGCAGATCGCCCACGTCACCGGCTGGCCACTGGGTACGGTCAAGAGCCACGCCCGGCGCGGCCTGCTGCGCCTGGGCCGGAGCCTGGTCGGGGAGGCGCCGGAACGAGCCCGCTGAACGGGCGGTGCGCGGGACGTGGAACACGGGCCGCGAGGGGCGGCCCCCGCGGGCCGGCTCGTCGCCGGTCTCGTCCGCGCGACTTCCGGCGCGCGGACACCAGGAGAACAGGGACACTTGACCACCGTGAACCCCGCCGCACCGCCTCCCCCCGAACCGCCCGCCGTACCGGGCGATGCCGGCCTGACCACCGGTGTGCTGGCCCGGCGCCTCGGTGTGTCGCCCATGACCCTGCGCTCGTGGGACCGCCGCTACGGCATCGGACCGACCGCGCGCACCGAGGGCGGCCACCGCCGCTGGACGGCGGCGGACGTGGCCACGGTCGAGGAGATGTGCCGGCTGACGGCGACGGGCGTTCCGCCGGCCGACGCGGCCCGCGCCGCCCGTACGGCCTGTGCCGGCCCGCCCGCCGAGGCCGCGACCGCCACCGCTTCCGCGCCGTCGGCGCCCCCCGGGCGATCACGGGCCGCCGGCGCGCTGCCCCTCGGCGATGTCCGCCAGGAGTGCCGCGGTCTCGCCCGCGCCGCCGTACGGCTGGACGCACCCGCGCTCGAGACACAGCTCGCCGCCGCCGTCGAACGCCACGGCCTCGTCGTCGCCTGGCAGGAGGTGATGGTGCCCACCCTGCACGCCGTGGGACGCCGCTGGGCCTCCTCCGACGACCGGTACGTGGAGGTGGAGCACCTGCTCGCCTGGCACGTCTCCACCGTGCTGCGCCGCAGCACGCCGCCCGCCGCCCCCGTCGCGTCCCCCGGGGCCGGCTGCGTCCTGCTGGCCTGCGTCCCCGGTGAGCAGCACACGCTGCCCCTGGAGGCGCTGCACGCGGCGCTCGGTCAGGAGGGGCTGCCGGTGCGCATGCTGGGAGCCGCCGTTCCGCACGAGGCCCTGGACGCGGCGGTGCGCCGGCTCGGCCCGGCCGCCGTCGTGCTGTGGGCCCAGGAGAGTACGCGGGCGGCCCCGGCCCTGGCCCGGCACGTGGCCGGGCTGCGCTGGGGGATGAAGGGGACGCGGCGCGGCCCGGCGGTGGTGCTCGGCGGTCCCGGCTGGAGCCGGGGCCAGCCCGTCGCCGGCATCAGACCGGCCGGGCTCGCACAGGCGGTGGAGGTGCTGCGCGCGCTCTGCGCCGCCGGGTGAACCGACGCACACCTCTCCGTCCCCCCCCCCGCTCGCCGGCCGCCCCGGCGGGGCGCACGCCGCCGGTCCGTCCGCGACGCCCCCGGCTCCTTCACGGCGTGCCCGCCGCGCGCCGCCGCTCCTGCCGCAGCACCTCTTCCAGGTCGCGGAGACGGTCCAGACCCTGTACCGCGCGTCGCACGCGGGCGTTGCCGGACAACAGCCGCCGGTGCCGGTGCAGGAAGGCCCAGTACCCGGCGGTGAAGGGGCACGCGCGCGGGCCGGTGCGCTCGGTGGGCCGGTAGGCGCAGCCGTCGCACAGGTCGCTCATGCGGTGGATGTAGGCGCCGCCCGACGTGTACGGCTTGGTGGTCATCCGGCCGCCATCCGCGTACTGGGACATGCCCACCACGTTCGGCACCATCACCCAGTCGTAGCCGTCGACGAAACAGCGGTGGAACCAGTCGGTCACCGCGGCCGGGTCCCAGCCCCGCTGCAGTGCGTGGCTGCCCAGCACCATCAGCCGTGGGATGTGGTGCGTCCACCCGCTGTCGCGCACCTGGGCCAGCACGGTGGCCAGGCAGCGCGCGGTGAGCGCGTCCGCGTCCAGCTCGGCGAAGTACTCGGGCAGTTCCGCGGTGTGCCCGAGCGCGTTGCCGTGCCGGTAGTCCTCGCCGAAGTGCCAGTACAGCTGCCACACGTACTCCCGCCAGCCCGCCACCTGCCGGACGAAGCCCTCCGCGCTGTTCACCGGGACCGCGCCCTCCCGCCACGCCCGCTCGGCCCGCTCCACGCACTCCGCCGGGTGCAGCAGTCCGAGGTTCAGCGAGGACGACAGCAGGCTGTGGCTCATCACCGGATCACCGGCGAGCATCGCGTCCTCGTACGGCCCGAAGGACGCCAGCCGGTGCGCCACGAAACGGCGCAGGGCCGACAGCGCCTCCCGCCGGGTGGCGGGGAAGCGGCGGGGCCCGTCCCGGCCGACGAACCGCACCCCGTCCTCGCGCTCCCACCGGTCGAGGTCGTCGCGCACCCCGGCGTCGATGTCGTCCTCCTTCGGCTCGAACGGGCCCGGCACGTCCAGTGCCCGGGTCCCGCTCGGCGGGGGCTCGCGGTTGGCGTGGTCGTGGTTGAACCGGCCGCCCGCCGGGTGACCGCCCTCCATCAGCAGGTCGTGCTGCCGGCGCACCCAGTGGTAGAAGTCCTCCTGGAGCAGCCGTCGCCCTCCGCGCCCCTCGGCCCAGGCGGCGAACTCCTCGCGGGACACCAGGAAGCCCCGGGCGGGCAGCACCCGCACCCGCGGCAGCGAGCGCACCAGCCGGAGCGCCGCGTAGGAGGTGGGGTGGCACACCGTGACCGGCCCGCCGCCGACCGCCCGGCGCAGGCCCTCGCGGTAGGTTTCGGCCCGCACGTACGTCACCCGCCCGCCCAGTTCCGCCGCGCGGTGCCGCATCGCGGAGAGCACCAGGTGCGCCTTGGCGCGGTGGAAGCGGCGCCGCCGGAAGACCGACCGGGCCTCGATCATCACCAGGGGCGCCCCGCGGTCGGGGCCGTCCTCACCGGCGGGCGTGAGGAAATGGGGACCGAGCTGGTCGCCGAAGATCCAGTGCGGGGTGGTCATCGCGGCGGAGCCTTCCGGGTCGTGGCTGGGTGCCTGCCGTGCGGTGCCTGCGCGGAGTTCCTGTGCCGGGCGCCGCGACCGGTGCCTGGCCGGGTCCGGCACCGGGCCTCGCGGTGCCTCACCGGCACCGGAACCCAGTGAGGCCACTCTCGGACGGTTCCGCCCGGTCGGCGGGCGCCGGACGCGGCGCGCCGCCGACGATCCTCCGTTCGGGCGTGGCTGTGGGCGCGGGCGACGGACCGGTATATCCCGAAAGTCGGGTATGGCCTTCCGTGGCCGAGTGCGATTAGCATGACGTCCACCTCTGCCGGGACCGCGGCTTTCCTGCCGCGTTGACACCGATGCCCTGATCGGCCCGTGGAGGCACGAGATGACCCCCTCACCCGTGTTCCGGACCCCCGAACCCGACTGGCGCGTCCGGGCGTTGTGCGTCGGCGAGGATCCCGAGCTGTTCTTCCCGCTGGTGGAGACGGACCTCGCGACGGCGCGTGCCCGCGCGGTGTGCCTGCGCTGCCCGGTGCTGCTGCCCTGCCGTGACTGGGCGGTCCGCCACGGCGAGACCGACGGCGTCTGGGGCGCCACCACCGCGAGCCAGCGCAGGGCGATCCGCCGTGCCGCCCTCGACCGGTGAGCGCGGGTACGAGGACGGCCGGGGAAGCCGCCCGCGCGCCCCTCAGCCCGGGAACCGGCCGGTGGACCGCAGCTGCCAGCGCCGCTCGGCATACGCCAGGTCGTCCCGCCACAACCGCCCCGCCGCCGCACGCACCAAGGGCCGCAGCAAGGGCGCGGCCCGGCGGACGGCGGCGAAACCCGGACGGTCCGAGGCGGCGACCACCGCCTCGATCACGGCGGTGCGGGGCCGCCCGGCCTCGTCCGCGCCCAGCGGCGTGGCATGGGTCTCCACGACGGAACCCGCGCCGTCGCCCTCGGTGATGTGCATGACGACCGTGCGCGGTTCGGGGGCGGTGAACACGGCGCGCACCGGCACGACCAGGCGGCCCGCCACCTTGAAGGACACGTCGACCGTCAGCGCGTCCGGCCCGTCGTCCGCCGCACCGGCCCGGTCTCCGGGCGCGTCGACCACCGTCAGGTCGACGAACGAGTACGGGTGGAACCAGCCTCCGTGCCACGGATCGAGCCGGTTGGCCACCACGTCCTCGGGCTCGCAGACACCCACGACGGTGCAGACGGTGTCCACAGCGCCCGGCAGCCCCGGCCGCCGCGGTACGACCGGCGCGTCCAGCGGCTCCTCACCGCCCATCTCGTCCAGGCGGGCCCACACCAGCACCCCGTCGTCGTGCACCGGCAGCGGCGCCCAGCCCGCGTACGGGCGGCCGTCCAGCGCCAGTCCGTGCCAGTGGCACACCAGGGTGCCGCAGCGCACCGGGCTGTCCCGCAACGGCGCCCCCAGGTGCGGGCAGACGCCCGGCCCGCCCACCAGGCGCCCGTCAGGCCCTCGCCACACCACGACCTCCTGCCCCGCCACGGTCCGCGCCAGCTTGCCGTCGCCGCGCAGGGCGCGGGAGGCGCCGAGCACGAACCAGTTCCCGGACGGACGGGCCTGCGCCCGCTTCAGCGCCCCGGCGATCACCCCGGGCCGCGCCTCGCGCCAGGTGGGCCGCTGCCGCTCCCACGGCACGGCACGGCGACGCAGCGACAGCAGCGGACGACGGCGGCTCACGCGACCTCCTCGGCGGGGCGGACGGCCGCCGTCGCCGGGAACACGGCCGCGGGCAGGTCGCGGGCGCGCTCGGGCGGCCGGTGTCCGCCGCCGGCCCGCATGCGCAGCCGGGCCGCCGCAACCCGGACCAGCCCGTCGGCGGCGACGACCGCCCTGCGCCGTCGCGGCACCACCGACCGCCGGTGCAGCACGGCCCAGCCGTCGCGCGCGACGGCGTCCAGGATGCCGCCGTACAGGACGGCCGCGGTGCGGATGCAGGGCCGGGACACCGGTTCGAGCAGTTCGACGCCCGGCATCGCCGCCCGGTACACCCCGCGGGTCAGCGCCTCGAACTCCCTGAGCGCGGCCGTGATCCGGCGGTCGGGGCGGCCCGACGCGCGGCTGCGGACCAGCAGCTCCCGGTCGACGCCGTGACCGGCGAGCAGGTCGGCGGGCACGTAGACGCGCCCGCGGTCCAGGTCCTCGCCGACGTCCCGCAGGAAGTTGCTCAACTGGAAGGCGACGCCGAGCGCCGCGGCGTACGGCTCGGCCTCCTCCCGCGGCACCACCGTGCCCAGCACCGGCAGCATCTGGAGCCCGATCACCGCGGCCGAGCCGTGCATGTACGCGCACAGGTCCGCGTAGGTGGGGTAGGCGGTCACGGTCAGGTCGGAGCGCATCGCGGTCATGAAGTCGCGGAAGTGGACGTGGTCGATGGCGTACCGGCGGGCGGTGTCGGCGAGGGCCCGCACCACGGGCTCCCCGCCGCCGCCCCGCCGCAGCCCCTCCTCCAGTTCCTCCTGGAGCCGGGTCAGCGCCGCCGCCCGCGCGTCGGCTCCGGCGCCGGTGCCGAGGGAGTCGACGATGTCGTCGGCCCAGCGGGCGAAGCCGTACAGGGCGTGCACGGCCGGCCGCCGCTCGACGGGCAGCAGCCGCGTGGCGAGGAAGTAGGTCCTGCCGTGCCGCGCGTTGAGGGCGCGGCAGTGCCGGTAGGCCGCGCGCAGCGCCGGATCGGTGATCCCCGCCGCGTCCAGCTCTCGATCGGTCATCGGGTCCCGCCTTCGGTCGTGGGGGCAGCAGGGGCGGCCGGGGGGCTCTGTGGTGTACCGGACTGTGCCGCGGCAGCAGGCGGACGCGGTGGGGACGACGGCGGTCCCTGCGTGCCGGCGGCCCGGCCGGGAGGTGTGTCGCACACGCGCGGTTCGGCCGCCGGTTCCGCTCCGCCGGACGGGGACGGGGACACCCTCGGGGAACCGGCGGGCGCCCGCGCGCCGGACCGGGACACGGACGGGCCGGGGGAGCCCGACGGGCCGGGGGAGCCGGCGGGGGCCCGGGCGCCCTGCCGGTCGGGGACGGCGGCGCTCGCGGCGGGGCGCGACGGGTGCGGACGGGTGTTGCCGCGGGTGTCGGCGCGCCCGGGCACCCCCGTGACGCGGGCCGCGGCCAGCTTCCCCGACAGCAGCACCGTGGGCACGCCGACGCCGGGTGTGGTGCCGCAGCCGGCGAGGACGGCGTTCTCCGTGCCGCGCACCAGGTTCCGCGGCCGGAACGGCCCGGTCTGCGCGAAGGTGTGCGCGGCCGAGAAGGGGGTTCCGGCGGCATGCCCCTGGGCCTGCCAGTCGGCCGGGGTGACCAGGCACTCCTCCTCGACGGCGTCCGCGACGCCCTCCAGGCCGCGCCGCCCGAGTTCCCGCAGCAGCGCGTCCCGGTAGCGCGGACCGAGGTCGGACCAGGCCGCCGCGTCCGGGCCGATGTCGGTGTTGGGGCAGGGGGCGAGGATGTAGTGCAGGTGGCGGCCCGGCGGCGCGAGACCCGGATCGGTGGCCGTGGGGCGGGTGACGAGCAGCGACGGGTCGCTCATCAGCCGTCCGGCGCGGGTGAGTTCGTCGAACGTGGTGTGCCACGCCGCGCCGAACATGATCGTGTGGTGGGCGAGGCGGGGCCAGGTGCGGTCCGTGCCGACGTGCAGCACGACCGCCGAGGGCGAGTGGCGCAGCCGCACCGGCCGGCGCGGCCGGCGCCCGAGCAGCCGGTAGGCGACGGGCAGGTCCGGGGTGAGGACGACCGCGTCGCACGGGATGCGGCCCGCGTCGGTGACGACGGCCGTGACGCGCTCGCCGGACCGCTCCAGGCGGGTCACCCGCTGCCCGTACCGCAGGTCGGCGCCCGCCGCCGCGGCCGCGTCCGCCATCGCCCGCGGCAGGGCGTGCATGCCGCCCCGGGGGAAGTACACGCCCGCGACGGTGTCCATGTAGGCGATGACCGCGTACGCGGCCAGCGCGCGGGCCGGGGGCACACCCGCGTACAGCGCCTGGAAGGAGAACACCCGGCGCAGCCGCTCGTCGCTCAGGAACCGGCCGATCCGTGCGTCCAGGCGACCGAAACCGCCGAGGGCGGCCAGCCGGGCGAGATCGGGGGTGAGCAGGCCGAGCGGGGAGTCGAAGTTGGCGTCGATGAACCGGCGCATCTGCGCCCGGTACAGCCGTTCGAGCCAGTCGCGCAGCCGCCGGTAGCCCGCCGCCTCACCGGGGCCGGCGAAGCGCTCCACCTCCGCCGCCATCGCCTCGGCGCCGGTGTGCACGTCCAGGCCGCTGCCGTCCGCGAAGCAGGCCCGGTACGCCGGGTGCAGGGGGACCAGCTCGACCCGCTCGTACAGACTGTCCCCGACGGCGGCGAACGCCTCGTCGGCGAGGTCGGGCATGGTCAGCACGGTGGGCCCGGTGTCGACCCGGTAGCCCCCGAGGTCGAGGCGTCCGGCCCGGCCGCCGGGCAGCCCCTCGCGCTCGACGACGGTGACCCGGCGTCCGGCGCCCAGCAGGTGCAACGCCGCCGACAGTCCGGCGAGTCCGGCGCCGACGACCACCACGTGGTCGGTGCGCCCGGGCAGGGTGCGGGTCATCGGCCGCTCCCCGCGCCGCGGGGATGGGGGGCGTACGGGCCCTGCCAGGACCGCGGCCGTACGGCGGCGTCCCCGCCCGGCCGTGCCCCGGCCGTGGCGAGCAGCAGCGCGCGCAACGGCGCCGCGCCCTCCGGATCGAGCAGGGCGCGGTCGAAGTGCCGCAGCCCCTGCGCGGCCAGCCGGTCGACCTTGGTCTCCACGGTGGCGCGCGCACCCGTCGCGACGAGCACCTCCCGCACCTCGTCCAGGCCGGCCCCGGTGAGGGCCGCGTCACCGAGCCGCCGGTCCAGTACGGCGAGGGCGGCGCCGTCACCGGCGGCCTCGGCCCGCGCGCGGGCGACCGCGACCAGATAGGTGGGCTTGCCCTCCCGGATGTCACCGCCGCACGCCTTGCCGGTCTCCAGCGGGTCGCCGAAGACGTCGTCCAGGTCGTCGCGCAGCTGGAACGCCATGCCGGCACAGCGCCCGGCGTCGCACAGCCGGCGCAGCGTCCCGTCGTCCGCGCCCGCCACGGCGGCTCCCAGGGCGAGGGGCCGCTCGACCGAGTACAAGGCGCTCTTCAGCAGGGCGGCGCGCAGCACGCGGGCCAGGGACCGTGACGCGGTGATCTGCCCGTGCAGGTCCAGGTACTGGCCGGCCACCATCTCCGTGCGCATGTCGCTCCACAGCCGCCGCACCACCACCCCCGTCCACGCCGCCAGCGGGATCTCCGCCACCAGGTCGTCGGCCCAGGCCAGCGCCAGGTCCCCGGCGAGAACCGCCGCCGACTGCCCGAACCGCCGGGCCCGCTCGGGCCCCACCCGGTCCTCGTGCCCGGCCGTGAGGTCCGTGTGCAGCGTGGGCCGGCCCCGTCGCAGCGCGGCCCGGTCCATCACGTCGTCGTGGACGAGCGCGCACGTCTGGAGCAGCTCCAGGGCGCCGCCGATCCGCAGGGCCCTGCCCGCCGTGGCGGCGTCCCGGCCGGCGCAGGCCCGCGCGGCCCACCACACCAGCTGAGCGCGTGTGCGTTTACCACCCTCCAGAGTGAAGCGCGTCACCCGTTCGGCCACGTCCTGCGCGAACAGCGGATCCGCCAGCCGTGCGCGGCGCAGGCGCTCCGCCAGTGCCTGGTCGAGCACCCGGTCGACGGCGCCGGGCACGTCGGCGTCGATCCGGCGCACCTCCTCGGGCCCGGCCGGAAGCGGTCCGGCCGCCGCCGGGCACGCCTCGGTCCCGTCCCGCCCCGCGCCGTCGCCGGCCACCGGCCCGTGGGCGGGCGCCGCCACGGCCGTCGTCGCGACCGGCCGCGGCGGTGAGGCCGCACGGTGGTCCTTCGCGTGGGTAGGACGCATCCCGGTTTCCTCCGTCGTGTCTGTGTCCGTCGTCTCCGTAGGGACTGCTTCCGCGTGGGCGGTGGGAACGGATGCGCGAACCCCCCAGTTGGTCGCGCGGCCGTCGGGTGCTCCGCCCACTCCACCGTGCTGTGTCCAGCGCTCGTCCGCTCGCCGCCGAAGGCGCCCCGCGTCCGCCCGGGTACACCGTCCGGAACACCGGACGGGGGCATCCCCGTCAGCCGGGCACCTCGCTCCCGGCGGTCCGTGACCGCCGCGGGACCCGCTGCCGCGAGGGACGTCCGGACGGATCGGAGCGGAAGCACACCGCACAGGGCAGGCGCCGTGCCGGAAGCGCAGTCAGTAGAGTGGTGGCAGCAAACGAGGGAGGGGTAGTGAGAGCGCCGCGCACTCTGACGACCCTGGACGAGGTCGACACGGGTGATCACGTCTGTCAGGTACTGGACCCCGCTGACGACGTCATCGACCGCAGCCGGGCCTTCGTCGCGGACGGAGAGCTGTACGGCGACAAGGTGGTGATCGTCGGTCCCATGCTCCAGGCCGACAGCGAGTTCGCGCGGCTCGTGCTCGATCCCGCCCGGCTGGGCGGTTCCCTCCTGGCCGCGGTCCGCCGCGAGGCGGCCACCGCCGACCGGCAGGGGTTCCGTTCGCTCCGGGTGCTGCGTCACGTCGCTCCCGGCAGCCGCGCGGCGCGGACCGACGAACTGCTGCGCAGCGAACTCGACCTGGAGGAGTTCGCCGCCGACACCGGAGCCCTGGTGGTCTGCGCCTACCACGCCGCCGACTGGGACCTTCCCGCTCTCCAGCGACTCGGGTGCGTGCATCCCCACCGGCTGGGCAGTCCGGTATCTCCCGCGTTCCGGGTGTTCCGGGCGAGGAAGGAAGGCTGGGCGGTGACCGGGATCGTCGACGGCGACGGCGCGGACGCCTTCCGTGCCGTCCTGTGCGCCCTCCTGGCCCAGACGGACACGGTGCGCCTGTTCTGCCACGCCCTGGAGTTCTTCGACGCGTCCGGGATGAGTGCCCTGGCCGACGCCGCGAGGCACCTTCCGGACCGCAAGATCGTCCTGGAAGGCGCCAACGACACCGTGCGGCTCGCCTGGGAGCTGTCCGGCTTCGCCTTCCCCGACGTTCCGGTGGTGATGGCGCCATGACGACCTTCTCCGCGCCCGCCCCCGCCGTGGCCGGTTCCGAATACCGGCACGAGCTGTACCCGTACTCCGGCAAGGACGAGTTCGTCGAGGGCACGGCACGTTTCATCCGGGACGCGCTCGACGGGGGCGAGGCCGTCGTCGTGGCCGTCCCGCAGGACAAGGCTTCCCTGCTGCGGGCCGAGATCGAGGACGACGCCGTGCGCTACGTCGACACCAGCCGGGTGGCGCACCATCCGGGCAGGCTGATCGCCGCCTGGCAGGAGTGGCTCCAGGAGCACGTCTCGGAAGGGCGGCCCGTCCGGGGGATCGGCGAATCGCCCTGGGACGCGGTCCGGGGCCAGGCCGAGGCCCAGGAACTGCGCTACCACGAGTGGCTTCTCAACAAGGCGTTCGCCCAGGGCCCGGCCTGGTGGCTGCTGTGTCCCTACGACGTCGCGCAGGACGACGGCGGGCTGGCGCAGATGGCCCGCTGCCATCCCGAGGTGCGCGAGAACGGCCGGACCATCCAGTCCGAGACGTACGACCCGCAGGCGCCGTACCGCTTCACCCCACTCACCGGCGCCTGTGATCCGTACGACGAGTTCTCCTACACCCAGGGCGAGCTGTCCTCCGTGCGCGAGAAGATCACCGCCTGCGCCGAAGAGCACGGCCTGACGGGCCGGCGCCTGCGCGAACTGCACCTCGCCGCCACGGAGGTCGCGACCAACAGCATCCGCCACGGCGGCGGACACGGCGTGCTGCGCACATGGAGCGAGGACCGTCGGCTCGTGTGCGAGTTCCGCGACGCCGGCTACATCGACGACCCCCTGGCCGGACGGAGGAGGCCGGACCCCCGGCAGGCGGGCGGACGCGGCCTGTGGCTGGTCCAGCAGCTCTGCGACCTCGTGGAGATCAGGTCCACACCGCACGAGGGCACCACGATACGTCTCCACACCGCGCTGCCCGAGTGATCCGGGTATCCCGCCCCGGCTTCCGAAGGCGTCCCTGTACTCTGCCCACGGACAGCCGAGTCGTCGCCAGCAGGCACGCCGGCCCGAACGACGGGTAGGCGTACGGCAGTGCCCACACAGGGCGGTACCAGGCGAATGGCCAAGTTGGGAGCACGTCACCCATGCTCACCGTGCGGATGCGGGGCGAGGACACGACAGTCGCACAATTGCCGGAGGAGATCGACTACGACACCGCCTCACTCATCGGTGCCCAGTGCGAGGACCTGATCCGGCAGGGCTGCACCACCCTGGTCCTGGACGGGTCCCGCGTCGAATACCTCGACTCGTCGGGCGTCAGCATGTTCCTGGCGCTGTGGCGCATGCTCGACGCCCGCACCGGCACCCTGCGCCTCGCGGCCTTCAACGCCCACCACCAGCAGGTGTGGAAGTTCCTCGGCCTGGACACGTTGCTCCCGCTCTTCCCCACCCCGGACGCCGCCCTCGCGGCCCCCGCCCGGCAGGACCAGATGGACCGGAGCCAGGACGCGGGCTGACGACGCCGGCGCCAGCCCCTTCAGGGGACTCGTGGTGGGGGCCGCCCAGGCGGCTGACGGTGCCGTCGTCCAGGACCGCGCCGAGCACGGTGTCGAGGGCCTGGCGGGTGCCCACGGCCTCGATACCGACCACCAGCACCGCATCGCCGCGGCCGACGCCGGCGGTGACGGCACGGTGGTCATCACATCAGACAGCGCCGACAGCGAAGGCAGCAGCGCGGAGCCGGCGGCCACCGGCAGCTTCACCAAGAAGCCCGGCGGCGTCGCCGACAGCCCGACGACCCGTTCCGGCCCGGAGGGTCAGGCCGTGGCCTCCACGAGCCGCTTCATGCCAGGCTGGTCGGTCACACAGCCCACCAGACCGAGCGCCCGGGCCAGCGCCAAGTCCCGCTCGTCGTTGACCGTCCAGGCCATCACGTCGATGCCGGCCGCACCGCACTTGTCCACGATGGCCTGGTTCAGCTGGCGCAGGTCCACGCTGACCAGACGGGAACCGACCTCCTGAGCGCGGCCGACGAAGGTGTCACGGTGCGCGCTGGCGCCCGCCACCAGCACGGTGCGGGCCCGCGGCAGCAGGTTGTGGATCTCGATCAGCGCGGCGTCGTGGAAGGACAGCACCGAGACACGGTCCAGCAGGTCACGGTCGGCGAGCACCTTGGCCAGCGACCGGGCAGCGGCCACGTCCTTGATCTCCGCCTGGATCGGCAGCGTCGGCCCGACGGCGTCCAGCACCTCCCCGAACGTGGGGATCCGCTCGCCGAGACCGGCATCGAGCTGCTTGAGCCCGCTCAGCTCCTGGTCGGCGATCCGACCCGAGCCGTCCGTCGTACGGTCCAGGGTTTCGTCGTGCATGACGACCAACTCGCCGTCCCTGCTCAGATGCAGGTCCAGTTCGATGCCGTCCAGTCCCTCGCGCTCGGCCCGCAGAAAGGAACGCAAGGTGTTCTCCGGCTCGGCGGCCATGACACCGCGGTGGCCGATGGTGAAGAAAGACACTCTGTTGCCGTCCTTCGATGGGGAGACCCGGGCAGCCGCGCGGGCGCCGTATCCGACTGCCCGCCAGCACGCCCAAGCCTAACGGCCCCCACCCGGCCGGACGTTCCCACCCACCCGGAAGCCGGTGTCTCCGGTGGTCTGCCGGAACGCCGCGAAGCAGAACGATCCTGGACGGGGCGGTCGAGAACGTCCGGCATGGGGTCCTGAGTGGCTGCTGCCGGACGCCGGGTCTAGCGTGGGCACCGTGCCGCAGGCTCCCTGCAGACCGTAGAAGCGGGTTCCCCGGGAAGGGAGGCCGGCATGCTCCCTCCGTACCGCCGGACCACGACGTTCGCCGGCCGACAGGTGCTCTCCGCAGGCCCGAGCCCGGTCTGCCCGGACACCCGGCCGCACGACCGGACCCTCCTGGAGCACTTCCGCACCGGCAAGCCGGACCCCGAACGAGGAGGGTGAGCGGTGGCGACCTTGGTCGCGGTCAACGTGGGGATGCCCGCGGACGTGCCCTGGCACGGCAGGACCGTGTACACCGGCGTGTACAAGCGGACCGTGTCCGGACCGCGGATGGCGCGGCGGCTGAACATCGACGGAGACGGCCAGGGCGACCTGGGTGGACACGGTGGGGAGATGCGGGCCGTGCTGGTCTACCAGCTCGAGTCCTACCGCTTCTGGTCGCGGGAACTCGGACGCGACGACCTGACGCCCGGAAGCTTCGGTGAGAACTTCACCGTGGACGGGCTGCCCGACAACGAGGTGTGCATCGGTGACCGGTACCGCATCGGCGGGGCCCTGTTCGAGGTCTCACAGCCCAGGGTGACGTGTTACCGGGTCGGCCTGCGCCTGGGAGAGCCGCAGATGGCGGCGCTGCTGGTGGCCCGTCACCGGCCCGGTTTCTACCTGCGGGTCATAGAGGAGGGGGAGGTGGAGGCCGGGCAGGAGATCGTCAGGGTCTCCACCGGCCCGGAAGCGATGACCGTCGAGGAGATCGACTCGGTCCTCTACCTCCCCGGACACACTCGCGAGCAGGTGGAGCGGGCCCTGCGGATCCCCGCCCTCAGCCCGGGCTGGCAGGGGTCGATGCGCACGCTCCTTGAGCAGGCGGAACGGGGGCCGGGCTCGACGTCGGGCAGCGCCGGCCTCACGGCGGCATCCAGCGCTCCGCCCCCTGCGTGGACCGGCTTCCGCCCCCTCACGATCACGGACGTCCGGCCCGAGAGCGAGAGCGTCATCAGCCTGGCCCTGGCGGCGGCCGAGGGCACCGCCCTGCCGGCCGCCCTGCCAGGACAGTTCCTGACCGTGCGGATACGGCCCGAGGAGGACGGGCCACCGCTGATTCGCAGCTACTCGCTGTCCGGCCGGCCCGGCACGGGCACGTACCGGATCAGCGTGAAGGCGGAACCACACGGCGTGGCGAGCAACTACCTGCGCGCACACGCCCGCGCTGGTGGCAGCCTGGACGTCGCCGCGCCCCGCGGCACGTTCTGCCTGGCCGACGGCGACCGTCCAGTGGTTCTCGTGTCCGCCGGGGTAGGGGTGACGCCCGTGCTGGCCATGCTGCACTCGCTGGTGAGCGCCCGCTCCCGGCGGCAGGTGTGGTGGCTGCACGGCGCCCGCAACGGCACGGAGCACCCCTTCGCCCAGGAGACCCGCGGCTTGCTGGAGAGCCTGGACCACGCGCGGTCGGTCGTCTACTACAGCAGGCCGAACGCCGAGGACCGGCAGGGCGAGGACTACGCGCAGGCGGGACGCCTGACCAGCGAGCGGATTCTCGGCCTCGGCCTGCCCACCGATGCCGACGCCTACATCTGCGGGCCGGTGACCTTCATGGACGAGGTCACCGCCGCCCTGGTCGAGGCCGGCCTGGAAGCGTCGCGCGTGCACACCGAGAACTTCGGCTCCGGGCCCTCGATCACTCCGGGCATCAAGGGCGCGCCGCCGGCCAGGGCGCCGCACCAGCCCGCGGGCCCGGCCGGCACCGGCCCCTCCGTCTCGTTCACACGCAGTGGGCTGACCGTTGCCTGGGACGACACCCGCGACTCCCTGCTCGAACTCGCCGAAGCCTGCGACGTCCCGGTCCAGTGGTCGTGCCGCACCGGTGTGTGCCACACATGCGAACTCGCCCTGATGTCGGGGAGCGTCGACTACTCACCCGATCCCGTCGAACCGCCGGGCGACGGGAACATCCTCATCTGCTGCTCCAAACCCGCTCAGGACGTCGTCCTGGACCTTTAGGGGTCAGCCCTGCCCGTCGCCGTCCGCCGCGGCCGCGGCACGGTCGGCCCGTCCACCGGCGCCCAGGCTGCCCGTGGCACGCAGCGGCCGTCCGGCGTCCCAGCCGGGCAGATGATGCCGGGCCAGCCGCAGTACCACGGGCGGCAGGGCACAGCGCACGGGCTGGACGAGGCGCAGCCACGCCGGGACGTAGACGGCGGTGCTGCGGCGCTCGACGGCGCGCGCCAGCCGGGCGGCGACCGCGTCCGCCGGACGGATGTCCCGGACGCCGGGTGGCATGTGCACGCGCAGTTCGCGCAGGGCCGCGAAGTCCTCGGCTTCGCGGATCATGTCGGTGTCCGCCCAGGCGGGATAGGCGACACCCACCGCGATCCCCTCATGGGCCACCTCGGCCTGGAGGGAGTGGGCGAAGGCCTCCACACCAGCTTTGGAGGCGCAGTAGGCGCTCATCATCGGGGTGGCCCCGAGTGACGCGAGCGACGCGACCTGGAGGAAGTAGCCCGCCGTCGCCGTCAGGTCGGGCAGGAAAGCCCGCGCGGTCTGGGCACTGCCGGTCACGTTCACGTCGATGACACGGCGCCATGAGGCGGGGTCCGACGTCGCGAAGGGGCCTCCCTCGGCGATTCCCGCGTTCGCCACGACCGCCGACGGCCGACCGAGCTGTGTGCGGACCTCGCCCGCCGCATCGTCCAGAGCCGAGCTGTCGGTGACGTCGACCTCGACCGCCAGCGCCGGTACGGGCAGGGAGGCCGCCAACGCATCCAGTGCGGGCCCCTCGTGGCCGAGGAGTGCCAGGCGTGCCCCGCGCCGGGCCAGTTCGCGCGCCAGGGCCGCTCCCAGTCCGCGTGCGGCTCCGGTGACCACGACGGTCCGGCCCTGGAGCGGGCTCGCCCTCATGTGCTGTCCCTGCGCCGGTGGTCCCGGCTCGCGCCCGGCCGGCCGGACCGGTCCGCCGACGGTGCCTCCTGGGCCGGTGCCTCCTGGGCCGGCGCGCCGCCCGAGGGGTTCGCCCCCGCCCAGGAGACCGGGCGCACCGGTGCTCCTTCCGGCGACTCGAGCCAACGGGTGGAGATGTGCACACCGTCGGCCGGCCGGCCTCCCGACATCGCGGCGGCGGCCAGGCAGAAGCGGACCCACATGTTGAGCTGGATCTCCTTCGCCAGGCGCAGGTGCGAGTACAGAAGGTGCACCAGGCGACTGCCGGGGCACGCCCAGAGCTCGATCTCGAACACGAGCAGGCCGTCCTCCTCTCGCGCGCGGAAATGCACCTGACCTGCCTCCATGTGACCGCGCAGGGTCACCAGGCGCAGGCTTTCGCCGTCACGGTGGACGACCTTGACCGGTCCGTTCCAGGGCCCTGGCATCTCCACCAGCAGCTCGTCCCCGACGTCCAGACCGTGGTCACGGAGCTCACCGGTGTGGATGTCGACCACCTCGGAGGGCACGAATCCCTTGAAATCGCGGCAGACCCATTCGATGAGCCGGCCCGGACCGACGTCGGTATCGGCGATGCGCACGCGGAAGAGGCGGTGGAACAGGGGGCCGTAACCGTCCTGTGCCCGTTGCACCCGGCTGTCGACCGCGGCGGGCGGCAGCTGCGGCGGGAGGTCGGTCTCGTCACCGCGGCACTCGCCGCCCCGGTGCAAAGGCGTCGTCTCCCACAGGTAGCGCCACGAGACCAGCCCTGTGCCCAGAAGCCACCGCGCGAGCACGTTCAGCGTCCGAGAACAGCGTGGAAGCGTCATCCCGGCCCCTTCGACTCCGTATGAAACATCGGCAAAAGGTCTATACCCTGATAAAAGCGTACTTTCGCGAAAAACGCTGATACAAGGAAGCGACCCGGAGGTCCCCATGGTGGTCCGGCTCCTGCGCCGCGCGGGTGTGCGGAGTAGTCATCTGCACCTGGTCTCGCTCGCCTCCGTGGGCCTCTGCGTGACGTTGTGGGTGCGCGCGAAGGCCGTCGACCAGGAGCAACGGGGCAACGCCGAGCGGCGCGCGCTCTTCGTCGGTCTGTGGCCGCCGACGCTGTGGCTGATCGGCGACTCGCTCGAAGGTTCCGAATGAGTTCCTCGGGCAACCGGGTCTTCGGACGGCCCGACGCCGTGCAGGTGTGGCGGAACCTCGCGGACGCGCGCGTCAACTACGCGGTCGACGAGGTACGCCGGCCGTCGTGGAACATCGACGTCCACCGCACCGCGCTGCCGGCGGAGCGACCGGGCCCGCCGGAACCGGGAGGCTCCTGGGAACGGGCCTGCCGTCTGGTCCGCGACTACGAGTTCTCGCCGCCGGAGATCGTGCGCGCGCTCTACGACCCCGCCGCACCCTTGCCCGGCCGCGACATGCTGCTGGAGGCACGATTCCACGGCATGCACTTCTACTGCGGTGTGCGCGTCACCGCAGTGGTGGACGAGGTGCGCGACGGGACCGACCGCGTCTGGGGATGGGCCTACGAGACCTTGGAGGGCCACCTGGAACGCGGCCGGGCCACCTATGAGGTGGTGAAACGGCAGGACACCGGCGAGGTGCTGTTCGTCGTCTCATGCCATTCGCAGGGCGCCCCCACCCTGGACCGGATCACCCTCCTCGGGTGGCGCCTGTTCGGCCGCCGCACCCAGCTGCGGTTCTACCGCAGGTGTGCCGCACGGCTGTGCTTGTTCGTCGAGGCCGAACTGGACGGGCGTCATCCGCTGCCCGGCCGACCCCCGGCAGTCGGGCGTCTGGTGTGGGCACCCTCCGACACGAGGACGCACCACAGGGACGCGCTGGCGATCCACCGGGTCGCCCCCGGCTGAGGCACATCGCCGGACCGGCCGAGTCCGACCGGGGTACCCGGACCGCATGTCAGAAACCTTCATCTGGTTGCGTCGCCGTATCAGGGAACGGGCGCAGGAGTGGGGGAGGCGCAGGTTCCGGCCTTGGCCCGAGGAACGGCACCGCTGAGTCGCCCGGCGCCGCAGAGGCTGAGCACGCCGGTACGACGTGTGTCCGTCCGCGTCAGGAGAGGCAGTCACCCGAGCCGATGAACTCGGGGGTACCCATGTTCCCGCTGTAGACGGCGACGGACCAGCGGATGTACTGCCAGGACCGGTTCCTGCTGTACTCGTCCCTCGGTTTCCCGCAGGTGGTCCTCCGGGCGACATCCTGGAAGTTGTCTCTCTGGGCGCGGCCGATCAGCGTTCCGTAGGTGTCCTGGATCCATACGTACGCCGCCTTCTCGGCCGGGTCGAACCCGAGGCTGATGTCGTCGTCCGCGGCGGAGGGGTCCACGCCGTTGCCCTCGGCGACCCGCGCCTTCCACGCGGCGGTGAGGGCCTTGTCCGTGGCGTCCGCGACCCGGATCGTCCTTGTCGGCACTGGGTATCTGCGCGGTCGCCATGCCGGACTCGTCCCCCCGCCACTGCCCCGCGACCTCGCTGTGGCACCCGTCGGTGGCCCGGCCGAAACCGAGGACGTCCGCCTCGGAGTCACCGTCGGAGTCCTTCCAGAAGACGGAGTAACGGCCGTAGGGCCAGGTGGCCGGACCGCTCTGGAAGCGGCGGGCGAGGGTGGTGCAGGATGCCGTCTCACCTGCCCTGCGGAACACCTCCCGGTCGTCCTCAGGCAGTTGGGAGACCGGCCCGCCGGTCACCATCACGGTCTGCGCACGGCGGTTGAACGTGACCGTGGCGGTGAGGTGGTTCAGGCCCTTGGTGGCGAGCATCGACCTCACGTCGTCCTCGATCGCCCGGGCGGTGTCCTTCTCCTCCTGGGTGCTCGCGGTGGTGCTCGCCCTCCACTCGTCGTCCGACGGCTGCTCCTCGTCACCGGCCCGCGTGAACGCCGGGTCGGCGACGCCGGCCAGCGGATCGGTCGGTACGTGGATCCCGCGCGCATCGTCAGCGGTGTGCGTCGCCGCAGCCGGACCAGGGGTTCCGGCGGGCCCGGTGGCGCCGCCGGTGTGCCGGGCCGGGGACGCGGTCGGCCGGCCCGCGACGGCGTCCCGCGCGCCGCCCCGGTCACCGTCGTCAGGGAAGGCGGCCGGGAAGGCCAGGGCGCCCCTGGCGAGAGCGCCGGTCACGGCGGCGGCCACCAGCACGGTCGTGACGGTCCGTCTGCGGGAAGGAGGGCCGTGCCGACGAGGCGGCTCGGCCACGACGACGCCGAACTACCCGCGCCCGCCGATCAGTTCACGGCCCACCTCCCGGTTCCGGAGATGCTCGCCGGAGCCGTGCTGGACCTGGCCCGGTACGGACGGACTGTTCCAGCACGCCCGCAGGGACGGCCCGTTGGCAGTGACCGCACCGTTCGGAAGACCGCCTGCCCGAGGTGCCGGCCGGCTACGACCGTACTGCCACGGCCCGGCCGGTGCGCTACCTCCACCCGTGTTCCCGGTAGGCGTGGGCCGGGGTGGTCATCGTCCTGCCGTGGAGGTCGCGCTCTCCGCCGAGCGCGGGCGGTAGTCGCCGTCCGGGCAGAGGCGGCCCACTGGGGTGAGGTGCCGTCAGGCGGGCGCTATGCGCTCCAGTACCTTCGCGGCGGCGGCGATGTCGCAGCCGTCCAGGCGCGAGAACACATGGCGGCGCACGCTCGCGAGGTTGGTGGGCCACGCCTGCCTCAGCTGTGCCCAGCCCGCGCTGGTGAGGACGGCGAGCCAGGCCCGCCCGTCGTCCGGCGACTTCTCACGGATGACCAGCGACTGCGACTCCAGCCGGTTGACCACTCGCGTCATGCCGCTCAGCGACAGCCCGCACCTGCCGGCGAGCTCGCTCATCCGCATCTGGTGGTCCGGCACCTCGGAGAGGTGCACCAGGACCATGTACTCGGTACCCGAGATCGGCTGCTCTTCCAGCATGTCCGCGTCGACCACCCGGGGCAGGAACGTGATCACTCTGCCCAGAGCCCGCAGGAAGGCCTCCTCGTCCGGGTCCAAGGGCTTGAGGGGCGTCGCGTCTGCCATGGCCACAGTGTAGATCGCCCGCGATCGCCGTCTCCGCGGCCGGTGACCCCTGAACCAAACCCCCCGCCGGCAACGTGTACCTCCTGAAGGACTCCCGCCACCCACCCCCTTGTGGCGGGACGGGGCGGCCGCCCCACGTGGTGCGCACTACGGGCGGCCGCCCTTCAGCGCGTCAGGATGCCGTGCAGGAGCAGATCGATCAGGGCCGGGGCCAGGCCGGGCTGTTGTTCGGTGTCGGCCATGACGCTGATGCCGCCGAGGGCCATGAGGACGTCCTGCGCTTCGACCTGTGACCGGGTGACGTTCTGGCTCGCCCCGGCGGCGAGCAGGTGACGGACCGCCTCGGTGAGGTGGGCGCGGGTGGTCAGCCGCTCGCCCTCGTCGGTCAGCACCACGCGCAGCACGTCGGCCATGCCGTGCTTGGCGGCCATGAAGTCGATGAAGCGTTCCATCCAGGCCCGGAGCGCCTCCGCCGGGGGCAGCGAAGCGGTGAGTTCGGGTGCGGCTGCGCACAACACCTGTACTTCGTGCCGGTACGTCGCCTCGATCAGCAGTTCCTTGGACGGGAACCGGCGGTAGAGCGTGCCGACACCGACGCCGGCCGCGCGGGCGATGTCCTTGACCGAGGCGCCCGTGCCTTCCCGGGCGAACGCCTCTGCCGCGGCGCTGAGCAGCCGGTCCTCGTTCCGTCGCGCATCGGCGCGCAGCGGCCTGTCCTGGCGTCCGGTGCCGTCCGTGCCCTTGCCGGTCACCCTGTTTCCTTCCCCTCGCGCTTGCAAGCGGAACCAGTTCCGCTTAATGTGCATCCGGAACCGGTTCCGGTTACGAGGCTACCGTGCCTCGGCACGAGGGGCGAGGGGCGCCGCCGGATCACGGCGGACGCCCGGCTCGCCGCCCGTTTCCCGTATCGCCGGCATCCGAGGGCGACCTGCCCGACCGCCCCTATGAGGAGGAAGACACATGACCGCGCGACTGCAGAACACAGTGGCCCTGGTGACCGGTGCGAGCAGCGGCATCGGCGAGGCGACCGCACGCGGGCTCGCCGCGGAAGGCGCGGCGGTCGCCGTGCTGGGACGGCGGCGGGCACGCCTTGAGGCGCTCGCGGACACGGTGCGGGCGGAGGGTGGCACGGCCTTGGTGGTGGAGGCCGACATCACGGACAAGCAGCAGGCCGCGAGCGCGCTGGAGAGCGTGGTGGCGGAGCTCGGCCGTCTGGACACGGTCGTCAACAACGCCGGCGTCATGGGCGTCGGGCAGGCCGTGGACTCTCCGCTGGAGGAGTGGGAACACATGCTGGAGGTGAACGTGCAGGGTCTGCTGTACGTCACCCATGCCGCGCTGCCGCATCTCCTGCGCGCGGCGGAGGACTCGCCGCGGGGAGTGGCGGATCTGGTCAACATCAGCTCCACCGCGGGACGGGTCGCCCGTCCCGGAACGGCCGTCTACAACCTGACCAAGTTCGGGGTCAACGGCTTCACCGAGGCGCTGCGGCAGGAGTTGATCTCGAAGCGCGTACGGGTGAGCGTGGTCGAGCCCGGCACCGTGGCCACCGAACTGAGCACGCACCTGCGCGACGGCGTACGACAGGCCGTCGAGCGCCAGATCGCGGACATGGAGGCGCTCCGTCCCGAGGACATAGCCGACGCCGTGTCCTACATCGTCACCCGGGACCGCCGGGTCGCCGTCAACGAGATCCTCGTCCGCGCCGGCGAACAGACCTGGTAGCCGGCAGTCCGCGGGCGCGCCGCGCGACGCTCACCCGGGCCGGCGGTCCCCGCCCGGTCCGGCGGGCTCAGCTCCGCAGTGACGCCAGTGCGGCGGCGACCCGCTCGGAGACCTCGGGCGGCGTCGAGGCGTGCGGGGAGAAACGGAGTGAGTCGGCGCGCACCGTCGGAGTGACACCCTCGGCGTGCAGGGCCTTCGCCACGAGGGACGGTTCGCGCCCCGGCATGGTGAAGGAGAGGATGCCCGCGCGCCGTGCGGGGTCGGCGGGGGAGAGGACGCGGCCCCCGCACCGCTGGACGGTGTCGGAGAGCTCGGCGATCCGCGCGGCGATCGCGTCCTCGATCGCGGCTACGGTGTGCCGCTCCACGATGGCCAGCGCGGACGCGAACGCGGCGGCCGTCACCGGGCTCAGATGGGTGATCGACCACCGGCGCGCGTCCGGGGCCGGCGGGTGTGCCGTTCCGTCGAAGAGGCCGGCGTCCTCGACGCCCGTCCAGCCGGTGAGGACGGGGTCGAGGCGTTCCAGCGCCCGGTCGGACAGCGTGGCGAAGCCGGTGCCCCACCCCGCGCGCAGCCACTTCTGGCCGCCCGTCACCAGTACGTCGGCCGTGTCCCAGGGCAGCGCGGCCACGCCGAACGCCTGGATGCCGTCCACGATCAGCAACCGGTCCGGGCCGATCGCCTCGCGCAGCGCCGCCAGGTCGGTGCGGAAGCCGGTACGGAAGTCCACGGCGCTCACGGACAGGGCGACCACGTCATCGGTCAGGGCGGTGCGGACCAGGTCGGGGGTGACACCGGCGCCCGGCGCCGGGTCGAGCCAGCGCGGGGTGGCCCGGCCCAGCTGCGCGGCGCGGTGCCAGGGATAGTGGTTGGCGGGGAAGTCGGTCCGCGGCGTGAGAACCAGGCCCTCCCGGATGCCGAGAGCCGCGTGGAACAGGCCGGTGGACGTGTTCGGGAGCAGCACGGTGTGCCGGACGTCGGTGCCCGCCAGGCGGGCGGCCGTCTCCCGAGCGGCCTCTTCCGCACGCATCAGGGCGTCCACGGTGGTGTGGTCGGCGGTGGCGGATTCCGCCGCGGCTCGCGCCCCGGCGGCCACGGCGTCCCGCGACGGCGGTCCGAAACGTGCGAAGTCCAGGTACCCGGCGGGCGTGTCGAAGTGGGCGGCGTACGACGTGAGCACGGGGCTCGTCCTTCCGGGCCGATGCGGTGCGGTGTGGGTGGCGCGGCGGGTGAGGACCGTGCGCGTGCCGTGGACCGCCTCCTCGCCGCCCACCACCCCGCGTGTCGCCACCCGCCCCGCACCGTACGCGGTTCGCGGCGCACGGTTTTCCCCGGGGTGCCGGTCCGCAGGGGATCTCCGTCATCCCGCTCTGCTAGCCGCCCCGCGCATCGCGCCGCACGAGCCCCGGCCGAGGCTCGCGCGACGGTCGTCCGCCGCCGCTCGGGCACATGCCCCGGCAGCGCGCGGCTGTTCACCGCCTGCCGGAGTGCCCTCGCGCGGCCACAGGGGGAGACTGGAGAGACCGTGGCCCAGGGCCGCCGCGCCGGGACACACGTGTGCCGGGGCTTGGTGTGTGGGCTGTGCCACGCGTCGGCCGGGGAGCGGGCCGGGCCGTCGCGGCGGGACGCGCGGCGGTCGCCCGGCGAGCACGCGGACCGGGGGATTCCCGGCCTCTCCGCCTGCCCGCCTTCCCGCACCCGCGGGCGCCCGCGGAAGTACCGGCCGCCTTGGATCGGTGGCCTGATCGGCGCAGGAGGAGCGCTATGTCGAGACAGACGAACATCGCCGCCCAGACCGCCTTCGCGGAGGCCGTCATCTCAGGAGACCTCGACGCCCTCGACAAGGTCGTGGCGCCCGGTTCGATCGACCACGACCCCGCCCCCGGCCAGGGGCCCGGGCCCGCCGGGTACAAGGCGATGTTCGGCGAACTCCGCGCCGCCTTCCCGGACCTGAACGTGGCGGTGGAACACCTCGTGGCCACCGACGACGAGCTGGCCTTCGCCTACACCATCAGCGGAACCCACCTCGGACCACTGAGGGGGCACCCGCCCACCGGCAGGAAGGTGAGCTACCGGGGCATGCAGATCAGCCGCTTCGACAGTGACGGCAGGCTCGTCGAACGCTGGGGCAGCAGTGACGAGCTCGGCATGCTGCGGCAACTGGGCCTCACCGGGGACGCGTGACGCCCCGGACGAACAGACGGCGCCGGAAGCCGTCCCCAGCTCCGCACGTCCCGCCCGTCCGCTGTCCCGTTGACGTGAGTCCAGGCTCTCCGCCGCGCCGCCTCTCCGGGGCAGCCCTTGTCCGAGAGGCCGTCGGGGTGCGGGAGGGCCGCCTGGCGCACGAGCGAACCGAAGGCGCCGCCTCGCCCGCCGAGGAGGTTCATGCACGGGCTATTCAATAGGTAATGTATAACCCTAATTGGCGGGACGTCCGTGCGGGTGTCCGTCCGCAGCCCACCGCAGAGGGAAGGCAAGACCACATGGCGATGCACGCCTCCGACCTCGGTCACGCGCTCTTCAAGGTCCTGGAGACCGGTGACCCGGCGCTGGCCGCCGAAGTCGTCCACGACGAGTTCCACAACCGCGAAGCGGCGGTGTCTCCTCCGGCCTGCCGGATTCCGGGTCCGGCGGGCGTGCTCGCCTCCAGCGCGTGGATGCGGTACGCGTTCGCCGACCTCCGGCTGCCCGTGACCGACATCGTCACCAGCGACTCCCAGGCGTGGGTACGGCTGCGCATGCGGGGCCGGCACACCGGTGCCTTCGTCCTCTTCAAGGACCAGGGGGTCGACCAGGTCGTCCCGCCCACCGGCCGGGAGATCGACTTCGAGCAGATCCACGTGCTGGACCTGCGGGACGGCAAGGTCGTCCGGCACGAAGCCGTGCGGGACGACCTCACCATGCTCGGTCAGCTCGGCGTCTTTCCCCCCGGCCCGGCCGCCGGGCTGCGCATGCTGTCCTGGCGGGTGACCGGCCGAGCCGCAAAGGCCGCCTCCGAGGTCACGGCGCGAGCGACCGAGGCAGCCGCGGCGCCGGCGCGCGACACCACGGTATGAAAGTTGCGCCCCCCGCACAGGCGAGGGGCCGAGGACGCCGGTCCGGTCACCGCTCTACTCGCACGGCTGGTCTTCCGGTGCGGGGGTGCGGCGGAGCAGGGTCGCGACGGAGGTGTGCAGCAGAAAGGCCTCGGCACGCTCCCAGGACCAGCCGTTCTCCCGCACCAGGGTGCGCCAGCCGGTCGGGCCGAACCAGAACCAGAGGAGATCCGCCGTCTCCTCCTCGGGGCGGTCGGGCGCCGGGGTCAGGGTGTGCAGGTGGCGGGCGGCTGTCCGCAGGGCCTCGCGGTAGGCGGAGGTCGCCCGTTCCCACAGCGCCTCGCCGTTCTCGTGGACGGGCAGGGCCGCCCGGATCGCTTCGTGGATCTGGAACTGTCCTTCGTTGCCGGTCCGCGTGCCCCGCGCCAGCGCCTCCAGGACGGCTTCCGGCGTGCGCAGCGCGAGCACGTGCCGCATGGTCTTCTCGTAGTCCGACGCGACCACGCCCTGGTCGACGATCTCGTTCAGGATGTCGCCCTTGCTGCCCACGCTGGCGAAGATGGTCTTGGCCGAGACTCCGCTCGCCGAGGCGATGTCCGCCACGGTGACCCTGCCGTAACCGCGGGCGGCGAACAGCTCGGTCGCGCACCGCAGGATCTCCGCGCGCGTGCGTGCGGCCGCCTGCTGGCGCAGGGGAGAGACGTAGGGGCGTTTGGCAGGCATGAGGTCATGGTAACGGCCGTGATCACGCCCGGTTCTATTCATTAGGTGCCGTAACACCCCGAATGCGCGGCAGGCCGCCGATCACGCTCGTGATCGGCGGCCCGCCGAGGGTCCGGAGGGGTCCGGCGACGGGTGACCGCCGGCCCCGGCGTCAGTGGCCGGCGCTCTGACCGCCGTCGACGTGCAGGACCTCGCCGGTGACGAACGGCGCGCCCTCCAGGTAGAGGACCGCGTCGACGATGTCGCTGATCTCACCCATCCGCCCGACCGGGTGCAGGGCGGCGAGCGTCTCGTGGGTCTCCTCCGCGTGCATCGGGGTCTTGATGACGCCGAGGGAGACGGCGTTGCTGCGGATGCCCCGGGTCGCGTACTCGATGGCCAGAGCCTTGGTGGCGGACTGGAGGCCGCCCTTGGTCAGGGAGGCCAGCACCGAGGGCACCGCCGAGTGGGCGTGGTCCACCAGGCTCGTGGTGATCTGGACGACGTGGCCGCCGCCCTGACGGAGCATCTGCGCGACGGCGAGCTGGGTGATCCGGAAGAACCCGCTCAGGTTGACGCCGGTGACCGCGTCGTAGTCCTCCTGGGTGTACTCGGTGAACGGCTTGGCGACGAAGATGCCGGCGTTGTTGACCAGGGTGTCGATGCGGCCGAACCGCTCGATCGCGGCGGCGGCGACGCGCTCGGCCGTGGCGGGGTCGGCGATGTCGCCCTGGAGGGTGACGACGTCCGGGTCGTCCGAAGGGGCGATCGTCCGCGAGGTGGCGACGACGGCGTAACCGAGCTTGCGGTACGCCTCGACCAGGCCCGCGCCGATGCCCTGGGAAGCACCGGTGATGACGGCGACCTTCTTGCCGGAGTTGCTCATGACTGCCTTCTTCGTTCTCGGTCCGTGACGGTGGTGGTGCCGACCGGTCCTCGTCGGACGGTCACGTGTGAGAACCAGACGACCAGTCGCCTAATTCCGGTCCGGCTCACCCAAGCATTCTCGCTCCACCTTCTCTGACCTGCGGTGGGAGCCTGTGACTACCAGCTGCAAGCCAACACGTCACGGAGGGCCCCGGGGCTGTTCCGTCCGTCGCCGCTCCGTAGCATGGGCCTCATGGAGTTGCGTCAGTTGCGGTACTTCGTAGCGGTGGCCGAGGACCTCAACTTCGGGCGTGCCGCGGACCGGCTGCTGATAGCCGGTCCGTCGCTGTCCCAGCAGATCAAGGCGTTGGAGCGCGACCTCGGTGTGCGGCTCTTCGACCGCGACCGCCGCTCGGTCGCCCTCACGGCCGCCGGTGCGGCACTCCTTCCGCAGGCGCGCGACCTGCTGGAGCGCGCGGACGACCTCCGGAACCGCGCCGCCAGGATCGCCGGCTCGGAATCCGTCCGGATCGGCTACGTCAACTGGCTGCCACCCGACCTGACGGCCCGGACCTCGGCCGTGGCGCGGGTGCACGTCGACGCATGGGTCGCGCCCTCGCACACCCAGGCGGCACGGGTCGCGGACGGCAGTCTCGACCTCGCGGTGTGCTGGGTCCGCCGGCAGGACCTGGACGAACGCGGCCTCAACGCCCGGCTCATCGGCGCGGACCGCCTCTACGCGGTCTCCGCGGGCCGTCAGCCGGACGACATCCGCGCCCAGGACCTCCTCGTCCTCACGGACGCCGACGTCACGACATGGTCGTCCTGGAACGTCTACGCCGAGCGGCTGGCCCGCGACACCGGCGCCCGTGCGGTGCGCGTCTCCGACGGAGGCATCACCGGTCCGGGCTTCTTCGACCACGTACGCCGTGCGCGTCGCCCGATCCTCAACTGCCCGAAGGCTCAGGGGGCACCGCTGCCCCCCGATCTGGTCGCGCGCCCCGTGTCCGGGCCGAAGATCTACTGGACGTGGTCCCTGGTGTGGCGCCGCGACGAGCAACGCGCGGCCGTGCTCAGCACCGTGGACGCCCTCACGGAGGGAGTCGGCGACTGCGGTCTGGACGACCCGGACGCATGGCTCCCCGACGACGACCCGCACCGCCGCTGACCGGCTCCGCCACGTCCGGCGCCACCACCTCACCCCCGGCCCCGGCCCGGCGGCCGGCAGAGCGTCCCGGAGCCGTCGGCGCTAGGTGAGCGGCACCCTGGCGCACAGCAGCGCACGGCCGGCTTGCGCTGAAGTAGACCGGTCGTCTAGCTTAGGTGACCGGTCGACTCAACAGGTCGACGCAGTCCCTCGAAATGGAGAAGCCCTGTGTCCGCTCCGATCAAGCTCGCCATCGTCTTCTACTCGTCCACCGGCACGATCACCGAGATCGCCAAGGAGCTGCGCGACGCCGGTGTTAAGGCGGGCGCCGAGGTGCGCCTGCTGAAGGTGGCCGAGCTGGCCCCGCGGGCCGCCATCGACTCCAACCCCGCCTGGGCCGCCAACCACGCCGCCATCGCCGACATTCCCGAGGCCACCCCGGAGGACATCGAGTGGGCCGACGCGGTGGTCTTCGGCACGCCGACCCGCTTCGGCAACGTCTCCTCGCAGCTGAAGCAGTTCATCGACACGCTCGGCGGCCTGTGGGCCCAGGGCAAGCTCGCGGACAAGGTCTACAGCGGCTTCGTCTCCACCGCCACCGACCACGCCGGCCAGGAGTCCACCCTGCTCGCGCTGTACAACTCCGTGCACCACTTCGGCGGCATCATCGTCACGCCGGGCTTCACCGACCCGCAGAAGTTCGTCGACGGCAACCCCTACGGCACCTCCCACGCCGACGGCCAGGGCACCAAGCCCGTGGGTGAGACCACCCGCCTCGCCGCCGCCATCCAGGCCGAACGCGTCGTGAAGATCGCCGCCGCCCTCCGGACCGCCGCCTGACCGGAATGCTGGGCGCGTGCCGGGCCGGCCGGCGGTAACCGGCCGGCCCTGTTCTTCGATAAGCATCGCAGCCCGCAGTACCGAGAAAGGAAGAATGACGATGAAGGAATTCCTGGTCGTGCTCACCACGACCGTGCCGGAGGGCACCGACTCCGCCGAGGTCGACCGGCGGCGCGCGGCCGAATCCGTCCGGGCCCGGGAACTGGCCGCCACCGGACACCTGTTCCGGCTGTGGCGCCCGGTCGGGGAGCTGCGCAGCGTCGGCGTGTGGCGCGCGGACGACGAGGCCGACCTGCGTGAGAACGTGCTCGGCACCCTGCCCCTGTGGCCGTGGATGACCGCCGAGATCACCGCCCTGCAGTCACACCCCAACGACCCGGGCCCCACCGGCCCCACCGCCTGACACCACATGGGGCGCTCCCCTGCGCGCCCTGCCGGCAAGAGGAGGAAACCGATGAGCGGCACAGCAGCGCAGGAAGCGATCCTGCGTGGCGTCATGGACCAGTGGAAGAGCGCGGTCGACGCGCACGAGCCGGAGAAGGTCGCGGCGCTCTTCACCGAGGACGCCATTTTCCAGGGGCTCCGCCCCTACAGCGTCGGCCGTCCCGGGGTCGCCGCGTACTACGACTCCCAGCCGATCGGGCTGACCGCCGAGTACCGGGTGCTGGAGACGCGGAGCCTCGCGGACGACGCTCTGCTCGGGTATCTGGACGTCGACTTCGGGTTCACCGACCGGCCGGACATCCACGTCACGCTCAGCATCGTGCTCAAGCAGGTGGTCGACCGCTGGTACGTCTCCCACTACCAGGTGACGAAGCTCGGCTGACGCGCTACCCGCCTCGCGATGTCCGCTCCCACCGAGCGTCACCTATTTGACAGGTGACGAGTTATGCGTCATAGTAGTGCGGTAACTCCTCCGGTCGCTGGGGGAGGGGAAGGGTGAGAACTGATGACCGACATCGAGGAAAGGGCGCTGCTGGCGGGCGGCTGCTTCTGGGGCATGCAGGAACTGATCCGCAAACTCCCCGGTGTGACCCGCACCCGGGTCGGTTACAGCGGCGACGACGGCCTGGCCCATCCCACGTACCGCAACCACGGGAACCACGCCGAGTCGATCGAGATCACCTTCGACCCGACCGTCACCGACTACCGTGCGATCCTGGAGTACTTCTTCCAGATCCACGACCCGACCACGAAGAACCGGCAGGGCAACGACATCGGGGCCAGTTACCGTTCCGCCATCTTCTACCTCGACGAGGAGCAGCGGCGCGTCGCGCTCGACACGATCGCCGATGTCGAGGCGTCGGGGCTGTGGCCGGGATCGGTGGTGACCGAGGTCGTCCCGGCAGGTCCGTTCTGGGAGGCCGAGCCGGAGCACCAGGACTACCTCCAGCGCTACCCGGACGGCTACACCTGCCACTTCCCGCGCCCGAACTGGCGGCTGCCGAAGCGCGCGGAAGTCTGAGCACCACGGGGCGGTGAGGCCGCCCTCCACGCGGTACGGCCGCGGGACGAGCCGGTGAGGCTCGTCCCGCGGCCGTTTTCGCGAGGTCGCCTCCGAGCGCGCCGCCGCCCGGGATCGCGTCCCTCCGGCTCCGCCGGCGGCGCCCGCGCCATGGAACACCTGACTTCGGCGACGTCCCGGTCCGCGTCGCTCATGGGGCGGCGGGAAGGCGTTCAGCAGGGTTCCGCGGTGCCCCGGTGGCGGTGGGTTTCCAGCAGCCTGAGCCAGACCTCGCTGATCGTCGGGAAGGCCGGCACGGCGTGCCAGAGCCTGTCGACGGTCACCTCGGCCGTCACCGCGACGGTCGCCGAGTACAGGAGTTCCCCTACGCCGGGGCCGACGAAGGTGACTCCCAGGACGACGCCCGTCTCCTCGTCGAGCAGCATGCGGGCCGCGCCCCGGTAGCCCTCGGCGTACTGACGCGCACCCGCGACCAGTCCGATGTCGTAGTCCACGACCTCGACCCTGCGTCCGGCGCGTGCGGCCTCGCGTGTGGTGAGACCCACGGACGCGACCTCGGGGTCCGTGAAGACGACTTGGGGAACGGCCACGAGGTCGGCGGTGGTCGTGTGGGCGCCCCACTTGGTCTCGTCGAGGGTCTCGCCCCGCGCGCGTGCGCCGATGACGGCGCCCGCGATCCGTGCCTGGTACTTGCCCTGGTGCGTCATCAGCGCCCGGTGGTTGACGTCACCCACGGCGTAGAGCCAGCCGTCGGGGACGGCGGTCACCCGGCAGGTGTCGTCCACCCGCAGCCAGTCGCCGGGCGTCAGTCCGACGGTCTCCAGCCCCAGCTTCCCCGTCTGCGGGGTGCGGCCGACGGCGAACAGGATCTCGTCCGCGGTCGTCTCGGTCCCGTCCTTGAGTTCGGCCCTGACCTCGCCGGCGGGCTCCTGGCGCGTCACGGAGATCACCGAGGTACCGAGGCGGACGTCGACCCCTGCCTCGCGCAGGCCCTCCGCGACGAGTTCACCGGCGAACGGTTCCATCCGGGGAAGCAGTCCGGCCTCGCTGCGGACCAGCACGGTCACCCGGGAGCCGAGGGCCTGCCAGGCGGTGGCCATCTCCACGGCCACCACACCGCCGCCCACCACCAGGAGCCGCCCGGGTACCTCGGAGGAACTGGTCGCCTCACGGCTGGTCCACGGACGCACCGAGTCGAGTCCGGGCAGGTCGGGGAGGGCCGCGCCGGTGCCCGTGGCGACGACGACGGCGTGCCGGGCGGTGAGGCGGACCGTGTCGCCCTCGGGCGTCTCCACCGCCACCTGCTTCTCGCCGGTGAGCCGGCCGTGGCCCCGGATCAGGTCCACGCTGACCGAGTTCAGCCAGTCGACCTGGTCGTCGTCCCTCCAGTGCTCGGCCATCGTGTCACGGTGCGCGAGCACCGCGGGAACGTCCAGGGGCCCGTCCGCCGCGTGGCGGAAGCCGGGGACCCGGCGGGCGTCGGCCCGCGCCATCACAGGCCGCAGCAGCGCCTTGCTGGGTTCGCAGGCCCAGAAGGAGCACTCACCTCCGAGGAGTTCGTGCTCGATGATGACCGTGCTGAGTCCGGCGGCCCGGGTGCGGTCGGCCACGTTCTCGCCGGCCGGGCCGGCTCCGATGACGATGACGTCGTAAGCGCGGGAGACATCGTTCATCACTGCTCCTGAGGCTTGGCCGTGCCTCGTCGGCCGGAGCCGCTCGCTGTCGTTCGGAGCGAGAGGGGCTTCCCGCCGGTATGCGCCGGCGCGCGGAGGAAGTGGCCGTCCCGACCCCGGTGTGTCCTCACCGGGGTCGGACGAGACACGGGAGAACGGATGAGGCACACCCTATGCCCTGGTCCGTGCGGGCGCACTGTCCCACCGTGACGGCGCGAGGGCTTTCGGAGGTACGACGGCGGCCCCTGGTCACCAGGACCAGGGGCCGCCGTCGTACTCGGACGTTCGGTCAGGTCGTGCCGTCAGGCCGCGGCCGGGACGGCCGGCCGGGCGTTCAGCAGCGCCAGGCAGTTGGCCCAGAGCCCGTTCAGCGTCGAGGTGGTGTTGTAGAGCTTGGCGAACATCACCTGGCCCTCGAGCTGTGCCACGATCGACCGGGCGGCCTCTCGTGCGTCGTCGGCCGAGACCTCCCCGCGCTCCTGGGCTTCGGTGACGACCTTCTCGACCATCTCCACCTGGGCGTCGAAGATGTGCTGAAGGCGTTCGCGGATGGGCTCCGTCTGGTTGCTCAGCTCCAGCGTGAGGTTGCCGAACATGCATCCGGAGACGGTCCCGCAGCTCTGCTGACCGGCGCGCAGGCCGGCCTCGGTCTCCTCGAACAGCCGTCGCAGCCGCGACAGCGGTTCGCCGTCGCCCTGCAGCACCCGGGTCCACTGACCGCGCTGGGCCTCCCAGTGTTCGTCGAGGACGGCCAGGGCGAGGGCCTCCTTCGACTCGAAGAAGTAGTAGAAGCTGCCCTTCGGCACCCCGGCGGCCTTGCAGATCTCGGCCACGCCCAGCGCCGAGTAGCCACGCAGCTCGATGAGTGACTGCGCAGCGTCGAGGATCTTCTTCCTGGCGTCACTTGTGCGTCCCATGCCACCATTATACGACCGATCGACTACATCGTTCGGGCGTCCAGCTCCCCTGCTCGTCAGCGGCTGCGTCCCAGGCTGTCCAGCGGTGTGCCGGCCGCCCAGCGGCGCAACCGCCGGCCGTCGACGAGGTGGACGTCGGTCTGCCGGGACGCCCAGCGCGCCTCGGCCCGGCTGAAGGCACCGCGGTGGACGATGAGCCGCCCGGGCCGCTCCGCGCCGGGCCGGACCGTCTCCTGCACGGTCTCCGGCCAGCGGGCGTCCTCGTCGGCCGGCGCGGCGGGACGGAACCTGACGTCGAGCGCGCGACCGTGCCGGTCCCGGGCGTACAGGTGCATGTCCCCCTTGCGCAAACTCAGATCGGCCACACGCCAGCCGTCGCGCTCCAGCATGCGCGTGGTGGCCTCCACCAGCCCGCGGTCGTCCAGCCGTGCGAGTTCCTGGGCGGTGTAACGGCCGCGGCGCCGGCGGAGGACCCTCCGGCGCAGGCGCAGGCCCGCCGGGGCGGCCGTCACGGACAGGAGGGCGCACGTCAGCAGGCCGGTGACCCCGAGCGCGTGGCTGAGGCGGCCGGCCAGCAGCAGGAGCGTCAGCAGCACCAGGCCGAGGCCGACGAAGGAGGGGAGGACCTCCCGCAGCTCGGGACCGTACCGGCCCTGGGCCCGCAGTTCGGCGACCCGCTGCCGACGCAGGGACCGGCGCGACGTCGGTACGGGCGAGTCCGGGTACCGCACCTTCGTCATCCCGCCCGCCCCCGCCCTCTCGGTTCCTTCGGCCCCTCGCCGCGCCCCTGCGCCGGTCCGACCGTACATGTGTGACCGTCCGGCTCAGGACCTCGCCCCACCCCCGCGCCGCCGCCGCACACCGCCCGGGGACGGGCGGCACCAGGGGCGCCGATTGTTCCACGCGTCGGCCGGCGCCCGCACGGGGTTCGCCGTCCGCGTCGACACGTGTCTGCCGGGGCCGGCGCCCGGCTGCTCTCCGGTTGCCGGACCGGTTCACCCGTTCGAGCATGGTGGTGGGCGCGGACTCGCCGTGCGCTCACCCCCGTCCTGCGTCTCCGTGACTGACGCAGGACGAAGGAGGAACCTTGCCCAGCGCCTTCGTCCAGGTGTTCAGGACTCCTGATCTGCGGAAGAAGACCGTCTTCACGCTCGGTGTCATCGTGCTGTACCGCCTGGGGTCACACGTCCCCCTTCCGGGGGTGGACTACGGGAACGTGCAGAGGTGTGTGGACCAGGCGTCGGGCAGCGGTGGCCTGCTGGGACTGGCGAACGTGTTCAGCGGTGGGGCACTTCTCCAGATCACGCTGTTCGCCCTGGGCATCCTGCCCTACATCACGGCGAGCATCATCCTGCAGTTGCTGACCGTGGTCGTGCCGAGACTGGAGACCCTGAAGAAGGAGGGGTCGGCCGGGCAGGGGAAGATCACCCAGTACACCCGTTATCTGACGGTGGGGCTCGCCCTCGTGCAGGGCACGGGCCTCGTCGCCACCGCCCGCAGCGGCGCCCTGTTCCCCGCCTGCCGGACGGCGTCGGGCATCGTTCCGGACACCTCCGTCCTCGCGGCTGTCGTGATGGTGCTCACGGTCACCGCGGGGACGGCCTGCGTGATGTGGCTCGCGGAGCTGATCACCGAGCGGGGGATCGGCAACGGCATGTCGTTGCTCATCTTCGTCTCCATCGCCTCCACGCTCCCGAGGGCGCTGTGGGCCGTGAAGGAGCAGGGTGAGATCGCCGGCGGATGGCTCAGCTTCGGCAGCGTGGTCCTCGTCGGCCTGGTCATGGTCGCCCTGGTCGTGTTCGTGGAGCAGGGCCAGCGGCGGATCCCGGTCCAGTACGCGAAGCGGATGGTGGGACGCAGGTCGTACGGGGGGACGGCGACGTACATCCCGCTCAAGGTGAACCAGGCCGGTGTGGTCCCCGTCATCTTCGCCTCGTCCCTGCTCTACATCCCGGCGCTGATCGCGCAGTTCTCGCACTCGAACTCGGGCTGGGCGGCGTGGATCACGCGGAACTTCGTCCGGGGCGACCATCCCTTCTACGTCGCCGCCTACTTCCTGCTGATCGTGTTCTTCGCCTTCTTCTACGTGGCGATCACGTTCAACGCGGAGGAAGTGGCGGGGAACATCAGACAGGCCGGGGGGTTCGTCCCCGGCATCCGGGCCGGCCGGCCCACGGCCGAGTACCTCGGCTACGTCCTCAACAGGCTGACCTGGCCGGGCTCGCTGTACCTGGGCCTGATCGCGCTGGTGCCCACCGTGGCGTTCGCCGGCCTGGGCGGTGCCAACCAGCTGACCGGCACCAGCATCCTGATCATCGTGAGCGTCGGCCTGGAGACGGTCAAGCAGATCAACAGCCAGATCGAACAGCACCGTTACGAGGGCTTCCTCCGCTGAGGAAGCCCTGGCGGGCCCTGCTTGGCGTGGCCCGGCTCCGATGCGGGGAAGCGGTCGAGCATGGCGCGCAGCTCCGCGGCGCTCACGTCGGCGCCGAAGGGTTCGGTGCCCGGTTGCAGTCGTACGCCGTCGGCGAGCGGGCCGGCGACGACGGGGTCGAAGCCGAGGGCGTGGACGAGGCTTGCGACCGTGGCCCTGTCGTCGGGGTCGTCACCGGCGAGGGCGATCGCCTTGCGGTCGGCCGCCCCGGCGGGCCGGGCCTCGTCCTCCAGGTCGTGGTAGCCCATGTGGTTGAACGCCTTGACCACGCGGGAGCCCGGCAGGAACGCCTGGACCAGTTCGCTGGTGGACGTGCGCGGGTCGGTGAAGTCGTCGCGAACACCGTCGACCTCCCACCAGTAGTTCATGGCGTCCACGACGAGTTTGCCGCGCAGTGCCTCCACCGGGACGTTGCGGTACTTGCCCAGGGGCAGAGCCAGGATCGCCACGTCGGCCCGGGCAGCGGCCTCCTGTGCGGTGACCGCGACCGCACCGGGGGCGAGGACCTCCACGGTGAGCGCGATGGCGTCGGCCCCGCCCGAGCCCGCGATCAGCACCCGGTAGCCGGCTGCCACCGCGAGCCGCGCCAGTACGGTTCCCACCTTCCCCGCGCCCAGGATGCCGATCGTGCGGATGTCGGTGACCGGATCAGGCACGGGCCGGCTCCGCACTGAGCAGTTCCCTCACGCGGGGGGCGACTTCGCGGCCCAGCAGCTCGATCGTGCGGGCGCGGGCCTGCCGGGGCAGGTGCATGATGTCGTACTTGAGGTCGAAGCGGCTGAGGTGCAGATCTCGGGCCGTGCGGGCGATCTTGCGGGCGACGGTTTCCGGGGAGCCCACGTAGAGCGCGCCGTCGGCGAGTTCCGCCTCGAAGCGTGCGCGGGTCGGGGCGTAGAACCCGCGTTCCTCGGCCAGTGCGGTCACGACCGGCTCCCAGTACCGCCACCAGGTCTCGACCGCCTCCTCGTCGGTGTCGGCGACGAGGCCCAGGGAGTGCTGGCCGACCGGTCGTGGAGCGTGTCCGGACTGCTGGAGCGCCCGGTGGTAGAGATCGACGTGACCGGCGAAACGCTGCGGACGCCCGCCGATGACGGCCAGCATCAGGGGCAGGCCGTAGCGGGCGGCGCGCAGCACGGAGTGAGGGCTGCCGCCCACGCCGATCCAGGTCGGGATCCCGCCGGGCCGCATCCGGGGCATCAGCCGCTGCTCGGTGAGCGGCGGCCGGAACATCCCCGACCACGTCACCGCCTCCTCGCGCCGCAGCCGCATGAACAGCTCCAGCTTCTCCTCGAAGAGCTGCTCGTAGTCGGCCATGTCGTAGCCGAACAGCGAGAAGGACTCCGTTGCGGACGCGCGTCCCAGGACCAGCTGCGCCCGGCCGCCGGACACCGCGTCCAGCGTCGAGAACTCCTGGTAGAGCCGCACCGGGTCGTTCGTGCTGAGCACGGTCACCGACGTGCCGAGCCGGATGCGTTCCGTGGCCGTCGCCATGGCGGCGAGCAGGACCGGTGTGGCGCTGTCCACGTGGCCCGCGCGGTAGTGCTCGCCGACGCTGAAGACGTCGATGCCCGCGGCCTCGGCGAGCGCGGCCTCCCGGACCAGGAGCCGTACCGTCTCGGCGTCGCCGAGGACACGGCCGTCGTCCGTCGCGATCTCTCCGAAGGAGTTGAGCCCGATGTCGAAGGACGTGGCCATCATGATCCTCCTCAGCCCGGGCTCCGGCTGTCGGGCGCCCGGGGTTGCTTGACAGGTCAAGTATCCAGGCGCATGTTTGACGTGTCAAGTAAGCGGGGTAGGAGGGCTCGGCCCGCTGGCCGGCCGGCGGTGCGGCGGGCAAGGCGCCGGCCGTGCCGGCACTCGCGCGCCGCGGCCCCGTCCCGCTCGACCGTCACGGCCCGGCCGGATGGCCGCAGGCGCGGTCAGTGCCGGGAAGCGGGCGATGCGCCGCGCCGACGGCGCCGTAGCCGATGACCAGGACGCGCTTGCCGACCGGCGAGGTGCGGTACTCGGGCTGCCACGTCGAGCCTCCTGGACAGGGCCGGCATCAGGGTGACCGCCAGTCGCGCCCGGTGCTCAGCCGGGTTCCGGGCGGCATCGCGTCCAGCGGCGGCAGCATGTGGTCGTAGCCGGAACCGAGCAGCTGGACCACCTCCAGCTTGGGCATCCGCGGCAGGACGGGGCGCAGCACCCGTTCTGCGCCCGGGACCGGCGGGCCCACGAGGAAGCGGACCTCGGCGGGGTCGCCCGGCAACGGGCCGGACCCGTCCCAGTAAGCGTAGGTGAGCCCGTCCGGCAGGCCGGGTGTCCGGTCAGCCGGCGAGCGGCGCCGCTTCCAGCAGGACCGCGGCCGCACCGCGGGCGGTCGTCGCGGCGGAGGGGTCACGATCCATCCGCGCGGCCTGACCCGCACCGTCGTAGAGCAGCAGGAGCTGTCGGGCCAGCTCCTCGGGCTGGGCGTACCCGCATGTGGTGGCCAGTTCGGTGAACAGCTCGCGCAGCCAGGACCGATAGTGCTCGGCGGTGCGGCGGACGGCGCTGTCCTCGGCCGTCTCGGCGCTGGCCCGGACGAACGCGCACCCGTTGTACCCCGGGTCGGTGAACGCCTCGCCCAGCGCGTCGAAGACACCGAGGATCTGCTCACGAGGAGTGCGGAAGCGCGTCAGGGTCCGGGTGATCCGATTCCGTGAGCGCTCGAAGCGCTGCTCCAGGTAGGCGCAGACGAGCCCTTCCTTGCTGCCGAAGGTGTTGTAGAGGGACGCCTTCGCCACACCGGCGTGCTCGATGACACGGTCGATGCCGACCGTTTGCACACCCTGCTGGTAGAAGAGTTCGTCAGCCGCCTCGAGCAGCCGCTCACGCGCGGACACCTTGATCGCGGTCCTGGCCGCCATGACCATCACCCTCTCAGACAGACCTGTCCATTCTAGCGCGGACCCTGTGTCATCCCTGGGAGCCGGTCTGTGCCAGGGGCGCCGCCTCCGGGACGGAGACGGAGGCGGCTTCGGGGCGTACGACCGCCACGTGCTCCACCCGGCGGCCGCTGAGCACCAGACCGGTCAGCGCCGCGAGGGCCAGCACGATGACGGCGATGCCGTACTCCCAGGACGTCCGCACCAGGCCGCCGCCGTGCACGACCAGGACCCCGCCGATCACCGCCGGCACGCCGAGCCCCATGTAGCACACGACATACAGAAGGGACAGGACCCCGGCTCGTTCGTGCGGCTCCACCTGCGGCACGACCAGCCTGATGCCCCCCTGGAACCCGCTGCCGAAGCCGAAACCGGATATCGCGCCGCCGATGAAGAACCCGATCACGGACGGGGTGCCGCCGGTTCCGGAGCCGATGGACACCAGGGTGATCACCACGCCGACGACCAGGGAACCGATGCCGATCAGCATGACGCTCCGCGTCGCCGCCTTGCGCAGCAGGACGACGGCCAGACCGGCGGAGCCGGCGAGCACGAACAGGGGCAGCCCGCCCCACACCACGGAGGTGGAGCGCACCAGGGTGCGGATGAGAGCCGGTCCGAGCGCGCCGTACAGGCCGGTCAGCGCCCACACGGCGAACATCACCGGTGCGGCGATCGCCACCGACGCGCGAGCGGACCTGGGCAGCTTGAACTCGGGGGCCATGCTGGCCAGCGCGCCCGGCTTGCGGCCGACGGTCTCGTTCAGGCCGGTCACGGCCAGCGCCTGCACGACGAACACACCGAGGAGCACGTAGTAGACGAGGTGCGTCGGGGCCGGCAGGTACTGCACGATGAGCCCGGAGACCAGGGCACCGCTCGCGGTTCCGATCGTGGGCGCGAAGGAGTTGAGGAAGCCGCCCCTGCGCGCGTCGAGGTCGAGCATTCCGGCGCCGAGCGCGCCGACCGCGGCCCCGGTGCTCAGCCCCTGGACGACGCGGGCGGCCAGCAGCGCGTCCACGCCGCCGGCGGTGATGAAGACCGCCATGGCCGCCGTCTGGCCGACCAGGGCCGCGAAGAGCACCGGCCGCCGGCCCACGTGGTCGGAGATCTTGCCGAAGATCAGGAGCGCGACCAGCACGGCCACCGCGTAGACGCCGAAGACGACGGTGACGGTGATGGGCGAGAACCCCCAGCGCTCCTGGTAGAGCGCGTAGAGGGGGGTCGGCGCGCTGGACGAGGCCAGTAGCGACACGAGGATCGAGGCCAGGAGTCCGAGGGAGGCGATGGGCCCGAGGCCCCTGCGTCGCGGGGCTCCGTGAGCGGGGGACCGCCTGACCGGGATGGCCTCGAAGGCGGGTCGCTGCGTCGTGCTTCTCATGACTCTCACTCTCGGTCTGGTAAGTGAACCTGCTCCATACTAGACAGATCTGTCTGATGCGTGGGAGTCCTGGACCGTGAGAGATGTCGCAGGGAAGGGGGCAGCCCGTTCGGGAGTAGAGCGGAGCTGGGGCGCGTTACGTCTTCGATCTCCGCCGGAGGGTTCGGGCAACGACCCGGGGACGCACGGGTGTGTGCGTGTATGTGCCTGTGTGTACGCGGAGTGGACGATCCGCCGTCCGTGACCGGGTGGTCACTCCGGGCACCGGGGAATGTGCGAACGGCAGCGTGCGGGGCGAGGGGACCGGGCGATCAGCCCTGACACCCCGGCTTCACGCCCAGAGTTCCCGGCTTTCGCACACCCGCGCACCCATGTTGCGCTCCATCATCCGCAGTGCGGCCTGGGCGAGGTCTTCGTGGATGTGCGCGACGGCGTCGTGCGGAACGATGACGTCGAAGTGCCGGATGTGTGCGTCCAGGGCCGAGTACAGCACGCACTGTTCGGTCACCTGGCCGGCGAGCACCAGCCGGTCGATGCCCTGCTGCTGCAACAGGTAGTGCAGCGGTGTCTCGAAGAAGATGGAGTGGCGGGCCTTCAGGACGAAGAGCGAGTCCTCGTCGGGCTTCACGGGCTCGACGAGATGGGCATGAGGAGTGGCCAGGGCCCGGTCGAGCAACTCGCCGTGATGTGAACGCCACTCGCCGAAGTTGTCATTGACGTAGATGACCGGCACTCCGCGACCGCGTGCGCGCCGCAGCAGCTCGGTCAAGACCGGCACGACCGGTTCCGCCGAGCGGATCAGCTGGTCGGCGTCCTTGTGGTCGTAGGTGTTGATCATGTCGATGACGATCAGCGCAGTCTTGCTCATACGACCAGGGTTCCACCGATGGACAGTGAGCCAACTTCTGCACACCGGGCAAGAGACGCTGTTTCACGGATGCGGGACGGTGAGTCGTCCGCGTGCCGCGTCCCTTCCCGGACGTCCTGCCGGCCGGTCCGCCTGAACACGCCGATGGCTCCCCCGGCGTGTCGGGGGAGCCATCGGGAGCGGTTCGACCGCGTGCGGCCTTAGTGGATCACGCGTGGCGGTGCGAGTGGCGGTTGCCGGTGAAGACGCGGTACAGGGCGAGCAGGATGAGGGAGCCTACGATCGCGGCGATCCAGGTGGAGAGTTCGAAGAACCCGTCGACGGAGTCGACGCCGAAGATGACCTTGCCGAGCCAGCCGCCGAGCAGACCGCCGGCGATGCCGATGAGCATGGTGACGATGATGCCGCCCGGGTCCTTGCCCGGCATGATGGCCTTGGCGATGGCGCCGGCGAGCAGGCCGATGATGATCCACGCGAGGATGCCCATGATGTGTCTCCGTCTCGCTGTATAAAGACTGTGTTAGCTCCTCGTCTGTACCGTCCGCGCTCTTACAAACGTGGGATTTTCGGTTTGCGGCTCCCGGAGCGAGAAGACCTGGTGTCTTCGGTGCCGGCGTCGAACCGTCACCGGCGGCGTACCGTGGGCCGGCGAGGGCGAGGGGCCATGAACTCCCCTGGCGGGGAGCGTGGCCGCCGTGGCGGAGCGTCGGGGGAGCGGCCCTGTGGTGATCACGTGGCGACGGGTCCGGGAGCAGGACTTCCCGCTGCTGCGGACGTGGCTGGAGCAGCCCCATGTGAAACGCTGGTGGAACCACGGGACCACGGTGGAAGAGGTGGCGCGCGACTTCGGCCCCGCCGCCCGGGGGCAGGAGCCCTCGGAGGATCTGCTCGCACTCCTGGAAGGCCGTCCGGTCGGTCTCGTGCAACGGGCACGCCTGCTCGACTACCCGGAGTACCTGGCCGAGCTGGCGGCCCTCGTCCCCGTACCTGACGGCGCGATGACCATCGACTATCTGGTCGGCGATCCCCGTCAGACCGGCCGGGGCCTGGGGACGGCGATGATCCGTGCCGTCATCGTGCGGACCTGGGAGGAGCACCCCGCCGCCCCGTGTGTTCTCGTTCCGGTGGTGGCCGCCAACCGTGCTTCGTGGCGGGTGCTGGAACGCGCGGGGTTCCGCCGGATCGCGGCCGGCGACCTGGAGCCGGACAACCCGGTCGACGACCGGACCCACTACCTCTACCGCGTCGACCGCCCCGGGAGCGGCGACTGACGGGCTCCGCGTGGAGCGTATGCGGAGGGGCGCGGGCCGGCTCGGCGGTCCGCCTCAGGCGGACGGGGTTCCGAGCCGACGCCGCCAACAAGCCACGCACCGACGGATATCAGCCATTGCCGCTGTGCGGAGAAATCTGTGCACAGAACTCTTTGCAAAGGAGTCTGTGCGAAGCTAGCTTGGAGCCATGGAACACCTCGAACAGCCCTCCCAGGTCCAGCTGAACGCCCGCAACCTGCGGGGCGTCGCGCATCCGCTACGTGTGCGGATCCTGACGGTTCTGCGGACGGAGGGCCCGGCCACGGCGACCACGCTCGCCCGGAGGCTGGACCAGAACACCGGCGCGACCAGCTATCACCTGCGCCAGCTCGCCGAGTACGGGTTCATCGTCGAGGCGCCGTCACAGGGCGGCGGCCGCCGTGAACGCTGGTGGCAGGCCGCGCACGTCAACACGGTCGTACCGGACGACTCGGTGCTGGCGGGCGGTGAGGGTCTCGGCATCGCCTACCTGCAAGCCCTCAGCCGGGTCTGGTCCGACGCGATGACGGCCGCCGTCGAAGCGACCGCCTCGCTGCCGCCGGAGTGGCGCGAAGCCCAGGACTTCGGCGACTACGTGCTCACACTCACCCCCGCCGAGGCCAAAGAGCTGTCGGCGGACATCCACCGGCTGCTCCGCCGGCGCAACTCCGCGCCGCGGACGGCGGGTTCGCCGCTGCCCGAGGGCGCGGCACGGGTCGCCTTCCAGTTCCAGTTGTTCCCCACCAGTGCGGACCGGCACGTCTCCCACCCCCCGGACTCGGAGTGAGAAAGATGACCTCTCGGCACGCGGCCGCCCAGCAGGCGGCCGACAGCGGCACACGCACGCCCTCCCCGGACGCCCCGGCCGACGGGCCCCGGGTCCTGCGCGGACTGGTCGGCATGCTCTCGGCCAACGCGGCGGCCTTGTCGGCCAACCGGGTGCTCTCCATCGCCCTGCCCTGGTTCGTCCTGACGACGACCGGCAGCGTCGGCAAGACCGGCCTGGTCGCCTTCTGCCAGATAGTGCCGTACGTGATAGCCCAGGCGCTGGCCGGGCCGGTCATCGACCGCCTCGGCCCCAAGCGCATCAGCGTCGCCGGCGACCTGGCCTCCACCGTCGCGACGGCCACCGCCCCGCTGCTCTACCTCACGGGACACCTGTCCTTCGGCCTGCTGCTGGGGTTGCTGGCCGTGGTCGGTGCGGCGGACGGCCCGGCCAATGGGGCCAAGGGGCTCTTCGTGCCGGCGGCGACCCGCGCGGCCCGGGTGCCGCTGGAACGGGGAACCGGCCTGTCAGCGGCGGTCGAGCGGACCGCGACCACCATCGGACCGGCCATCGCCGGCGTGGTGGTCGCCTCCTTCGGCAGTCTCTACGCCCTGTGGATCACCGCCTGCCTGTTCGGCGTGTCGGCGCTGGTCGTCTCCACCACCCTCAGCGACCCGGCGCCCGAGCCGCACGAGACGCCGGTGGAGGAGGCCGAGGGCTACCTGTCGCGGCTGCGCCAGGGCGCCGTGTTCCTGCGCGACGCGAAACTGCTGCGGTCCATCGTGGGCATGCTGGCCGTCACCAACCTGCTCGACCAGGCGTTCATGTCCGTGCTGCTGCCGGTCTGGGCGAAGGAGACGGGCAACGGCGCGGAGGCCGTGGGGCTGGTGGTCAGCGTCTTCGCCGCGACATCGATCCTCGCCGCGCTGGTGGCCGCGGGAGTGGGCGAGCGGCTGCCCCGGCGTACCGTCTACCTGATCGGCTTCACGCTGGGCGGAGTCCCGCGCTTCGCGGCCATGGCCACGGGCGCGCCGCTGTGGCTGGTACTGGCGGTGCTGGCGGTGGGCGGCCTGGGGTCGGGCTTCGTCAATCCGATCGTCGGGGCCGTGACGTACGAGCTGATCCCCACGCCGCTGCTGGGACGGGTCAAGACGCTGGCCCAGGCCGTCACATGGGCGGGCATCCCGTTCGGCGGGCTGCTGGGCGCGGGGCTGGTGACGGTGGCGGGCACCTCGGGTGCGCTGTGGATCGTGGGCGGGCTCTACCTCGTCGCCATCGGCGTGCCGGCCCTGAACCGGGAGTGGGCGGGCATGCGCAAGCGGACGGCGTCCGACACGAGCCCCGTCGGCACCACGCCCGAGAGCGGGAATGCGGCCGGCACGGCTTCCCTGCCCGGAGCGGAGACGGCCGGGGCGGTGGCCTGAGCCGCGGTACGGAACCGGCGCCGGCCGGGGCGGTGGGACCGCCCCGGCCGGCCGCCCGCTTCCCGCGCCCGCCTCCCCGGCACGCGCGACTCCGCCCGGCGGGCGCACCTCCCCGTGGCCGACCCCGAGGGGCAGAAGTGTCCACGTCCGGCGGGCAGAAGTAACCAGTTATCTCTCCAAGATCGCTCTGCGAGCATCGGATTCGGCTGAGTTTCCGAGGGCTTTCGCGAATGGTCGACGACGAGGAACTGGTGGACACATGACGACGAATCCGATGGTGGCCGCGGCCTCCGGACAGGTGGCCGAGCAGGGCGGATTCTCCCCGGCCGAGGCCCGCGTCGCCGCGGTGTGGAATGCGGTGATCGGCACTGAGGTGACGGCGGCGGAGGACGAATTCTTCCAGCTGGGCGGAACCCGCTCGCAGGCGAGGGAAATGGCCCGCCGGATCGCGGAGGAATTCGGTTCGGAATTCGGCGCGGAACCGCTGCCCGAGCCGCTGACGGTGCGGGCGGTGGCGTCCTTCCTCGCGGAGGAGGCCCTGCTGAGGGCCCGCCGGCTGTTCGAGTCCTCCGACTTCGACGCCGGGGAGGTGGCGGACGCCATGGGCGCCCTGGTGGCGGCCGGGGCTCCGGACGACGCTCCGGCCATACCCCGCACACCCCGCGACGGGCGCCCGCTGCCGCTGTCGTTCGCACAGCGCCGGCTGTGGTTCCTGGACCAGTTGGAGCCCGGCCGGGCCGAATACCTGATCCCCATGGGACTGCGCATCCGTGGCCGGCTGGACGTCCCGGCGCTGCGTGCGTCGCTGTCGGAGCTGGTGGCCCGGCACGAGGTGCTGCGCACCCGCTTCGTCAGCGACGCGGACGGCAACCCCGGACAGGTCGTCGACCCGCCCAGGCCGCTGCCCCTCGCCGTTCACGACCTGCGATCCGTCGCCGGGGAGCAGGCGCGCGAGGAGGCCGCCACCGCGCTCGTGGACACCGAGGGCTTCCGCCCGATGGACCTCGGCACCGGACCGGTGGTACGCGCGCTGCTGATCCGGCTGGCCGACGACGAGCACCTCCTCGCGCTGACGGTGCATCACATCGCCTTCGACGGCTGGTCGGCGGGGGTGCTGTCACGGGAGCTGACCGAGCTGTACGGCGCACGGGTCGCGGGCAGAACCGCCGACCTGTGCGAACCTCCCCTGCAGTACGCCGACTTCGCGGTCTGGCAGCGCCAGTGGTTCACCGGCGACGTACTGGCGGAGCAACTGGACTACTGGCGCGGCCGGCTGGCCGGCACCGAACCGCTGGAGCTGCCCACCGACCGACGGCGTCCGGCGCGGCACAGTGGCAAGGGCGCCATGCTCACCTTCCGCGTGCCCGCGGAGACCGCCGACGGCGCCCGGAATCTCTCCAAGGAGACCGGCGCGAGCCTGTTCATGACCCTGCTGGCGGTCTTCCAGCTGGTGCTGTCGCGCTACAGCGGCCAGGAGGACATCGCGGTCGGCACCCCGATCGCGGGCCGCAACCGGGCCGAGATCGAGAACATGATCGGCTTCTTCGTGAACACGCTGGTCATGCGCACCGACCTGTCCGGTGACCCGACGTTCACCGAGCTGCTCGCCCGGGTCAAGGAGACCGCGCTCGGCGCCTACGACCACCAGGACCTGCCCTTCGAACGCCTGGTGGAGGAGCTGGCGCCGCAGCGGGACCTGTCGCGCAACCCGCTGTTCCAGACGATGTTCGTCCTCCAGAACACCCCCGACAGCCGGTCGTGGGAGCTGCCGGGCCTGAGCGTGCGGCAGCTCGACGTGTCCGCCCAGGACTCCAAGTTCGACTTCACCTTCTACGCCACCGAGGCCGCCGACGGCGCTCTGGACGGCACCGTCGTGTACTCCACCGACCTGTTCGACGAGGCCACGATGGTGCGGCTCGCCGGACACTTCGAGACGCTGCTGGCCGCCGCCTGCGCCACCCCGGACGCCCGGCTGTCCGAACTGGAGATGCTCACCGCCGCGGAGCGCCGGACGATCCTCGGCGAGTGGAACGGCGCCGACACCGACGCCCCGGACACGCTGACCGTCACCGCGCTGATCGGGGAGCGGGCCGCCCGCCACCCCGACGCGCCGGCCGTGACGTGCGGCGCCGACCGGCTGACCTACCGGCAGCTCGACGAACGGGCCGAGTGGATCGCCGGCCGGCTGCGCGAGCGCGGTGCGGGGCCGGGCACCCTGGTCGCGGTCTGCCTGAACCGCGGTACCGACATGGTGTGCGCCCTGCTCGGCATCCACAAGGCGGGGGCGGCGTACGTGCCGCTGGACCCCGCGTACCCCACGGACCGGCTCGCCTACATGGTCGAGGACAGCGGCGCCCCGCTGATCGTCACCCAGGCCGCGCACACCGGCCGCCTGCCCGCCCACACGCAGGCGCTGCTGCTGGACGGGCCCTGGCCCGAGGAGCCGTACACCGCCGCCGCCGGTCCGGTGGCGCAGGCCGGTCCGGACGACGTGGCCTACGTGATCTACACCAGCGGTTCCACCGGCCGTCCCAAGGGCGTGCAGATCACCCACGGCGCGCTGCGCGCACGGATGCGGGAGACGAGCCGTGAACTGGGGCTCACCCCCGAGGACCGGGTCCTGCAGTTCGCGTCGATCGCGTTCGACTCCTCGGTGGGCCAGCTGTTCGCCCCGCTGATCTCGGGAGCATGCCTGGTGCTGCGCGACGACGCCTGGGACCCGGGCCGGCTCGCGGAAGCGCTGCGCGAGCACCGGGTCACGGTGGCGTGGCTCACCCCCTCGGCGTTCGGGGCGCTCGCCGCGGACCTGGACGGACCCGACGCGCTGGGGCCGGAGCTGCGGCTGGTCCGGCTCGGCGGCGAGGCGCTCCAGCGGGAACAGGTCCGGGAGTGGTTCCGGCACTGCGCGGTTCCCCTGGTCAACGGCTACGGACCCACGGAGGCCGCACAGGAGGCGACGACCGCCAGGATCACCGGGCCCGTCGACCGGGTGCCGATCGGCCGTCCGGTCGCCAACGCCAAGGTCTTCGTGGTCGACCGCCACGGCCGGCCGGTGCCGGTGGGAGTGCCGGGGGAGATGTGGATCGCCTGCCCCGGACTGGCCCGCGGCTACCTCAACCGGCCCGAGCTGACGGACGAGAAGTTCACCGTCGTCGACGTCGACGGCGCCCCCCGGCGCGTCTACCGCACCGGGGACCACGCCCGATGGCTGCCCGACGGACGACTGGAGTTCGTGGGCCGCGCGGACAACCAGGTCAAGCTGCGCGGCTACCGCGTCGAACTGGGCGAGGTCGAGACGGCGTTGCTCGCCCACCCCGAGGTCACCGGCGCCACCGTCATGCTGCGCGAGGACGTCCCGGGAGCGCAGAGGCTGGTGGCGTACGTGGTGCCCGTGGGATCCCTCGACGTGAACGCGCTGCGCGCCCATCTCCGGCGCGACCTGCCGGACTACATGGTGCCCACGGCCTTCGTGCCGCTGGAGCGCATCCCGCTCACCCCGAACGGCAAGACGGACCGCCGGGCGCTCCCCGCCCCCGCCTCCGACCGGTCCGGACTCGACGCCGAGTACACCGCGCCGCGCACGGACACCGAACGCACGGTGGCCGAGGTGTGGTCCGAGGTGCTGGGCGTCGACCGGATCGGCGTGCACGACGACTTCTTCGCACTGGGCGGCCACTCCCTGCTCGCCACCCAGGTCGTGTCGCGGCTGCGCCGGCGGCTCGGCGCCGATGTCCCGGTGCGCACGCTGTTCGGCGCTCCGACCCCGGCACTGCTGGCCGAGGCCGTCACGGAACTGGACGGCACCGGAGCCGACCGCATCCCGTCGGCACCGCGCGACAGCGGCCCGCCGCCGCTCAGCTTCGCACAGCAACGACTGTGGTTCCTCGACCAGTTGGAGCCGGGCCGGGCCGAGTACCTGCTGCCCTTCGCCTTCCGCATCCGCGGCCCCCTGGACATCGACGCCCTGAACGCCGCGTTCACCGCTGTGGTGGCACGCCACGAGATCCTGCGCACCCGGTTCGGCACGGACGCCGCGGGCTCGCCGGTGCAACTGGTCGACCCGGCACGGCCGGTGCGGATGCGGATACGGGACCTGCGCGGGGTGAAGGACGCCACCACCCGCGAGGCCGCCCTGGCGGACGTACTGCGCGAGGACGGACTGCGGCCGGTCGACCTCGGCACCGGACCGATGCTGCGCGCGCTGCTGGTACGGCTGGCCGACGAGGAGTGCGTCCTGGCGGTCACCGTGCACCACATCGCCTTCGACGGCTGGTCGGTGGGCGTGCTGGTGCGCGAGCTGTCCGCCCGGTACGCGGAAGCCGTCGCGGACCGGCCCGGCGCGTCCGGGCCCGGCCCGCTGCGGGTGCAGTACGCCGACTACGCGGTGTGGCAGCGCTCCTGGCTGTCCGGGGCGCCGCTGGAGCGCCAACTCGCCTACTGGACGGAACGCCTGGACGGCCTGGAACCGCTGGAGCTGCCGACCGACCACGCCCGGCCGGCGGAGCGCGGCGGACGGGGCGAGGTGGTCCGGTTCTCGGTGCCCGCAGACGTCGCCGCCCGTGCCCGCGCGGTGTCCGCCGAGAGCGGCGCGAGCCTGTTCATGTCCCTGCTGGCGGTCTTCCAGCTGCTGCTGGCCCGCTACAGCGGACAGCGGGACATCGCGGTGGGCACCCCGATCGCGGGCCGCAACCGCGCCGAGACGGAGGACCTGATCGGCTTCTTCGTCAACACCCTCGTCCTGCGCACCGACCTGTCCGGCGACCCGACGTTCGCCGAACTCCTCGACCGGGTCAAGGACACCGCGCTCGGCGCCTACGATCACCAGGACCTGCCCTTCGAACGCCTCGTGGAGGAACTCGCCCCCGACCGCGACCTGTCCCGCAACCCCCTGTTCCAGACGATGTTCGCGTTGCAGAACGCACCGGGCGCGGACGCCTGGAACCTGCCGGGCCTGTCGGCGGAACCCGTCGAGATGCCGGTCCGCGACGCCAAGTTCGACCTGTCGATGTACCTCGCGGAGGCGGCGGACGGCACGCTGGACGGCGCCGTGGTCTACGCCGACGACCTGTTCACCGAGGACACCGCGCGCCGCATGGCCGGCCACTTCACCAACCTGCTGGCCGCGGCCACGGCTCGCCCGCACAGCACGCTGTCCGAGGCGGAGATGCTGGACGCGGACGAGCGGCACCGCATCCTCACCGAATGGAACGACACCGCCTCACCCGTCCCGACGGCGACCCTGCACGGGCTGTTCGAGGAGCGGGCGGCGCGGAACCCGGACGCGGTGGCCGTCGTCTGCGGCACCGAGAACCTGACCTACCGTCAGCTCGACGAGCGGGCCAACCGCCTCGCCCACCGCCTCCGCGCCGTACCGGGCATCGGCCCCGACGTACCCGTGGGCGTCTGCCTGGAACGCTCGCCCGCCATGGTGTGGACGCTGCTCGGCATCCTCAAGGCCGGCGCCGCCTACGTGCCACTCGACCCGGAGCACCCGGCGGAGCGGCTGGCGTACCTGGTGGCGGACTCCGGCGCGCCGATGGTCGTCACCGACACCGCGCACGCCCCCCTGCTGCCGGAGGGCCTGGACCTGCTCCACGTGGACCGGCCCGCCGACCTGCCGGACACCCTGCCCACGCACGCACCGGACCCCGTCGCGGACCCCGGCGACCTGTGCTACCTGATCTACACCAGCGGCTCCACCGGCCGCCCCAAGGGCGTCCGCATCGAACACCGCGGAGTGGTCAACTACCTGGCCGGCATGCAGCACGCGTTCCCGCTCGCCGAGGGCGAGGGATTCCTCCAGGCCACACCGCTGTCCTTCGACGTCTCGGCGTACGAGATCTTCTGGCCCCTGTGGCAGGGCGCCACGGTCGTGCTGGTACCCGGTTCCGACCGGCTCGACATGGCCGAGGTGTCCCGCCTGATGCGCGCCCACCGCGTCGTCGGCCTGCACTTCGTGCCCAGCCTGCTGGACCTGTTCGTCTCCCGGGTACGACCGGGGGACTGCACCCACCTGCGGTACGCCTTCGCCAGCGGCGAACCGCTCCAGCCGACACTGGTGAGCCGGTTCACCGAACGCTTCCCCGGCGACCTCGTCAACCTGTACGGCGCCACCGAGGTCTCGGTCGACACCACCTACTGGCGGGCCCCTCGCACGGGCCCCGCCGGACCGGTCCTCGCCGGCCGTCCCATGGTCAACCAGACGGTGTACGTCCTGGACCCGGACCGCCGCCCGGTACCCGCCGGCGTGCTCGGCGAGGTGTACCTCGGCGGCGACAGCGTCGGTCGCGGCTATCACCGGCGGCCCGACCTCACCGCCGAGCGCTTCGTCGCCGACCCGTTCCGCGGCGGCCGGATGTACCGCACCGGCGATCTCGGCCGGTTCACCGCGGACGGCGAACTGGACCTGCTGGGACGCATCGACCGGCAGGTGAAACTGCGCGGCGTCCGGGTCGAACTCGGCGAGATCGAGGCCACACTGCTCACCCACGGCGCGGTCGGGGCCTGCGCGGTGGTGGTCCGGCAGGACACCCCCGGCGACAAACGCCTGGCCGCCTACTGCGTGCCCGTGCCCGGCGCCACCGTGGACGCCGGAGCGCTGCGCGAGTGGGCCGCCGAACGCCTGCCGCGGGCCATGATGCCGTCCGCGTTCGCCGTCCTGCCCGAACTGCCGCTCAACCGGAACGGCAAGGTCGACCACGCGGCGCTGCCCGCTCCCGGCAACGACGGCGACAGCACGGCCCGGTACACCGCGCCGAGGGACGAGATCGAGGCGGAGATCGCCGGGGTCATGGCCACCGTGCTCGGCGTCGAACGCGTCGGAATCCACGACGGCTTCTTCGAGGCCGGCGGGCACTCCCTGCTCGCCATCCAGCTCGTCAACCAGGTGGAGTCGGTGACCGGAGTGCGCATCAGCCTCCGACGCCTCTTCCAGTCGCCGACCGTCATCGGCATCAAGCAACAGCTCGTCGACCTGTTCGACGCCCCGGAACAGGACTCCTGAACCAGCAGCCACTGCTCGCACGAGAAGACGAAAAGGACGGAACATCATGGGCGAGAACTCGGTCGAGGCACGGCTGCTGTCACGCATGCGGCGGCGTGCGGAAGCGGCCCGGATCGCACGCGGTGACCGGGAGGCCGGACCGCTGCCGTTGTCGTTCGCACAGCACCGGCTGTGGTTCCTGGACCGGTTGACTCCCGGCAGCCCGGAGTACCTGGTGCCCACGGCGCTGCGGGTGCGGGGCGCGCTGGACGTCACCGCGCTGGGCACGGCCCTGTCGGGCCTGGTCGCCCGGCACGAGGTGCTGAGGACGTCGTTCCCGGCGGACGACAGCGGCACACCGCGGCAGGTGATCGCCGCACCCTGGCCGGTGGAGGTCACGGTCCACGACCTTCGGGCCGAGGCGGACGCGGAGACCCGCGCCGGCGAAGTGCTGCGCGCCGAGGCGACGCGTCCGTTCGACCTGGACGCGGGCCGGCTCCTGCGGGCCGACGTGGTGCGGCTGGCCGACGACGACCACTTCCTGCTGCTGATGGTGCACCACATCGTCTCGGACGGCTGGTCCTCCGGGATCATGGCCCGCGAACTGCGCGAGCTGTACGCGGCCGCCGTCGCCGGACGCGAGGCGTCACTGCCCGAACTGCCCATCCAGTACGCCGACTTCGCCGCCTGGCAGCGCGAGCGGCTCACCGGTCCGGAAATGGAGCGCCACCTCGCCTACTGGCGCGAGCGCCTGGCCCGGGTGACGCCGCTCGAACTCCCCACCGACCACCAGCGTCCGGCGCGGCCGAGCGGCGGCGGCGACGTGGTCACCTTCTCGGTGCCGCGGGAGGTGGCGGAGGCGCTGCGGTCCACGGCGAGCGGGCAGGGCGCGAGTCTGTTCATGGCGCTGCTGTCCCTGTTCCAGATCGTCCTGGCCCGTTACTGCCGGCAGGACGACATCGCGGTGGGCACTCCGATCGCGGGCCGCAACCGCGCCGAGACGGAGGACCTGATCGGCTTCTTCGTCAACACCCTCGTCCTGCGCACCGACCTGTCCGGCGACCCGACGTTCGCCGAACTCCTCGACCGGGTCAAGGACACCGCGCTCGGCGCCTACGACCACCAGGACCTGCCCTTCGAACGCCTCGTGGAGGAACTCGCCCCCGACCGCGACCTGTCCCGCAACCCCCTGTTCCAGACGATGTTCGTGCTCCAGGCGCCCGGCAGCGCGGAGGGCCGGGCGTGGGAGCTGGAAGGCACGCGGACCGAGCCGGTCGAGATCGAGCGGGGTGTCGCCAAGTTCGACCTGACGCTGACGGCGGTCGAGTCGGCAGACGGACTGCGCGCGGTGCTGGAGTACCGGACGGATCTGTTCGAGCGGGCGACGATCGAGCGCATGGCCGGTCACTTCGCCACCCTGGCCGCGTCGGTGGCGGCCGCACCGCGGGCGCGCCTGTCGGAACTGAACATGCTGACGGAGCGGGAGCGGCAGGAGGTCCTGGTCGACTGGAACGGTGTCACGGGCTGCTACCCGGACGCGGCGACGATCCACCGGCTCATCGAGGACCGGGTCGCTGCCGATCCGGACGCGGTCGCCGTCACTCACGGCGAGCGGTGCTGGACCTACGCGGACATCAACGCGCGTGCGAACCGTCTGGCCCATCATCTGCGTGGCTCGGGCATCACTCCGGACACCCTTGTGGCGGTGTGCCTGGAGCGTTCGCCGGATCTGATCGCCACGCTGCTGGGGATTTTGAAGGCCGGTGCCGCGTTCGTCCCTCTGGACCCGGAGTATCCCGCCGACCGCATCACGTACATGGTCGAGGACGCGGACGCACCCCTTGTCGTCACCAGCACTGCTCTGGCTGATCGTCTGCCGGACACGGTCGACCGTCTGCTGGTCGACACCGGGTGGCCGGCCGGTCCCGACACCGATCCGGAGCCGTTGGCCTCGCCGGACGATCTGGCCTACGTCATCTACACCTCGGGTTCCACGGGCAAGCCCAAGGGTGTGGCCCTGGAACACCGGGGTGTGGTCAACTACCTGCACTGGTGTGACCAGAACTATCCGCCTGGTGCTCCCGGCGGTATCGGCAGCATCCTCTACTCGTCGGTGACGTTCGACCTGACGATCACCGCGCTGTTCCTGCCCCTGATCCAGGGCCAGCAACTGGTCGTACCGGTGACCGAGCCCGGTCAGACGGCGTTCGACGCGGCGATCGACCTGGTCTGCACGGACGTCCCGATCAGCTTCCTCAAGGCGACGCCTTCGCACCTGGAAGTCCTCGCCGCCCACCTCGAAACACGAAACGCGCACCACCGCATCACCACGATCGTCGCCGGCGGCGAGAACCTCTCGCCCCAGCTCGTCGCGCGACTGCTGGAGGCCGGCAGTACGCCGACGGTGATCAGCAACGAGTACGGCGCGACCGAGGGCTCGGTGGCGAACGTCATGAGCCTGACCACGGAACCGGACCCGCATGGGGGGACGACGACCCTGGGCCGGGCCATCACCAACACCACCGTCTACGTCGTCGACCATCACAACCAGCCCGCGCCCGTCGGTGTCCCCGGCCACGCCCTGCTGGGCGGCATCTGCCTGGCGAGGCACTACCACAACCGGCCTGAGCTGACCGAGCAGCGCTTCACCGCCAACCCGCTCAGCCCGCCCCGCCCCGATCCGCGCACGTATCAGACCGGCGACCTCGTCAAGTGGCGTCAAGACGGGACGCTGGAGTTCATCGGCCGGATCGACAACCAGGTCAAGGTGCGCGGCTACCGCATCGAACTCGGCGAGATCGAGAACGCCTTGGCAGGCCATCCCTACGTCCACGCCACCGCAGTGACCGTGCGCGAGGACACACCCGGCAACAAGCAGCTCGTCGCCTATGTCGTCCCCACCCCGGGACACGAGCCGGGCGCCGTCGAACTGCGCAGACATCTCCAGCAGCAGTTGCCCGACTACATGGTCCCGGCCACCTACGTCACCCTCGACCAGCTCCCGCTCACCCCCAACGGGAAGGTCGACACCAAGGCGCTCCCCGCGCCCGACCACCACCGGCCCGACCTCGGCACCACCTACACCGCACCCCGGAACCCGACGGAGGCGGCCATCGCCGGCGTGTGGTCCGACGTCCTCGGCGTCGACACCGTCGGCATCCACGACAACTTCTTCGCACTGGGCGGACACTCGCTGCTCGCCACGCAGGTGACCTCGCGGCTACGGCAACGGCTCGGGGCGGACGTCCCGGTGCGCGCCCTGTTCACTTCGCCCACACCGGCCACACTGGCCGAGGTCGTGCGCGAGCTGGAGACGGCCGACAAGGCGCCGCTGGTACCCGTCGACCGTGGCAGCGGTCCCCAGCCGTTGTCGTTCGCGCAGCAGCGGCTGTGGTTCCTGGACCAGTTGACACCGGGCAGCGCCGAGTACCTCGTACCGTTCGGTCTGCGGGTGCGGGGCGCCCTCGACGCCGGTGCGCTGGGCAGGGCGTTCACCGGCCTCGTGACCCGGCACGAGGTGCTGCGCACCCGGTTCGTCACGGACGACTCGGGCCGTCCCGCACAGATCGTGGACGCGCCGTGGTCGGTCACTCCGGTGCTGCACGACGTCCAAACCGGCTCGGCGGCCGAGCGGGAGCGGGCCGCACTGGAGATCATGGCAGCCGAGGCACGGAGGCCGTTCGAGCTGGACGGCGGGCGGCTGCTGCGGGTGGACGTGGTCCGCGTCGCGGACGACGACCACTACGTGCTGATCACGCTGCACCACATCGTGTCGGACGGCTGGTCCTCCGGGATCATGGCCCGCGAACTGCGCGCGTTGTACGCGGCCGCGGTCGCCGGGCGTGAGGCGTCACTGCCCGAACTGCCCGTCCAGTACGCGGACTTCGCCGCCTGGCAGCGGGAGCAGCTCAGCGGTGAGTTCCTGGAGGGGCAGTTGGCGTACTGGCGCGAGCGCCTCGCGGGGGTGCCGGCCCTTGAACTGCCGACCGACCACGGGCGGCCGGCCGAGCGGGAGGGTGCGGAAGGCGACACCGTGTACTTCTCGGTGCCGCGGGAGGTGGCGGAGGCGCTGCGGTCCACGGCGAGCGGGCAGGGCGCGAGTCTGTTCATGGCGCTGCTGTCCCTGTTCCAGATCGTCCTGGCCCGTTACTGCCGGCAGGACGACATCGCGGTGGGCACCCCGATCGCGGGCCGCAACCGCGCCGAGACCGAGGACCTGATCGGCTTCTTCGTCAACACCCTCGTCCTGCGCACCGACTTGTCCGGCGACCCGGCGTTTACCGAACTCCTCGACCGGGTCAAGGACACCGCCCTCGGCGCCTACGACCACCAGGACCTCCCCTTCGAACGCCTCGTCGACGAGTTGGCTCCCGACCGCGACCTGTCCCGCAACCCGCTGTTCCAGACGATGTTCGTCTTCCAGAACACGCCGGACGACGACGCGTGGAGCCTGCCCGGCCTGACGGTCGAGCAGGTCGGCGTGGGCGGGCAGGACGCCAAGTTCGATCTCCAGCTGACCGCGGCCGAGTCGGACGGCGAGCTGCTGGCGGCCCTGGAGTACCGGACGGATCTGTTCGAGCGGGCGACGATCGAGCGCATGGCAGGCCACTTCACCACCCTGGCCGCGTCGGTGGCGGCCGCACCGCGAGCCCGCCTGTCGGAACTGAACATGCTGACGGAGCGGGAGCGGCAGGAGGTCCTGGTCGACTGGAACGGTGTCACGGGCTGCTACCCGGACGCGGCGACGATCCACCGGCTCATCGAGGACCGGGTCGCCATCGACCCGGACGCGGTCGCCGTCACTCACGGCGAGCGGTGCTGGACCTACGCGGACATCAACGCGCGTGCGAACCGTCTGGCCCATCATCTGCGTGGCTCGGGCATCACTCCGGACACCCTCGTGGCGGTGTGCCTGGAGCGTTCGCCGGATCTGATCGCCACGCTGCTGGGCATCCTGAAGGCCGGTGCCGCGTTCGTCCCTCTGGACCCGGAGTATCCCGCCGACCGCATCACCTACATGGTCGAGGACGCGGACGCACCCCTTGTCGTCACCAGCACCGCTCTGGCTGATCGTCTGCCGGACACGGTCGACCGTCTGCTGGTCGACACCGGGTGGCCGGCCGGTCCCGACACCGATCCGGAGCCGTTGGCCTCGCCGGACGATCTGGCCTACGTCATCTACACCTCGGGTTCCACGGGCAAGCCCAAGGGTGTGGCCCTGGAACACCGGGGTGTGGTCAACTACCTGCACTGGTGCGACCAGAACTATCCGCCTGGTGCTCCCGGCGGTATCGGCAGCATCCTGTACTCGTCGGTGACGTTCGACCTGACGATCACCGCGCTGTTCCTGCCCCTGATCCAGGGCCAGCAACTGGTCGTACCGGTGACCGGGCCCGACCGGACGGCCTTCGACGCGGCGATCGACGTGATCTGCTCCGGCACCCCGATCAGCTTCCTCAAGGCGACGCCTTCGCACCTGGAAGTCCTCGCCGCCCACCTGGAGAGCCGCGGGGCCCGGCATCACATCACCACGATCGTCGCCGGCGGGGAGAACCTCTCGCCCCAGCTCGTCGCGCGACTGCTCGACGCCGGCAGCACACGTACCACCATCAGCAACGAGTACGGTGCGACCGAGGGCTCGGTGGCGAACGTCATGAGCCTGACGACCCAGCCCGATCCGCATGGGGGGACGACCACCCTGGGCCGGGCCATCACCAACACCACCGTCTACGTCGTCGACCACCACAACCAGCCCGCGCCCGTCGGTGTCCCCGGCCACGCCCTGCTGGGCGGCATCTGCCTGGCGAGGCACTACCACAACCGGCCGGAGCTGACCGAGCAGCGCTTCACCGCGAACCCGCTCAGCCCGCCCCGCCCCGATCCGCGCACGTATCAGACCGGCGACCTCGTCAAGTGGCGCCCCGACGGCACCCTCGAGTTCATCGGCCGGATCGACAACCAGGTCAAGGTGCGCGGCTACCGCATCGAACTCGGCGAGATCGAGAACGCCTTGGCGGGCCATCCCTACGTCCACGCCACCGCCGTGACCGTGCGCGAGGACACACCCGGCAACAAGCAGCTCGTCGCCTACATCGTCCCCACCCCGGGACACGAGCCGGGCGCCGTCGAACTGCGCAGCCATCTCCAGCAGCAGTTGCCCGACTACATGGTCCCGGCCACCTACGTCACCCTCGACCAGCTCCCGCTCACCCCCAACGGGAAGGTCGACACCAAGGCGCTCCCCGCGCCCGATCACCACCGGCCCGACCTCGGCACCACCTACACCGCACCCCGGACGGACGTCGAGCGCACCCTCGCCGCGATCTGGTCCGAGATCCTCGGTATCGACACCGTCGGCATCCACGACAACTTCTTCGAACTGGGCGGGGACTCGATCATCAGCATCCAGATGATCGCCCGGGCCAAGAAGTTCGGTGTGCACCTCACCCCGCGGCTGATCTTCAAGCACCAGACGATCGCCGAGATCGCGGCACAGGCCGGTACGGCCACGCCGGTCGACGCGGAACAGGGCCGCGTGGTGGGGGAGGTGCCGCTGACGCCGATACAGCACTGGCTCTTCGAGAAGGACCTGCCGGCGTTCGACCACTTCAACCAGGCCGAACTCCTGGTCACCAACGGACTCGACCCCGACGTGCTGCGTCTGGCGCTGGCCGACCTGATCGAGCACCACGACGCGCTGCGCCTGCGCTGCGCGCACGAGGACGACGGCTGGCGGCAGTACCTGGACGACACCGTGGACACCGGCATCCTCGACGTACACGACCTGTCCGGTGTCGCGGACGCGTCCCTGGCGGCGGTGTCGCTGGACGTCGCGGAGGAGACGCAGCAGAGCCTCGACCTGGCCAAGGGCCCGCTGCTGAGGGCCGCCCTGCTGGAGCTGGGGGCCACACGCGGGCAGCGGCTCCTCATCGTGGTGCACCACCTGGCGGTCGACGGCGTGTCCTGGCGGATCCTGCTGGAGGACCTGGGCAGTTGCTACGAGCGGCGGGCCGCCGGGCTCGCACCCGTGTTGCCGGCGAAGACGACGTCGTTCCGGTCATGGGCCCAGCGACTGCACGGCTTCGCCCGTTCCGCGCAGGCGCGGGCCGAGTTCGCCTACTGGTCCGAGCCCAAGCCGGCCGGCCGGGTGCCGCGTGACCGGGACGGCCGCAACGACCTGGGATCCGCCGCCGGCGTCGTGGCGAGGCTCAGCCCCGAGGAGACCCGTGCCCTGCTGCGGGACGTTCCGAGGGTCTTCAACACCCGGATCAACGACGCGCTGCTCACCGCGCTGGCGCACGCCCTGCGGGACTGGACCGGGGACGACGAGACCCTGATCGGACTGGAGGGGCACGGCCGCGAGGATCTGTTCCCCGACGTGGACCTGTCACGGACGGTGGGGTGGTTCACGTCGGTCTTCCCCGTCGCCCTGCGGCTGGAACCAGGAGCCACCGATGCGGTGGCCTCGCTCGACTCCGTCCGCGAGCAGGTGGCGCGGATCCCCAACAAGGGCGTCGGCTACGGCATCCTGCGCCATCTCGGCGCCCCGGACATGGCCTCCGTACTGCGCCGGCAGCCCACTCCGGAAGTGAACTTCAACTACCTGGGGCAGTTCACCAGGGACCTGCCGGGCATCGGACGGTACGCCGGTCCCGAAGAGCCCAAGGGCCACTCGATCAGCCCGGACGGCATGCGCTGGAACGTGCTGGACGTGACCGCCGCCGTCGAGGGCGACACGTTCGGCCTGTACATCAACTACTCGACCGCGCTGCACGACCGGCGCACCGTCGAGCACCTGGCCGACGGTGTCCTCGGCCACCTGCGCGAGCTGATCGCCGGCAGCGCCGACGGAGCCGCCGATGCCCGCAGGGAGTCCCCTGGTGTTCCCCTCACCGATGTCGGTGACGCCGACATGGCCGCGATCCTGAAGAGGTTCTCGATATGAGCGCGCACAACGTGGAAGACGTCTACGGACTCTCGCCCCTGCAGTTCGGCATGCTGTACCACTCGTTGGAGGACACCTCCGACACGCGCCCCTACATGGTGCAGATGACGGAGGAGGTCGAAGGACCCTTCGACGAGACGCTGTTCGGTGCCGCCTGGCAGCAACTCGTCGACCGGCACTCGATCCTCCGCAGCGCGTTCGTGTGGGAGGGGGTGTCGGAACCGGTGCAGGTGGTGCAGCGCCGGGCCCCCCTCCCCTTCGAGGTGCGGGATCTGCGCGGCCTGTCCGGCCAGGAGGAGCTGCTGCACGCCTTCCTGGCGGAGGACTGGGCCCGGGGGTTCGACCTGTCACGGGCCCCGCTGGTCCGGGTCACCGTGCTGCGCATGACGGAGGAACGCCGCATCGTCGTCTGGTCGTTCCACCACATCCTCCTCGACGGCTGGAGCGTCCAGATCCTGCAGAAGGAGCTGTTCGCCCTCTACCGCGCGCTGCTCGACGGCACTCCCGCCGAGCTGCCGCCGACGGTCCCGTACCGCCGGTACATCGAGTGGCTCAACTCCCGGCGGGACGACGACTCCGCGGCGTTCTGGTCCGAGTACCTGGCGGGCGTCACCGAGCCCACCGCCCTGCACGTCGACCGGGACACCGGTGACACGGGAGTCGGCGAGTTCGAGGTGTGCGCCTCAGCGGAGCTGTTCGCACGGGCCCGGGACTACGCCAGGTCCCAGCGCGTCACGATGAACACCCTCGTACAGGGCCTGTGGTCGATCCTGCTCTCACGGTACAGCCGCCAGGACGAGGTGCTGTTCGGCTCGACCATCTCCGGCCGCTCGATCGACCTGCCCGGCGTCGAGTCGATGATGGGCCTGTTCATCAACACGCTGCCGGTGCGCGGCCGGCTCACGGGCGACCTGGCCGTCTCCGAGTGGCTGCGCGACCTCCAGGACGAGCAACTGGACATGCGGCAGTGGGAGTACTGCCACCTGGTCGACGTGCAGAAGCACAGCAGGATCCCGCGCGGAGAGCCGCTGTTCCGGTCCATCCTCGTCTTCGAGAACTACCCGGTGGTGCAGAAGCCGTCGGACTTCCCCGAGGGACTGACCCGGCGCCTGGTGAACTGCGTGGAGCGCACCGGGTACCCGCTGACCCTCGTCGTCTCGGCGGGCCGGGCCCTGGAGTTCCGCTTCGTCTACGACCGGAGCAGGTTCGACGCGGAGACGGTCGAACGCATGGCAGGCCACCTGGAAAGCCTGCTGGCCTCCCTGGTGGACTCACCCGGGGCACGCATCGCCGACCTGAACATGCTGACGGAGCGGGAGCGGCAGGAGGTCCTGGTCGACTGGAACGGTGTCACGGGCTGCTACCCGGACGCGGCGACGATCCACCGGCTCATCGAGGACCGGGTCGCTGCCGATCCGGACGCGGTCGCCGTCACTCACGGCGAGCGGTGCTGGACCTACGCGGACATCAACGCGCGTGCGAACCGTCTGGCCCATCATCTGCGTGGCTCGGGCATCACTCCGGACACCCTCGTGGCGGTGTGCCTGGAGCGTTCGCCGGATCTGATCGCCACGCTGCTGGGGATTTTGAAGGCCGGTGCCGCGTTCGTCCCTCTGGACCCGGAGTATCCCGCCGACCGCATCACGTACATGGTCGAGGACGCGGACGCACCCCTTGTCGTCACCAGCACTGCTCTGGCTGATCGTCTGCCGGACACGGTCGACCGTCTGCTGGTCGACACCGGGTGGCCGGCCGGTCCCGACACCGATCCGGAGCCGTTGGCCTCGCCGGACGATCTGGCTTACGTCATCTACACCTCGGGTTCCACGGGCAAGCCCAAGGGTGTGGCCCTGGAACACCGGGGTGTGGTCAACTACCTGCACTGGTGCGACCAGAACTATCCGCCTGGTGCTCCCGGCGGTATCGGCAGCATCCTGTACTCGTCGGTGACGTTCGACCTGACGATCACCGCGCTGTTCCTGCCCCTGATCCAGGGCCAGCAACTGGTCATTCCCGTGCCCGAGCCCGGTCAGACGGCCTTCGACGCGGCGATCGACCTGGTCTGCACGGGCGTCCCGATCAGCTTCCTAAAGGCGACGCCTTCACACCTGGAAGTCCTCGCCGCCCACCTCGACACACGAAACGCGCACCACCGCATCACCACGATCGTCGCCGGCGGCGAGAACCTCTCGCCCCAGCTCGTTTCCCGCCTGCTCGACGCCGGCAGCACACGTACCACCATCAGCAACGAGTACGGCGCGACCGAGGGCTCGGTGGCGAACGTCATGAGCCTGACGACCCAGCCCGATCCGCATGGAGGGACGACCACCCTGGGCCGGGCCATCACCAACACCACCGTCTACGTCGTCGACCACCACAACCAGCCCGCGCCCGTCGGTGTCCCCGGCCACGCCCTGCTGGGCGGTATCTGCCTGGCGAGGCACTACCACAACCGGCCGGAGCTGACCGAGCAGCGCTTCGCCCCGAACCCCCTCAGCCCGCCCCGTGCCGATCCGCGCACGTATCAGACCGGCGACCTCGTCAAGTGGCGCCCCGACGGCACCCTCGAGTTCATCGGCCGGATCGACAACCAGGTCAAGGTGCGCGGCTACCGCATCGAACTCGGCGAGATCGAGAACGCCCTCAACACCCACCCCGGCATCCACACCACCGCCGTCACCACCCGCGAGGACACACCCGGGGACAAGCGCCTCGTCGCCTACGTCGTCCCCACTCCCGGCCACACACCCACCACGCACCAGCTCCGCGCGCACCTCCAGCAGCAGTTGCCCGACTACATGGTCCCGGCCACCTACGTCACCCTCGACCAGCTCCCGCTCACCCCGAACGGAAAGGTCGACACCAAGGCGCTCCCCGCGCCCGACCACCACCGGCCCGACCTCGGCACCACCTACACCGCACCCCGGAACCCGACGGAGGCGGCCATCGCCGGCGTGTGGTCCGACGTCCTCGGCGTCGACACCGTCGGCATCCACGACAACTTCTTCGCACTGGGCGGACAGTCGATCAGCGCGGTCCGGGTGGTCTCCCGGCTGCGGGAGGCCGGCCTGGGCGTCGCCCTCCAGCAGATCGTGCGGCACCCGACGGTGGCCCAGCTGGCGGCCGCGCTGGACGTCCCGCAACCGGCGTCGTCCGGGCTCGTGGTGCTCCTCTCGTCCGTGGCCGATCCCAGGCTGCCCGTCCTGTTCTGCGTGCACCCGGGCGGCGGCAGCACCCACCCTTACCGGGCGCTCGCACGGTGCCTGGCGGGCACGTTCACCGTGTACGGCATCCAGGCCCCGGGTCTGAACGCGGGTGAGGCGCCGCTCGTCGGGATGGAGGCGATCGCGGAACGGTACTGGCGGGAGATTCGCACGGTGCAGCCCACGGGCCCGTGCACGATCCTCGGATGGTCGACGGGCGCCGTGATCGCGCACGCGATGGGCGTGACGGCCCCGGAGGAGGTCACCGGCCTGTTCCTGCTGGAGCCGGCGGTGACGGGTGACGACCAGCGGGACCGTTTCCAGCGGCACGCGGAGGTGTACCGCCGGGTGAGCGCGTTGTGGCGGCGCGGCCAGGAGGAGCACGGCGCCGAACGGGCCGCCACCGAGCGGGAGTTGCGGCGCCTGGCGCCGGAGATGAACATCGACGAGGAGCTGGTCACGCTCGACGAGTGGCTGCCCTACGCGGTGCTGGAGGCCGAGGTGCGGTCGCTCGCCGCCTACCGGCCCGGACGCTCGGGGGCCAGGGCGACGCTGTTCGTCAGCGACACGGTGCGTGACGGCAGCGGCGACGAGGTGCCGGAAGCCCGGTACGTCGCCCACTGGCACGGGCTGTACCCGCAGGGCCTGGCCCAGCGGGCCATGCCGGGCCGCCACATGGAGATGGTCAGGGGCGACGACCAACTGGAGCTCCTGGTCTCCACGCTCCGGGAGGCCGTGCCGGGGGCTGCCGCCGACCGGGAACGGGAGCTGCTGACGGCCTGACCGGGACACTGGCCGCACCACCGGAGCCCGACAGCCGCAGAGGGGCCCGCCACGAACGTGGCGGGCCCCTCGTCCTGTTCTCCGGTCCGCCGCCGTCCGTGAGGGGCGGTGCCGCGGTCCCGGCAGCGCACCGCTTGGCCCGGCCCGTTCCCGCCCGGCCCCGCCCCACGACGCGGCACCGGAGGTCTCGTCCGGACCGGCCGGCACGCGCCGGCACGCGGCGCACCACGTGCACCCGGAGCCGGAAGACCACCGAGGGGGCCAGGTCCGTGCTGCAGGGCCCCCGGCCCTTCCTCTCCCTCCCCGCCCCCCGGCTCACCGTCCCCCCTCTCCCTCTCTGCCTTTCCCTCTCTCCTGTCCTTGCGGTGCACGCGGCGACGCCCCGGTCTCGTGCTCCCACCTGGTGCGGGGTGGGAGCACGAGACCGGGGCGTCGGGGGCGGCGGCCGGCGCCGCCCGGCTCACCAGCGCTTCAACTCGGGGAAGAAGCCCGGTATCTCGGTGGCCCGGCCGGTGCGCACGGCCGTCCGGTAGATGTGGTAGCCGACGGCCAGGTCGAGGACGCCGAGGCCGAAGGGGGAGAACACGGTGGGGCGGTCGTGGCCGAGGGTCACGTCACCGCGCAGCACGTCGGCCAGCGTGCCGTCGATGAAGTCGCGTGTGCCGTACTCCGTTTCCGTGAGGTGGGGCGAGGTCCGCGCGGTGAGGCAGTGGTCGATGTCGTCCAGGACGTTGTGGCACTTGATCATGACGGTGGGGTGGATGTCGCGCAGGGACAGGTTCAGGATGAGCTGGCCCGGCAGGAGGGTCTGCCCGTCCGTCAGCCAGGGCGCCGGCGCGGTGGTGGCGAGGACGACCAGGTCGGCGGTGGCCAGGGCCGCGTCGATCTGTGACACGGTGCGGGTCCGCCAGCCGTGGGTGCCGGCGGCGTAGGCGGCGAAGGTCTCGGCGTACGCGTCGACGTGGTCGTGGACCAGGCACTCGCGGACGTCGGTGCCGCGGGCCGCGAGGAAGTCGGAGACGGTCCGGCCGATGACGCCGGCCCCGACGAAGAGGACCGTCTTCGGGGTGTCGGCGTCGGCGAGGGTCTCCACGGCGAGCGCGGCGGACGCCGCCGTGCGGGCGGCGCTGATGCCGGACGCCTCCAGGCAGGCGAACGGGTAGCCGGTCTCCGCGTCGTTCAGCACGAGGACGGCGGAGGCGCGCGGCAGGTTCTGGCGTACGTTCTGCGGGTAGCTGGCGATCCACTTGAGGCCGGAGACCGGTGTGTCGCCGCCGATGTGGGCGGGCAGGGCGATGATCCGGGCGCCGGGATCGTCCGGGAAGCGCAGGAAGTGGCTGTTGGGGTTCACGGTGGCCCCGCGGCTGTGCTGGAGGTAGGTCTCCCGCACGAGGTCCAGGACGTCCGACGGCGCGGAGCCGATGACATCCTGGGCGACGGAGCCGTCGATCACGTGGAAGGTCGACATCGGTGGTTGCCTTTCGGGGGCAGGTGGCGCGGGCGGGATCAGGTCAGGACGCCGAGGTTCCGCTCGACCCAGTCGTCGTTGTAGATGGTGCCGAGGTACCGCTCGCCCAGGTCGGGGGAGACGGCGGCGATGCGGGAGCCGGCCGGCAGGGTGTCGGCCCGGCGGCGGACGGCGGCCAGCACCGAGCCGGTGGAGCCGCCGGTGAGGAGGCCGTGGGAGCGGGCGAGCAGCCGGCACTCGCGCACGGCCTCCTCCTCGGCGACCAGGACGACGTCGTCGGCGAGGCCGGGCTCGAACAGTTCGGGGACGCGGCTGGCGCCCAGTCCGGGGATGCGGCGCGGGCCGGGTGCGGCGCCGAGGATGACGGAGCCGAGGGCGTCCACGGCGACGATCCGGGTGTGGGGCGAGAACTCGCGCAGGTACCGCGCGCAGCCGACGAAGGTGCCCGTGGAGCCGACGCCGATGAACAGGTAGTCGAGGTGCTGGACCTCCTTCAGCAGGGTGCGCGCGGTCTGCTCGTAATGGGCGCGCGGGTTGGCCGGGTTGGCATACTGGTTGAGCCAGACCACGGTCGGGTCCGCTTCGATGTGGCGCCGGATGTGGGCGATGCGTGACTGGAGGAAGCCGCCGTTGGCGTCGACGGTGTCGACGACGACCACCTCGGCGCCCAGGGCGCGCATGTGGTCGATGCTGGTGGCGTTGGTGTTCGGGTCGACGACGCAGGTGAAGCGGTACCCCTTCGCGGCGCAGATGGAGCTGAGGGCGATGCCGAGGTTGCCGGAGGAGGACTCGATCACGCGGGCGCCCGGCGTGAGGACGCCGCGGTGCTCGGCGTCCTCGATGAGGCTCAGCGCGGTCTTCAGCTTGACCGAGCCGGCCGGGTTGAGGCCCTCGATCTTCAAGAAGACGTCGGAGCCGGGCACCATCCGGGGCAGCAGGACGAAGAGGTCGTCGGTGACGAGTTCGTAGGCGTGCTCGTGGATCATGACCGGGGCTCCCACAGGTCTTCGGGGCCGGTCTCCCGCGCCGTGTAGTGGCCCAGCGCGCTGACGGCCATGCGCAGTTCCAGAGCCATGGCGTCCAGAAGGCGCTCCAGTCCGTGCTCGGGGTCCTCGTCGGCGGCGATCAGGGCGGCGCGGCCGAGGCCGACGGCGCGGGCGCCGAGGGCGAGCAGCTTCACCGCGCGCATGCCGTCCCAGACGCGTCCGCTGGCGAGGAGGGTGCCGCCGGCGGGGTCGACGCGGCGCAGGGCTTCGGCGAGGGGCAGCCCGACGTGGCCGAGGAAGCCGGTGGGGGCCCAGCCGGTGCCGCCCTCGGCGCCGTCGACGGCGACGGCGTGGGCGCCGGCCTCCCAGGCGACGGCGGCGGCGTGACCGACGTCGCGGCCGGGGAACAGCTTCACCCAGCAGCGGGCGCGCGGGTAGTTGTTGCGCATGAGCTGGATCTGCCGGCGGAAGATCTCGTCGGTGAAGGTGCCGGGGCTCGCGCAGCGCAGGAGCGACGAGGAGCCGGGGCCGAGCCGTTCCACCGCGTACTGCCCGGCGAGGTCGGACGCGACCGCCTCGCTGATCATGGTGAGGCCGCCGAGGCCGGGCTTGGCGCCCTGGCCGACCTTGAGTTCGAAGCCGAGGCGGCCGGAGGTGAGGAGAGCGGTGACGGCCGGATCGCTGTAGACGTGGTTCCAGACCTCGGAGTCGGCGTCCTCGGTGCTCTGCTGGACGCAGACGCCGCCGACCCCGTCGGGGAGTTCCTCGCAGTACGCCTGGATGCGTTCCAGCAGGCCCTTGCGGTGGTCGTCGCCGCCGGCCCGGAAGCCGTTCATGGGGGCGACGTTCTCGCCGATGACCATGGGGATGCCGAGCCGTCCGGCCTGGCGGCTGAGCGCGAGGCTGGTGCCGGCGACGCGGGTGGAGCCGAGCGCCGACAGGTACACCGGCAGCGGGGCGGTGAAGCCGCCGAGGTCGGTGTCGAGCCGGACGTCCGAGTAGAGGGGTTCGCGGCCGAGGTCGATGAGTGTGGCGAGGCGGCCCGGCATGAACACGGGCGGGACCAGGCGCAGCGCGTCGATCTCGTCGCCGGCGGGCGTGGGGGAGGCGCCGAAGACGGTGGTGCCGTACGTGTCCAGGGGCGGGAAGACGGCGGCGGCGCCGTCGCGGGCCCGGGCGCGGACGGCGTCCTCGGGCAGGCCCGGTGCGGTCAGCGCGGTCACGGCGACACCACCCCCGCGACCTTCGGGAAGGCGGTGGTCCGCCAGGCGGAGTCCAGGCCGGTGACCCAGCGGGTCAGCCGCTCCAGGCCGATGCCGAAGCCGGCGCTGCTGGGGATGCCGTGCCGGGCGACGTCGAGGTACCAGGCGTACTTGGAGGGGTTCTCCCCGGTTTCCCGCATCCGGGTGACCAGGGCCGCGTAGTCGTACTCGCGTTCGCTGCCGCTGCACAGTTCGCCGCAGCCCTCGGGGGCGATGAGGTCGAAGTTGAGCAGGGTACCGGGCGCGGCCGGGTTCTCCTTGTCGTAGAAGCCGCGGGAGCCCTTGGGGTAGCCGACGATGAAGAACGGGGCGTCGGCCTGGCGGGAGATGCGCTCCTCGGCCTCCCATTCGATCTCGGTCCCGGCGGCCTGCGGGTAGCCGTCGCGGCGCAGGCCGTCGACGACCTCGCCGTGCGGGACGCGGGCGAAGGGCCGGGCCACGTGGCGGCGCAGGGTGTCGGGGTCGCGGCCGAGGACGGCGAGGTCGTCGCCGCACTCGTCGACGGCGGTGGTCACGGCGCGGCGGACCAGCTCCTCGGCGACCTCCATGGCGATGTCACGGGTGGCGCCCGCGTACTCGACGTCGATCTGCCGGAACTCGGCGAGGTGGCGGTGGGTGCTGCTGGTCTCGACGGGTTCGAGACGGACGTTGGGCGCGATGAGGAAGATGCGGTCGAAGGCCAGCAGCGAGGCCTGCTTGTAGAGGATGGCGCTGGTCATCAGCTTGTAGCGGTGGCCGTAGTAGTCGACGTCGACCTGCTTGGCGCCGCGCGAACCCGGGTCGGTGACGGGGCCGATGACCGGGTGGGCCATCTCCACCGCGCCGTCGGAGCGCAGGAAGGCACGGGCACCGGCCACCAGTGCCTGCTGGACGCGCAGGGCCGCACGGGTGCGCGGGTCGCGCAGGTGCTCCAGCGGCGAGGGCAGCACGGGGGCCTCGGGGGCCGGCGGGAGATCCATCTGGAGTGTCATGTTCGTCCTGTCCTGTCGTTACCGGGGCGGGGTGACCGGCCACCGGTGGCGGAGGGGATCCGTAAGCGGGGGGTCAGCCCGCCCTGCCCGGGAGGGCGGCGGGGTCGTCGTAGCGGTTCTTGACGTGGTTGAGCGCGTGCAGCAGTCCGGACGAGGTCAGCCGCCTCGACGGCGCCGCCGCGGTGGACCGGCCGAGCGGCAGCGATCCGGTGCGGGACCACTCCAGGCGGCCGCGGTCGGAGATGAAGCTGCGGGTGCGGCCCGCGTTGTCGGGGTGCAGGCAGAAGGGCACGTCCAGGTAGCCGTGCGCGAAGGCGCGGACCAGCGCCTGGCCGAGGTCGTCGTGCAGGTGCAGGACGGCCTCGACGAGGGAGCGGGCCTCCGCCTCGATGCCGGTGGACGGCGGCGGGGCGGCCGGCCGCGCGGTGCGGGCCGCGGCGGCGGCGGTCTCCAGCGCGGTGACGTTCTCCTCGACGGAGGGGATGCGGGCCGACTCCGCCGGTGTCTTGACGATGAGACGGGCGGCCCCGGTGCGTACGGCGAGCCGGGCGGCGTCCGCGACCAGCCGCAGCGCACCCACCCGGGTCTCCGGGTAGACCCCCATGTACGCGTAGACGACCACGTGCCAGGAGGTGTCCGGAAGGTGGTCGGCGGCCAGGGCGCGCAGCGCGTGCACGGCCTCCTCGTCCTGTTCCGCACTGATCTGCTGGGCGTAGCTGAGGGAGACGCTGCGCAGGCCGTGCCGGCGGAAGAACTTCGCTTCCAGGACCGAGAGGGCCACGAGCAGGGAGGGCGGGCAGAGCTGGCCCAGCATGCAGCCGCCGAAGGTCTCCAGGTGCGGTTCGGCGCCGGTCTCGCGCAGGGCGGCGAGGCTGCGGCACGCCTCGGCCCAGGCGCGGACCGACGTGGCCAGCGGGGTGCGGCCGTAGGGCAGGCAGTAGGAGACGGGGCCGCCCTCGGTGGCGTCGAGTCCGGCGGCGATGAGGGCCTCGACGATCCGGCCGGGCCGCGCGGACCCGTGCCGCACCTGTACCGGGAAGCCGGGCCCGTGGACGCCGTCGAGCAGACCGGTGGTGGTCGCACGGTCCATGCTGACCAGCGGATAGCCGTTGAGGTGATGGCCCTGGGCCACGGCGCGGGCGGCGGCGGCGTAGTCGCCGACGCGGGTGAAGCTGTCCAGGGTGAGCGTGCCGACGGTGGTGGCGTCGGCGGCCCGCGTGGCGATCAGGCCCGCACGCATCCGGGCGGGGTCGGCGAAGCCCATGCGGGGCTGCACGACGAGGGTGCCGGCGCGGGCGGCGTCCGCCATGAAGCGGTGGAAGGCGCCCGCGGCGGGGGCGGGCTCAGCGGACGGCATCGGCGTGGGACCTTCCGTGCCGGTGCCCGGGCAGGCCGTCGAGCAGGGCGAGCAGCCCGGGGACGGCGTTCGCGCCGGTCAGGACGGCGTCGAAGCCGGCGTCGGTGAGCGCGGCGTGGACGTCCGGGCCGGTACGGCCCGAGGTGTCCAGCTTGCCTCCGACGACGAGCGGCACCTCGGCCAGCGCGGGCACGGCGCGCACCGCCCGGGCCAGGCCGGGGGCCTCTTCGGCGCCGTGACCGTTGACCGTGCTGACGACGATGAGGTCGGGCGTGCGGGCCGCGGCCTCCTCGACCAGGGCGGCGACCGGGACGCACGCGCCGAGATTGGTGACCTCCCAGCCCTGTTCCTCGAGCAGCAGTTGCAGGAAGAGCAGGTTCCAGGTGTGTGAGTCCGAGGCGATGGTGGTCAGGACCGCGTGGCGCGGGCCGTCCGGGAGCTGGTGATGCGGGTACACGACCGGCTTTTCCTCTCGACACCGTGATGGGGCCGCGACCGCTGCGATCGGGCCGGGTGCCCGTGCATGCGCCCTCGATCGCGGCGTACGGGCTGTCCACTCGTGACGCCGTCCATGGTGGCCAGGGGTGATCGCGGGCGGCACTGGGCAGTTGTGACCACCCCGCGGGGCGTCACTTGTGCCCACTGGGAGCCCGCCGCCCGCGCGCCCTAGCGTGCTTGTCGCGGACGTTCCGCCGGGGCCGTGGTCGTGCCGGCGGCGCGGCCCCCGGCCCGCCCGGGGCGCCCCGCCCCACCCCTCACCGCCCGTCGTACGACGTGCCGCCCGTGAACCGCTTGTACCGCTGACGATGTCCTGACGATGGGGAGTGAACGGTGGCTGATCACCAGCTGGGGGAGTGGAGGCACGAGTCGGCGGCCCTGGAACCGCTGGAACTGCCCTGGGACCGACGGCCGTCGGAGGACGGTCCGGGCCCCGCGGACCGGGTTCCGTTCGACGTGCCCGCCCGGACCGCCGACGCGCTGGCCACGCTGGCCCGCGATACCGGCGTGGAACTCCCCGCGGTCCTGCTGACGGTGTTCCACACGCTGCTGGGCCGGTACGCCGGCCGGGGCGACGTCCCGGTGGCAGTACCGGCGGACGTCCCGGGCACGGCGATCGTCGTACCGGGCGCGGAGGGCGACCCGGTGTTCACCGAGGCCGTGGCGCGGGTCGCGCGGGACATGGCGGACGCCACCGGCCGGGCGACGGCGCCCGGCGCGGTGCCGGCGGGCGCGGTGGCGTGGTTCGCGTCGCGCACGGCCGTCCGGGAGGCGGCCGTGTTCCCGCCGGACGCGCCCGTCACCCTGGAGGTCGTCGCGGACGGCGGCGGACTGAGCGGCGTCCTCGGCTACCGCACCGATCTGTTCGAGCGGGCCACGGCGGAGCGGCTGGCGGGGCACTTCGCGACACTCGCGTGCTCCGCCGGCGACACCCCCGGCCGGCCGCTCAGCGCGCTGGAGATGCTGACGCGGCCCGAGCGGCACCGGATCCTCCACCGGTGGAACGGGCCGCGGTCCGCGTTCCCGGACACGACCGTGCACCGGCTGGTGGAGGAGCGGACCGCCCTCCAACCCGACGCGGTGGCCCTGGAGCACGGCGGACGGCGGATGACCTACCGGGAGCTGGACGAACGGGCCGAGGGGCTGGCGCGGTACCTGGCACAGCGGGGCGTCGGCCCCGGCACGCTGGTCGCGGTGTGCCTGGACCACGGCCCGGACCTGGTGTGCGCGCTGCTCGGCGTGCTCAAGTCGGGGGCCGCCTACGTGCCGCTGGACCCGGCCTACCCGGCCGAGCGGCTGCGGTACATGGTCGAGGACAGCGCCGCCCCGGTGGTGGTGACGCAGTCCGCGCACGCCGGCCTGTTCGCGCCGGGCACCGCGCTGCTGCTGGCCGACCGGGAGTGGCCGGCCGGCACCGGCACCGCCCCCGCCGCCGCGGGCCCGGACGACGTGGCGTACGTCATCTACACCTCGGGCTCCACGGGCCGCCCCAAAGGCGTGCGGGTCGGGCACCGCGGCGTCGTCAACTACCTGCACTGGTGCGACCGGAACTATCCCCCGGCACCCGGCGCGCGGACGGGTTCGCTGCTGTGCTCGTCGGCGGCGTTCGACCTGACGGTGACCGCGCTGTTCCTGCCGCTGGTGCAGGGGCTGTGCCTGGTGGTGCCGCGGCCGGAACCGGGCCGCACGGTGTTCGACGCGGCCGTGGACATCGTCGCGTCCGGCGTCCCCATCAGCTTCCTGAAGGCGACGCCCTCGCACCTGGAGCTGCTGACCGCCCGGCTGGAGCAGGACGGCGTCCGGCACCGCATCGCCACGGTGGTCGCCGGCGGCGAGGACCTGACGCCGGCGCTGGCGCACCGGGTGCTGGAGCTGGGCACCGGGGACACGGCCATCGTCAACGAGTACGGGCCGACCGAGGCGACCGTCGGCAACGTGGTCAGCCGGACGGTGTCGGTGGACCCGGCGGCGGACCACGTGCCGATGGGCCGGGCCATCGACAACACCGAGGTCTACGTGGTCGGGGCGCACGGCGAGGTCCAGCCGGTCGGCGTCCCCGGCGAGCTGCTGATCGGCGGCGTCAACGTGGCCCTCGGCTACCTGGGGCGGCCCGAGCTGACGGCGCGGCGGTTCGTGCCGCACCCCTTCTCGGCCGATCCCGAGGCCCGCGTGTACCGCACCGGCGACCTGGTGAAGTGGCTGCCGGACGGGCGCCTGGTCTACCTGGGCCGGATGGACGACCAGGTCAAGCTGCGCGGGCACCGGGTGGAACTCGGAGAGATCGAGAACGCCCTGCTGTCCCGGCCGGACGTCGCGGCGGCCACCGTCGTGGTCCGCGAGGACATCCCCGGTGACAAGCGGCTGGTGGCGTACCTGGTGCCGGCCGGCGGCGCGGCCCCGGCCGCGGCAGGGCTGCGCGCGGCGCTGGCGCGCGAGCTGCCCGCGCACATGGTCCCCGCCCGGTACGTCGTACTGGAGCGGCTGCCGCTCACCCCGAACGGCAAGGTCGACCGGCGGGCCCTGCCCGCGCCCGAGGGCCACCGCCCGGCCGTCTCCGCCGCGTTCGCCGAGCCGCGTACGCCCACGGAGCGGACGGTCGCCGGCATCTGGGCCGAACTGCTGGGCGTCGACGCGGTCGGCGTGGACGACGACTTCTTCGAACTGGGCGGCCACTCCCTGCTGGCCGCCCGGGTCGCCTCCCGGCTGCGCCGGGACCTCGGCGCGGACGTGCCGCACCGGACGCTGTTCGACGCACCGACACCGAAGCTGCTGGCGGCCGCCGTGGACGCGCTGGGGCCGGGCACCTCCGCCGCGATCCCGCGTGCGGACCGCTCGGCGGGACCCCTGCCGCTGTCCTTCGCGCAGCAACGCCTGTGGTTCCTGGACCAGCTGGCGCCGGGCCGGGCCGAGTACGCGATCCCGGTGGGGCTGCGCGTGGCGGGGGACTTCGCACCGGACGCGTTCGGCACCGCGCTGACGGCGCTGACCGCCCGGCACGAGATCCTGCGGACCCGGTTCCTCGCGGACGGCACGGGACGCCCGTACCAGGTCGTCGACGCCGTGCGGGAGGTGCCGGTGGACGTCCACGACGCCCGCCACCTCGGCGACGGCGCCGCGCGGGAGATCCTGCGCGAGGCGGCGGGACGGCCGTTCGACCTGGCCGCGGGACCGCTGCTGCGCGCGGTGGCCGTACGGGTGGCCGACGCGGAGTGGCTCCTGCTGCTCGCCGTGCACCACATCGTCTCCGACGGCTGGTCGGAGGGCATCCTGGCGCGGGAGCTGGGCGAACTGTACGGCGCGGCGGTGGCCGGCCGGCCCGACACCCTGGCCCCCCTCGGCCTGCAGTACGCGGACTTCGCGAGCTGGCAGCGCGCGGCACTGGACGGCCCGGTCCTGGAGGGGCAGTCCGCGTACTGGCGGGAGCGGCTCGCCGCGGTGCGGCCGCTGGAGCTGCCGGCCGACCACCGGCGGCCGGCCGAGCGGTCGGGCCGGGGCGGCACGGTGTCCTTCGCGGTGCCCGCCGACGTGGCCGGCGCGGCCCGGCGGCTGGCGGCGGGGCAGGGGGCGAGCCTGTTCATGTCCCTGCTGGCGGTGTTCCAGCTGCTGATGGCGAAGTACAGCGGCCAGGAGGACATCGCGGTGGGCACCCCGATCGCCGGCCGCAACCGCGCCGAGACCGAGGACCTGATCGGCTTCTTCGTCAACACCCTCGTCCTGCGCACCGACCTGTCCGGCGACCCGGCCTTCACCGAACTCCTCGACCGGGTCAAGGACACCGCGCTCGGCGCCTACGATCACCAGGACCTGCCCTTCGAACGCCTCGTGGAGGAACTCGCCCCCGACCGGGACCTGTCCCGCCATCCGCTGTTCCAGACGATGTTCGTGCTCCAGAACACCCCGGACGGTCACGCCTGGCGGCTGCCCGGAACGGTGGTGGAGCCCTTCGCGGTCCGCGCGGAGGAGGCCAAGTTCGACCTGACCCTGTTCCTCACCGAGCGGCCCGACGGTTCGCTCGACGGCCGGCTGGTGTTCGCCCTCGACCTCTTCGCACCGGACACGGCCGAGCGGCTGGCCGAGCACTTCACCACACTGCTGCGCGCGGCCGTCACCGGCCCGCGGCGCCGGCTGTCGGAGCTGGAGGTGCTGGCCGGCGCCGAGCGGCGCCGGGTGCTGGCCGACTGGAGCGGGACGGAGACCGCCGCGCACACCGAAGCCGAAGCCGAAGCCGAAGCCGGGGCGACGGTGCACCGGCTCGTCGAGGAGTGCGCCGCCCTGCGACCGGACGCCACGGCGGTGCGCTGGGCCGGCGGGGACCTGACCTACCGCGAGCTGAACGCGCGGGCCAACCGGCTCGCCCGGCACCTGCGCTCCCGCGGAGCCGGCCCCGGTGCCGCGGTCGCCGTGTGCCTGGAGCGCGGCCCCGAGCAGATCACCGCACTGCTCGCGGTCCTCAAGTCCGGCGCCGCCTACGTACCGCTGGACCCGGAGCACCCGTCCGACCGGCTCGCCTACATGGTCGCGGACGCGCGGGCCGGCCTCGTCGTCACCGATGCCGCGGGGGCCGCACGGCTGCCCGAGGGGCCCGGCCGGTTCCTCACCGACCGGGACTGGCCGTCCCTCGCGGACCTGCCGGCCCACGACCCGGAGCCCGCCGCGGCCCCCGGCGACCTGGCGTACGTGATCTACACCAGCGGCTCCACCGGCCGGCCCAAGGGCGTCGAGATCGAGCACCGCAGCCTGGTCAACCTGGTCCGCTGGACGGCCGGCACCTTCGGCGCGGCCCCGGGACGGCGGGTCGCGCTGCTCGCGGGCGTCGGGTTCGACGCGTCGGCCTGGGAACTGTGGCCCGCGCTGGCGACCGGTGCCACCGTGTGCGTACCCGACGACACGGTGCGGCTGACGCCGGCGCTGCTCCAGCGCTGGCTCACCGAGCAGCGCGTCACGGGCACCTTCGTCTCGACACCTGTGCTGGAGGCACTGGCGGCCCTCGACTGGTCGGAGCCGACCTCCCTCGCGTACGTGCTGACCGGTGGGGACGCACTGCGCCTGCCGGCCGGGCTGCGCCTGCCCTTCCGCGTCGTCAACAACTATGGACCGACCGAGTCGACGGTGGTGACGACCTCGGCGGAGGTCGTCCCCGGCACGGCCGTGCCACCGATCGGCCGGCCGGTGCGCGGCACGTTCGTGTACGTCGTGGACCGGCACGGCCGGCCGGTGCCGCCCGGAGTGCCGGGCGAACTCCTCGTCGGCGGGACCGGGCTGGCCCGCGGCTACCGGGGGCAGCCGGACCAGACGGCACAACGCTTCGTGACCGTCCACGTCGACGGCACCCCGCGCCGGGTCTACCGCACCGGGGACCGGGTGCGCTGGCTGGGCGACGGGCAACTGGAGTTCCTGGGACGACTGGACGAGCAGGTCAAGCTGCGCGGGCACCGCATCGAGCCCGGGGAGATCGAGGCGGTGCTGCTGGCCGGCCCCGACGTCGCCGCGGCCACCGTCGTCGTCCGCGAGGACACCCCCGGCGACCGGCGGCTGGTCGCCTACGTCGTCCCGGCGGCGGGCGGTCGCGTGACGGGCGAGGCGCTGCGCGGGCGGCTGCGCCGGGAACTGCCCGACTTCATGGTGCCGTCCGCGTTCGTGGCGCTGGAGCGGCTGCCGCTCACCCCGAACGGCAAGGTGGACCGGCGGGCGCTGCCCGCGCCCGAGCCCCGCGCTTCCGCGGCCGGCGGTCCCGCCCCCCGTACCCCGGTCGAGCGCGCGATCGCGGCGGCCTGGTCCCAGGTGCTGGGCACCGAGGTCACCCGTGTGGACGACAACTTCTTCGAGCTCGGCGGCCACTCGCTGCTCGCCACCCAGGTGACGTCACGGCTGCGGGACGCGCTCGGGGTGGAGGTGCCCGTACGGGCCCTGTTCGCCGCACCCACTGTCGCCGAGCTGGCCGCGGCCGTCGCGGAGCAGGCGGCGGACACGACGGCCGGCGCCGAGCGGATCGCGCCGGCCGACCGGACCGGCGGGCCGCTGCCGCTGAGCTTCGCCCAGCAGCGGCTGTGGTTCCTCGACCAACTGGAACCCGGACGCGCGGAGTACGCCGTACCCTTCGCGCTGCGCGTCAACGGCCCGCTGGACACCGCCGCCCTCGACGCGGCGCTGACCCGCATGCTGGCACGGCACGAGATCCTGCGGACGCGGTACGTCGCCGACGAGGACGGAGAGCCGGCACAGGTCGTCGACCCGCCGGCACCGGTGCGCACGGCCGTCCACGACCTGCGGCACCTCGCCGATCCCGGGGAACGGCAGGAGGCGGCACGGCGCCTCGCCCGGGCGGAGGCCGCCCGCCCGTTCGACCTGGCGGCGGGACCGCTGCTGCGCGCGCACCTGCTGCGGCTGGCCGACGAGGAGGCGCACCTGCTGCTGACGGTGCACCACATCGCCTGCGACGGCTGGTCGGAGCCGCTCATGGCGCGCGAACTGCGGGAGGGCTACCGGGCGGCGACCACCGGTACCCCGCCCGAGGGAACGGAACTGCCGGTGCAGTACGCGGACTTCGCCGTGTGGCAGCGGCACCGGCTCACCGGTGAGGTGCTGGACGGACAGCTGGCGTACTGGCGGGAGCGGCTCGCCGGGGTGGAACCGCTGGAACTGCCGACCGACCACCGCCGTCCGGCGGGACCGCCCGGCGGCGGCGACACCGTGACGTTCCAGGTGGGCGCGACGGTGGCCGCAGGACTGCGGAAAGCGGCCAGGAACGGCTCGGCGAGCCTGTACATGGTGCTGCTTGCGGCGTTCCAGGTGCTGCTGGCCAAGTACGGCCGCCAGGACGACGTGACCGTCGGCAGCCCGGTCGCGGGCCGCAACCGCGCCGAGACCGAGGACCTGATCGGCTTCTTCGTCAACACCCTCGTCCTGCGCACCGACCTGTCCGGCGACCCGACGTTCGCCGAACTCCTCGACCGGGTCAAGGACACCGCGCTCGGCGCCTACGACCACCAGGACCTGCCCTTCGAACGCCTCGTGGAGGAACTCGCCCCCGACCGCGACCCGTCCCGCAACCCCCTGTTCCAGACGATGTTCGTGCTCCAGAACACGCCGGACCAGCACGGCTGGAGCCTCCCGGGGCTGGACGTCGAGCCGTTCACGGTCACGCTGCCGGACGCCAAGTTCGACCTCACCCTGATGATGTCCGAGGACGCGGACGGCGGTCTGCGCGGCGCCCTGGAGTACCGGACCGACCTCTTCGAACGGGACACGGTCGCCCGGCTCGCCGGCCACCTGGGCACCGTACTGGAGACGGTGGCCCGCGAGCCCGCTGTCCGGCTGTCCGGGCTCTGCCTGCTCACCCCCGAGGAGCGGCGGCGCACGGTGGCCGAGTGGAACGACACCGCCACCGCCTTCCCGGACACCGCCACGCTGCACGGCCTGTTCGAGGAGCGGGCGGCACGGCAGCCGGACACGGTGGCCGTCGAGGGGCCGCACGGCACGCTGACCTACGGCGAGCTGAACGCCCGCGCCAACCGGATCGCCCACCACCTGCGCACCCGGTACGGGGTGCGGCCGGACATGCCGGTCGCGGTGTGCCTGGAGCGCGGCCCGGACCTGGTGACGGCCGTACTCGGCGTCCTGAAGGCGGGGGCGCCGTACGTGCCGCTGGACCCGGACTACCCGGCCGAGCGCCTGGCGTACATGGTCCGGGACACCGCGACCCCGGTCGTCCTCACCGGCGCCGCGCACACCGGCCGGCTGCCCTCGGACGTACCCCTGCTGCTGCTCGACGAGGACACCGCGACGCTGGCCGGTGAGCCGGACACCGACCCCCGGCCGGTCACCGCACCGCACCACCTGGCCTACCTCATCTACACCAGCGGATCCACCGGCCGCCCCAAGGGCGTGCAGGTGGAACACCGCAGCGTGGTCAACCTGGTGCACTGGACGGCGCGCGAGTACGGGCTGGAACCCGGGCAGCGGATCGCGCTGCTGGCCGGGATCGGCTTCGACGCGGCGGCCTGGGAACTGTGGCTCGGCCTGACCCGGGGCGCGACCTGCTGCGTCACCACCGAGACCGTCAGGCTCACCCCGCACCTGCTGCGGGACTGGCTGTGCGAGCAGCGCGTCCACGCCACGTTCCTGTCCACGCCGATGCTGGAGGCGCTGATGGCGGTCGAGTGGCCGGCCCGCAGCACACTCCGGTACGTGCTGACCGGCGGTGACCGGCTGCGGATGCCGGCCCGGGCCCGGCTGCCGTTCCGCGTCATCAACAACTACGGCCCCACCGAGACCACCATCATCGTCACCTCGACGGTGGTCGAACCCGGCGACGCGGTCCCGCCGATCGGCCGGCCCATCCCCAACGTCCTGGCGTTCGTGGTGGACCAGCACGGTTGCCCGGTGCCGGTCGGGGTGCCCGGCGAACTCCTCGTCGGGGGCGTGCCGGTGGCCCGCGGCTACCGGGGCAGGCCGGAGCTGACCGAGCAGAAGTTCACCGCGTACGAGGCCGAAGGGCTGAGCACCAGGGTCTACCGCACCGGTGACCTGGTGCGGTGGCGGGCCGACGGCCAGCTGGAGTTCCTGCGGCGGATCGACAACCAGGTGAAGATCCGCGGCAACCGCATCGAGCTCGGCGAGATCGAGGCCACCGTGCTGACCCACCCCGGCATCGGCGAGGTCAGCGTGGTCGTCCGCGAGGACACACCCGGCGACAAGCGGCTCGTGGCGTACCTCGTGGCCACCGGCGCGGACGCGCCGAGCACCGCGGACCTCCACGCCCACCTGGGCCGGTTCCTGCCCGACTACATGATCCCGGCGGCGTTCGTCACGCTGGACCGGCTGCCGCTGACCGCCAACGGCAAGGTGGACCGGGCGGCCCTGCCGGTGCCGGACCACCAGCGGCCGGACCTGGGGACGGAGTACACCGCCCCGCGCAACGCCGTCGAGCGGACCGTCACCGCCGTGTGGCAGGAACTGCTGGGCATCGAACGCGTCGGCGTGCACGACAACTTCTTCCAGCTGGGCGGGCATTCGCTGCTCGCCACACAGGTCGCCTCCCGGCTGCGGAAGGCGCTGCGGGTCGACGTGCCGGTGCGGGCCGTGTTCGACTCGCCCACCCCGGCGGGGCTCGCCCAGGGCATCGCCGACCTGATGATGGCGGCCATCACGGCGCAGTTCGCACCGGCCGGGTGACGGCGCCCGGTGCCACACCGTGAAGGGGCCGGACCTCGTCGTGGAGGTCCGGCCCCTTCACCGTGCGCCGGTCACGCCGGGTGCGCGGCGCCTCAGGCCACGTCCTCGGCGCGGATGCCGCCGCTGGCCAGCGCCAGCGCGCCGAGCTGAAACCGGCTCTGGGCGCCGAACCGGTCGGTCAGCTTCTCCGACAGCCGGCGCACCGTGCGCAGCGAGACGTCCATCCTGCGGGCCGCCGCCGCGTCCGTGAGCCCCTGCGCCCACAGCCGGAGCACATGCTGCTCCTGGAGGGAGAGGTCGCCGCGGGTACGCGGGCGCGCCTCCGTGAACGGCACGGCCTCCTTCCACAGCCGGGCGAACAGGGTCGCGAAGGCTTCCGTGACCGACTCGACGCTGCACGCCATCGCGCCGATCACGCTGTGGCCGCCGATGACCGGCACCACGGCGTGCCTGCGGTCGGAGAGGATCATCCACACCGGCAGCGACGGCAGGGTGCGGACGGTGCCGCCGCACTCCTCCGCGCGACGCAGGTGCTCCGTCGCCCCGGGGTCGTTGCGCACGCTCTCCAGCACGATGGCCCGTGCGGGAGTGCGGCGCCGCCGCAGGATCTCGTCCACCGGCCGGCCGGCCTCCAGGGCCGCCGTGTCCAGCCGCTCGGCCGGTCCGACGGTCAGCCACTCGTTCGCGCACTCCTCGGCGAGAGAGGTGACGTGCCGCCACACGGCGTCCGCGCCGGCCAGCCACTCGACGTCCGGAACGCTCGCACGGCCGCGCCGCCCGCGCTCCGACAGCAGTCGCGTCACCTCCAGCCGGCTGCCCTCCACCTGGAGGCGGTGGCGGGCGAGTTCGTCCTGCTGCCGGGCGAGCATCGCCGCCAGCCCGACCTCCGGATCGACCGGACGCCAGCCGCTCGCGGAATCCCCCGGGACGACGAGCAGCAGGGCGGACAGCCGCTCCAGCCCCTCCTGGACCGTTTCCTCGGTCTCTCCCAGATGCTCGGCCAGCTCGGACACCTTCGCGCCGGGCCGGTCGGCCATCGCGATGTACACGCTCCGCGCAACGGAGTCGATACCCAGAGAGGTCCGCATGTCGTCCACTCCTGTAAGTCTTGTCGTACGGCACCTGTTGGCTGTGGGACACGGGTCGAGATCGGGCCGGCGGCGCCCCCCGGGACACGACCGCGGGCCGCCGGCCGGACACCAGTACAGCGGGAGCCGCCGCGGCGGCGGATGCGGGCCGAACCCCCAAGTTCCTCGCGCACCACCACGCCCGGGTCGGGCGGGGGCACCACCACGGGCCGCGCTCCCGCCCGGCCGCCGGCGCTCCGGCGCTCGCGTCCACCGCGCCCCGAGCGCGGACCGGACGCCACCGCGCGCACCGGCCGCTTCCCCGGCCGTCGGCCCGTCGCCCCGTACGCACGAAGGGCGTGCACCCCGGGTCGTGCGCGCCCCCATATACCCGCACGGCCGGCCACCCGCTCCGTACACCCCTCGGCCACCCGGCAGCTGGCCCCGTCGTCAGCCGCCTCCACGCCGCCGGCCTGCGCTTCTCACCGGGCCGGGCGGCACGGTCCGATCCGTCGTCGCCCGGCGCCGCGTGCCCCGCGGCACCCCGCCTCCCCATCGGCCGGCGGCACCGGGCAGGGGCCGCCGGGAAATATGGGGGACAGTTCCCCATGCGGGCCCCCACCGCATCTGTGACCTTGTTCTCGTGAGCCCATCAGCAGCACCCGCGACTCCCCGCAGCACGCACCACCCGGCCCTCGCCCGACGGGCCGTCACGATCGCCCAGCCCGGCACCGGCCGCGAACCGCTCCGCACCGGCGCTCCCGTCCCGGCCACGGCGGTCGCCGCATGTCGCCCCACCGGCCGGCCGTCCGCACGCTGAGCGTCACCCGGCGGATCCGCCCACGCCGTCCGCACACCTTCCCGTAGCCGCCCTCACAGACACGAGGTTCTCCCCATGGCCGAGCTCCGTCGCGATGCCTCCTCCGCGCCCGCCGACCTTCCCGCCCGTCCGGCCGACGACTCGGACGCCGCCGGCGGCATCACCCTGTCGGGCCGCAACCGCGCCTGCGCCCGAGCCCGCGTCCTGGCCGGCATGGTCCTCACCAGCGGTCTCGTCATCACCCTGACCTCGATCGACACCTCGGTCTCGGCCCCGCACTGAAGCGCCCGCCCCGCGCCGGGGCGCCGGCGGCCGGGCCGGCCGCACCTCGTGCCCACCGATGCCGGATTGGCGCACACCACCGGACCGGCGGGACCGGACCGAGACGGGGAAGCCGGACCGCTCCGGCCGACCGGGCACGGCGCCTCGTGGACGCCGTACGGCTGGCACGCACGGCTTCCCCTCCCGAACCGCGCCGGGCAGGCCGGACGCGGCCGGCCGGGCCCCATCGCCAGGGCCGGCCGCCGAGTCCAGCGGGCCCGTCCGGGGCCCCCTTCCGGCGCGGGAATCCGGCGGACAGCCCTCAGAGGTCCCGCAGGGCGGCCGACTGCGCGCACAGCTCCGCGCGGTTCGCCGCCCCCGTCTTCGTGACCAGGCTCGCGATGTGCTTCTCCGCCGTACGCGGTGAGATGAACAGCCGGTCGGCGATGTCCTTGTTGCTCAGCCGCTCCGCCAGGAGCCGGAACACCTCGAACTCCCGCACCGTGACGCCTTGGGCGCGCAGCCGGTCGGGGATGCCGCTGGTGCCGGTGCGGTGCTGGTGCACGGAGGCGCCGAGCCGGCGCAGCCCCGCCCGGCAGGCGCCCGCGACGGCCTGGACGTCCCGCTCGTGGAAGTAGTGTTCCGCCCGCCGCAGCCAGCCCACCGGATCGCCCCAGCCGTCCTGGTGCGCCGCGTCCGCGATGAGCCGCAGCCCGAGGTGCCGGGCCAGTGGGTACGGCTCGGCCACCGCCAGCGCGGTCTCCACCGTGGCCGCCGCCCGCTCACCCGCGCCCTCGCGCCCCAGCAGCACGGCGTCGCTCAGCAGCACGAACTGACGGTTCCAGCGCATCCGGGCGACGGCGGTGGCGGTGATCTCCTCGTGCCGCGCCCGGTCCGCGTCCCCGGCGAGCACGTCCAGCAGCAGGACCAGGCCGTGGGTGCCGCCGAGATGGTAGGTCGAGGGGTTGACCGCCTCCAGCGCCAGCACCTGCCGCAGTTCCTCCCGGGCCAGGCCGCGGTCCTCCTCCAGCAGTGCGCAGAACGCCCGGGCCAGACCGCGGCCGAGCGCTTCCTCCTGCGAACCGGCGCCGTCCCACTCGGCGAAGGCCGCCAGCGACCGCTCCATCGCGCCCCGGTCGGCGTGGTGGGCCGCCAGGACGGCCTGGGCCATCAGGACGTACCGCACGACGGGCGCGAGACGCAGCCTGCGCACGACGGCCAGGCACTCGGCGGCGGCCGACCGGGCGGTGTCGTACTGGCCGCGCAGCACGGCGTCCAGCACCAGGATGCCGTCCACGGTGTGCACGATGTTCACGGAGCCGAGCCGCAGCGCCTCCTCGCGGACCGCCAGCAGGCCCGTGGTGTCGCCGTCGGCCAGCCAGGCGTTGCCACCGAGCCGGGTGGCCGCGTACATGCGCTGGAGCGGCAGACGGTGGCGCTCCGCCGTGGCCAGTGCCTGTCCGAGCATCGCCGCCGACTCCTCGGGGTCCCGCTCGCGGGCCACCGTCGCGAGCAGTTCCCGGGCCTGGCAGGCGACGACGGGCAGACCGTGCCGTTCGGCGGTGTCGGCGGCGGACCGGGCCAGTTTCTCCGCGTGCTGGGTGCGGTCGGGCCCCGGTGTGTCCAGGGCCAGGTAGGCGGCCGTGACGTCGACGGCCGCGGCGACCGACTCGTCCGGTGCCGCGGCCAGCACCTCACGGGCGCGGGCTACCTGCCGGTTGCCGTCGCTCCACCGGCCCGCCGTGTGGGCGACCTTGGCCAGCCGGGTGTGCAGCGTGGCCAGACGGACGGGGCTGAGCCCCGAACCGTCCAGCGCGTGCAGGTCCTCGGCGAGGTCGAGGGCGCGGGCGAAGTCGCCGGCCTCCGCGAGGGCCGGCAGCAGGTTCTCCAGCACCATGGCCCGCGACTGCGGATCGCCCGCGTCGGCCAGCAGGCCCTCGGACCGGCTCAGCAGGGTGACGGCGGAGCCGAGCGCCCCGGCCGCCAGCGCCCGCTCGCCCGCCTCCGCGAACAGCAGGCCGGCCTGCTCCTTGTCGCCCGCCGTGCCGCGCAGCCCGGCCGCGAGCGCGCACCAGTCACCGGCCAGGTCCGGATGCAGTTCCTCGACCGCCTCCGCGCCCCGCCGGGCCAACTCCGCGCGCAGGCCCGGGGTCATCTGCGTGAACAGGGCCTCCACGGTGAGCGAGTGACGGAAGGAGTACCAGTCCGGCGCGGGTTCGTCGGGAACCACCAGCCGCGCGGCCACCCCGGCGTGCAGATGGCTGAGCAGGGCCCGGTCGTCGACGCCGGTCATGCGCTGCAGAACCGTCAGCGGGAAACGCCGGCCGAGCACGGCCGCGGCCGACAGCAGGGTCAGGCCCTGCGCGCCGAGCCGGTCGATACGCCGCACGATGCCGCGCGCCAGCGACGAGGAGACGTCGCTGCGGAGGTTGTCGACCGCCCGCCAGCCCTCCGGCCCCCGCACCAGGGTGCCGGCTCCGATCATCGACTGGAGCAGTTCCTCGACCAGGTACGGACTGCCCGAACTGTCCTCCCACAGCCGCTCCAGCACCGCCGCGGGCACCTGCTCCGCAGCGTCGGCCCCGAGTTGCGCCGCGATCATCTCGTGCGTCTGGGGCCGGCTCAGCGGCGGCAGTTCCACCAGCGTGGCCGCGCCGCGCCGGCGGGCGGACTGCGCGAGGTCGAGGGCGTCGCTGAAATCCGTCCGGACCGTGGCGAGCAGCAGGACGGGCGAGTACTCCAGGTTGTCCACCAGGTACTCGAGGACGCCGAGCGTTTCCGGGTCGGCGTCGTGCAGGTCCTCCAGCAGCAGCAACTGGCCCTGCCCGCGCCCGGCGGCGATGAGCAGGCGCAGCACCGCCTCGCCCAGGATCACCATGGAACTGCTGTCCCGTTCGCCGGTGTCCCAGTCCGGGATCAACCGCCCGAGAACCGGCCGGTAGGGACCGAGGGCCAGGTCGTCGATGGGTTCGCCACCGCGGAAGAGCGACATCAGGGCTTCGGTGAGCGGTCGGAACGGTACGGCCGGTCCCGTGGTGCTGCTGCGGCCCCGCAGCACCCGCATCCCGGCACCCAGGGCTCCGCCGACGGCCTCCGCGGCGAGCCGCGACTTGCCGACACCGGCCTCTCCCACGAGGAACACGACACCGCCGCGACTCTGGCGCGTGTCTGCCAGAGCACGTTCTAGCAGGGCCAGTTGGGAGTCCCGTCCGACCAGAGAAGGCGCATGGGAACGCATGAACGCAGATAGTAATCGGACATCGGCCACCGCGGCAGGCCGCGCAGCCGGGGACTGGTTCCGCCGCCCCCCGGCGCGCCGGGGGGCGGACCCCGCCGCCACGCCCACGGGAAGGGGCCCGGTGCCACCGCCGGCGAGGTACCGAGTGTGCCGACGACACCGCGGGTGAGCACCACGGCGGCCTGAACACCGTCCGAGCGCGAGCCCGGTCGCGGCCCGCGGGCGTGGCGCACCGGAGCGGGGAGGTGAGCGGTCACCGAACCGGGCTCCTACAGGAGCAGCAGGGACGGCACGCTGTCGGGGTGGGCGAGACGCAGGAGCCCGTAGCCGATGCCGGACAGGCCCGTCAGCAGCCCGGGGGAGGGGACGTGGTCGGGAGTGGCGCACCGGTGGCTCTGCGCCTCGACCAGCGCGAGCACCTGTCCGGAACACCGGGACAGCGCCCCCGCGGCCACCGCGTCCCCCCGTCCGGCGAGTGTGACCAGTGCCTCCAGCGTGCCGAGCGTGCCCTGCCCGAGACTCAGACCGGGACCCACCTCGGCGTCCGCCAGGAAGGGAGTCAGCGCGCCGGCGGCACTCAGGGGCGCCGCGGCGGCCACGCCGGCGAGCCCGGAGACCCAGGACAGGTCCGCGGGCGCGGTCCGTACCGTGCGGACCGCGGCACGCAGCAGCGCGTCGGCGGCGCCCGCGTGCGCGGCGGCCCGCTCCGGGCGACAGCCGGCGTAGCGCCGCAGGGCCCAGCCGATCCCGGCCGCGCCGTCCGCGAACCCGGGCCCGCCACCGGCGAGAGCGGCGTCCGCGGACGGTTCCCGCCGGCCCGGTCCGCGCACCGCGGCCAGCAGCAGGTCCGCCACCGCGTCGGCCAGCCGCAGCGCCTCGGGCGTCCCGGTCGCCTCGTGCGCGGCGACGGCGGCGGTCAGCGCACCGGCCGCACCACCGGCCAGCCCCGGATCGGCGCAGCCGGCCACGGCGTGCCCGAGCGCGGTGAGCGCGTCGGGCAGACAGCCCGTCAGGTCCTCGCCCAGCAGCGCGGACAGCCTCACCAGCGCGTGGACCACACCGGCGAGCCCCGCGTAGGCGCCGGGTCCGGCCGCCCCGCTCAGGTCCGGATCGGCGGCCAGCGCCTTCATCAGGGCGGGCAGCGGCCGGACCGCCTCCCGGGCCAGCGCGGCGTACCGGCCGGCCCCGGTCAGCGCGTCCGCCTGCGCCAGGAACAGCGCCACCCCGCAGTAGCCCTGCCCCAGCCCGGCGCCCATCGGCAGCACGGCCCAGTGCGGTCCCGACACCTGCTCCAGGCCCAGCCAGTTGGTCCGGCCGCCGCCGCGTACCGCGCGGGCGGCGATCTCGTCGGCGACGCCGCACGCGGCGGCCAGCAGCCGCGAGGCGTCCGGCACCACCGCCGGGAGCGAGGCGACGGCGAGTTCGGAGCGCCGCGCCAGGGGTGAACCACTGCCGCGCGCCGCCAGTGTCGCCGAGATGATCCACTCCTGGTCGTGGCAGTCGACCTCGTCCATCCGGGCCAGCTTCTCGCCGACCGCGGTCAGGGCGGCCACCGGCAGCACGTCCGGCAACCACGTGCCATCGGCCGCCCGGACCCCTGTACCGGACGGCCGATGCACGAACAGGGGGACGTCACCGCGCCACAGCTCCGCGGTCTCGTGCTCGACCAGGCGCCGACGGGCCTCGTCGCACTCCGACTCGGTCCACAGCACCGCGAACACGCCCTCCCGGGCCAGGGCGTCGGCGAGCAGCGACGGGTGGGCGGACTCCTCCAGCAGCGCGGCGTACAGACGGGTGGAACGCACGATGAGGCGCGCGGGGCTGTCCGCGTGCCGCGCCAGCGGCCCACCCGGGGCGAGCAGTTCACGGCCGTGCGCGGCCAGCGCCGCGTAGCCGGTGCGGAACCCCTCCAGCAGGGCCGCCCGGTGGTCGGCCCCGTCCAGGGGCGCCCCCGTGGGCAGCGGCTGGTTCTGCGCGGCGGGGCTGAGCACCGCCCCCCGTACCGCCCGCATCGTGTCCTCGCCGCTGTCCTCCCAGTGCAGGCCCTCGCTCGGGAAGGTGCCCTCGGCGTCCCGGCCCAGCGCGGAGATGTCCAGCGCGCCGTGCTCACCGATCAGCAGGTGGGGCAGCAGACAGGTGCGGTGCACCGAGGCATGCAGGGCGTCCGCCGCAGGGTCGGCGCCGGCCGTCATGGCCTGCGGAAGGCCGGTGTGCAGCAGGGTCTCCGCGTCGACCAGGACCGGCTGGTCGCCACAGGCGATGACGTTCTCGTAGTGCATGTCGGCGCCGTCCACCGCGTACAGCAGGGCCAGCAGCGCGCCCTGGTGCCGGTAGAAGGCATCGGCCTCGGTGCCCGACCGGCACCAGCGGTGCTCCACGAACTCCAGCCAGCCGTACCCCGCCCTGCGCACGCTGCGTGGCGTGCGCAGGGCCAGGCCGGGCACCTTGGTGCCGAGCCAGGCCGCCAGGTCGTCCAGCAGACCGTGCTGGTCGAGCGGCCGGGGCTTGTACACGAGCCGGCCGCCGCCGGCGAAGCGCAGGACCGCGACCGCCCGGTTGCCCTGGTGGGCGTCGCCCAGACCCAGGTCCACCCCGGCCAGCGCACCGGGCCCGCGGCCGTCGAGGAGTTCACGGACCAGGTCCTCCCGGTCGGCCCGGAACCGCGTCACCAGCTCCACCGCGGCGTCCGCGGCGTCCAGCGCGGTCTGCGCGAGCATCCGGGCCAGCACCGGGTAGGACGCGAACAGCGCGGACAGGCCCCGCCGGCCGCCGGTGGCGGTGACGAACGAGACGAACCGCTCCCGCGGGTCCGCGCCCACGAGCCGCCCGGCGCGCCGGGCCTGGGACAGCTCGTGGACCAGGGTCCGGGCCGCCTGCCGGGTCAGCTGCTCGGTCAGCCGCCGCTCGAACGCCTCCCGCCACACGACCCGTTCGGTCGCGGACACGTCCGCCGTGCGGCGGGCGAGAAGGCCGGCGGCCGGGGTGACGAGCGGCCGCACGACGGAGGCGAAGACCCCGGGGCCCGTGCCGTCCACGGCCGGCACGTCGACGGTCCCGGGGGCGGCGGCCAGCGCCGCCTCTGCGTACTCGGCCCAGCGGGGCTTGGCCACGCGGGCGGCGAGGCGCTCGGCGGTCTCCGCGGCGAGGGCCGCCGCGGTGGCTCCGTCCACCCCGAGGTGGGCCAGTCGCAGGGCGAAGCCGTCGCCGTCCCCGAGGTTCCACGGGGCCCGGCCGGCGGCGGCACCGGCGGGCGCCGCCGCCGGGAGGCCGGGCGCGGCGAGCCTTTCCGCGAGGGTCAGCGCCGGGGCCCACCAGGCGTGGGGCGGGCCGGCGCTGAGCGGGCTCGGAAGGCTGGCGGTCCGGGGAGCCGGGAGGCCGGTGGTCTCAGTCACGGGGAAGACGGTGCCAGACCTCAGCGGCCCCCACATGGGGAAGTGCCCCCCATATTCTGGCGGCACCCATGTCCGCGCGCGTGCCGCACCGCTGAGGAGCGGTCACGCGTGGGCGTCCCGCACCGGAGGGAGCGGTCGCTCAGAAGCGGGGCGCGGGCAGCAGCCGTGGCTCGATGCGCTCCTCCACCGTCCCCGTGCCGGAGCGGCCGACCACGTAGGCGCCCCTGCCCGGCAGCTCCGCCACGGCCTCGACCAGCTCGGTGCCCCGGTAGACCAGACCCACCCCGTCGTCGGTGCAGTGTGCCGCGCGGAAGGCGCCCTCGGCGACCAGCCGGTGGATCAGCGGACGCCTCCCCGCGTCGGAGTCGTAGTGCACGCCGTTGCCGTACGGCAGCAGGCCCAGCCCGTCGGTGACCGGTCGCAAGCCGGGGCCGAAGGAGTCGGTCGCGCCGCCCTCGAACCAGCAGATGGAACCCGCGCTGACGCCGGCGAGCACCACGCCCGCCCGCCACGCGCGCCGCATGATCACGTCCAGGCCGTGCACCCGCCACACGGCGAGCAGGTTGGCCACCGAACCGCCCATCACCCAGACCACGTCGTGGGCGAGGACCGTGCCCTCGACGTCCTCGACGTTCGGCATCGGGAACAGTTGCAGGGGAGTGAGGTCGTACCCCGCCACCCGGGCCGCCTCCGCCACCCGCGCCGTCACGTGCTCGGCGTCACCGGTCGCCGTGCCGACGTACAGGATGCGGGGGCGCCTGCCGTGCACCCCCGAGAGGTCGACCGCGTGGTGGACCAGGGCGTCGAAGAGCAGCCGGGTGCGCGTACCGGCACGATGCCCTCCGGACGTGGCGAGGATGGTCGGTTCCGCAGCGGTCACACGCGTGATCGTAGCGCCGTGAGCGGCGCCGGTGTCCCGGCCCCGGGAAGACGAACGTCCCCGCGCGGCCCCTCGGTCGGTGTGCCTCGTCTGCGTCGACCGCCCCGCGCCCTCGCCCGCGGCACGCGGGGCACGGGCGCAGGAGTGGGGCGGCGCGGGTTCGGCCCTGGCCCGGGCAGCGACACCGCTGACGCGGCGGGGACGGCGCGCCCCGCCGCCGGGCCGGACCGGGTCATCCTCTGGGACCGTGCCAGTCCAGGATGAGCACGGTGGCGTCGTCCTTGAGGTTGCCCTCGCAGACGTCCCACACCGCGGTGGTCAGGGCGCGTACGGCCTCCCTGGGGTGGCAGTCGCGCGTGTCGCGCACCAGAGAGGCCAGGTCGGCGGCCGCGGCACCGCGGTCCTGCATGCCGTCGGTGAGCAGGATCAGACGGTCGCCGGGGCACAGCCGCAGCTCCTGGAGCCGGTAGGAGGTGGGCGCCGCCACGCCGAACGGCAGGTTGACGGCGAGCGGGACCTCCTCGGCCTCGGCAGCGCCCGCCCGCAGGCGCAGCGGCCAGGGGTGTCCCGCGTTGACCAGCTCGCAGACGCCCGTCTCCAGGCGTACGCACAGCAGTTGGCCCGTGGCCAGCCCGCGCTTGTGGCTCAGCAGGGCCTCGTGGGCACGACGGGCCTGGTGGAGCGCGTCACAGCCGCTGCGGCGGGCGCCGCGCAGGGCACCCATGAGCAACGTGGCCAGCAGGGCGGACTCCGTGTCGTGGCCCATGGCATCGGTGATGGACAGGTGCAGCGTGTCGCGGTCGAGGGTGTAGTCGTACGTGTCGCCGCCGATGTCGTCGGCCGGGACCAGGCCGGCGGCGAGGGTGAACTGGGGGGCCTCGCAGCAGGAGGCCGAGGGAAGCAGCTGGTGCTGGATCTCGGCGGCGAGGCTGGTCCGGGTGGTGCGCCGGCCCACGTGGTAGAGGTCGGTGAAACGACGGTCCGTGACGATGACGTAGGCCAGGGCGTGGGCCGCGTCCGCGACCTGCGCCAGTACACCGTCGTCGGGGTACGGCAGCGTCACCTCCAGCACACCGATGCAGTCGCCGCGGTTGGTCACCGGCGAGATCACGCGCCGCCGGCCCGGGCCGTCCGCTTCCACATGCTGGAGCTGGCTGCGGAGGACCTTGTCGTACACGCTGCCCCGCAAGCCGATCCGCTCGGCACGGTCCGGCGCGCCGCCCTCGGCCGACACGGCCAGGCGCAGCAGCCGCTGCCCCAGCAGATCGGCGAACAGGAACGACACACGCTCGGCCCTGAAGCGCTTGCGCAAGTCGTCCGCGATCACGCCGACGGACTCCCCGGGCGGCGCGGCCTCCGCCGCGGCCAGAAGCTCACCCAGCTCCAGGTTTCCCTCATCCACGGCACCCTCCCATCCGATGCCGCACGTCTTCCCCCGGTCGCGCCGAGTGCACCCGTGCGTCCGTCACACCGCTCCGGCGGCCGCGCACAGCCCGGTCGCGGCATGGGGTCGGGAGGGGCCCGGCCGTCCCCTGCGCCCGACGACCGGACCGTGACGGCATCCCGTGCGCCGCGGCCCCGCCCGCACGGCGCCCCCGGCACTGCGGACGTGCCACGGGTGACCGTGTGTCAGCCCTCGTTCAGGGCGTCCACGGCCTCCTCGACGCTGGAGTGCAACGTGAACATCTGGTCGAGGCCCACCACGCGGAAGAGCTGGGTCATGGCAGGGCTGAGCCGCGCCACCGAGAAGGAGGAGCCCAGGGCCTGGGCGCGCCGGCAGGCCGTGATCAGCACGGTGACTCCGGTGGAGTCGCAGTAGTCCAGTTCCGACAGGTCGGCGACGATGCCTGTGCCGGGGTCGCGCAGCACCTCTTCGACGGTGTGCCGGAGGCGGGGGCCCGTGTCATGGTCCAGCTCCCCGGCCACCCGCAGCACCACCGGCCCCGTCGGCCAGGCCTGCGTGGCGATGGCGAGGGTGCTTCCTGTGTCGTTCACCAGTTCTCCTGTGCGGCGAGTCACCTACGGCGAGGCAGCGGATGCCGTTCGGCAGAGGTCGGTCGAGCGAGAAGCACCCCATCGCGCGGGTACCCGGTAGCCCCGCACCAGCCGCACAGGCTTTCCCGCCCGCCCGCATTATGCTATGAGCCGCAACTGCCCGTCCGTGGAATCACCCGCATCCCGTGTGAATCACGCGTTCGTGGTGTCCGGGGCGATGGCGGCCGCACCGGAGAGGCCGTCGCCCCGCGAGACGGCAGTGGGCGCACGGGGGCGTCGGGCGCCGCTTCCGGGGCAGTCAGGACATAGGCACGCGGTCAGGCATGAGGCGTGCGATCGGCATGGCGACGGCCGCAGGGGCGGGCCGGGCATGAGGGGACAGGTGTCGCGTGGAGGGTTCGCACACGGCTGGGCACGGGCCGCGGCCGACGGCCGCCGACGGCGACGTGTTCGCCGCCGACCGGGAGGTGGGCCGCGATCTCGCCGAGGTGGACTGGGCGGCCACGCCCCTCGGCCCGCCGCGGGAGTGGCCGCAGAGCCTGCGGACAGCCGTCAGCATCCTGCTCTCCTCGCGGTTTCCCATGTGGATGGCCTGGGGTGAGCAGCTGACGTTCTTCTGCAACGCCGCCTACCGGCGCGACACGCTCGGCCGCAAGTACCCGTGGGCGCTGGGGCGGCCCGCGAACGAGGTGTGGGCGGAGATCTGGGACGACATCGGTCCGCGCATCGAAGCCGTGCTCAACACCGGGAATGCCACCTGGGACGAGGGACTGCTGCTCTTCCTGGAGCGCTCCGGATACAGCGAGGAGACCTACCACACCTTCTCCTACAGTCCCCTGCGGGACGACTCCGGTGCCGTCGTGGGCATGCTCTGCGTGGTCAGCGAGGACACCGAGCGGGTGATCGGCGAGCGGCGGATGGCCACGCTGCGGGACCTGGGCTCGGACCCCAGCGTGATCCGCACCGAGCAGGAGGTGCTGGCCTTCGCCGACCGGCAGCTGAACCGCAACCGGAAGGATCTGCCCTTCACCCTCACCTACCTGTTCGACGGCGACACCGCCCGGCTGTCCGGCAGGACCGGGATCCCCGCCGGGCACCCGGCCGCACCGACCGCCCTCCGCGTGGCAGACCCTGACGCCGTGTGGCCCGCCGCGGCGCTGGCCGGCGGCGAGACGGCGCTGGTGCCGCTCGACGGCGACGTCTTCACCGACCTGCCCCGCGGCGACTGGCCCCAGCCACCCGAGCAGGCACTCGTGGTCCCGCTCCTGCAACAGGGCAGCGCCCCCTACGGTTTCTGCGTCGCCGGACTCAACCGCTACCGCGTGCCGGACGAGGGCTACCGGGGCTTCGTCGAACTGACGGCCGGACACATCGCCTCCGGCATCGGCAGCGCCCGCAGCTACCAGGCCCAGCAGCGACGGGCGGAGGAACTCGCCGAACTGGACCGGGCCAAGACCACCTTCTTCTCGAACATCAGCCACGAGTTCCGGACCCCGCTGACCCTGATCATGGGACCCGTCGAGGACCTCCGGACGCGGCTCGCCGGCGCGGACGGCCACGTACGGCAGGAGCTCGACGTCATCCACCGCAACGGACTGCGGCTGGGCAAGCTGGTCAACACGCTGCTGGACTTCTCGCGCATCGAGGCGGGCCGCATGCAGGCCCGGTACGAGCCGGTCGACCTCGCCCTGGTCACCGCGGAGCTGGCCAGCGTCTTCCGCTCGGCCATGGAGAAGGCCGGGCTCGCGTTCGACGTGGACTGCCCGGCCCTGGACGAACCCGTGTACGTCGACCGCGGCATGTGGGAGAAGGTGGTCCTCAACCTGCTCAGCAACGCCCTGAAGTTCACGTTCGACGGTACGGTCCGCGTCGGCGTCCGCGGAGCCGGCCGGCACGCGGTGGTCACCGTCGCGGACACCGGGATCGGCGTGCCCGAAGCGGAGATGCCCCGGCTGTTCGAGCGCTTCCACCGCATCGAGAACGCACGCTCCCGGTCGAACGAGGGCAGCGGCATCGGCCTGGCCCTGGTCCAGGAACTCGTCACTCTGCACGGCGGCACCATCACCGCCGAGAGCACCGAGGGCAAGGGCACCGCGTTCACCATCCGCATACCGTTCGGGGCCGCCCACCTGCCCTCCGACTCCGTGCTGCCCGAAGCGGGCGGCACCGCGGCGTCCGCCACCGCCGACCCCTACGTCCAGGAGGCCCTGCGCTGGCTTCCGGGCGGGACCACCGGCACCGGCACCGACGACATGGGTATGCCCGCCGAGGCGAACACCACCGCCTCCGGCGCGGTGCCCGCCGTGACCGCCCGCGTGCTGGTGGCCGACGACAACGCCGACATGCGCGAATACCTCACCCGCATCCTGTCCGGAGCGGGATACCAGGTCAGCACGGTCACCGACGGCGCGGAAGCCCTCCACTCCGCCCGCCGCGACACCCCCGACCTCGTCGTCAGCGACGTGATGATGCCCCGGCTGGGCGGACTGGAGCTGGTGGCCCGGCTGCGCGCCGACACACGTACGGCCTCGGTACCCGTCCTCCTGCTGTCGGCGAGGGCCGGACAGGAGGCGTCGATCGAGGGCTTGCAGGCGGGCGCCGACGACTACCTGGTCAAGCCCTTCGCCGCTGCCGAGCTCCTGGCGCGCGTGCGCGCGAACATCGAACTGTCCCGGCTGCGCAGCCACCACGTCCGCTGGCGGGCGGCGCTCATCGACTCCCTCCAGGAGGCGTTCTTCGTCTGCGACGAGTCCGGAGCCGTCGTCGAGATCAACACGGCGTTCACCGACATCCTCGGCTACGGTCCCGAGGACCTGCCGTACGCACCGGTCCACCCGTGGTGGCCGGACGCGGCCGCCGACCCCGAAGCGCACCGTCAGGTCGGTGACGCCTTCACCGCCCTGCTGGAAAACCCCCAGGGTTCCTACACCGTCCCCGTCACCCACCGTGACGGTCACCGTGTGTGGGTGGCCGTCACCTACAACAAGGCCGAGGACCCCGACACCGGACGCAGCGTCACCGTGGGCACCTTCCGCGACGTCACCGCCGAGCACTACGCCGTCCAGCGCGAGACGGCGCTGGCCGCGCTCAGCACGTCCCTGTCCAGGGCCGCCAGCCTGCCCGAAGCACTGTCGGGCGCCCTCGCCGAACTGAGGGCGCTGTGGCGCGCGCGGAGCGTCGTCGCCGCCGTCTTCGGACGCGGTGACGTACCCGCCCTGACCGCCACGGACGCGGACCTGCGATGGGAGGACCTGCCCGCCGAGCGCCGGGAGGAAGTCGCCGCACTGTGCCACCGGTCACCGCTCACCCCGGTCGCCGCGGACACCGGCGCCGGAGTCCTGCTGGAACACCCCCACGGCCCGCTGGCCGTATGGATCGACCTGGGCGAGAACCGGCCGTTCACCTCCGAGGACCGGCTCCTGCTCTCCCTGCTGGCCGGGCACCTCGCACAGGGCCTGGTCCGGGCCCACCAGATCGACCAGCAGCGCGAGACCGCCATCGCGCTCCAGCGCGCCATACTGGGTCCCGCCCGGCTCCCCGACGGCTTCGCCGTGCGATACGAACCCGCGACCCGCCCCCTGGAGGTGGGAGGCGACTGGTACGACACCGTCGCCCTGCCGGACGGGCGGATCGGCATCGTCGTGGGCGACTGCGTCGGACGCGGGCTGGAGGCGGCCAGCGTCATGGGGCAGCTGCGCAGCGCCTGCCGCGCCCTGATGCTGCGCGAGCCCAGCCCGTCCCGGACACTGATGGCACTCGACCAGTTCGCGGCGAGCGTCCCCGGCGCGCTGTGCACGACCGTCTTCTGCGGTGTCCTCGATCCCGGCACCGGCGACCTGACCTACTCCAGCGCCGGACACCCCCCGGGCATCCTCGCGCATCCCGACGGCACCACCCGGCTCCTGGACGAGGGCCGGTCCCTGCCCCTCGCCGTCCGACCGGGCCGGCAGCGCCCCGAGGCCCGGTGCACCCTGCCCGCGCGGGCCACGCTGCTGCTGTACACCGACGGGCTGGTCGAACGCCGCCGGCGGCCGCTCAGCACCGGGATCGACGAGGCGAGCGAGGCCGTGCAGCGAGGCCGCGAGGTGCCCGTCGACGACCTCGCCACCGAGGTCATGGCGCGGCTCGCCCCGGTCGGGGGGTACGACGACGACGTGGCGCTGCTGCTCTACCGTCATCCGGCGCCGCTGGAGCTGTCCTTCCCGGCCGAGTCAGGCCAGCTCGCGCCCGTCCGCAAGGCGCTGCGCAACTGGCTCGCCCAGTGCGGCCTGCCTCCGAACACCGTGCAGAACGTGCTCGTCGCCGCGGGGGAGGCGTGCGCCAACGCGATCGAGCACGGTCACCGGCACACGCCGGGCGAGGCGGTGCGGCTGCGCGCCGAAGCCTTCGTGGACAACCTGCGCCTGACCGTCGCCGACAGCGGCCGGTGGAAGGTGCCGCAGCCGGAGCTCAACGCCCACCGCGGCCGGGGCGTGACCCTGATGCGGGCCATGATGCAGCAGGTCACCATCACTCCCGGCCCGTCCGGCACCACCGTCGACATGCAGATGAGGATCGCCTGATGACCACCGCCCTGAGGCTCACCCCCGGCCGACGCCCGGACGGCACCCCCCGTCTCACCGTCAGCGGCGAGATCGACATGAGCAACGCGGGCTCCCTCGCCGACGCCCTGGAGGCGGGATCGGGTCCGCTCGTCGTGGACCTGACCGGGGTGGAGTACCTCGACAGCGCCGGGCTGAGCGTGCTCTTCGCCCACGCCGACCGGCTGGAACTCGTCGTCAGCCCGCTGCTGGAGCCCGTACTCACCGTCTCGGGCCTCGCCGACCTGGTCACCGTCCGCGGTCGCGGAACCGACGACACACCGCGGCCATGACCACCCGCCGCACCGCGAACCACGCCCTGTCCGCCCCCGACGTCACCGCCCAGCGCACACCACCGCAGTGCCCGAACCCCGGCCAGGAGTGATGACCGACGTGTCCGAGACCCTCGACATGACCGTCCAGCAGGTCAGCGACGGCACCGCCGTCCTCGCCGTCACCGGAGACGTGGACCTGCACACGGCGCCATCCCTGCGCGCGCACGCCCTGGACCTCGTGGAACAGGGAGTGCCCCACCTCGTCCTGGATCTCGCACGCGTGGACTTCGTCGACTCGACGGGGCTGAGCACCTTCATCTCCCTGCTGCACACGACACGGGAGGCGGGTGGCTCGCTCCGCCTCGCCGACGTCCCCGACCGCCTCACGCGCATGGTGACCATGACGGGCATCGCGCAGCTGCTGCCCGTCCATCCCACGGTGGCCGACGCGCTGGCCGACGGACCCGTCGACGCCGCGCCCGACGGCGCCGGTGCGTCCGGCTGAGCCCGCGGTGCCATGGACACGCGGCAGACGGTCCGCGGGCGGGGTCCGGTTTCCCGGGCCGGGAGCACCCTGCGGTAGCTTGTCACCTGCGCACGCTACGGGGCCCCGCCGCACGAGGGAGGAAAACGGTGGTTTGATGCACGGCATACCCGCTCAGGCGCGCGGCGAGTCCGCGCCCGCCCGGCACGTGCCGGTGCAGCGCCCCGCCGACGACGCATGGGCCGGTCATCCGGTCCCCTTCGTGCGGGCCGGGACCGGCGGGGGCGAGCAGGCGCGGTGCCCCTCCGACGCGACCGGCCGCGGTCACGGGACGCGTACGCACGCCGAGCGCGGCGTCGGCGCCGTCTCCGCCACGCGGCGCGGAAGGCCGCCGGCGACCACCGCCGACCGGACCCGTCTGGCCGGGCCCCGATCCGGGCAGCTGATCGGCGAGGGGTCCTGGAGCGCCCGGCACGCACCCGGTGAGCCCGGTGCCCGCCCGGAGGAGGCCGGGCGGTGACGACGTACACACGACCGTCGGCCGCACCCGGCCGGACCGGGACGGTCCGCCACCCCGCCTTCTTCTACACCACGCAGGAGGACTACCTGCGGGGCGTGGGCGACTTCGTGCGCGCCGAAGCGGCGGGCGGCCGCCCCCTGCTGGTCGCCGTGCCCGGCGCCCGCCTGAGCCTGCTGCGGGACACCCTCGGCACCGCACACGAGGACGTCACCTGGGCCGACATGCGGCAGACCGGACGCAATCCGGGGCGGATCCTGTCGATGCTCCAGGAGTTCGCCGACCAGCACGCGGACCGGCGTCCGTCCATCGTCAGCGAACCGATCTGGGTCGGCCGCACTCCCGCGGAAGCACGCGAGGCCACGCGCCACGAAGCACTGATCAACCTGGCCTTCGCCGACCGGGACGCCACCATCCTGTGCCCCTACGACACCGCCCTGCCGGAGCGCGTACTGGCGCAGGCACACCGGACCCATCCCGTCGTCGGTGATCCGGAGGGCCACCGCGACAGCCCGGCCTACGCGCCCGCACACGCGGTGTGCCGCGACTGCGACGAGCCGCTGCCCGAACCGGTGGACCCCCTCGTCCTGCACTTCGCGGAGGGTGACCTCGCGAAGGTCCGGGGCGTCGCCGCGGACTGGGCGGCCGCGCAGGGCCTGTCGGCGCGCCGCCGCACCGACTGGCTGCTCGCCGTCAACGAGGCCACCGGCAACTCGGTGCGGCACGGCGGAGGGCACGGCACCCTGCGGCTGTGGCGTGCGGACGGCACCCTGATCGCCGAGACACGGGACCGCGGCCGGCTCCGGGATCCCCTGGTCGGCCGGCGCCGCCCCGACCCGCTGTCCCCGGCCGGCGGCCGGGGCATGTGGATGATGCACCATCTGTGCGACCTGGTGGAGATCCGGACACCGCCGACGGGGCTGGTCGTACGCCTGCACCTGGCGCTGGACTGAGCGCGGCGTCCTTCCGGCAGGCTTGCGCCGGTCGTCCCGGTGCACACGATCCCGGGTGAGGCATGGACCGATGCCGAACGACATGATGGCTGCCGGAAGGCGGCCGGTGAGGGGGGCGAGGTGACGGCTGAACGTGACCGGCGGCCGACGGGCGGCACCAGCCGGTCCGATGCCGTGCGCGACACGGACGAGGACCTGTCGCTGCTCTTCGGGACGTCGACCGCGTTGTTCGCGTCGATGGCGGGGCCCGCGCACGTGCTGGAGGCGGCGAACCCGGCGTTCTTCGCGGCCGTCGGGGGCGGCCGGCGGGAGCGCACCGGTGTACCGCTGGCCGACCTCGTGCCCGAACTGGTCGGCCAGGGATTCATCGCCCTCCTGGACCAGGTGTACCGGTCGGGGAGCGGCACGTCGGCCGTGACGCGCGCGTCGTCATCGGAGCCGGGGCGGACGCCCGTGAGGCGTACTTCGACTTCACCTACGAGGCCCGCCGCGACGCCGGCGGCAACGTCGTCGGCGTGCGGATGATCGGCGTGGAGACCACCCACATCAAGCACGCCCGGCGACTCGCCGCCGAGCAGCGCGCGCTGCTGGAGCAGATCGCCCGGCACGCCCCGCTGCCCGAGGTGCTGGACGGCATGTGCCGGGCGATCGAGGAACTGTCTCCCGACGTGATCGTCTCCGTCCTGCTGGCCGACGACGACGGCCGGCACCTGCGGCACGGCGCGGCCCCCAGCCTGCCCGCGTTCTACAACCAGGCCATCGACGGCATCGCCACGGGGGAAGGCGTGGGCTCCTGCGGCACCGCCGCCCACCGGCGGCGAACCGTCGCCGTCAACGACATCGCCACCGATCCCCTGTGGGACGACTTCCGCGACCTCGCCGGCCGCGCCGGGCTCGCCGCCTGCTGGTCGACGCCGATCCTCGCCCGCGACGGCCGGCTGCTGGGCACGTTCGCGATGTACCACCGCACCCCGCGCGCCCCCTACGACAGCGACCTCGCGCTGGCCCGTGTCTTCGCCGACACCGCGGCCCTCGCCATCGAACGCCACCACGCCGAACAGGCCCGACTGGCGGCCGACGCCAGGGAGAAGGCGGCCCGCGACGACCTCGCCTTCCTCCTGACCGCCAGCACCGCCCTGGCCGGCCGGCTGGACGAGAAGCAGACGCTGGAGTGCCTGGCCGCCCTGGCCAGGCCGGCCCTGGCCCCCCTGGCCGCCGTCGACGTCGTGGAGGCCGGACGCGTGCGGCGGGTGGCGACCGCCGCCCCGACCGAGCAGGCGCGCGACCTGCTCCGCGCACACGCCCCGGCCGGCGGCGGGGACGAAGCGATCGACCGCGTCCTGGCGACCGGGCTGACCGAAGTGGCCCGCCGTCCCCCGGCCGGGCCCGGTCCCTGGCGCGACCTGGGCGTCACCGGCTACGTCTGCGTGCCCCTCGTGGACCGCGGGCGGCCCTTCGGCGCCCTGACCCTGCTGTCCACCGAGGAGCACAGCTTCGACGGGCACCGCATCGCCCTGGCGGAGGAGCTGGCCCGCCGCGCCGCCTCGGCCGCCCGCAACGCCCGCCAGTACGCGCAGCGCGCCGCCATCGCCCGCGACCTGCAGACCGGTCTGCTGCTGCCCGACCTGCCCGACATCCCCGGCGCCGAGCTGGCCGCCTTCTACCACCCGGCCGGCGAGGGACTGGAGATAGGAGGCGACTTCTACGACGTCTTCCGCCGGGACGACGGCAGCTGGGCCTTCATCCTCGGAGACGTCTGCGGGCGCGGGGCCAAGGCCGCCACCACGACCGCCCTCGTCCGCCACACCGCTCGCGCCGTCGCCCCGCTGCTCGACGACCCCGTCGACATCGTCAAGGCCGTCGACAAGGCCCTCAACGACCGCAACGCCCACTTCAACAACGGCTTCGTCACCCTCGTCTACGGTCACCTCGCACCGGCCGCCGACGGACTCACCGTCCACCTCGTCAGGGCCGGTCACACGATGCCCCTGCTGCTGGACGCGGATCACACGGTCGCAGCGGTCGAGGCGCCCGGCGGACTGCTCGGCATCGGCATCCCGCCCAGGCTCACCGGCCGCCGCTTCACCCTCCGCCCCGCCGAGAGCCTGCTCCTGTACACCGACGGCATCACCGAGTGCCGGGCCGCCGGGACCGACCAGTACGGCGACACGCGGCTGGCCGCAGCGCTGGCGTCCGCTCCGCCCCGGCCGGCCGCCGCGGAGGTCCTGCGGACGATCGCCGAGGACGTGCGCGGTTTCCTGGGCGACGGCCGGGACGTGGAGGACGACCAGGCGGCCCTGGTCATCACCGCCGTGTGACCGGAGCGGTGTGCCGGTGCCGCCGGAAGCCGGGACATCCCAGGAATGCCGGCCGGCAGCCGGGGTAGACGCTCGCCTGTCGGCCGACGGACCGGCGAAGACGACAATCCGATCGACTGGGAGGGGCGCGACCGTGGCGACGACGACCGTGCGGACCTATGAGCAGACGGTGACGGTGCCGGAGATCGCGGACCCGTCCAAGGTGGCGCCGAAGGACGCGCGGGAGCTGTCGAAGCTGTTCTTCGAACAGCTGGCGGTGCTCGAGGAGGGCACGCCGGAGCACCAGTACGCCCGCAACACGCTGATCGAGATGAACATGTCCCTCGTGCGCTTCGCGGCGGCCCGGTTCCGCAGCCGCGGGCAGGAGGAGATGGAGGACATCGTCCAGGTCGGGATGATCGGCCTGATCAAGGCGATCGACCGGTTCGAGCTGTCCCGCGAGGTCGAGTTCACCTCCTTCGCCGTCCCCTACATCGTCGGTGAGATCAAGCGCTTCTTCCGTGACACCTCCTGGGCGGTGCACGTCCCGCGCCGGCTCCAGGAGGCCCGCGTCCAGCTCGCGCGCGCCAACGAGGAACTGCGCAGCCGGCTGGGCCGGACGCCGACGGTCAAGGAACTGTCCGAGCTGATGTGCCTCCCGGAGGACGAGGTCGTCGAGGCCCAGCTCGCCTCCAACGGCTACCGGTCGGCCTCCCTGGACGCCGCGATCAACGGCAGCGAGGAGGGCGAGGCCGCGCTGGCGGACTTCATCGGGGACGAGGACACGGCCCTCGGTCTGGTGGAGGACTTCCACGCCCTCGCTCCGATGATCGCCGAGCTCGACGAACGCGACCGCAAGATCATCCACTGGCGCTTCGTCGAGGAACTGACCCAGGCCCAGATCGGCGAGCGGCTCGGCGTGTCGCAGATGCACGTCTCGCGCCTGATCACGCGTCTGCTGACCCGCCTGCGCGAAGGCATGCTGAGCACCACCTGACACCGGGGGCCGCCGGCCGGACCGTCACCGGGTCCGGCCTCACCGGCGCGCTCCGGCGCTGTGACACGGCGGTGTGACACGTGGTCCGCCCCGCAGCGCAGGCAGCCGCCGTCCGCGGCCGCGGACCAGGACCGGCCCGCACCGCCGATCACGGCCGGTCACTCCGCACGGGTGGAGAACCGGCCCGCCCGTTTCGGAACGGTGTGGGCGGAGACTTCTGATGGCGTGCGGTGCGTAGATTCGTCGCCCATGGCGCCGGTCATCCGTTGCTTGCTCCCCGTGCGGCCGAGCGCCCTTCACCGGGGGTGAACCATGAGTGTCCTCGCACGCCTGGACCGGTATCAGCGACGGCACCGCTGGGTGGGCCAGCCGCTCGGCGTCCTGTACAAGTTCTACGACGACCAGGCGCTGTACCTCGCGGCCCTCCTCACCTATTACGGTTTCCTCTCGCTCTTCCCGCTGCTGCTGATCCTCGTCGTGGTCCTGAGCACCTTCCTCAGTGACGACCCCCACCTGCGGCAACGGGTGCTTGACTCCGCCCTGAGCGAGTTCCCGGTCATCGGTGACCAGATCGGGGAGAACATCCGCTCCTTCCACGGCAACGGTGTGGCCCTGGCCGCCGGCATCGTCGGCAGCCTCTACGGCTCTCTCGGCGTCGCCCAGGCCGCGCAGTACGCGCTCAACAAGATCTGGGCCGTGCCGAGGCACGCCCGCCCCGATCCGCTGCGGTCGCGCCTGAAGGGCCTGGTCTTCCTGCTGCTCCTCGCCCTCGGACTGTGTGCCTTCACCCTGCTGTCCGTGGCGGGCTCGGCGACGGGCGTCCTCGGCGCACGGCTGCGGGGCGCGACCTGGATCGCCGCCACGGCAGGTTCCGTCTGTCTGAGCACGGTGCTGCTGCTGTTGAGCTACCAGCTGCTGACGCACCGGCCACTGCCACTGCGCCGCCTCCTCGGCGTGGCGCTGGGCGCCGCCATCGCCTGGCAGGCACTGCAGTGGGTGGGCTCCTACTACGTGAGCCACGTCCTGCGCGGCGCCACGGCCACCTACGGCCTGTTCGGCATCGTGCTGGGACTGCTCGCCTGGCTCTATGCCGGGGCACTGATCTTCGTCACAGCCGCCGAGGTGGGAGCCGTGCAGATCATGCGGCTGTGGCCGCGCAGTCTGCTGTCCCCGTTCACGGACCGGGTGCACCTGAGCCCGGCGGACCGCCGCGCCTACCAGTCGTACGCGGCGACCGAGGCGTTCAAGGGCTTCCAGAAGATCCGCGTGCACTTCGGGCCACCGCCCGACGCCCCGCGGCACGACCAGCCGCCCGACGACACCCGGTGAGACGGTGACCCCCGCGCGGGGACGTACGCCCGGCCCGCACCGGCTCGGACGATTGCCGGCGGCGGGCCCCGCATCTGATCGGCTCCTTCCGGAGTGGTCGATTCCGCTTCCGGGTGACTCCGAGACGCTGCTCACAGCGGGCGGCGGTGACGGCGGGGTATCCGAACCGGGAGACTCACGGACCTGACAGTTGCCGTTTGACAACTATGGCCGTGAGGCAACAAAGTGTCGGAGTCGTGACGCACGGGGAAGGAACCGCAATGCTCCGGTGGACGGAGGTCGCTCCGTGTGCCGGCCATCCAAGCCCTGAACCGCGGGGGCGACCGGTGGCTGGGCCCTGTGTTCAGGCCGTCTGGTCTCCGGCGTCCGGCGCGGTGTCGTGTATCTGCAGTGCCGCCGTGTCGCAGAACGCCTCGAGTCCTTCCAGGAGCGCGGTCCGCTTGGCGGCGGGCATCAGCTCCAGGACCGCGTGCAGTTCCCGCTCCCGGCGCGCACGCAGGTCGGCGAGGAAGGCGCGACCGCGGCTGCTGAGATGCAGCCGCACCTCGCGCCGGTCGGCCGGGCTGACCACCCGCTCCAGGAAGCCGGCGGCCACCAGGCGGTCGCACAGCCGGCTGGTGGACGGCGGGGTGGAGGCGAGGGAGTCGGCGAGGGTGCGCAGGTTGATGCCGTCCTGGTGCTCGAGCATCAGCAGGACGCGCAGCTGGGACGGAGAGGCGGGCGCGGTCGAGGCCCGCCCCCAGAGGACTTCCAGCAACTCCACGGCCGTCAAGGTCACGCGTGCGACTTCGGCGGGCTCTGGGCGGGGGCGGAAGACAGTCACCGTCACACTCTCGCAGGCACTGGGACGGCCGCCAGCGTACTAGGTGCCGCGAGCGGCAAGAGATGGTTCGGACGAACGGCGCGATTCGACTCCGGGTGGCCTCGTCACCCGGGCCGGGCCCGTGTCCGTCGAAGGATAGGTGTTTTGACCGTCGTGAACAGATTTGTGACCGCCGAGCGCGCCCTGCGCACGGCGGCCCCGCATGCGTTGTTCGACGCTGTGCGCGGTGTCCTCACCAAGGAGTACGCCGCGCGCTCCGTCGAGTTGTACCTGGCCGACTACGGGCTCACCCTCCTGCAGCCGGTGTCGGCGGCGTCCCACGGGACGGAGCCGGTGTCGGTGTACGGCAGCGCCGCCGGTCGTGCGTTCGGTGCCCAGGAGCCGTTCGTGGAGGTGCTCCACGAGGGCCCCGCGCGCGTGCATCTGCCGGTCACCGTGCGGGGGGACCGGCTGGGCGTGCTGTCGGTCACCCTGCCGGACGGGGAGGCCGAGCCCGGCCGCCTCGACGAGCTCGCGGAGATCGCCGAGGTGCTCGGGCACGAGATCGTGGTCGCCGAGCGGGACACGGACGTGTATCTGCGGGCCAGGCGCAAGGACCGGCTGACCCTGGCCGCCGAGATGCAGTGGCAGCTGCTGCCCGGTCGCGCGTGCTCCCGTCCCGAGTACGAACTCGGCGCGCAGCTCGAGCCGGCGTACGCCATCTACGGTGACAACTTCGACTGGTCCGCCACCGCGGACCACCTCATGCTCTACGTCACCAACGGCATGGGGGAGGGCATAGAGGCCGCCCTGCTGACCAACCTGGCCATCAACGCGCTGCGCAACGCCCGGCGGGCCGGTATCGCCATCGACGACCAGGCGGCCCTGGCCGACCAGGCGGTGTACGCCCATTACCGGGGGCGCTGCTACCTTTCCGTGCTCATGTTCGACTTCGACCTCGCGACGGGCCGGGCGAAGGTCGTGGACGCGGGCTCACCGCAGTTGCTGCGGCTGCGTGACGGTTCGGTCGAGCCCGTCGCCTTCGAGGCGCAGCTGCCGCTCGGGATGTTCGAGGAGACCGACTACGTGCCTCAGGACTTCCAGGTCCAGCCGGGGGACCGCCTCGTCTTCGTCAGCGACGGGGTGCACGCGGTCGCCTCGCCCAAGGGGGAGGCGTACGGGGACACGGCGCTGGCCCGGGCCATCACCTCCACCCGCCTCCTGCCGGCCGCCGAGGTGCCGCGCGCCGTCCTGCGCGAGCTGACCGGCCATCGGGGCCGTTCCGTTCCGGACGACGACGCCCTGGTGGTGTGCCTGGACTGGCACGGACGCTGACGTCGCGCGCCAGGGCGGTCGCGTCCACGAGCCGGATGTGTCGATGCTGTGTCGTTTCACCACGCCCGCAGCGCCCATGCTTGTCATGAGACAATAATTGCCGCTGTTGTGCCCGACGCGTCGGTCGCAGCGGCCCGTCGCGGAGGGAGACGATGCAGGTGCCGGAGCAGCCCGCGGAAGGGGTGGCGGCGCGGGAACTGGGGAACTTCCTGGAACGCCGCCGCGAACAGATCGCCCAGCGGTGGGCGGACATGCCCCTCTTCCGTACCGTGTTCACCGTCTCCCGCGACGAAGCCGTGGAGGCCTGCAAGGTCGTGGTGGACGCTCTGCGCGAGGTCGCGTCGAGCGGCCGGCTGGAGAACGTCGCGGCGTCCGGATTCGACCCCGCGCGCGAACAGCTGGGACGCATGGCCGCCTCGCGTGCGCGCAGGGGCGTCAGCCCGGCGCGGATCGCGAACGAGGCCGCCGGCCTGCGAGCGGCGGCCGCCGAGCTGCTGCGCGGCGAGGAGCTGCCCGATCATGAAGCGCGCGAAGCCCTGCTGGCGCTCACCGTCCTGACGGGGACGCTGCGACTGGTGATCATGGAGACGGCCGTCCTGGCCGGCGAGGAGCTGATAGCCCGCCAGCGGCACCAACTCCTCGAGATGGCCACCCCCGTGATCAGCCTCTGGGAAGGCGTCGTCGCGGTGCCCCTGATCGGCACGCTGGACAGCGCCCGCAGCCAGGTCGTCATGGAGTCGCTGCTCCAGGCCGTCGTCGAGCGGGGGGCCCGCCACGCGATCCTCGACATCACCGGCGTCCCCGCGGTCGACTCGCTGGTCGCGCAGCACCTGATGCAGACGGTCGCCGCGGTGCGGCTGATGGGCGCCGAGTGCATCATCTCCGGCATCCGCCCCGCCATCGCGCAGACGATCGTGCACCTGGGCATCGACCTGAGTCCGGTCCACACGCGCGGCTCGCTGGCCGACGCCCTGGAGTACGCGCTCGCCCGGCAGGGCATCGAGCTCTCACTGCGCGCGGCCGGTGCGACACCACGATGACCGCCCTCCTCCCGGGAGGACGGCCCACCGCGCCGCCGGCGGCACCGCGGGCCGTCCTCCCGGCCCCCCGAGGCCGTCGACTCGTTCCTCCGGGGGGCATGTGATGCCCGCCTCCGACCCCGCCGCCACGACCACCATGCCCATCGCCTCCGACGCCGATCTCGCGTGGGTCCGCCACCGGGTACGCCAGTGCGCGGCCGGACTCGGGTTCGGGCTGGTGCAGCAGACGAAGCTCGTCACCGCGGCCAGCGAGCTGGCCCGGAACACGCTGGTCCACGGCGGAGGAGGACAGGTCGAGATCACCTCACTCGCCGACGGCCCGAGGCGGGGGATCAGGCTGGCCTTCACCGACAGCGGACCCGGCATCGGCGACGTGGACCTGGCGATGACCGACGGCTACAGCAGCGCCTGCGGTCTCGGGCTGGGCCTCGGCGGGGCCAGGCGGCTCGTGGACGAGCTCAGCGTCGACAGCCGGGCAGGTCAGGGCGCCGTCGTCACGGTCGTCGCCTGGGTGACCGGCAGGCCCGCCGGTCCCACGGGGAACGGATGACGCGGGTGCGGGAGCTGCCGGCCACGACTCCTCCCGGGTGCGGGACGTGGCAGCCGACGATGCCCGGGTCCATGCCGCCCGGACGCCCGTCCCACCGCGACCGCGGTCCGGCCGCACCGAGCCGGCGACCGGCCCGCCCCGGCCCGCCCGGCGCCGGCCGCCCGCTGACGGGCCCCGCGTCCGTGAGGGACGCTCCCAGCCCGCGGACCCGGCCGCCCGGACGGTCCGCCGCGTGCACCCGGCGCTCCCCGTGCGACGAAGGCGAGGCGCCTGCCGTCAGGGCCGGGCACGCGCGTCCGTCACCGCCGCGCCGATCACGCCGGAAGCCGCCCCGGAACGCGATAGCGTGGAGGTCGCAAGGGGAGAGGATGGAGAATCCGTGAACGCCTTTGAACCGGTCCCGTCCGTGGAAGCCCAGCTGCGTGCTGCTCCGCCCCACGCCCTGGTGCCCACCGCCGGCCGCCTGCTGGCGCAGCGCTTCGGCGCCCGGGACGTGACGCTCCTCCTCGCCGACTACGGCCTGAGCGTCCTGCAGCCCGTCACCGAGCTACCGCACACGGGCGATCCGGTCTCGGCGCACGACGGTCCCGCAGGTACCGCCTTCACCACGCAGACCCCGGTGATCGAAGTCACCGCCGAACCGGCCACCGAGCTGGTCCACCTGCCCATCACCGTACGCGGTGACCGGCTCGGCGTGCTCTGCGTGCGCGTTCCCGACACCGCCACCGATCCGGGTACGGTCCTGCGGCTCGGGGAGTTCGCCACCGCACTGGGCCACGAACTCACCACGGCCGGCCGGGACACCGACCTGTACCTCCTGGCACGCCGCACCCGCCGGCTCACCCTCGCCGCCGAAATGCAGTGGCAGCTGCTGCCGGGCACGGGCTGCGTGCGCGACGAGTACGTCATCGGCGCCCACCTGGAGCCGGCCTACGCCATCGGCGGCGACAACTTCGACTGGTCCTCCAGCGCCGACCACCTCACCCTCACCGTCACCGACGGCATGGGCCAGGGCATCGACGCCTCCCTGCTCACCAACCTCGCCGTCGGGGCGCTGCGCAACGCCCGCCGTGCCGGGGTAGGCCTCGCGGACCAGGCCTGCCTCGCCGACCAGGCCCTCTACTCGCAGTACCGAGGCAAGTCGTACGCCTCCACCCTCCTGCTGCGTTTCGACCTCGCCACCGGCCGGGTCCATGCCGTGGACGCCGGGTCCCCCCAGCTGTACCGCCTCCGCGGCACCAGGATCGAACGCGTCGAACTGGAGGCCCAGCTGCCGCTCGGCATGCTCGAGGAGACCCTCTACGAGGAGCAGGCGTTCCAGGTCGAAGCGGGAGACCGCCTGGTCGCCGTCAGCACCGGCGCCCACGGCACCCGTTCGGCGACCGGAGAGGTGTTCGGCGAGAGCGTCCTGCGCCAGGTCCTGAGCGCGACCCGGGGAACACCACCGCACGAGACGGCGCGCTCGGTCGTCGCCGGTCTCCTGGAACACGTCGGCCACCAGGATCTGCTCGCCGACGCCGCCGTCGTCTGCGTCGACTGGAACGGCCGCCCCGGCGAGGCGCCCTGAGAGAGCGTGGCGGGCCGGCCGGCCCTACGGTGCCTCCGGTGACCCGGGCGGCACCTTCCCGTGTGCCGAGAAGAAAGCTTTCATGCCGCGGACCAGCGCCGCTCGCTCCGCGGGCGCCATCTGTGCCAGCACACCGGCCAGGGCCTGGGTGCGCCGACGGGCCACGTCTCCCAGTACCCGCCGCCCCTGCCCCGTGAGCCGCAGCTGCACCTCACGGCGGTTGCGCGGGTGCAGCGAGCGCTCCAGCATCCCGGCCGCCTCCAGCCGGTCGCACAGCCGGCTGGCGGTGGGAAGCCCTATGTCCAGCCGTTCCGCCAGACCGGTGAGATTCACCTCCGGCGCCGTCTCCAGGGTCCTGAGCGCCCGCAGCTGGTGGAGCGACAGCCGCACAGCCGCCTCCTGGGCGGCCGTCGACCACAGGTTCGCAAGGCTCTCCACGGCATCGGCGATCTCACGCGCGCCGGCGTCCGGCACGTCACCCGAGCTCTCAGCGCGATCGTCGGCGCCGCCGGGAGAAGTCACGAACACATCACTTTCCATAGGATCCGGGTGCTGCGAGCACCACCCATAATCTCTCGCTGTACCCGAGGGGCTTGTCGGCAAGCAGCGTTCTTGGCACGGGACCACCCGGCCGCCCCGACAGGTGCACCTGAGCGGCCCGCTCGCCGCTCGGGCGGCCGCCACGGGCGCCGCGCCCGCGGACGCGGCGGGCGACAGGGACGGCCTGCGACGGACGGCCGACGACCGGGCGGGTCAGCAGCACCCGAAGCGGGATCCGGACCGCCTCGTGCGCCGGCGCGGCGGCCCGGCCGGTGACGGCGCGGTTCCGCCCGGCCACCGGCGTCCGGGGTGGCACCGCCCCCCGACCGGCCGCACGATCGTCACCGTCCTCCATGAGGCGGATGTTCTCACCCCCGACACTGCGTCATTCCCCCGGCCACGACTGCGGCTCCCCTTCCCCGAAACGTCGATGACATGCCCGTGACTCGTCCGCAGGATCTGGGCGAAACGGATGTAGTGGTCCGGTGCGACTTTCCGGGACGGGTTGCGACGGCGGGTGCGGGTGCGGGACTGTTGCCGTACGACATCTGTTTCCCCATGACAGGAAGGTGGTGAGGTACGCACGTGCGTGCCTCCGCTTGTGTCTTCTTCCCCCGGTACCTCCGCCCGTTCCCCCGATGCCGGCCACACGGTCGGCGCGACCTGGACTGACGCACCCTGTCCCGTCCTCGTCGTCGACCGGCACGGCGGCCTCGTGGACATCAACGGGGCCGCCCGGAGACTCCTCCCCGGTGCCGTCAGCGGCGACTGGCTGCACGAGCACGTCCCGCCCTGGCTCTGCGACGCCCACCAGGGCATCGGTGAGGGACTGCGCGGCACCCACGCCGAGCCGCTGAACGGACCCATCAAGGAGCGCCACTTCGAGGCGCACCCGACGGAGGCCGAGGACGGCGACGTCGTGTGGTGGCTGCTCGACGACACCGACCGCCGCCAGGCCCAGACCGCGCTGACCGACGCGCAGACGCGCACCGAGATCCTCTCGGAGGTGTCCACCACGCTGCTGTCCACGCTGAACGTGCCGCGCTGCATGGAAGTGACCGCCGCCATGGCCGCGGAACACCTCGCCGACGCCGCGGTCCTCGTCGCCCCGCCGAAAGGCCGGCGCCACCCGCTGACCTACGCGACCAGGGGCGGGCCGGCCACCCAGGTCACGCGACTGGTCGACGTCTCCGGCGTACCGGGCCTGACCGAAGCCCTGCAAGGCTTCCCCCCGGTACCCGCCCGCTGGATAAACCCCGCCGACCTCCCCGACTGGGTCACCCCGGACGGTTTCGCCGGCCCGGTCGGATCCGTGATCGTCGCTCCGCTCCCCGGCCACGGCGTACCGGCCGGAGCCCTGATCCTGGTGCGCGCCAGCACCGAGCAGTCCTTCACGGAAGGCGAGGAGGTCTTCGCCCGGCTCTTCGCCGCGCGCGCCGGCGCCGCCCTCTCCGCCGCCCGCCTCTACAGCGAACAGGCCACCGTCACCGCCACGCTGATGCGCGAGTTGCTGCCCCCGCCGCTGAGCAGCGTGAACGGGGTGGAGTACGCCGGCGGCTACCGCGCGGCCAAGGACCACGAACGGGTCGGCGGGGACTTCTACGACGTCCACCCCGGCTCCGACCCCTCCCAGGACACCTTCGTCGTCCTCGGCGACGTCGCGGGCAAGGGTCTGGACGCGGCGGTGCTCACGGGCAAGATCCGCAACACGCTGCACGCGCTGCTGCCGCTGACCGACGACCATCAGCGGGTCCTCGACCTGCTCAACGGCGCCCTTCTCACCTCCCGTCACACACGCTTCGCCACGCTGGTCCTCGCCTCAGTCCGCCGCCGCGGCAGCCGGGCACGGCTCCGCCTGACCAGCGCCGGACACCTGCCGCCGCTCATCCTCCGCGCCGACGGAACGGTGGAAGAAGTACCCGCCAGAGGGACCCTCGTCGGGGCACTGCCCGCCGTCACGGCACACACGGTCGAGACGGTGCTGGCGCCGGGAGAGACCTGCCTGCTCTACACCGACGGCATCACCGAAGCGCGCGGCGGCCCGCTCGGCGACGAGTTCTTCGGCGAGCACCGCCTGCGCCGGGCCCTGTCGGAGTGCGCGGGCCTCCCGGCCGAAGCGGTCGTCGAACGGGTGCAGATGCTCGCCGCCCACTGGCTGGGTGCCGGCCGCCACGACGACATGGCCGCCGTCGCCATCAGCGTCCCCCGGCCCGGCCCCCTGACCGTCGTCAACGGGCGCTCCCGCGCGAGGAACACGAGCAGCACGTGATCTCCTCGGCCGCGTCCGCCGGTCTGCCGGACCGGCTGTGGACGGCAGCGGCCGACGACGCGGGGGAGGAGACTGGGCCTTCGGCCGCCGGCCGCACCACCCGGCACCGGAACGCCACGCTGCTCGTCAGGGCCGTGTCACGGCTGGCCGCGTCGACGGCGAACGGCACGCCGCCCCCGCCCGGCTCGTCGCCGAGGCGCTCCGCCCGCGCGGCCGGCGGGCCGACCATCCCGGCGCCCGACCCCCCACACCGCATCTGGTCGCAGGGGGCGGACGACCTGCCCCACCTGGCGGACCGCGATGGCACGAGGCCCTGACCCCGGCGCCCACGTCGACGACCCCGGAAGCTTCACCGCGTTCCCGCCCCGGACCGCCGACGCCCTCGAGGCCAGGCACGCCCCGGCAGCTCCGCACGTCCCGCCCGCACCCCACGCCTGCCGCACGGGGCGGCGCTGCGGCGCCCGACCGCACTCCCCGTCCCGCCACCGGCCCCCACACCCAGGCATGACCGACCCGTACCCCACCGAATCCACCCTCACCGTCCTCCGTACGGCCGGCACGCTGACCGTGGGAGTGGGCGGCGAACTCGACTACGACACGAGCGACGGCCGGACCGAGATGATCGTGCGGCACCTGACAGCCGACGAGGCCGGACTGAGCGACGTGGGCTCGACCCGCAGCCGGGCGGCCCGAGCCGCCGCGTCGCCGTCCCGGCCGGCGGCGAGTGAGCACAGCAGGAGCGCAGCGCCGGCCGCGCAGCCCGATCGGCGCTGTCCGGGCCGGCCCCGGGCAACGGTCGCCCATCGGCGTACCGGCGTGCCGGCTCATCGGCGACGCGGCGGGAGAACCTGGGCCGCGGGCCCCGGCGTCGCTCAGGAGGAGACCCGGCGGCGGCGCCGGGCGGCGACGGCCCCCAGGACCACACCGACCGCGATGACGATCAGCCCGCGCGCCCAGACCTCGGCCTCGACCTGCGTGGCGAGCGCCACGCACGAGGCCGCCCCCAGGACGGGGACGGCGGTGTACGCCCGGAAGTGCGGGCGGTCGCAGCGGTCGCGCCGCTGGACGAGCACCGCGGTGTTGACGATGAAGAACACCACCAGGAGCAACAGCACGAGCGTGGAGGCGAGGCTGGCCACGTCACCGGTGAGCGCCAGCAGGAAGGACAGCACGGTCGTCACCGCGATCGAGGCCCACGGCGTACGGCGGCCGGGAAGCACCCGGGTCAGGAAGCGGGGCAGGAGCCCGTCCCGCGCCATGCCGTAGGCCAGGCGGGAGCTCATGATGCCGGTGAGCAGCGCGCCGTTGGCCACTGCGACGAGGGCGATGGCGCCGAACACCTTCGGCGGCACCCCGCCGGCCTCCTTCACCACCTCCAGCAGCGGACCGCTGGAGCGGGCCAGCGTCGCCGTGGGGACGGCGGCCGAGGCCACGACACCGACCAGGACGTACACGGCTCCCGCCGTCACCAGGGCGCCGAAGAGGGCCCGCGGGTAGGAGCGGCGCGGGTCGCGGGTCTCCTCGGCGACGTTGACGGAGGTCTCGAAGCCGACGAAGGAGTAGTACGCGAGCACCGTTCCGCCCAGCACACCGGCGGCGGCCCCCGTGTGCGCGGTGCCGAGGTGGACGAGCCGGCCGGGGTCGCCGTCGCCGCGGAGGAACAGCCAGACCCCGAGCCCGACGACGAGCAGGAGGCCGCCGACCTCGACGACCGTCGCCGCCACGTTGGCGCGGGTGGACTCGCTGATGCCGCGGGCGTTCAGCAGGGCCAGGGCGCACAGGAAGGCGGCCGCCACCAGCACGACCGGAAGGCTGACGAAGACGGCCAGGTAGTCGCCGGCGAAACCCCGCGCGAGCGCGGCGACGGAGACGATGCCCGCGGCGAGCATGCAGAACCCGGCGAGGAAGCCGGTGAACGGCCCGTAGGCGAGGGTCGCGTAGTGGGAGGCGCCGCCCGCCCTCGGGTACTTCGTGGCGAGTTCGGCGTACGAGGCGGCCGTCAGGAGCGACAGCAGCAGCGCCAGGAGCAGGGGCAGCCACACGGCGCCCCCCGACTCCGCGGCGATCTGGCCGACGAGGACGTAGACACCGGCGCCCAGCACGTCGCCGAGGATGAAGAAGTACAGCAGGGGGGTCGTCAGGGCCTTCTTGAGCGCGGGGGCTCCGCTGTGCGGTGAGCCGTCCGTCTCGGCGGTGGAAGGCGTGGAAGGCGTGGAAGGAGTGGTAGGAGGTGTCACCATGCCCGGCTACCCCCCTGGGGCCGGCCGCAGACGGGGACGGGCGTGTGACGTGCGGGGACCGCCCCGGCACGGCTCGCTGTCCGCCGGGTTCGCCGTCGACCGGGCTGCCGTCGGCGTCCAGAGGCCCGACGTGCTCGCGGAGCCGGGGGAGTCCCGCCCTGCTGCCGGTCGCCGGGCGTCACCGCGTGCCGGAAGGGTCGCTCAGGTACGGGGAGAGCAGGCGGCGGTACTCCGTGGAGGGCCGCCAGGCCGAGCTCCCGGCGCGGCCGGTGCCAGCTCCGTCTTCCACCTCCAGGGCGACCGGGTCTCACCCGAAGTGCTCAAACAGCGCGAGGACCTGCTCGGCACCACCAGCTCCTCGTCCCTCGTGTACACCACCCTCGACGGATGGCGCCGCCACATGGTCCAGCACGGCCACGGCCTGCTGGACGCGGCGCTGCACCGCACGGCACGCATCCGCAAGGCCGTCACCGGGACGCCCGGCCTGCGCCTGATGGGCCGGGAGGTCGTCGAACAGGGCCTCACGACGGAACTGGATCCGCTGAAGATCACCATCGACGTGCGGGAGCTCGGCATCAGCGGCATGCAGGCCACCGAGTGGCTGCGCGCCCACTGCCAGGTCGACATCGGCTCCTCCGACACCTGCCGGCTGAGCGCACAGATCACCCACGCCGACAACGACCGGACCGAGAACCTCCTCATCGACTCCCTGCACCGCCTCGTCGAGCACGCGGACACCATCGAGACGCGGCCTTCGGTCCGCCTGCCCGAGCCCCGCGCGCTGCAACTCGAGCAGGCCACGCTGCCCCGGGACGCCTTCTTCGCGAGCGCCGAGCACGTCTCGGCCCGGGACGCCGTCGGACGCGTCGCGGCGGAGACGATCAGCCCCTACCCGCCCGGCGTCCCCGTCGTCGCCCTGGGCGAGGTCATCACCCGCGAGGTCGTCGACTACCTGACCAGCGGCGTGGCCGCCGGCATGCTCATCCCCGACGCCGCCGACCCCAGTGCCGAAACCCTGCGGGTGACGGCCCGGTAGTCCGAAGCCGTGTTCCCGCCCCGCCCGCCTGGCCAAGGGCGCCCGGCACCCACAGGCCGCCCGGCATTCACAGGCCGTCTCGCACCCCTTGCCAAGGCCGCCGGGCACAGCCGACCGTGGGTCCGCGGGGCCGACTGGTCCCCTGATCGAGGGGGGCGCGCGCGAACGACCCGCCTCCTGGCCTCGGCACGACGCAACGGCCGCCGACGGCTGGGTGCCGGTGCGGAAGCATGCACGGCTGTCCCGGGGTACTTGGGAATCCTGTCGTCCTCCCCGGCCGCGCGGTCCCTCCCGCGGTCAGAGGGGCCGGCTCCTCACTCGGCGAGGCACCGGGCTCCGGCTGGGAAGTGCACCGACCTCGGCAGGAGCGGAGACGATCATGCCAGGCACATGGTTGACAGGCGGGCAGCCCGGAGCGACGAGCGCGACGAGCCCTGCGGACGCTGCGGAAGCACGCGGGTGGCGGGCGGTGCTGGTCGGACTCGCGGACCGCGACAGCCCGGATTCCGCGACGGCGGACTCCCTGGACGAGCTGGAGCGTCTGGCCGCGACCGACGCGATCGAGGTGACGGACCGGGTGGTACAGGTGCGGGAGCGCCCGGACCCGGCGACGTACCTCGGTGCGGGCAAGGTGCGCGAGCTCGCGGAGCTGACCGAGGCCCGGCAGGCGGACCTGGTGATCGCCGACGGTGACCTCACCCCGGCCCAGGTACGAGGTCTGGAGGACGGCGTCGGGGCGCGGGTGGTGGACCGGACGGGGTTGATCCTGGACATCTTCGGCGAGCACGCCCACAGCTCGGAAGGCAAGGCACAGGTGGAGCTGGCGCAGCTCGCCTACGAGCTGCCGAGGCTGCGTGGCCACGGCCGGGAGATGTCCCGGATCGGCGGCGGCCGGGTGGCCGGCGGTGCCGGGATCGGTGTGCGTGGCCGTGGTGAGACGCGTCTGGAGATCCGGCGACGCCATCTGCGCCGGCGGATGCGGACCCTGCGCGAGCAGGTGCGCCGCACCGCGCGCCGCCGTGAGGTGACCCGTGGGCGCCGGGTGCGTGACCGCGTGCCGTCGGTGGCGATCACCGGTTACACCAATGCCGGCAAGTCGGCCCTGCTGAACCGCCTGGCGGGCGCGGACGCCGAGGTCGCCGACGTCCTGTTCGCCACCCTGGACCCGCTGGTACGCCAGGTCCGCACCCTCGACGGACTCGCCTACACCCTCACCGACACGGTCGGTTTCGTCCGCCGTCTCCCGCACCAGCTCGTCGACGCCTTCCGGTCGACCCTGGAGGAGGTCGCGCGGGCCGATCTGGCCCTGCACGTCGTCGACGCCTCCTCCCCGCAGGCCACCCAGCACATCGCCACCGTGCGCGAGGTGCTGCGGGAGATCGGTGCGCAGGACGTTCCGGAACTGCTGGTGCTGAACAAGGCGGACCTCGCCGAACCCGAACAGGTGGCCGCGTTGCGGCGCCTCCACCCGGGCGCAGTCGCCGTCTCCGCCCGAACGGGCGAGGGTCTGGGCGACCTCCGCAAGGCGCTGAGGGACCACCTTTCGGCGCTGTTCCCGCCGGTGCCGGCCCCCACCGCCCCACCCGCCGGCCAGGAAGGAAGCACGTGATGCAGGACCCCGACCCCGCCGTCCGCGGCTATCCGCACGACCGCGTCGGCGCACTGCGGGACGATCTGGCCGCCTGGGTGCGCATCCCGTCGGTGTCCGACGACCCGGCACACGAGCGGGACGTGACCCGTTCGGCGCGCTGGCTCCGGGCCCACCTGCGGGAGACCGGCTTTCCCGAGGTCGGGGAATGGGACACCGACGGCCCGCAGACCGTGTTCGCCTGCTGGCCGGCCGAGGCCGCCCCGGACGCGCCGGCCGCCCTGGTCTGCAGCCATCACGACGCGCACCGGCGCTGCGGTCCGACGCCAAGGGGCAGGTGCCGGCGCACGTCTGGGCCCTGCTTGCGGGAAGCCGCCGTCCGCACCGCGACACGGGGCGTGGTCAACGCCCATCTGGAAGTGCGCGGACCGCGCCGGGACGTGCACAGCGGCGTCGTCGCCGGCACCGCTCCCAACCCCCTGACGGAGATCTGCCGCCTGCTGGGCCGGCCCCACGACGACGAGCACCGCATCACGCTGCCCTGCGACACGGTCGCGCAGCCGTCCCAGCGCCCGGGCACTGCGCATACGCAACGCACTGCTCCCAGGCGCCGGAACACTCGCCTACCTGCTCGGGGATCCCTGTGGGCGGCTGCGCGGCTGAGCGGCGGGCCGCTCGCCACCGGGGAAGGCAGAGGGCACGTTCCCGTGGTCACGCGAAACCGGAGGACGGCCATGGAACCGGATGACCAGATCATGCAGGGACCCGGCGAGCGGAGAGTCGCCGAGGCGGCGGAACGGATCGTGGCCGAGGGCGGCCCACGGTTGCACCGCACCTGGACGTCCTTGGTGGCCACGTCACTGCTGGGCGGTATCGACGTCGGTGTCGGCGTCATGGCGCTGCTGTTCGTGCGGCACGCCACCGGCAGCGAGCTCCTGGCCGGACTGGCCTTCTCCGTGGGACTCATCGCCTTGCTGCTCGGGCACAGCGAACTGTTCACAGAGGGGTTCCTGGTGCCCGTCGCCACCGTCATCGCGGGCGCGGCCACCTGGCTGGACCTGGTCAGGATGTGGGGAACGGTCCTGGTGATGAACCTGGTCGGCGGATGGGTGTTCATGGGGCTGGTCATGCAGGCCTACCCGGACCTGCACGGCACCGCGGCCGCCTTGGGCGCGAAGTTCGTCGACGGCGGGTACACACTGGGCACTTTCTGCCTCGCAGTGCTGGGCGGCGGCGTCATCACGCTCATGACCCGTATGCACCATGGCAGTGAGTCCATGACCGGGAAGATCACCGCATCGATCACCACCGCGTTCGTCCTGGCCGGGTTCGGGCTGTGGCACTCGGTGCTGGACTCCCTCATCGCGTTCGCCGGCCTGCACACCGGCACGACGGCCTACGGTTACCTCGACTGGCTGAAGTGGCTGGCCTGGGCGGTCCTGGGCAACATCGTCGGCGGCCTCCTGCTGACCACGACCCTGCGCCTCATCCGCAGTGCCCCCGTGCTGAGCGACGACACAGCACGAACCGGCTAGTGACGCCGGCGACCACCGGCCGCACCGAGGTGGCCGCCAGCCGTCCAGGGCACCGTTACGGTGCCTCGTTCCCGGGGGTCAGGCCGGCTGGCCGGGAAGGCGGCGGTGATCACGGGCGGCGACAGTGGCATCGGCAAGGCCGTGGCCATCGCCTTCGCCCGGGAGGGCGCGGATCTTCTGCTCTCCTACCTGCCCGAGGACTCTGACATGCCGGTGCCCACGCTGCTGCCCTACGACGTGACCAAGGCGGGCATCGCCAACATGGTCGGGGCCATGGCACAACTGCTGGGCGAGCGAGGAATCCGCGTCAACAGCGTGACCCCGGGGCCGATCAGGACACCGCTGATCCCCGCGACGATGCCGCCCGAACAAGTGGAGACCTTCGGCTCTCAGGTTCCGGTCAATCGTCCGGGCCAGCCGGCCGAGGTCGCCCCGGTCCATGTGCTGCTCGCCTCCGACGAGGGTTCGTACGTCTCCGGCGCCCGGATCGCGATCACCGGCGGCCAGCCCATCCTTTGAAAAGCGAGTCCAGCGAGGTTCGGGCCAATCCGTTCCGCTCCCGGCTGTGGCGCGACGGCCGCGAGGGCGGCGGCGAACTCTCTGGCTGACCCATGTAGTGGCGGAAGCGATGCGTATGTAGCGGACGCGGTGCTACGAGACCAACAGAGCCAGCGCTTCCTTCGCGTTGTGCTCGGCGATTTCCCGCATCACCGTGCGGTGCGGGAAGTCGCCATCGAGCAGGCGAAGGGGGCCGGCCACCCAGTGAGAGACGCATCGCGAGCATGTAGAGGTCGAGTCGTGCCGGATCGAGTCCGGGGCGGGACAAGGCTGGGTACTGGTCACCGAACCGAAGCCGCAGGAAGACGTGCTCCCACTCGACGTCGAAGAACATCAGGCCCTCGATGTCGATGAGGACAGGGTGGCCGGAGGCGTCGACCAGGACGTGGCCGGGCCCGAGTTCACCGTGGATCAGTCCGTGCTGCGTGCGCGGAGCCACTCGTCCGGCCGGCTCCTGCAAGCGATCGTGCAAAGAAGCCGCGGCTGATCCGATGCTGGGGTCGCGTTCGGCAGCCTCGGCGAGATCCTCGATGGCACGGTCGAGCACCAGTTGCTCGCATGAATCGCCACTCGCTCTGTCGCCCCGTTCGAGCACGTCCACCCTGCCGTAGTGCTGGCTGTGCTGCTGGTGCATCACGTCAAGCATGGCGGCCAGCTCACTCAAGGCATGTGCCGCGCGTGCGGGATCCGTCTTCAGGAGCGCTTCAAGAGTGCCGCCGGCAACGTCCTCGACAACCGCCACGTCCGCCGGGTAGCGGCGTCGGCCGTCGTCAGCGAGAAGCACCCCTGGAACCCGCACTCCAAGGCCGTCCAGTCTCCGCTGGGCCGCCAGGAAGGGGACCAACCCGGAGGCGGGAGCGAACGGGTGGGCCGCGTCGACGGCTTCCGCAGCCGGCCAGAAGTTCTCGGCCCCGGCCCAGCTGTAGACGATCACACTCGCTGTACGTGATCCGCTCGTATGAACCCGGTAGACCCCCTTCTTGCTCCCACCGCGCAACCGGTCCACTCCGACGACGCAGGCCTCCGCCCCCAGCGCCTCATGCACGATCCCTGACAAGGCTTCACCATCCGCGAACTGGCGCATCCGACGACCCTGTCTCCGGCCGGAAGCACCGCCGGGCCGAGCCGGCCTTCTGTAGATCAGTCCTGGTCCAGCCGCCGAAGGACTCGTTGGAGGCGATAGCGACGCCGTTCTTCTCCTCCCGCGCGGTCAGCACCTGGAACAGCGGCTCGGCGCCGTGCCGGCTCAGTTCCTGTAGCCGAGCTCGTCGATGCAGAGGAGGCCGACGCGGCCGTAGCGGGCGGTGGTCTTGTTCAGCTGCCCGCAGGGACTTCTCCCGCGGGTAGCCTGCCGCCTTGATCCGCCGTTCCGAACGGCGTCGGGCCCGGTCGTCGCGCTCGGCCATCAGCAGCTCGGCGAGGAAGCCGCGGTAGGTGCTCTCATCCTTCATCGCCCGGTCGGCGATCTCGGGGAACTCCTTGCGGTTCGACGGCAACCGCAGCATGCGGCAGGCGGTGTCGATGGCGGCGTCGGCGGCCTGCTCGGTCAAGCCTCGCTGGCGTGGCAGGGTCTCTGCTGCTTCCCCCTCTCGGTGCCCGCCGTTGACGCGACGACGTCGGAGCAACCGGTCATAGAGGGTCACCGACGGCAGGGGCCTGGTGTCCGCCGGGAGCCTCGCACCACGGACATGCGCGCCCGCGTCGAACGGTTCACCGAGGTGACCTCAACGACACGGGCGCGGCGGCGACGGGCTCCTACGAGGCGTCGGAGGTGTCGCGGTGGTCGTCCGGTGTGCGGCGAGTGCCGACAAGGGCGGTCGCCAGGGTGAGTGCCGAGGCTGCCAGGGACAGGGCGGCGGTGGCCAGTTGGAGGGCGAGTGTCCAGTACTGCATGAGTGTTCTCCTCTGCGGAGCGGTGAGGAGGGGCCGGCCGGATCCCCGTTGGTGTACGCAGCCTGGCCGCGGAGGGAGACAGGCGGGGATCTGCCGCGTTCTGCGTGCTGGACGGCCTATGCTGCCGCAGGCAGGCACCGGGGTGGGCGTGCGCGGAGAGAACGCGTGCAGGACGGGGGAGAACACCCCGCACGTGCCCCCGTACCGCGTCGGGAAGGGAGGCAGCGTGGGACGAGGCAGGAGGATCAACCGCTCCGGCTGGCCTGAACAGGGGCCGCAACGCGAGCTGTTGGAGTGGCTCGACGCCGTGCACCTCGCCAACGGCGTGAAGAGCATGGCCGATGTCGCGAAAGGCATGGGCCTCTCCGCCCGCTCACGGGTCAATGCGCTGCTGCGGGGAACCAACGGTGCACTTCCCGCCGACGAGGCGCAGTTGACGCGGCTCGTGCGCGCTCTCGGCGGGGGCGACGACGACGTGCGGGTCGCCCTGCAGCGCTACGCAGACGCGGTCAGGGCGCGGGACCAGAGAACCGTCGCTGCGCGCTCGCCCGCCGAACAGAAGGCCGCCGACGCCGTTGCCCTCTACGGGGACCGCGCACTGGAGGTGTACGGACGCCTGGACCTGGAGGTGCTCGCCCCGGCGGGGGAGGCGCCGTCGGCGGTCCGGCTGCCGGAGGTGTTCGTCCCCCCGGCCGTGCGGGCTGACCCCCCGCCTGTACACCTCCCCCGGGAACTGCAACGGCGCGTGTCGGAATCGGGTGGGCTCCTGAACCACGAACTGCTGCCACCAGGGTCGGACCCGGATGCGTTCGAGCGCCTGCGCACCTCGTATCTGGCACGCCCCGAACAGTGTGTGCTGGAGGCGCTGGCCGGACCCGCGGGCCGCCGAGTGGTCCTCCTCGGCGATCCGGGCGCGGGCAAGTCCACCCTCATCCGCTACCTGACGCTGACCCTGACCCGCGGCGAACCCGACGGCGCCCTCCAGCCGCTGAAGGGCCTGGTGCCCATGGTGGTCGAACTGCGGCAGTACGCCGACGAGCGTTGGCGTCACAGCGGTTTCGAGGTCTTCCTCGACCACCAGTACAGCGATTTCACACTCGGCGTCCCACCCGCCGTCCGGGACCATCTGCTGGCCGAGGGCCAGGCGCTGGTAATCTTCGACGGTCTGGATGAGATCTTCGACGCCAAGGTGCGGACGGAGGCCGTACAACGGATCGCCGGTTTCGCCGCCCGCCACCCCGCGACGCGCATCCTGGTGACCTCCCGAGTCATCGGGTATCAACGTGCGGTCCTGGACGCCGCGGGCTTCGCCCACTTCACGATCCAGGACCTGGACGACGAGCGGATCAGCACGTTCGCCGACCGCTGGTATCGCGCCACCTGCCCTGATGACACCATGCTGGCCCGGGAACGGTCGGAACGGCTCACGGCGGCGATCGAGACCTCACAGCCGCTGCGGGAGATGGCGGGCAATCCGCTCCTGCTGACCATTCTGGCCATCATCGGCCGGCACCCTTCCCTTCCACGCAACAGGCGGGGCGTGTACGACCACGCGATCAGGGTCCTGGTCGCGCACTGGGACGAGGCCGCCAAGATGCTCAAGGCGCCCCTGCCCCCAGGCGTCGCCGAGGCACTGGACGTGCTGGGCCCGGTGGGACGGCTGAGGCTGCTGCGTCTGGTGGCCCGCACCATGCAGGAAGGCCACAACGGCATCGCCGGCAACCACATTCACTCAAGCGACCTCGAAGGTGTCTTCCGCGACCATCTGCAGCAGTACACACCCGGCCCCGTCCAGGCCACCCTTGCTGCCTCGGCCATGATCGCCCAGCTGTACCAGCGCAACTTCATCCTGGCGCCCTACGGAGAGGACATCTACGGTTTCGTCCACCGCGCCTTCCTCGAACACCTGACAGCAGCCGACATCGCCCACCGGTACGAAGAAGAACGTCATTGGACGCCGGAGGGTTTGATCGACCAGGTCGTCACCGTGCGGGCCGCTGACCCCGCGTGGCACGAGGTACTCGTGCTCCTCATCGGGCAGTTGGACGTGGACGACGCGACCGCCGCCATCGACCGGCTCCTGGACCTCCACGCCCGGCGAACGGACCCCACCGACGCCCGCTACGCGATCCTGGCCCTGCGCGCCCTGGCCGAGGCGGACAAGGTCGCAGCACCGGCCGCCCAGAGCGCTGCCGCCGTCGACGCCGTCACCGCGGTTCTGCATACGCGCGGTTCCAAGGGGCCGTGGCTCCTGACCGAAGCGTGGTCGGCGTTGGCCTCGTTCAACCGGTACCAGGCCGGGCGCGAGTCCTACCTGCGCTGGTACCGCCTGAGCGGACAGTTCTCCTTCAGCGACGAGCCGACCGCCGTCCTGGCCTTCGCTCTCAAAACCCACGACGACGAGCTGGCGGCACTCGCCCGCAGCTGTTACTACGGCTTGGACCGTCTGACATTCCTCTACGTACTGGGACAACGGAATCCGCACGACGACACTGTCCTCGAACTCGTCCTGCGTGAGGCGACGCTCAGTCCCGGTCACCGAGTCCGCTCGATGGCGCTGGAGGTACTCGGAGAGGTCTGGAGGGACCAGGAAGACGTCCGCGCCTTCCTGATCACCCGCGCCGCCGAAGATCCCAAAGCGAACACCCGCGGCAGAGCCCTGGAAGTCCTGGGCGCCTGGTGGTCGGATGACGACCACGTCCGTGACCTGATCGTCCACGCGGCCACCCACGGCGACCATCCGTTCGTTCGTAGCGACGCGCTGCGCACTCTCGGCCGTCAGTGGCACGGCCGTGAGGACATACGGTCCGTGCTCATCCGACGTGCCCGCGACGACCAGGACGACGACACACGCGGCACAGCGCTGCAGACGCTGAGACTGCACTGCACCGGCTACCGGGACGTGCTGGACTTCCTGACACAGCGAGCCGCCGACGACACCGACGCCGACCTGTGCCGAAGTGCGATACGGGTCCTCGGCGGATGCGTACACGGAGACGACACGATCCGCGCTCTGCTGATCGAACGTGCCGTCGACTCGTCCGCTCCTGGCGTCCGCGAAGTGGCGTTGGACGCGTTGGCCGGGAAGTGGCCTGGGCACGCCGACATCCGCCAGACGCTCGTCCGCGCCGTCACCGACGATCACTGTCCACGTGTGCGCGCGACCGCCCTTCGGCAACTGGGCGAGCGCTGGTCCCGGCACGAGCGCGTCCGGGAGCTGATCCTGCGCCGGGTGCACCAGGACGCGGATGAAGAAGTGCGTGGTGCTGCCGTAGAGGTGGTGGACAACCACTTCCGCGACGATGACGACGCCCTCAGCAGCCTCAGCCGCGCAGCCACCGGTGATCCGCACGAGAGCGTCCGGCGGCGTGCCCTGCGTGTGCTGGCCGAGCAGTGGGCCGGACAACCGGACATCCGCGACCTTCTTGTCCGAGCCTGCGCCGACGACGTGGACCTATGGACCCGCGCGACCGTGCTGCGGGGCCTGGTGGAGCACTGGCCCGCTCGGGAGGACGTTCACCAGCTGCTCCTGGCCTCTGCCGATCACCCACACCGCTACACCAGCTCCACCTTGCTCGACGAGTTGCGGGATCACTGGCCCGACCGCGACGACGCCCGCGCGGTCCTGATCCGGCTGGTGACCGAGCGCGAGGACTATGTCGTCGGGAGCTCCGCCGTGAAGGTGCTGGCGAAGCGGTGGATGGACCGCACCGACGTCAGAGCCTTCGTACTGGGTATCGCCGCGGACCCCTCGCACCGCTACGGGGACGTGGTGCTGGATGTGCTGTGTGAACACTGGGCCTACCGCGAGGACGTCCGGGACACCCTCATGCGGGCAGCCTCGGACCAGCCCGGCAAGGACGCCCGTGCAAAGGCCGTGAAGGTGCTGGGCCTCCGCTGGAGGGACCACGAAGGCGTGCAGGAACTGTTCCGTCGGCGCGCCGTCGCCGACCCGGACCCCGAGGTGAGGTTCTCCTCGCTCCGTTGGTGGGTGGTCAAGGCCGGCGAGGACGAGGGGGCGGCGCTGGTGAGCATGCGCGCTGCCGAGGATCCGGACCCGGAGACGCGCCGCAAGATCAGGCACATGCTCGACCTGGGCTGGCCGACACATCCATGAACCGCTGCTGTACTGCGAGGCCGCGTTCACGCCCTCGCCGCCTCATCACGGGCGGCTCCATAGAACTTGTCCAAGCCAGGGCACCACGGCCTCGGCGGTGAGAGACTTCGGCGGATCGCGTGCCGCCTCGGCGCGAGCAAGGAGGAGTGGAAGCGGTGTCCAATGGACCTGGGGCGTTGGGGACGATCCTGATCGCGCTGGCGACTGCGCTGGTCACGACGGTGGGGACCGGCTGGCTCGTGGTGCCTCGGCTGGAGGCCCGTAAGCGGAGGATCGGGGAAGCCCATCAGGCGCGAGACCGATTTCTCGCGTCGATGCTCAGGATCGTCGCGGCAGCGGCCCGGCTGCGGGAGTTCGAGGAGCCGGCCGCGGACGACCCGGGGTGGACGGAAGTGATGCGCGAGCGCGTCCGGGCGGAGCGGGCCCGGTGGATGAAGCAGCTCGACCAGGCGACCGAGTGGATGGTCGACAACATGGAGACCTTCGCGCCGACCTGGCCCACAGACGTCCTGCGCCAGATGATCGGCACGTACGTGGCCCATGCCCGCGCGGTAGCGATCTCCGAGCGTGAGGACATGAAGAAGGCCGAGCGACTGGCCGAGCTCACCGTGCCGGTATGGGCGGTTTTCGGCTCCCGGGGCTGGCAGCGCAGCCCCCGTCTCCTCCCCAGGTCGATCGAGCGGCTCACTGCGGCCGTTGAGGCGCTTGGGGCCGACGCGGACCCACAGGTAGACGTTCCCCAGCAGGCCCCCGCTGCCTGACGCCGTACCATCCGGCACTGTCCCGTGCGACGTCGACGCCGACCTCCACCACCAGCTCCGGCGTCACGAGAGTCACGAGCAGAGCGCCCCCGGCCCGTGACGTCCACGAACCTCACGTGGCCGGCCGGTACGTCCAGGGCGGAGGTGCGGCACCCGGTGGAGCCGGATTACCGGCCGGAATGCGTTCCGGAGCACGCTGAAGAGGCAGAGCCCCTAACTCGTTGCACGCAGGTCCTGCCTGGGGCCGTACTCGGATCACCAAGGGGCGAAGGTGCAGACCCCGAAGGGTGGTCCGAAGCACATCGTGCTCGCGTACGTCGTCGACCAGGTGGAGGAACTGCCGAACGCCATGCTCGCCGCCGTGGTGGCGGATCTGCTGATCGGGGGGCGAAGCGGCTGCTGCGGTGACCTCGCCGGAGTGGGGTTCGGAGTGCACGAGCACGGTGACGGGCTGGCCACACGGGGCCGGCCCCTGCGCTCCAAGGGGGAGCACGTGAACGGGTACCAGTCGATGCCGGACTGTCAGCGCTGTTGTGAGAAGTCCGTTCGTCGGGCGGTGGTATTCCCCGCGAGCACCGAGTCGCCGACCGGCCTTTATCCGGATGGGACCGCTGGCGCTCTTGTTGTTGGGCGCACCGGGGCGCATGCCCGGTCGCAGGCGGCCAGGACGGGCAGACGGTGCCGGACGAGGATGCGATGGTCGGTCGAAGCGACGATGCCCGTCCTCGCGGCCAGCCGCACCGGACCGATCCGGTGCTCGCATCGCAGCCGGACGACCTGTTCTTCCACGGCGGCCGGGGCCTGCCGCGGCGATCGGAGCGGCCGGCTGGAGCGGTCCCGCATCCCCGCTGCACCGTGCTGCCGGTAGCGGCCTGCCCAGCGTGCGGCGGTGGTGTGGCTGACCTCGAAGCGTTCCGCGGCGCGCCGCAGCGGCCAGCCGTCGTCCACGACACACCGGGCCAGACGCAGCCTGCCGGTCGGGGTCAGCGGCGCATTACGGTGGGACGCGAGGGCCTCCAGAAGGCCCTCACCTGTTCAAGCACCCAGCATGCGTGTCACCAACGTCCCGGGACAGAACACCTAGGACTTGTCCGGCCGATCATGTGACCACTCCGCTGTCGTGTCGTTGATGTGGACATGGGGCGGGGTGATCTGACGGATGCCGAGTGGGAACGGCTGCGGCCGTTCCTGCCGGTCAGCAACAGGCGTTGTGGCAGGTGGCGGGATCACCGGCAGGTGATCGA
>NZ_JBVIJO010000008.1:0-6524 GCF_055581365.1 Streptomyces sp. NPDC031445
CGGGGTATCAACATATCTGGCGTTGATTTTTGGCACGCTGTTGAGTTCTCAAGGAACGGTCGCTTCCTTTGTACTCACCCTCTCGGGCTTTCCTCCGGGCGCTTCCCTTCGGTCTTGCGTTTCCGACTCTATCAGATCTTTTCTCGATCCGATTCCCGGCCGGCGGGGTGTCTCGGGCTTTTCGGCTTTCGCCGTCCGCCCTTTCGACATTCACTACGTTAGCCGATTCCCGCGGGAACTCATAATCGAGTCTCGCGAGTTCGAATTCGGACGCACGAGTGCGCCGCAAACGACCCCGCTGAGGGGCTCGAGCTAGGTAGTGGGTTGGCCGCTCCGGCTGCAGGCGATCGCCGTACCCGGTTCAGCGGCTCGGGCCACATTACGCACCTCGGCGGGCCGCGTCAACTTCCGCGGCGCCTCGGTACGTGGGCGCGATAGGGGCTCACCGTCGGATCGCCGGCGATCCAGAAGCGCCAGGGGTGGAGGTCGCCGTCGCCTCCGTCGCCGGCGACACCGGTGCGGGGACCGTTGCGTACCTGGTCGGAGGGGACCGGTGTCCCCGTGAGCATCTTCAGGGGGGCCTCTCCGGAAGCGCACGCGTCGGCGCCGTCCAGGGTCCGGTCGACCTCAAGGGCCGTGGCCAGGCGGGCCGGTCCCTTGGCCAGTTCCTTGTCGTTCCGGGCCGAAACGCGTCGCTTGCGGGCCAGCTCGGCGCCCTCCACCACTTCGCCCGCGCGGAGCAGGATCCCGCTGGCCCGGCCCTCGGGTCCGCAGACCAGGTTCATGCAGTGCCACATGCCGTAGGTGAAGTAGACGTACACGTGTCCGGGAGGGCCGAACATCACGGCGTTGCGAGCGGTGGGGCCGCGGTAGGCGTGCGAGCCGGGGTCGTTCGGGCCGTCGTACGCCTCCACCTCCGTGAGGCGGAGGGCGATCGGGCCGTCGGGGGTCGTCCGGACCAGGACGCGGCCGAGGAGATCGGGGGCGACCTCCAGTACCGGGCGGTCGAAGAAGGCTCGGGGCAGTGGCGTACGGTCCGGGGGCGCGATCATGCCCTCCGAGGGTAGTCCAGACGGGGCAGCGCGCCGACGGAACCGGGCGCGGACGGATCGCGTTTGTACGGGTCGAGGGTCCATTCGTAAAGGGAGAGTCATGCCGTTCAAGAAGCTGCTCGCGAGTCTGGGGGCCGGCGGGGCGTCGGTCGAGACGGTGCTGACCGAGGTCAATGTCGTACCCGGTGGTGTCGTCCAGGGCGAGGTGCGGATCCAGGGCGGGTCGGTGAACCAGGCCATCGAGGGGCTGTCCGTCGGTCTGCAGGCCAAGGTCGAGGTCGAGAGCGGCGACCAGGAGTACAAGCAGGACATCGAGTTCACCAAGGTCCGGCTCGGCGGTGCCTTCGAGTTGCAGGCGGGTGCCGTGCACGCGGTGCCGTTCGGGCTGGAGATCCCCTGGGAGACGCCGGTCACGATGATCGACGGACAGGCGCTGCGGGGGATGAACATCGGTGTGACCACCGAGCTGGCGATCGCGCGGGCCGTGGACTCCGGCGATCTGGACCCGATCAACGTGCACCCGCTGCCGGCGCAGAAGGCGATCCTGGACGCCTTCATCCAGCTGGGCTTCCGTTTCAAGAGCGCCGACATGGAGCGCGGCCACATCCGTGGCACGCGGCAGAGGCTGCCGTTCTACCAGGAGATCGAGTTCTTCCCGCCGTCGCAGTACCGGGGGCTGAACCAGGTCGAGCTGAGCTTCGTCGCCGACGAGCACGCGATGGACGTCGTGCTGGAGATGGACAAGAAGGCGGGCCTGTTCAGCGAGGGCTCGGACACCTTCAGGTCCTTCCAGGTGGGTCTGAACGACTGGCACGGGACCGACTGGGCGGCTTACCTCAACCAGTGGCTGTCCGAGGTCGGCAGCAAGCGCAACTGGTTCTAGGCTCGGGAACCGCTGGTTCCAGATCATCGATCAGGAGGTACCGAGGTGACCGAGCTCAAGCGGCGGCCGCTCCCCCATGACTTCCATCCGCCCGTGCCGTCGTTCACGGTGACGAGCGAGGACATCGAGGGGGGTGCGGCGCTCAAGAGCGCCCAGGTCCACGCGGAGGGCAACACGTCGCCGCATCTGCGCTGGGAGGGCTTCCCGCCCGAGACCAAGAGTTTCGCCGTGACCTGCTACGACCCCGACGCGCCGACCGGCAGCGGGTTCTGGCACTGGGTCCTGTTCGACATCCCGGCCTCCGTGACGGAGCTGCCGGCGGGTGCGGGCAGCGGCAAGTTCGAGGGCTTGCCCGCGGGCGCCGTGCACGTGCGCAACGACTACGGCACGAAGGACTTCGGGGGTGCCGCGCCGCCGCCCGGGGACGGCCCGCACCGGTACGTCTTCACGGTGTACGCGGTGGACCAGGAGAAGCTGGGGCCGGACGCGGACGTCTCCCCGGCCGTCGTCGGTTTCAACCTGCGGTTCCACGCGATCGCGCGTGCCCACCTCATCGGTGAGTACGAGAACCCCGCGCAGGGCTGACGTCACCGCAAGGATTCAGCCAAGGGTTCATTGAACGTTTGCCCGCCTCCGGTCTTGGAAGTGATCGGAGGCGGGCATTTTTATTGCGTTGTCCATCTCGGCGTGCCCGTCCAGAGTTGATCCGAGCCCGCCGGGGGGTGGGCAGGTGCACACGGGAGGTGGGCTGGATGCGTGACACGCTGGTGCTGAACGCGAGTTTCGAGCCGCTGTCGACGGTGACGCTGAACCGTGCGGTCGTCCTGGTGCTCCAGGACAAGGCCGTCGTCGAGCAGGCCCATCCCGAGCTGCGGATGCGGGGTGCCGATGTCGACATACCGGCGCCTCGGGTGATCCGGTTGTGCCGGTACGTCCGGGTGCCGTTCCGAAGACAAGCTCCATGGTCACGGCGGGGGGTGCTGGTCAGGGACCGGCACCGGTGCGCGTACTGCGGGCGGCGGGCGACGACCGTGGACCATGTGGTGCCGCGGTCTCAGGGCGGGCAGGACGCGTGGCTGAATACGGTCGCCGCGTGTGCGGAGGACAACCACCGGAAGGCGAACCGGACTCCGGAGGAGGCCGGGATGACGCTGCTCCGGGAGCCGTTCGAGCCGACGCCGGCGGATGCGATGCTCCTGGCTCTGGGCGCCGAGGACTTCGATGCGCTTCCCGAGTGGCTCGCCCGGGATGCGGCCTAGGCGTCTGCCGGGTCCTGTCGGTCGGCGGCCGCGGATGGTCTGTCGCTTCTCACGCAGCTCCCCGCGCCCCTGAGAGGACGCGGGGAGCTCGGCGCTTGCCGTGGGTCAGTCGATGCTCGGCTTCTCCCGGCGCTCCGTACCGCCCGTGTTGCCGCCGCCCGACGAGCCGTTGCCCGAACCTCCGCCCAGGGGGCCGAAGTTGCCCATCGCTCCGGAGAGGCCCTTGAGGGCGTCGCCGATTTCGCTGGGGACGATCCAGAGCTTGTTCGCGTCGCCCTCGGCGATCTTGGGAAGCATCTGGAGGTACTGGTAGGACAGCAGCTTCTGGTCCGGGTCGCCGGCGTGGATGGCCTCGAAGACCGTGCGGACGGCCTGGGCCTCGCCCTCGGCGCGCAGGGCCGCCGCCTTGGCCTCGCCCTCTGCGCGCAGGATCTGCGACTGCTTCTCGCCCTCGGCGGTGAGGATGGCGGCCTGGCGCGTGCCTTCCGCGGTGAGGATGGCGGCGCGCTTGTCACGGTCGGCGCGCATCTGCTTCTCCATCGAGTCCTGGATGGAGGTCGGGGGTTCGATGGCCTTCAGTTCCACGCGGTTGACGCGGATGCCCCACTTCCCGGTGGCCTCGTCCAGGACGCCGCGCAGGGCCGCGTTGATCTCCTCGCGGGAGGTCAGGGTCCGTTCCAGGTCCATGCCGCCGATGATGTTGCGCAGGGTGGTGACGGTGAGCTGCTCGATCGCCTGGATGTAGCTGGCGACCTCGTAGGTGGCGGCCCGGGCGTCGGTGACCTGGTAGTAGATGACCGTGTCGATGTTCACGACCAGGTTGTCCTGGGTGATCACCGGCTGCGGCGGGAACGGGACGACCTGTTCGCGCAGGTCGATGCGGTTGCGGATGGTGTCGATGAACGGGACCACGATGTTGAGGCCCGCGTTCAGCGTCCGCGTGTAACGGCCGAAGCGCTCGACGATGGCCGCGCTGGCCTGTGGGATGACTTGGATCGTCTTGATCAGGGCGATGAAGACCAACACCACCAGAATGATCAGGACGATGATGACCGGTTCCATCGTCGTTCCCCGTACCCTTCTCCGCCTCGGCGCTTTCGGCAGATCTCATGACTGTTGAAGATCTTGCTGTCGAGTCTGACAGACCGTCGCGCAACTCGTGAGTCGTTCTCGGTGAGTTGGCCCTCAGATGACGATCGCGGTGGCCCCTTCGATGTCCACGACGTCCACCTCCTGGCCCACTTCGTAGGCGCGGCCGGTGTCGAGGGCGCGGGCCGACCAGACCTCCCCGGCGAGTTTGATGCGGCCGCCGCCGGACGCGTCGACCCGTTCCAGGACGACGGCCTGCCTGCCCTTCAACGCCTCGACGCCGGTGGCGAGGTGGGGACTGCGCCGGCCGTGCCGGGCGGCGATGGGCCGCACGACGGCGATGAGGGCGACGGAGACGACGACGAACGTCAGGACCTGGATGACCGCGCCGAAGCCGAGGGCGGAGACGACCGCGGCCGCCACGGCTCCCACCGCGAGCATGCCGAACTCCGGCAACGCGGTGACCACGAGCGGGATTCCGAGCGCCGCCGCGCCGATGAGCCACCACACCCATGCGTCGATGTCGTTCACATGGTCATGGTAGGGCCGCGCTCGGGCGGCGGACAGGGCGCGCGGGGGAGAGCAGAGGGGGTCAGGACAGGGGCAGGCCCTGGGCGGTCCAGCGGTCGCCGACCTGCTCCACGACGAGCGGGAGGCCGAAGCAGAGGGAGAGGTTGCGGGAGCTGAGTTCGAGCTCGATCGGGCCGGCGGCGAGCACCTTGCCCTGGCGGATCATGAGGACGTGGGTGAAGCCGGGGGCGATCTCCTCGACGTGGTGCGTGACCATGATCATCGAGGGGGCGATGGGGTCGCGGGCGAGCCGGCCGAGGCGGCGTACCAGGTCCTCGCGGCCGCCGAGGTCGAGACCGGCGGCGGGTTCGTCCAGCAGGAGCAGTTCGGGGTCGGTCATCAGGGCGCGGGCGATCAGGGTGCGCTTGCGCTCGCCCTCGGAGAGGGTGCCGAACTTCCGGTCCAGGTAGTCGCTCATGCCGAGGCGGTCGAGGAAGGCGCGGGCGCGCCGCTCGTCGACCTCGTCGTACTCCTCCTGCCAGTGGGCGGTCATGCCGTAGGCGGCCGTCAGGACGGTCTCCAGCACGGTCTGGCGCCTGGGGAGCTTGTCGGCCATGGCCATGCCGGCCATGCCGATGCGGGGGCGCAGTTCGAAGACGTCGGTGCCGGGCTTGCCGAGGGTCTCGCCGAGGATGGTGGCGGTGCCCTTGCTGGGGTAGAGGTAGCTGGAGGCGACGTTCAGGAGGGTGGTCTTGCCGGCACCGTTGGGACCGAGGATGACCCAGCGCTCGCCCTCCTTCACCGACCAGGAGACCTGGTCCACCAGAGCCTGGCCCTCACGGACCACGGATACGTCCTGAAGCTCCAGAACATCGCTCATGAGCGCGTTGTCTCCCCTTGCAGTGTGGCCGGTCTCGGCTGTCGCGTACGCCTGTGGCTCGGGTCCGCCGCGCCGGTGGGCGCAGCCCTTATGAAATCTACGCCACGAGTGCCCCGCTCCATTCCATCGGTCCGGTCCTTAGGGTGGGGGCATGCTCTCGGAACCGCGTTCAGGACGCCTTGCCGCTTGGGGCAATGCCCTTTTGGCTGGACTTGTCTCTCCGGATGACGCCGTACTCGCCGTCGTGGGCGAGGACGCCGTGCACCGGGTGGAGGGGCTGCCCGGTGAGTCCGCGCCGGTCGGGCTGACCCTCGCTCTGGGGCGGCTGCGCACGCTGGGGGTGACCGGACTGCGGGTGGCGCTGCCCGCGCCGGGGCACCCGCTGGGGCTGAGCGGCCCGCCGGAGTTCAACGCGCGGGCGCTGGACGCCGAGGAGGCGGTGGTCTGTCACGGCGCCGCGTTCGGGCTGGTGCCCGAGGTGTACGAGGCCGGGCCCGACGGTGATGTACATGCCGAGGTGGTCTGGCACGTGCTGCCGGTGCGGGAGGCGCCGCCCGCCGACGTGCCGTCGCTGGGCGAGGCCGAGCGGGAGCTGGCGGAGGCGCTGCGGGAGGCGACCGAGGTGCTGTCGAAGCTGGACGTCGCCGGGTCGGGGCCGGTGGCGGAGGCGGCGATCGACGCGTACCGGGCGCGGGCCGAGCGGGGCCGGGAGGTGCTGGCGCCGGGGTACCCGTCGCGTGCGGTACGGGTGCTGGAGCTGGCGCAGCGGGTGGGGCTGCTGGTGTCGCTGGCCTACGGCAACGGCCACGGGGGCGCGGTGAGCGCCTCGGAGATGGCGGCCCGGGGTGCGG
>NZ_JBVIJO010000008.1:6619-419404 GCF_055581365.1 Streptomyces sp. NPDC031445
TGCGGCGCTGCGGCCGGTGGAACGGACGGCCCGGCGGGCGCAGGTCGCGGCGTACAACTCCTTCGTGGAGGAACGGGAACGCGGGGTGCGGTAAGCCGCGGGAACGGGGCCGACGCGGGAGCCCGGGGGCCCTGGGGCAGCCCGGAGCCGGGGTGGAAAGGACGCCGACCGGGACCTGCGGCGTGAGATCGGAGGCGACGCCAGCGGTGCGGCGCTGCGGCCGGTGGAACGGACGGCCCGGCGGGCGCAGGTCGCGGCGTACAACTCCTTCGTGGAGGAACGGGAACGCGGGGTGCGGTAAGCCGCCGGAACGGGGCCGACGCGGGAGCCCGGGGGCCCTGGGGCAGCCCGGAGCCGGGGTGGAAAGGACGCCGACCGGGACCTGGGGCGTGAGATCGGAGGCGACGCCCGGCGGTGAGGCGAGCACCTGACAGGCTCCCCGGGCGCGCCCGGGGAGCCTGCGGTCGTCGTCGGCGGGAGTCTCAGTGGTTGAGGCCGAGGTTGCCGAAGGCCGGGTTCAGCACGCCGATGACGTTCACGCTGTCGCCGACCGCGTTCACCGGGACGTGCACCGGCACCTGGGCGACGTTGCCCGAGCCGACGCCCGGGGAGCCGGCGGCCTCGCCGGCCGCGTGGGCGCCGCCGTGAGCCGAGGCCAGACCGGCACCGGCCGCCACCAGACCCCCGGCCACCATCGTCACGGCCGCCGCCTTCTTCATGTTCTTCACTGTCAGCCCCTCCTGGTCGTCCACCGCGGTGATCTCCGCGGCACGTACGGGAGAACGGCGGGGATCACCGCGAGGGTGCGCCATCCGGGTGACATTCCCACGACGGTATGAATCTCGGTCCGGACCGTGACCCTCCGTGTTGCCGCGGGTCGGGCGTTGGTCAGGGCGTGTCAGCCGGTCACGCCGTGGCGTACGGCCCACAGCGCGGCCTGGGTGCGGTCGGCGAGGTCGAGTTTCATCAGGATGTTGGAGACGTGCGTCTTGACGGTCTTCTCGGACAGGACGAGCGCGCGGGCTATCTCACGGTTGGAGCGGCCGTCCGCGATCAGGCCGAGCACCTCTCGCTCCCGCTCGGTGAGCGACCCTCCCCTGCCCTGGCCGGTGCCTGCCTCGTCCTGGGAGAGCAGCGCACCGGCGACCTCGGGCTGGAGCAGGATGTGCCCGGCGTGCACGGAGCGGATGGCGCCGGCGAGGGCGTCGGGGTCCACGTCCTTGTAGACGTACCCGGCGGCGCCCGCGCGCAGGGCCGGGACGACCGTGCGCTGCTCGGTGAAGCTGGTGACGATCAGCACGCGCGCGGGGTTGTCGAGTTCTCGCAGTCTGCGCAGCGCGTCGATGCCGTCCGTGCCCGGCATCTTGACGTCCATGAGGACGACGTCGGGCCGCAGCTCCTCGGCGCGGGCGACTCCCTCGGCGCCGTCGGCGGCCTCGCCGACGACCTCGATGTCGTCCTGTACCTCCAGGAAGGTGCGCAGGCCCCGGCGGACGACCTGGTGGTCGTCGACCAGCAGGACCTTGATCGGTTCACCCACCGGGGACCTCCATCTCGATCGTGGTGCCCTTGCCGGGCGCGGATTCCACGGTCAGCGTGCCGCCGACGCCGCTCGCCCGGTCCCGCATCGAGACGAGGCCGAGGTGGCGGCCGGCGCGGCGGACCGCCGTGGGGTCGAAGCCGCTGCCGTCGTCGGTGACGCGCAGGACGGCTCCGCTGCCGCGCCGGTCCACGGTCACCTCGACCCGGTCGGCGCCGGAGTGGCGCAGGGCGTTGTGCAGGGCCTCCTGGGCGACCCGGAGCAGGGCCTCCTCCTGGGCTGCGGGCAGGGCACGGAAGCCGTTGCTGGTGAAGGTCACGCGCGCGGTGTGGGCGCGGTCGAGGACCCGCGTCTGGGTGCGCAGGGTGGCGATCAGACCGTCCTCGTCCAGCGCGGCGGGCCGCAACTCCACCACGGCGGCGCGCAGTTCGTCGGCGGCCTCGGCGGCGAGGGTGGCCACCTGGTGCAGTTCGCCCTTGGCGCGGACGGGGTCGCGGTCGACGAGGGCGGCCGCCGCCTGGGCGGTCAGGCGCAGGGAGAACAGCTTCTGGCTGACCGCGTCGTGCAGTTCGTGGGCGAGGCGGGAGCGTTCCTCGGCGATGGTCAGTTCGCGGCTGCGCTCGTAGAGGCGGGCGTTGGTGAGGGCGATGGCGGCGTGCTGGGCGAGGATGGAGAGCAGTTCCTCGTCCTCCTGGGTGAAGCCGCAGCTCCCCTCGGGTTTGGGGCAGTTCTTGTTCGCGAGGAACAGGGCGCCGATGACCTCGTCGCCGTCGCGGATGGGCAGGCCCAGGAAGTCGGCGAGGTCGGGGTGGGCGGCCGGCCAGCCCTCGAAGCGGGGGTCCTTGCGCACGTCGGCGAGGCGCTGGGCCTTCGCCTCGTGCAGCATCGCGGCGAGGATGCCGTGCTGGCGCGGGAGCGGGCCGATGGCACGCCATTGCTCGTCGCTGACGCCGTCCACGACGAACTGGGCGAAGCCGCCGTGGTCGTCGGGGACGCCGAGTGCGGCGTACTGCGCGTCGAGCAGCTCGCGGGCGGAGGCGACGATCGTCTTGAGGACGTCGCGCATCTCCAGGTGCCTGCTCATGGCCAGCAGCGCGGAACTCACCGCGGCGAGGCCGGACCGGGGGCCTTGACTCATGTTCCTCACGGTACCGGCGGGGTCGGACAGCGGGGATCGGACCGGTGACGGCGGGCCCCGGTCCGCTGGGCCTAGGCCCGGTGGCGTAGGCCGCCGGTACCGGAGTCGGGGGTGTGGGCCGCCGGCAGCAGGGCGGCGGGCTTAGGCCGCCGGTACGGGGGCGGCGGACGTACGCCGAAGGGCCCCGGCGCTCTGCGGCCCGCGCCCGAGGCGGTCCGGGCAGTGCCGTTCCTAGGTTGAGGTCACCGCCTGAGGGAGGCGGTGAGCGACGAGGGGACGGTAGTCATGCCGGTAGCGATCATCACGGGGGCCTCGAAGGGCCTGGGGCGGGCGCTCGCCGAGGCGCTGGGCGCACGCGGGTGGGACCTGGTGCTCGACGCCCGGGGAGCCGACGCCCTGAAGGAGGCCGCGGAGGCGGTCGCGGGGCACGGTTCGCGGGTGGTGGCACTGCCCGGGGACGTCACGGACGGCGGGCACCGGGCGGAGCTGGTGGCCGCCGCGTGGCGGCTGGGCGGGGTGGACCTGCTGGTGAGCAACGCGAGCGCGCTGGGCGCCGAGCCGCTGGTGCGGCTGGCGGAGCTGCCGCCGGATGGGCTGCGGCGGGCGCTGGAGGTGCACGTGGTGGCGGCGCTCGGGCTGGTCCAGGAGGCGCTGCCGCTGTTGCAGGCGTCGCCGGCGGGCACGGTGATCGCGGTCTCCTCGGACGCGGCGGCGGAGGCGTACGGGACGTGGGGCGGCTACGGCGCCTCCAAGGCGGCCCTGGACCAGCTCGCCGCGGTGCTCGGGGTGGAGGAGCCGGGCCTGCGGGTGTGGGCGGTGGATCCCGGGGACATGGCGACGGACCTGTACACGGCGGCCGTACCGGACGACGACGCGCCGCGTCCGGCGCCCGCCGACGTCGTACCGGCGTTCCTGCGGCTGCTGGACGAGCGGCCGGCGAGCGGCCGGTACGCGGCGCCGTCTCTGCTGGAGGCACGGTGACCGTGTCCACGGGGGTCTTCCCGCTCGGGCCACGCAGGTGGGGGAAGGTCCCCGCGGAGCTGTCCGCGCGCGTGCCCGCCGAGCAGCGGGGGCCGGGGCTGGGGCGGGACGCCGTACGGCTGCTGGTGTCGCGCGGGACGGAGGTGGCGCACCACGCGTTCCGCGAGCTGCCGGGGCTGCTGCGGGCCGGGGATGTGCTGGTGGTCAACACCTCCCCGACGCTGGCCGCCGCGGTCGACGGGCGGATCGGGCACGCGCGCGTGGTGGTGCACTTCTCCACGCGCGGGGACGACGGGCGGTGGGCGGTGGAGCTGCGGGAACCGGACGGGCGCGGTACCACGCGCGCGCGTGCGGGCTCGCCCGCGGGGGAAGAGGTGTCGCTGCCGGGCGGGGGGCGGCTGCTGCTGGAGGAGCCGCTGAGCCCGCGGGGTGAGCGGCTGTGGTGGGCGCGGGTCGCCGGGGCGGACGTGCGGGAGGTGCTCGGCGGTCACGGGCGGCCCATCCGCTACTCCTACACGGAGCGGGACCAGCCGCTGTCCGCCTACCAGACGGTGTTCGCGCTGCCGTCGCCGGACGGGTCGGGCAGTGCCGAGATGCCGAGTGCGGCGCGGCCCTTCACCGCGCGGCTGGTGGCGGAGCTGGTGAGCCGGGGGGTGTGGTTCGCGCCGGTGACGCTGCACACAGGGGTCTCGTCGGCACAGGCGCACGAGCCGCCGTATCCGGAGCGGTTCTCGGTGCCGGAGGCGTCGGCGCGGCTGATCAACCAGGTCCGGGCGGGTCGGGAAGGGTTCGCAGCGCTTCCCCGCAAGGGCGGTGCCGGCGGGGCGGGCGGCCGGGTGATCGCGGTGGGGACGACGGCGGTGCGGGCCGTGGAGTCGGCGGTGGGGCCGGACGGCGTGGTGCGGGCGGCCGAGGGGTGGACGGATCTGGTGGTGACGCCCGAGCGGGGAATACGGGTGGTGGACGGGTTGCTGACCGGTCTGCACGAGCCGGAGGCCTCCCATCTGCTGATGCTGGAGGCCGTCGCCGGGCGGGCGGCGGTGGACCGGGCCTACGAGGAGGCGTTGCGCGCGCTCTACCTGTGGCACGAGTTCGGCGATGTCCACCTCATCCTGCCGGAGGAGAGCCCTCACCGAGAGCATTGCGAGGGCAACAAGCCGTGAGATGGCATGGCGCTCGATGTGAGCCCGCGCATAGGGCCCACATCACGTACGACAGGGCATAGGAGATAAAACCCCCCCGTATGAACGGGACAGACGGCCCCGTCTGTCCCGTTTTGCCCCTCCCTGATCCACTATCGGGCATCGTACGTCACGCCTTTGCCTGGGCATTTTGCGCCCGCTAAGAATTGCTTCCGTCGCTCAGCGCCGCGGGCTTTCCGCCCCGTGGCGTTCGTGTGGGAGGAGCCGATTCCCCCGGCGGACGCAGGAGCGACCTCCGCGCTATCGAAGAGGTCCATCAGCCATGCCCAAGAACATCCTCAACCGTGCCTACAGTCGTCAGCTGACCAAGCACCGCAAGATCGCCGTCGCCGGCGTCGCCGCACTCGGCACCGCCGCCCTCGCCTTCTCTGCCGCTCCCGGCAACACCGGCACGGTCACCACCGGTGCCCCCGCCACGACCGCGCAGGTCGCCGCCACCGGCACCGTCCTGCAGAACGTCAAGGGCACGGTCACGGACCAGCTCGCCGCCAGGAACATCAAGCTCGACACCCTCGCGGCGCAGAAGAAGGCCGCCGACGCCGCCACCGCCAAGCAGGCCGCCGACGCCGCCGCGAAGAAGGCCGCCGTCGCCGCCGTCGCCGACAAGGCCGCCCAGCAGCACGTCGTGACGGCCGCCGCCGGTCGCTCCACCCAGCGCCTGCAGCTGCAGCCGGTCGCCGCGAAGACGTACACCAACAACCTGGACGGCTGGATCCGCCAGTCCCTGGACATCATGAAGTCCAAGCGCATCCCGGGCAGCTACAACGGCCTGCACCGCAACATCATGCGGGAGTCCTCCGGCAACCCCTACGCCATCAACAACTGGGACATCAACGCCGTCAACGGCATCCCGTCCAAGGGTCTGCTCCAGGTGATCCCGCCCACCTTCCAGGCGTACCACGTCGCGGGCACCTCCTGGAACATCTACGACCCGGTCGCCAACATCACCGCCGCAGCCAACTACGCGGCCCACCGGTACGGCTCGATCGACAACGTCAACAGCGCGTACTGAGGCCCTGGCGCGGGACCTCAGCGACGTACGGCCGAAGGGCGGCACCCCCAGCACGGGGATGCCGCCCTTCGGCGTCGCGGGAGCGGGTACCGCGGAGGCGGGCGGTTACTTGCGCATGACCTCCGGCTCGTGGCGGCGCAGGAAGCGGGCCACGAAGAAGCCGCAGAGCGCGCCGAGCGCGATCAGCGCGATCATGTCCATGCTCCAAGCGCCGACCGTGTGGTTCCACAGCGGGTCGTTGTCGCCTGCGGTCTCCGGCGGGCTGATCCGGTTGAAGTCCAGCGTGGCGCCGGCCGCGGCGACCGCCCAGCGGGACGGCATCAGGTACGAGAACTCGTTCACACCGACCGTGCCGTGCAGGGCGAACAGGCAGCCGGTGAAGACGACCTGGATGATCGCGAACATGACCAGCAGCGGCATGGTCTTCTCGGCCGTCTTCACCAGCGAGGAGATGATCAGGCCGAACATCATCGCGGCGAAGCCGAGCCCCATGATCGGCAGGCACAGCTCCAGCAGTGTGGCGTGCCCGAGGATCAGGCCCCGGTCCGGGATCTCGCGCCGGCCGAAGCCGATGACACCGACCAGCAGCCCCTGGAACCCGGTGATCACGCCGAGCACGAACACCTTCGACATCAGGTACGCCGACCGGGACAGGCCGGTGGCACGCTCCCGCTCGTAGATCACCCGTTCCTTGATCAGCTCGCGGACGGAGTTGGCGGCTCCGGCGAAGCAGGCGCCCACGGCCAGGATCAGCAGCACGGTGGTGGCGGTGCCGTTGGGCGCGATCTGGCCGGTCTGCGGGTGGGGGTTGTTGGGCAGCAGACCGTGGTCCGGGTGGATCAGCAGGCTGACCGAGCCGATGACGGCCGGCAGGAGCACCATCAGGGCCAGGAAGCCGCGGTCGGAGGCGATCACCGACACATAGCGCCGCACCAGAGTGACGAACTGGGACAGCCAGCTCTGCGGCTTGGGCGGCCTGATCGCCTGCATCGGCGGCATCTGGACCGCCTGCGGGGCGACCGAGTCGACGTCCGCCGCGTACATCTGGTAGTGCTGCGAGCCCTTCCAGCGGCCCGCCCAGTCGTAGTCGCGGTAGTTCTCGAAGGCGGAGAAGACGTCGGCCCAGCTGTCGTAGCCGAAGAAGTTCAGCGCCTCCCCCGGCGGGCCGAAGTAGGCGACCGCGCCGCCCGGCGCCATCACCAGCAGCTTGTCGCACAGCGCCAGCTCGGCCACCGAGTGGGTGACGACGAGCACGGTACGGCCGTCGTCGGCGAGGCCGCGCAGCAGCTGCATGACGTCGCGGTCCATGCCCGGGTCGAGGCCGGAGGTCGGCTCGTCCAGGAAGATCAGCGACGGCTTGGTCAGCAGCTCCAGGGCCACCGACACGCGCTTGCGCTGGCCGCCGGAGAGCGAGGTGACCTTCTTGTCCTTGTGGATGTCGAGCTTCAGCTCGCGCAGCACCTCGTCGATGCGCGCGTCGCGCTCCTGCGCCGTGGTGTCGGCGGGGAAGCGCAGCTTGGCCGCGTACTTCAGGGCCTTCTTGACGGTCAGCTCCTTGTGCAGGATGTCGTCCTGCGGGACCAGACCGATGCGCTGGCGCAGCTCGGCGAACTGCTTGTACAGGTTCCGGTTGTCGTACAGCACCTCGCCCTGGTTGGCGGGCCGGTAGCCGGTGAGCGCCTTGAGCAGGGTCGACTTGCCGGAACCGGACGGGCCGATCACCGCGACCAGCGACTTCTCGGGGACGCCGAACGAGACGTCCTTGAGGATCTGCTTGCCGCCGTCGACCGTGACGGTCAGGTGACGGGCCGAGAAGGAGACCTCACCGGTGTCGACGAACTCCTCGAGGCGGTCGCCGACGATCCGGAACGTGGAGTGGCCGACGCCGACGATGTCGGTCGGGCCGAGCAGCGCCGAGCCGCCCTTGGCGATCGGCTGGCCGTTGACGTACGTGCCGTTGTGCGAGCCGAGGTCGCGGATCTCGAAGCGGCCGTCGGGCGTGGCGTGGAACTCGGCGTGGTTGCGGGAGACCTGGAGGTCGGAGACGACCAGGTCGTTCTCCAGGGCACGGCCGATGCGCATCACGCGGTCGAGGGCGAACTGGTGGAACGTGGTCGGGCTGCGGTCGCCGTAGACCGGCGGCGCCCCCGCGTCACCGCCGGGCGTCTTCTGTGCGTACTGCTCGGCGGGGCCGGCCTGCTGCTGCGGGAACGCGGGCGGCTGCTGCCAGCCGGCCTGGGGGGCCTGGTGCTGCTCGGGCGCCTGGTACGCGGGCGCCTGGTGGGGTACGGCCTGCTGCGGGGCGGGCTGCTGGTGCGCGGGCGCCTGCTGCCAGTCGGGTGCGACGGCATCCTGGGCCGGGTACGGCGCCGCTGCCTGCGGCTGCTGGGCCGGGCCGCCGACCGGTGCCGTGGCCGCCGACAGGTTCAGCCGCGGTCCGTCGGTCGCGTTGCCGAGGTGCAGCGACGAGCCGGGGCCGATCTCCATGTGCTGGATCCGCCGGCCCTGCGCGTACGTGCCGTTGGTGCTGCCGTGGTCCTCGATGACCCAGCTGCGGCCGTTGAAGCTGACCGTGGCGTGCCGCCAGGAGACCCTGGCGTCGTCGAAGACGATGTCCCCCCGCGGATCACGTCCGAGGATGTATGCCCTGGACGGATCGAGCATCCAGGTCTGTCCATGTGTTTCGAGTACGAGTTCCGGCACTCCATGCCCCACTGAGTTGTCCCCCGAGTTACCCCCGTCGCGGGGAGTCTAGGGATGTCGAACATCGTGGGGAACTATTCCAGGCCCGGCCCCTTGACCGAAACCCGGGCCTTCGCAAGGGGGCTGGGGGCGGGCGCCCCGAGTCGCGTACTCGCGCTCCCTACGTCCTTGCGGGGGCCCGGAGTTGGGGCGGCGCCGGCCGAACTCCTCGCCGGCGCAGGCGTGGTGGTCCGGGGCTGCCCTGAGCTTCGCGGGGCCCTCCGGGACGTGGCCGGCCCGAGCGAACGGCCGGCCGGTGCCGGACAGGACGCGCACGGCGGGTCCGGTGATCTCCGGACCCGCCGGCCGGGGCACCTGCCCGGCCGATCAGCGCAGCGGCAGGACGCCGCCCGGGTGGCCGCGGCGGCCGTCGTCTCCCCCTGCCGTCCGGCCCCGGTCGTGGGACCCTCGTGGTGGGGCCGGGCCGTACCGCTCGCGCGGCAGCGGCGCCGTTTCCCGGTGGCAAGGTCCTCGACACCGGGTCGACACCCATTGTTCCGTGTCCGTCAGGCGGACCTCGACGGCGGGAGGCACTCGGTGCCGGATACGGTGGTGACACCATGAGCGCTTCGCAGACCTCCGCTTCGCAGACCCCCGAGGTCCCCACCCTCCTCGTCAAGATCTTCGGCAAGGACCGGCCGGGCATCACGGCCGGCCTCTTCGACACCCTCGGCGCCTACCTCGTCGACGTGGTCGACATCGAGCAGGTCGTCACCCGGGGCCGCCTGGTGCTGTGCGTGCTGGTGACGCAGCCGCCGGCCGGCCTGGAGGGCGACCTGCGGGCCACCGTGCACAGCTGGGCCGAGTCGATGAAGATGCAGGCGGAGATCATCTCGGGGCACGGCGACAACCGTCCGCGCGGCCTCGGCCGCTCCCTGGTGACGGTCCTCGGCCACCCGCTCACCGCCGAGTCGACCGCCGCGATCGCCGCCCGGATCGCGAAGGCCGGCGGCAACATCGACCGTATCTTCCGCCTCGCGAAGTACCCGGTGACGGCGGTCGAGTTCGCGGTGTCCGGCGTGGAGACCGAGCCGCTGCGCACGGCCCTTGCCTCCGACGCGGCGGCACTGGGTGTCGACATCGCGGTGGTCTCGGCGGGCCTGCACCGGCGCGCCCAGCGGCTGGTGGTCATGGACGTGGACTCGACCCTGATCCAGGACGAGGTCATCGAGCTGTTCGCGGCGCACGCCGGCTGTGAGGACGAGGTCGCCGAGGTGACGGCGGCGGCGATGCGCGGGGAGCTGGACTTCGAGCAGTCGCTGCACGCGCGTGTGGCCCTGCTGAAGGGTCTGGACGCCTCGGTGGTGGAGAAGGTCCGCGAGGAGGTCCGGCTGACGCCGGGCGCGCGCACGCTGATCCGCACCCTGAAGCGGCTCGGTTACCAGGTGGGGGTCGTCTCCGGCGGCTTCACCCAGGTGACCGATGACCTCAAGGAGCGGCTGGGGCTGGACTTCGCGCAGGCCAACACGCTGGAGATCGTCGACGGGAAGCTGACCGGCCGGGTCACCGGCGAGATCGTGGACCGGGCGGGCAAGGCGCGGCTGCTGCGCCGCTTCGCGGCCGAGGCCGGGGTGCCCCTGTCACAGACCGTGGCGATCGGTGACGGCGCGAACGACCTGGACATGCTGAACGCGGCGGGGCTGGGCGTCGCCTTCAACGCCAAGCCGGTGGTCCAGGAGGCGGCGCACACGGCGGTGAACTTCCCCTTCCTCGACACGGTCCTCTACCTCCTCGGGATCACCCGGGAAGAGGTCGAGGCCGCCGACATGAACGACGACGAGGGCTGAGCGAGGCCCCGTCCGCACCGGCTCGCCGAGCGGTCGCACCGGTATCGACTCGCCGTGGACCGGGCCGGCGCCCGGCTGCGGCCGGGCCCCGGCATCCTGTGGGGTGCCGGGCCTCGCCGTCCGAGCGCCGCGCCGGCGCCGGGTCACTCGGAGGGAGCCCAGTAGTCCACGAGTGTGGCCACGCCGGGTTCGACGCCCTTCCAGGGGCCTTCGAAGGACAGCAGGGCGAAGGCGGCGGCGGGGAAGCCCCGCCGGTCCATCCGCGCCCGGGCGTCGTCGCCGGCCGTGCCGGCCAGGATGTCGGCCAGGCCGTGCACGCCGGGGTTGTGGCCGATCAGGATCACGTTCCGCACCTCGTCCGGGACCTCGTTGAGCACGGCGATCAGCTCGCCGGGCGAGGCCTCGTAGACCCGCTCCTCGTAGACGGTCTTCGGCCGGTGCGACAGCTCGTGCACGGCGAGCTTCCAGGTCTCGCGGGTGCGGATCGCCGTGGAGCACAGGGCCAGGTCGAAGGTGATGCCGGTGTCGGCCAGCTTGCGTCCGGCGACGGCGGCGTCCGTGCGGCCGCGCTCGGCGAGCGGGCGCTCGTGGTCGGGGACCTGGGGCCAGTCGGCCTTCGCGTGCCGGAAGAGGACGATCCTGCGGGGTTCTGCGACGCTCATGGGTCCCAGCTTCGCATGAAACAGGGCCCCCGGCTCAGGGAGTTGACATGCGGATTCACCGCGCGAGGAGGTGTGCCGTCAGCGCGCGAGGAGCTGCTGGGCGTGCTCCAGGAGCCGCGTCACCGTCGGGTCGCCGGTCGCCGCCTGGGCGTCCGACGGGTTCAGTATCAGCGCGAGGAGCACGAGGAACGCGAGGGCGGGCAGGGCGAGCGCCCACCAGGGCAGCCTGATGTCGGCACCACCCGTGGTCGCCGGGTGGGGCCGGGAGGGGGTGCGGGCCGCCATGGTCGCCTCCGTGAGTCCTCGGACTGGTCCGTGACCGCCGCGTGCGGCCACTCCTCGAAGGTACGGAAGCGGGGGCGGCCAACCCATCCGGAGTTCCACCCAGTTGACCCTGACCCTTGCCCCCTAGGGGATGGTGGGGCCAGCCCCACCGTCCGCCAGGCGGTCCAGCACCGCGAGGGCCGTGAGAACAGGGAGGACCGGGCCTATCGGGAGGGTCGGGCGGACCGGTGAGACCGGTCGCGGCCCAGGCGGGGCCGGCAGCCCCTCGGGCGCCGTCACGGGGACGCGAGGGTCGCCACGATGGCGATGATCACGAAGATGGCGAGGAACGAGCCGAAGACGAGCAGCATCTTCTTCTGGCCGTTTCGCGGATTCGGGTCGAGCACAGGCTGCATGCGCCCAGTCTCGCACCTCGCCCGCCGCGGCACGGCGCCGGGGCACCCGGCGGGGTCAGCGCGCCGCCTCGTCCTCCACCGTCCGGTCGCGGCCCGCCAGGAAGCCCACCACCATCTGCGGCACCATGAGGGCCGCCATGAGGGCGAGCGGCAGCCCCCAGCCGCCGCTGTGCTGGTAGAGCACGCCGACCAGCAGCGGGCCGGGGATGGAGATCAGGTAGCCGGTGCTCTGGGCGAACGCGGACAACTGGGCCACGCCCGGACCGCTGTGGGCCCGCATGCCGACCATGGTCAGCGCGAGCGGGAAGGCGCAGTTGGCGACGCCGAGCAGCAGGGCCCAGGCCCAGGCGCCGGTGGCAGGAGCGAGGTACAGCCCGGCGTATCCGGCGAGGCCGCAGACACCCAGGACCAGCACGATGGGGCCCTGGTGGGGCAGCCGGGTGGCGACCCTCGGGATGACGAAGGCCAACGGCACGCCCATCACCATGGTGACGGCGAGCAGCACGCCCGCGGTGCCGGCGGACACCCCGGCGTCCCGGAAGATCTGCGGCATCCAGCCCATGGTGATGTAGGCGGCGGTGGCCTGGAGGCCGAAGAAGACGGCGAGCGCCCAGGCGGTGCGGCTGCGGGTGATGCGCAGGCGGGCCTGCTGCCGTTCCGCCCCGCGCGCCGGCTCCCGCTGGGCTGCGGCGGCGCCCCGGTCGCGCACGAGCGGCAGCCAGGGCAGGACGGCGGCGGCGGCGAGGGCCGCCCACACGACGAGGCCGGACTGCCAGCCGCCGCCCAGGGCGTCGGTCAGCGGGACGGTCACCGCGGCGGCGGCGGAGGTGCCGAGCGCGAGGGCCATCGAGTACAGGCCGGTCATGGAGCCGACCCGGTCGGGGAACCAGCGCTTGACGATGACGGGCATCAGGACGTTGCTGACGGCGATGCCCATGAGGGCGAGCGCGCTGGCGGCCACGAATCCCGCGGTGTTGCCCACGTACGGCCGTATGAGCAGGCCGGCGGTGATGGCGGCCATACCGGCGCACACCACGGCGGCCGGTCCGAAGCGGCGGGCCAGGCGGGGCGCGGCGACGCCGAACACGGCGAAGCACAGCGGGGGCACGGAGGTGAGCAGTCCGGCCACGCCGCCGCTCATGCCGAGCCCGTCGCGGACCTCCTCCAGGAGGGCGCCGAGGCTGGTGATGGCCGGGCGGAGGTTCAGTGCGGAGAGCACGATCCCGAGGACGACGAGCCGGACCGCCCACGCGCGCGTGCCGCCCGCGCCGGGCGTCGTCTCCTGGGTGCGCGTCGCGGCCGTACCGCGTCCGGTCGATGACATCGCCGTACGGGTCTCCACTGTCCGGGTTTCCTCACTCGCCATGGGCTCATCATAGAATGATGGGATGATTGGTTGTCCAACCCCGCGGTACCCGTGGCCCGTGTGCCCCGGCCCGTCGTGCGAAGGTGTGCCATGCCTTTGAGCCACCCGCGCCGTTCGGCGCTGTCCGAACAGGTGATCGCCGAACTGCGCAACCAGATCACATCCGGTGAGTGGCCGGTGGGGTCGCGCATCCCGACGGAGCCGGAACTGGTCGAGCAGCTCGGTGTCGCCCGCAACACGGTCCGCGAGGCCGTCCGCGCGCTCGCCCACAACGGCCTGCTGGACATCCGCCAGGGCTCGGGCACGTATGTCGTGGCCACGAGCGAGCTGGCCGGGGTGATGCACCGCCGGTTCGCCGGCGCCGACCCGCGGCACATCGCCGAACTGCGGTCCACGCTGGAGTCGGCGGCGGCGAAACTGGCCGCCGAGCGGCGCACCGAGAAGGACCTGCGGCAGCTGGAGACGCTGCTGGCCCGGCGCGAGGAGGTCTGGGAGGGCGGTGACACGGAGGCCTTCGTGACCGCCGACGCCACCTTCCACCTGGCGGTGGTGGCCGCGTCCCACAACGACGTGATGACCGCGATGTACGCCGACCTGGGCGAGGTGATGCGGGACTGGCTGCGCGCGGACGTCGGGGCGGGGCTGACACCGGAGACGTACATGGACCACACGCGCCTGGTGGACGCGATCCGCGCCGGGGACACGGAGGCGGCGGCGAAGGAGGCCGCGAGCTACCCGTTCCTGTGCAACCCGGGGCGGTTCACCGCACCTTCTGGTGACTGATCCACACCGAGCGCACTTCCTTCCAGCACCGGCCGGTCAGCCGTACGGTCATCGCGGGCCCCGCGTCCACCGGGGCGCTGTCGGTGTCGATGTCCCACCAGCGGCCGCACTCGATGTGCAGCCGCACACGGTCGGTGTCGACGTAGGGGTTGTGGCAGTACGTCACCACGTGGGAGCCCCGGACGGCCGTGCGGCACGAGGCGCCGAACCGGTTCGGCGCGGGCGGCTCGCCGTCGCTCACGCGCGCGTGCGGCAGCGCGTCGTACGGCAGGGACAGGACGAGGGCGAGGGCCACGGTCACCGGGGCCAGGCTGCGGGACAGGCGCACAAGGGAACCTCCTCGGCCGGGCGGCGCGGGGACGAGCGAGGGAAGGCGTAATCCAGGGTGCGCCGTCCGCGCGGCGGCGGCCCGGCCGGAGAGCCGAACGGGTGACGGCCCCGCCGAACGGGCGACGCCCCGTTACCCGCGGGCGGCGGGGAACGGGGCGTCGGTGTGGTCCCGCGGCGATCAGGCGCCGATGGCGTGCAGACCGCCGTCGACGTGGATGATCTCGCCGGTGGTCTTCGGGAACCAGTCGCTCAGCAGGGCGACGACGCCGCGGCCGGCCGGCTCCGGGTCCTTCAGGTCCCACTCCAGCGGGGAGCGGCTGTCCCACACGGAGGCCAGCTCGCCGAAGCCCGGGATGGACTTGGCGGCCATGGAGCCGAGCGGGCCCGCCGAGATGAGGTTGCAGCGGATGTTCTGCTTGCCCAGGTCGCGGGCGATGTAGCGGCTGGTCGCCTCCAGGGCGGCCTTGGCCGGGCCCATCCAGTCGTACTGCGGCCAGGCGAACTGCGCGTCGAAGGTCAGGCCGACGACCGAGCCGCCGTTCTGCATCAGCGGCAGGCAGGCCATCGTGAGCGCCTTCAGGGAGTACGCCGAGACGTGCATGGCGGTGGCGACCGACTCGAACGGCGTGTTCAGGAAGTTGCCGCCGAGCGCGTCCTGCGGGGCGAAACCGATGGAGTGGACGACGCCGTCGAGGCCGCCCAGCTCCTCGCCGACCACGTCGGCCAGGCGGGCGAGGTGCTCGTCGTTGGTGACGTCCAGCTCGATGACCTTGGTGGGCTTCGGCAGCTTCCTGGCGATGCGCTCGGTCAGGGTGGGCCGCGGGAACGCGGTCAGGATGATCTCGGCGCCCTGCTCCTGGGCCAGCTTGGCAGCGTGGAAGGCGATGGAGGCCTCCGTCAGCACACCCGTGATCAGGATGCGCTTGCCTTCGAGGATTCCGCTCATGGTGATCAGTGACCCATTCCCAGTCCGCCGTCAACCGGGATGACGGCTCCAGTGATGTACGAGGCGTCGTCCGAGGCGAGGAACCGCACGGCCGCGGCGATCTCCTCGGGCTGCGCGTAACGGCCGAGCGGCACCTGCGAGACGATGTTCTGGCGCTGCTCGTCGGTGAGCACCTTGGTCATGTCGGTGTCGACGAAGCCGGGCGCGACGACGTTGAAGGTGATGTTGCGCGAGCCCAGCTCCCGGGCGAGGGAACGCGCGAAGCCGACCAGGGCCGCCTTGGACGCGGCGTAGTTCGCCTGGCCCGCCGAGCCGAGCAGGCCGACCACGGACGAGATAAGGACGACGCGGCCCTTCTTGGCGCGCAGCATGGCGCGGTTGGCGCGCTTGACAACACGGAAGGTGCCGGTGAGGTTGGTGTCGATGACCGAGGTGAAGTCCTCCTCGGACATGCGCATCAGGAGCTGGTCCTTGGTGATGCCGGCGTTGGCGATCAGGACCTCGACCGGACCGTGCTGTTCCTCGATCTCCTTGTAGGCCTGCTCCACCTGCTCGGGGTCGGTGATGTCGCACTTGACGGCCAGGCAGCCCAATTCCGTCAGGGCGGCCGGCGGCTCACCCGAGCGGTACGTGATCGCGACCTTGTCGCCGGCGTCGGCGAACGCGCGGGCGATGGCGAGGCCGATGCCCCGGTTGCCTCCGGTGACGAGAACCGAGCGGCTCAACGGATCACCCTTTCGATAGCGGTTGCACACATCCGCCCGGACACCTGGATGACAGGCGGCTTCATCGAAAACCTATCGGTACCGGAACGCGCACGGGCAAGCGGGCACCGACAGTGGCTCAAGGGAGACCCTGTGGGGTTCCTACAGTCCGCCGTCCCGCCGGTGCCTCACCGGCCCGCGGACCGGGCGTCGCGTCCCCCTGGCGGATCGGCGGAGGTCAGCTTCTCACAGAGGTCGTCGGGAGGGTCGTCCGGCAGCACCTTGCGGTGGCCGGCGCTGTGGGTGCCCTGACCACAGTAGCCAACAGCGGCCGCTCGTCCGCCGGGAGCGGGATGTGGCCGCTGAGACAGGCCCGCTCCCGTTCGGACGCCTCCGCGCACAGGAAGGTCCGCTGCCGGCGCTCACGGCGCGGACAGATACGCGGACAGATACCGGAACGCTCCGCGGACAACGATCGGACCATGCGGTATGCACCTCGGGTTCACCGCGACGGGGGCATGATTCACTGCCTGGAAAGGTCTTCACAGGCGACAGCCCGAAGGGATGCCCACCCGTGCCCCATGACATCGATCAGTCATTCCTGGCGCTGCCCCTGAGGGCCCTCGCCGACGCCGTGCTCGCGCGTGCGCGTGCGCTGGGGGCCGAGCACGCGGACTTCCGGTTCGAGCGGGTGCGCAGCGCGTCCTGGCGGCTGCGGGACGCCAGGCCCGCCGGATCGTCGGACACCACCGACCTCGGGTACGCGGTCCGGGTGGTGCACGGCGGTACGTGGGGCTTCGCCTCCGGGGTGGACCTGACCATGGACGCCGCCGCCCGGGTCGCCTCGCAGGCGGTCGCCATGGCCAAGCTGTCCGCGCAGGTGCTCAGGGCCGCCGGTTCCGAGGAGAAGGTCGAGCTGGCCGACGAACCGGTGCACGCCGACAGGACGTGGGTCTCGGCGTACGAGATCGACCCCTTCTCGGTGCCGGACGAGGAGAAGGCGGCGCTGCTCGCGGAGTGGAGCAGCCGGCTGCTGGCCGCGCCGGGCGTCGACCACGTGGACGCCTCGCTGCTCACCGTGCACGAGAACAAGTTCTACGCCGACACCGCCGGGACCGTCACCACCCAGCAGCGGGTGCGGCTGAACCCGCAGCTGACGGCCGTGTCGGTGGACGAGTCGAGCGGGGAGTTCGACTCCATGCGCACCCTCGCGCCGCCGGTGGGGCGCGGCTGGGAGTACCTGACCGGCACCGGCTGGGACTGGGACGGCGAGCTGGAGCGGATCCCGGAGCTGCTCGCCGAGAAGATGCGGGCGCCGAGCGTGGAGCCGGGCCCGTACGACCTGGTGGTCGACCCGTCCAACCTGTGGCTGACCATCCACGAGTCCATCGGCCACGCCACCGAGCTGGACCGCGCCCTCGGCTACGAGGCCGCCTACGCCGGCACCTCCTTCGCCACCTTCGACCAGCTGGGCAAGCTGAAGTACGGCTCCGAGCTGATGAACGTCACCGGCGACCGCACCGCCGAGCACGGCCTCGCGACCATCGGCTACGACGACGAGGGCGTGGCGGCGCAGTCCTGGGACCTGGTGAAGGACGGCACGCTGGTCGGCTACCAGCTGGACCGGCGGATCGCGCGGCTGACCGGGTTCGAGCGGTCCAACGGGTGCGCGTTCGCCGACTCGCCGGCGCACGTGCCGGTGCAGCGCATGGCCAACGTGTCCCTGCGGCCGGACCCGGCCGGGCTGTCCACCGAGGACCTGATCGGCGGTGTCGACCGGGGCGTCTACGTCGTCGGCGACCGGTCCTGGTCCATCGACATGCAGCGCTACAACTTCCAGTTCACCGGCCAGCGCTTCTTCAAGATCGAGAACGGGCGGATCACCGGGCAGCTGAAGGACGTCGCCTACCAGGCCACGACCACGGAGTTCTGGGGCTCTATGGCCGCCGTGGGCGGGCCGCAGACATACGTCCTCGGTGGTGCCTTCAACTGCGGCAAGGCCCAGCCGGGCCAGGTGGCGGCCGTGTCCCACGGGTGCCCGTCCGCCCTCTTCAGGGGCGTCAACATTCTGAACACCACGCAGGAGGCCGGTCGATGAGCGCCCGTACCCACAAGCCGCACGAGGTCGTCGAGCAGGCGCTGGCGCTGTCCCGGGCCGACGGCTGTGTCGTCATCGCCGACGAGCACTCCACCGCCAACCTGCGCTGGGCGGGCAACGCGCTCACCACCAACGGCGTGACCCGGGGCCGTACGCTCACCGTGATCGCGACCGTGGACGGCGCGCAGGGCACCGCCTCCGGTGTGGTGTCGCGGTCCGCGGTCACCGCCGAGGAGCTGGAGCCGCTGGTGCGGGCCGCGGAGGCCGCCGCGCGCGGTGCCGGGCCCGCCGAGGACGCGCAGCCGCTGGTCGGCGGGGTGCCGCAGTCCCCGGACTTCACGGACGCGCCCGCCGAGACCTCCTCCGCCGTGTTCGCCGACTTCGCCCCGGCGCTCGGCGAGGCCTTCGCACGCGCGCGTGCCGGCGGCCGGGAGCTGTACGGCTTCGCCAACCACGAGCTGGTCTCGACGTATCTGGGGACGTCCACCGGGCTGCGCCTCAGGCACGACCAGCCCACCGGCACGCTGGAGCTGAACGCCAAGTCCCCGGACCGTGCCCGCTCGGCGTGGGCGGGCCGGTCCACGCGGGACTTCACGGACGTCGACCCCGGCGCCATGGACGCCGAGCTGGCCGTACGGCTCGGCTGGGCGGAGCGGCGCGTGGAGCTGCCCGCCGGCCGCTACGAGACGCTGTTGCCGCCGACCGCCGTGGCGGACCTGCTGATCTACCAGCTGTGGTCCGCGTCGGGCCGGGACGCGGCCGAGGGCCGGACGGTGTTCTCCAGGCCCGGTGGGGGCACGCGGGTCGGTGAGAAGCTGAGCGGGCTGCCGCTGACCCTGCGCAGCGACCCGGACGAGCCGGGCCTTCAGTGCCCGCCCTTCGTGGTCGCGCACTCCTCCGGCGGCGACCAGTCGGTGTTCGACAACGGGCTCCCGGCCCGTGCCACCGACTGGATCTCCGGGGGCGTGCTGAAGCACCTGACCACCACCCGGCACAGCGCGGGCCTGACCGGGCTGCCGGTCGCCCCGGTGCTCGGCAACCTGATCCTGGACGGCGGTGACGACCGTTCCCTGGCCCAGATGGTCGCGGACACCGAGCGCGGGCTGCTGCTGACCTGTCTGTGGTACATCCGCGAGGTCGACCCGGCGACGCTGCTGCTGACGGGCCTGACCCGGGACGGCGTCTACCTCGTGGAGAACGGCGAGGTGACCGGGCAGGTGAACAACTTCCGGTTCAACGAGTCCCCGGTGAGCCTGCTGGGCCGGGCCACGGAGGCGGGGCGGACGGAGAAGACGCTGCCGCGCGAGTGGAGCGACTGGTTCACCCGGGCCGCGATGCCCGCGCTGCGCATCCCCGATTTCAACATGAGCTCTGTCAGCCAGGGCGTATAACCTCGTAGGCGTTCGTGGTCGGGTGCGCCCGGCTGCCAGAAGATCATCAAGGAGACACGAGAACCGTGACGGACATCGTCGACGAGCTGAAGTGGCGGGGGCTGATCGCCCTCTCCACGGACGAGGACGCATTGCGCAAGGCGTTCGCGGACGGCCCCGTCACGTTCTATTGCGGCTTCGACCCGACCGCGCCCAGCCTGCACCTCGGCAACCTGGTGCAGATCCTGACGATGCGCCGCATCCAGGAGGCGGGCAACCGTCCGCTGGCGCTGGTCGGCGGTGCCACGGGTCTCATCGGCGACCCGAAGCCCACGGCCGAGCGCACGCTGAACGCGCCGGAGGTCGTGGCCGGCTGGGTGGAGCGGCTGCGCGCGCAGATCGAGCCGCTGCTCCACTTCGACGGGCCGAACGCCGCGGTGATGGTCAACAACCTGGACTGGACCCAGGGCCTGTCGGCCATCGAGTTCCTGCGGGACATCGGCAAGTACTTCCGGGTCAACAAGATGATCGCCAAGGAGGCCGTCTCCCGCCGGCTCAACTCCGACGCGGGCATCAGCTACACCGAGTTCAGCTACCAGATCCTCCAGGGCATGGACTTCCTGGAGCTGTACCGGCGGCACGGCTGCACGCTCCAGACCGGCGGCAGCGACCAGTGGGGCAACCTCACCTCGGGCACCGACCTGATCCACCGGGTCGAGCCGGAGGCCGTGGTGCACGCGCTGGGCACGCCGCTGATCACCAAGGCCGACGGCACCAAGTTCGGCAAGACCGAGTCCGGCACGGTGTGGCTCGACCCCGAGATGACCACGCCGTACGCGTTCTACCAGTTCTGGGTCAACGCCGACGACCGGGACGTCTCCAAGTTCCTGCGCATCTTCAGCTTCAGGTCGCGTGAGGAGATCGAGGAGCTGGAGCGGCAGACCGCGGAGCGGCCGCAGGCGCGGGCGGCGCAGCGGGCGCTCGCCGAGGAGCTGACGACGCTGGTGCACGGCGCCGGCCAGACGGCGGCGGTGATCGCCGCGTCCCGCGCCCTGTTCGGGCAGGGCGAGCTGGCGGAGCTGGACGAGCGGACGCTGGCGGCGGCGCTGTCCGAGCTGCCGCACATCCGGGTCGGCGAGCCGGCCCCGGTGACCGATCTGTTCGCCGAGGTCGGGCTGGTCGCGAGCAAGTCCGCGGCGCGGCGGACCGTGAAGGAGGGCGGGGCCTACGTGAACAACGTGAAGGTCACGGCCGAGGACGCGGTGCCGTCCGCCGGGGACCTGATCCACGGGCGGTGGCTGGTGCTGCGGCGCGGGAAGAGGAACCTGGCGGCCGTGGAGGTCACGGGCGCCTGAGCGTCAGGGGCGCGGGGCAGCCCGCACCACCGCGGCCACGGGATGGCCGGGGCGTGCGGGGCCCCGCGCCCCTTTTCGGGTCAGGCCCGCTGCTGTTTCCGCTTGCCCAGCGTCGCCATGTAGAGGGCGTCCACCGCGGCGACGATGATGATCGCGGCCACGAGCTGGAAGATGTGGCGGGTCCAGTCGATGCCGCGGGTCGCCGCCACGCCGACGGCGCGGGCGACCGCGTTGCCCACGATGGCGCCGAGCATGCCGCAGATGGTGGTCAGCCACAGGGGGCTGTGCTGCTTGCCCGGGATGATCGCCTTGGCGATGAGACCCAGGACGAATCCCACGATGATCGCCCACAACCAGCCCATGGCTGCCTCCTCGTACGGCTCGACGTGAGCATTACGGCCAGTGTGGTTCGGTCCGCCGTACGGCGCATGTCGGGTTCCCCCGTACGCGACGGGGTTCCCGGGCGTCGTCGCAGGCCGGGGGGTGACCCGGTCTCGAAGCCGGCGCGGGCGCGGCGTACCGTGGGTGTGATGTCCCGACCGGTTCCCCGCCGGAGGTGGACGAGGGTGCGGGCCGGGGAGAGTCCGATGCGGGCGGATGGTGGAATGTGATGCGGAAACAGCACGGCGGCAGCGTCCAGGTGTTCCGGATCACCGGCGCCCGGACCGGACTCGCCGAGGATGTCCGGGGCCGGCAGCGGCGGTACGTGATCTCGATGGCGATCCGTACCGTGTCGGTGATTCTGGCGGTCTCGCTGTGGAACGTCGAGCGGTACGTCGCGATCGTCGCGCTCGTGCTCGGCGCGGTCCTGCCCTACATCGCGGTGGTGATCGCCAACGCGGGACGGGAGAGGCCGCCGTCCCTGCCGTCCACATTCGTCACCGCGCCGATGCGTCCGATGATCGCGCCGTCGGGGACCGAGGACGGGCGGGCGGAACCCGGGGGGCAGTCCGTGCGGGAAGCCGCGACGGAGGACGTGCCGACGCACTCTGGGCCCGGAGCGCGCGGTGAGCCCGCCGATCCTGTCTGAGCCCGCCGGACGCACGGGAAGCGGAATGCGACCGTGCGCCAAGCTCAAGAAAACCTCAGATCAATCCTGTTGTTCCGGTGCCGGGCGGCGGGGTACCCGTGACATACTGCGTACGCGCTCCGCATCCCCCGTCGGAGCGATGGACCGACGCCGGGCAGCTCCCCCCGTGGCTGCCCGGCGTCGCCTTGTCTGGTGCCCACTTGTCTGTGCCCATGAGACGAACCCGAGACGAACCCGTGAGTGACGAGACCCCGATCTGCTCCGCCAAGGGCTGCCGTGCCGCCGCCGTGTGGGTGCTGGCGTGGAACAACCCGAAGGTGCACACGCCGGAACGCCGCAAGACATGGCTGGCCTGCGAGGAACACCGCGAGCACCTGTCGCAGTTCCTCGGGGTGCGCGGTTTCCTGAAGGACGTCGTGGCGTTCGACGAGTGGCGGGCGGCCGAGGGAGCCTAGCCGCCGATCGCGGACATCGGGCGGTCCGGCTGGACGAACGACGGGTCGTCCAGGCCGGCTCCCGCCTTCTTGCCCCACATGGCGAGCTTCCAGATGCGGGCGATCTCCTCGTCCGGGGCGCCCGAGCGCAGGGCGGCGCGCAGGTCGGTCTCCTCGGTGGCGAACAGGCAGGTGCGTATCTGGCCGTCGGCGGTCAGGCGGGTGCGGTCGCAGGCCGCGCAGAACGGCCGGGTGACGGAGGCGATCACGCCGACGCGGTGCGGGCCGCCGTCGACCAGCCAGCGCTCGGCCGGTGCCGAGCCGCGTTCGTCGGCGCCCTCGGGGCTGAGGTCGAAGCGGGTGCGCAGGGAGGCCAGGATGTCCCCGGCGGTGACCATGCCCTCGCGCTTCCAGCCGTGCTGGGCGTCCAGGGGCATCTGCTCGATGAAGCGCAGTTCGTAGTCGTGCGCCACCGCCCAGGCGAGCAGGTCCGGGGCCTCGTCGTCGTTCAGCCCCGGCATCAGGACCGAGTTGACCTTGACGGGGTTCAGCCCGGCTTCGCGGGCGGCCTCCAGGCCCTCCAGCACGTCCTTGTGGCGGTCGCGGCGGGTGAGCGTCTTGAAGACGTCCGGGCGCAGGGTGTCCAGGGAGACGTTGACCCGGTCCAGGCCCGCCGCCTTCAGCGCGGCCGCGGTGCGCCGCAGGCCGATGCCGTTGGTGGTGAGGGACATCTGGGGACGCGGCTCCAGCGCGGCGACGCGCTCGACGATGCCGACCAGTCCCGGGCGCAGCAGCGGTTCACCGCCGGTGAAGCGGACCTCCTCGATGCCGAGCGTGCGGACCGCGATGTCGATGAGGCGGACGATCTCGTCGTCCGTGAGCAGGTCGGGCTTGGCCAGCCACTGCAGGCCCTCCTCGGGCATGCAGTAGGTGCAGCGCAGGTTGCACCGGTCGGTCAGCGAGACCCTCAGATCGGTGGCCACCCGGCCGTAGGTGTCGATGAGCACGTGGGCCCCCTGCCTCTCCCGGTCACTCATTCTCGGTCGCGCGTGCGTCGCCCGTCACCTGCGAGCCTACGTGACGCCGCTGACATCGACAGCGGCACGTTCCCACGAGGTACGGCGCGACCGCGTCGTAGGACCGTACAGTCCGTGACGACGCGGTCGCCGGTGCGTACCCTCCGTGGCCCGCGTCAGTGCGCTCCGGTGCCGGTCAGGGACCGCACCTCCAGTTCCGCGTACTTGCCCTGGTCCGGGGTCTCCTTCGACAGCAGGGTGCCCACGACGCCGAGCAGGAAGCCGACCGGGATGGAGATGATCCCGGGGTTCTCCAGCGGGAACCAGTGGAAGTCGACGTCGGGGAACATCGAGGTCGGCTTGCCGGAGACCACCGGGGAGAACAGCACCAGGCCGACCGCGGTGACCAGGCCGCCGTAGATGGACCACAGGGCGCCCGCGGTGGTGAACCGCTTCCAGAACAGGCTGTAGAGGATGGTCGGCAGGTTGGCGGAGGCGGCGACCGCGAAGGCGAGGGCGACCAGGCCGGCCACGTTCAGGTCGCGGGCCAGGGCGCCGAGCACGATGGACACCGCGCCGATGCCGACGGTCGCCCAGCGGGCCGCGCCGATCTCCTGCTTCTCGGTGGCCTGGCCCCGCTTGATGACGTTCGCGTAGATGTCGTGCGCGAACGAGGACGAGGAGGCCAGGGTCAGGCCGGCGACGACCGCGAGGATCGTGGCGAAGGCGACGGCGGAGATGGTGGCGAGCAGGACGGCTCCCCAGTTGGAGTCGACGCCGCCCAGGTGCAGGGCCAGGAGCGGCGCCGCGGTGTTGCCCGCCTTGTTGGAGGCGATGATCTCGTCCGGTTTGATCAGCGCGGCGGCGCCGAAGCCGAGGGCGAGGGTCATCAGGTAGAAGGCGCCGATCAGGCCGATCGCCCAGATGACGGACTTGCGGGCGGCCTTGGCGGTGGGGACGGTGTAGAAGCGGATCAGGATGTGCGGGAGGCCGGCGGTGCCCAGGACCAGGGCGATGCCGAGCGAGAGGAAGTCCAGCTTGGTGGTGCCGGTGGCGCCGTACTTCAGGCCGGGCTCCAGGAAGGCGCTGCCCTTGCCGCTGTTGTCGGCGGCCTTGCCGAGCAGGTCGGAGATGTTGAAGTGGAACTTCAGCAGGACCAGGAAGGTCAGCAGCAGGGCGCCGATGATCAGCAGGACCGCCTTGACCATCTGCACCCAGGTGGTGCCCTTCATGCCGCCGATGGTCACGTACACGATCATCAGCACGCCGACCAGGGCGACGATGCCGATCTTGCCGCCGTCGCTGGTGATGCCGAGCAGGAGCGAGACGAGGACGCCGGCGCCGGCCATCTGGGCGAGCAGGTAGAAGATCGACACCACGATCGTGGAGGCGCCGGCGGCCGTGCGCACGGGGCGCTGGCGCATCCGGTAGGCCAGCACGTCGCCCATGGTGTAGCGGCCGGAGTTGCGCAGCGGCTCGGCGACCAGGAGCAGGGCGACGAGCCAGGCGACGAGGAAGCCGATGGAGTACAGGAAGCCGTCGTAGCCGAACAGGGCGATGGCGCCGGCGATGCCGAGGAAGGACGCGGCGGACATGTAGTCCCCGGAGACGGCCAGGCCGTTCTGGAAGCCGGTGAACTGCCGTCCGCCCGCGTAGAAGTCGGCGGCGTCCTTGGTCTGCCGGCCGGCCCAGACGGTGATGACGAGGGTCGCGGCGACGAACACCGCGAACAGGGTGATGATCAGCGTCCGGTGCTCGCTCGCCTCGCCGGCGGCGAGCAGGGTGTGCGAGGCCCGGCCGGTGGCCGTCAGGGTGTGCTGCGCGGGGCTCATGCGCCGCCCTCCATCCGGGACTTGATGGCCTCGGCCTTCGGGTCGAGTCTGGCCGCGGCGCGCCGCGCGTACCACCAGGCGATGAGGAACGTGGTGAGGAACTGGGCGAGGCCCAGGAGGAGGGCCACGTTGACGTTGCCGGCGACCTTGGTGCCCATGAAGCCGCCCGCGTAGTTGGACAGCAGGACGTACAGCAGGTACCAGGCGATGAAGGCGATGGTCAGCGGGAAGGCGAAGGAGCGGTGGGCGCGGCGCAGTTCACCGAACTCCGCGCTCTGCTGCACCTCGGTGAACTCCTCGGTGGAGGGAAGGGAAGCTGGGTGTTTCGCGGGTGGCGGTGTCTCGGTGGCCACGGGCTCTCCTCGCGTGACGGACGTGCGCTGTCGGGCTTCACGGAACCGGGATCACGTTACCGCGAGTCGTCGTTCGACTCCGGTGCGTGAAACCGGCGCGGGGGGGGTGCCTGCTTCGACGGGCCCCCCGTCCACGGTCACGGCGCCCCGCCCGGGCCGGTTCAAGTCCGCCGCGCTCTTTCGGAGACCGGGCACGGAAGATAGCTTCGGCCTGCACCACCCGTCATGTACCTGCCCGAACACGACCGTGTCCGGGCGGTTTCGTATCCGGATGATGTGGAGATCCCATGGCTCATCTGCGCTCCAGACGCCGGCTCGCGCTCGCCGTGCCCGTCGTGCTGTCGCTGACCGCCTCGCTCGGCTTCCTGCCGTCGGCGGCCTCGGCGGCGCCCGCCGCGGGCACGGTGGCGCGGGCGGCGGACGGCCCGAACCTCGCCTACGTGGTCAACACCCGTACGGACGACCGCACGATCGCGTCCGTGCGGCGGGAGATCGCGCGCAACGGCGGCACGGTGGTGGCCGGTTACGACCGGATCGGCGTCATCGTCGTCCACTCCGCGAACCCGGACTTCGCCGCGCGGATGCGGGCGGTGCGCGGGGTCGACTCCGCGGGCGCCACCCGGACCGCGCCGCTGAGCGCGGCCGGGACGACGGACGAGGGCGCGGTGCAGGTCCTGTCCCGGGCGGAGCAGGCGCGGCTCGCGGCGAGCGCGACGGCGGGCGAGGAGCCGCTGGAGGCGGACCAGTGGGACCTGCGGGCGATCGGCGCCGACCGTGCAGCGAAGGTTGATCCGGGCAGCCGGAACGTCACGGTCGGGGTCATCGACACGGGCGTGGACGACACCCACCCGGACATAGCCCCGAACTTCTCCGCGTCCCAGTCGGCGAGCTGTGTGAGCGGCAAGGCGGACACGACGTACGGCGCGTGGCGGCCGGCGGACGCCGGTCACTACCACGGCACCCATGTGGCCGGTGAGATAGCCGCCGCCCGCAACGGCGTCGGCGTGGCCGGTGTGGCGCCGGGCGTGAAGGTCGCGAGCATCACGGTGGCGCAGCCGGACGAGACGTCGCTGTTCTACCCGGAGAGCGTGGTCTGCGCGTTCGTGTTCGCCGCGGACCACGGCATCGAGATCACCAACAACAGCTACTACGTTGATCCGTGGCTGTACAACTGCATGGACGACCCCGATCAACGTGCCATCGTCGACGCGGTCAACAGGGCCCAGCTGTACGCCCAGCGCAAGGGCACGCTCAATGTCGCCTCGGCGGGCAACTCCAACGACGACCTGGACTCCGACGCCGTCGTGGACGACTCCAGCCCCGACGACTCCACGGCCCGGACCCGCACGATCGACCCGCACGAGTGCTTCGACGTGCCGACCCAGCTGCCCGGTGTGGTCACCGTGAGCGCCGTGGGCGTGAAGGGCGCCAAGTCGTACTACTCCAGCTACGGCCGGGGCGTGGTCGACGTCGCGGGGCCGGGCGGCGACAAGTACCAGATCCCGGACACGCCGTCGAAGAACGGCCGCATCCTGTCCACCCTGCCGGGCAACCAGTACGGCTTCCTCCAGGGGACCTCGATGGCCTCCCCGCACGTGGCCGCGGTGGCCGCGCTGCTCAAGTCGGCCCACCCGCACGCCACTCCCGCCCAGCTGCGGGCGCTGCTGAAGGCCCAGGCGGACAACCCGGGCTGCCCGGCCGGACCGTACGACGGTGACGGCGACGGGGTCGTGGACGCGACCTGCACCGGCGGTAAGCGGGTCAACGGCTTCTACGGCTTCGGTGTCGTCAACGCGCTGCGCGCGGTCGAGTAGCCGGCCGGCGGCCCGCACACCGCCGTCGCCGTCCGACGGCGCTTCACCCCACTTCCCGCACGACGCGCTCGTACCGCGAACGAACTGGAGAGAACAGCCATGACAGCGCCCAAGCCGCGCTACCGCCGCGCCCTCGCCCTCCCCGCCGGGATGGCCCTGGCCACGGCCCTCGCGTTCCTGCCCGGCGTCAACGCGTCCGCCGCCACCGGCACCCCGGCGGCCTCCGCCGACGCGCCCACGCTCAGCTACGTCGTCAACGTCCGCCCCGGACACGCCGTCTCGGCGCGTGTCCAGAAGGCGATCGCCGAGGCCGGGGGCTCGGTGGTGGTCGCGTACGACCGGATCGGCGTGATCGTCGCCCACGCGGCGGACCCCGGCTTCGCCCAGCGGATCCGCTCCGTACGCGGAGTCGACTCGGCCGGGGCCACGCGCAACGCGCCGCTGCCCGCGCAGTCCACCACCGACATGGGCACGCCGAGGACGCTGAGCGCCGAGGAGGCCGCCCGGGTGACGGCGGCCGACGGCCAGGACCCGCTGGAACCGCTCCAGTGGGACCTGCCCGCCATCAAGGCCGACAAGGCGCACGAGAAGACGCTGGGCAGCCGGGACGTCACGGTCGCCGTCATCGACACGGGCGTCGACGACACCCACCCGGACATCGCGCCCAACTTCGACCGCGCCGCGTCCGCCAACTGCGTGTCGGGCAAGCCGGACACGACGGACGGCGCCTGGCGGCCGAGCGCGTCGGAGAGCCCGCACGGCACGCACGTGGCGGGCGAGATCGCCGCGGCGAAGAACGGCGTGGGCGTCACCGGTGTGGCACCGGGCGTCAAGGTCGCCGGCATCAAGGTCGCCAACCCGGACGGCTACTTCTACACGGAGGCCGTGGTCTGCGGATTCGTGTGGGCGGCCGAGCACCACGTCGACGTGACCAACAACAGCTACTACACCGACCCGTGGTACTTCAACTGCACCACCGACCCGGACCAGAAGGCGCTCGTGGACGCCGTCACCCGGGCCTCGCGGTACGCGGAGCGCAAGGGCACGGTCAACGTCGCGGCGGCGGGCAACGAGAGCTACGACCTCGCGTCCGACTCCCTCACCGACCCGGTCTCCCCGAACGACGGCACGCCCTCGGACCGGGTGATCGACCCGCACGAGTGCTACGACATACCGACCCAGCTGCCGGGTGTCGTGACGGTGGCGGCCACGGGCGCCAAGGGCCTCAAGTCGTCCTTCTCCAACTACGGCCTCGGCGTCATCGACATCGCCGCGCCCGGCGGCGACTCGACCGCGTACCAGAAGCCGGAGCCGCCGGCGACCAGCGGCCTCATCCTGGGTCCGCTGCCGGGCGGCAAGTGGGGCTACATGGCCGGTACGTCCATGGCGACCCCGCATGTCGCCGGTGTTGCCGCATTGATCAAGTCAACCCATCCGCACGCCTCCGCTGCCCTGGTCAAGGCGCTGCTGTACGCCGAGGCCGACGCCACCCCGTGCGCGGACCCGTACGACATCAACGGTGACGGCAAGGTGGACGCCGTGTGCGAGGGGTCGAAGAACTACAACGGCTTCTACGGCCGGGGCACGGCGGACGCGCTGGCCGCGGTGACCCGGTAGCCCTCTCTCTGCAAGGACCGCACGTGGGCACCTTCGGACGTTGATTGAGTCAATACTGCATAGTGCAGTCATGACGACTATCACGTACGCGTGGTCCGCCCTGGGCGGCGATTCCGCCCGTCTCGCACGGCTCACCACCGTCGCGCGGGAAGGCGCGCTCCCGGCGCGCCTTCCCGTACGACAGCTCGCCCGGGCGTGCGTCGGCGTGTGCGCGCTGGCCGCGGCGGAACTGGCGGCCCACCGGGCCGGGCGCGCCGAGGTGCCCGGCGTCCGGGTCGACGACGGCGCGGTCGCCACCGCCTTCCACAGCGAACGGGTCCTCCAGGTGGACGGCCGTGCGCCGACGGTCTTCGCGCCGCTGTCGCGGTTCTGGCGCACGGCCGACGGCTGGGTGCGCACCCACGCCAACTACCCCCACCACCGGTCCCGGCTGCTCGGCGCGCTGGGCCTGCCTGAAAACGCCTCGGCCGAGGAGGTCGCCGGACGGCTCGCCGAGCGGTCCGCCCGGGAGACCGAGGAGGCCGTCGTCGGCGCCGGTGGCCTCGCCGTCGCCCTGCGCACGCCGCGGGAGTGGCGGGCGCACCCGCAGGCCGCCGAGGTGGCCGCACGGCCCCTGGTCGAGCGCGCCCGGCTGGACTCGGCACCCGCGCGCGTGCTGCCGCCGCTGGACCCGGCCGCCGCCGTCCTGCTGCCCGCCGCCGGGCTGCGCGTCCTGGACCTGACCCGGGTGCTGGCGGGCCCGGTCGCCACCCGCACCCTGGCCCTGCTCGGCGCGGACGTGCTGCGCGTGGACGCCCCCTGGCTGCCGGAACTGCCGGACCAGCACGCCGACACGGGCTTCGGCAAGCGGTCCGCCACGCTCGGCCTGACCGCCGGCCGGGACACCTTCGAGGAACTGCTGCGCACCGCCGACGTCGTGGTGACCGGGTACCGGCCGGGCGCGCTCGACCGGTTCGGGCTCGCACCGCGCGCGCTGGCCGAACGGCACCCCGGCCTGGTCGTCGCCCAGGTGTCGGCCTGGGGCGCGTACGGGCCATGGGGCGGCCGGCGGGGCTTCGACAGCCTGGTGCAGGTCGCGACCGGCATCGCGGTCACCGAGGGCTCGCCGGACCGGCCCGGCGCGCTGCCCGCGCAGGCGCTGGACCACGGAACCGGCTATCTGCTGGCGGCGGCCGTGCTGCGGGCGCTGACCGAGCAGTCGTACGACGGCGGGAGCCGGCTGGTCCGGCTGGCCCTGGCCCGGACCGCCCACTGGCTCACCGAGGGCACCGCGTCCACGGCCGCCGAGGGCGGCCCGTCCGCGGTGGCCGAGGCGGCGCCGTACGCGGGCCCCGATGCCTGGCTCGCCGAGACGGACAGTCCCCTGGGCCGGCTCCGGCACGCCCGCCCGGCCGTGTCCTTCACCGGGGGCCCCACCGGCTGGGCGCGGCCTCCCGTGCCGTGGGGGTCGGACCCGGCCGAGTGGCGCTGACGGGCCGGTTCAGCCGTTGGTCACCAGCACCTTGAGCGCGGTGCGTTCGTCCATGGCTTTGTAGCCGGCGGGTACGTCCTCGATGCCGACGGTCATGTCGAACACCGGCGAGGGGTCGATCGTGCCGTCGAGCACGTCCGGCAGCAGGTCGGGGATGTAAGCGCGGACCGGCGCGACACCGCCGCGCAGGGCGAGGTTGCGGTCGAACATCACGCCGAGGTCCAGGCCGGTGCCGCTGCCGTGGGGCACGCCGACGAAACCGATGGCGCCGCCGTCGCGGGTGATGTTGACAGCCGTCCGCATGGACTGCTCGGTGCCGACGGCCTCCACGACGGCGTGGGCGCCCTGCCCGCGGGTCAGCTCGCGGACGGCCTCGACGGCCGCGTCCCCGCGCTCGGCGACGACGTCGGTGGCGCCGAACCGGCGCGCGATGTCGGTGCGTACCTCGTGCCGGCCGAGCGCGATGATCCGCTCGGCGCCGAGCCTCTTGGCGGCCAGCACGGCGCACAGGCCGACCGCGCCGTCACCGACGACGGCGACCGTGGCGCCGGGCCGGGCACCCGCGCCGAGAGCCGCGTGGTGACCGGTGCCGAGGACGTCGGAGAGGGTCAGCAGGGCCGACAGCAGGTGGTCGTCGGAGGCCGCGTCCTTGGGGAGCCGGACGAGGGTGCCGTCCGCGAACGGCACGCGGACGGCCTCGCCCTGGCCGCCGTCGTATCCGACGGAACCCCAGAAGCCGCCGTGCTCGCAGGACGTCGTCAGGCCCTCGCGGCAGTAGTCGCAGACGCCGTCGGACCACATGAAGGGCGCGACCACCAGGTCACCGCGCCGGAGGGTGCCCACCTCGGAGCCGGTCTCCTCCACCACGCCGAGGAACTCGTGCCCGATGCGCTGCCCCGGCTGCCGGGCCGCCTCGCCCCGGTAGGCCCACAGGTCGCTGCCGCAGATGCAGGCCCGCAGCACCCGCACCACGGCGTCGGTGGGCAGCTGCACCACGGGCTCGGGCACGTCCTCCACGCGCAGCTCGAACGGGGCGTGGATGGTGGTGGCGCGCATGGCGGGGGTCCTTCTCGTGGGGGTCGTACAGGGCGTGCGGCGTCGCGCGGCGTCGTGCGGAGTCGCAGAGCGTCGTGCGGGCGGCGGGCCCGGGGTGCCGGGCCCATTTCACCGTACGCCGGGGCCGCCGCCGTCCGCGCGGCCGGGGGTGACCCGCCCGGTCACGCCCCCACCGCCCCCAGCAGGCTTCCCGCCACGTACGTCACCGCCATCGCCAGGGCGCCGCCCGCCGCGTTCCGCAGGACCGCGCGTCGCGGGGCAGCCGCGCCGAGGCGGGCACTGCTCCAGCCGGTGAGGGTCAGGGCGGCCAGGACGGAGCCGACGGTGACGCCGAGCCGCCAGCCGGCCGGGGGCAGGACGATGGCCAGCAGGGGCAGCAGCGCGCCGACGGTGAACGACAGGAAGCTCGCCCAGGCCGCGTGCCAGGGGTTGGTCAGCTCGTCCGGGTCGATGCCCAGCTCCACGCGCGCGTGGGCCCGCAGCGCGTCCCGCGCGGTGAGCTGCTCGGCGGCCTCGCGGGCCACCTCGCGGGACAGGCCGCGCTGCTCCAGCAGCTCGGTCAGCTCCCGCAGTTCGGCCTCCGGCTGCTCGCGCAGCTCCCGTTTCTCCACGGCCAGCGCCGCCATCTCGGAGTCGCGCTGGGTGGAGACGGAGACGTACTCGCCGGCCGCCATGGACATCGAGCCGGCGAGCAGACCGGCCAGCCCGGCGGTGAGCAGGGCGCTGCGGCTCCCCGTCGCGCCGGCCACCCCGACGACCAGTCCGGCGGTGGACACGATGCCGTCGTTCGCGCCGAGCACCGCGGCCCGGAGCCAGTTCAGCCGGACACCGAGCGTGCCGCCGTGGGGCTCGTCATGGATGGGTTCCGTCACAGCAGGGAGGATCGCATCCCGGGGTCACGCCCGCCGCACCGACGCCCCGCCCGCGGGCAGCGGCCGCTCGCGCCGGCCACCGGTGCCCGCCGGTGCCGCCCGGAAATTCGCTGGCGCCCGAACTGCCGTACGCCTACTGTTCCTGATCGCGGGGGCGGCTCCGCCGGCGTGCTTCCTTCTCTTCCCACCCTTGGAATCCACAGCGCGCCCACTCTCCGCCCCCGACCCATCTTCTTTTCCGCACCGGGGGATTCCGCTTGTCCGAACTGGCGTCCGTGCTGCTCCGCCGTCTCCGTACCGTCTACGTCGACCAGGCCGGACCACGCCCGGGCGACCCGTCGACGGCGGAGGGGCTCACCGCCCTGGAAGGCGAGCTGCTCGACCGGGGCTTCGCGCCGACGGCACAGCTGCGCGCGGCCCTCGCCTGGCTCGGCCCCGCCGGGCTCGCGGACGCCGGCCGGCGGCTGATCCGGCACCTCGACGCCGAACTGGGCGCGGACCGCACCCACATGCCGCTGTTCCGCTCCTTCCCCGCTTCCGTGCCGGACGACACGTTCGGGCTGTACGTCGACCGGGTCTTCGCCCTGCTGCTCCAGTGGCCCGCCCAGCCGTGCGTGCTGTGCGGCACGGTGGGCGCCGTGCACCCGGTGGCGCCGTGCGCCCATCTGGTGTGCCGCGCGTGCTGGGACGGCGCGGACTACACCGGCTGCCCGCTGTGCCGCCGCCGGATCGACCCCGCCGACCCGTTCCTGGTGCCGGGCGAGCCGCGCCGTCCCCGAAAGGTGCCGACCGGGCCCCTGAAGCTGCTCGCGCTCGGCACGGACGTCCGCGCGGACACGGTGCACGCGCTGCGCACGCTGCTGGCCCGGCGCACTCCCCTGCCCGCGCAGGACCGCGCCGACCTGACGGTGCTGCTGGCGCACGCGCCGGCGGACCTCGGCTGGTTCCCGGCGGACATCCCGGTCCGGGAGACGAAGGCACTCGTCCTCGGCACCCTGCTGCGCGACCGGCACACGCGCGTGGCGGCCACCGGCCTGCTCGGCACGCACCTGACGACCGCGACCGACGTGCTGCGGCTGCTGTGCGTGTGGTCCGGCGGCGCGGCGGACCTCATGGCGCCGCCCCGGCTGCGCTCGCTGCCCCGCCCGCTGCGCCGCCGGCTGCTCGGCCTGCTCGACTCCTTCGCCGTGCCCTCGCTGGTGGAGGACCTCCTGCGGCACCCGGCCGCGTGGAAGCGGGCCGCCGAGACCCTGCACCCCTTCGAGCACCACGCCCGGCATCCCGGGGCCGCCCTCGCCTTCGCCGTGCTGCGCGGCACGTCCGTCGTGCCCGGCAGCGCCCTGGGCGAGGCGCTGCTGCGCACGGCCGCCGCCCACCCGGAGGCCGTCCGGGTCGCGGACGGCCGGATCCGGGCGGCCACCTGGCGCGCGCGGACGGAACAGGCACTGGCCGGGCGGGACACCGGCGCCGCGCTCGCCCTGCTGGGACAGCGGCCGGGCGAACTGCTGCGCCGGCTGGACCACCTGCTGCGGCTGCGCGAACTCGACGTACTGCCCGAGGAGTTCGACGAGGTGCTGCGGCGGGCACTGCCCGGGGCCGGTCCCGGCCCGCTGCTGGCCGCGCTCGGCCGGCTGCGCGTCCGCCATCTGCCCGGCGACCGGCGGGTGTTCTTCCCGCGCGGTCAGGTCACGCACGCGTACACGGCCGACGACACGCGCCCGCCGTTCGCCGAGGCGGTGACCGCGCGCGTGTGCGCGCTGCTGGAGGCGGAGGCGCTGCGCCGGCTGGCCGCCGGGTCCCGGTTCGACCTGGCGGTGCTGGACTCGGCTCTCGCGGGGCTCGCGGTGCCGTCCGCCGAGCGTGCCGCCGCCAAGGCCCTCGTGTCGGTGCCGCGCGGCAGCACCCAGCCGCTGCCCGCCGGCGAGGTGCTGCGGCTGTTCCTGCACTGGACGCAGCCGGAGAGGACCCGGGTGGACCTGGACCTGTCGGTGGCGCTGTACGACGAGGACTGGGAGTTCGCGGGCCTGTGCGACTACACGAACCTCGTGTACGGCGACCGGTGGGCCGTCCACTCCGGCGACCTGACGTCGGCTCCGGCTCCGGACGGCGCCACCGAGTACGTCGACCTGGACCTCGGCGCGCTCGGCGGGCGGGGCGTGCGGTACGCGGTGCCGGTCGTCTTCAGCTACAACGACATCCCGTTCGAGGAACTGCTCGACGCCTTCGCCGGTTTCATGGCGCTGCCGTCGGCGGCGGAGGAGGCGCGCGGCGCCGGGTACCACCCGCGCGCGGTACGGCAGCGCTACGACCTGGAGGGCGACTCGCGCATCCACGTGCCGATGCTGGTCGACCTGCGCCGGCGCACGTTCCTGTGGACGGACCTGCACCTGCCGTCGGCCGAGGGCTACCACGACGTGACCCGGCACCGGGCGGACCTGGGCCGGATCGCCCGGGACCTGTTCCGGTACTTCGCGCACGGCCGTACGACGCTGTGGGACCTCGCGGTGTGGCACGCGGCGGCGCGGGGCGACGAGGTGCTGGTCGTCCGGCGCGCGCCCGTCGCGGGCACCGTCGACGAGCTGTGGCACTACCGGCGCCGGGACGGGGAGGCGGACACCGCGTTCGCCGCGCGGATACGGGCCCTTGAGGCGCCGGAGCGGCGGGAGCCGGCGGGCAGCGCCGCGGACGCCGACGCACGTGCGGGTGAAGCGGCGGCGGAGAAGCGCGTGTTGCTGGCCCTGGTGCACGGCGGGGTGGCACCGCGGGGCGCGACCGGGGAGGTGTACCGGCTGCTGCCCGGCCCGGCCGACGGCTGCGGGCTCGCGCCGCTGGCCGCGGGGGACCTGGTGACGGCGCTGGGATGAGCGCCGGGGCGGCGGCGAACTCGCCGCCGCCCGGGCACGGGTGTGCGGTGGCCGAGCGGGAGGGCGAGCCCGCGGCGTGCGAACGGGACCTGAGGGACCGTGCTGTCAGTCGTGGCCCGTATCCTCAGTGACCATGCTCGAAGACCGTGCGACCGCAGTGTCCTCCGCCACCCAGTGGCCGGCCGCGTATCCGCTGGGATACGCGGTCGTCGACGTGGAGACCACCGGCCTGGCCCGGGACGACCGGATCATCTCCGCTGCCGTCTACCGGCTGGACGCGCGCGGTGAGGTCGAGGACCACTGGTACACGCTGGTCAACCCGGAGCGGGACCCGGGCCCGGTGTGGATACACGGTCTGACGAGCGAGACGCTGGCCGGCGCGCCGCTGTTCGCGGACATCGCCGAGGAGTTCGCCGCCCGGCTGGAGGGCCGGGTGCTCGTCGCGCACAACGCCGTCTTCGACTGGCAGATGATCGCGCGGGAGTACGCGCGCGTGCGGCGCGAGGCGCCGGTGCGGCAGCGGCTGTGCACCATCGCCCTGTCGAAGGAGCTGGGGCTGCCGCTGCCCAACCACAAGCTGGAGTCCCTGGCGGCGCACTTCGGGGTGGTGCAGCAGCGGGCGCACCACGCGCTGGACGACGCGCGCGTGCTGGCGGAGGCGTTCCGGCCCAGCCTGCGGGCCGCGGCGGCGGGCGGCCTACGGCTGCCGCTGCTGGAGTGCCGGCCGCTGACGGAGTGGTCCGACCGGCCCGTGCCCCGGCAGGCGTCGGGTGGCTACGGCGGCTACCGGACCGGCGGTTGGCGCCCTTCCCGCAAAAGGCCCGCATGCCCCTATCCCAACCCGGGCCGCTATGAAGACGGCAAACGTCTCAAACAGGGCATGCGGGTGGCCTTCTCCGGTGACACGTCGACCGAGCGGGAGCTGCTGGAGGACCGGGCCGTGGAGGCCGGGCTGCACGTCGCCACCAGCATCTCCCGGCTGACCAGCCTGCTGGTGACCAACGACCCCGACTCGGGCACGTCGAAGACGGTGAAGGCCCGGCAGTACGGCACGCCGATCGTGGACGAGGCCGCGTTCGGGCAGCTGCTGGGGGACGTGGAGCCCGCCGACGGGTGAACGCACCGCGTGTCGGGCCGTCGTACGATCGGGTGATTGCCGGACGACTCACCCGGCGCCCGCTCGCCGGGGCATCGGCGACGGCCCACCCTGTGGCCCATGGCGACATGCGAAGTGTGCGGCAACGACTACGGAATGACCTTCGAGGTGCACGCGCAGGGCGCGGTGCACGTCTTCGACTGCTTCTCCTGTGCGATCCACCGCATGGCACCGGTCTGCGAGCACTGCCGGGTGCAGATCATCGGCCAGGGCGTGGAGGTGGAGGGCCACTGGTACTGCGGCGCGCACTGCGCCCGCCAGGAGGGGAGGACCGGGATCGTCGACCGGGTCTGACCCGGTACCCGCCTGAATGCGCCCCACGGCTCGGAGGTACCGTCGTGGGGTGCACCGCTACCGCTTCCTGTTGTCCCGCCAGTGGGTGATCCTCACCCTCGTCGCGATCGCGCTGATCCCGACGATGATAAGGCTGGGCTTCTGGCAGCAGCACCGCTACGAGGAGCGCACCGCCCGCAACGACCTGGTCTCCGCCGCGCTGCACGCCGAGCCGGTCCCGGTCGAGCGGCTGACCTCCCCCGGCCACGCCGTGACCCGCGCCGACAAGTACCGCACGGTCACCGCGACCGGCACCTTCGAGACGGCGAAGGAAGTCGTGGTCCGGCGCCGGACGAACGCCGACGGCGAGGTCGGCTTCCACGTCCTCACCCCGTTCGTCCTCGACGACGGCAAGGTGCTGCTCGTCAACCGCGGCTGGATCCCGGCGAACGGCGCGCAGACCGCCTTCCCGAAGATCCCCGCCCCGCCGGCCGGCCGGACCACCGTCACCGGGCGGCTGATGGCCGACGAGACGACCTCGGCGAGCGGCATCAAGAACGTCGAGGGCCTCCCCGACCGGCAGATCATGCTGATCAACAGCGCGGAGGAGGCCCGGCGGCTCGGCGCGCGGGTGCTCGGCGGTTACATCCAGCAGACGGCGCCCGAGCCCAAGGGCGGCTCCCCGGAGCAGATCTCCGACCCGGGCAGCGAGGACGCGCCGCTGAACTACGCGTACATGATCCAGTGGTGGCTGTTCGCGGCGGCCGTGCCGGTCGGCTGGTGGTTCCTGGTCCGGCGCGAGATCCGCGACCAGGAGGAGGCCGCGGCACAGCAGCAGCCGAAGGAGACCGAACCGGCCACGGTGTAGGCGGGCCGCCTCCCGGCGATCGGCCACCGGCACGGGCACGGGCACGAACGGGCAGGGCCCGCCGGCCCAACGGGCACGGTGCAACGAGCCACGCTCCCGGCCGACCGCCCGATGTGACCGAGCCACGCCTGCCGCCAGTCCGCCACCGTGCGAGCGGCCACGCCTCCGGAGCCTCTCAGCAGTCCCCCAGCCCACCGGCCGTTCGGAAAGGTCACTCTCCCGGCGTTCCACCGGATTCGCCCCGTGGCCGCCCGGGAAACCGCATCCCGTGAACGCGCGCATCGAGGATTACGCCCTCATCGGCGACGAGCAGACCGCGGCCCTGGTCGGCAAGGACGGCTCGGTCGACTGGCTGTGCCTGCCGCGCTTCGACTCCGGTTCCTGCTTCGCCCGGCTGCTGGGCGACGAGGACCACGGCTACTGGCGGATCGCGCCGAAGGGGGCGGACGTCTGCACCCGCCGCGCCTACCGGACCGACACGCTGGTGCTCGACACCGAGTGGGAGACCGCCGACGGCGTGGTGCGCGTCACCGACCTGATGCCGCAGCGCGACCGCGCCCCCGACGTCGTACGGATCGTGGAGGGCGTCAGCGGCCGCGTCACCGTCCGCAGCACGCTGCGCCTGCGCTTCGACTACGGCTCGGTCATGCCGTGGGTGCGCCGCTCGGACGGCCACCGGGTGGCCGTCGCCGGGCCGGACTCCGTCTGGCTGCGCACCGAGCCGTCCGTGCACACCTGGGGCGAGGACTACGGCACCCACGCGGAGTTCACCGTCGCGGAGGGCGAGCGGGTCGCGTTCGTGCTCACCTGGCACCCCTCGCACGAGCAACGCCCGCCGCTCATCGACCCGTACGAGGCACTGGAGAGCAGCGTCACCGACTGGCGGCGCTGGGCCCGCCAGTGCCGGTACGACGGACCGTACCGGGACGCCGTGGTCCGGTCCCTCATCACCCTCAAGGCCCTCACCTACGCCCCGACCGGCGGGATCGTCGCCGCGGCCACCACCTCACTGCCCGAACAGCCGGGCGGCGTGCGCAACTGGGACTACCGGTACTGCTGGCTGCGCGACTCCACCCTCACGCTCGGCGCGCTGCTCGCGGCCGGTTTCCAGCAGGAGGCCGAGGCCTGGCGCGACTGGTTGCTGCGCGCGGTCGCCGGCGACCCGGCAGAGCTCCAGATCATGTACGGCGTCGCGGGCGAGCGGCGGCTGCGGGAGACCGAGCTGCCCTGGCTGCCCGGCTTCGCCGGCTCCTCCCCCGTGCGCGTCGGCAACGACGCCGTCGACCAGCTCCAGCTGGACGTGTACGGCGAGGTGATGGACTCGCTGTCGCTGGCCCGCTCCTCGGGCCTGCCCACGAAGCCGCACATGTGGGCCATGCAGCGCTCGCTGATGACGTTCCTGGAGTCGGCGTGGCGGCAGCCGGACGAGGGCCTGTGGGAGGTGCGCGGCGGCCGGCGCCAGTTCGTGCACTCCAAGGTGATGGTGTGGGTGGCCGCCGACCGGGCGGTGAAGACCCTGGAGCGGCACCCGGAGTCGCAGGGCGACCTGGAGGGCTGGCGCCGGCTGCGCGACGAGGTGCACCGGGAGGTCTGCGAGAAGGGCTTCGACCGGGAGCGCAACACGTTCACCCAGTACTACGGCTCCCGGGAGCTCGACGCCTCCCTGCTGCTCATCCCGCGCGTCGGGTTCCTGCCGCCGGACGACCCGCGGGCGGCCGGCACGGTCGACGCGATCCGCGACGACCTCGGCCACGACGGCTTCCTGCGCCGCTACGACACCGGGGACTCGGTGATCGACGGCCTGCCGAGCGGCGAGGGCGCCTTCCTCGCCTGCTCGTTCTGGCTGGCCGACGCGCTGCACCTGACCGGCCGGACGAAGGACGCGCGGGAGCTGTTCGACCGGCTGGTGGGCCTGTGCAACGACGTGGGTCTGCTGGCCGAGGAGTACGACCCCGTGGACGGCTGCCAGCTGGGCAACTTCCCGCAGGCGTTCAGCCACGTCGGCCTGGTGAACACCGCGCTGATCCTCTACGGGGACGACCGGGCAGGATAGGGGCCATGGATCTTGGACTGAAGGACCGGGTGTACGTCGTCACCGGAGCGACGCGCGGGCTGGGCAACGCCACCGCGCGGGAACTCGTCGCCGACGGGGCGAAGGTGGTCGTCACCGGCCGTGACGAGCAGCGGGTCGCCGAGGCGGCCGCCGGACTGGGCCCGAACGCGGTGGGCGTGGCCGTGGACAACGCCGACCCGGAGGCTCCCGGGCGGCTGATCGCCGCCGCCCGGGAGAACTTCGGCGGCTTCCACGGCGTGCTGGTGAGCGTGGGCGGGCCGCCGCCGGGGTTCGTCGCCGACAACACCGACGAGCAGTGGCGCGCCGCGTTCGAGTCGGTGTTCCTCGGCGCGGTACGGCTCGCCCGCGCGGCGGCGGCCGAGCTGGAGGAGGGCGGTGTCATCGGGTTCGTGCTGTCGGGCTCGGTGTACGAGCCGATCCCGGGGCTGACCGTGTCCAACGGGCTGCGGCCCGGACTCGCCGGGTTCGCCAAGTCGATCGCCGACGAGCTGGGGCCGCGCGGGATCCGGGTGGTGGGCCTGCTGCCGGGACGCATCGCCACCGATCGCATGCGGGAGCTGGACGGGCTGTCCGCGGACCCGGAGGCCACCCGCGCCGCGAACGAGTCCCGCATCCCGTTGCGCAGGTACGGGACGCCCGAGGAGTTCGGACGGACGGCGGCGTTCCTGCTGTCCCCGGCGGCCTCCTACGTGACGGGGGTCATGGTGCCGGTGGACGGCGGGACGCGGCACGGGTTCTAGGTCCTTTCGTCCGGGTCAGGCCGGATCAGCGGGCCCGGCATGATCCGGACGAGAGGCCCGGGGAACCGCGGCCGTCACGTCACCCTCTCCGCGCGGTGTCCGACCTCGCCCAGCCGGACCTCCGCCGGAAGCGACGCCAGGCCCGCCGACTCGCGCGCGTGGGCCAGCGTTCCGGTGGTGAACGTGGTCAGGGCCCCGGCCGGGGCCGCGTCCGTTTCCAGCCGGAGCCAGGCCCGCACCAGCGGAGCCGTCCGGCGGCCCCCCAGGAGGACGCGCGCCCTGGCCACGCCCGGCTGGGCCGCCGCTTCGGCCGTCATGGCGTTCTGCAGCGCCGTGCCCCGCAGGTGCGCCTCCCCGCCGTCGCCGGTGTCGACCAGCAGCTCGGTCAGCCGGTGGCGGCGCAGCGCCGCCGTGAGCCACGCCAGGGCGAGCAGGACCAGGACGGTCAGGGCGGCGATGACCGCCGGCCACCACCAGGGGGCGCCCCGGTAGTGGGTGCGTTCGGCCCGGCTGAGCAGGACGTCGTGCGGACCGGTGTGCGGCCACCAGGAGGGAAGCCGCACGCCCAGGCCGACGGCGAGGACCACGCCGCCGAGCGCGAGCAGCAGCAGCCCGGCCAGGGCCAGCAGGACGCGGTGGAGACCGCCGCGCACCGCGCTCACCCCTTCCGTCCGGGCCGGGCCACGCGCACGGCCGCTCTGGGCGGGCGGGCCAGTGCGAGGTCCCGGATCGCCTCGGCGAGCACGGTGTCCAGGTCGGCGCGTACGTCGTCCAGGTCCCGGAAGTGCGAGACCACCCGGACGTCGGCCTTCCGGCGGCCCATCCACACGCGTGCATCGCGCACGCCGGACACCTGCATGACCCGGTCGCGCAGGAACAGTGCCGCGGCGCCGCGCCGGACGGCGGCCCGGACGCCGGGGTGCGGGCGCCGCATCGGCAGCAGGTAGCGCAGGCCGGGGGTGACCGCGAGGACGATCAGCCAGAGGCCGAGCGCGGCGGCGACGCCCGCGCCGACCCGTACCCAGGTGTCGTCCAGGGGCCGTTCGGCGAGCTGCCGGGCGAGGACGCGCCGCCAGTGCATCGCGGGGCGGTGGGCGCGTACGGCGGCGATGTCGTACAGCAGGAGTCCGGCGCCGGCTGCCAGCAGGGCGGCGACGACGGCGGCGGGGGTGCGGCGCGGCGACCAGAAGCGTCCGCTGCCCTTCCCGGCGGGCGGTGCGGCATCGGGCGGCTCGGCGACGGCCGGGGCGCTCCCCGTCCCGCCCACCGGTCCCTCCGCCGAGGCGTCGTGCTCCCCGGCCGGTCCCTGACCCGCCCTGCTCATCGGCCGGCCCCCTGACCCGTCGTGCTCATCGGCCCGGCCCCTGTTCCCGTCGTCGGATGCAGCCGTTCCACCTCCACGGCGACCTCCGGCACCTTCAGGTCCGTCAGCGCGCCGACACGCGAGGTGACGTGACTGCGTACGGCGGCGCACCGGGCGGGGATGTCACCGGGGTAGCCGAGTTCCACCCGGACGCGGACCCGGGCCGTCTGCTGGGCCACGACGACCGTGGCGTGCGGCGCGGCGGCGGCACCGGGCAGCGGTGCGAGGGCCTCGCGTGCGGCCTGCGCGGCGATCTTGGCCACGACCCGGTCGGCGATCCGGGTGGCGCCGCGCTCGGCCGGCGGCACGAGGGGCGACGGGGGGTGCGCTGTGACTGTGCCGGGGGCGGTGCCGGCGCTCACCGGGGTCACCGCCGCCGGTCCCGCCGCTCGTCGCGGGTACGGAAGACGTCACCGAGTTCCAGGTCGCCGTCGGCGAACCGGCCGGCGAGGAAGCCGACGGCGCCCAGCGCCGCGACCAGGAGGAACGCGCCGAAGCCGCCGAAGTAGCCGGCGAACCCCAGCGCCATTCCGGCGATCATGCCGACCACGGCCATGCTCATGCGGCGCTCCTCAGCTCGTCGGGCGTACGGTCTCGGGTGCCGGGTGTCACTGGATCCGCAACTCCGTTTCCTCTTCCTCCTCCTCGGGCAGCTTGACGTCGCTGACCGCGATGTTGACCTCGACCACCTCCAGGCCGGTCATGCGTTCCACGGCGGCGATCACGTTCTCCCGTACGGCGCGGGCGACGTCGGCGATGGCGACGCCGTAGTCCACGACGATCTCCAGGTCGAGCGCGGTCTGCACCTCGCCGACCTCGGCCTTGACGCCCCGGGTCACCGACTTGCCGCCGCCGGGCACCCGGTCCCGTACGGCGCCGAAGGTGCGGGCGAGGCCGCTGCCCATGGTGTGGACGCCGACCACGTCCCGGGCGGCGAGGCCGGCGATCTTCTCCACGACTCCGTCGGCGATGGTGGTGCGGCCCCGGGTCGCCGGGTCGCCGCCGCCGCGCCGGGTGGCCTTGCGGGCCGGTACCTGCGGTTCGTGGCCGCCTTCAGGGGTGGTCGTCGTGTCGGTCATCGCCGTACGTCCCTTTCGGTGCACCCGCTCGGTCGTCCTTCTCCGACCACGGTATGCAAGGTTGCGCCGTCGCGCGCCGTGGATACGGCAGGCTGGTGGAATGACGGTGGACCGGTGGGCACAGGTGGTGCGGCATCAGGTGGGGCTGGGCAGGCTGTTGCCGCTCGGCGGCCCGCGCGACGGCGCGTGGATCACGGAGGAGGCGGCCGGGGCGGTGCTGCGGCGCGCGGCGGCGGAGGGGGCGCCGGGAGTGCGCCTGGGCGCGCTGCGGATCGCCCTCGCCGATCCGCGGGACCTGTCGGAGCCCGTCGTGCCGGCGCCGCCGAGCGCGCTGCCGCCGGGTCCGCTGCGGGTGACGGCGGACTTCGCCGCGACGGCCGCCGAGCCGTTGCCGACGGCGGCGTCCCGGCTGCGGCTCGTCCTCGCGGGGGCCGCGGCGGAACGGCTCGGCCTGGCGGTGACGGAGATCGACCTGCGGGCGACGGAGCTGCTGGAGCCGGACGCCCCGCCCGCCCCGGCGGCCGGTGTCCCGCAACCGCCGCCGGCCCAGGAGCCGGTGGGCACGGACGAAACAGCGGTGGCGGAGGCGGCCCTGGCCGTCCCCGGGGTGCTCCGGCTGACGGGGTCCCTCGGCGGTGTGGGCCGGGCGGTGCGCATCGAGGAGTACGCGGATGAGGCGGCCCTGCCACGCCGTCACATCCGCGTGGAACTGGCCACCGGCGCGGCCCACCGGGCCGTGGACGTGGCCCGGCAGGTCCGCGCGGCCGTGCGGGAGGCCCTGCCGGACCGTCCGACGGTGGCCGTGCTGGTCACCGCGGTGGGCTGACCGTCTTCGGGCGCCCGCCCGGGTGCCGGCTCACTCGCCGAGGCCGGCCAGGTCCCGCAGCCGTCGTGTCTGGGCGGCCCGCTCGGCCGCGCGCTGCTCCTCGTACGTCCGGTCGAGGGCACCGCGCAGCAGCGCCTTGGTCTCCACGACCGCGTCCCGGGGCGCGGCCATGATCGCCGCCGCCAGGTCCCGCACGGCCGCGTCCAGTTCGCCGGCGGGCACGGCGAGGCTCGCCAGCCCGCTCGACACCGCTTCGTCGGCGCCGACGAAGCGTCCGGTCACGCAGATCTCCAGCGCGCGGGCGTATCCGACGAGGCCGACCAGCGGGTGGGTGCCGGTCAGATCGGGGACGAGGCCGAGGCTGGTCTCGCGCATGGCGAACTGCACGTCGTCGGCGACGACGCGGAGGTCGCAGCCGAGCGCGAGCTGGAAGCCGGCCCCGATGGCATGCCCCTGGACGGCGGCGATGGACACGATGTCGGTCCGCCGCCACCAGGTGAACGCCTCCTGGTATTCGGCGATGGTCGCGTCGATCCCGGCGTCGTCACGGCGCGCGAGATCGATGAAGGTCGGCTCGCCCGGGATCCCCTCCGGGGTGAACATCTGACGGTCCAGCCCGGCGGAGAAGGACTTGCCCTCGCCACGCAGCACGACGACCCGGACGGAGCCCGGCAGCAGCCGCCCGGCCTCGGCGAGCGCCCGCCATAGGGCCGGGCTCTGCGCGTTGCGCTTGGCCGGGTTGGTCAGCGTCACCGTGGCGAGCGTGTCGTCGACGGTGAGCCGTACGCCGTCCTTGTCGAGTGCGGGAGCGAGGTCCTGCTCGGGCGAAGCCATGGGGCGCCTCCGATGGGTGCGGTCAGCAGAGCAAGCTAAGTGACTGCACAGTAACCACCCGGCCGGTCGGTCTGCCGACCGGGTGGCCACCATCGAAGCCGATGGGCCGCCCGGAGTCAGGACGAAGCGGCCTTCTTACCCCTGGTCGCTCCGCCACGCCCACGGAGCGTGACGCCCGACTCGCTCAGCATCCGGTGCACGAAGCCATACGAGCGGCCGGTCTCCTCGGCCAGCGCCCGGATGCTCGCACCGGAGTCGTACTTCTTCTTCAGGTCTGCCGCGAGCTTGTCGCGCGCGGCGCCGGTCACCCGGCTGCCCTTCTTCAGAGTCTCGGCCACCCGTGCCTCCTCATGGGAAGTGCGCTCTGGTCTCCTCATGATCACCCCTCCTGGGCGTGATGGCCACCCATTCGGCAAGGTCCGTGAGACATCGTTGTGACGACAGGAGCCGGTCCCCACAAGCGGAAGAGCAGATTCCATGGGGTGCGGCCCATAGGGCCGTCCGGGTGGAATCGTGAAGTGCCAGGTCAGGAACGCGCGGCGGCCGATCCCCCGACAGCCGGGGGATCGGCCGGAAAATGCGTGTACGACACACCGCGGTACGAGGAGATCTCACACAGATGATGGATCACCGATGGGCCGAATGATCCAGACCCAGTGGATCAGTCCTTCGGTCAGGCCAGGGCGACGAGATCCGCGTAGTCGGAGCCCCACAGGTCCTCGACGCCGTCCGGCAGCAGGATGATCCGCTCCGGCTGGAGCGCCTCGACGGCGCCCTCGTCGTGGGTGACGAGGACGACCGCGCCCTTGTAGGTGCGCAGGGCGCCGAGGATCTCCTCGCGGCTGGCCGGGTCCAGGTTGTTGGTCGGCTCGTCCAGGAGCAGCACGTTCGCCGAGGAGACGACGAGCGTGGCGAGGGCGAGCCGGGTCTTCTCGCCGCCGGAGAGGACACCGGCCGGCTTGTCGACGTCGTCGCCGGAGAACAGGAACGAGCCGAGCACCTTGCGGACCTCGACCAGGTCCATGTCGGGGGCGGCCGAGCGCATGTTCTCCAGGACCGTGCGGTCGGCGTCCAGGGTCTCGTGCTCCTGCGCGTAGTAGCCGAGCTTGAGCCCGTGACCGGGGACGACCCGGCCGGTGTCCGGAGTCTCCACGCCCGCGAGGAGCCGCAGCAGGGTGGTCTTGCCGGCGCCGTTGAGGCCCAGGATGACCACTCGGGACCCCTTGTCGATGGCCAGGTCGACGTCGGTGAAGATCTCCAGCGAGCCGTACGACTTGGACAGGCCCTCGGCCATCAGCGGGGTCTTGCCGCAGGGCGCGGGCTCCGGGAAGCGGAGCTTGGCGACCTTGTCGGACATCCGGACGTCCTCGAGGCCGGAGAGCAGCTTCTCGGCGCGGCGGGCCATGTTCTGCGCGGCGACCGTCTTGGTGGCCTTGGCGCGCATCTTGTCGGCCTGGGCGTTGAGCGCCGCGGCCTTCTTCTCGGCGTTGGCGCGCTCGCGCCTGCGGCGCTTCTCGTCGGCCTCGCGCTGCTGCTGGTAGAGCTTCCAGCCCATGTTGTAGATGTCGATCACGGACCGGTTCGCGTCCAGGTAGAACACCTTGTTGACGACGGTCTCGACCAGGTCGACGTCGTGGGAGATCACGATGAAGCCGCCGCGGTAGGTCTTCAGGTAGTCGCGCAGCCAGATGATCGAGTCGGCGTCGAGGTGGTTGGTCGGCTCGTCCAGGAGCAGGGTGTCCGCGTCGGAGAACAGGATGCGAGCCAGCTCGATGCGGCGGCGCTGACCGCCGGAGAGCGTGTGCAGCGGCTGGCCGAGCACCCGGTCGGGCAGGTTCAGGGCGGCGGCGATCGTGGCGGCCTCGGCCTCGGCGGAGTACCCGCCCTTGGTGAGGAACTCCGTCTCCTGGCGCTCGTACTGCTTCAGGGCCTTCTCGCGGGTGGACCCCTTGCCGTTGGCGATGCGCTGCTCGTTGTCGCGCATCTTGCGGATCAGTACGTCGAGTCCGCGCGCGGAGAGGATGCGGTCGCGGGCGAGGACGTCCAGGTCGCCGGTGCGGGGGTCCTGCGGGAGGTAGCCGACCTCGCCGGAGCGGGTGATCGTGCCGCCCGCGGGGATGCCCTCACCGGCCAGGCACTTGGTGAGGGTGGTCTTGCCTGCGCCGTTGCGGCCGACGAGGCCGATGCGGTCGCCCTTGGCGACACGGAAGGTGGCGTTCTCGATGAGGACGCGCGCACCGGCGCGCAGCTCGATACCGGAGGCGGAGATCACGGACAGACTCCAGGGCGTACAGGGGTTGGCGGGTGGGCGGCTGAGGACGTTCCCGCCGTCTAATGCGCGAGGAGAAAGGCCATGGGGGAAAGTCTAACGGGGCCGTGCAAGCGGTTTACCGCGTCCGGTCCGCCGGGGCGCGGGCGCGGGGGATCCGTTGCCCAGCGGGGTGCGGCCGGGCGCGATCCGGCCCAGGTCGTCCAGGGCCACGAGCTGGCCGGTCCACGCGGCGTCCGCGCAGGGCTGGGCGAGGAGCAGGGCGGCGCCCCGGCGCACGGCGCTCCCGGGCAGGAAGGCGCAGCCGTCCCGGGCGGGCAGCACCCAGCGCAGGTCGCCGTCGGCGGTGCGGTAGGCGGTGACGCGGCGGGGGGTGACGACGGCGAGGATGCCGCGGCCGAGGGGGCGCAGCACGCCGGTGCCGCCCTGGGCCGGGAGCCACTCGGCCGCGTCGGGCAGGGCCCGGTGCCAGCGCACGGACCGGCCGTCGGTGTCGGTGAGCAGACCGTCGTCCCAGAGCGCGATCGCCTCCCCGCGCGCGTGCACCACGTCGACGGGCCGGTGCCCCGGGCGCGCGTAGCGCCACCGGAGCGCTCCGGTACGGCTGTCGTGGCCGGCCACGGCACCGTCCCGCACCCGCGCCGCCCAGGTCCCCGTGACCGGCCCGGCGGTCAGGAGCCGGTCGCCGTAGGGAACCGGCCGCAGCTGCCGGGCCGCGCCGAGGAGGCCGAGGGTGACGACGGCCAGGAGGAGGGCGACGGCGAGGCGGCCCACGGGTGGAAGTGCCACCTCACCCCCTTCGGGTACCACCGTCCCAGGATCAGCCGCCGAGCGTAGTCACCGCGGGCCGGGCCGGCGGGGCGGCCGGGCGGGCGGGACGGGAAGTCCCCCCGTTCGGCGGGGCGGGGGCGTCCGCCGGGGCGTAGGGTCATCGGCACGGAAGGCCCTGGGCCTGGGCTTCACCGGGCTGTCGGTGGACGAGACGCAGGACGACCAACGGGGTGTACGTCGTGGTGGACGACGTGGTGGACGACGTGGACGCCCACCACCGGCGGGCCGTGGAGCACCGGGTGCGGATCCTGATGCCCCGACGGACCGGGACCGCGGCTCCCGGGACTCCATGGCCGGGGACGCCGAGGGGTACGCCGGGGACCGGCGTCCGAGCCGCTCCCCCGCCGCACCGCGCCCGGCCCGCGCTCAGCCTCCGGTGTGCACCTGGAACGCGGCCCGGCGGACGGCCTTGGCCAGGGCCGGGTCGGGGTGGGCGGCGGCGAGGGCGACCAGGACCTGCACGGTGCGCGGGTGGCCGACGGCGCGGACCTCGTCGAGCAGCTGGGGCACGGTGGGCTGCACCGCGGACTCCAGGTGCCGGACCAGCATCGGCGCCTCGCCGTGGTCGGCGACGGCGGCGGCGGTGTCCACCCACAGCCAGGTGGCCTCGTCCCGGGTGAGGACCTCGTGGGCGTCCTCCGGGTCGACGCCGTCGTGCTCGGCCAGCCACAGCAGGGCGTACGGCCGCAGGGCCGGCTCGTCCACGACGGACCGTACGTCGGGCTCGGCGGGGGCGCCGACGACGCGCAGCGCCTCGAAGGCCAGGCCGCGCAGCAGGGCGTCGTCGCCCCGGGCGGCGGCGATCAGCTCGGTGACGGCGCTGCCGACGGGGCGGGCGGCGAGCCAGGCGCGGTACTCGGCGCGGGCCGCGTTGGGGCGGAGCTGGGCGCAGCCGCGCAGCATGTCCTCGGCGGACTGCTCGATGTTGCCGGCGGGGCTCTGCGCGGCCACGCAGATCTGCTCCAGCTTGACCCAGACCGCCCAGTTGCCGAGCGGGGTGAGCGTGGCCTGGCCGCCGCCGTAGGTGAGGGCGCCGACGGAGGCCAGGGCGCGCAGCGCCCAGTCCAGCAGGGGGGCGAGCGGGGCGTCGGCGGCCGGGGCGGGGTCCGCGGGGCCCGGGGCTCCGGCGGGCTGTCCGGTGCCGGGTTCGTAGGCGACCTCGCAGCGTTCGGTGCGCAGTTCGGTGACCCGCTGCTGGAGCAGGTCGAGCAGCTGCTCGACGGGAACCGGTCCGGCGGACAGCTGGAGGAAGGAGAGCACCTGGGGCATGGCCGAGACGACCTCGGCGACGGCGGCCGGCTCGTGTCCGTCGGGTTCGGGGCAGGCGAGCGACCAGGCGTCGAAGAGGGCGACCCAGCCGCGCAGCACGGCGCTGTCGTCGCGGTCCCAGGCGCGCAGTCGCCAGCCGGGGCGCGCGCTGTCGCCGTGCACCTCGACGAGTCCGGCGAGGCGGGCGGTGTCCCAGTGGGCGCGGACCTGAGCGTCGCTCAGGCCGAGGTCGGCGGCGGCGCGTCGGGCGGTGGCGCCGGAGAGGGTGGCCTTGCCGTCGGTGGTGGCGCCGTCGCGGCCGGGGCCGAGTGCGGTGTCGGCCCAGCGGGCGACGCGGACCGCGCCGGCCAGACCGGCGCGGGCCATTCCGGCCAGTTCGGCCGGTGCGGGGGTGCCCTCCGGCGGCCGGGGTGCGGGGCGGCGCGGGCGCCGCTGGTTCACAGCTCTGGGGGCGGCGGCCAGGGGTCGCGGTCGGACGAGTCGGAGCCTGGAGTCGCGCGGGATACGGGACGTCACGGGTGCAGTCTTCCGGTTGACGGTCCGAAAACCCAAACGGAATGTCACGGCGGGCGACGGGGCTGGCCAACGCACCGGGTGCGCACGGGCCGGGGAGGCACGATCGCGCCAGTCGTACGCCCTTAAACGGAATGTTTCGCGCCGGTGCCGGCGGCACGGGCTCCCGGGCGCCCTGCCGGCCGGGAAGGCACCCGTGCCACAGCAGCCCCTGGTGTCACATCAGCGGGGTCAGGAACCGCCGCAGCCGCTCCTCGTACTCCTCGGGGTCCGCGTTCCACATCGCCGCGTGCGGGGCGTCCGCGACGGTGTGCAGGGAGACCAGGTCGGTGCGGCGCCGGGCGAGCGCGCGAGAGAACCTCCAGGGGGCGACCCGGTCGCCGGGGCCGTGGATGATCAGGGTGGGGACCCGGAGCCGGCCGGGGTCGGCGATCTCGGCGACCCGGCCGGCGTGCAGCCCGGCCCGGCCCTGCGCGGCCCGCACGGCGAGCGGCAGCAGCGGTCGCGGGGTGTGGCGGGCCCTGGCCAGGGCCCGCAGGGTGGCCTCCCAGCTGAGCACCGGCGAGTCCAGGACGAGTCCGGCGACGCGGTCGCGGACCGCGGAGTGCTCGGCGGCACGCAGGGCCATGGTGGCGCCGGTGGACCAGCCGAGCAGGACGACCCGGCGGGCGCCGTGGCGGACGGCGTGGGCGATCGCCGCCTCGACGTCCCGCCACTCGGTGTCGCCGAGGTGGTTCAGGCCGTCCGGCGGGCGCGGGGCGCCGAGGTCGCCGCGGTAGGCGAGGGCGAGGACGGGCAGCCGGCGGCCGTGCAGGAAGCCCATCACGTTCATGGCGTGTTCCCGGGTGGCGCCGAGGCCGTGCACGGCGATCACCCAGGTGTCCCGCTCTCCGGGCACGAACCAGGCGGGCAGGGCGCCCAGCTCGCCGGGCACGGTGACGTCGGTGTGGTCGAGGCCGAGGGCGGATGCGGGGTCGCCGACGTGCACGTTGGGGGTCAGCCAGGCCGCGTCGCCGGGGGCGAAGGTGCCGTGGGTGACGCGTTCCAGACGCCGTACGACCGTGTCGGCGGTGTGCTGGGCGCCCTCCAGGACGGGGCCGACGACCGCGTGGGAGCCGTCGCCGGCGAGGCCGTAGGTGCCGGGGCGCAGGGTCGCCAGGTCGCGGGTGAGCGTGATCTGGCCGGCGGCCGTGCCGTGCACGGTGAGGCGGGGCTCGGTGGGCAGCGGGCGGCCCGCCGGGGCCTTCAGCGCGGCGTCGCTGGCGAGCCGGCCCGCGGCGACGGACGCCATCCCGGCGGCCAGGACCGCGGTGAGCCCGGCGGCGGTGGCTCTGAGGGTGCGCACGGCTCCAGTGTCGGCGGGGCCGCAGCCACCGGCCAGCGGAAGCGGGGACCGTCGCGGTGCGGGCGGGCGCGGTAGCGCCGGGTGCGGACGTCGTGGCTGGGCGCCGTCGCGGCGCGTCGAGGACAGCAAGGGGTCACCTCCGTTGGCCGTACCCCTTCAAGCGTTCCCCGGCTTCGGCCACTTGTGCCTCCGTCAGCAGGGAGGGGGTCAGGCCCGGCACGGAGGACGCCGTGAGCCACAGCCGGCACATCCACTCCAGCTGGGCGGTGCGGTCGTAGGCCTGGCCGAGGGTGGCGCCGTAGGTGATCGTGCCGTGGTTCTGCAGGAGGCAGCCGGAGCGGCCGGTGAGGGCGCGGAGCATGTTCCCGGCCAGTTCGCCGGTGCCGTAGGCGGCGTAGGGGGCGACCCGCACGGGGCCGCCGAGGGCGGCGGTCATGTAGTGGACCGGCGGCAGCTCGGGCACGAGCGTGGAGACCGCGGTGGCGTGCACGGCGTGGGTGTGGACGACGGCGCGGGCGTCGGTGGTGCGGTAGACGGCGAGGTGCATGGGCAGCTCGCTGGTCGGCGCGAGCGTGCCGAGCACCTGGCGTCCGGTGAGGTCGACACCGGTGATGTCGTCGGGGGCGAGCCGGTCGTAGGGGACTCCCGACGGGGTGACCAGGACGAGGTCCCCGAGGCGGGCGGAGACGTTGCCGGAGGTGCCGACCACCAGTCCGTCGGCGACCGTCCGGCGTGCGGTCGCGACCAGTTCCGCCCAGAGCCGCGCCTCGTCCGGACGCGCCTGCTCCCGCGCCCCGTCCGGTCGCCCGCCGTCCTGCCGGCCGCCCTGGTGCCCGTCGTCCGTGTTCCGCAGCGTGTCAGCCATGCCGTGATCCTGTCAGCCGGACCGGCGCGGAGCGTCCGGGGCGGCCGGAGCCGCGCTGAAACGATACGGCCGAACGGGCGGACATCGCGCCGAAACGCCATGAATCGGCGCGGACGCGGTGATCAGCGGGCCTTCAATGATCCCTCTTGCCGACTGGACGTCCACCCCCGGGGGAGACGCATGGCCCGTGAACGCACCCCTGTCCGCCGCCGCACCGGTGTCCTCACGGCGGCCACGGCGGTCCTCGCCCTCTCGACCGCCGCGACCGCCTCCGCCGGACCGCTGGTGCCGCCCGGCGGCCCGGAGACCGCCGCGTCCCCGGCCGCGGGCGCGCTGCCGGGGCTGCCCGCGCTGCCGCTCCGGTCCGGGTCCCTGCCCAGGGGCCACGACGTGTCGTCCCACCAGAGGGGGGTCGACTGGGCGGCCGCCCGGGCGAGGGGCGCGCGGTTCGTCTACGTCAAGGCGACCGAGTCCACGGGCTACCGCAACCCCTACTTCTCCGGGCAGTACTCGGGCGCCCGCGCGGCCGGCCTGATCCGGGGCGCCTACCACTTCGCCCGGCCGGACCGGTCCTCCGGCGCCGAGCAGGCCGCGTACTTCGTGCGGCACGGCGGCGGCTGGCGGGCGGACGGCTGGACGCTGCCGCCCGCGCTGGACATCGAGTACAACCCGTACGACGCGAAGCACAAGTGCTACGGGGTGGGCAAGGCCCGGATGGTCCGCTGGATCCGGTCGTTCAGCGACGAGGTCAAGGAGCGGACCGGCCGCCGTCCGGTGATCTACACCACCACCCAGTGGTGGAAGCTGTGCACCGGGAACAGCCGCGCCTTCTCCTCCTCGCACGCCCTGTGGATCGCCCGCCACGGCACCTCACAGCCGGGCGCGCTGCCCGGCGGCTGGCGGTACTGGACGTTCTGGCAGCACGCCGTCAAGGGCAGGCTGCCGGGTGACCAGGATCTCTTCGACGGCTCCCTGAGCCGGCTGCGGATCTTCGCGCGCGGCCACTAGCCAAGGCGCGCCTGGGGCCGGCGGCGCGAAGCGGAACCTCGTACGCGCGTTACTGACACCCCCACGCCCGCCTCAGTTCATCTTCCGTTCACCCAGGTTGCCTACGTTCGACCAGCCAATGACCTCGAACGATTGCCTGGGTAAATGGAAAGCTTCTCGCTGATCCTCGCGATTGTGGTGGTAACCGCACTCGCGTTCGATTTCACGAACGGTTTCCACGACACCGCGAACGCGATGGCCACCACCATCTCCACAGGCGCCCTGAAGCCGAAGATCGCGGTCGCCATGTCCGCCGTCCTCAACCTCGTGGGCGCCTTCCTCTCCGTGGAGGTCGCCAACACGATCTCCAAGGGTCTCGTCGACGAGACCGGCATCCGTCCCGAGGTCATCTTCGCCGCCCTGGTCGGCGCGATCCTCTGGAACCTGCTGACCTGGCTGGTGGGCCTGCCCTCCAGCTCCTCGCACGCCCTGATGGGCGGCCTGGTCGGCGCCACCGTCGCCTCCGCCGGCTTCGGCGCCGTCCACGGTGAGGTCCTGGTCACCAAGGTGCTGCTCCCGGCCGTCGCCGCGCCGGTCGTCGCGGGCCTCGCCTCGCTGCTGGCCACCCGGTTCTCCTACGGCGTCGGCGGCACCGCCGACGGCGAGGCCACCCGCAAGGGCTACCGCGCCGGCCAGATCGCCTCCGCCGGCCTGGTCTCCCTCGCGCACGGCACCAACGACGCCCAGAAGACGATGGGCATCATCACCCTCGCCCTCGTCGCGGGCGGCTCCATCGCCCCCGGCTCCAACCCTCCCACCTGGGTGATCCTCTCCGCGGGCATGGCCATCGCGCTCGGCACCTACATCGGCGGCTGGCGCATCATCCGCACCATGGGCAAGGGCCTGACCGACCTGGAGCCGCGCCAGGGCTTCGCCGCCCAGACCAGCGCCGCGACCGCCATCCTGGCCTCCTCCCACCTCGGCTTCTCCCTCTCCACCACGCACGTCGTCTCCGGCTCGGTGATGGGCGCGGGCCTCGGCCGCAAGGGCGGTGTGGTCCGCTGGTCCACCGCGACCCGCATGGCCGTCGCCTGGGTGCTGACCCTCCCCGCCGCCGCGCTGGTCGGCGCGGGCGCCGAGTCCGTCACCGGCCTGGGCGACTGGGGCACCGCCGTCGTCGCCGTCTTCCTGGTCGCCGCGAGCGCCGCCATCTGGAAGCTCTCCCGCCGCGAGGTCGTCGACCACACCAACGTGGTCGAGGAGACCGAGCCGGCCGGTGTGGTCACCGCCGCCATCGCCGCCGTGATCCCGCCCCCGGCGGGCGTGGTCGCCGGGGACCTGACGGCCACCATCCCCGCTCCGGCCACCGAGCCCGCCCCCGCCGCCCCGCCGGCCGCCGCGGTCTGACCCCGGCCCCGCGCACACGGTTACTGAAGGAAGCATCCCCATGAAGATCGACTGGGCGGCCCTCGGCTCCGTCTTCGGTGTCAGCCTCGCGTTCACGGTGGGCCTGGTGGTCCTGTTCACCCTCGGCATCAACGGCCTGTCGCGCCGTGAGAAGGCCGCGGCCCGGGGCGGGTCCGCCGCCCTCGCCGTCACCGGCGCCTACGTGTGCTTCGCGGCCTGCGCGGCGGCGGTGGCGTACGGGATCTACCTGATCGTCGTCAAGCCCTGACGGTCCGGAACCCCGCATCGGCCCCGCCGGGCCACCGCCTCGGCGGGACCGGCGGGGCCTTCGCATGCCGTCGCACCGGACTTCCGGCCGCCGTCCGGCGGAGCGGCGGTGTGGGCCTCAGCACAGTCCGGCGTCCCAGGTCAAAGGCAAGTTGACGGCCGTTCCGGGCGCGTGGTGGACTGCCCAGGCCATGTACGGCGGCAAGAGAGGAAGCCGGTGCGAATCCGGCGCGGTCCCGCCACTGTCACCGGGAAGAACCCCCGGGAGCCAGGAACTCTCACCGCCGATTCACGTCGAACCAGGGCGCGGACACCCTGAGTGAGGACACATATCGCCATGCTCGGCTGCCGATCGAGGACCCGTACCAGGACCGTTCCTGTTCCCACCGCCGGCTGAGCCGATGGGTGCCGATCGCACATACGCGTACGGTGCCGCCGCCGGCGTCCTCGGTGACCTGCTCCTCGGCGACCCGCGCCGCGGGCACCCGGTCGCCGTGTTCGGCCGGGCGGCCGGGACCGTGGAACGCGCCCTGTGGCACGACCACCGTGGCTGGGGCGCCCTGCACACCGCCGTGTGCGCCGGCGGCGCCGTCGCCCTCGGCGCGCTGGCCGCACGCGCCGCACGCCCCTGCCGTACCGCTTCCGCCGCGCTGACCGCCACCGCCACCTGGGCCGTCGTCGGCGGCACCTCGCTCGCCCGGGAGGCCCGCGCCATCGGGCGCGCCCTGGAGGCCGGGGACGTCGAGGCGGCCCGGGCCCGGCTGCCGCACCTGTGCGGCCGGGACCCGCAGGCCCTGGACGCCGACGGCATCGCGCGGGCCGTGGTCGAGTCGGTCGCCGAGAACACCTCCGACGCCGTGGTCGGCGCGCTCGTCTGGGGCGCCGTGGCCGGGGTGCCGGGGCTGCTCGGCTTCCGGGCGGTCAACACCCTGGACGCGATGGTGGGTCACAGGTCGCCCCGCCACCGGCGCTACGGCTGGGCCTCCGCCCGTCTGGACGACGTCGCCGGCTGGCCGGGCGCCCGGCTGACCGCCGTGCTCGCCGCAGCGGCCGGACCCGATCCGCGCGGCGCCCTGCGCGCCTGGAGGGCCGACGCGCGCAGGCACCCGAGCCCCAACGCCGGGCCCGTGGAGGCCTCTTTCGCGGGCGCCCTCGGCGTCCGCCTGGGCGGCACGCTCTCCTACGGCGGCCGGGTCGAACACCGCCCGGTGCTGAACGGCGCCACCGGACGGCCGGTCCGCGTCACCGACATCGACCGGGCCGTGCGGCTCTCCCGCCGCGTCGGTCTGCTCGCGCTCGGCACCACGCTGGCCGCGCGCGCCCTGCTGAAAGGACGTGGCAAGTGAGCGGTGGTCTCCTCGTCGCCGGCACCACCTCCGACGCGGGCAAGAGCGTCGTGACGGCGGGCATCTGCCGCTGGCTGGTGCGCCAGGGCGTGAAGGTCGCGCCGTTCAAGGCGCAGAACATGTCCCTGAACTCGTTCGTCACGCGCGAGGGCGCGGAGATCGGCCGGGCGCAGGCCATGCAGGCCCAGGCCTGCCGCGTCGAGCCGACCGCGCTGATGAACCCGGTGCTGCTCAAGCCCGGCGGCGAGCAGAGCAGCCAGGTGGTGCTGCTGGGCAGGCCGGTGGGCGAGCTGAGCGCGCGCGGGTACCACGGCGGGCGCCAGCAGCGGCTGCTGGGCACGGTGCTGGACTGCCTGGCCGAACTGCGGGGCACGTATGACGCGGTGATCTGTGAGGGGGCGGGCAGTCCCGCCGAGATCAACCTGCGGCGGACCGACATCGTCAACATGGGGATCGCGCGGAACGCGCGGCTGCCCGTGCTCGTCGTCGGCGACATCGACCGCGGGGGCGTGTTCGCCTCCTTCTTCGGCACCGTCGCCCTGCTCTCCCCCGAGGACCAGGAGCTGGTCGCCGGGTTCCTGGTGAACAAGTTCCGGGGCGACGTCGGCCTGCTGGAGCCCGGGCTGGACATGCTCCGGGACCTCACCGGGCGGCGGACGTACGGCGTGCTGCCCTTCCGGCACGGGCTCGGCATCGACGAGGAGGACGGACTGAGGGTGTCGCTGCGGGGCACGGTCCGCGAGTCCGCCGTGACGCCCCCCGTCGGCGAGGACGTGCTGCGGGTCGCCGTGTGCGCGGTCCCGCTGATGTCCAACTTCACCGACGTCGACGCGCTGGCCGCCGAACCGGGTGTGGTCGTGCGGTTCGTGGACCGCCCGGAGGAGCTCGCCGACGCCGATCTCGTCGTCGTCCCGGGCACGCGCGGGACCGTGCGGGCGCTGGAGTGGCTGCGGGAGCGGGGGCTGGCGGACGCGCTCGCCCGCCGGGCCGCCGAAGGACGCCCCGTGCTCGGCGTCTGCGGCGGCTTCCAGATCCTCGGCGAGCACATCGAGGACGACGTCGAGAGCCGGCGCGGGCATGTCGACGGGCTCGGCGTCCTGCCCGTCCGGGTGCGGTTCGCCCGCGAGAAGACCCTCACCCGGCCCAGCGGCGAAGCCCTCGGCGAGCGGGTCGACGGCTACGAGATCCACCACGGGGTGGCCACCGTCGAGGGCGGCGAACCCTTCCTCGACGGCTGCCGGGTCGGCCAGACCTGGGGCACCCACTGGCACGGCTCGCTGGAGTCGGACGGCTTCCGGCGGGCCTTCCTGCGCGAGGTGGCCGCCGCCGCGGGCCGCCGCTTCGTGCCCGCACCGGACACCTCCTTCGCCGCGCTGCGCGAGGAGCAGCTCGACCGGCTCGGCGACCTGATCGAACACCACGCGGACACCGACGCGCTGTGGCGGCTCATCGAGTCGGGCGCGCCGCAAGGACTGCCTTTCATTCCACCGGGAGCGCCCGCATGAGCACAGTGTTGTTGTTGTCGACCGCCGACACGGATCTGCTGGCCGCCCGGGCGTCCGGCGCGGGCTACCGCATCGGCAACCCCACCCGCGTCGACGTCGCCGGGGAGCTGCCCGGTCTGATCGAGGGCGCGGACCTCGCCGTCGTCCGGCTGCTGGGCGGCAAGCGGGCCTGGGAGGACGGGCTGGCCGCGCTGAAGGCGTCCGGCGTCCCGACCGTGCTGCTGGGCGGCGAGGCCGTGCCGGACGCGGAGCTGATGGCGGAGTCGTCGGTGCCGGCCGGTGTGGTCGCGGAGGCGCTGAGGTACCTGGTCGAGGGCGGCCCGGCGAACCTGCTGGAGCTGTCCCGGTTCCTGTCGGACACCGTGCTGCTGACCGGCGAGGGCTTCGAGGAGCCGCGCCGGATGCCGGAGTTCGGCGTGCACGGCGGGTACGAGGTCCAGGACGGCCGGCCGACCGTGGGCGTGCTGTTCTACCGGGCGCACGAACTGAGCGGCAACACCGCCTTCGTGGACACCCTGTGCGAGGCGATCGAGGCGCGCGGCGCCAACGCCCTCCCGGTGTACTGCGGTTCGCTGCGCGGGGCGGACCCGGCCCTGTACGAGCTGCTGGGGCGGGCCGACGCGCTGGTCGCCACGGTGCTCGCGGCCGGCGGCACGCACGCCTCCCAGGCGTCGGCGGGCGGTGACGAGGAGTCCTGGGACATCGGCGCGCTGGCCGACCTGGACGTGCCGGTGCTGCAAGGGCTGTGCCTCACCTCCTCGCGGGCCGCGTGGGAGGAGTCCGACGCGGCCCTGTCCCCCATGGACGCGGCGATGCAGGTGGCGATCCCGGAGTTCGACGGCCGGCTGATCACGGTGCCGTTCTCGTTCAAGGAGCAGGGCCCCGACGAGGTGCCGGTGTACGTCGCCGACCCCGAGCGGGCCGCCCGCGTGGCCGGGATCGCCCTCCGGCACGCCCGGCTGAAGCACAAGCCGAACGCGGAGAAGAGGATCGCGCTAGTCTTCACGGCGTACCCGACCAAGCACTCCCGGGTCGGCAACGCGGTCGGCCTGGACACGCCGGCGTCGGCGGTCCGGGTGCTGGACGCGCTGCGGGACGCCGGGTACGGGGTCACGGAGTACCCGGCCGGCGGCGACGAGTTGATCCACCGGCTCATCGAGGCCGGCGGTCACGACGTGGAGTGGCTGACCGAGGAGCAGCTGGCGGCGGCGCCCGCGCGGGTGCCGCTGGCCGACTACCGCGCGTGGTTCGAGAAGCTGGACCCCGGGCTGCGGGACGCGATGACCGAGGCATGGGGGGAGCCGCCGGGCGGCCTCTACGTCGACGGCGACGACATCGTGCTCGCCTCCCTCCGGTTCGGGAACGTCGTCGTGATGATCCAGCCGCCGCGCGGCTTCGGCGAGAACCCGATCGCGATCTACCACGACCCCGACATGCCGCCCTCCCACCACTACCTGGCGGCGTACCGGTGGCTGGAGAACTCGTTCGGCGCGGACGCGATCGTGCACATGGGCAAGCACGGCACGATGGAGTGGCTGCCGGGCAAGGGCCTGGGGCTGAGCGCCGGGTGCGCGCCGGACGCCGTCCTCGGCGACCTGCCGCTGATCTACCCGTTCATCGTGAACGACCCCGGCGAGGGCACCCAGGCCAAGCGGCGCGGGCACGCCACGGTGGTCGACCACCTGGTGCCGCCGATGGCCCGCGCGGACACCTACGGCGACCTGGCCAAGCTGGAGCAGCTGCTGGACGAGTACGCGCTCGTCTCCGACCTGGACCCGGCGAAGGCGCCGGCCGTCCGCGCGCAGATCTGGACCCTGGTCAAGGCGGCGGAGCTGCACCACGACCTGCACGTCGACGAGCAGCCCGACGACGAGGCGTTCGACGAGTTCGTCATGCACATCGACGGCTACCTGTGCGAGATCAAAGACGTGCAGATCCGCGACGGCCTGCACATCCTCGGCGGCGGCCCGGTCGGCGAGCCGCGGGTGAACCTGGTGCTGGCCGTGCTGCGCGCCTCCCAGGTGTGGGGCGGCCGGGCGAACGCGCTGCCCGGTCTGCGGGCCGCGCTGGCGGCGCACTTCGGGCTGGTGGAGAAGGAGCTGCTGGCCGAGCCGGGCGCCCCGGTGAAGGTGCCGGTGGAGCTGACGGACCTGGTGGAGGGCCCGTCCCGGACCGGCGCCGACGCCGTCGACCTGCTGGAGCAGCTGTGCCGGCGGATCGCGGAGGGCATGGAGGCGCGGGCGTGGGACCGTACGGTCGTCCCCGCCGTCCTGCGGGGCGTGCTCGGCGCCGAACTCCCCGACGCGCTCGCCGTGCTGGAGTTCGCGTGCGACGAGGTCGTGCCCCGGCTGGCGCGCACCACCGACGAGATCGGGCACATCCTGCGGGCCCTGGACGGCGGTTACGTCCCGGCGGGCCCGTCGGGCTCACCGACCCGGGGCCTGGTCAACGTCCTGCCGACGGGCCGCAACTTCTACTCGGTCGACCCCAAGGCGATCCCGTCCCGGCTGAGCTGGGAGGTCGGCCAGTCACTGGCGGACTCGCTGGTGCAGCGGTACCTGAGCGACACCGGGGAGTACCCCCGGTCGGTGGGCCTCACGGTGTGGGGCACGTCCGCGATGCGCACCCAGGGCGACGACATCGCCGAGATCCTGGCGCTGCTGGGCTGCCGCCCGGTGTGGGACGACGCCTCGCGCCGGGTGACCGGCTTCGAGGTGGTTCCGCTCGCCGAGCTGGGGCGCCCGCGCATCGACGTCACGGTCCGCATCTCCGGGTTCTTCCGGGACGCGTTCCCGCACGTGGTCGGGATGATCGACGACGCGGTGCGGGCGGTGGCGGAGCTGGCGGAGCCGGCCGAGTCCAACTACGTGCGGGCGCACGTGGAGGAGGACACCGCCGGGCACGGCGACCGGCGCCGGGCCACGGCCCGCGTCTTCGGCTCGAAGCCGGGGGCGTACGGCGCGGGTCTGCTGCCGCTGATCGACGCCCGGAACTGGCGCAGTGACGCCGACCTGGCCGAGGTGTACGCCGTCTGGGGCGGCTACGCCTACGGGCGCGGGCTCGACGGGCGGGCGGCGCGCGGGGACATGGAGACGGCGTTCCGGCGGATCGCGGTGGCGGCGAAGAACGTCGACACGCGTGAGCACGACCTGGTCGACGCGGACGACTACTTCCAGTACCACGGCGGCATGGTCGCCATGGTCCGGCACCTGACGGGCGCCAACCCCGAGGCGTACGTGGGCGATTCGGCCGTGCCGGACCAGGTGAGGACGCGGACTCTGGGCGAGGAGACGCACCGGGTGTTCCGGGCGCGGGTGGTCAACCCGCGCTGGATGGCGGCCATGCGCCGGCACGGTTACAAGGGCGCCTTCGAGATGGCGGCGACCGTGGACTACCTCTTCGGCTACGACGCGACGGCGGGCGTGGTCGACGACTGGATGTACGAGAAGCTCAGCGCCGAGTACGTCTTCGACCCGGAGAACCGGGACTTCATGAAGAAGTCCAACCCGTGGGCGCTGCGCGGGATCACCGAGCGGCTGCTGGAGGCGGCGGACCGCGGCCTGTGGGCGGAGCCGGACGCGGACACGCTGGAGCGGCTGCGCGCCACCTATCTGGAGCTTGAAGGCGACTTGGAGGGCGACCAGTGACCACCCCGTTCCCCTTTACGGCCGTCGTCGGCCAGGACGACCTGCGGCTCGCGCTGCTGCTGAACGCCGTGTCGCCGGCGGTCGGCGGTGTGCTGGTGCGCGGCGAGAAGGGCACCGCGAAGTCCACGGCGGTACGGGCGCTGTCGGCGCTGCTGCCGGAGGTGGCCGTCGTCCCCGGGTGCCGGTTCTCGTGCGACCCGGCCTCCCCCGACCCCGGCTGCCCGGACGGACCGCACGAGTCCGGTGACGGCGCCGGGCGCCCCGCGCGGATGGTCGAGCTGCCCGTCGGCGCCTCCGAGGACCGGCTCGTCGGCGCCCTCGACATCGAGCGGGCGCTGGCCGAGGGCGTGAAGGCCTTCGAGCCGGGCCTGCTGGCCGAGGCGCACCGGGGCATCCTCTACGTCGACGAGGTGAACCTGCTCCACGACCACCTGGTCGACCTGCTGCTGGACGCGGCGGCGATGGGCGCCTCGTACGTGGAGCGCGAGGGTGTGTCCGTGCGGCACGCGGCCCGGTTCCTGCTCGTCGGCACCATGAACCCCGAAGAGGGCGAGCTGCGCCCGCAGTTGCTGGACCGGTTCGGGCTGACCGTGGAGGTGGCCGCCTCACGGGAGCCGGAGCAGCGGGTGGAGGTCGTCCGGCGCCGGCTGGCGTACGACGACGATCCGGCCGCCTTCGCCGCGCGCTGGGCCGGCGAGGAGGCCGCCGTACGGCAGCGGATCGCGGCGGCGCGGGAACTGCTGCCGCAAGTGCGGCTGGGCGACGGGGCGCTGCGGCAGATCGCGGCGACCTGCGCGGCCTTCGAGGTGGACGGCATGCGCGCCGACATCGTGATGGCCCGTACGGCGACCGCGCTGGCCGCGTGGGCCGGGCGGACCGATGTGCTCGCCGAGGACGTGCGGCAGGCCGCGCTGCTGGCGCTCCCGCACCGCAGGCGGCGCAACCCGTTCGACGCGCCGGGCCTGGACGAGGACAAGCTGGACGAGACGCTGGAGCAGTCCTCCGGCGAGTCCCCCGACGACGATCCCGGCCCCGACGGCCCCGGTGGGGGCGGCGGGCAGCCGGCGCCCGACAGCGGTCCGCGGGGCGACGGCGCCGGTGACGCGCGGCCCGAGGCCGGTGAGGACGGGCAGCCGCAGGCGTCCGGCGGGCGGGAGCAGTCGGCCGTACGGGCCGCGGAACCCTTCCGGGCCAAGGCGCTGACCGTCCCCGGCGTCGGCGAGGGTGCCGCCGGGCGGCGGTCGCGGGCGCGGACCGAGCACGGGCGGACCACCGGGGCCCGGCGGCCCCGGGGGGCACTGACCAAGCTGCATCTGGCGGCGACCGTGCGGGCCGCCGCGCCGCATCAGCGGGCGCGGGGCAGGTCCGGGCCGGGACTGGTCGTACGGCGGGACGATCTGCGGCAGGCGGTCCGTGAGGGACGCGAGGGCAACCTCGTGCTGTTCGTCGTGGACGCCTCGGGGTCGATGGCGGCGCGGCAGCGGATGAGCGCCGTGAAGGGCGCCGTGCTGTCGCTGCTGCTCGACGCCTACCAGCGGCGGGACAAGGTGGGCCTGGTGACGTTCCGGGGCTCGGGCGCCGAGGTCGCGCTGCCGCCGACGTCCTCCGTCGACGCCGCCGCCGCGCGGCTGGAGTCGCTGCCGACCGGGGGACGTACGCCGCTCGCCGCGGGGCTGCTCAAGGCGCACGAGGTGCTGCGGGTGGAGCGGCTGCGGGACCCGGCGCGCCGGGCGCTGGTGGTCGTGGTGACCGACGGGCGGGCCACCGGCGGCCCCGAGCCGGTCGCCCTCGCGGGGCGGGCGGCGCGGCTGTTCGCGGCCGAGCAGGTCGCCTCCGTGGTCGTGGACTGCGAGTCGGGGCCGGTGCGGCTCGGGCTCGCCGGACAGCTGGCCGGTGAGCTGGGCGGTACGGCCGTCACGCTGGACGAGCTGCGGGCCGACTCGATCGCCGGGCTGGTCAGGGATGTGCAGGGAACGCCGAGGAGGGCCGCGTAATGCCGCAGGGACAGCCGAGTGTCGTACCGGACGACGGTCTGACGACCCGTCAGCGGCGGAACCGTCCGCTGGTCGTCGTGCACACGGGCGTCGGCAAGGGCAAGTCCACCGCCGCGTTCGGGCTCGCGCTGCGCGCCTGGAACCAGGGGTGGCCCATCGGGGTGTTCCAGTTCGTCAAGTCGGCGAAGTGGAAGGTCGGCGAGGAGAACGCGCTCAGGGTGCTCGGCGCCTCCGGCGAGGGCGGGAGCGTCGACTGGCACAAGATGGGCGAGGGCTGGTCGTGGGTCCAGCGCGACGCGCAGATGGACAACGAGGAGAAGACCCGCGAGGGCTGGGAGCAGGTCAAGCGGGACCTGGCGGCCGAGACGTACCGGCTGTACGTGCTCGACGAGTTCGCGTACCCGATGCACTGGGGCTGGGTCGACACCGACGAGGTCGTCGACGTGCTGCGCGGCCGTCCCGGCACCCAGCACGTGGTGATCACCGGACGGAACGCGCCGGAGAAGCTGGTGGACTTCGCCGACCTCGTCACCGACATGTCCAAGGTCAAGCACCCCATGGACGTGGGGCAGAAGGGCCAGAAGGGCATCGAGTGGTGACGCCCGTCCCCCGGCTGGTCATCGCCGCGCCCTCCTCGGGTAGCGGCAAGACCACCGTCGCCACGGGGCTGATGGCCGCGTTCGCCGCGCGGGGGCTCGCCGTGTCCCCGCACAAGGTCGGACCGGACTACATCGACCCCGGGTACCACGCCCTCGCGACCGGACGGCCGGGGCGCAACCTCGACGCGTACCTGTGCGGGCCGGAGCTGATCGCTCCGCTGTTCCTGCACGGGGCGCGGGGGTGCGACCTGGCGGTGGTCGAGGGCGTGATGGGGCTGTACGACGGGGCCGCCGGCGAGGGTGAGCTGGCGTCCACCGCGCACATCGCCAAGCTGCTGCGGGCGCCGGTGGTGCTCGTCGTGGACGCGTCCTCGCAGTCGCGGTCGGTAGCGGCGCTGGTGCACGGGTTCGCGTCCTGGGACCCGGAGGTGCGGGTCGGGGGCGTGATCCTGAACAAGGTCGCCTCCGACCGGCACGAGTCCCTCCTGCGGGAGGCGCTGGACTCGTCGGGTGTGCCGGTGCTGGGCGCCTTGCGGCGGGCCGCTCAGGTGGACACGCCCTCCCGGCACCTCGGACTGGTGCCGGTCGCCGAGCGGCGGGCTGCGGCGGTGGACGCCGTCCAGGCCATGGCCGCGCAGGTGACCCAGGGGTGTGACCTGGCCGCGCTGGAGGCACTCGCCCGTACTGCCGGTGCCCTCCCAGGGGGCTCCGTCCCCTGGACCCCCGCCTCGCCCGCCCACCACCCGGCTCGGCCCGCCGGGAAGCGAGCCCCTGTCGTCGCCGTCGCCGGCGGTCCCGCCTTCACCTTCTCCTACGCCGAGCACACCGAGCTGCTCGCCGCCGCCGGAGCCGAGGTGGTCACCTTCGACCCGCTGCGGGACGAGCGGCTGCCCGAGGCGACCGCCGGGCTGGTCATCGGGGGCGGCTTCCCCGAGGTGTACGCCGCCGAGCTGTCCGCCAACGAGCCCCTGCGCAAGGCCGTCGCGGACCTCGCGTCCTCCGGCGCCCCCGTGGCCGCCGAATGCGCCGGGCTCCTCTATCTGTGCCGCGAGCTGGACGGGCAGCCCCTGTGCGGGGTGCTCGACGCCACCGCGCGGATGACCGACCGGCTGACCCTCGGCTACCGGGACGCCGTGGCCGTCGGCGACAGTGCGCTGGCGGCGGCCGGGACGCGGATGCGGGGCCACGAGTTCCACCGCACCGCCGTCGAGCCGGGCGCCGGCGCCGCTCCCGCCTGGGGCGTACGGGCCCCGGTCCGGCGGGTCGAAGGTTTCGTACAGCAGGGCGTGCACGCGAGTTACCTGCACACGCACTGGGCGTCCGAGCCCGGTGTCGCCCGTCGGTTCGTGGAGAGGTGCCGGACGTCATGAGCAGCAGGCTGGTCGGGGTCGGGGTCGGTCCCGGTGATCCGGAGCTGGTGACCGTGAAGGGGGTCAACGCGCTGCGGGCCGCCGAGGTCGTCGTCGTACCGGTCCTGGACACCGGGGAGCGGGGGCGGGCCGAGGCGACGGTGCTGCACTACGTGGCCGCGGACAAGGTCGTCCGGGTGGTGTTCGCGCTGAACGAGCGGACCGACCGGGCGCGGCGGGAGGCGGCCTGGGACGCGGCCGGCGCCCGGGTCGCCGAGCTGCTCGCCCGGCACGGGTCCGTCGCGTTCGCCACCATCGGCGACCCGAACGTGTACTCGACGTTCACGTATCTCGCGCAGACCATCGCCGAGCTGGTGCCGGGTGTCACCGTGGAGACGGTGCCCGGGATCACCGCCATGCAGGATCTCGCGGCGCGCTCGGGGGCCGTGCTGACCGAGGGCACCGAGCCGCTGACCCTCGTGCCGGTGACGGCCGGGTCGGCGGTGCTGAAGGAGGCGCTGGCGGGGCCGGGGACGGTCGTGGCGTACAAGTTCGGGCGGCAGGCCGCCGAGGTCGCGCAGGCGCTGCGGGAGACCGGGCGGCTCGGGGACGCGGTGTGGGGCTCGGCGCTGGGCCTGCCGGAGGAGTCGGTGCGGCCGGCCGCCGAGCTGGACGGGACGCCCCTGCCGTACCTGTCGACGCTGATCGCGCCGCCGCGCCGGGACGGCGGCCGGGGCGGAAAGCTGTGACACGGCCCGGGTCACCCGGTGACGCCCACCACCAGCCAGATGAAGGCCGCGCCCGCGACCGTGCACAGCAGGGTGGAGCGGGCGGGGTGCTCGTGGTGGGCCTCGGGGAGGATCTCCGCCGCGGCGAGGTACAGCAGTGCGCCGCCGAACAGGCCGAGATAGCCGCCGAGGACGCCCGCCGGGACGGTCAGGAACGTGGACGCGGCGGCTCCGGCGACGGGGGCGACCGCGTCCGCGAAGAGCATGGCCAGGGCCTTGCGGCGGGCGTTGCCGTACAGGCTGGCGAGGGTGAAGGTGTTGAAGCCGTCCGCGAAGTCGTGGGCGATGACGGCGAGCGCGACCGCGGTGCCCATCCCGTCGCCCACCTGGAACGACGCGCCGATCGCCACGCCGTCCATCAGGCTGTGGCCCACCATCGCCGCGGCCGCCGTCAGGCCCACCTCGGGGGCCCTGTGGCGGTGTTCGTCCGCTCCGTGCGAGGCGCGGCGGGCCGCCAGCAGGCGTTCCACCAGATGGGCGAGGAGGAAGCCGGCCAGGAACAGCAGGAGCGCGGCCGGGACGCCGTGGACCTCGGTGCCCGCCGCCCGCAGTGCCTCCGGCAGCAGGTCCAGGCAGACCACGCCCAGCATCAGCCCGCCGGCCAGGCCCAGCACCAGATGGCGGCGGTCGGTCACGCGCTGTGCCGTCCAGCCGCCGGCCAGCGTCATCAGGAACGCGCCGAGCGCGACGAAGACCGCCATAGGGCCTTGCTATCGGATCGACCCGCCTTCCCGCACGTCCGACAGCCACCACCGCAGTACTCGTAGGAGAGGACCGATTCCCATGGCCGATGCCCCCACCGGCAAGGTGACCTTCGTCGGTGCCGGCCCCGGCGCCGCCGACCTGCTGACGTTCCGCGCCGCGCGAGCCATCGCCGAGGCCGACGTCGTGATCTGGGCCGCGAGCCTGGTCCAGGCGGAGGTCCTCGAACACGCCCGCGAGGACGCCGAGATCCTGGACTCGGCGACCATGTCGCTGGAGGACGTCGTCGCGGTGTACCGACGCGCGTTCGAGGAGGGACTCCGGGTGGCCCGGATCCACTCCGGCGACCCGGCCCTGTGGGGCGGCACGCAGGAGCAGCTGGACCGCTGCCAGGAGATCGGCATCGCGACCGAGGTCGTGCCGGGCGTGTCCTCCTTCTCCGCCGTGGCCGCGCTGGCCCGGCGCGAGCTGACGATTCCCGAGGTCGCGCAGTCCGTGGTGCTGACCCGGCTGGGCGGGGGCAAGACGCCGATGCCGCCCGGCGAGGAGGTCCGCGAGTTCGCCCGCCACGGCACCACCATGGCGATCTTCCTGTCGGCGGCGCGCAGCGGGCAGCTGGTGCGGGAGCTGCTGGAGGGCGGCTACCCGACGAGCACCCCGGTGGTGATCGCGTACCAGGCGACCTGGCCGGAGGAACTGGTCGTGAAGTGCACGATCGGCACGCTGGAGGAGACCGTCAAGGAGCACCGGCTCTGGAAGCACACGCTGTTCCTGGTCGGCCCGGCGCTGGACGCGCACGGGACGCGTTCGCACCTGTACCACCCGGGGCACTTCCACGGCTACCGCAAGGCCGACCCCGAGGCGCGGCGGGCGCTGCGCGAGCAGCGGGCGAAGAATTGATCACCGTCGTCGGTGCGGGGACCGGGGCGCCGGTGCCCGCGGACGTCCTCGCCGGTGCCGCGCTGGTCGTCGGCGGGCGGCGGCACCTGGACGCCGTACGGCTGCCCGAGGGGGCGCGGCGGGTGGTGCTCGGTCCGCTGGCGCCCGCGCTGGACACCATCGCCGGGTACGTCGGCAAGGAGCTGCCGGTGGTCGTGCTGGCGTCCGGTGACCCGGGGTTCTTCGGGATCGTGCGGGCGCTGGCCGAGCGGTTCGGGTCCGGTCTGCTGGACGTGCGGCCGGGGGTGTCCTCCGTGGCCGCCGCCTTCGCCCGGATCGGGCTGCCCTGGGACGACGCGGTCGTGGTCAGCGCGCACGGCCGGGACCTGCGGACGGCGGTGAACGTGTGCCGGGCGCGGCCGAAGGTGGCCGTGCTGACCGGGCCGGGCGCCGGTCCGGCCGAGCTGGGGGCCGCGCTCCCCGGTGACCGGACCCTGGTCGTGGCGAGCGCGCTCGGCGATCCGCAGCGGGAGCGCGTGGAGCGGGTGACGGCCGCCGAGGCGGCGGCGCGGGACTGGGGCACGGCGGTGAGCGTGGTGCTGTGCCTGGACCGGGCGCGGGCGCTCGGCGCGGTGCGGACGGTGGCCGGGGTGCCCGGCGCGCCGGACCGGTGGGCCCTGGAGGAGGACGCCTTCACGCACCGGGACTCGATGATCACCAAGTTCGAGGTGCGGGCGCTGGCCCTGGCCCGGCTGGGGCCGCGCCTGGGCGACCTGGTGTGGGACGTGGGCGCCGGGTCGGGCTCAGTCGCGGTGGAGTGCGCGCGGCTCGGCGCCGCCGTCGTCGCCGTGGAGAAGACCCCGGACGGGGTGGCGCGCATCCGTGCCAACGCGGAGGCCCACGGCGTCGGCGTGGACGTGGTGCACGGCTCGGCGCCGGACGCCCTGGCGGGGCTGGCCGGCGATCCCGACGCGGTGTTCGTCGGCGGCGGGGGCCGGGAGCTGCCCGCCGTGGTGGGCGCGTGCGCGCGGCGGGCCCGGCGGACGGTCGTCGTCGCCATGGCCGCGCTGGACCGGGTGCCGGCGGCCCGGCAGGCGCTGGCGGAGGCCGGGTTCACCTGCGACGGGGTGCTGTTGCAGTCCTCGCGTCTCGCGCCGCTGCCGGGGGACGTCACCCGGCTCGCCGCCACCAATCCTGTGTTCCTGCTGTGGGGCGTGAGAACCCCGGTGTCTAGTGAAGGAGTAGTCCAGTGATCGGCCTGATTTCCGCCACCGCGGCGGGGGCGGCGGCGCGGGACCGGCTGGCCGCGGCCTGGCCGGGGCGCACGCGCGCCTACGAGGGTCCCGTCGGGGAGGCCGTACGGGCCGCGTTCGCGGAGTGCGAGCAGCTGGTGTGCTTCCTGGCGACCGGAGCAGTGGTGCGGCTGCTCGCGCCACTGCTCGCCGGCAAGGCGGCCGACCCGGGTGTGGTGTGCGTGGACGAGGGCGGCCGGTTCGCGGTGGCGCTGCTCGGCGGGCACGGCGGCGGCGCCAACGCGCTCGCCCGCGAGGTGGGTGCGGTGCTGGGCGCCGAGCCGGTGGTGACGACCGCCACGGACGCCGCCGGGCTGCCGGGCCTGGACATGCTCGGGCTGCCGTACGAGGGGGCGGTCGCCGCGGTCTCCCGGGCGCTGCTGGACGGCGAACCGGTCGCGCTGGAGGCGGAGGTGGCGTGGCCGCTGCCGCCGCTGCCGGTCGCGCCCGAGGGTGCGTACACGATCCGGGTGACCGACCGGGCCGTCGCGGCGGGCGAGCGGGAGGTGCTGCTCAGGCCGCCGTCGCTGGTGGTCGGGGTCGGCGCGTCGAAGGGCGCCCCGGCCGAGGAGGTCCTCGGTCTGGTCGAGGAGGCGCTGCGGGAGGCGGGCCTGTCGCCGCGGTCGGTCGCCGAGCTGGCCACCGTGGACGCCAAGGCCGGGGAGCCGGGCCTCGTGGCCGCCGCCGAACGGCTCGGGGTGCCCCTCGTGACGTACTCCGCCGGGGAACTGGCGGCGGTCGAGGTGCCCAACCCGTCCGAGGCGCCCCTCGCGGCCGTCGGCACCCCGTCGGTCGCGGAGGCCGCCGCCCTGGTCCGGGGCGGTGAACTCCTCGTCCCCAAGCGGAAGTCGGACGCGCGGCCGGCGATGGCGACCTGTGCGGTCGTACGGCGCCCGGGGCGCGGGCGGCTCGCGGTCGTCGGCCTCGGGCCGGGCGCCCGGGACCTGCTCACCCCGCGCGCGGCGGCCGAGCTGCGGCGGGCGTCGGTGCTGGTCGGGCTCGACCAGTACGTGGACCAGATCCGCGATCTGCTGCGGCCCGGCACCCGGGTGCTGGAGTCGGGGCTCGGCGCGGAGGAGGAGCGGGCCCGGACGGCGGTCGCGCAGGCCCGCGAGGGGCACGCGGTGGCGCTGATCGGCAGCGGGGACGCGGGCGTGTACGCCATGGCCTCCCCGGCGCTCGCCGAGGCCTCGGACGACATCGAGGTGGTCGGGGTGCCCGGGGTGACGGCCGCGCTGGCCGCCGGGGCGATCCTGGGCGCGCCGCTGGGCCACGACCACGTGTCCATCAGCCTGTCCGACCTGCACACGCCCTGGGAGGTCATCGAGCGCCGGGTGCGCGCGGCGGCCGAGTCGGACCTCGTCGTCACCTTCTACAACCCGCGCTCCCGGGGCCGCGACTGGCAGCTGCCGAAGGCGCTGGGCATCCTCGGCGAGCACCGGGACGCCGGCACTCCGGTGGGCGTCGTCCGCAACGCCTCCCGCCCCGACGAGTCCGGCCGGGTCACCACGCTGGGCGCGCTCGACCCCGCGACGGTCGACATGATGACGGTCGTGACGGTGGGCAACACCGCGACCCGGAACATCGCCGGGCGCATGGTGACGCCGCGCGGCTACCGCTGGCAGGAGGACCCGAAGTGAACCGCGTCGTCCACCCGATCGAGCAGGAGTCCTACCGGCGGCTGCGCGCCCGCCTGGACACCTCGCACTTCCCGCCGCTGACCCGGGCGGTGGTGGAGCGGGTCATCCACTCCGCCGCCGACCTGGAGTACGCGAACGACCTCGTCATGGACGAGGGTGAGCTGGTGGCCGCGCACGCGGCGCTGCACGCCGGGGCGCCGGTGGTCGTGGACGTCGAGATGGTGGCCGCCGGGATCACCCGGCGCGAGACCGTCTGCCGGCTGAGGGACGCGGTGGCCGGGCCGGGTCTGACCCGGTCGGCGCACGCGATCCGGCTCGCGTACGAGCAGGTCGGTCCCGGCGCCCTCTGGGTGATCGGCAACGCGCCGACCGCGCTGGAGGAGCTGCTGACCCTGGACGCCGCCCCGGCACTCGTCATCGGCCTGCCCGTCGGCTTCGTCGGCGCGGTCGAGTCCAAGGCCGCGTTGCGGATGAGCGGGCTGCCCGCCGTGAGCAACGTGTCCGAGAAGGGCGGGTCGGCGGTCGCGTCCGCCGCGCTCAACGCCCTGCTGTACCACCCCGCCGCACACTCTGAGGAGAACGCGTGACCACCCCGCCCGCCCTGCTCATCGCCGGCCACGGCACCCGTGACGACGCCGGCGCCGAGGCGTTCCGCGCCTTCGTCCGGGAGCTGGGGCGCCGCCACCCCGGGCTGCCCGTCGCCGGCGGCTTCATCGAGCTGTCCCCGCCGCCGCTGGGCGAGGCCGTCACCGAGCTGGTCGAACAGGGCGTACGCCGGTTCGCCGCCGTGCCGCTGATGCTGGTGTCCGCCGGGCACGCCAAGGGTGACATCCCGGCGGCGCTGGCCCGTGAGAAGGAGCGGCACCCGGGCATCTCGTACACCTACGGCCGTCCGCTGGGCCCGCACCCGGCGCTGCTGGGCGTGCTGGAGCGGCGGCTGGACGAGGCGCTGGGCGGCACGGACCGCTCGGAGGCGACCGTGCTGCTGGTCGGGCGCGGCTCCACCGACCCCGACGCCAACGCCGAGGTGTTCAAGGCGGCGCGGCTGCTGTGGGAGGGCCGGGGGTACGCCGGGGTGGAGACGGCGTTCGTGTCGCTCGCGGCGCCGGACGTGCCGAGCGGGCTGGACCGGTGCGCGGCACTGGGGGCGCGGAGGATCGTCGTGCTCCCCTACTTCCTGTTCACCGGCATCCTGCCGGACCGGGTGCGCCGGCAGACCGAGGAGTGGGCCGCCGCGCACCCGGGGACCGAGGTGCGCTCGGCCGACGTCATCGGGCCCGAGCCGGAGCTGCTGGACCTGGTGATGGAGCGGTACGAGGAGGCCGTCAAGGGCGATCTGCGCATGAACTGCGACTCGTGCGTGTACCGGATCGCGCTGCCGGGCTTCGAGGACAAGGTGGGGCTGCCGCAGCAGCCGCACTTCCACCCGGACGACGACGACCACCACCACGGGCACGGGCACGGGCACCACCCTCACGGGGGGCACTCGCACAGCCATGCGCACTGAAGCGACCGGCGGGTCCGGGCACGACCTGCGGCACCACGGGGACGCGGAGGTGCGGGACGACGGGGCCGCGTTGGTCGACCTCGCCGTCAACGTCCGCGCGGACACGCCACCGGCGTGGCTGCGGGAGGAGATCGCCGGCTCGCTGTCGTCGCTCGCGGCCTATCCGGACGGGCGGGCCGCGCGGGCGGCGGTCGCGGCGCGGCACGGGCTGCCGGTGGAGCGGGTGCTGCTGACAGCGGGCGCGGCGGAGGCGTTCGTGCTGCTCGCCCGTGCGCTGAAGGTCCGCCGGCCGGTCGTCGTGCACCCGCAGTTCACCGAGCCGGAGGCCGCGCTGCGGGACGCCGGGCACACCGTGGACCGGGTGCTGCTGCGGGAGGCGGACGGGTTCCGGCTGGACCCGGCGGCCGTGCCGGAGGACGCCGACCTGGTGGTGATCGGCAACCCCACGAATCCGACGTCGGTGCTGCATCCGGCGGAGGCGGTCGTCCGGCTCGCCCGGCCGGGGCGGACGCTGGTGGTGGACGAGGCGTTCATGGACGCGGTGCCGGGCGAGCGGGAGGCGCTGGCCGGGCGGACCGGTGTGCCGGGGCTCGTCGTGCTGCGCAGCCTCACCAAGACCTGGGGGCTGGCCGGGCTGCGCATCGGGTACGTGCTGGCCGCGCCCGAGGTGATCGCCGAGCTGGAGCGGGCCCAGCCGTTGTGGCCGGTGTCGACACCGGCGCTGGCGGCCGCGCGGGCGTGTGTGGCGCCGAGGGCGCTGGCGGAGGCGGGGCACGCGGCACACCGCATCGCCGGGGACCGGGCGCACCTGGTGGCCGGGCTGGCCGCGTTCGCCGCTCGCGGGGTGCGGGTGGTGGGGGCGGCGCAGGGGCCGTTCGTGCTGGTCCGCATGCCGGGCGCGGCCGGGGTACGACGGCGGCTGCGGGAGCTGGGTTACGCGGTGCGCCGGGGTGACACGTTCCCGGGGCTCGGTCAGGAGTGGGTGCGGGTCGCCGTGCGGGACCGTGCGACCGTGAACGGGTTCTTGCGGGCGCTGTCGTCCGCCCTCGATCCGCCGGCCCACCCACCCGTGCCGCCCGGCTGAGCAGCCTGGCCACCGACCGGCGCGGACGAGACGGGACCGGTCACGCGCGCCGCCGGCGTGACCGCCCCCGGCCACCGCCAGGTGACCGCTCCCCCCAGCCGCCGCCCCCGTCAGCCCTTCCGGCGTCGGGCCACGGCGACCGCTCCCCCGCCCGCGAGCAGCAGGGCGAGTGCGCCGCCCGCGATGTACGGGGTCGCCGAGCTGCCGCCGGTCTCCGCGAGGTCCGCCGCGGCGGGGGCGCCCTGCGGGCGGGGGCCGGCGGGCGGGGTCACCGGGGACTCGCAGGTGGCCTTGGCCAGGGTGACCGTGCCCTCGACGTCGGCCACGTTCAGCTTCAACGGGTTGACGGAGACCTTGAGTTCGAGGGCGGTCGCGGCGGCCGTACGGGTCGTGGTGCTCCGCCGGGACAGGTCGAGGCGGACCTCGCCGACGCCGGGCACCTTCACCTCGGTCGGTCCGCCTGCGGTGAGGGTGACGCGCTTGCCGAGGACGGTGACGGCGCCGAGGACGTTCGCGGAGGCGACCGGTGCCTCGCCGGCCGCACAGGTCGCCCTGGCGGTGATCGTGTCGGCCTTGATCAGGGACAGCAGGGGCAGGCCGGGGACGTGCAGCTCGGCGTGGGCGACCCGGACCGAGCCCTCGGCGCGCCGCGCGGTCACCGTGGCCCTGGCCTGGGCGGCGTCCGCGCCGAGGACGGTGAACGGCTTGCCGCCGTTCACGCCGTCGAGGCGGGCGGACAGCGCGGTCCGGTCGGCGCTCGCCGGTGCCTGGACCTCGTTGAGGGAGACCGCGAGCGGGACGTGCACGGTCTTGTCGAGCAGGGACACGCCGAGCCCGGTGCGCAGGACGACGGCGGAGGCGCGACCGTGGGCACCGGTCGCGTGCGCGGCGCCCGCGCCCCCCAGGACCACGGGCGCCGAGGCGAGGGCCGTGGCCGTCGCGAGGACGGTGAGACGGCGTGCGGACATGCGGAAGTTGTTGCTGTTCACGGCGGTGGGACCCCCAGACGGAACCTGCTTGGGACCCGTCAACCTTGTCCCCGGTGTGGGTGAACGGTCAGCGATCCGGGGTTACTTCACTCAAACGTGGATTTTCCGCAAGCCGATTCGATTCCGGGGCGAAATCGACGGCATCACGGGAACGTCTACTCGACCACCCGTCCGTTCAGCACCACCCGCCGGGGCGCCGCCAGCACCCGCACGTCCGCCCGGGGATCGGCCTCGTACACCACGAGGTCGGCCGGGGCGCCCTCCTCCAGCCCGGGGCGGCCGAGCCAGGCGCGGGCCGCCCAGCTGGTGGCGGCGAGCGCGTCGACCGGCGGGATGCCGGCGGCGACCAGTTCGGCGACCTCCTCCGCGACCAGCCCGTGCGGCAGCGTGCCGCCGGCGTCCGTGCCGACGAAGACCGGGATGCCGGCGTCGTAGGCGGCGCGCACGGTGTCGTAGCGCCGCTCGTGCAGCCGGCGCATATGCGCGGACCAGCGCGGGAACTTCTTCTCGCCGCCGTCCGCGAGCCGGGGGAAGGTGGCGATGTTGACGAGGGTCGGGACGATCGCGACGCCCCGCTCGGCGAACAGCGGGATCAGGTCCTCGGTGAGGCCGGTGGCGTGCTCGATGCAGTCGATGCCCGCCTCGACCAGGTCGCGCAGCGAATTCTCGGCGAAGCAGTGGGCGGTGACCCGGGCGCCGAGCCGGTGGGCCTCGGCGATGGCCGCCTCCACCGCCCCGCGCGGCCAGCAGGGGGCCAGGTCGCCGAGGTCGCGGTCGATCCAGTCGCCGACCAGCTTGACCCAGCCGTCGCCGCGCCGGGCCTCCCGGCCGACGTAGGCGACCAGGTCGTCCGGCTCGATCTCCCAGGCGAAACCGCGGATGTAGCGGCGGGTGCGGGCGATGTGCCGGCCCGCCCGGATGATCTTCGGGAGGTCGTCGCGGTCGTCGATCCAGCGGGTGTCGGAGGGCGAGCCCGCGTCGCGGACCAGCAGGGTGCCCGTCTCCCGGTCGGTGAGCGCCTGCTTCTCCGCCGTGTCCGCGTCGACCGGGCCCTCGGCGCCCAGGCCCACGTGGCAGTGCGCGTCGACCAGGCCGGGCAGCGCCCAGCCCTCGACGGTGGTGATGTCGCGGGCCCCGGCGGGGCGTTCGTAGCAGACGCGGCCCCCGACCACCCACAGCTCGTCACGGACGTCGTCCGGCCCGGCCAGGACCCGGCCCTTCACGTGCAGCACCGCACCATCGCTCATGCCCGCACCCTAACGACCTACGGCTCGGACGTCCCCACCTGGCCGGAGGTCTCCTCCTCGACCTCGGCCATCGCCGGGTCGAGGAGCCGGGAGAGGAAGTGCCGGGTGCGCTCGTGCCGCGGGTCGCCGATCACCCGCTCCGGGCTGCCGTCCTCGACAATCACACCGCCGTCCATGAAGACGACCCGGTCGGCGACCTCGCGGGCGAAGGTCATCTCGTGCGTGACGACCATCATCGTCATGCCCTCCCGCGCGAGCCGGCGCATGACGGCGAGGACGTCGCCGACCAGCTCCGGGTCGAGCGCGGAGGTCGGCTCGTCGAAGAGCATCACCTCGGGGCCCATGGCGAGCGCGCGGGCGATGGCGACGCGCTGCTGCTGGCCGCCGGAGAGGGAGGACGGGTAGGCGTCCGCCTTCTCGGAGAGGCCGACGCGGGCGAGGTTCTCGGCGGCGACGCGCGCGGCCGTCTCCTTGTCCCGCCCGAGGACGCGGCGCTGCGGCAGCGTGAGGTTCCCGGTGACGTTCAGGTGCGGGAAGAGGTTGAACTGCTGGAAGACCATGCCGATGCGGCGGCGTACGGCGTCGATGTCGACGTCGGGGTCGGTCACCTCGGTGCCGCCGACGAAGACCTGGCCCCTGGTGGGCTCCTCCAGCAGGTTCACGCAGCGCAGCAGCGTGGACTTGCCGGAGCCGGAGGGGCCGATGACGCAGACGACCTCGCCCTGGCCGATCTCCAGGTCGATGCCGCGCAGCACCTCGTTGTCGCCGAAGGACTTGTGCAGTCCGCGGACCTCGATCTCCGGGCGGCTCACCGGATCGCCTCCTGGGCCTTGGATTCCATACGGCGCACGACGAAGCTGAGCGGGATGGTGACCAGCAGGTAGCACAGGCCCGCGACCAGGATCGGCGTGGAGTTGGCGGTCGTACTGGCGAGGTCGCGGCCGAACTTGGACAGTTCCCGCTCCTCCAGGGTGACACCGAGGAACAGCACCAGCGAGGAGTCCTTGAAGAGCAGGACGAGTTCGTTGGTGAGCGGCGGCAGGATGATCCGGAAGGCCTGCGGGACGATGATGGAGACCATGGCCTTCGCGGGCGAGAAGCCGAGCGATCGGGCCGCCTCCATCTGTCCCTTGGGCACGGCCTGGATGCCGGCCCGGATGGTCTCCGCCATGTACGCGGCGGAGACCAGGCCGAGCGCCAGGGCGACCTTCCCGTAGGTGCCGCCCGGGATCTCCGTGCCGGGGAAGGCGAGGGGCACGGCGACGCCGACGAAGATGAAGATCAGCAGGGCGGGCAGCCCGCGGAAGATCTCGATGTAGACGCTCGCCAGCCAGCGGTAGGGGCCCACGGAGGACAGCCGCATCAGCGCGAGGAGCATGCCGAGGACGAGTCCGACGACGAAGCCGGACAGCGTGTAGAGCACGGTGTTCTTCAGCGCCAGCGTGATGACGTCCGGGAACATCTGCTTCGCGATGTCCGCCTGGGCGAACTGGTTCTGCAGCCGGCCCCAGTCGGCCGTGACCGCGAAGGCGATCACGGCGGCGGCGAAGACGGCGTACTGGACACCGCGTGACAGACCGCGCTTCTGACGCCGGGTCAGTCCCTTCTTCTTCGGCTGGAGGGCTGTGTCCGTGTCGGTCATGAGGCGGCGGGAGAGGCGACGGAGGCCTCGTACGGGCCGATCCACTGCTCGTAGATCTTCTTGTAGGTGCCGTCGGCCTTGGCGGTCCTGATCGCCTTGTTGACGGCGTCGAGCAGCGCCTTGTTGCCCTTCTTCACGGTGAAGCCGTACTGCTCACCGGTCTTGAGGTTGTCGACGACCTTGAACTTGTCCGCGTTGGCCTTGTCCTTCAGCCAGCCCTGGACGACCGGGTAGTCGATGACGACGGCCTGGACCTGGCCGGTGCGCAGGCCGTTGAGGACGGCGTCGGAGGACTCGAAGGAGATCGGGTCGTAGCCCTTGCCCTTGACGTAGTCCTCGCCGGTGGTCTGCGCCTGGGCGCCGAGCTTCTTGCCCTTGGCCTTGACGTCGGCGAGCGAGCCGATCCCGCTGTTCTTGTCGACGAGGACGGCCTGGGTGGCCTCGAAGTACGGGTCGGAGAAGTCGACGTTCTTCTTGCGCTCGGCGGTGATGGTCATGCCGGCGGCGGCCAGGTCGCACTCGCCCGAGTTCAGGAAGGCGCCCGTCTTGAAGTTCTCGAAGGGCGTGTCGAGGATCTGCTGCTTGACGCCGAGGTCCTTGGCGACGAGGTCGATGAGGGAGACGTCGAAGCCCTGCACCTTGCCGTTCACCTCCGACTGGAACGGCGGGTACGGCAGGTGGGTGCAGGTGGTCAGCTGACCGGCCTTGACCAGGTGGACGCCCTTGACCGTGGTCTTGCCGCTCCCCGAGTCGCTGGAGGAGCAGCCGGCCGCGACGAGCACGAGTGCGGCGGTCGCGGTGGTAGCGGCCAGGAGGCGGGTCCGGCGCCCGACGAGCGTTTTCATGGGGGAGGTCTCCTGTCGGGGAACTAAGGGTTCCGATTATAAGGACGGGTTTGAGTCTCTCAAATCAAACCCATGGCCAGGCGGGCCCCCGACCTAAGATCGGGGGAGTCGGCCCCCGAGAGACGAAGAGAGCACCGCCGTGACCCACCCCTTCCTCGACCTGCCCCCGCTGACTGCCGAGCGTTTCGCCGCCATCGAGGACGGGGTGGCCCGGCTGCTGGACACCCGCCAGGACGTCCTGATCACCCAGGGCGAGGCGCTGCTGCCGCTGGAGGGCGCGATCCGCGCGGCCGCCGGTCCGGGCACGGTGGCCCTGAACGTGATCACGGGCCCCTACGGGCAGACCTTCGGCAACTGGCTGCGCGACGCCGACGCCACGGTGCACGACCTCTCGGTCCCCTTCCACACGGCGGTGACCGCGGCGCAGGTCCGCGAGGCGTTCGCCGAGCACCCGGAGATCGACTTCGTGTCGCTGGTGCACGCCGAGGCGGCGACCGGCAACACCAACCCGGTCGCGGAGATCGGCGAGGCGGTGCGGGAGCGGGGCGCCCTGTTCTACCTGGACGCGGTGGCCTCCGTGGGCGCCGAGCCCGTGCTGCCGGACGCGTGGGGCGTGGACCTGTGCGTGATCGGGGCGCAGAAGGCGATGGGCGGCCCGGCGGGGGTGTCGGCGATCTCGGTGAGCGAGCGGGCGTGGGCCCGGATGGCCGCCAACCCGAACGCCCCGCGCCGCTCCTACCTGTCCCTGCTCGACTGGAAGGAGCGCTGGATCGACGCCGGCCGCAAGGCGCTGCCGCACGCTCCGGCGCAGCTGGAGATGCTGGCGCTGGAGGCGTGCCTGGAGCGGATCGAGTCGGCGGGCCTCAAGTCGGTGATGGCCCGGCACCGGCGCGCGGCGCTGGCCTCGCGGGCCGGCGCGGTCGCACTGGGCGGGGGTCTGGAGCCGTATGTGTACGAGGAGAGGGACGCGGCACCGGTCGCCACGACCCTGCGGGTGCCGTCCGGCGTGGTGGCCTCCGACCTGGTGGCCCGCGCCCTGGCGACGAACCCCGCCCTGCCGCTCGCGGCGGGCGGCGGCGCCCTGGCCCGGGAGATGATCCGCGTCAACCACTACGGCCCCGACGCGACGCAGGGCGCGGTCCGGGACTCCCTGGCGGCACTGGGCGCGGCGCTCGCCGAGCAGGGCGTGCCGGTGGACCCGGCCGCCGCCCGCGCGGCAGTGGAGCACGCCTGGTGCTGACCGGCGGTCCGCGGTCATCCCGGGAGGGCGACGGAACCCGGGACGGGACGAAAATGGCTCGCGCACACCGCGCGGGCCGTTTTCACATCTTGAATTCCAATTACTTTCACAAACTCCGCCAATTCTCCGGGCGATAGCTTCCCGTCTTCTTCTGCCCGCTTTTTGCAGGGCTAAACAACGGAGTTTGCCGACGCGTTTCCCGGGCTTTGCAACCTGTGACACACTCCACAACGAGTGTGATTTGTACGGATTTGATGCGGGACATCACGGACATTTCGCCGATCGAGCGAGAACCCCTCGCGTTCGCTCCCGTGCATTTTCGAATTCGCCTCGCTAAATTCGTGCCGCATGACTGCCGCACCCGCAGACCTGCTCATCGAACAACCGGCGACGACCGACGGAGCCGCGCTCTGGCGTCTCGCCAAGGAATCGAAAACCCTCGACGTCAACTCCTCCTACAGCTATCTGCTGTGGTGCCGGGACTTCGCCGGCACCTCGGCGGTGGCGCGCGGCGCGGGCGGGGAGCCGGTCGGCTTCGTCACCGGATACCTGCGGCCGGACCGCCCCCGCACGCTGCTCGTCTGGCAGGTGGCCGTCGACCCCGCCCACCGGGGCCACGGCATCGCCGCCAAGCTGCTGGACGGGCTGACCGCCCGGCTCGTCGCCGAGCGGGGGATCACCGGGATGGAGACCACCATCACGCCCGGCAACACCGCTTCCGAGCGGCTGTTCACCTCCTTCGCCGAGCGGCACGGCGCACAGGTGACCCGCGAGGTGCTGTTCCCGGCCGAACTGTTCACGGACGGCCCGCACGACCCCGAAGTCCTTTACCGCATCGGCCCGTTGACCGACTCCACCGCCCACTGAGGAGCGAATCACCGTGACCATCACCCAGCCCGACCTCAGCGTCTTCGAGACCCTGGAGTCCGAGGTGCGCAGCTACTGCCGCGGCTGGCCCACCGTCTTCGACCGCGCGCAGGGCAGCCGGATGTACGACGAGGACGGTCATGCGTACCTCGACTTCTTCGCCGGCGCCGGCTCGCTCAACTACGGCCACAACAACCCCGTGCTCAAACGGGCGTTGATCGACTACCTGGAACGGGACGGCGTCACCCACGGCCTGGACATGTCGACCACGGCCAAACGCACCTTCCTCCAGGCCTTCCAGGACCTGGTCCTGCGCCCGCGCGACCTGCCGTACAAGGTCATGTTCCCGGGGCCGACCGGCACCAACGCCGTCGAGTCGGCGCTGAAGCTGGCGCGGAAGGTGAAGGGCCGCGAGGCGATCGTGTCGTTCACCAACGCCTTCCACGGCATGTCGCTCGGCTCCCTCGCCGTGACCGGCAACGCCTTCAAGCGGGCCGGAGCGGGCATCCCGCTGGTGCACGGCACGCCGATGCCGTTCGACAACTACTTCGACGGCACGGTCCCGGACTTCCTGTGGTTCGAGCGGCTGCTGGAGGACCAGGGCTCCGGGCTGAACAAGCCCGCCGCCGTGATCGTGGAGACCGTGCAGGGCGAGGGCGGCATCAACGTGGCCCGGCCCGAGTGGCTGCGCGCGCTGAAGGAGCTGTGCGAGCGGCAGGACATGCTGCTGATCGTCGACGACATCCAGATGGGCTGCGGCCGTACCGGCGCGTTCTTCTCCTTCGAGGAGGCCGGCATCACCCCGGACATCGTCACCGTGTCGAAGTCGATCAGCGGCTACGGGCTGCCGATGTCGCTGTGCCTGTTCAAGCCCGAGCTGGACGTGTGGGAGCCGGGCGAGCACAACGGCACCTTCCGCGGCAACAACCCCGCCTTCGTGACCGCCACCGCCGCCCTGGAGACGTACTGGACCGACGGCTCGGCCATGGAGAAGCAGACCCGCACCCGGGGCGAGCAGGTCGAGCGGGCCCTGATCTCCATCACCGAGGAGAACCTGGCCGACGTCAGGGAGTACCGCGGCCGCGGACTCGTGTGGGGCCTGGAGTTCCACGACACCTCCCGCGCCTCCCGGGTCGCCCGCCGCGCCTTCGAACTCGGGCTGCTGATCGAGACGTCCGGCCCCCAGGGCGAGGTCGTCAAGCTGCTGCCGGCCCTGACCATCACCCGCGACGAACTGGACGAGGGACTCAGCGTCCTCGCCCGCGCCGTCCGCGAGACCGCCTGACCCCACCCAGCAAGGAGGAAGCGCAACTCATGATCGTCCGTTCGTTCAAGGACGTCGAAGGCACCGACCGGCACGTCAGGGCGAAGTCCGGCACCTGGGAGAGCAAGCGGATCGTCCTCGCCAAGGAGCGGGTCGGCTTCTCCCTGCACGAGACCATCCTGTACGCCGGGACCGAGACGTCGATGTGGTACGCCAACCACGTCGAGGCCGTCGTCTGCACCAGGGGCGAGGCGGAACTCACCGACCAGGAGACCGGGAAGACGTACACCATCACCCCCGGCACCATGTACCTCCTCGACGGGCACGAGCGGCACACGCTGCGCGTCAAGGAGGACTTCCACTGCATCTGCGTGTTCAACCCGCCGGTCACCGGCCGGGAGGACCACGACGAGAACGGCGTCTACCCCCTGCTCACCGAGCCCGAGGAGGTGTGAGAACCCATGACCACCGCCACCGTGAGGGACCTCTACCCGACCCGCGGCACCACCGAGGTGACCGTCCCCCGCCAGGACCCCGTCGTCTGGGGCGCCCCCGACACCCCGGGCCCGATCGCGACGGCCGACCTCCAGGCGTACGAGCGGGACGGCTTCCTCGCCGTCGACCAGCTCATCGGTCCGGACGAGGTCGAGGTCTACAAGCGTGAGCTGGACCGGCTGGTCGCCGACCCGGCGATCCGTGCCGACGAGCGCGCGATCGTGGAGCCGAAGTCCAAGGAGATCCGCTCGGTCTTCGAGGTGCACCGGATCAGCGAGGTGTTCGCGAACCTGGTGCGCGATCCGCGCGTGGTCGGCCGCGCCCGGCAGATCCTCGGCTCGGACGTGTACGTCCACCAGTCCCGGATCAACGTCAAGCCGGGCTTCGGCGCGAGCGGCTTCTACTGGCACTCGGACTTCGAGACCTGGCACGCCGAGGACGGCCTGCCGAACATGCGCACGGTGTCCGTCTCCATCGCGCTGACCGAGAACCACGACACCAACGGCGGCCTGATGATCATGCCGGGTTCGCACCGGACGTTCCTGGGCTGCGCCGGTGCCACGCCGAAGGACAACTACAGGAAGTCCCTGCAGATGCAGGACGCGGGCACGCCGTCGGACGAGGCGCTGACCGCGCTGGCGGGCGAGTACGGCATCCGGCTGTTCACCGGCAGGGCCGGCTCGGCGACCTGGTTCGACTGCAACGCCATGCACGGCTCCGGCGACAACATCACGCCGTTCCCGCGCAGCAACGTCTTCATCGTGTTCAACAGCGTGGAGAACGCGGCGGTGGAGCCGTTCGCGGCGCCGGTGCGGCGGCCGGAGTTCATCGGGGCGCGGGACTTCACCCCGGTGCGGTGACCCCCGGCCACCGGGCCGGGGCCTCCTCGTGCGGGACGGGAGGCCCCGGCCCGGTCGGGTCAGCCGGACAGCGCCTCCAGCAGCCGGTCCACGTCGGCGGCCGTGTTGTAGAGGTGGAAGGCCGCGCGCAGGTTGCCCGCGCGGTCGGAGACCTCGATGCCCGCCTCGCTCAACCCGGGCTGCCGGGAGCCCAGTCCCGGGACCGAGACGATCGCCGACCCCGGGGCGGGCACCGGCTCGTGGCCGAGGCCGGCGAGACCGGCGCGGAACCGGTCGGCGAGGGCGGTGTCATGGGCGTGCACGGCGTCCACCCCGAGTTCCTCGATCAGCTCCAGCGAGCGCCGCAGTCCCGCGAAGGTGAACAGGGCGTGGGTGAGGTCGAACCGCCGGGCGGAGCGGGCGAGCTCGGCCACCGGGCCGTAGCAGCTGTCCCACGGCCGCTCGGCCGCGACCCAGCCGGCGAGCAGCGGGGTCAGCCCGCCGAAGTCCTCGGGGACGGTGAGGAAGGCGGCGCCGTGCGGGCCCAGCAGCCACTTGAAGGAGACGCTCGCGGTGAAGTCGTAGGCGTCCGCCTCCACCGGGAGCCAGCCGGCGGCCTGGGAGAAGTCGACGTAGGTGCGGGCGCCGTGGGCGCGGGCGGCCTCGCGCAGAGCGGGCAGGTCGGCGATCCGGCCGTCGGCGGACTGGGCGGCGCTGACCGCGACGAGCGCGGTGCCCGGCCGGACGGACTCGGCGATCCGCTCCAGCGGGACCGTGCGGACCTTGAGGTCGCCGCGGACGTGGAAGGCGTTGAGCACGGAGGTGAAGTCGTCCTCGGCGGTGAGGACTTCGGCGCCCGCCGGGAGCGAGGCGGCGATCACACCGGTGTGCGCGGCGACCGAGGCGCCCGCCGCGACCCGGGTGGCCGGGACGCCGGCGAGCCGGGCGAACGCGGCCCGGCTGGACTCCACGTCCTCGTACAGCGCGGTCAGCGGCCGGCCCTCGGCCCGCAGCAGCGCCGCCTCCTGGAGGGCGGCGACGGTGCGGGCCGGCAGCAGGCCGTTGCTCGCGGTGTTGAGGTAGATGCTCTTCGGGGTGAACTCGGCGCGGACGAGGCGGTCGAACGTCTCCGTGGTCTCCATGGGTCCACTCTGCGGCCCGGGGAACCACGCGTCCATCGCGAACTTGTACGTGGTTCCTCTTAGCGGCGCTTATACGACCGCACCGACCTGCGCTTTCAGCCCTGCTGCGGCACCGCGCACCCGTCCGGCCCGCACGCCTGGGCGTCACCCTGCTCGACGAGCCTCAGCGGCGAGCGCTCGCCCCAGGCCTGGGTGAGCGCCTGGGTGAAGACCTCGGCGGGCTGGGCGCCGGAGACCCCGTACGTCCGGTCGAGGACGAAGAACGGCACCCCGGTCGCGCCGAGCTGGGCGGCCTCGCGCTCGTCGGCGCGGACCTCGTCGGCGTAGCGGGCGGGGTCGGCGAGCACCGCGCGGGCGGCGTCGGCGTCCAGTCCCGCCTCGACGGCCAGCTCCACCAGCCGTTCGTCGCCCTCGGTGAAGACGGACCGCTCCTCGGCGAAGTTCGCCCGGTAGAGGATCTGGATCAGCTCGTCCTGCCGGCCCCGCTCCTTGGCGAAGTGCAGCAGGCGGTGCATGTCGAAGGTGTTGCCGTGGTCGCGGTCCCGGGTGCGGTAGTCCAGGCCCTCGGCGGCGGCCTGGGCGGCCAGGTTGTCCTCGCCCGCCTGGGCCTGCGCCTCGCTCATGCCGTACTTCGCGGTCAGCATGGTGATCACCGGCTGGACGTCGCCCTTGGCGCGGCCGGGGTCCAGTTCGAAGGAGCGGTGCACCACCTCGACCTCGTCGCGGTGCGGGAAGGCAGCCAGCGCCTTCTCGAAGCGGGCCTTGCCCACGTAGCACCAGGGGCAGGCGATGTCGCTCCAGATCTCGACGCGCATGTCTTCGGCTCTCTCCAGGTCGTACGGGCGCGGGGGCTCTCCCCGACCGGTGCGTGAACGTTCAAGCAGCCGGTTTCATTCCCGTTCCGCCGCCTCCCCCGAACCTCAGCCGCCGTCCCGCAGGTCGCCCGGCCCGCCGGGCCGGAACGCGATGTGGTCGTAGGTCACCGCACACCCCTCCCCCACCGGCGACTGCGCCATGAACCCGACGAGCGCGGCATCCGCCTCCTTCTCCTCCCCCAGGGTGAAGAACCGGACGAAGGTCCAGCGCACGCCGTCCCGGGAGGCGTGGAAGGCGAAGGCCCGCCCCGTCCGGCTGACCCGCAGCCACACCGAGTCCCCGTCCACCGTGAAGGAGTTGGCGTCGTCGGAGCGCCCCCGGGTGACCACCGTGCACACGGTGGGCACGTCCGGGGAGTACTCCAGACAGAGCTTGGCCCAGGCCCGCTCGCCCGCGTGGACGTACAGCACCCCGGCGTCGAACGCGTCCCGGAACCCCACACGGACCCGGGCGCTCAGCCGGAAGTCCCCTTCCGGCGGCGCGCCGAGCAGCCGGGGCGCGTCGGAGGCGGGTTCCAGCGCGTCGCCGTCGGGCGGCACGAACCGGTCCTGACGCGGCCCGGCCCGCCCGGTCAGCACACCGTCCCGGTAGGACCAGTCACCGTCCGGGCCGTGCGCTTCCAGGGGGAAGGGAACCTCGGGAATGTCCACGTCCGTCAACCTCTCCTCGCCCTCGTTCGGCGTTACCGCTCCAGCACCCCGTTGAACCGCCGCGGAAGCCCCAGGGGGTTGTCGTCCTTCAGCTCGTCCGGCAGCAGGGCCTCGGGCGCGTTCTGGTAGACGACCGGCCGCAGCCACCGCTCGATGGCGGTGCCGCCCACGGACGTCGACGTGGACGTGGTGGCCGGGTAAGGCCCCCCGTGATGCTGCGCGGGCGCCACCGCGACCCCCGTCGGCCAGCCGTTGACCAGCACACGCCCGGCGAGCGGCGTCAGCTCGGCCAGCAGCTCCGGGCCCCGTCCCCGCCCGGCGGCCTCGTCCGAGGACACCTGGACGGTCGCCGTCAGGTTGCCCGGCAGCCGCGACAGCACCGCCATGGCCTCGGCCTCGTCCGCGTAGCGGGCCACCACGGTGACCGGCCCGAAGCACTCCTCCAGCAGCAGGTCGTACGCGCCCTGCGTGGCCAGCTTCTGTGCCGGCACCGTGAGGAAGCCGGCGCTGACCGCGTGTTCGCCGCCCGCGCCCGGGGTGACCGGCGACTCCACGTCCGGCAGCCCGGCGCGCTCGGCGACCCCGGCGACGAAGTTGTCCCGCATGCGGTGGTCGAGCAGCACCCCGGCGTCGGTGTCGCTGACGGCGTCGGTCAGGGACTTCACCAGCCGGTCGCCGGACGCGCCGGACGGCACCAGCACCAGGCCGGGCTTGACGCAGAACTGGCCCACGCCGAGGGTCATCGACCCGGCGAGCCCGCCGCCGATCTCCTCGGCCCGCTCGGCCGCGGCGGCCTCGGTGACCAGGACCGGGTTCAGCGAGCCGAGTTCGCCGTGGAACGGGATCGGCACCGGGCGCGCGGCGGCGGCGTCGAACAGCGCCCGTCCGCCCCGGACCGAACCGGTGAAGCCGGCCGCGGCGACCAGCGGGTGCTTGATCAGCTCGACGCCCGCCTCGAAGCCGTGCACGAGTCCGACGACGCCCTCGGGGATGCCGTGTCCGGCGGCGGCCCGGCGCAGCACCTTGGCGACCAGCTCGGACAGGGCCGGGTGGTCGGGGTGGGCCTTGACGACGACCGGGCAGCCGGCGGCCAGCGCGCTCGCGGTGTCGCCGCCGGCGACGGAGAAGGCGAAGGGGAAGTTGGAGGCGGAGTAGACGGCGACGACGCCGAGCGGCACCTTGTAGCGGCGCAGGTCCGGGACGGGCGGGGTGGCGGTGTCGTCGGGGTGGTCGATGATGACGTCGAGGAAGGCGCCCTCGTCGACGATGCCGGCGAAGGCCCGCAGCTGGTAGCTGGTGCGGGCGAGTTCGCCGGTCAGCCGGGCGGGACCGAGCGCGGTCTCGGCGTCGGCGGTCTCGACGAGGCCGTCCTTCGCCGCGTCGAGGCCCGCGGCGGCCGAGCGCAGGAACGCGGCGCGGACCGCGCGGTCGGTGAGGGCGTCGCGCGCGGCGTGGGCCGCCCGGACGGCCGCGTCCACCTCCTGGGCCGTGGCCTCCACCGCAACCTGTTCACGCTGCTTCCCGGTGCGCGGGTCGACACTCCAGACTGGTGCTGCTGCCACCGCGGGTCCCTCCCAGTAAAGGCCGCATTGTCTACGACGATCCAGGCTCACCCATCAGCCGCGTTCGATATACTGAACGCTGTCTCTGATGATGAATATGCTGCTCGGAGACTATATAACTCAGGTCCTGTCGAACGAAGGGGTCAAGGGCGATGACGGCAGGCGACACAGGGGGCGGGGCGCAGGTCAAGTCCGCGGTACGGACCGTTGAGCTGCTCGAATACTTCGCCGGCCGGCCCGGTATGCACTCCCTCGCTGCCGTCCAGGAGGCCGTGGGGTATCCCAAGTCCAGCCTGTACATGCTGCTGCGCACGCTCGTGGAGCTTGGCTGGGTGGAGACGGACGCGACGGGCACGCGGTACGGCATCGGGGTGCGGGCGCTGCTGGTCGGTACGTCGTACATCGACGGCGACGAGGTGGTGGCCGCCGCCCGCCCGACCCTGGACCGGCTCTCCGACGACACCACGGAGACCATCCACCTGGCCCGGCTCGACGGCACCAACGTGGTCTACCTGGCCACCCGCCAGTCCCAGCACTACCTGCGGCCCTTCACCCGCGTCGGCCGCCGGCTGCCGGCCCACTCCACCTCCCTCGGCAAGGCGATCCTCGCCAGCTACACCGACGAGCAGGTGCGCAAGCTGCTGCCGGAGACGCTGCCCGCGCTCACCGAGCACACCATCACCGACCGGGAGAGGCTCATCGAGGAGCTGCACCAGGTACGGGAGCAGGGCTTCGCCGTCGACCGCGAGGAGAACACGCTGGGCCTGCGCTGCTTCGGCGTGGCGATCCCGTACCGCACGCCCGCGCGGGACGCCATCAGCTGCTCGGTGCCGGTGGCCCGGCTGACCCCCGCGCACGAGCAGATGATCAAGGACGCGCTGTTCGACGCGCGGGACCGGCTGACGCTGGCGACGCGCAGGCTCTGACCCCGCCGGCCGCGGTCCGGGGCCGTAGGCTCGGCGGCATGGAGATCACGCTGCGAGCCGTACGGGACGGCGATCTGCCGGCGTTCTACCGGCAGATGACCGACCCGGAGGCCCTCCGGATGGCCGCGTTCGGCCCGGAGGACCCGTACGACCCGGAGGCCCTCGCGGCCTACTGGCAGCGCGTACGGAACTCCTCCGACGTGCTGCGCACGGTCCTGGCCGACGGGGAGGTGGCCGGCAACGCGGCCGTCTACGGCGTGGCCGGCGAGCGCGAGGTGACCTACTGGATCGACCGCGCCTACTGGGGCCGGGGCGTGGCGACGGCCGCGCTGCGGGCCCTGCTCGCCGAGGTTCCCGAACGGCCGCTGTACGCGCGCGCCGCGGCCGACAACCACGCGTCGCTGCGCGTCCTGGAGAAGTGCGGCTTCCGCGAGGCGGCCCGCGCCCGGGGCTACGCGAACGCGCGGGGCCGGGAGATCGAGGAGGTCGTGCTGATCCTGGGGGCCTCCTGAACGCGGGCCGCCATGGGCGCCGCACGGCATGAACGCCGGATGAGAAAAACGGTCGTACGGGAACGATCGCCCCCGTACCGATCGTCTTCCCAGCGGGATGAACAAGACGATCAGGCGGGCGTCCGTCTTCGCGCTGCTGCTCGTGCTCGCCCTGCTGGTCAGGGCCACGTGGTTGCAGTTCTACGACGGCAAGGCCCTCGCGGACGACAACGACAACCGGCGGAACGCGATCGCGACCTACTCGCGGCCCCTCGGGAACATCATCGTGGCCGGCAAAGCGATCACCGGCTCCACGCGGACGAAGGGGAGCGACCTCGCGTACAGACGGACGTACACGGACGGCGAGCTGTACGCGGCGGTGACGGGTTACGCCTCGCAGGCCTACGCCCCCACCCAGCTGGAGGGCGTCTACAAGGACCTGCTCAACGGCACGGACAACCGGCTGAAGACCGTGCTGGACACCGTGACCGGCGAGCGCGCCGAACCGGGCGACGTGCTGACGACGATCGACCCGGCGGTGCAGAAGGCGGCCTACCGCGCGCTCGGCGACAAGAAGGGCGGGGCCGTCGCGATCGACCCGAAGACCGGCAGGATCCTCGCCGTGGTGTCGACGCCGTCGTACGACCCCTCCGCGCTCACCGACGCGAACACGGCCGGCAAGGCGTGGAAGACGCTCAACGCGGACAAGGACAAGCCGCTCACCAACCGCGCGCTGCGCCAGCCGCTGCCCCCGGGCTCGACGTTCAAGCTGGTGGTCGCGGCCGCCGCGCTGGAGGACGGGCTCTACAAGAACGTGGACGAGCCCACCGACAGCCCCGATCCGTACCGGCTGCCGGGTACGGTGCGCGACCTGGCGAACGAGAGCAAGTCCGCGCCCTGCCGCGACGCCACGATCCGCGTCGCCCTGCGGTACTCGTGCAACAACGTCTTCGGTCACATGGCCGTCCAGCTCGGCCAGGACAAGGTGAAGGCCATGGCCGAGAAGTTCGGCTTCGACGACGACGCGCAGGACGTTCCGGTGCGGGCCTACGCCAGCGTGTACCCGTCCGGCATGGACCAGGCGCAGACCGCGCTGTCCGGCATCGGCCAGTTCGACGTCACCGCGACCCCGCTCCAGATGGCCATGGTGTCCGCGGCCATCGCCAACGGCGGCAAGCTGGTCTCGCCGCACATGGTCTCGCAGATCACCGACAGCGGCGGCGATGTGCTGAAGGACTATGACGACAGCGCCGGCACCAAGGAGATCGTCAGTTCCGCCACCGCCGAGCAGCTCCGGTCGGCGATGGAGACGGTGGTCAAGGACGGCACCGGCACGAACGCGCTGATCGACGGGGTGACCGTCGGCGGCAAGACCGGTACCGCCCAGCACGGCGAGAACAACAGCCAGACGCCGTACGCCTGGTTCACCTCCTACGGCAAGTCCGACGGCAACGGCAAGGAGGTGGCCGTCGCGGTCATGGTGGAGCAGTCGGACGCGGCCCGCTCGGAAGTGAGCGGCAACGGCCTGGCGGCGCCGGTGGCCAGGGCGATGATGCAGGCGGCCCTGAAGTAGACGGAGGCCGGGGTGGCCGGGGGCCGCGCCTACGCGGTGAGCGGCGGCTTCGCCCCGCACGGCGGCTCATCGGCCCGCGGCTCGAACGCCCGGAACCCCGCCGCGGCACGGTGCTGCCGGTGGCGGGGGCCGGGTACGAGCGGCTGCCCAGGAGGTGCGGACGGGCTCAGCCGACGAAGTACGTCGGGTTCGGGAGCTTGTACGTCCGGTCGGCGTGACCGCCGTCGAGGTCCGAGTACTGGTCGCCGAAGTTGGCGATGATCTCGTACCCCAGGTCGTCCTCGATGTGCTCGCGCGTCCCGGACTTGTACTGCACGGTCGTGCAGTTCCAGGTGCCCGGGGTGGCGCAGTCCTTGAGGTAGGCCGGCGGGTTGGCCTTGTCCTTGAGGAACACGTGGCCGGCGTCGAGGTTCACGTCGGCGCCGACCTTCTTCAGGTTCTCCACGGCGGCGGCGCGCTGGGCCTCGCTGAGGCCGGAGTTGTAGAAGACCTCGACGCCCCTGGACGCGGCGTACCGCACGAGCTCCGGGCTGCCGAAGACGGCGGGCCGGTCGGCGCGGTTCACGTAGTCGTTCCAGGTGCCGGAGTTGTACGTGTAGTTGTACCGCTTCTCGTAGTCGAGGCTGAGCAGCAGCGTGTCGTCGATGTCGAAGACGACGGCCGGCTTCTCGCCCCTGTGGTGCGCCTTGCGGGCCGCCTTGTCGATGTAGCTCCTGGCGTCGCTGTCCAGCCGCGCCAGGTCCTTGGCGTACGGGCTGTCCGGGGACGCCTGGTAGACGCCGTCGCTGTCGGCGGTGGTGCCGTAGTAGGTGTCGATGTCCTTCACCAGGACCCCGATGTTGTACGGCTCGTGGGTGGAGTTGGCCGTCGACTGACCGGCGCCGGCCGCGCCCGCGCCGTACAGCGCCGCACCGGCGACGACACAGGCGGCGCCGGCCGCCACCGCCTTGAGGGACTTCCGCATGAATGCTCCGGATCTGGTGGATGAGATTGATGTACCAGGCCGGAGACTGTCTACGCGCATCACACACACGGGGCCAGCCCTGTTATCCGATCGATACCGACGCGGTGTCACATCCCGGCCCGCGCCTCCGCCCCGCGCCAGGGCGTCCAGTCCCCGAGGTAGGCCGCTCGTGTCGCCGACTCGGCCTGGTCGGCGCCGAGCTGGGGCCGGTTCTCCGGGACGGTGACGACCGCGCCGGGACCGGTGTCGCGGTACTCGGCGAACCGCTGGTCCTGCCACGGGTGGGCCGCCGACATGTCGGTGTAGGGGGCCACCGCGTCGATGCCGGGACCGAGCCAGGTGCCGCGGACGGTGAGCATCGGGCGGGCCGTGGGGTCGGAGCTGGGCACCCAGGGGCGGGCCAGCTTGTAGGCGGCGTCCGGTGCCTCGCTGGTGACGCGGCCGTGCGTGACCAGGAAGCCGCGCGGGTTGGCGGCGGCCGTGGAGGGCGCGAACACGAAGCCGTAGGGCGCCGCGGAGAGGTCGGTCCGGTTCAGGGTGCGGAAGCGGCAGCGGTCGAACACCGCCGTCGCCCGGCCGAAGACGAAGTCCACGTCACCCTCGACGTGGCAGTGGGCGTAGTACTGGCGGGCGAAGGCGCCGAGGGCGGTGGAGTCGGCGTACAGGGTGTCCTGGTGACCGAGGAAGCGGCAGTGCAGGAAGGCGCTCCGGTCGCCCTGCGCCTTGAGGGCGACGGCCTGGGTGCCGCTGACGCCCGGGTGGCCGGCGCGCAGCCAGTCGTTGGCGAAGGTGATCCACCGGGCGGTGAACCCGTCGGCCTGGACGGTGACCGTCGCCGATCCGGAGGTGCCGTAGGTGCCGCCGCCGGGCTTGGGGGTGCCGGCCGCGCGGTCGTGGACGATCACCACGTCCCGGGGGTTCTCCGAGGCGCCGATCCAGGTCATCCCCGTACGGCCGGCGTCGACGGCGACCGGTTCCCGGTAGCTGCCGGGGGCGATCACGAGGGTGCGGCCGGTTCCGGTGGCGGCGGTCACCGCGGCCTGCACGGAGGTGAAGTCGCCGCGGCCGTGCGGGTCGACGTACAGGGTGTCCGGGGTGAGGCGGCGGGCCGGGGAGCCGTGGCGGCCGAACGGGCGCGGCATGGCGTGCGCGGGGGCGGAGGCCAGACCGGGCGCGGCGGCGGCCACGGCGCTCGCGCCGAGAAAACCCCGTCGGGTCAAGGGCATGGACGTGCTCCTTCCGAGGACGGTTCGGGGCGGGGAGGGACCGGGCCGTGGCCCCGGCCCGGTCGCGGCGGCGCCGTCAGCGCAGGTGTCCGGCGCCCGCGCGGTGGTCGACGAGGCCGGGCACGGCCCGCGGCCGGTCCACCCGGGTCCGCAGGACGGGTGTCCAGCCGGCCCCGGACCGCAGGATCTCGCCGGGCACCTGCGCGTTGTGGACGGCGACGAGGTCCGTCGGCGTGCCGTTGACGTAGTTGTCGGCGGCGGTGACCGGCGCCTCCTTCCACTTCTTCAGGATCGAACCGGCGCCCACCCCGGCCGGCAGGGTGAACGCGTTGTGCTCGGCGACGAGCTGGGACTCCATGCCGATGCCGTAGCTGTAGGAGTAACCGTCGCCTGCGACGAAGTGGTTGTCGTACGAGTCCACCTGTCCGAAGCGGACGCGCGGGGCCCGCTCGACCAGGTTCCGGAACAGGTTGTGGTGGAAGGTGACCTTCAGATGTCCCCGGTCGACGGCGGCCGTGGCCGCGCTGTCGCTGTTGCCGACGAGGATCGTCTTGTCGTGGTCCTCGAAGACGTTCCAGGAGGCGGTGACGTAGTCGGCGCCCTTGACGATGTCCAGCTCGCCGTCGTGCTGCTGGTAGAGGCGGCCGTAGTACGACGGCAGGGTGCTGTCCGGGTGGTCTCCGTCGGTGAACGTGTCGTGGTCCATCCACACATGGGTCGACCCGTGGATCACGGCGCTGTCGTACTCGGAGTTCCAGTTGCCGTCGGCGGTGTCGGTCGGGTCCCACTGCGGGAAGCAGTCGAGGGGGCTCTCGAAGGCCAGGTTGCGGACGATGACGTTGCCGACGCCCTTGATCTGGAGGCTGGCGCCCTGGAAGCCGGCGTTCCGGCCGATGCCGACGATCGTGGTGTTGGCGGGGACGTCCGCCTTGACGAAGGCGTCCTGGTGGGCGGCGGAGGCGCGGCGCAGGCCCTCGGGGCTGTCGTCGGGCTCGCCGTCGAGGTTCCTGGTGCGGCCCCAGACCGCCGGGTCGTAGGTCTTCAGATAGGTGCCGAGGTCGTACCCGGGCACGGCGAAGGAGGCGCAGCCCGGGCCGTCGGCGTCGACGGTGCCCTTCACCCGGACGATCTTCGGTGCGCTGCCGCCGTCGGCGAGGGCCGCCTTGAACTGCTTCCAGGTGGTGACGGTGTACACGTGGGCGGGGTCGGCGGCGGCCCCGCCGGTCGTCCCGGTCCCGTACGCCGCCCAGCCGTCGCCGGCGGGCAGCACCTGCCGGTCGGGCCCGGCATGGTGGGCGGTCCGCGCGGACGCGGTGCCGGTGACGGCGAGGACGAGGGCCGTGCAGCCGGCCAGCACGGTGATGACGCGTCCATGACATTGCGATGTGCGCACTGTGGGGTCTCCTCGGTTGTGCGGGTGTCCGTGTGATCACGCGGGGGAAGCCACCCGCACCGTCAGTGGTTCTTCTTCCAGTCGGCCTGCGCGGCGTTGAGCTGGTCGGCCAGCGTGTCCAGGAACTCCTTCGCGCTCGTCTTCCCGAGCAGCAGTTTCTGGAAGTTCGGCTCGTTGCCGGCCTTGGAGATGGTGTTCCAATCGGGCAGGTAGTAGGGCAACTGCACGATCTTGGTGTCGCGTCCGTTCAGCGCCTCGGCCGCCAGCTTCGTCGGCTCGGCCCGCCGGATCCACGCGTCCCCGGCCGCGTCGGTGTTCGCCGGGACCTGCCCCGCCGACTCGTTGAACTTGGAGTTCTCCTCGGCGGAGAGGGCGAACTCGATGAACTTCCAGGCGGCCGCCTTGTTCTTGCTCGACTTGAACAGGCTGAGCCCGTCCACCGGGTTGGAGACCTGCACCCGGGTGCCGTCGTCCAGCGTGGGGTTCGGAACGCCCCGGAACCTGTCCTTGCCCAGCGCCTTGAGATGGTCCTGGTACGAGCCCAGGTTGTGGCTCAGCATGCCGATCGTGCCGCTGTCCCACTGGGCGACCATCTTGGTGAAGTCGTTGTTCACGTCGGCGGACGGGGTGTCCTTCTTGTAGAGCGCGACGTACTTCTCGAGGGCGGCCACGTTCTCGGGGTCGTTGACGGTGGTCTTGTCGCCGTTCCAGAACGACGTGATCCCGGTCTGGCCGTACACCGCGTCCAGGGCCGGCGCGATGGCGCCCTCGCCGCCGCGGATGGTGAAGCCGAACCGGTTCCTGCCCTTGTCCGTGAGCTTGTCGGCGGCCTCGTAGAACTTCGACCAGGTGGTCGGCGCGTCCAGGCCGGCCTTCTCGAACAGGTCGGTCCGGTACCACAGCGTGCCGTTGTTCGCGGAGGTCGGCACCTGGTACAGCGTGTTCCCGCCGCCCGCCGCCTTGCTGACCTCGATCAGGTTCCGGCTCAGCTTTCCGTTCAGCGGGCTCTCGCGCAACCGGCCGTCCAGCGGCTCCAGGGCGCCCTGGGCCGCGACCTCGGCGAGCATCGCGGTGCCCACGCCGCCGACGTCCGGCAGACCGCCGCCCTGGATGGCGGTGTCGTACTTGGACTGGGCGCCGGCCGCCGGGATGCCGACGTACCTGACCTTGATGTCCGGGTACTTGTTCTCGAAGTCGGCGATGATCTGCTTCCAGATGTCGGTGCGGACACCGCCGTTGTTGTCCCAGAAGGTGATCGTGCCCTTGCCGGAGCCCTCGCCCCCCTTGTCCCCGGCGCCGCCGCTGCCGTCGTCGCCGCAGGCGGTGGCGGTCAGCGCGAGGACGGAGCCCAGCGCGACGGTGAGGGCGGCGCGCCTGCTCCTGCGGATGCGGATGCTTCTTCTCATGGGTCGGCTCTCTTCTGCTGGATCCAACGGGGACATGACGGTGTGGAGCTTCAGCGGGGTGTGATCCGGAACCGGGTGAAGGCCGCCGTGCCGGCGGGTCCCGGTCCCTCGGGCGCGGTGGCGAACAGGCCGAGCAGGGCGCCCGCCCAGCCGGTCCTCCTCGCCGGTCTCGTCGTCCCACAGCGGGCACGGGTCGATCAGGCCCTTGCCCGGCTCGAGGAGGTGCGGGCAACTCCACGGTCTTCTGCTCGCGGGCGCGTTGACCTGGAAGACACCGTGGTCCGGGTCGCCCCAGAAGATCCAGAAGCGGTCGTCGTGGTGGCGGATGGACGGCGCCCAGACCCCGCCGTCGTGCCGGGACCGGGCGAACTCCTCCTCCGGTTCCAGGCGTTCGAGGGCGTGACCGACGAGCGTCCAGTCGACCAGGTTCCGCGAGTGCAGCAGCGGCAGACCGGGGACGCGGCCGAAGCTGGAGGCGGTGAGGTAGAAGTCGTCGCCGACGCGGACGACGTCCGGGTCGGACCAGTCGGCGTCCAGCACCGGGTTGCGGTAGGTGGTCACCGGCTCACCGCCTTGCGGACCAGGGCCGCCGCCTCGTCGCGGGACGGCCGGCCGTCGGCGACGACGGTGACGATCCGGCGGACGACGGTCCCGCCGGGCGGGACGGTCAGCCGCTCGGTGTGCGCCAGGGAGGAGCCCACCCCGGGGTACTCGGCGGCCCGGACGAACCACGGGTCCCGGCGGGTCTCCCCGGGGGCGCCGGCGAAGACCAGCGTCCAGCGGGTGCCGGCCAGCGCCAGCCAGTCGGCGCGGGTGCCGTGCACCTCCGACTCGCCCTCGCGGTCGGCGGTGAAGACCTCCGGGGCCCGGGACTCCTTGCGGGCCCGCCAGAAGAAGCCGCCGTAGGCCGCGCCGGGCCGGCCGTTGGTGGCGGGGCTGCCGATCGACAGCGGTCCGGGAGTGACGTTGGTGAGGGAGAACGTGAAGTCCAGCGCCCAGGCGGTCCCGGTGAGTCCGGTGGCCGCGACGGTACGGCGCTCGCGCAGCAGCTCGGTCCCGGCGGCGACCCAGCGCAGCTCCTCCACGAAGCCGTCGGGGTCGCGGAGCCGGAAGCCGGTGTGCCGCTGGGTGCCGTGGTTGTCGAGCTCGGCCGGCCCCCGGTCGCGGACGAAGGTCCGGCCGCCCCAGAAGTTGTGCCCCCCGACGTCGGGAACGGCCACACCGACGCCGAGGTGGTGTGCGTGGTCGGCGGGGCTCAGCTCGGTGACCGCCGTGCCGGCCAGGGTGGTGACGGGGTGCAGATGGGGGCGCGGGGAGAGCCGGGCGGGCAGCTCGGGCCGGATGGCGTAGCGGGCGACCGGGCGGCCCGCGACCCGCAGGACCAGGCTGCCGGGGGGCGTCATCGGGTGCTCACCTCGTTCGGCCGGGCCCAGGAGGCGCCCAGTTCGGAGTAGAGGGCGAGGGTCTCGGCCGCCGCCGCGACCAGGCCGTCGATGCCGGGCACGATCCGGCGGTGTTCGGCGGGCAGCGTGCGCCAGGCGTGCCCGGGGAGCGGCGCCGGGTCGGGGGCGGCGCGGACGGCCTCGACCACCCGCATGAAGGCGCCGGTCGCGTCCGGCGGGACCAGCAGCCCCGTGCCGTCGTCCAGGTGTGCGAGCAGGTTCTCCAGCAGGTCCGTGCGGTCGTACTCGGTCTCCTGCGGGCCGTGGCCGGTGCGCTGGAGCAGCACCCGGTCCTGCTTGTACCAGAAGGTGATCCGGCCGCTGCTGCCGTGCACCAGCAGGTAGGGCTCCCCGGGGTGTTCCGCGCACAGGGTCGCCGCGACCGTGACGGGTCCGCGCCGGGTGCGGACGCGGACGCACGAGGTGTCGTCGGACTCGATGGCGTTGGCGCGCAGCAGCTCGGTCTCGATGCCGGTGACGTCCTCGGCGCGGGTGGCGCCGAGCAGGGCGAGGCCGGTGGCGACGGTGTGCGCGAGGGGGTTGGTGAGCACCCCGTCGACCACGTCGGCGCCGTTCAGCCGGCGCCGGCCCGCCCACGGCGCCCGCCGGTAGTACGCCTCGTCGCGCGCCCAGGCCCCGGCCCCGCCGACCCCGACGACCTCGCCGATCGCGCCCTCGGCGAGGAGGCGCCGGATCGCGGGGACCGCGTGCGAGCCGAGCGACTGGAAGCCGATCTGGCAGGCCACCCCGGCCTCGGCGACCCCGTCGGCCATCCGCCGGAACTCCGCGTACGACGGCGCCGGCGGCTTCTCCAGCAGCAGGTGCGCCCCGCGCGCGGCGGCCGTGAGGGCCAGGCCGGTGTGGGTGGGGATCGGGGTGCAGACGACGGCGACGCGGGCGCCGGTCGAGTCCAGGAGCGCGCCGAGGTCGGCGGACTGCTCGGGGGTGCCGAGTCCGTCCGGGATCTCCTCCTCGGTCAGCGGGGTCAGTTCGCAGATCCCGGCCAGCCGCACGAGGCCGGCCGCCTGGAGCCGGCGGATGTTGTCCAGGTGCCGGCGGCCGTGGCCGCGCGCGCCCGCCAGGACGACGTCGACGCTCATCCCTTCACCGCCCCCGCGCTGAACCCGGTGATCAGCCACTTCTGGATGAAGGCGAACACGATCACCACGGGCACGGCCGCGACGATGCCGCCCGCCGCCAGGGCGCCCGGGTCCACGCTGTCCGCGCTCATCAGGGTGTTGAGGCCGACCGGGATGGTCTGCTTGCTCTGGTCGGAGAGGAACATCAGGGCGAACAGGAAGTGGTTCCAGGCGTGCACGAAGGCGAAGGAGCCGACGGCGATCAGTCCCGGCCGCAGGAGCGGGAGCACCACGATCCGGAAGGCGGTGAACCGGTTGCAGCCGTCCACCCAGGCGGCCTCCTCCAGGTAGCACGGCACGTTCCGGATGAACCCGCCGATGAGGATCATCGACAGCGGCAGCTGGAAGACGGTCTCGGCGATGATCACGCTGCCGAGGGAGTTGAGCATCGACAGCTTGGCGAAGATCTGGAACAGCGGCACCAGCAGCAGCGCGCCCGGCACGAACTGGGAGCACAGCAGGGCCAGCAGGAAGCCGCGCTTGAGGCGGAAGTCGAAGCGGGCCAGGGCGTAGCCGCCGGCCAGGGCGACCACGGTGGTGAGCACCAGGGTGGCGAGGCCGACGTAGACGCTGTTGGTGAAGTAGGTGCCGAAGCCGCGCTCGGTCCACACCTTCCCGAAGTGCTCGAACGTCATCGGCCACGGGACCAGCGAGGTGGAGCCGGCCGGGCGCAGCGCGAAGAGCAGGATCCAGTAGAAGGGGATCAGGGTGAACAGGAGGTAGACCGTCAGGGGGACGTAGATCTGCCAGCGCGGGACCTCGTCCCAGGCGCGGCGCCTCCTGCCGGGCCGGGCGGGCTCGGCCGCCAGGCGCTCGGGCGCGGGAGCGATCTCGGTGATCATTTGGAGTCGCCTCCGAACTTGCTCAGCCGCAGGTAGACGATCGAGCAGAAGAGCAGGATCACGAACGCCACCGTGGTCAGGGCGGAGGCGTAGCCGAAGTCGTGGGCGTCGACGCTGGTGTTGGCGATGTAGAGGGGAAGGGTGGTGGTCTCCCCGGCGGGTCCGCCGCCCGTGAGGGTGTAGAGCAGGTCGACGTTGTTGAACTCCCACACCGCGCGCAGCAGCGTGGACAGCACGATGGCGTCCTTCAGATGGGGCAGAGTGATGTGCCGGAACTGCCTGATCCGGCTCGCCCCGTCGACCTCGGCGGCCTCGTACAGGTCACGGGAGACGGACTGGAGGTCCGCGAGGATGAGGATCGCGAAGAACGGCACCCCGCGCCACAGGTCGGCGACCACCGCCGCCGGGAACACCGTGGAGGTGTCCGACAGCCAGCTGGTGCCGTAGGAGCCGAGCCCCGCGTCGGCGAGGTAACGGGTGATGCCCGTCTGGGAGTTGTAGAGCAGCACCCAGATGGCGGAGGTCAGCACGCCGGAGACGGCCCAGGGCGAGAAGACGAGCGCGCGGCCCAGTGCCCGCCCCACGAAGGTCTGGTTGACGATGAGCGCGAGGGCGAGGCCGAACAGCAGTTGCAGTCCGACTTCCACCACGACCCACTTGGCGCTGAAGGTCAGGGTGTCCCAGAACTGCGGGTCGTGGGCGAAGGCCCGGGTGAAGTTGTCCAGGCCCGCGAAGCCGTTGCGCCACGGCTTGGTCGGGTTGTAGTCCCGCAGGCTGTAGTAGAAGACGCTGAGCACCGGGTAGGCGATGAAGCCCAGCATCAGCAGGGCCGCCGGGGCGATCAGCAGGTACGGCAGCCTGCGCGGGGTCGCGGAGGCACGGCGCCGCCGGGGTGGCGCGGGCGGTGTCGCCACGGCTGCGGCTTGGGCCATGACTGTTCTCCGTTCGCGAGGGGTCGATCACACTGGGTACAGGAAGCGCTTGCTACATGCACGTGCGTGGGGCGTGACGGGACGGGAGGGGGACGTCAGCCGGCGTACGGGTCCGGCACGGTGCCCGGGCGGGCCAGGAAGGCGAAGTCGCAGCCGCTGTCGGCCTGCGTGATCTGCTCGTTGTAGAGGGCGCCGTAACCGCGCTCGTAGCGGGCGGGCGGTGGCGTCCACCCGGCCCGCCTGCGGTCCAGCTCCTCGTCGTCCACGTGGAGGTGGAGGCTGCGGGCGTCGACGTCCAGCGTGACGAGGTCGCCGGTGCGCACGAGGGCCAGCGGGCCGCCGACGTACGACTCCGGGGCGACGTGCAGCACGCAGGCGCCGTAACTGGTGCCGCTCATGCGGGCGTCGGAGATGCGGACCATGTCCCGCACGCCCTGCTTCAGCAGGTGGTCCGGGATCGGCAGCATGCCGTACTCGGGCATGCCCGGCCCGCCCTTGGGGCCGGCGTTGCGCAGCACCAGCACGCTGTCGGCGGTGATGCCGAGCGCCGGGTCGTTGATGGTGCGCTGCATGGTCCGGTAGTCGTCGAAGACGACGGCCGGGCCGGTGTGCTTGAGCAGGCGCGGCTCGGCGGCGATGTGCTTGATGACCGCGCCGTCCGGGCAGAGGTTGCCGCGCAGCACGGCCACCCCGCCCTCGCCCGCGACCGGGTTGTCCCGGGGCCGGATGACGTCGTCGTCGTGCACCCGCGCGCCGGCGAGCTGCTCGCGCAGGGTGTCGTGCGCCACCGTCGGCCGGTCCAGGTGGAGCAGGTCGGTGATGCGGGAGAGGAACCCGGGCAGACCGCCCGCGAAGTGGAAGTCCTCCATCAGGTACCTCCGGCCGCCGGGGCGGACGTTGGCGAGGACCGGGACCGTGCGGGCGATGCGGTCGAAGTCGTCCAGGGTGAGCCGGACGCCCGCCCGGCCCGCCATGGCGATCAGGTGGATCACGGCGTTGGTGGAGCCGCCCAGGCCGAGCACGGTGGTGACGGCGTCCTCGAAGGCCTCGCGGGTGAGGATGCCGGACAGCCCGCGGTCCCGGTGGACCAGCTCGACGGCGGTCAGGCCCGCCCGCGCCGCCATCCGGTCGTGCCCGGAGTCCACCGCCGGGATGCTGGACGCGCCCGGCACGGTCACCCCGAGCGCCTCGGCGGCGGCGGTGAGCGTGGACGCCGTGCCCATCGTCATGCAGTGGCCGGGCGAGCGGGCCAGCCCGCTCTCCAGCTCGGCCATCTCGCAGTCGCCGATGAGGCCGGCCCGCTTGTCGTCCCAGTACTTCCACATGTCGGTGCCGGAGCCGAGGACCTCGCCGCGCCAGTGGCCCGGGAGCATGGGGCCGGCGGGCACGAAGACGGCGGGCAGGCCGACGGAGGCGGCGCCCATCAACAGCGCGGGCGTGGACTTGTCGCAGCCGCCCATGAGGACCGCGCCGTCGACCGGGTAGGAGCGCAGCAGCTCCTCGGTCTCCATGGCGAGCAGGTTGCGGTAGAGCATGGGGGTCGGCTTCTGGAAGGTCTCGCTGAGGGTGGAGACCGGGAACTCCAGCGGGAAGCCGCCGGCCTGCCACACCCCGCGCTTGACGGCCTGGGCGCGGTCGCGGAGGTGGACGTGGCAGGGGTTGATGTCGGACCAGGTGTTGAGGATCGCGATGACCGGCTTGCCGAGGTGCTCCTCGGGCAGGTAGCCGAGCTGGCGGGTACGGGCGCGGTGGCTGAAGGAGCGGAGCCCGTCGGTGCCGTACCACTGGTGGCTGCGCAGTTCCCCGGGCTCCTTGCGGGGTGCGTTCATATGGACCACCCGGCGGCGATGGCGGCGACCTCGGCGCGCTCGTCCTCGGGCAGCGGCCTGCTCGGCGGGCGGACGTCCCGGCGGCACAGGCCGAGCGCGGCGAGGGCCTCCTTGACGACGGTGACGTTGTTGGCGTTGCCGTGCGCGGCGCGCAGTTCCTCGAAACGGCGGATCTGCTCCCAGACCTTCATGGCGGCCGGGTAGTCCCCGGCGCGCAGCGCCTCGATCATGTTCAGCGAGACCGCCGGGGCGACGTTGACCAGACCGGAGGTGAAGCCGGTGGCGCCGGCGGAGAAGTAGGAGGGCGCGTACGGCTCGGCGAGTCCCGCGACCCACACGAAGCGTTCGAGGCCCGCGTCCCGGGCGAAGGCGGCGAACCGGGCGGCGTCCGGGACGGCGTACTTGACGCCGATGACGTTCGGGCAGTGGTCGGCGAGTTCGGCGAGCCGGGCGCCGGGCAGCTGCGCGTCGCGCAGGTACGGCACCACGCCCAGCTCCGGGACGGCCTCGGCGATGGCCCGGTGGTAGTCGACCCAGCCGGCCGACGAGACGTAGGGGTGCACGGGCTGGTGGACCATCACCATCTGGGCGCCGAGGTCGCGGGCGTGCCGGGCGGAGGCGACGGCGGTGGGCAGGTCGTGCCCGATCCCGACCAGGAGGGCGGCCCGGTCGCCGGCCTCCTCGGCGGTCGACTCGGTGACGAGCCGGCGCTCTTCGGGGGTGAGGGCGTAGAACTCGCCGGTGTTGCCGCCCGGGGTGAGGGTCCTGATACCGCCTTCGAGCAGGCGGCGCAGCAGGGCCCGGTGGGCGTCCCGGTCGACGGAGCCGTCCTCGGCGAACGGAGTCACCGGGATGGCCACCACGTCGGCCAGGGCGGCCCGTTGGCGCTCGAACGTCACGCTGCTCATCTGTGGCCCTCCTCTGGGCGGGGCTCGGGGAACGCACGGCGTACGAAGGACGCGATGTGCGCGTGCAGGGCGCTCGCGGCGCCGTCGGCGTCACCGTCCAGCGCGAGCCGCAGGATCTCCCGGTGTTCGGCGGCCTCCCGCTCCCAGGAGGGGTCGGCGGCCCAGGCCACGGCGGAGACGAGGGCCGCCTGGTCGCGGACCTCGTCCAGCATCCGGCCGAGCAGCGGGTTGCCGCACGGCAGGTACAGGGCGCGGTGGAACTCCCGGTTGGCGAGGGAGCGTTCGGCGGTGTCGGCGGCGGCGTCGGCGCGGGTCAGCGCGTCCCGTGCGGCGTCGAGGGAGGCGCCCCGCGCGACGGCCCGGCGCAGGGCCTCGGGTTCGAGCAGCAGCCGCACGTCGTAGACCTCGCGCGCCATGTCCGCGTCCACCATGCGCACCGTGACGCCCTTGTACTGGCTCATCACCACCAGGCCGGTCCCGGCGAGGGTCTTCAGCGCCTCGCGCACCGGGGTCTTGGACACCCCGAACTGCGCGGCGAGTTCCGCCTCCACCAGGGCCTGACCGGGCGTCAGCACCCCGGTCAGGATGCGGTGTTTGATCGCGTCGAGCACGTACTGCGTGCGGGACGGGATCGGGGTGGGCACAGAGGTCATGCGGCCCTCTCGGATCTTCCATATCGCGTCTCATATATGACGTACGAAGTACGACGCGTTGAAGGTAGGAGGGGGCTGGGTTCTCGTCAATGGTTGTGACAAAAGAGGTCGGGGGCCGGGGCTCACCGCACCGGTCAGATCTCCATCACCGCGTCGCAGTCCGGGCACACCAGGGACGCGTACGCGGCGGGGTACCACGGCTCCCCGGGGCGCCCGGACGGCGTGCGGGGGGCCTTCGTCATGGCGAAGGTGTCCCTGCCGCACAGGGTGCGCGGGCCGGCGGCGTCGGGCCTGCCGGGGGCGGTGGGCGCCGCGTGCACCCTGCGGGGAAGCCGCTCGGCGCCGGGCGGTCCGGCCGCGGGGGTGCGCGCGGCCACCTGCTGTTCGCGCTCGTACAGGACGACGATCCCGCTCATGTCTCCACGGTAGGCGCGGCGGCCCGGCGCGGCCCGTTCACCCGCCGGTGGCGCCGGGCAGGCCGAGTTCACGGCCGCGGTAGAAGCCTTCGCGCTCCTCGGCGACGAAGGGGGCCATGGCCGCCCGCCGGCGTCCCTCCGCCTCGGAGGCGCGCCACGCGTCGCACGCCTCGCGGGAGGCCCAGAACGACACCCCGGTGATCTCCCGTCCGTCCTCGGACCAGTACGCGTAGGCCCGGTGCAGGTCCTGCGGCGCGGGCTCCGGGCGCCACGCCCGCTCGAAGTCCTCCAGCGTGCCCGGCTGAAGGCGGCGCGTCGTCACCCACACGTAGTGCTCCTGCATGGCGGCTCCCTCCGTATCCGTTCGGCTCGCCCCCTCCCAGGGTCACCGTAGGCCCGACGCGCCGCTTCCGCCGCCCGGGTCAGGACCGGTGCGGCCACCCGGGGTCCCGGCCTCCGAGGGCGACGGCCCGGTCCAGCGACGGCGCGCCCGCGGGGACCGGGACGACCGGGCCGAAGGCGCCGTTGCCGCGGCCGGGGTCGTCGGCCGCCGCGCGGAGGAAGGCGAGGGCCGAGTCGAGGGCGGCCGGGTCCGGGGCGTACTCCCGGCCGGTGGCGCGGGCCAGGTCCCAGCCGTGGATCACCAGCTCGTCGGCGACGACGGCGCCCGCGAGCGCGCCCGGCAGGTCCACCCCGCCGGCGCGGGTGCCGCCGGTCCAGGCGGCTGGGTCCCGCCAGGCGTCGGCCAGCTCGTCCAGCGCCTTGGGCAGCTCCTCGCGCCAGCCGGGACCGAGGTCCCGGGCGGCGGCGTCCGGGCGGGTGTCGGTGGTCATGCCGAGGTCCTTGCGGGCGGCGTCCCGGAAGGCCACGGACAGCGTCAGCAGGTGGCCCAGCAGGTCGCGCACCGCGTACTGCGGGCACGGTGTAGCGGCGGTGAGCTGCTCGTCCGTCACCGATCCGGCGAGCCGCGCCACGATCCTGGCCTGCGGGCCGAGGTCCACCTGGGTCATGGTCACTCCTTCGAGGTCGTGCTCCGCGTACGAAGGGCTGACCGGCGGGCCCCGGGAGACTCATCGGTGCGGCGCAGCGGCTCCCACGGCGCGCGGCCGCCGCCGAGGCACCAGACGGCGATCACCGGGTCGCACAGCGCGCAGCCGAACGACGAGTCGTGCGCGAAGGGGATGATCGGGTGGCCCTTGAGGTGGTGGACGACGTCCCACGCGGTGTGCAGGAGCCAGCCGACGCCGATGAACGCCCACGAGTCCAGGCCCTTGAAGGCGACGCAGGTGGCGAGCGCCGTGAACGCGAACTCCCAGCCGCCGAGGCCGCCGCCGCTGAGGTAGGCGGCCCCCGCGCCGGCGACCATGACCGCGTTGAGGCGGCGCCGGTGGGGTTCCGGGACGAGGGACATCAGGGTGACGTAGAGCAGACCGACGAGAAGGGGGGCCAGGTAGCGCATGCGGTCGACGGTAGGTTTCCGGGCCCCGGCGCCCCAGGGGCTCCAGTGCCAGGTTCCGACGGATTGTCGCCGTCACGCCGGTGGCCGTCCGCCGCGTCTAGGTCACCTGCCCGATCCGCGGCCCCCCGCCTTAGGCCCACGATGAGCCGGCATGACGACTTCCTGGACCGTCGCCCGCGTGCTGCGGGACCGCAACGCGGGGCTGTGCCTCACCGGCCTGGTGGTGTCCGCCTTCGGCACCTCCTCGCTGTGGCTGGCGTCGGGTGTGTGGGTGAAGGAGCTGACCGGCTCGGACGGGCTGGCCGCCCTGTGCCTGCTCGCGATGTGGGCGCCCACCCTCGCCGGCCCGGCGCTCGGCACGCTCGCCGACCGGTTCCGCCGCAGGCCCCTGCTCATCACGGTGAACCTGGGCCTCGCGGCGCTGCTGCCCGTCCTGTTCGCCGTCGGCTCCCCCGGCCGCCTGTGGCTGCTGTTCGCCGTCCTGGTGGTGTACGGCGCGGCCGGCGCCGTCCATGACGCCGCCGAGTCGGCGCTGATGACGGCGGCGGTCGGCCCGGAGCTGCTCGGTGACGTCAACGGGCTGCGGATGACGCTCACCGAGGGCATGAAGCTCGTCGCCCCGCTGACCGGGGCGGGCCTCTACGCGGCCTGGGGCGGCCCGGCCGTGGCCTGCCTGGACGCCGTCACCTTCCTGCTCGCCGCCGGGCTGTGCGGCCTGCTGCGGGTGCGTGAGGAGCGGCCGGTCCGGTCCGGCGACGGCTGGCGGAGGCAGACCACGCAGGGCGTCCGGCACCTGTGGGGCCACCCCGTGCTGCGCCCGCTGCTCCGGGCGGGCGGTACGGCGATGCTGCTGACGGCGCTGAGCGGCACCACGGTGTACGCCGTGGTGGACCGCCTCGGCCACTCCCCCGAATACACCGGCGTGCTGTACGCCGCCCAGGGCGCCGGTTCGGTGGCGGCGGGGCTGCTGGCCGGGCCGGCGCTGCGCAGGCTGGGCGGGCGGCGGTTCGCGGCGGCCGGGATCGCGCTGACCGGGGCCGCGGTGGTGGCACGGGCCGTGCCGTGGGACCCGGTGGCCCTGGCCACCAGCGTGGCGTGCGGCCTGGGTCTGCCCTGTGTGCTGGTCGCCGCGCTGACGGCGGTGCAGCGGGAGACCCCCGGCCCGCTGCTGGGGCGGGCGACGGCCACCGCCGGCACGCTGCTCTTCACCCCGAACGTGCTCGGCCTCGCCCTGGGGGCCGGCCTGGTCGAACTGGCCGGCCCCGGGCTGCTGCTGCCGCTGTACGGCCTGGCGCTCCTGCTGACGGCCGCGCCGCTGGCCCGGCGCACCGCTAGCGCGACCGGGTCCCCGGAGTGAGGGGCCGCGCTCCACGGCCGTTCAGCGCGCCGCCAGTGCCTCCCGGACCGCCGCCAGGTCCGCGTCCGACGCCAGCCCGGCGTGGTACAGCCGCAGTTCCGTCGCTCCTTCGGCACGCGCGCGTGCCGCGTCCGCCGCGAGGGTGGCGGGGCTGCCGCCCATCCCCGCGACGACCGTGAGGTTGGCGGCCAGCACCGTGCCCTCGCGCGCCTGGGCGGCGAAGGGCGCCAGCAGGGCCGTACCGCCGGTGCAGGGCACCACCACGCCGTCGGCCAGGGACAGGACGTGGGCGGGGTCGACGCCCACGTTGGCGCCGCAGTGGTACGGGACCGGATCGGCGTGCAGCAGGATCTGGAAGCCGTCCGGTGCGGCGGCGCGTACGGCGGTGACGGCCTCCTCCTGGAGGGTGCGGGCGGTGGTGTCGCGCCACGCGCGCGTGGCGGCCGCCGTGTCCCCGCCGAGCAGCTTCTCCACCGTCGGCCAGCCCTCGTCGTCCGCCGCGCCCCGCCACAGCGGCTCCAGCGCGCCGCGCACGGCCCCGGCCAGCGCGTCGGCGTCCAGTCCCCGCTCGCCGTAGCCGGTGCGGCAGGACGTGCAGAAGCACAGGGACATCAGGTAGTGCCCGGCGTCCCCGAGGCCGACGCCGGCGGTCTTGTCGTGGGCGTGCAGGTGCTGGAACCCGTACCAGCCGAGGGACTCCAGTTCGGTGCCGCGCGCGCCGGGGCGCACGGCGGCCTCGGCGGCCAGGTCGACCAGGTACGCGCGCGTGGCGGGCTGGGCGACGCAGGGGGCCCACGGGTAGCGGTCGCCGTAGGCGTTGACGACCGAGGTGTCCGGGTGTTCGGCGCCCAGGCGGGAGTTGTGGGCGAGGACGACCCAGGTGTGCACCTCCAGGCCGGCCGCGGCGAGGGCTTCGGCGGCCTCGCCGTGGGCGTTGCCGGGGGCCCAGCGGCCGGCGGGGTAGGGCCGCAGGCCGCGGCCCGCCCAGCGGTCGCCCGGCGGGTAGAGGACGGCCGCGTACTCGGCGGTGACGATGCGGTGGCGGGGGTGGCGGGGAGTGAGGGCGCGGGTGGAGTGGTAGGCGGAGGCCAGGGTCACCTGCTCCACACCGAGTCCGGCGATCCGCTCCGGGGTGGCGGGGTCCCCGTTGACGTCCCAGGGGTAGACGAACGCCGACGCCTTCACGCGTCCGCCCCCGGCAGGGCCTGTCCGTGCTCGCTCACGCGTCCTCCTCCAGCAGTTCGTAGCCGCGTTCGATGAGCCGGGCGAGTTGTTTGACGTGTTCCTCGGCGGGCTCGTGCAGCGGGGGGCGGACCTCGCCGACGTCGAGGCCGCGCAGCCGGACCCCGGCCTTGACGAGGGAGACGGCGTATCCGCGGCCCTGGGCGCGCAGTTCCACGAACGGGCGGTAGAAGCCGTCCAGGAGGCGGTGGGCGGTGGGCAGGTCGTCCGTCCGCAGGGCCCGGTGGAAGGCGAGGGCGATCTCCGGCGCGAAGCAGAACACCGCGGAGGAGTAGAGGGTGATGCCGAGGGCGCGGTAGGCGAGCTGGGTCTGCTCGGCGGTGGGCAGGCCGTTGAAGTACAGGAAGTCGCCTGGTACCTCGGTGCGGACCGCGCTCACGACCCGCTGCATGAGGTCGAGGTCGCCGAGGCCGTCCTTGAGGCCGATGACACCGTCGGTGCGGGCCAGTCCGACCACGGTCTCCGGGGTGAAGACGGCGTTGTCGCGCTGGTAGACGATGACGGGCAGGTCGGTGGCGGCGGCGACCTCCCGGTAGTGCCGCAGCAGGCCCTCCTGGCCGGCGAGCACGAGGTAGGGCGGCATGGCGAGGAGGCCGTCGGCGCCCGCACCGGCGGCGATGCGCGCGTAGCGGACGGCGAGGGCGGTACCGTAACCGGCGCCCGCGACGACCGGGACGCGCCCCTCGGCCGCCTCGACGGCCGCCTTGACGCAGGCCTCGAACTCCTCGGGCAGCAGTGCGTGGAACTCCCCGGTGCCGCAGCAGGCGAAGACGGCGGCGGCACCGGCCGCGACACCGTGGCGCACATGGGTGCGGTAGGCGTCCAGGTCGAGCGAGCCGCCGGGGCCGTAGGCCGTGACGGGGAAGAACAGCGGCCCGCGCGGATCGCTGAGCCGTTCGGTCAGAGGGGCTGGCGTCACGGACTCTCCCTTGAGACACGCCGGTACATGTTTCTGATCCACGTCCATATTTCTGAACGTGACCACGCTAAAGGGCCGTGTCGCGGCGGGTCAAGCACGCAAACTCGCACGATCGGGAGCGAATTCCCCGACATCACGCGACACTTGACGGTGCCCGGTGAACTCTCTAGCGTGTCCACGTATGTGAATACCGGCCACAAGGAGAACCGAGGATGCCCGCTCCCCGCACGATCCTGCTCACCGGCGCCGCCGGCGGGCTCGGCACCCTGATGCGGTCCCTGCTGCCGGAGTACGGCTACACGCTGCGCCTGTTCGACGTGCGCCCCGTCGAGGGCGAGCCCGACGCGATCACCGCCGACCTCGCCGACGAGGAGGCGCTGCGCGAGGCCGTACGGGGCGTGGACGCGGTCCTGCACCTGGCGGGGATCTCCCTGGAGGCCCCGTTCGAGAAGATCCTCAGGTCGAACATCGAGGGCACCTACAACCTGTACGAGGCCGCCCGCCTCGCGGGCGTGCCGCGGATCGTCTTCGCCTCCTCCAACCACGCCGTCGGCTTCACCCCCGCCCCCCGCGCGGGCGAGCCGCTGATCCCCGTCGACACCCCGCGCCGCCCGGACACCTTCTACGGCCTGTCGAAGTCCTTCGGCGAGGACCTGGCCCAGCTCTACTGGGACAAGCACGGCCTGGAGACCGTCTCGGTGCGCATCGGCTCCTGTTTCCCGGAGCCCACCAGCGTCCGCATGCTGTCGGTGTGGATGAGCCCGGCCGACGGCGCCCGTCTCTTCCACGCGGCCCTGACCGCCGAGCGGGTCGGCCACACGGTCGTCTACGGCTCCTCGGCCAACACCCGCCTGTGGTGGGACCTGAGCACCGCGCGGGCGCTCGGCTACGAGCCCCGGGACGACTCCGAGCCGTACGCCGCGAAGCTCATCGCCGAGCAGGGCGAGCTGGACCCGGAGAACCCGGCCCACGGCCACCTGGGCGGGCACTTCGTGAACGACCCGCCGATCTGGCCGTACTGACGCTCCGCCGGCTCCCCGTGGGGGACCGGCGGCCGGAAACGACCGTCTCCGCGCGCGGGCGGGCACCGAACGGGCCCGCCCGCCGCCGTGTCCGGGCATCCGCCGTGCCCGATCCCACCCCGCCCCGGACACCCGCGCAGGTCCGCGACGGGCACGGCCCGCGCGAAGCGGGCACAAGCGGGCAGTATCGGGCCCGCAACAGACCTGGTCAGCGCCGCGCGCCGACGGTAGAACTTCCCCCATGGGCCCGAACGGGCAGGTCCACAGGGAAGTGGGTGACGACATGACCACCAGGACGGCGGAAGAACGCCAGCGCGAGATCGTGCGGGCCGCCCGCGCCACCGGCTCCGTGGACGTCACCGCGCTCGCCGCCGACCTGGGCGTGGCCAAGGAGACCATCCGGCGCGACCTGCGCGCCCTGGAGGACCACGGCCTGGTCCGCCGCACCCACGGCGGCGCCTACCCGGTCGAGAGCGCCGGGTTCGAGACGACCCTCGCCTTCCGCGCCACCAGCCACGTGCCCGAGAAGCGCCGGATCGCCGCCGCGGCGGCCGAACTGCTCGGGGACGCCGAGACCGTCTTCGTCGACGAGGGCTTCACCCCCCAGCTCATCGCCGAGGCGCTGCCCAGGGGCCGGCCGCTGACCGTGGTCACCGCGTCCCTGCCGGTCGCGGGCGCCCTGGCGGAGGCCGACCAGGTCTCCGTGCTGCTGCTCGGCGGCCGGGTCCGCCCGGGCACGCTGGCCACCGTCGACCACTGGACGACGAAGATGCTGGCCGGCTTCATGATCGACCTCGCCTACATCGGGGCCAACGGCATCTCCCGCGAACACGGCCTGACCACCCCCGACCCGGCGGTCAGCGAGGTGAAGGCGCAGGCCGTCCGGGCCTCCCGGCGCACGGTCTTCGCGGGCGTGCACACCAAGTTCGGCGCGGTCAGCTTCTGCCGGTTCGCGGAGATCGGCGCGCTGGAGGCGATCGTGACCAGCACCCTGCTCCCGGCCGCCGAGGCCCACCGCTACTCCCTGCTGGGCCCGCAGGTCATCCGGGTCTGATTCCGCGATCCGTCCCCGTCCAGGGGTGCTCCGCACCGCCGGGCGCCCCTTATGTCCCCCTTTCCCCCTCCTCCAGGAGCGATCCATGCGCACCCCGAGCCGACGGAGGCCGCGAGCCACGCTCGCCCTGGCCGCCGCAGGGACGCTGCTCGCCCCGCTGCTCTCCGGCTGCTGGGCCGGTGCCGGCGGGACCGGTTCCGGCGGCGACTCCATCAACGTCCTGATGGTCAACAACCCGCAGATGACCGAGTTGCAGAAGCTGACCGCCGCCCACTTCACCAAGGACACCGGCATCAAGGTCAACTTCACGGTCCTGCCCGAGAACGACGTCCGCGACAAGATCAGCCAGGACTTCGCCAACCAGGCCGGCCAGTACGACGTGGCCACCCTGTCCAACTACGAGATACCGATCTACGCCCGCAACGGCTGGCTGCACGAGATGAACTCGTACGTCGCGAAGGACCCGTCGTACGACGAGCGGGACGTGCTCAAGCCGATGCGCCAGTCCCTCACCGGCGACGACGGCAAGCTCTACGGACAGCCCTTCTACGGCGAGTCGTCCTTCCTCATGTACCGCAAGGACGTGTTCGCGGCGAAGGGCCTGACCATGCCCGAGCGTCCCACCTGGCAGCAGGTCGCCGGCCTGGCCGCGCGGGTGGACGGCGCCCGGCCGGGCATGCGGGGCATCTGCCTGCGCGGGCTGCCCGGCTGGGGCGAGCTGATGGCACCGCTGACCACGGTCGTCAACACCTTCGGCGGCACCTGGTTCGACACGGACTGGAAGGCACGGCTGGACTCCCCGGCGTTCGAGAAGGCGACGAAGTTCTACGTCGGCCTCGTCCGCGAGCACGGCGAGTCCGGCGCCGCCCAGTCCGGCTTCGCCGAATGCCTGAACAACATGACCCAGGGCAAGGTCGCCATGTGGTACGACGCCACCTCCGCGGCCGGACTGCTGGAGGCGGCCGGCTCCCCGGTCAAGGGCAAGCTCGGCTACGCCCCCGCCCCCGTCGAGCGCACCGCGTCCTCCGGCTGGCTCTACACCTGGGCCTGGGGCATCCAGCAGGCGTCCCGCAACCCCGACAAGGCATGGAAGTTCGTCTCCTGGGCGTCGGGCAAGGGGTACGAGCGGCTGGTCGGCGAGACCAGCGGCTGGTCGAACGTCCCGGCGGGCAAGCGGGCGTCGACCTACACCGACGCCGACTACCGCGAGTCGGCCGCCGCGTTCCAGGAGATGACCAAGGAGGCCATCGAGAGCGCCCGGCCGAACGACCCCGGGGTGCAGCCGCGGCCCGCGCCCGGCATCCAGTTCGTCGGCATCCCCGAGTTCACCGACCTCGGCACCAAGGTCTCCCAGGAGATCAGCGCGGCCATCGCCGGACGCCAGTCCGTCGACGCGGCCCTGAAGAAGTCTCAAGCGCTCGCCGAGAAGATCTCCAAGGAGTACGAGGGACGATGACAGCGACGACCACGGCCCCCCTCGCCGCCACACCCGCACGCACGGTGAGCCGGCCCCCGGCCCGGCTGCGCGCCTGGGCCACCCGCGCCCCGCTCCTGCCGGCCCTCGTGTTCATGATCGTGGTGACCCAGCTGCCCTTCGTGGCCACACTGGTGATCTCCTTCTTCGACTGGAACGCCCTCTACCCCAAGGCCCGCCGCTTCACCGGCCTGGACAACTATCGCCAGGTGCTCACCGACGCCGGCCTGCGCCACTCGGTGTGGACGACCGTGCTGCTCACGGCGGCCGTGGTGCTGGCCAGCCTGGTCATCGGGCTGGCGCTGGCACTGCTGCTGGACCGGCGGTTCCGCGGCCGGGGCATCGTCCGCACGCTGCTCATCGCGCCCTTCCTGGTGGTGCCGGTGGCCGCCGCGCTGCTGTGGAAGCATGTGCTCTACAACCCCGAGTACGGCTTGCTCAACGGGTTGCTGCACTATGTGGGCGGGCCACAGCCGGACTGGGTCTCCCGCACCCCGCTGCTCGCGGTCGAGGCCTCCCTGGTGTGGCAGTGGACGCCGTTCATGATGCTGATCCTGCTGGCCGGACTCCAGAGCCGGGACCAGCAGCAGATCGAGGCCGCGCGCGTCGACGGCGCGAGCGACTGGCAGATCTTCCGCCACCTGACCCTGCCCCACCTGCGCCGCTACCTGGAACTGGGCGCGCTGCTCGGGTCGATCTACATCGTCCAGAACTTCGACGCGGTCTTCACCATCACCTCCGGTGGCCTGGGCACCGCCAACCTGCCCTACACCGTCTACCAGAGCTTCTACCAGGCCCACGAGAACGGCCTGGCCTCGGCCGCCGGCGTCCTGGTCGTCATCGGCTCGATCGTCATCGCGACCTTCGCCCTGCGCGTGGTGTCGTCCCTGTTCCGCGAGGAGGTGTCCCGCGCATGACCGCCGTACTGCGTCGTAACGGACTCGGCCTGGTGGCCTGGCTGGCCGGCGTCGTCTTCTTCCTGCCCATCGCGTGGATGGCCCTGACGTCCTTCCACTCCGAGGCGGACGCGGCGACCAACCCGCCGTCCTTCACCGCCTCGCTGACGCTCGACGGCTACCGCGAGTTCTTCGGCACCGGAGGCGGGGCGAGCCCGTGGCCCGCACTGGTCAACTCCACGGTCGCGTCGGTCGCCTCGACGCTCCTGGTCCTGCTGCTGGCCCTCCCGGCGGCCTACGCGCTGTCGATCCGGCCGGTGCGGAAGTGGACCGACGTCCTGTTCTTCTTCCTGTCCACCAAGATGCTGCCGGCCGTGGCGGGCCTGCTGCCGGTCTACCTCTTCGCCAAGAACGCCGGGATGCTCGACAACATCTGGCTCCTGGTCGTGCTGTACACCTCCATGAACCTGCCGATCGCGGTGTGGATGATGCAGTCCTTCCTCGCCGAGGTGCCGGTCGCGGTCATCGAGGCGGCGCGGGTGGACGGCGCCCGGCTGCCGGTGATCCTCGCGCGCGTGGTGGCCCCGATCGCGCTGCCGGGCATCGCCGCCACCGCCCTGATCTGCTTCATCTTCAGCTGGAACGAACTGCTGTTCGCCCGGGTCCTGACGGGCGTGGTCGCCGAGACCGCCCCCGTCTTCCTGACCGGCTTCATCACCAGCCAGGGCCTGTTCCTGGCCAAGGTGTGCGCCGCGTCGCTCGTCATCTCCCTGCCGGTGCTCGCCGCGGGGTTCGCCGCCCAGGACAAACTGGTCCAGGGCCTGTCGTTGGGAGCCGTGAAATGAAGGCCGCCGTCATCGAGTCCGTGGGCCGGGCCGTCGTCACCGAGGTGCCCGACCCGACGCCGGGCCCCCGCGAGGTGGTCGTCGAGGTCGCGGCCTGCGGCCTGTGCGGCACCGACCTGCACATCCTCCAGGGCGAGTTCGCGCCCAAGCTGCCGATCGTCCCCGGGCACGAGTTCGCGGGCGAGGTCGTCGGCGTCGGCACCCAGGTCACCGAGGTGGCCGTCGGCGACCGGGTGGCCGTGGACCCCTCGCTGTACTGCCACGAGTGCCGGTACTGCCGCACGGGCCACAACAACCTGTGCGAGCGGTGGGCGGCGATCGGCGTGACGACGGCGGGCGGCGCGGCACGGTACGCGGTGGCGCCGGTCGCCAACTGCGTGAAGCTGCCCGACCACGTCCGCACCGAGGACGCGGCCCTGGTGGAGCCCCTGTCCTGCGCGGTGCGCGGCTACGACGTGCTGCGGGCCCGCCTGGGCGCCCACGTGCTGATCTACGGCTCCGGGACCATGGGCCTGATGATGCTGGAGCTGGCCAAGCGGACCGGCGCGGCGAGTGTGGACGTGGTCGACGTCAACCCGGCCCGCCTGGAGACGGCCCGGCTGCTCGGCGTCTCGGGGGCCGCGGCGAACGGCGACGAACTGGACCGCCCGCGGGGCTGGGACGTGGTGATCGACGCGACCGGCAACGCGGCGGCGATCCAGGACGGCCTGGACCGGGTCGCGAAGGCGGGCACGTTCCTGCAGTTCGGGGTGGCGGACTACGCGACCCGCGTGACGATCGACCCGTACCGGATCTACAACCAGGAGATCACGATCACCGGCTCCATGGCGGTGCTGCACAGCTTCGAGCGGGCGGCCGAGCTGTTCGCGAACGGCGTGCTGGACCCGGGCGTCTTCATCAGCGACCGGATCCCGCTGGAGCGGTACCCGCAGGCGCTGGAGCAGTTCGCGGCGGGGGTGGGGCGGAAGATCGTGGTGGTGCCCTGAGCCGATGGGGGATGGGACCCTGAGCCGATTGGGGGGTGGGTAAGGGAACGGTAAAGCGGTGTCGTTCGTTCTCCCGGCATGACAGCTATGACCCCTGGCTCGAACATCCCTCTCCCGGCCGCGCGCGTGACCGTGGACGTCTCCGCTCCGGTGCGGCTCGACGTGTCGGGCCTGCTGCTCACCGGTGACGGCAAGGTGCGCTCCGACGACGACTTCATCTTCTACAACCAGCCCACGGGGCCCGGCGTGACGTACCGGTCGGGAGGCGGTACGGCGCCGGACGCGGTCACGGTCGACACGGCCGCCGTGCCGCCGGAGATCGAGAAGATCGTCGTCACCGCCAGCCCGGACGCGGCCGGCCAGACCTTCCGGGGCATCGAGCCGACGGCCACGGTCCGGGACGCCGACGGCGGTGCCGTGCTGGCGACGTTCACCCCGCCGCAGCTCGGCGACGAGACCGCGCTGGTGGTCGTGGAGATCTACCGCCGGGGCGACCAGTGGAAGGCGCGGGCCGTCGGGCAGGGGTACGCCAACGGGCTCGCGGGCATCGCGACCGACTTCGGCGTGACGGTGGAGGAACCGGCCGCGGCTCCGGCCGCACCGCCGCGGCCGGCCGCTCCCCCGCAGCCGGCCGCCGCCCCTGTGGCCGCTCCCCCGCAGCCGGCGGCACCGCCGCCCGCTCCCGCGCCGGGCGCCGGGAAGATCAACCTGGACAAGGGCCGGGTCAGCCTGCAGAAGAACCAGACGGTGTCCCTCATCAAGGGCGGCCGGCCGCTGCTGTCCCAGGTGCGGATGGGCCTCGGCTGGGAACCGGCGTTCCGCGGCAAGGACATCGACCTGGACGCCTCGGTCATCGCCTACGGCCCGCAGCGCAACCACATCGACAGCTGCTACTTCGGCAAGCTGACGATCCTGAACGGCGCGATCCGGCACTCCGGGGACAACCTGACCGGCGAGGGCGGGGGCGACGACGAGGTCATCACGGTCGACCTGGGCCGGCTGCCCCAGGAGGTCACCGGTCTCGTCTTCACCGTGAACTCCTTCTCCGGGCAGAAGTTCACCGAGGTCGCCAAGGCGTACTGCCGTCTGGTCGACGACTTCTCGGGCGAGGAGCTGGTCCGCTTCGACCTCACCGGCGCGGAGGCCCGGACCGGCGTGTTGATGGCCAAGCTCATCCGCCAGTTCTCCGGCGAGTGGGACATGACGGCGCTGGGCGAGTTCGTGAAGGCCCGCACCGTACGGAACATGGTGGAGCCGGGGGCACGGGCTCTGTAAGCCCGCGGCGGTGGCGCGGGGCCCGCTGCGGTGTGCGGCGGGCCCCCGCGCCGCCGGGCCGGCCGCGGCGGCGCCTCAGCCGGCCCGCAAGCCCTCCGTCAGCAGCTCCAGGTACCGCCGGATCTCCCGCTCCCCCGCCCCGGCGAGCTCCGCCGCCGAGGTCACCCCGTGGGTCAGGCGCAGCACGTCGATCGGCTCCACGTCCCCGCGCAGCGTGCCCTCCGCCTGCGCCGCCTGCACCAGCCGGGTCACCGCGCCGTGCACCACGGTCCCGCACGCCGTCAGCGCCGCCGCGCCGCCGTGCTCCGTCACCGCCGAGCCGAGCAGGGCCCTCATCCCCCGCACTTGGAGGGAGCCCACCGCCAGCTCGTACAGCCACTCCCCGAGCGCCTCGCCCGGCGGCCGTTCACCCGCCAGCTCGTCGGCGCGTACCCCGAACGCCTCGATCCGGTCCACGTACGCCGCCTCCAGCAGTGCCTGCCGGGTCGGGAAGTGCCGGTAGAGGGTGCCCGAGCCGACGCCGGCCCGCTTGGCGATGTCGTCGAGCGACGCGTTCTCCCGTGCTCCGCGAAGGCCTCGGCCGCCGCCTTCAGCAGCCGCGCGTAGTTGCGCCGGGCGTCGGCGCGCATGGGCCTGCCCTGCGTCATCCACTCACTCCTCGCGAACCGGGGACCGTCTCCGCAGGGTATCCGGCACCGGCGTCCCGGCGCCGGTCCCGGCGGGCGGCCCGGCGCGGGATCCCCACGCCGGGCCGCCGCTCACCGCGGCCGGGAGTTCGACGACAGCACCTAGCGGACCTGCCGCTTCCAGGGGCCGGTGATGGCGAGCATGATGCCGGGCGTCTGGATGTTGGCGAAGAGGGTCTTGCCGTCGGGCGAGAAGGTGACGCCGGTGAACTCGCTGTACTCCGGCGCCTCGGCGGTGCCGATGTTCAGCTCGTTGCGGGCGATCGGGTACGTCCGGCCGCTGTCGGTGGCCCCGAACAGGTGCTGGACGCCCTCGCCGTCCTCGGCGATGACCAGGCCGCCGTACGGGGAGACGGTGATGTTGTCGGGGCCGTCGAAGGCGCCGTCCTCCGCCGGGTCGGGGTTCACGCCGAGCAGCACCTTCAGCGTCAGCGTGCGGCGCTTGGGGTCGTAGAACCAGACCTGGCCGTCGTGCTGGACCGGGCTCTCCTGGCGGGCGTAGGAGGAGACGACGTAGACGCCGCCGTCACCCCACCACATGCCCTCCAGCTTGCGGGCGCGGGTGACCTGGCCGTCGGTGAACTGCTTGCGCACCGAGACGGTCCTGGCGTCACGGTCGGGGACGTCCACCCAGTCGACGCCGTAGACGGTGCCGATCCTGGTGGCGCGGGACAGGTCGTCCACGAACTTGCCGCCGGAATCGAAGCACTTGAACGCCTGGAGCACGCCCGCGTCGTCGGCGAGTGTGCGCAGCTTGCCCCGGCCGTGGCGGAAGCCCTCCGGCGGGGTCCAGCGGTAGAACAGGCCGTTGGGGCCGGAGGCGTCCTCGGTGAGGTAGACGTGGCCGCGCTTGGGGTCGACCACGACGGCCTCGTGGGCGTAACGGCCCAGCGCCTTGACCGGCTTGGGGTCGCGGTTGGCCCGGCGGTCCTCCGGGTCGACCTCGAAGACGTAGCCGTGGTCCTTGGTGAAGCCGTTCTTGCCGGCCTTGTCCTCGGTCTCCTCGCAGGTCAGCCAGGTGCCCCAGGGGGTGCTGCCGCCTGCGCAGTTGGTGGCGGTGCCGGCGATGCCCACCCACTCGGCGACCTCGCCGCCGTGGCGGACCTCGACGACGGTGCAGCCGCCGGCCGCCGCCGGGTCGTAGACCAGGCCCTCGGTGAGCGGCACCGGGTACGGCCACTGGGCGCGGGCGCCGGCCAGCTCGTGGTTGTTGACGAGGAGGGTGGTGCCGCGCGGGCCCTCGAAGGTGGCCGTGCCGTCGTGGTTGGACGGGGTGAACTCGCCGGACTCCAGCCTGGTCCTGCCGCTGTACGTGATGATCTCGTAGGAGAAGCCGGCGGGCAGGGCGAGGATGCCCTTGGGGTCGGCGATCAGCGGGCCGTAGCCGACGCCGTGGTGGTGGCCCCCGTGCGCGGACTCCGCCTCGGCGCTCCCGGCGTCCGTGGCGGCGAGGGCGTTCGGCGCGGTGGCGAGCGCGCCGACGCTGCCCGCCAGGGCGACCCCGGCACCGGTGATCGCGGATTTCCTGGCGAAGTCCCTGCGGGTGAGCGACATGGTGTCTCCTGTGACGACGGTGGTAGTGCCGTGGAGGGTGGGGGCCTCGGTTCGGCGCACACGCTCCCGCCCACTCGTGAACGCGAGTTGAACGCCGGACTACTTCACCGGTCCTTGTTCAAGAATCCGTACGCACTACCCCATCGCCAGCAAAAGGCACCGGCCCGGCACGCGACCGGCCGGGCTCTCAGCCCCCGTGCTGGGAGCGCGCCTTGAACGCCGCCTTGCGCGCCTGCTTGGCCACCTTCTTGTCCGGGTGCAGCCGCCCCATCGCGTCCAGCACCTCGGCGGTGGCGGGGTGCTCCACCCGCCAGGCCGCCGCGAAGAACCCGCTGTGGTGGGCGGCCAGCCCCTCCACGAGGGCCTGGAGCTCCTCGGAGTTGCCCTCGGCCGCCAGCTGTGCGGCCAGGGTGTCGACGGTCAGCCAGAACACCATGTCCTCGGAGGGTGCCGGCACCCCGGCGGCGCCCCGCTCGCTCAGCCACACCCGGGCGAGACCGCCCAGCTCGGGGTCGTCCAGCACCTCGCGCAGCGCGGGTTCGGCCTCCGCGCCGACCAGCGACAGCGCCTGCTGGCAGCGGAGCCTGCGCAGCGGGCCCCCGGCGTCCGCGCCGCGCGCCGCCGCCAGCAACTCCCGCGCCGCCGCGAGCGGTTCGCGCCGGGCCAGCCACTGCTCGGTCTCGGCCCGGGCGGCGGACTGGCCGAACCGGGCGGTGCCGTCGAGCAGGACGTCCGCGCCCTTGTCGGCCAGGTCACCGACGGCCGGCGCCTCGAACCCGGCCTCCAGCAGCCGTGCCCGCAGCCCGTACACGCCGAGCGGGGTCAGGCGGACCATGCCGTAGCGGGCGACGTCGGTGTCGTCCACGGTCGCGGCGGGCTCCTCGTCGGTGTCGGCCATCAGCGCCTCGTCCACCGGCCGGTAGTCCACGAGTCCGACCGGCTCGAGCACCCGGAACTGGTCGTCCAGCCTCATCATCGCGTCGGAGACCTGCTCCAGGACGTCGTTGGTCGGCTCGCCCATGCCGTCGGGCACGAGCATGGAGGCGGCGAGGGCGGGCAGCGGGACGGTGCCGTCGCCGGGGCCGTCCTCACTGACGGTCAGCAGATAGAGGTTGCCGAGGACGCCGTCGAGGAACTCCGCCTCGGCCTGCGGGTCCCAGCCGAGTGACGAGAAATCGACCTCGCCGCCCTCGTCCAGCGCGTCGACCAGGCCGTCCAGGTCGGGGACGGCCGCGTCGGCGATCACGGTCTCCAGCGCGGCCAGCCACACGGTGAGCACGTCCCGCGGGGCGCCGCCGGTGAGCAGCCCCAGCTCCTCGCCGGCCCGCACGGTGCCGGCCTCCTCGTCCACGATCTCGACCAGACCGGCGTCCACGGCGATCCGCCAGGCCTCGCTCGCGCAGGCGGCGGCGTCGTCACCGCTCAGTCCGAGCAGTTCCACGGCGGCCGGCAACTGCTCCTCGGCCAGCCCGCCGCCGGCGTCGACGCGGGTGCCGGGCCCGGCCCAGCGGGCGAGGCGGGCCGCGCGGGAGAGCAACGGCGTGGACAGCGCGGCACGCGCCAGCTCCGCTTCGGGATGCAGCCTTACGGGCGGCAGGGGGGAGCTGTCTGACATCGGCTGGTTCTCCTCGGACCGTGAACGGACTCAGCCGCTCAGCCTAGACGGATTTCCACCCATGCCACCCGGTTCATCTCACCGTAAGCGGCCGTCCATGGCCGAAACCTTGACAACTCCCGGGGCCAGGCAGGAGATTGACGCGCGTAGAAGTCGGGGGACAACTGTTCACTCGGCTCTCTTCGTGTCACAGAGGGCCACCACCCCCACACGCTCCCGTTCCACCCTCGCCCCGGCGCATCGTCACGTCCCCGGAGGGATCCCTTGCCGAGCAGGTCTTCCGCGCGCCTCGCCGCGCTCACCGTCGCCGCCGTCTGCAGCGCGGCCTCCGCCGTCGCCCTCACCTCCCCCGCGCACGCCGACTCGGTGCGCGTCCACGACATCCAGGGCACGACCCGGATATCCCCGTTCGCCGGGCAGAAGGTGACGGACGTGCCCGGCATCGTCACGGCCACGCGCACGTACGGCTCCTCCAAGGGGTTCTGGCTCCAGGACCCGGCCCCGGACGACAACCCGGCCACCAGCGAGGGCGTGTTCGTCTTCACCAGCTCCACGCCGAAGGTCGCGGTCGGTGACGCGGTGAAGGTGACCGGTACCGTCTCCGAGTTCGTCCCGGGCGGCGCCTCCTCCGGCAACCAGTCGCTGACGGAGATCACCAAGCCGGTGATCACCACCGTCTCCACGGGCAACGCGGTCCCCGCGCCGGTCGTCGTCGACGAGGACGCGGTGCCGGACGCGTACGCGCCCGCCGGCGACACCGCCGCCGCCAACTCGATCAACGGCCTCCCCCTGGACCCGTCCGCGTACGCCCTGGACTACTACGAGTCCCTGGAGGGCATGAACGTCCAGGTCGCCGACGCTCGCGTGGTCACCGCCACCGACCCGTACAGCGAGCTGTGGGTCACCGTGAAGCCGTGGGAGCACCGCAGCCGGCGCGGCGGCACGGTCTACGGCTCCTACGACTCCCAGAACACCGGCCGGCTCCAGATCCAGTCGCTGGGCCCGACCGCCGGCTTCCCGAAGGCGAACGTCGGCGACACCCTGGAGGGCACCACCACCGGCCCGCTGGACTTCAACCAGTACGGCGGCTACACCCTCGTCGCGAGCGAGCTCGGCACGCTGAAGAGCGCCGGCCTGGAGCGGGAGACGACGCGGAGGCAGTCGGACCGCGAGCTGGCGGTGGCGACCTACAACGTCGAGAACCTCGACCCGTCGGACACCACCTTCGACCAGCACGCCTCCGCGATCGTGCACAACCTCCAGTCGCCGGACATCGTGTCCCTGGAGGAGATCCAGGACGACAACGGCGCCACGGACGACGGCACGGTCGACGCGGACCGGACGGTGACGAAGCTGATCGACGCGATCGTCGCGGCGGGCGGCCCGCGGTACGACTGGCGCTCGGTCAACCCGGTCAACGACCAGGACGGCGGCGAGCCCGGCGGCAACATCCGCCAGGTGTTCCTGTTCAACCCGGAGCGAGTGTCCTTCACGGACCGCGCGGGCGGCGACTCGACCACCGCCGTCGGTGTCACCAAGGTGCGCGGAAAGGCCCAGCTGACGGTGTCCCCGGGCCGGATCGACCCGGCGAACGCGGCTTGGAACAACAGCCGCAAGCCGCTCGCGGGCGAGTTCGTCTTCCACGGCAAGACCGTCTTCGTGATCGCGAACCACCTCAACTCCAAGGGCGGCGACCAGGGGCTGGCCTCGCAGTACCAGCCGCCGGTGCGCAGCTCGGAGATCCAGCGGCACGCCCAGGCGACCGAGGTGAACGCGTTCGTCAAGGACATCCTGTCCGTGCAGAAGAACGCGAACGTCATCGCGCTCGGCGACATGAACGACTTCGAGTTCTCCGGGACCGCGCGGATCCTGGAGGGCGACGGCGAGCTGTGGTCGGCGATCAAGTCGCTGCCGAAGAGCGAGCGCTACACCTATGACTACCAGGGCAACCAGCAGGTGCTGGACCAGATCCTGATCAGCCCGGCGATCCGCCGGGGCTGCGACTTCGAGTACGACAGCGTGCACATCAACTCGGAGTTCAGCGACCAGATCAGCGACCACGACCCGCAGGTGCTGCGGTTCCGTCCGTGACACGACGGCGGGACCGGCCCGGCTGCGCGCCCGGCCGGTCCCGCCGTCCCGTGCTCACCGGCAGCGGTCGATCCGGCGCCAGGCCACGGCCACGCCGAAGACGGCGGCGCCCGCCGCGCCGATGATCAGGGCCTGCCGGGGGTGCCGCATCGCGGCGCTCACGGCGGACCGCACCGGGCCCGGGACCCGCGTGTCGTGCTCCGCGGTGCGACCGGCGTGGGCCGCCCGGTCGCGCAGGGCGTGCCGGCCGTGTCCGGCCTGCTCCTGCACCAGGTGCCCGGCCCTGGTCATCCGTTCCTGCGCGGTGTGGCCGGCCCGCGCGGCACGGTCCTGGACCACGTGTCCCGCCTTGGCCGCCCGGTCCTGCACGCCGTGCCCCGCCTGGGCGGCGCCGGCGCGCAGCTGGACGGTCATGGCGCCGGCCTTGTCCCTCAGGTCGGCGGCGCGTGCCCGGGCCCGGCCCTTCACATCGACCCGGTCCACCAGCTGGGCGACGGTGTCGCCGAGCTGGCTCCGGGTCTGTTCGATCTGCCGTCGCAGCTCGTCGGGGCCCTTGGCGCCCGAGCCGTGCGCGTTCCTGTGCGTCATCGGTGTGCCCTTTCCCTGATGGCGTCGACGTCCGCCCTGACACTGCCGAGCGCCCTCTCGGGCGTGGGCGGGGCGGCACGGCGCAGCTGGGCGCGGCCGGTCGCGGCCAGCAGGCCGGCGACGGCGAAGAACACCGCTGCGACGATGAGCGCCGCCGCCCACACGGGCAGCGCCAGGGAGAGGGCGGCGGCGGCCGCTCCGGCCAGGGTGATCAGCCCGACGTAGCCGACGGCGCCGGCGGCGCCCAGCATGCCGCCGCCGCGTCCGGCGCGGCGTCCTTTCTCGGCCAGCTCCTCCTTGGCGAGGGCGACCTCCTGCCGCAGCAGCCGGGAGAGCTGTTCGGTGGCCCGGCCGACGAGTTCGCCCGTGGAGGGGTGCCCGTCGGCCGCGGGCCTGGTGTGCGGGGTCACGGTCACGGCATTCCGCCTCCTCTCAGTGCGGAACTGCCGGGTACCCGGGCCGAAGGTCGTTAGCCCTGCCCGGTGCCGCCGGGTCCGCGTTCGCCGAGACGCGCGAGTTGGGACTGGAACCAGTCCAGGCGCGCCTGCAACAGGGCGGCCTCGGCCACCAGTTCGGGCACGCCCGGCTCGCCGCCCGCCGTCAACCCGGGGGCGGGTGCGCCACCGGCGGCGCCCGCGATCACCCGGAGCCCGTGCCCGGCCAGCCGGGCGAACCCCGCGAGCGAGACCGGCGCCCGCCCGCGCACGCAGCCCGCGCAGACGGGTGCGAGGACCCGCCAGCCCGGCCGGCCCCAGCCGGCGTCGGCCAGCGCGACGGCTGCGGCGCCGCAGCCGCAGGGTCCGGCCGTGGCCGTGCGCACCCGCTGCCGGGCGGAGCGGAAGCCGCGTTCGAAGCGGATGTAGGCGCCGAGGACGGAGACCTCCAGCAGGACGGCCGCGCGGTGCTCGGCGGTGCACAGCAGCGCCTCGGCCGCCGCCCGGTCGTGCACGCTGTGGAAACCGCAGTCGCACCGGCGGGCCGGCGGGCGGTGCCGGAAGCCGTAGACGCAGGAGGCGTCGTCCAGGACGCCGTACGGCAGCGCGCCGCCGAGCGACACACCGGTGAACCCGGCCCGGGTGCCGTCCTGGGACAGCACCGGGTGGGCGATCTTGTAGCCGGTCGGCGGCTCCGTCGGGCGTTCCGCCGGGAGCCGCAGCCTCATCGGGCGGCCGGGACCTCTTCGCGGACCGGCCCGGCCGGTCCGGCCGCGTCCGTGCGGACGGTCTCCTCGGGGACCTGCGGCTTCTCCTCCCGGACGACCGGCCGCTCCTGCGCGACCCCGGTGGCCAGTGCCTTGCCGAGCTTCATGGCGCCTCCATGACAGTCGTCGGTGACCCTCCGCCCATAGTGACCCATGATGCGCCGAGTTGGACACAGGGCGCCGGCCCGCTCCCGGCCCGATTCAGCAACTCTTATCGATACCTCGTAGGAGATTTAAGTAGAGCTTCACGGTCGCACGGCCGAGACTACTCCCATGACCACGAGTACCCGCGGGCCCGCCCCTTTCGGCCGCACCCTCTGCGCCATGATCACGCCGTTCACCGAGGAGGGCGCCCTCGACCTGGACGGCGCCCAGCGGCTGGCCGCGCAGCTGGTGGCGGAGGGCTGTGACGGCCTGGTCCTCAACGGCACCACCGGCGAGTCGCCGACCACCACGGACGAGGAGAAGGCGCGGCTGGTCGCGGCCGTGCGGGAGGCGGTCGGCGACCGGGCCTCACTGGTCGCGGGCGTGGGCACGTCCGACACCCGGCACACGGTGGAGCTGGCGCTGGCGGCCGGGAAGTCGGGCGCCGACGGTCTCCTGGTCGTGACGCCGTACTACAGCCGGCCCCCGCAGGAGGCCGTGGCCGCCCACCTCCTCCAGGTCGCCGACGCGAGCGACCTGCCGGTGATGCTCTACGACATCCCGGGCCGCACGGGCACCCGGATCGAACCAAACACGATGATCCGCCTCGCGGACCACCCGCGGATCGTCGCCGTCAAGGACTGCTCCTACGACTTCCTCGGCACCCTGAAGGTGCTTGAGCGCACGGAGTTGGCCTACTACGCGGGCTGCGACGAGCACGTACTGGCGCTGTACGCGGTCGGCGCGGCGGGCTGTGTGAGCACGGTCGCGAACGCCGTACCGGACCGGGTCGCGGCCATCCTGGCCGCGTTCGACGCCGGCGACACCGCCCGCGCGGCCGGACTCCAGCGGGCCCTGACCCCGCTGACCGAGGCGATGACGGGCGCGGGCCTGCCCGGCACGGTCACCGCGAAGGCCCTCCTCACCCGCCTCGGCCTGCCCGCGGGCCCGGTCCGCGCCCCCCTGCTGCCCGCCGACCGGAAGACGGCCGACGGGCTGCTGAGGACGTACCGCGCGCTCACGGCGAGCTGACGGTGACCGAGGGGCGGCCGCAGGTCACGGCCGCCGAGGATCAGTTGTGGCTGTGCAGGATGTCGTTCAGGCCGCCCCAGACCGCGTTGTTCGGGCGGGCCTCGACCGTGCCGGTGACCGAGTTGCGGCGGAAGAGGATGTTCGAGGCGCCGTTCAGCTCGCGGGCCTTGACGATCTGCCCGTCGGGCATGGTGATGCGGGTGCCCGCGGTGATGTACAGGCCGGCCTCGACCACGCACTCATCGCCGAGCGCGATGCCGACGCCCGCCTCGGCGCCGACCAGGCAGCGCTCGCCGATGGAGATGATCACGTTGCCGCCGCCCGAGAGGGTGCCCATGGTGGAGGCGCCGCCGCCGATGTCCGAGCCGTCGCCGACCACGACACCCGCGGAGATCCGGCCCTCGACCATGGAGGTGCCGAGGGTGCCGGCGTTGAAGTTGACGAAGCCCTCGTGCATGACCGTGGTGCCCGCCGCGAGGTGCGCGCCGAGGCGGACCCGGTCGGCGTCGGCGATGCGCACGCCCTTCGGGGCGACGTAGTCCGTCATGCGCGGGAACTTGTCGATCGAGGTCACCTGGAGGTGCAGGCCCTCGGCGCGGGCGTTCAGGCGCACCTTCTCGATGTCGTCCACGGCGACCGGGCCGAGCGAGGTCCAGGCGACGTTGGCGAGATGGCCGAAGATGCCGTCCAGGTTCTGGCCGTGCGGCTTGACCAGGCGGTGCGAGAGCAGGTGCAGGCGCAGGTAGACGTCGTGGGCGTCGATCGGCTTCTCGTCCAGCGAGGCGATGACCGTGCGGACCGCGACCACCTCGACGCCCCGGCGGGCGTCCGGGCCGGTCGCCGCGGTCGCGCCGCCGCCCAGCAGCTGGGCCGCCTGCTCGGCGGTCAGCCGCTCGGTGCCGGCCGGACCCGGCTCCTCGACCAGCTCGGGGGCCGGGAACCAGGTGTCGAGAACGGTGCCGTCGGAGGCGATCGTGGCGAGGCCGGCGGCGACGGCGCCGGTGGTACGGGTTGCAGACTCGGTCATGGAAGAAAACCTAACGTGGGCGGGGTGGTGAGGGCGAACCGCGTCTCACGTGCCGGGCGCGGGTTTCAGGGGATCAGCCGGGCCAGCGCGGCGCGCGCGTACTCCTCGTCGTAGGGGCCGCCCGTCAGCAGCACCCGGAGGCAGATGCCGTCCATCAGCGCCAGCAGGGCCCGCGCCGTGACCGGGTCGGTGCGGCGGGCCAGCAGGGCGGCCGCCTGCTCGGTCCACTCGGCGGCGACGGGACGCAGTGCGGGACGGCGCAGCGCGGCCAGGTACAGCTCGTACTCCAGTTCCACGCCGGCGCGCCCGCCCGCCAGCCACTGCCCGAGCGCCCGGGCGAGGTCCGCGGCGAGGTCGCCGTCGCCGCCCTGCGGCACCTGCTCGGCCAGCAGCCTGCCGAACCCCTCGTTCGCCTGCCGCAGCGCGGCCACCAGCAGTTCCTCGAGGGTGGCGAAGTGGTACGTCGTGGAGCCGAGCGGCACGTCCGCCTCGGCGGCGACCGTACGGTGGCTCAGCCCGGCGATGCCGTCCCGGCCGGCCACCCGGATCGCCGCGTCGATGATCCGCTGCCGGCGCCCGGGGTCGTGGCGGCGCGGCATCAGTGGGTCGCCCCGCCCAGGTTCAGCACGACCACTCCGCCGATGATCAGCACGATCCCGGCGACCTTGGCCGGGCCCAGCCCCTCGCCGAACAGCAGCAGACCGAGGACGGCGATGGCCGCGGTGCCCACGCCGGACCAGATCGCGTACGCCGTGCCGATCTGGACGGTCTTCAGCGTCCGCGCGAGCAGCGCGAACGAGACGAGGTACCCCACGGCGGTCACGAGCGAGGGCCAGAACCGGCTGAATCCCTCGCTGTACTTCATCGCCGTCGTGGCGGCGACCTCGGCGGCGATGGCGCCGGAGAGCAGCAGATACCCCATGTGTACGAGCGTACACAACGACTGCGTACGGCCGTACACAACGAGGTGGTTCCACTTCCGTCGAAACCGCTCGCAGCCCGTCCCGCCTCCACCGCCGTGCGGGCCCGTGCTCGACAACGGCCCCGGCCCGCTCTCCTTCGCCTCCCCGTCCACCGCGCCGGCGCACACGCCGGCTCCCGCGCGAAGCCGCGCCGCCTCGTCGCCGCCCCCGAGTCCCCCGCCCGCTCCCCCGCCCACCCGAAGCGCACGCCCGCCAAGTCGCCGACGCCCAGGGCCGGTTCGTCCCGCCCGGCGGAGCACGGGACGTCCGTCCGCTCCCTCAGCCGCCCCGGCCGCTACTGGCACGTGAGCGGCGGCCTGGTGAAGCTCGACCCCGTCACCTCGGCCGCGGACCGCCGCGCCGCCGCCCTCACCCGGGTCAAGAGCCGTGCCGACGCCCGCTGTTGCTCCTTCACCACGGCCGACGGCGGCTGCCTCCGCCACCGCGGCTTCCGGCTCCGGCTCCGGCTCCGGCTCGACCCGTGCCGGAACACCGGCCTCTACCGGTCCGACTCGGCGTTCCTGCTGGTGGACGGGCTGGCCTGAGCACGCGACAGGGGCCGTGGCACTTGGCCACGGCCCCTGTCGCAGGTGGTGTGTCAGACGTTGAACCCGAGCGCCCGGAGCTGCTCGCGGCCGTCGTCCGTGATCTTGTCGGGACCCCACGGCGGCATCCAGACCCAGTTGATGCGGAGTTCGTTGACGAGGCCGTCCGTGGCGGACTTGGCCTGGTCCTCGATGACGTCCGTCAGCGGGCAGGCCGCCGAGGTCAGGGTCATGTCGACCGTGGCCACGTTGGAGTCGTCGATGTGGATGCCGTAGATCAGGCCGAGGTTGACGACGTCGATGCCCAGCTCGGGGTCGACCACGTCCATCAGGGCCTCGCGGAGTTCTTCCTCCGAGACCGGCTTCATCTCTGCGGTGTCGGTCATGCCGTCTTCCTTTCGGCCTCGGCGCCACCCAGCGCCTGGGCCGTCGCGTCCTTCCACGCCATCCAGCTCAGGAGGGCGCACTTGACCCGCGCGGGGTACTTGGAGACACCGGCGAACGCGACCGCGTCCTCCAGCACCTCCTCCATCGCGTCGTCGGGCTCGATCTTGCCCTTGGACTGCATCAGCTCCAGGAAGGTCTCCTGGATCTTCCGCGCCTCGGCCAGGTCCTTGCCGACGAGGAGCTCGTTGAGCACGGAGGCGCTCGCCTGGCTGATCGAGCAGCCCTGGCCCTCGTACGAGACGTCCTCGATCGTCGTGCCGTCGTACTTCACGCGCAGGGTGATCTCGTCGCCGCAGGTCGGGTTCACATGGTGCACCTCGGCGTCGCCATCCCTCAGACCACGCCCGTGCGGGTTCTTGTAGTGGTCCAGGATGACGTCCTGGTACATCGAGTCCAACTTCACGAAGACGCCTCTCAGCCGAAGAAGTTCCGTACGTGCTCCAGGCCGTCGACCAGAGCGTCGATCTCGGCCGGCGAGGAGTACAGATAGAACGACGCTCGCGTGGTCGCAGGAATTCCGTAGCGCAGGCAGACCGGTCGGGCGCAGTGGTGGCCGACACGGACCGCGATGCCCTGCTCGTCCAGGACCTGGCCCACGTCGTGCGGGTGGATGTCCCCGAGCGTGAAGGAGATCGCCGCCCCGCGGTCCTCGGCCGTCGTCGGGCCGATGATCCTCAGGTCGGGAACCTCCGCCAGGCGCCGCACCGCGTACTCCGTCAGCGCGTGCTCATGAGCGAGGATCTTGTCCATGCCGATCGACTGGAGGTAGTCGATCGCCGCACCGAGACCGACCGCCTGGGCGATCGGGGGCGTGCCCGCCTCGAACTTGTGCGGGGCGGGGGCGTACGTCGAGGAGTGCATCGAGACGGTCTCGATCATCTCGCCGCCGCCGAGGAACGGAGGCAGGTCCTCCAGCAGCTCCTGGCGGCCCCACAGGACGCCGATGCCGGTCGGGCCGCACATCTTGTGGCCGGTGAAGGCCACGAAGTCGGCCTGGAGGGCCTGCACGTCCAGCGGCATGTGCGGGGCGGCCTGGGAGGCGTCGATGCAGACGAGCGCGCCGACCTCCTGGGCGCGGCGGATTATCGTCTCGACCGGGTTGACCGTGCCGAGGATGTTGGAGACCAGCACGAAGGAGACGATCTTCGTCTTCTCGGTGATGACCTCCTCGATGTTCGACAGGTCGAGGCGGCCGTCGTCCGTGAGGCCGAACCACTTCAGCTTCGCGCCCGTGCGCTGCGCGAGCAGCTGCCACGGCACGATGTTGGAGTGGTGCTCCATCTCGGTGATGACGATCTCGGTCTCGTGGTCCACCCGGTAGGGCTCGTCGGCCCAGCCCAGCATGTTCGCCACGAGGTTGAGCGACTCGGAGGCGTTCTTGGTGAAGATCACCTCGTCGCGGCTCGGCGCGTTGACGAACGCGGCGACCTTGTCGCGCGCTCCCTCGTACAGCGCCGTGGCCTCCTCGGCGAGCACATGCACACCGCGGTGGACGTTGGCGTTGTAGCGCTCGTAGTACTCGCTCAGGGCGTCCAGTACCTGGCGCGGCTTCTGCGAGGTCGCCGCGTTGTCCAGGTACACGAGCTTCTTGCCGTCGTGGACGACTCGGTCCAGGACGGGGAAGTCCTTGCGGATCGCCTCGGTGTCGAGGAGGCCCGGCAGCTGTGTCACGCGGATGCGCCACCCTTCACGTATGCCTCGTAGCCCTCGTTCTCCAGCTTGTCCGCGAGCTCGGGGCCGCCGGACTCGACGATGCGGCCGCCGGCGAACACGTGGACGTGGTCGGGCTTGATGTAGCGCAGGATGCGCGTGTAGTGCGTGATCAGCAGGGTGCCGACCTCGCCGGACTCGCGGACGCGGTTGACGCCCTCGGAGACGATGCGCAGCGCGTCGACGTCGAGGCCGGAGTCGGTCTCGTCCAGGATCGCGACCTTCGGCTTGAGCAGCTCGAGCTGGAGGATCTCGTGGCGCTTCTTCTCACCGCCGGAGAAGCCCTCGTTGACGTTGCGCTCGGCGAAGGACGGGTCCATGTTGAGGCGCTCCATGGCCCCCTTGACCTCCTTCACCCAGGTGCGCAGCTTGGGGGCCTCGCCGCGGATGGCGGTGGCGGAGGTGCGCAGGAAGTTGGAGACCGAGACGCCGGGGACCTCGACCGGGTACTGCATCGCCAGGAACAGTCCCGCGCGGGCGCGCTCGTCGACGGACATCTCCAGGACGTCCTCGCCGTCCAGGGTGACGGTGCCGCCGGTGATCGTGTACTTCGGGTGACCCGCGAGGGAGTAGGCGAGGGTCGACTTGCCGGAGCCGTTGGGGCCCATGATGGCGTGCGTCTCGCCCTGCTTCACGGTGAGGTCGACGCCCTTGAGGATCTCCTTCGTGGCGTTGTCGGCCTCGACGGTGACGTGCAGGTCTCGGATTTCAAGCGTTGCCATGGGTGCCTCAGGACTCCTGGGTGAGGGAGACGAGAACGTCGTCCCCTTCGATCTTTACGGGGTATACGGGGACGGGGCGCGTCGCGGGGAGGCCGGACGGCTTGCCGGTGCGCAGGTCGAAGGAGGAGCCGTGCAGCCAGCACTCGATCTGGCAGTCCTCCACCTCGCCCTCGGAGAGGGAGACGTTCGCGTGGGAGCAGATGTCGTGGATCGCGAACACCTCGCCCTCGGTCTTCACGACCGAGACGGGCGTGCCGTCGAGTTCCACCCGCTTCGGGGTGTCCTCCTCCAGCTCGCTGAGCCCACAGGCGCGTACGAACGACGTCATGCGACCGAAGCCTCCAGCTCTTCCTCGATCTTGGCGAGCAGGCGCTCCTCGATGTCGGCGACACCGATCTGCTGGACCAGCTCGGCGAAGAAGCCGCGGACCACCAGGCGGCGGGCCTCGTGCTCCGGGATGCCGCGGGCCATCAGGTAGAAGAGCTGCTCGTCGTCGAAGCGGCCGGTGGCGGAGGCGTGTCCGGCGCCGACGATCTCGCCGGTCTCGATCTCCAGGTTCGGCACCGAGTCGACGCGCGAGCCGTCCGTGAGGACGAGGTTGCGGTTCATCTCGTAGGTGTCCGTGCCCTCGGCCTTGGCCTCGATGAGCACGTCACCGATCCAGACCGCGTGCGCGTCGTCGCCCTGGAGGGCGCCCTTGTAGACGACGTTCGACTTGCAGTGCGGGGTGTTGTGGGTGACCAGCAGGCGGTGCTCCTGGTGCTGCCCGGCGTCGGTGAAGTACAGGCCGAACAGCTCGGCCTCGCCGCCGGGGCCGGCGTACTCCACGCGCGGGTGCAGGCGGACCACGTCACCGCCGAAGGTCACGACCACGGACTTGAAGGAGGCGTCCCGGCCGACCAGCGCGTTGTGCTGGGCGACGTGGACGGCCTTGTCGTCCCAGTCCTGGACGGAGACGACGGTCAGCTTGGCACCGTCCCCGAGGACGAAGTCGACGTTCGCGGCGAGCACCGCGTCACCGCTGTGGTCGATGACCACGACGGCCTCGGCGAAGGCGCCCAGCTCGATCACCTGGTGGCCGAAGGCGGTGCCGCCCTGGCCGTGCACGGCGATGCGGACCGGCTCGGTGAGGACGGTCTCCTTGGGGACGGTCACGACCGAGGCCTTCTCGAAGGCGGAGTACGCCTGGGCGGCGACGCGGTCCACCGGGGTGCCCGCCTTGCCGAGGCGCGCGTCGTCGCGGCCCACGGTCTCGACGATGACGCCCTCGGGGGCCTGGACGTCGACCTTCACGCCGTCGCCGTTCGCGACGGCGGTGCCGTCGTGCAGGCCGCGCAGCCGCTCCAGCGGGGTGAACCGCCACTCCTCCTCACGGCCGTGCGGGACCGGGAAGTCCGCGACGTCGAAGGACGGGGGCGCGCTCATGCGCGAGACGACGGTCGACTCCGCGGCGACCGCGATCGAGCCGGCGGTCGTCGAACCGACCGGGATGTTAGGGGCCTCAGCCATGGCTGTCGTAATGCTCGCTTTCTTACGTGTGGGCTTGACGGGGAGTGCGGAGCGGCTGTTAACCGACCGCGCCCTCCATCTGCAGCTCGATCAGCCGGTTGAGCTCCAGCGCGTACTCCATGGGCAGCTCCTTGGCGATCGGCTCGACGAAGCCGCGCACGATCATCGCCATGGCCTCGTCCTCGGAGAGGCCGCGGCTCATCAGGTAGAAGAGCTGGTCCTCGGAGACCTTGGAGACGGTGGCCTCGTGCCCCATGGACACGTCGTCCTCGCGGACGTCGACGTAGGGGTACGTGTCCGACCGGGAGATGGTGTCGACCAGCAGCGCGTCGCACAGCACGTTCGACTTCGACCCGGCGGCGCCCTCGCCGATCTCGATCAGACCGCGGTAGGACGTACGGCCGCCACCGCGCGCCACCGACTTGGAGACGATGTTGGACGACGTGTTCGGCGCCATGTGGACCATCTTGGCGCCCGCGTCCTGGTGCTGGCCCTCGCCCGCGAAGGCGATGGACAGGGTCTCGCCCTTGGCGTGCTCGCCCATCAGGTAGACGGCCGGGTACTTCATCGTCACCTTGGAGCCGATGTTGCCGTCGATCCACTCCATGGTCGCGCCCTCGTAGGCCACGGCGCGCTTGGTGACCAGGTTGTAGACGTTGTTCGACCAGTTCTGGATGGTCGTGTAACGGCAGCGGGCGTTCTTCTTGACGATGATCTCGACCACCGCGGAGTGCAGCGAGTCCGACTTGTAGATCGGCGCGGTGCAGCCCTCGACGTAGTGGACGTAGGCGCCCTCGTCGACGATGATCAGGGTCCGCTCGAACTGGCCCATGTTCTCCGTGTTGATGCGGAAGTAGGCCTGGAGCGGGATCTCGACGTGCACGCCCTTCGGCACGTAGATGAAGGAGCCGCCGGACCACACGGCGGTGTTCAGCGCGGCGAACTTGTTGTCGCCGGCCGGGATGACCGTGCCGAAGTACTCCTTGAAGAGCTCCGGGTGCTCCTTCAGGGCGGTGTCGGTGTCGAGGAAGATGACGCCCTGCTCCTCCAGGTCCTCGCGGATCTGGTGGTAGACGACCTCGGACTCGTACTGGGCGGCGACACCGGCGACGAGGCGCTGCTTCTCGGCCTCCGGGATGCCCAGCTTGTCGTAGGTGTTCTTGATGTCCTCGGGCAGGTCCTCCCAGGACTCCGCCTGCTTCTCCGTGGAGCGCACGAAGTACTTGATGTTGTCGAAGTCGATGCCCGAGAGGTCGGAGCCCCAGTTCGGCATCGGCTTCTTCTCGAAGAGCTTCAGGCCCTTCAGGCGCAGCTTGGTCATCCACTCCGGCTCGGACTTCTTGCCCGAGATGTCGCGGACGACGTCCTCGTTGAGGCCGCGCCTTGCGGAGGCACCGGCCACGTCGGAGTCGGCCCAGCCGTATTCGTACTTGCCCAGGCCCTCCAGCTCAGGGTGGGCAGTCTCCGTGGGGAGAGTCATGCGGGGTTCCTCCCGGCCGTGCTTGCAGGTGCGTCAGTGGAAATCTTGGGGATGAACGTCGTGCAGACGCCGTCGCCGTGCGCGATGGTCGCCAGTCGCTGAACGTGGGTGCCCAGCAGCTCGGCGAAGATCTCCGTCTCCGCCTCGCACAGCTGCGGGAACTGTTCCGCGACGTGGGCGACCGGGCAGTGGTGCTGGCAGAGCTGCTCGCCGACCGGTGCGCTGCGCGCCGTAGCAGCGTACCCGTCGGCGCTCAAGGCCCTGGCCAGCGCTTCGGCGCGTTTGTCCGGTGTCACGGCCTCGATCGCCTCGCGGTACGCGCCCGCCTGGGCGGCGATCCGGGCGCGGGCGAAGGCGGCGACCGCCTCGGGGCCGCCCCCCTGCTCGGCGATCCAGCGCAGCGCGTCCGCGGCGAGCTTGTCGTACGACTGGTCGAAGGCGTCCCGGCCGCAGTCGGTGAGCGCGAAGACCTTCGCGGGGCGGCCGCGCGTGCGCGTGCCGTACACACGCTGCTCGCGGGCCTCCACGACGTCGTCGGCGACCAGCGCGTCCAGGTGACGCCGGACGGCCGCCTGGGTCAGCCCCAGCCGGCCGGCGAGTTCGGCGACGGTCGACGGCCCGTGGTCCAGGATGGAGCGCGCGACCCGGTTGCGCGTCGAGCGCTCACCGGTCGCTAGCTCCTCCTGAGGGGCCCCCGTGGGGGTCTCCCGAGCCTCGCCGACGTTTTTCACAACGCCATTGTTGCGTAATTCCGCGGAGCCTGACAAGCGGCGTCCGGATCACCGGCGGTGCCCTGCGTCACTTAGGCATACCTAAGACGACCTGCGGAAACGATCACCCGGCCGGTCTGCCCCGGTCGCCGGCCAGGACAATTGGGTGGCGCCCCGCGCGCCCGTCCGGGAGACTCCCGGACCATGCCCGCACCCCCTCCGACCGGCCCTCTCGTCACCCGGGACGACATCGCCGCACAGCTGCGACTGCTCGGCGTCGAGACCGGTGAGACCCTTCTGGTGCACTCCTCGCTCAGCTCCCTCGGCTGGGTCAACGGAGGCGCGGTCGCGGTCGTCCGAGGGCTCCTGGACGCGCTCGGCCCCTCGGGCACGCTCGTCGTCCCCACCCAGACGGGCGGCCACTGCGACCCGGCCGTCTGGGTGAACCCTCCCGTTCCCGAGGAGTGGTGGGACCGCGTCCGCGCCACCATGCCGCCGTACGACCCGCTGATCACCCCGTCCCTCGGGGTCGGCGTCGTCCCGGAGACCGTGCGCACCTGGCCGGGCGCCCGGCGCAGCGCCCACCCGCAGACCTCCTTCGCCGCCCTCGGCCCCCGCGCGCGGGAGATCACCGACGGCCACGCCCCCGACTGCCGGCTCGGCGAGCGGAGCCCGCTCGCCCGGCTGGAGGAGCTGGGCGCCCGGGTGCTGCTGCTGGGCGCGGGCTACGACTCCTGCACCGCCTTCCACCTCGCCGAGTACCGGATACCCGCGCCCCGCGTGCGGGTCGGCCGGCCCGCTCCCGGCGGCGGCTGGGAGACGGTGACCGAGGTCTCGATCACCTCCGACCGGTTCGACGAGCTGGGGCACGACTTCGAGCGGGACCGGCCGGTCGTCCGGGGACGGGTGGGTGCGGCGGACGTCCGGCTGTTCCCGGTCGCGGACGCCGTGGCCTACGCCGAGCGGTGGCTGCCCCTGCACCGGCCCCGTGAGGAGGACTTCCACCACCCCCGCGCCTGAGGGCCGGACGGCGTACCTAGACTCTGGACCCATGCGAAGTGAGCCGGTGGTCCAGGTCCAGGCCTTGGTGAAGCGGTACGGCACGAAGACCGCGGTGGACGGCCTCGACCTGGTCGCCCAGCCGGGTGTGACCGCCGTGCTCGGGCCCAACGGGGCCGGGAAGACGACCACGGTCGAGACCTGCGAGGGGTACCGGAAGCCGGATTCCGGCACGGTGCGCGTCCTGGGCCTCGACCCGGTACGGCAGTCCGCCGAGCTGCGCCCCCGCATCGGCGTGATGCTCCAGTCCGGAGGCGTGTACTCCGGTGCCCGGGCGGAGGAGATGCTGCGCCACATGGCGAAGCTGCACGCCCACCCGCTGGACGTCGACGCCCTCGTCGAGCGCCTCGGGCTCGGCTCCTGCGGCCGGACCGGTTACCGCCGGCTCTCCGGCGGCCAGCAGCAGCGGCTGGCGCTCGCGATGGCCGTGGTGGGCCGCCCGGAGCTGGTGTTCCTGGACGAGCCGACCGCCGGGCTCGACCCGCAGGCCCGCCGCGCCACCTGGGACCTGGTGAGGGACCTGCGCACCGACGGCGTCTCGGTGATCCTCACCACGCACCACATGGACGAGGCCGAGCAGCTCGCCGACGACGTCGCGATCATCGACGGCGGCCGGGTCATCGCCCAGGGCTCGCCGGAGGAGCTGTGCAGGGGCGGCGCCGAGAACACCCTGCGCTTCACCGGCCGGCCCGGCCTCGACGTCGGTTCCCTGCTCAAGGCGCTGCCGGCCGACTGCACGGCCGCCGAGCTGACCCCGGGCTCCTACCGGGTCGTCGGCAAGGTCGATCCCCAGCTGCTGGCCACGGTGACGTCCTGGTGCGCCCAGCACGGGGTGATGCCCGACCGGATCTCGGTGGAGCGGCACACGCTGGAGGACGTCTTCCTGGAGCTGACCGGCAAGGAGCTGCGCTCATGACCACGGCGGGTACGTACACCCCGAAGCCCGGAGCCGCCCCGCTCCCCCGCATGATCGCGGCGCAGGCGGCGCTGGAGACGAAGATGCTGCTGCGCAACGGCGAGCAGCTGCTGCTGACGGTCGTCATCCCGACCCTGCTGCTGGTGCTCTTCAGCTCGGTGGACATCGTGGACACCGGCAAGGGCGAGGCCGTCGACTTCCTCACCCCCGGCGTCCTGGCCCTGGCCGTGATGTCGACGGCGTTCACCGGCCAGGCCATCGCCACCGGCTTCGAGCGCCGCTACGGCGTCCTGAAGCGGCTCGCCTCCTCGCCGCTGCCCCGCTGGGCCCTGATGACCGCGAAGACGGCGTCCGTGCTGGTGACCGAGGTCCTCCAGGTCGTCCTGCTGACCGTCATCGCCTTCGCGCTGGGCTGGTCCCCGCACGGCAACCCGGCCGCCGTCCTGCTGCTGCTCGTCGTCGGCACCGCCGCCTTCTCCGGCCTCGGCCTGCTGATGGCGGGCACGCTGAAGGCGGAGGCGACGCTGGCCGCCGCCAACCTGGTCTTCCTGCTGCTGCTCGTCGGCGGCGGGGTCATCGTGCCGCTGGACAAATTCGGCTCGACGGGTGAACAGGTCCTCGGCCTGCTGCCGATCTCCGCCCTGTCGGACGGCCTGCGGGACGTCCTCCAGCACGGCGCCGGCATGCCCTGGGCCGACCTGGGCATTCTCGCCGTCTGGGCGGTCGCCGGCCTCGCCGCGGCCGGCACGTTCTTCCGCTGGGAGTGACAGGTCCCGCACGTGCCGGGGCGGACCCTCGTGAACGCGTGCACAAGCGGCGGCCTACCATGGTGCGCGTGCCAAAGCTGAACCGCGCCGACGCCGAAGCCGCCCTGCGCAACCCGCTCGCCTTCATCGCCGACCGCTGGACCCCGGATCCCCGGACCGTCCGGCGGGCGGCGCTCGCCGCGCTCGTGATGTCGGTGGTCATCGTCGTGACCGGCGGCGCCGTCCGCCTGACCGGCTCGGGCCTCGGCTGCCCGACCTGGCCCACCTGCACCGACGACTCCCTGACCACCACCCGGGCCATGGGCTTCCACGGGGTCATCGAGTTCGGCAACCGCATGCTGACGTACGTGCTGTGCGCGGCCGTCGGCTGGGCGATCGTCGCCGCCCGGGCCCACAAGCCCTGGCGGCGCGACCTGACCCGGCTGGGCTGGGCCCAGTTCTGGGTGGTGATGGGCAACGCCGTCCTCGGCGGCATCGTCGTCCTGGTCGGCCTCAACCCGTACACCGTCGCCGCGCACTTCCTGCTCTCCACCGCCCTGATCGCCATCGCCACGGTGATGTGGCAGCGCACCCGGGAGGGCGACGCGGCGCCGCGTCCGCTGGTCGGCAAGGCGGTGCGGCAGCTGGTGTGGTTCCTGGTGCTGGCGTCCGTGCTGCTCATCGCGGCCGGCACGGTGGTGACCGGGGCCGGGCCGCACGCCGGCGACTCCAGCGAGGTCGACCGCATCCCGATCGACTGGGAGACGGTCGCCAAGCTGCACGCGGTGCTCGCGTGGATCGTGGTGACGCTGACGTTCGCCCTGTGGTTCGTCCTCAAGGCGGTCGACGCGCCGCAGAGCCCCCTGGGCCGGACCCGCGAGCTGTTCGTCGTGCTGCTGGCCCAGGGCGTGATCGGTTACGTGCAGTACTTCACGCACCTGCCCGAGGTCCTGGTCGCCCTGCACATGCTCGGCTCGTGCCTGATCTGGATCGCCGTCCTGCGGGTCCTGCTGTCGCTGCGCGAGCGCCCGGAAGCCGCCCTGGACCTGCCGGGTCCGGCGGCCGAGGTGCCGGTGGGCACCCGCGCGTGAGTCATCCGTAGGCGGCGACGAGGGCATCGATCGCCGGCCCCAGGTAGGCACGGGTCAGCCCGGCCCGGCGGGTGGGCCAGTCGGCCGGGGCCGGGGCCGGGGTGGCGTAGCGGCGGCGGGTGATGTCCTCGACGACCTCCGCCGGAGCACCCAGCGCCGCGAGCTCCGCCAGGGCCTCCCGCTTGGAGATCAGCCGGCCCTCGCGCAGGGTCACGGTCGCCCGGGCGAAGGTCAGCAGGCCCAGGTCGACCCAGATGTCCTGCCGCCACAGCCGGGCCTTGTCCACCGCCGGCCGCCAGAAGTCGCGCTGGTCGCGTACGACGAAGCCGGCCAGCTGCCGGTCCGGCACCGGCGGGAGCAGCGCCGCCGGGGCCTCGCCGTACAGCACGCGTCCGAAGGCGTGCAGCTCGCGCCGGGTGACGGGGGTGACCGGGCGGCGCATCACCCGTTCGTGTGCCCAGGTGACGTGTGAGCGGTCCGCGTCGTGCAGGGTGGCCGGTGTGAGGTAGCTGCAATGGAGCTTCGCCGCGAGGGGTTCCCCGCGCCGCCCGCGGTGCAGCGCCACGAGCCGTCGTACGGTCCCCAGGGTCAGCGGGCCCGGCAGGACGGCGATCAGGTCGAGGTGGCTGCGGCCCTCCTGGTAGTCGCCGCCGGCCAGTGAGCCGTGCGCCCAGACGGCGCGGGGCCCAAGGGGCAGCAGGGCGTGCAGGAACCCGTCGAGCAGGGACTCGGTCGTCATCCGCTCAGTCTGGACGCCTCACCCCAGCCCGTACACCCGGCGCGCGTTGTCCGCCGCGATCATCCTCGCCACCCGCTGGGCGTCCTCCAGGGACCAGGCGCCGTCGGCGACCCAGTGGCCCAGCACGCGGCCCAGCGCCTCCCGGAAGAGGCGGGCGCCGACGACGTGCAGTTCCGGCAGGCCCCGCGCGCCGGTGGAGAAGAGGATCTTGCCGAAGGGGGCCAGTTCCAGGATCTCGGCGAGGACCGTGGCCGCCCGGGCGCCGGTGCGGACCAGCGCGGCGCCGGAGTCGGCGTAGACGTGCGGGAAGACACCGGCCAGGTGGGCGGCGTGCCGGTGGTAGGGGTAGCCGTGCAGCAGGATCAGGTCGGTGCCGAGGCCGGCGGTGGCCCGGACGAAGTCGGTGAGCAGCACCGGGTCCGTGCGGTCGATGCGGGAGCCGGGCTCGCCGAGGCCCGCGTGCAGTTGCAGGGGCAGGCCCGAGGCTACGGCGATCCACAGCAGGTGCCGGAGCAGGACGGGGTCGCTGAGCGCGCCGCCGACGCGCCGTCCGGCCAGCCAGCGGTCCGCCGCGCCGCGCACCTCCCCCGGTCCCGGCGGCTCGGGCGCGAGGGCCAGGCCGTGCCGGAGGCCCGCGACGGAGGTGAAGGCGACGGCGGTGGCCGCGGCTCCGTGCACCGACTCGGCGAGGTTGGCGAGGAAGGAGTCGACGGTGCCGGAGGTGTCGGCGACCTGCTCCGCGAGCGGTTCGAGCCGGATGACCTCGCGGGCCTGGGCCGCCGCGGCCGAGGCCAGTTCGGCGGGGCCGGTGAGGTCGCCGGGCAGCCCCGTGTCGACCAGGTACGTCGTGATGCCGCTGCCGCGCAGCAGCCTGCGGCCCGACTCCAGGACGCCCAGTTCACGGCGCCGGGCCAGGTAGCGGGCGGGCGGGCAGTGCGGTTCCAGGCCGAGCAGGGGCGGGCACCAGCGCCGTACGGCGAAGCCGGTCTGGGTGTCGAAGAGGGTGGTGCCCGGGGCCGGGGGCCCCTCGGTACGGGCCAGCTGGGCCTCGAAGGTGCCGAGGCCCAGCTCCGTCCGCAGCACGCCGTGGCAGTACTGGTCCACGAGGGACGGCGTCTCGATCATTCCGGCTCCCCGCGGGACGTGGGCGCTGTGCTGCCTTACACGTCCTAACGGGTGAGCGGGGGTTCAGGTGGCGGCGGGCGGCCCGGAGGAACCCGCACCGCGTCCGCGCCCGGCTCCCACGGGCGCCACCCGCGCTAGGGCCGATCCGGCCTGATCCGAACGAAAGACCCTAACCGCCGATCTGGATACCGGCCATCCGCTTCCACTCGTACGGCCCCGTCGTCACCTTCGCGGCGAGCTCGCCGTCGAAGGACTCGTGGACCGTGATGCCCGCCTTCCCGACGGCCTTCTCGGCGATCTCGTACGTGGGAGCCACCAGGTCGCCCCAGCCGCCGTCCTCGCCGACGAGGACGATCCGGGCGCCGCGTTCGCCGATGTGGGCCACCTGGCCCTCGGCGCCGCCGTGGGCCTTGGAGAAGGCGCTGATCTCCCGGGCGAGCCGCGCCACCTTGCGCTCGGCCCGTGCGTCAACCTGCTGCGTGTCTGCCATGCCCAGGATGCTACCGACGGGTAGCCCGGCTGGCGAGGTCAGGGCGCTGTGACGTGCGCCCGGGCGTGCTCAGCGCAGGAACGGGTCCACCGCGATCGCGACGAACAGCAGCGACACATAGGTGATCGACCAGTGGAACAGCCGCATCTCCTTGAGCTTCCCGCCCGTGACCTCGGCCTTGGCCCGGTTCTGCAGCGCGTGCGCCTCCCACAGCCACCATCCGCCGGCGGCCAGCGCGACGGCCGTGTAGAACCAGCCGGTGTAGCCGAGGGGGGTGAGGAGCAGGGAGACGGCGACCATGACCCAGCTGTAGAGGACGATCTGCCGGGCCACGACCTTGTTGGAGGCGATGACCGGCAGCATCGGCACGCCCACGCGGGCGTAGTCGTCCTTCACCTTCATGGACAGCGGCCAGTAGTGCGGCGGGGTCCAGAAGAAGATCACCAGGAACAGGATGACCGGCGCCCAGGAGAGCGAGTCCGTCACGGCCGACCAGCCGATCAGCACCGGCATGCAGCCCGCGATGCCGCCCCACACGATGTTCTGCGACGTACGCCGTTTGAGGAGCATCGTGTAGACGACGACGTAGAAGAGGAGCGCCCCGAGCGAGAGCCAGGCGCTCAGCCAGTTGACGGTGAGACCGAACAGCAGGGTCGACACGACCGCGAGGGTGATGCCGAAGACCAGGCACTCGGCCGGACTGACCATGCCCGTCACCAGGGGCCGCTGCGAGGTGCGGTCCATCAGCGCGTCGATGTCCCGGTCGATGTACATGTTCAGCGCGTTGGCGCCGCCCGCCGACAGATAGCCGCCGACGCAGGTGAGCAGCACCAGCTTGAGGTCGGGCACGCCCTGCTGCGCCAGGAACATCACCGGAACGGTGGTGATGAGCAGCAGCTCGATGATCCGCGGCTTGGTCAGCGCCACGAAAGCCTTGACACGGGCCCCGAACGGCCGATGAGCCGGGCCCTGGCTCGCACCATCGAGCAAAGCCGCTGGACGGGATTCGACGGCCGTCACGCACACCCCTGACAGAGACATCCCAGCAAGCCCCCCGTATGAAGTCCCGGTGAAGGCTCGCGCGTACCACGCCACTTTAGACGTTGCCCATACCCCGCCCTTCGCGGGGGTGGGCTCGTGTTGACGCACGCCCCATAAGAGGGGTCCCGGTACTCGATTGAGCGCTCAGATGACCGGCTCCGTATTCATGTGCCACATGCCGTTCCCGGCCGGTCGGGAGGCGGATCGCGCGGACTCCCGGCAGTCTGTAAACACTCGAAAAAACGCACGTCCTCACGGGGGTAGGCTCGACAGCGGCCGGCGGGCGGCAAGCCCGTCGGCGGCCGGGTGGGCGCATGCCCCGAAGACCGGCGACCGACATGTGGAGAGGAGCCCTGACCCAGGGTGAGCACCAAGCCGACCACCACAGACCTTGACTGGACCGAGCTGGACCAGCGGGCCGTGGACACCGCCCGTGTCCTGGCCGCAGACGCCGTACAGAAGGTCGGCAACGGCCATCCCGGTACGGCGATGAGCCTGGCCCCGGCCGCTTACACCCTCTTCCAGAAGGTGATGCGGCACGACCCGGCGGATCCGGAGTGGGTCGGCCGCGACCGCTTCGTGCTGTCCGCCGGACACTCGTCCCTGACCCTCTACACCCAGCTCTACCTGGCCGGCTTCGGCCTGGAGCTGGACGATCTGGAGTCGTTCAGGACCTGGGGCTCCAAGACCCCCGGTCACCCGGAGTACGGGCACACCAAGGGCGTCGAGACCACCACGGGCCCGCTGGGCCAGGGTGTCGCCAACGCGGTGGGCATGGCGATGGCCGCCCGCTACGAGCGCGGTCTGTTCGACCCCCAGGCCCCGGCCGGCGAGTCCCCCTTCGACCACTTCGTCTACTGCATCGCCGGTGACGGCTGCCTCCAGGAGGGCATCTCCGCCGAGGCGTCCTCGCTGGCCGGCCACCAGAAGCTCGGCAACCTGATCCTGCTGTGGGACGACAACCACATCTCGATCGAGGGCGACACCGAGACGGCCGTCTCCGAGGACACCGTCAAGCGGTACGAGGCCTACGGCTGGCACGTGCAGCGCGTGGAGGCCAAGGAGAGCGGCGACCTGGACCCGCAGGCGATCTTCGCCGCGATCCAGGAGGCGAAGAAGGTCACCGACCGGCCGTCCTTCATCGCGATGCGCTCCATCATCGCCTGGCCGGCCCCGAACGCCCAGAACACCGAGGCCGCGCACGGCTCGGCGCTGGGCGAGGACGAGGTCGCGGCCACCAAGCGTGTCCTCGGCTTCGACCCGGAGAAGTCGTTCGAGGTCGCCGACGAGGTCATCGCCCACACCCGCAAGGCGCTGGAGCGCGGCGCCCAGGCGAAGTCCGAGTGGGAGAAGTCCCTCCAGGAGTGGCGGGAGGCCAACCCGGAGCGGGCCGCCGAGTTCGACCGGATCAGCAAGGGCGAGCTGCCCACCGGCTGGGAGGAGAAGCTCCCGGTCTTCGAGCCCGGCAAGGGCGTCGCGACGCGTGCCGCGTCCGGCAAGGTGCTCCAGGCGCTCGGCGCGGTGATCCCCGAGCTGTGGGGCGGCTCCGCCGACCTCGCCGGGTCGAACAACACGACCATCGACAAGGACAGCTCCTTCCTGCCCGAGGGCAACCCGCTGCCCGAGGCCAGCCCGTACGGCCGCACGATCCACTTCGGCATCCGCGAGCACTCGATGGGCGCGGAGCTGAACGGCATCACGCTGCACGGCAACACGCGCGTCTACGGCGGCACCTTCCTCGTCTTCTCCGACTACATGCGCAACGCGGTGCGCCTGTCGGCCCTGATGCACCTGCCGGTGACGTTCGTGTGGACGCACGACTCCATCGGCCTCGGCGAGGACGGCCCCACCCACCAGCCGGTCGAGCACCTGGCCTCGCTGCGCGCCATCCCGGGTCTGAACGTCGTGCGTCCGGCGGACGCCAACGAGACCGCCGTCGCCTGGCGCGAGATCCTGCGGCGCTGGACCAAGGAGTTCGGCAAGGGCCAGCCGCACGGCCTGGCGCTCACCCGGCAGGGCGTGCCGGTGTACGAGCCGAACGAGGACGCGGCCAAGGGCGGCTACGTGCTGTTCGAGGCCGAGGGGCCCGAGGGGCAGAGCACTGAGCCGCAGGTGATCCTGATCGCCACCGGGTCCGAGGTGCACGTGGCCGTGGAGGCCCGTGAGCAGCTCCAGGCCGAGGGCGTGCCCGCGCGTGTCGTCTCGATGCCGTGCGTCGAGTGGTTCGAGCAGCAGGACCAGGGGTACCGGGACTCCGTGCTGCCGCCGTCCGTCAAGGCCCGGGTGTCCGTCGAGGCGGGCATCGGTCTGACCTGGCACAAGTACGTGGGGGACGCCGGCCGCATCGTCTCGCTGGAGCACTTCGGTGCTTCCGCCGACGGCAAGCTGCTCTTCAAGGAGTTCGGCTTCACCGCGGAGAACGTGGCCGCGAAGGCGCGGGAATCCCTCGCCGACGCTCAGCGCTGACGCTCATATACGACACGTAGGAGATGTAATTCCATGACAGACGCACTCAAGCGCCTCTCCGACGAAGGCGTCGCGATCTGGCTGGACGACCTGTCGCGCAAGCGGATCACCTCCGGCAACCTCGCCGAGCTGATCGACCAGCAGCACGTCGTGGGCGTCACCACCAACCCGACGATCTTCCAGAAGGCGATCTCCCAGGGCGACGGCTACGACCAGCAGCTGTCGGACCTCGCCGCCCGCAAGGTCACCGTCGAAGAGGCCATCCGCATGATCACGACGGCGGACGTCCGCGACGCCGCCGACATCCTGCGGCCGGTCTTCGACGCGACGAACGGCCAGGACGGCCGGGTCTCCATCGAGGTCGACCCGCGCCTCGCGCACAACACCAAGGCGACCGTCGCCGAGGCCAAGCAGCTGGCCTGGCTGGTGGACCGCCCCAACACCCTGATCAAGATCCCGGCCACCGAGGCGGGTCTGCCGGCGATCGCCGAGACGATCGGCCTCGGCATCAGCGTCAACGTCACGCTGATCTTCTCGCTGGAGCGCTACCGCAAGGTCATGGACGCCTACCTGACCGGCCTGGAGAAGGCGAAGGAGCGGGGTCTCGACCTCTCGGAGATCCACTCGGTGGCGTCCTTCTTCGTGTCCCGCGTGGACACCGAGATCGACAAGCGGCTGGACGGCATCGGCACCGACGAGGCCAAGGCGCTGCGCGGCAAGGCCGCCGTCGCCAACGCGCGCCTCGCCTACCAGGCCTACGAGGAGGTCTTCTCCTCGGACCGGTGGAGCGCGCTGGAGAACGCGGGCGCCAACAAGCAGCGTCCGCTGTGGGCGTCGACCGGTGTGAAGGACCCGGCGTACCAGGACACCCTGTACGTCACCGAGCTGGTCGCCCCGAACACGGTCAACACCATGCCGGAGGCCACGCTGGAGGCCACCGAGGACCACGGTGAGATCACCGGCGACGCCGTCACCGGCACCTACGAGCAGGCGCGCGCCGACCTCGACGCGCTGGAGAAGCTCGGCATCTCGTACGACGACGTCGTGCGGGTGCTGGAGGACGAGGGCGTCGAGAAGTTCGAGGCGTCCTGGACCGACCTGCTGAAGTCCACCCAGGCGGAGCTTGAGCGCCTCGCCCCCTCGGAGGGCTGACTTGTCACCCGTTTCCGGTTCCGGAGCGAACCCGCTTCGTGACCCGGCCGACCGACGGCTCCCGCGCATCGCGGGGCCGTCGGGCCTGGTCATCTTCGGCGTCACCGGCGACCTTTCGCGCAAGAAGCTGATGCCCGCGGTGTACGACCTCGCCAACCGGGGTCTGCTGCCGCCGGGCTTCTCGCTGGTGGGCTTCGCCCGCCGCGACTGGGAGCACGAGGACTTCGCCAAGGTCGTCCACGACGCGGTCAAGGAGCACTCGCGCACTCCGTTCCGCGAGGAGGTCTGGCAGCAGCTCATCCAGGGGATGCGCTTCGTCCAGGGCACCTTCGACGACGACGAGGCATTCGAGCGGCTGCGCGCCACCATCGAGGAGCTGGACAAGGCACAGGGCACGGGCGGCAACTTCGCCTTCTACCTGTCCGTGCCGCCGCGCTCCTTCCCGGTGGTCATCCAGCAGCTGAAGAAGCACGGTCTGGCCGACCAGAGCGGCGGTTCCTGGCGGCGGGCGGTCATCGAGAAGCCGTTCGGGCACGACCTGGCGTCGGCCGAGGAGCTGAACAAGGTCGTGCACGAGGTGTTCGAGCCGGAGCAGGTCTTCCGGATCGACCACTACCTCGGCAAGGAGACCGTCCAGAACATCCTGGCGCTGCGCTTCGCCAACACGATGTTCGAGCCGATCTGGAACCGGTCCTTCGTGGACCACGTGCAGATCACCATGGCCGAGGACATCGGCATCGGCGGCCGGGCCGGCTACTACGACGGCATCGGCGCCGCCCGGGACGTCATCCAGAACCACCTGCTCCAGCTGATGGCCCTCACGGCCATGGAGGAGCCCGCCTCCTTCGGCGCGGACGCGCTGGCCGCGGAGAAGGAGAAGGTGCTCGGCGCCGTCCGGCTGCCGAAGGACCTGGGCGCCGACACCGTGCGCGGGCAGTACGCGGCGGGCTGGCAGGGCGGTGAGAAGGTCATCGGCTACCTCGAAGAGGAGGGCATCGACGCGAAGTCGAAGACCGACACCTACGCCGCGGTCAAGCTGGAGATCGACAACCGCCGCTGGGCGGGCGTCCCCTTCTACCTGCGCACCGGCAAGCGCCTGGGCCGCCGGGTCACCGAGATCGCGGTCGTCTTCCAGCGCGCCCCGCACTCGCCGTTCGACACGACGGCGACCGAGGAGCTGGGCCAGAACGCGATCGTCATCCGCGTCCAGCCCGACGAGGGCGTCACCGTCCGCTTCGGCTCCAAGGTGCCCGGCACCTCGATGGAGATCCGGGACGTCTCCATGGACTTCGCCTACGGCGAGTCGTTCACGGAGTCCAGCCCGGAGGCGTACGAGCGGCTGATCCTGGACGTGCTGCTGGGCGACGCCAACCTCTTCCCGCGCACGGAGGAGGTGGAGCTGTCCTGGAAGATCCTCGACCCGATCGAGGAGTACTGGGACACGCACGGCAGGCCCGCGCAGTACAAGTCGGGCACCTGGGGTCCCGTGGAGGCGGACGAGATGCTCGCACGAGACGGACGGAGCTGGCGCCGGCCATGAAGATAGACCTGACCGACACCACCGCCGGCGCCATCAACAAGGCGCTCGTGCGGGGCCGCCGTGCCATCGGCACGCCCGCCGTCGGCATGGTGCTGACCCTCGTCATCGTCACCGACGAGGAGAACGCCTACGACGCCCTGAAGGCCGCCAACGACGCCTCGCGCGAGCACCCCTCGCGCACGCTGGTGGTCATCAGGCGGGTCTCCCGCTCCCCGCGCGACCGTACGTCCTCGCGTCTGGACGCCGAGGTGCGGGTGGGCGCGGAGGCGGGCACCGGCGAGACGGTCGTCCTGCGCCTGTACGGCGAGGCCGCCGACCACGCCGACTCGGTGGTCCTGCCGCTGCTGCTGCCGGACGCGCCGGTCGTCGTGTGGTGGCCGGTGAACGCCCCGCTCGACCCGGCGAAGGACCCGCTGGGCGCGCTCGCCCAGCGCCGGGTCACCGACACCTACGCGGCGGAGCAGCCGGTGCGGGAGCTGGCGGCCCGTGCCGAGGCGTACGCGCCGGGCGACACCGACCTGTCCTGGACGAGGATCACCCCGTGGCGTTCCATGCTCGCGGCGGCGCTCGACCAGGTCACCTGCGAGGTGAAGGCCGTCGAGGTGGAGGGCGAGGAGTCCAACCCGAGCTGTGAGCTGCTGGCGATGTGGCTCGCGGACCGGCTGGACGTACCGGTGAAGCGCTCCCTGTCCTCCGGCCCGGGGCTCACGGCCGTCCGCATGGACACCGACTGCGGGCCGATCGTGCTGGACCGGGCCGACGGCTCGCTGGCCACGCTGTCCATCGAGGGCCAGCCGGCCCGCGCGGTGGCGCTGAAGCGGCGGGACACCGCCGAGCTGATCGCGGAGGAGCTGCGCCGGCTGGACCCGGACGACACCTACGCGTCGGCGCTGCGCTACGGCGTGGAGCGGCTGGACACGGTGCCGCGGCAGGCGTCCGAGGCACCGGCCGGGGACGCGGGCGCCGAGTCCGCGGCCGAGCCGGTCGCCGTACCGGAACCGGTCGAGGAAGCGGCCAAGGCCCCCGCGAAGAAGGCGGCGGCCAAGACCGCGAAGAAGGCACCGGCGAAGAAGGCACCGGCGAGGAAGGCGACGGCGAAGTGAGCACTCCGCAGCTGGTCGTCCACCACGACAAGGAACTGATGGCGCAGGCCGCCGCGGCGCGCCTGATCACGAAGATCGTGGACGCGCAGGCCTCCCGGGGCACCGCGTCCGTGGTCCTCACCGGCGGCCGCAACGGCAACGGCCTGCTGGCCGCGCTGGCGGCGGCCCCCGCCCGGGACGCCATCGACTGGGGCCGCCTCGACCTGTGGTGGGGCGACGAGCGCTACCTCCCCGAGGGCGACCCCGAGCGCAATGTCACGCAGGCCCGCGCGGCGCTGCTGGACTCGGTGCCGGTGGACCCGGAGCGCGTGCACGCCATGCCCGCCTCCGACGGCCCGCACGGCGCGGACGTGGAGGCGGCGGCCGAGGCGTACGCGGCGGAGCTGGCGAAGGCGGCCGGACCGGAGAACCACGGCACGGTGCCCACGTTCGACGTCCTCATGCTCGGCGTCGGCCCGGACACCCACGTGGCCTCGCTCTTCCCCGAGCTGCCCGCGGTCCGGGAGACCGAGCGCACGGTGGTCGGCGTGCACGGCGCCCCCAAGCCGCCGCCCACCCGCATCTCCCTCACCCTCCCGGCGATCCGCGCGGCCCGCGAGGTCTGGCTCCTCGCGGCCGGCGAGGACAAGGCGGAGGCCGTGGCCATCGCCCTGTCCGGCGCGGGCGAGATCCAGGCCCCGGCGGCGGGCGCGTACGGCCGTACGCGCACGCTGTGGCTGCTGGACTCGGCGGCGGCCGCGCAGCTGCCGAGGTCGCTGTACCCGCCGGCGTCTCCGTGACGCTGGTGCCCGTGTAGCGGCGGCGGGGGCTGCGGCCCCCGCCGCCGCTATTTCACCGACCCCGCCATCACGCCCTGCACGAAGTGCCGCTGAAACGCGAAGAACACCACCACCGGCACGATCAGGGACAGGAACGCGCCCGGGGCGAGGACGTCGATGTTGCTGCCGAACTGGCGGATCTGGGACTGGAGTTCCACCGTGAGCGGCTGCGAGGAGCTGTCGGCGAAGAGCAGGGCGACCAGCATGTCGTTCCAGACCCACAGGAACTGGAAGATGGCGAGCGAGGCGATGGCCGGGCGGGCCACCGGCAGGACGAGGCGCGTGAAGATGCGCCACTCGCTGCCGCCGTCCATCCGTGCCGCCTCCAGCATCTCCTTCGGCATCTCCGCGAAGTAGTTCCGCAGCAGGAAGACGGCGAAGGGGAGACCGTAGGCGACGTGGAACAGGACGACACCGGGGATCGTGCCGAACAGGCCCAGCGCGCCGAAGAGTTTGGCGACCGGCAGCAGGCCGATCTGCACCGGCACCACCAGCAGGGCCACCACCAGCAGGAAGACGGGCTCGCGCAGCGGGAAGTCCAGCCAGGCGAAGGCGTATCCGGCGAGGGCCGCGATGACGACGACCAGGGTGGTGGCCGGCACCGAGATCAGCACGGTGTTCCAGAAGGCCTGGGTGATGCCCGCGTTCTTCAGCAGCGCCGAGTAGTTGTCGAAGGACAGCTGGCCGGGGCTGGCCAGCGCCGTCCACCAGCCGCCCTTCGCCGTGTCCTGGGCCGAGCGCAGGGAGGACAGGAACAGGCCGGCCAGCGGGGTCAGCCAGACCAGGCCGATGACCACCAGGAAGGCCTGCACCAGGCCGCTGCCCAGGCCGCGCCTGATCGCGTTCATCGGTGACTCCTCATCGTTGACTGTTGCGGAAACGGCGGACGTTGAACACCATCGCGGGGATCACCAGGAGCAGCAGGAGCACGCCGAGGGCGCTGCCGAGGCCCTGGTCGTTGCCGCCGCCGAAGGACACCAGCCACATCTGGGTGGCGAGGACGGTGGCGTCCTCCTGCACCGGGCCGGGCGCGATGATGTAGACGAGGTCGAAGACCTTCATCACGTTGATCACCAGGGTCACGAAGACCACGGTGAGCACGGGCGCGAGCAGCGGAACAGTGATCCGGCGGAAGATCTGCCACTCGTTGGCGCCGTCCATCCGGGCGGCCTCCAGGGCGTCGCGCGGCAGCGTGGACAGGCCCGCACCGATCAGGACCATCGCGAAACCCGTCCAGATCCACAGGTAGGCGCCGATGATCGCGGGGGTGACGAGGGTCGGGCCGAGCCAGGAGACGCCCTGGTAGGGCGGAGCGAAGTTCGACTCCGGCAGCTTCACCGTGTACGAGCCCGGCTTGAGCCCGGCGAAGCGGAAGGAGCCGTCGGCGGCGGTGGTCGCGCTCGCGACCGTCTCGCCGTCGCGGACCGCCTCGACCTTCATGCCGGGCAGGCCGCTTTCCTTGGCGTCGACCTGGCCCTGCCTGCCTCCGCCGCCGGGGGTGAAGTCCAGGTAGACGACACCGCGCAGTTCGCCGGGGGCGGCCTTGCGTGCCGCAGCCGCACGAGCGGGTGAGGCGTTGCCGGGCAGGTCCCCCGGCAGCACGCCGACCATCGGCAGCGCCACGGTGTCGCCCGCCGAGGCGGTCGTGCGGTAGGAGCCGTCCCGGTCCTGGGTGAGCACTCCGGTGCGGCCCCGGGCGGTCGGGTAGGCCGAGGTGTCCTTGAAGGCGTCGTGGACGGAGACGACGGCCGCGTTGAGCACGCCCTTGTCCGGGTCCTCGTCGTAGGCGAGGCGGAAGATGATGCCGGCGGCGAGGAAGGACACCGCCATCGGCATGAAGAGCAGCAGCTTGAAGGCCGTCGCCCAGCGGACCTTCTCCACCAGGACGGCCAGGATCAGGCCGAGGCCGGTGAGCAGGGCGGGGGCGACGACGATCCAGATCGTGGTGTTGCGGATGGCCTTGAGGGTGGCCGGGTCGCGGAACATCTCGGTGTAGTTGTCGCCGCCGACGAACCGGGTGCCGGAGGCGTCGAAGAAGCTGCGGCCGACGGAGAACAGCACCGGGTAGACGACGAGGGCGCCGAGCAGGAGCAGCGCGGGGAGGACGAAGAGCAGGGCGATCAGCCGGCCGCGCCGCCGGCCGCGGCGCGCGGGCGCCGGGCCGGCGGGACGCGGGCCCGCCTGCTGTTTCACGACAGTGGTGGCGGTCATGGCGGGCCGCTCAGTTCCGGTAGGCCTTGGCCGCGGCGGCTTCGAGCTTCGCCGCCGTGCCCTTCGCGTCCGACGGGTCGCGCAGGAAGTCCTGGAGGAGCTTCCACTCGCCGGCGCCCTTGGTCCCGCCGAAGGCCGCCGGTGCCTGGTCGGACATGTCGAAGCGGACCGAGTCCCCGGCGCCCACGAGGGACTTGGCGGTGGCGCGGGTGACGTCGTCGCCGTACGCGGACAGGCTCAGCTTCCGGTTCGGGGACAGGAAGCCGCCCGCCTTCGCCCACACGGCCGCGGCCTCGGGGGTGGCCAGGTACTCCACGAGCTTCATGCCGGCCCCCGCGTTCTTGCCGTCCTTGAGGACGACGGCCGCGTCACCGCCGCTGACGACGGGTGCCGTGCCGCCGCCGACCGCCGGGAAGGGGAAGAAGTCGGCGTCCTTGCCGATCGCCTTGCCGTACTGGTCGTGGGCGACGCCGGCGACGAAGTCGCCCTCGTAGACCATGCCGGCCTGGGGCTTGGGTCCGAACACCTTCTCCACGGAGCCGGGGAAGTCGGTGTTCAGGGCGCCGTTCTGGCCTCCGGCGATGAGCTGCTTGTCCTTGAAGAGCTTGCCGAGGGTGGTGAGCGCCTTGACCACCGTGGGGTCGGTCCACCTGAGCTTGTGCGCGGCGAGGGCGTCGTACTTCTCGGGGCCCGCCTCGGAGAGGTAGATGTTCTCGAACCAGTCGGTGAGGGTCCAGCCGTCCTGTCCGGCGACCGCGAAGGCGGCGAGGCCGGAGTCGGAGACGGTGTGACCGGCCTTGAGCAGCTCGTCGTACGTCTTCGGCGGCTTGACCCCGGCCTGGGCGAGGGCGTCGGGGCTGTACCAGACGGTGGACTTGTGGGCGGCCTTGAAGTAGAGGCCGTAGAGGGTGCCGTCGACGCTGCCGTACTTCTTCCAGACGGGGGCGTAGCCGGCGTCGATGGTCTGCTGGGCGGCCGGCGAGAGCGGCTTGAGCCAGCCCTTTTGCGCGAACTGGTTCAGGACGCCGACCTGCGGGACCATCACGACGTCGGGTGCGTTGCCGCCCTCGATCTTGCTGCCGACGACCGTGGAGACGTTGTCGCCGGTCGAGACGAACTGGGTCTTCGCGCCGGTCTTCTCGGTGAAGGCGTCCAGCACCTTCTGGAAGTTCTTCTGCTCGCTGCCGGACCAGACGCCGGCCACGGTGACGGTCTGGCCGCCGAGCGCCTTGTCGCCGCCGCCCGCCGAGACGGGTCCGCCGCCGCAGGCGGTGGCGCCGAGGGCGAGGGCGAGGGCGGTGCAGCCGGTGAGCAGGGTCGTGCGTCGTCGCATCATCGTTGACGGACCTTTCATCGGGGGACGGGTGATCACAGGTCGTTCAGCCACCAGGCCGCCGTGGCGCCGGGCAGGACGCCGGGCGGGCAGGGGCCGCTGGACAGCAGGGGGGTGCCGGAGGCCGGCGCGGGGGCGGGGGCGGTACCGAAGTTGACGGCGCACACCAGGCCGTCGCCGCGGACGAAGGCGAGGACGTCCGGCGCGGTGTCCAGCCAGCGCAGCGTGCCCTCGCCCAACTGGGGCATCGTCTTGCGCAGTTGGAGACCGTCGCGGTACAGGTGCCAGAAGGAGCGGGTGTCGGCGAGGGCGCGGTCGGTGGCGTACTCGGCGAAGTAGTCGGGCTGCGGCAGCCAGGGCTTGGCGCCCTCCACACCGGAGGTGAAGCCGAACGGGGAGGCCTGCCCGGACCAGGGCAGCGGCACCCGGCAGCCGTCGCGGATGCGGGCGCGGCTGCCGGTGCGCCGGAAGATGGGGTCGGTGAGCACGTCGTCGGGCAGGTCGACGACCTCGGGCAGGCCCAGTTCCTCGCCCTGGTAGATGTACGCGGCTCCGGGCAGCGCCAGCATCAGCAGCGCGGCGGCGCGGGCGCGGGCGGCGCCCAGACCGCTGCCCTCGGTGGCGGGTTCGCCGTAGCGGGTGACGGTGCGGACCTGGTCGTGGTTGTTGAGGACCCAGGTGACCGTGGAGCCGGTGCCGGCGATGTCCTGCATGGCCTCGGAGATGACCTTGCGGAAGGCGTCGGCGTTCCAGGGGGCGCCGAGCAGGTCGAAGAAGAAGGCCTGGTGGAGTTCGTCGGGGCGGACGTACAGGGCGTGTTCGCGGGCGGTGGGGACGGAGACCTCGCCGACGAGCAGGCGCTCGCGGCCGTCCCGGTCGGCGTACTCCTCGCACAGGGAGCGCCAGCGGCGCCACACCTCGTGCACCTCGGGCTGGTTCCAGGCGAGCGGGTTGACCGAGTCGCGGGTGCGGGCGTCGGCCTCCGGGTCGTCGGAGTCGGGCAGTCGGGGGTGCTTGAACAGGCCGGCGGCGACGTCGATGCGGAAGCCGTCGACGCCCCGGTCGAGCCAGAACCGCAGGATCCGGTCGAACTCGTCGGGGATCTCGGGGTTGCGCCAGTTCCAGTCTGGCTGTTCGGGCGTGAACATGTGCAGGTACCACTGGCCGTCGGGGACCCGGGTCCAGGCGGGCCCGCCGAACATGGCGTGCCAGTTGTTGGGCGGCTCGCTGCCGTCGGGGCCGCGGCCGTCGGCGAAGTGGAAGCGGGCGCGGGCCGGGCTGCCGGGCTCGGCGGCCAGGGCCTCGCGGAACCACGGGTGCTCGCTGGAGCAGTGGTTGGGGACGATGTCGAGCAGCACCTTGATGCCCAGGCGCCGGGCCGCGGCCATCAACAGGTCGAACTCGGCGAGGTCGCCGAAGAGCGGGTCGACACCGCGGTAGTCGGCCACGTCGTAACCGTGGTCGTGCTGCGGCGAGGGGTAGAAGGGGCTCAGCCAGATCCCGTCGACACCGAGCTTCTTCAGGTACGGCAGCCCGGCCCGGACGCCGGCCAGATCCCCGATGCCGTCACCGGTGCTGTCCAGGAAGCTGCGGACGTAGACCTGGTAGATCACGGCGTCCCGCCACCAGTGGTCCTTACTCAACATGCATGCATGTTAGGTAGGCGTGTCGCGACGGTGTCAACGAAAAGAACAGAAGCTACCGGGGAGTTGGGAGGGGAAATGCGGACTTACCGGGACAGTCGGTAGCCAGTTGAGATGTCCGCGTTACCTAACAAGTAACTAGAGTCGAGTCGTGACCGGCTATCGGCTGCCGGCTATCGGCCGGCGATGGCGTCGAGTTCGCGCGCCAGCCGGCGCACGGCCTGCCCGGGCGTCTGCCGCCCGGTGAGCGCGTCCTGCACGACCGCCTGCACGGCCAGGCTGACCTGCTCGTAGTGCGGGCTCTTGGGGCGCGGCCGGGCGGTGAGGACGGCGGTGCGCAGGGTCGGCAGATAGGGGAACCGCCGGATGAGCGCGGGGTCCTCGTAGAGCCCGGCGCGCACCGGTGGCAGCGCGCCCCGCGTGAGCACCTGGCGCTGCACGGGCGCGCTGGTGAGGTAGGCGATCAGGCGCGCGGCGGAGTCCGGGTGCCGGGCGTGGGTGTTGACCGCGAGGTTGGAGCCGCCGAGGACGCTCGTCCCCGGCCCGTCCGGCCCCGGCAGCGGCACGGCGCCGATCTTCCCGGCGACCCTGGAACCCGGGGCGGAGGCGACGGCGTAGGCGTAGGGCCAGTTGCGCAGGAAGAGCAGCCTTCCGTCCTGGAAGGCCTGTTTGGACTCCTCCTCCTTGTACGTCAGCGCCTGCCTCGGGATCCAGCCCTCGCGGATGCCGCGGGCGAGGAAGCCGATGCCCTCGCGGGCGGCGGCCGAGTCGACGGTGACGCGGGTGCCCTCGCCGCCGAGGATGGTGCCGCCCGCCGAGTACACGGCCTCGGCCGCGTTCACGGTGAGGCCCTCGTAGGGCAGGAACTGGCCCGCGTAACCGCCGAGTCCGTACTTCGGCGCGATGGTCCTGGCGTCGTGCTCCAGCTCGGCCCAGGTGCGCGGCGGGGACACCCCCTCCTGGTCGAGGATGTCCTTGCGGTACAGCAGGAGTCCGGCGTTCGTGACGTACGGGACCGCGTACAGCCGTCCCTCGTAGGTCGCCGTGTCCACGACCGGCGGCAGGAAGCCGGCCAGCGGGAAGCGGTCGCGGGGCAGCGGGCGGATCCAGCCGGCCGCCGCGAACTCGGAGGTCCAGTCGACGTCGATGTTGAGGACGTCGAACCGGCCCCGGTCGCCGCCGCGCAGGTCGGTCGTCATCTGCGCGTGCGTCTCGTCGGCGGAGTCCGGCAGCTCGACCAGGGTGACCTTCTCGCCGGGGTGGGTGCGGTTCCAGCCCTGGAGCAGCGGGCCGAGATAACCCGTGAGGTCACCCGCGGTGGCCAGCGTGAGCGGGCCCCGGCCGCCTCCCGCGCCCTCGTCGGCGCGGGCTCCGGAGGCCACGTACCCGGCCAGACCCACGACGAGAACGAGAAGGCCCCTACCGGCGGCGCGCATCCACCGCATAGGTTCCTCCCTGTACACCCGGCACCACGGGCACCCTCGCCCGGGGACAGAGGCCATGTATACCTGTTAGGTATGCGCGATACTAGGGCCTGGAGCACATGGAGCAGACAGGAGGACAGCACGAGTGCGCCTGCCCCTCCTGGCACTCCTCGCCCGCGGCCCGGCCCACGGCTACGAGCTGAAGCAGGACCTTGAGCAACTGCTGGGCGCCGCGTACCCTCAGCCGAACGTCGGCCAGATCTACGTCACCCTCGGCCGTCTGGAGAAGTCCGGGCTGATCGAGGGCGAGGACGTCGAGCAGTCCAGCCGGCCGAACAAGAAGGTCTACCACCTCACCGACGCCGGGCGCGAGGCGCTGCTCGCCTGGTTCGAGGAGACCGAGGACGAGCCGCGGGTGCGGGACGAGTTCTTCATGAAGCTCGCCCTCGCCCCGCAGACCGGTCTCGCCGACCAGATCGCCCTCATCAACCGGCAGCGGCGCCAGTACCTCACCACCATGCGCAACCTGTCGAGACTGGCCGCGGCCGAGAGCCGGGACAACCGAATCGCCCAGCTGCTGATCGAGGGCGCGATGCTGCACCTCCAGGCCGACCTCGACTGGCTGGAGCGGTGCCAGGAGGAACTGGAGGGTCTGGAGTGAGTGACGGGCACGCTCCGGTGCTGCGCGCCGAGAGGCTGGTGAAGACCCACTACGGCGAGGGCGCGCCCGCGCACGCCGTGCGCGGGGTCGACCTCGCCGTGGCCCGCGGCGAGTTCGTCGCGGTCACCGGGCCGTCCGGCGCGGGCAAGTCCACGCTGCTGCACCTGCTCGGCGGGCTCCAGCGGCCGGACGAGGGCAGCGTCTGGCTCGACGGCCGGTGCACGGACTCCTTCAGCGAGGCCCGCTGGGCCGTGGAGCGCAGGAAGGCCATCGGGATCGTCTTCCAGTTCTTCAACCTGGTCTCGAACCTGTCGGTCGCCGACAACGTGGAGCTGCCCGCGCTGCTGGCCGGTGCCGCGCCGAAGAAGGCCCGCGCCGAACGGGAGGCGCTGCTCGCCGAGCTGGGTCTGGAGGGCAAGGAGCGCAGCATGCCGGGCGAGCTGTCCGGCGGCGAGCAGCAACGGGTCGCGCTCGCCCGGGCGCTGGTCAACCATCCGCCGCTGCTGCTCGCGGACGAGCCGGCCGGCAGCCTGGACAGCAAGGGCACCCGCGAGGTGATGCGGCTGCTGTCCCGCTTCCACGGGCGCGGCCAGACCATCGTGCTGGTCACCCACGACGCCCGGCTGGCCAGCGCCGCCGACCGCGTGATCAGCTTCTTCGACGGCCGCATCGCCGACGACGCGGCCCTGGACGGCGCGCCGCCGCCCCGGCGCAGCGGCATATCCGGCGTGCTGGAGCTGAGGGACTGAGCGTGCTGGACCTGAGGGACGTGCGGGCCACCCTGCGCTGGGCCCACTCCGACCTGCGCACCCACCGCGGTGAGGCGCTGTTCCTGGTGCTGGCCACCGCGGGCATCGTCACCTCGCTGCTGCTCGCCGCCGCCCTGTTCGGCTACGCCACGAACCCCTGGCAGCGCACCTTCGCCGAGGCGCACGGCGCCCATGTCTGGCTGCACACCGCGCCGTCCGCCGACGCCCGCGCGCTGGCCCGGCTGGACGGGGTCACCTCCGTCGCCGGCCCCTACCGCGCCGAGTCCGCCACCGTCGCCGTCCGCGGCACCCGCGCCTCCGTCGAACTGCGCGCCACCCCTGACCTGCCCTCCGTGGGCCGGCCCCTGCTCGTCTCCGGGCACTGGCTGGACCCGGCGGCGCCGGACGGCGTGGTGCTGGAGAGCAGCCTGGCGCGGGCCCTGCTGGCCGAGCCGGGCGACACCCTGACCCTGCCCGGCACGGCGCGCACGCTCACCGTCGAGGGCATCGCGGACAGCGCCGAACCCCCGTACCGCCCCGGCGAGCAGCCCGGTCTGCTGTGGGCGCTGCCGTCCGCCGTGCGGGCCCCGGCCGGGCAGGTCATCGGGGTGCGGCTCGGCGACCCCTCCGACACCGACTACGCCGTCCAGCGGGCCGTCACCGTGCTGGGCGCCGGCGCGGTCGGCGAGGTCTCCACCTGGCAGCAGGCCCGCGCCGAGGCACAGGGCGACAACCGGCTGCTCGGCCAGGTGCTCGGGCTGTTCGGCCTGGGCGCCCTCGCCGCCGCCGGGTTCGCGGTGCACGGCGCCATCGCGACCCGCATCCGCGGGCACCTGCGGGACCTGTCGGTGCTGAAGGCGATCGGCTTCACACCCGGTCAGGTCGTACGGATCTTCCTGCTCCAGCACCTGGCGTACGCGCTGCTCGGCGCGGTGGCCGCGGCCGCGCTCACCGAGGGGCTGGGCAACCGGGTCCCGGGGCGGCTCGGGGACGCGGTGGGTGTGTGGCAGGGGCTGCCCGGGCACACCCTGGCGCTGTGCGCGGTGCCCGCGGGGGCGGTGCTGTTCATCGGTCTGACCACGGGGCTCGCGGCCTGGCGGGCGGGCCGGGTGCCGCCGGTCCCGGTGCCGCGCCCGGCCGCGCCGGCGGGCGGGCGGCTGAGCGGGGCGGCCCGGCGGGCGCTGGGGCTGCGGCTGCCGGCCGCGCTGGTCCTCGGCTGCCACAAGGCGTTCGCGGGGCGCGGCCGGTCACTGGCCACCGTGGCCCGGCTGACGCTGCCGCTGCTGCTGATCGTGGTGGCGCTCAGCGCCTGGACCACGATCGACCGCCTCCACAGCAGCCCCGAGCGGGTGGGCCTGCCGACGGCGCTCACGCTCCGCTCGGACGGCGCCCTGGACGCCTCCGGCGTACGCGGCGTGCTGGCGCACGACCCCCGGGTCGCCGCCGCCTATCCGGGCGTCGAGGTGGCCGCGCTGGTCCCCGGCCAGACCGGGACCATCGCCCTGCGCGGCGTCGGCACCCGCGCCGAGCCCTACCCCTACGCCCTCGCCGAGGGCCGCGCCGCCCGCGGTCCGGACGAGGCGGTGGCCGGCCAGGGCCTGCTCGACCTGCTGGACGCGCGGGTCGGCGACTGGGTGCGCATGACGGTGGGCGACCGGCCGCAGATCCTGCACATCGTGGGCCGCGCCCTGGAACCGCGCAACGCCGGCCGGGTCGTCACCACCTCCCTGGACACCCTCCGGGAGAACGACCCGGAGCTGTCCCCGGCCTTCTACGAGCTGCGGCTGCGCCCGGGCGCGGACCAACGCCGCGTGGCCGCCGCGCTCGCCTCGGCCGGCCACGGCCACCTGGAGGTGCACGCCGTGGCGAACCCCGCCGACGGGCTGTCCCCGCTGCGCGGAGTCGTCGCCGGACTGATCGCCGTCCTGGCCCTGATCGGGCTGGTGGAACTGCTCACCGCGATCGGCGGCAGCGTCCGCGAGGGCGAGCGGGACGTACTGGCGCTCCGGGCGATCGGCATGTCGCCACGGCAGATCACCGCGATCACCGTCACGGCGACGAGCTGCACGGCTCTCGCGGCGGTCGTCACCGGTACGGCGCTGGGGCTGCCGCTGGCCCGCCGGCTGATCGACGCCCAGGGCGGCTCCAGCGGCATCGGCGCCGGGATCGCCCAGTCCCCCTCCCCCGGCCTGCTTCTCCTGCTGGGCTCGGCCGCCGTTGTGGGGGCGGCGGCCCTGGCCGCCCTGCCCGCGTCCCGAGCGGCCCGCCGACGCCTCGCGGACACGCTGAGCGCGGTGGCCTGAGCCGGCCCAGGAGCGTCAGCCGGCTCAGGGGGACGCGGCTCGCCGGCTCCCCGGGTCTTCGCGGATCTTCCTCAGCAGGCTGCCGAAGACCGTCCCGTCGAACAGCAGGCCGTTGTACCGCACCGGGATGCGTACGCCGTTGATCTCGGCGGTGGGTGCCGGGGCCCTCGGGGTCCCGCGGGCCGCCCGCCCTCTCGTACGCGTCCTCGCTGTTGGTCACGAACGTCCGGTACTTCGTTTTCCGGACGGCCGAGTCGAAGTCCGGTCCGCGCAGCCCCGGGACGCGTCCCGCCAGCTTGAGCAGGTCGGCGTCGGTGAACCCCGCTGTCGCAGCCCACCGCCGCCACGGCCACCGCGACCGCCGTGGCCAACGCCCTGCGCACCATGCGCCACCGGATCAGCTCCGGCCGCGCAGCTCCCGGTACTTGGCGACCAGTGCCCGCGTCGACGCGTCCAGGCCGGGCACGTCTGCGCCCTCGGTGAGCGCGGGCTCGACGCGCTTGGCGAGCACCTTGCCCAGCTCCACACCCCACTGGTCGAAGGAGTCGATGTTCCACACCGCGCCCTGCACGAACACCTTGTGCTCGTAGAGGGCGACGAGCTGGCCGAGGACGGACGGGGTCAGCTCACGGGCGAGGATCGTCGTGGTCGGCCGGTCGCCCGGGAAGGTCTTGTGCGGGACCAGCTCCTCGGGGACCCCCTCCGCACGGACCTCCTCGGCGGTCTTGCCGAAGGCCAGCGCCTGGGTCTGGGCGAAGAAGTTGGCCATCAGCAGGTCGTGCTGGGCCTTCAGTTCCCCGCTCAGCTCGGCGACCGGCCGGGCGAAGCCGATGAAGTCGGCCGGGATCAGCTTGGTGCCCTGGTGGATCAACTGGTAGTAGGCGTGCTGGCCGTTCGTGCCGGGCGTGCCCCACACGACCGGCCCGGTCTGCCACTCCACCTGCTTGCCGTCGCGGGCGACGTACTTGCCGTTGGACTCCATGTCCAGCTGCTGGAGGTACGCGGTGAACCTGGAGAGGTAGTGGCTGTACGGCAGCACGGCGTGCGACTGGGCGTCGTGGAAGTTGTCGTACCAGATGCCCAACAGCCCCAGCAGCAGCGGGACGTTGTCCTCGGCCGGCGCGGTGCGAAAGTGGTCGTCGACGATCCGGAAGCCGTCCAGCATCTCACGGAACCGGTCCGGGCCGATGGCGATCATCAGGGAGAGCCCGATCGCGGAGTCGTACGAGTACCGCCCGCCGACCCAGTCCCAGAACTCGAACATGTTGGCCGTGTCGATGCCGAACTCGGCGACCTTCTCGGCGTTCGTGGACAGCGCGACGAAGTGCCTGGCCACGGCGGACTGGTCGCCGAGCGCGGCCAGCAGCCACTTCCGCGCCGAGGTGGCGTTGGTGATGGTCTCGATGGTGGTGAAGGTCTTGGAGGCGACGATGAACAGCGTCTCCGCCGGGTCGAGGTCCCGGGTGGCCTCGTGCAGGTCGGCGCCGTCCACGTTGGAGACGAAGCGGACCGTGAGGTCGCGGTCGGTGAAGCAGCGCAGCACCTCGTAGGCCATCGCGGGCCCGAGGTCCGAGCCGCCGATGCCGATGTTGATCACGTTCTTGATGCGCTTGCCGGTGTGGCCGGTCCACTCGCCCGAGCGGACCCGCTCGGCGAACCCGGCCATCTTGTCGAGCACGGCGTGCACGGCCGGGACCACGTTCTCGCCGTCGACCTCGACGACCGCGTCGCGCCGGGCGCGCAGCGCGGTGTGCAGCACGGCCCGGTTCTCGGTGACGTTGATCTTCTCGCCGCGGAACATGGCGTCCCTGAGGCCGAAGACGTCCGTCGCCGCGGCCAGCTCGCGCAGCAGGCGCAGGGTCTCGTCGGTGACCAGGTGCTTCGAGTAGTCGATGTACAGGTCACCGACCTGGAGCGTGTACCCGGTGCCGCGCGCCGGATCGGCGGCGAACAGGTCCCTGAGATGGGTGTCCGCCAGCTCCTCCCGGTGCTTGGCGAGAGCGGTCCACTCGGGCGTCTGGTTGAGCCTGGTACGGCCGTCTGCGTTCATGTCCGACTTCCGCCTTCTTTCGTGCCTGTCCCAGCCGTTCCAACCTAATTGATCAGCGCGCGGGACGAGCGGTGGAGACGCTGTCCGCGCGGGCAGCGACGGAGACGTCCGGCTCGCGTCCCGGCATCAGCGCGAGGACGTCCGCGGGGAACAGGACGGCCGCGAGCAGGGCGGGGGCGTTGAGGCCGTACAGCCCGGCCACGGCCCCCGCCGAGGAACGCGCCGAGCGGGGCACCGGAGGTGGAGGACGTACGGAAGGCCGAGGCGATGCGGCCCACCATGGACTCGGGGCTGCGCTGCTGCATCAGGGTGACCTGGTTGACGTTCCAGACCATGGTCATCGCGCCGAGCAGCAGCATCCCGGCGACCAGGGCGGCGACGTGCCGCACGGAGCCGATGAGCAGCAGCGCCCCCGTCTGGAGCGTGCCGCCGAGCAGCAGGGCCCGCACCCGGCCGGTGCGGCGCGCGATCCGCTGGGCGACGAGACCGCCGGCCAGGCTGCCGGCCGAGTACGCCGTCATGGCGGCGACGTAGCCGGTGCCGCCCGCGTGCAGCCAGCGGGTGACGTGCAGGGCCAGCGTGGCGATCAGGGCGCCCATCCCGATGTTGCACAGCAGTGTGGCCGCGCACACCGCGCGGAGCACCCGGTCGCGCCACAGCGCGCGCAGGCCCTCCCCGATCTCCGTGCGCAGGGTGCTCCCGGCCGGGCGGGGCTCCCGCTGCGGCGGCCGTATCCGCAGGGACGCCGCGAGCGCGGCGGCCACCAGGTACGTGCCCGCGTCCGCCGCGAACGGCATGAACGCCCCGGCCGCCAGCGACAGCGGCACGAACGGGCCCGCGAGCAGTCCGCCCGCGAGCTGCTGACCCGTCATCAGCCGGGCGTTCGCGCCGCCCAGGGCCTCCCGCTCCCACCAGGGAGGGCAACAGGGCCGTGGAGGCGTTGTCGAAGAGCGTCTGCAGCGCGGTGAGGGAGAAGGCGAGGGCGATCAGCAGGGGGACGGCGGCGTGCCCGAGGCCCACGGCGAGGGCGAAACCGGCGACGAGCAGACCCCGCACCGTGTCCACGAGCCACATCGCCCGCCGCTGGTCGACGCGGTCCGCCACGGCACCGCCGAACAGCCCGAACAGCAGCCAGGGCAGATAGCCGCAGGCGGTGACGGAGGTGATGACGAGGGGCTCGTCGGTGAGGCTCACGGCCAGCAACGGCAGCGCGGTCATGCGCAACGCGTCACCGAACCGGGAGACCACGGCCGCCGTCCACAGCCGGCCGAATCCCCCGCGCCAGGCGGGTGCCCCCCTGCTCGCCGTCCCGACCGCAGCCATGCCCGCCCCCTCACGATGCACCGATGAGCACACCGTAGAGGGCGCCACTGACAACGGGCCGTCCACGGCGGGGCGGGAACGGCTCCGGCCAGGCACCCTCGGGCACCCGGCCGGTCACAACTCCTAGATCTCGCCGCGCAGTTTGGCGAGCGCCTCGGCGAGGATCGCCTCCCCGTCCGCGTCGCTGCGCCGCTCCCGCACATACGCCAGGTGCGTCTTGTACGGCTCGGTGCGCGGCGGGTCCGGCGGGTTGTCCCGGTCCTGGCCGGCCGGGAAGCCGCAGCGCGGGCAGTCCCAGGTCTCGGGCACCTGCGCGTCGCTGGCGAAGCTGGGCTGCGTCTCGTGCCCGTTGGAGCACCAGAAGGAGATGCGCAGACGCGGCGCGGACTCGCCGCGCTCGGCCTCGCCCATCGGCCCCGCCCCGACCCGGCTTCCTCGGATCGCGTTGCCACTTGCCACGGTCGTAACTCCCTGCGTGATGGTGCCGCGAAGCGAGTCGGCGTTTCGCTTCGCCGCGAGCGCCTCAGTCTACGTAAGGCCCAACGCGCGTCCAGTGATTGGAGTTACCGGCCCCCACACAAAGACGCAAGCCCCATGATAGGCCGCGCTCAGGAGCGCGTACCGAACATGGGGCTTTACGTGCGGAATGTACTGCTCGCGTGTCAGCTGTTCGTCTTGATCAGCATGCCGAGGACGATGATGCACGCGAACCACAGCAGGCCGACCACGATGGTGATCCGGTCGAGGTTGCGCTCGGCGACCGAGGAGCCGCCGACGGAGGACTGCATGCCGCCACCGAACATGTCGGAGAGGCCGCCGCCCTTTCCCTTGTGCATCAGCACCAGCAGCATCAGCAGCAGGCTGAAGATGATCAGGGCGATCGAGAACCCCAAAACCACGGCTGGACCAACTTCCTCGGACTCGGATGGACGACGGGGGCACGGCACCCGGCTGTGCCCCCGCAAGAGTACGACGTATCGCCGCTACCGCCTACTCACGGACGTGATCACTGGTCGCGGAAACGCACGATCTTGACGAACTCGTCGGCGTCGAGCGAGGCGCCGCCGACCAGGGCGCCGTCGATGTCGGCCTGCCCCATGATCTCGGCGACGTTGCCCGACTTCACCGAGCCGCCGTACTGGATGCGGACCTGGTCGGCCACGTCCTGGGAGTACAGCTCGGCGATCTTGGCGCGGATGGCGGCGCAGACCTCCTGGGCGTCCCCGGCGCCGCAGACCTTGCCGGTGCCGATGGCCCACACCGGCTCGTAGGCGATCACGATCGTCCCGGCCTGCTCGGCCGGCAGGTCCTTCAGACCGCCCTCGACCTGGGCGAGGGTGTGGCTGACGTGGTCGCCCGCCTCGCGGACGTCCAGCTCCTCGCCGACGCACAGGATCGGGGTGAGGCCGTGCTTGTACGCGGCCTTGACCTTGGCGTTGACCAGCTCGTCGGTCTCGTTGTGGTACTGGCGCCGCTCGGAGTGGCCGATCGCCACGTAGGTGCACTTCAGCTTGGCCAGCATCGGGCCGGAGATCTCGCCCGTGTAGGCGCCGGAGTCGTGCGGGGAGATGTCCTGGGCGCCGTACTTGATCTTGAGCTTGTCGCCGTCGACCAGGGTCTGCACGGAGCGCAGGTCGGTGAAGGGCGGCAGGACGGCGACCTCGACGGCCTCGTAGTCCTTGTCGGCCAGGGCGAACGCGAGCTTCTGGACGTGTGCGATGGCCTCCAGGTGGTTGAGGTTCATCTTCCAGTTGCCCGCCATCAGCGGCGTGCGCGTGCTCAAGGGTCAGTCCTCCAGTGCGGCGAGGCCGGGGAGCGTCTTGCCCTCGAGGTATTCGAGGGAGGCGCCGCCACCGGTCGAGATGTGGCCGAATGCGTTCTCGTCGAAGCCGAGCGTGCGCACGGCCGCGGCGGAGTCACCGCCACCGACGACGGTGAAGCCGTCCGTGTCGACGAGTGCCTGGGCGACCTCCTTGGTGCCCTCGGCGTAGTCGGGGTGCTCGAAGACGCCCATGGGACCGTTCCAGAAGACGGTTGCGGCGTCGGCGAGCTTCGAGGCGTAGAGCTCTCGGGTCCTCGGGCCGATGTCCAGGCCCTCCTGGTCGGCGGGGATCTTGTCCGCGTCGACCACGGTGTTCTCGGTGGGCGCCTTGGTCTTCAGGTCCGGGAAGGTCCGGGAGACCACGACGTCGACGGGGAGCAGCAGCTCGACGCCCTGCTTCTCGGCCCGCTCCATGTACTCCGCGACGGCCGGGACCTGGTCCTCCTGGAGGAGGGAGATGCCGACCTCGTAGCCCTTGGCCTTGAGGAAGGTGTAGGCCATGCCGCCGCCGATCAGGAGCCGGTCGGCCTTGCCGAGCAGCTGGTCGATGACGGCGAGCTTGTCGGAGACCTTGGCGCCGCCGAGCGCGACGACGTAGGGCCGCTTGACGTCCTCGGTGAGCTTCTTCAGGACGCCGACCTCGGTGGCGATCAGGTAGCCGGCGTAGTGCGGCAGCCGGGCCGGGAGGTCGTAGACGGAGGCGTGCCGGCGGTGCACGGCGCCGAAGCCGTCACCGACGTAGACGTCGGCGAGGGCGGCCAGCCGGTCGGCGAACTCACCCCGCTCGGTGTCGTCCTTGGACGTCTCGCCGGGGTTGAAGCGCAGGTTCTCGATGACCGCTACCTGGCCGGGCTGAAGGCCGTCGACGGCGTCGTGGGCGGCGGGACCGACGGTGTCCTGGGCGAAGGCGACCGGGGCGCCGAGCAGTTCACCGAGGCGCTCGGCGGCGGGCAGCAGCGAGAAGGCGGGGTCCGGGGCACCCTTGGGGCGGCCCAGGTGCGAGGCGACGATCACCTTGGCGCCCGCGTCCGCGAGGGCCTTGACGGTGGGCAGCACGGCGCGGATGCGGCCGTCGTCGGTGATCGTCCCGTCGGCGAGCGGCACGTTGAGGTCGGCGCGGACGAAGACCCGCTTGCCGCTCACGCCGTCGGCGAGAAGTTCGTCGATCGTCTTCATGGGAGTGGACTCCTACAGGAGGGCTCGTGGTGCACCTGATCGTAAAAGGACGTGGTCAGTACGTGGGACAGGGCCCGGACAGCGCGGCGGTGCGCTGCACGGGCCCTGCTCCCACTTCGGGGTCCTGCTTCGGCGATCAGAGCTGGTTGCCGACGAAGACCGTGAGGTCGACGAGGCGGTTGGAGTAGCCCCACTCGTTGTCGTACCAGCCGATGACCTTCACGTTCTTGCCCTCCTGGACCATGGTCAGGGAGGAGTCGAAGGTGCAGGAGGCCGGGGCGTTGACGATGTCGGAGGAGACGATCGGGTCCTCCGTGTAGTCGAGAAGGCCCTTCAGCTCACCCTCGGCGGCCTTCTGGAAGGCGGCGTTGACCTCTTCCTTGGTGACCTCGCGGCCCAGCTCCACGACCAGGTCGGTGACGGAGCCGGTCGGGACCGGGACGCGCATGGCGATGCCGTCCAGCTTGCCCTTGAGCTGCGGCAGGACCAGGGCGGTGGCCTTGGCGGCGCCGGTGGTGGTCGGGATGATGTTCTCGGCAGCGGCACGGGCGCGGCGCAGGTCCTTGTGCGGGAAGTCCAGGATGCGCTGGTCGTTCGTGTACGCGTGCACCGTGGTCATCAGACCCCGGACGATGCCGAAGTTCTCGTCGAGGACCTTCGCCATCGGCGCCACACAGTTGGTGGTGCAGGAGGCGTTGGAGATGACGTGGTGGTTCGCCGCGTCGTACTTGTCCTGGTTGACGCCCATCACGATGGTGATGTCCTCGTCCTTGGCCGGAGCCGAGATGAGGACCTTCTTCGCGCCGCCGGCGATGTGCTTGGCGGCGTCTTCCTTCTTCGTGAAGATGCCCGTCGACTCGATGACGATGTCGACGCCCAGCTCGCCCCACGGGATGTCGGCCGGGTTGCGCTCGGACAGCACCTTGATGGTGTGGCCGTCGACCGTGATGGTGTCGGCGGTGTGGGAGACCTCCTGCTTGAGGCGGCCCAGGATCGTGTCGTACTTGAGCAGGTGAGCGGTGGTCGCGGTGTCACCCAGGTCGTTGACAGCCACGACCTCGATGTCCGCTCCCTGCTCCAGCAGCGCGCGGAAGTAGTTACGCCCGATGCGGCCGAAGCCGTTGATGCCTACGCGGATCGTCACGAACCGATCTCCTCGTTGGTACGCCGGCCATGCGGTGCCGGCGAGCTCTGTTTGGGATGTCCCCGACCACCACCGACCCTACCTCTCTGCGGGCCCCGAGGTGACATCGAGATGTCCCATACACGGGCAGGCGGTCCGTACCTGTCAGTAGGGGTACGGACCGCCTCGGATCGGCAATGGATTCACCCGTATTTGCTACGGAACGCGGGGCGCTTCCGACGCCGTTTTCACTCGTTCGTGAGCGGGTCGGCTCACTTGATGCGCACTCCTCGCGCGCACCCCTGAGAGGGGGGCGCGCTCACCTGTCGAGCGAGTCGAACGCCTTGCGCAGCAGCGCCGTCCGGTCGGCCGCCGACGGCACCTGCTCCAGCCCGAAACCGAGCAGCACGGTGTCGTCCGTGGTGACCGCTCCGTACGTCTGGAACAGGGTTCCCGTGCGCGTCCAGTCCTTCAGCACCGCCGGGCTGCCGGCGGGCGGTCCGGCCGCCTTCCAGGTGCCGAGGGACGACTCGAAGCCCTCGGTCTCCCGCGCCGTGCCGCCGACGACCAGCGAGGCGTCGTCGGCGAGGACACCGTGCCCGCCGCTGCCGGGGTCGGTGATGTAGCTGATGGAGATCTCGACGGACTTCCCCGCGTACGCGCTCAGGTCGAAGCTCACCTGCCGCCAGCCGCCGGAGCTGCCGGTGAGGCTGTGCCACGCGCCGGTGGTGCCGGTCGCGGTGCAGGTGTTGCCCGTGAGCGTCAGGTAGTGCTTCAGCCACGGGTGCTCACCGATCAGGAAGCCGGCCCCGCAGTCCTCCGGCACGGCCGCCTTCGTGGCCCCGCCGGTCTCCGGCAGGGTCGTCCAGTCGTCCGCGCCGGCGGTGTGCGCCTCGAACACCGCGTGGTCGTAGCCGGGCTCGGTGTCCCACAGCAGCCGGGTGGTCAGGGCCGGCTTGTCGGCGGCGGTGACCCCGGTGAGGTCGACGGTGCGGGTGAGGCGCTTGTAGGCGTCGTCGGTGTGCACGGCGGCGGCCATCGAGGCGCCGGTGTACGGACCGTACGGGTTGACGGTGCCCGCGAAGGTGCCCGCGCCCGCGCTCTTGAACTGCGGGTGGGCGGCGACCGGCAGCTCGTCCGAGGTGACGCCGTAGGTGCCGGCCTTGTCGAGCGGGTTGCCGGGCGCGTCGCCGAGGGCCCCGGTGAAGCCGTCGAGCGCGCCGGAGCCCGTGAAACCGGTGGCCCCCTTGGTCGACGTACGGCTGTAGGCACCCAGGTAGTACTGGCTGAAGTCGTCGGACAGGGTGCCGTCGCCGAGGTCGACGCTGCCGCCGGCCAGCTCGCCGGCCTCGATCAGCCTGCCGCCCTCGTTGAGGTAGGCGCGCAGCTGGAGCTGGGTGGCGTTGGCGGGGCCGTTGGCGCCGGAGTAGTGGACGACCGTCCGGAAGTGCCCCAGCACGCCGAGCGCGTCCGGGGCGCCCTGCGTGGCCACGTCCCACACCAGCGCCCGGTGCCCGGCGCCCTTCAGCGCGTCCACGTACGTCCTCGCCCGCGCGGCGGCCGTGCCCTCCTCGGCGACCACCAGGGTGTCGGCCGTCGCCCGCTTCGCGACGGTGTAGGTGAAGTGGGTGCTGGAGACCTTCTTCCCGCGCCCGGTCCGGCCGGTGAACCACACCTCGACCTTGTCGCCGGGCTCGCCGTCCCGCACCTTCGCCCGGTACTCGTCGAAGTAGAGGTCGTCCTCACCGCCGTACGTCTCTCCGCCCTTCCAGTGCTTCAGCGCCCGGTCGCGCGTACGGCCGCCGTTGACGCGGTACCTGAGCCGCTTGTCCCGGACCGCCTTGCGCACGACGACCGAGACCTCCTGGTCGGCGCCGCGGGAGTACGACGTGGAGAACGCGGCCGGGGTGAAGTCGGCGGCGCTCAGACCGACCGAGGAGACCGGCTCGTCGGGGTGCACGGCGGTCTCGGCGACGGAGAGCGCGAACGGGACGTTCTTGGCGAACTCCTGCTGGATCAGCTTCTCGTCGTCGGGGAAGTTGAAGACGGACTGGCAGTCCTGGCTCTTCCAGGCGTCGTCCGGGTCGGCGTCCGACGCGGTCTGACAGGTCGACATCTCCGGGGTGAACATCGCCATCCCGTTGACGTTCGACGCGTGGCCGTCCGCCTCGCCGTTGGTGGTGTACAGCTCCGAGGAGACCTGCGGGTGGTAGCCCGGGACGGCGGAGTTGCCCGGGGTGCCGGCGAGCGCCTTGTAGAGGACGTCGTCGGGGGTCGGGGTGGCCACCTGCCAGCCGACGCCGTAGAGGAGGAGTTCGGCGGCGGAGTGGTAGTTGATGCCGTACCGGAAGCCGACGCGCTTCTCGAAGGCGTCGAGGGCCTTGGTCTCGGGCTCGGAGCCCGGGCCGGCGCCGCGGTAGGTCTGGCTGGTGGGGTTGGGCGACGAACCCTCGTCGTCGTAGCCCCACTTGTAGGGGAAGTTGCGGTTGAGGTCGACGCCGTCGCCCGTGCTGATGACGCCGTCGCCGTTGACGTCCCGCAGGTTCTTGCGCCACAGGCGGGTGCCGGAGTCCTTGAAGGTGTAGTCGTAGCCGTCCGGGTTGGCCGACAGGACGAACCACAGCTCGGTCGTGTCGACGATCTTCTTGACGCGCCGGTCGGTCGTGTAGCGGTCCAGGTAGTAGTGCATCAGGCGCCGGGTCATCTCCGGCGTGATCCACTCGCGCGCGTGCTGGTTGGACATGTAGAGCACGGCGGGCCGGGAGCCGTCCTTCGCCTTCCCCGCGTTCCTGGTCAGTTTGAGCGCGAGGATGTCCTGACCGCCCAGGGTCCTGCCGATGGACTCGACCTTGGTGAGGCCGGGGTGGGCCTGGGCGGTCCGGAGGATCTCCTCCTTGAGCCCGCCGCGTCCGCTGTACGGGCGGAACACGCCCTGGGCGGCGTCCTCGACCCTGGCCTGCGCCTTGGCCGAGAGCGCGTGCTCGGTGAGGCCGACGCCCTGCTCGCGCAGGTGCGCCGCCTGCCTGCCGGTGAGGTAGACCTCGACCTCGGTCCGGCCGCGTCCGCTCACCTGCTCCCCGAGCTCCTGGCCGTCCTGGCCGGCCTTGAGCAGCAGGGGTACCTGCTGCCTGGTGACCTCGGCGCGGTAGACCCTGACCTCTTCCGGCCCGGACGGCGCCGGGCCCGCGTTCTGTGCCCGGGCGATGGGTGCGAGGCTCGCTCCGCCGATCAGAAGCGCGCCGACAGCGAGGATCGATCTCGCTCTGTGTCTCATGAACCCCCCTAGCGGTGGTCCGCCACAGCGACGAACAGGTTGCCAGGCTCATGTCACTTCATGATCCAGTCAAGACGGCCACAAGGACACGCAAAAGCCGGTGCCGACCACCCGAACGGCCGTCGGCACCGGCCCATGTGACGCGTCGTCCGGTCAGCCGGCCAGGTTGTCCGCCAGCTCCTCGCTGAGGTTGGCCTCCGTGCCCGGGATGCCCAGATCGGCCGCGCGCTTGTCGGCCATGGCCAGCAGCCGGCGGATACGGCCGGCGACCGCGTCCTTCGTCAGCGGCGGATCGGCGAGCGCGCCCAGCTCCTCCAGGGAGGCCTGCTTGTGCTCCATGCGCAGCCGCCCCGCCGCGGCCAGGTGCTCGGGCACCTCGTCGCCCAGGATCTCCAGCGCGCGCTGGACCCGGGCCCCGGCGGCCACGGCGGCTCGGGCCGAGCGGCGCAGGTTGGCGTCGTCGAAGTTGGCGAGCCGGTTGGCCGTGGCCCGCACCTCGCGGCGCATCCGGCGCTCCTCCCAGGCCAGCACCGACTCGTGCGCACCCAGCCGGGTGAGCAGGGCACCGATCGCGTCACCGTCCCGGACGACCACCCGGTCCACTCCGCGCACCTCGCGGGCCTTCGCGGCGATCGACAGCCTGCGGGCGGCACCGACCAGCGCGAGCGCCGCCTCCGGGCCCGGGCAAGTCACCTCCAGGGACGAGGAACGGCCGGGCTCGGTCAGCGAGCCGTGCGCCAGGAAGGCCCCGCGCCAGGCCGCCTCCGCGTCGCAGGTGGCCCCCGAGACCACCTGCGGGGGCAGACCGCGGATCGGGCGGCCTCTGCCGTCCACGAGACCCGTCTGCCGGGCCAGCTGGTCACCGCCCGCGACGACCCGTACGACATACCGTGAGCCTCGGCGCAGCCCGCCGGGCGCCATCACGATCAGCTCGGAGCTGTGCCCGAAGATCTCCAGGATGTCCCGCTTGAGCCGGCGCGCCGCCATCGCGGTGTCCAGCTCCGCCTCGATCACGATGCGCCCGCTCACCAGGTGGAGGCCTCCGGCGAACCGCAGGATGGCGGAGACCTCCGCCTTCCTGCAGCAGGTCCGGGTGACGGGTAGCCGGGAGATCTCGTCCTTCACCGCTGCCGTCATCGCCATGGGCCGATCCTTCCATGCATCCGAAAAATACGGTCGTACGCGGCGGCCAACAGCTCCGGATCGTGCCGGGGTGTTCCGTCGGTCCGGGCCACCGGGGCCAGCTCGACCGCGGCTCCCAGCCGCTCGGCGGCCTCGGTGAGCGAGTCGCGGTCGGGCACGGCGGCCACGTCGGCCAGCACCACGTCCAGGGCGAGTTTAGGGGCGTGTCGCCCCAAAACCTCCAAATGACGCTGCGGGGAGAAGCCCTCGGTTTCTCCCGGCTGCGGCGCCAGGTTCAGCGAGAGCACCCGGCGCGCCTTGGTCTCGGTGAGGGCGTCCAGCAGCTCGGGCACGAGCAGGTGCGGGATGACCGAGGAGAACCAGGAGCCGGGGCCGAGGACCACCCAGTCCGCGTCCAGGACCGCCGCCACGGCCTCGGGGACGGCGGGCGGGTCGTTGGGCACGAGGTGCACCGACTGCACCTCGCCGGGCGTCAGGGCCACGGTGGCCTGCCCGCGCACCGTGTCCACGTCGTCCGGGCGCTCCGGGTCATGCCCCTTGACCAGGGCCTGCAGCTCCAGCGGCACGGCCGACATGGGCAGCACGCGTCCGTGCGCGCCGAGCAGCTTGCCGACCAGGTCCAGGGCCTGCACATGGTCGCCGAGCTGCTCCCACAGGGCGACGATCAGCAGGTTGCCGACCGCGTGCTCGTGCAGATCGCCCTGGGACTGGAAGCGGTGCTGGATGACCCGGGCCCAGGTCTGGCCCCAGTCGTCGTCCCCGCACAGCGCGGCCAGCGCCTTGCGCAGATCGCCGGGCGGCAGCACGCCCAGCTCGTCCCGGAGCCGGCCGCTGGAGCCGCCGTCGTCGGCCACGGTGACGACGGCGGTGAGGTCGCCGGTGATCCGGCGCAGCGCGGCGAGCGAGGCGGACAGGCCCATGCCGCCGCCGAGCGCGACCACCTTGGGCTGGGCGCCGCGCCGGCGGGGCCGCGCCCCACGGGCCTCGGCCGGGCGGCCGGCACGCGCGTCGGGCACCATCCGGCGCAGCCTGCCCAGCCGCGGTGTACGTTGCGTCATTCCCGTCCCATGTCCCGGTGCACGACCACCGTCTCCACGCCCTCGGCCGCGAGGCGCGCGGCGAGCTTCTCCGACATCGCGACCGAGCGGTGCTTGCCGCCGGTACAGCCGATGGCGATGGTCACATACCGCTTGCCCTCGCGCCGGTAGCCGGCCGCGATGAGCCGCAGCAGTTCGGCGTACCGGTCGAGGAACTCCTTCGCGCCGGGCTGGTTGAAGACGTAGGCGGCGACCTCCTCGTTGAGGCCGGTGTAGGGGCGCAGCTCCGGGACCCAGTGCGGGTTGGGCAGGAACCGCATGTCCGCGACCAGGTCGGCGTCGACCGGGAGGCCGTACTTGAAGCCGAAGGACATCACGGTCGCCCGCAGCTCGGGCTCCTCCTCGCCGGCGAACTGGGCGTCCATCTTGGCGCGCAGCTCGTGCACGTTGAGGCTGGAGGTGTCGATCACCAGGTCGGCGTCGCCGCGCAGCTCGCGCAGCAGCTCCCGCTCGGCGGCGATGCCGTCGACGATGCGCCCGTCGCCCTGGAGCGGGTGCGGGCGGCGCACCGACTCGAAGCGGCGGACCAGGGCCTCGTCGGAGGACTCGAGGAAGACGATCCGCCGGGTGACGCCCCGGGTGTCCAGGTCGGCGAGGGACTCGCGCAGGTTGTCGAAGAAGCGCCGGCCGCGCACGTCCACGACGACCGCGATCCGCGCCACGTTGCCCTGGGAACGGGCTCCCAGTTCCACCATGGTGGGGATGAGGGCGGGCGGGAGGTTGTCGACGACGAACCAGCCGAGGTCCTCCAGACACTTGGCGGCCGTGGACCGGCCGGCCCCGGACATGCCGGAGATGATCACCAGCTCGGGGATGGCCGCCTCGGGGACCCCGGCTGTCTCACTGCCCGTACTCACCTGTGCTCCGTTGTTCTGGCCGGTGTCCTGTCCGGCGTCCTGGCCGGTGCCGGGCCGGCGGGTGTCCCGTCCGGTGCCGGTTCGGCCCGCGTCCGTCCGGCCGGTGTCGTGCCGGACGGCATCCTCGCCCGTGCCGCTGTGCGCCTGATCGCGCACGGGCGCCTGATCTCGCTGTTCCGTGGGCTGTGCGTCGTGCTCGGTCATGTCTCCTGCCCCCGTCGTTCGTCCGGGACGCCCGCGGTCACGGGCTCCCCCGAGGAACCCCCCGTCGTGCCGGGTTCCTCGTCCTCAATGATCTCTCCGGTCGCCGTGTTCACGGCGGGCGCGGCCGGGGCCGCCTGGGCGAGAGCCACGGCGATGGTCTCGGCCGTCTTCCGGCCTATCCCGGGCACTTCCTGGATCTGCTCGATTGTGGCGGACCGCAGCTTCTTCACCGAGCCGAAATGCTTGATGAGCGCCTGTTTGCGGGTCTCACCGAGCCCGGGGACGTCGTCCAGCGGGCTCGCGCGGAAGCGCTTGGCGCGTTTGGTGCGCTGGTAGGTGATCGCGAACCGGTGCGCCTCGTCGCGGACGCGCTGGAGCAGATAGAGACCCTCGCTGGTGCGGGGCAGCACCACCGGGTCGTCCTCGCCGGGCACCCAGACCTCCTCCAGGCGCTTGGCGAGGCCGCAGACGGCGATGTCGTCGATACCCAGCTCGTCCAGCGCGCGCCGGGCCGCCGCGACCTGCGGCTGACCGCCGTCGACCACGACGAGCTGGGGCGGGTAGGCGAACTTCCTGGGACGGCCGTCGTCGTCCTTGAGGGAACCGGTGATCACCTCGGCGTCGGTGAGCGCGGCGCCGACGTCGGGGAGCGAGCCGCCGGTGCCGGGGCCCCCGGCGAGGGAGCCGTCGGTACCGGTGCCCGCGGTGAGGGGGTCTTCGGCGCCGGAGCCGTCGGCCCACTCCCCCGTCCGTTCCTTCTCGGCGAGGTAGCGCTTGAAGCGGCGGGTGATCACCTCGTGCATGGAGCGGACGTCGTCCTGCCCGGCGAAGCCCTTGATCTGGAACCGCCGGTACTCGCTCTTGCGCTGCAGACCGTCCTCGAAGACGACCATGGAGGCGACCACGTCGTCACCCTGGAGGTGCGAGATGTCGTAGCACTCGATCCGCAGCGGGGCGCTGTCCAGGTCGAGGGCCTCGGCGATCTCCTCCAGCGCGCGCGAGCGCGTGGTCAGGTCGGAGGCGCGCTTGGTCTTGTGCAGCGCGAGTGCCTGCTGGGCGTTGCGCTGCACGGTCTCCATGAGCGCCTTCTTGTCGCCGCGCTGGGGGATGCGCAGCGACACGTTCGACCCACGGCGGCCGGTCAGCCACTCCTGGACCGGCTCGACCGGCTCGGGCAGGGCCGGAACCAGCACCTCCTTGGGGACCGCGTCCCCGCTCTCCTCGCCGTACAGCTGCTGAAGGGCGTGCTCGACCAGGGCGCCGGTGGTGATCTCCTCGACCTTGTCCGTCACCCAGCCGCGCTGACCGCGGACCCGGCCGCCACGCACGTGGAAGATCTGCACGGCCGCCTCCAGCTCGTCCTCGGCGACGGCGATGAGGTCGGCGTCCGTCGCGTCGGCGAGCACGACCGCGTTCTTCTCCATGGCCTTCTTCAGGGCCCCGATGTCGTCCCGCAGGCGGGCCGCCCGCTCGTACTCCATCTCCTCGGCCGCCTCCATCATCTGCTTCTCCAGACGGCGGAGGTAGGTGCCGGTGCGGCCGGCCATGAAGTCGCAGAACTCCTCGGCCAGGTCCTGGTGCTCCTCGGGGGTGATCCGGCCGACGCAGGGGGCGGAGCACTTGCCGATGTAGCCGAGCAGGCAGGGCCGGCCGGTGCGGGCGGCGTTCTTGAAGACGCCGGCCGAGCAGGTGCGCACCGGGAACACCCGCAGCAGCAGGTCGACGGTGTCCCGGATGGCCCACGCGTGCCCGTACGGCCCGAAGTAGCGCACACCCTTCTTCTTGTGACCGCGCATCACCTGGACCCGCGGGAACTGCTCGTTCATCGTGACCGCGAGGTACGGGTAGCTCTTGTCGTCCCGGTACTTGACGTTGAACCGGGGGTCGTACTCCTTGATCCAGGAGTACTCCAGCTGGAGCGCCTCGACCTCCGTGGACACCACCGTCCACTCCACGGACGCTGCTGTGGTCACCATCGTCCGGGTGCGCGGGTGCAGGTTCGCCAGGTCCTGGAAGTAGTTCGCCAGGCGCTGGCGCAGGCTCTTCGCCTTTCCGACGTAGATCACCCGGCGGTGCTCGTCACGGAACCTGTACACCCCCGGGGAGTCCGGGATGTCTCCCGGCCTGGGGCGGTAGCTGGAGGGGTCGGCCATGTCTCACACCCTACTGGCGAGCACCGACACCGCGTCGGGCCTGTGGACAACGCCCCCACCCGCACGGCGCCCGCACGGTGGCCTCGCGGCATCCCCTCCGGCCCACGGCCGGCCGGAGGTCTCGCCCGGGCGCTCGCAGGGCCTCGCGGACAGGGGGCGCGCGGTCGCGCGAGATGGTTCTCCGAGCTCGCCCGCACCTCCTCCCGAGGTCCCTCCGCGCGCCCTCCCCCGTACGCCCGCAGGTACCTTCGCGCCGTCCGCCAGCCGTCTTCCGGCCATGCCGGTGGCGCCCCGCCCGGCGTCCACTGTCCGGCCCTGCCCTGAACGAGTGTGGGAAGATCCGCCGTCCCGCCCACCGGTCGTGGAGCGGCACAGCCCGGCCAGTCGTCCGCAACGGCCGGGTCCCAGGTGTTGTCGGGTTCTGGTCAACACGCTTCAATGCGGGGGAACTCGGGGCCGTACGCGCGTGCGTACGGCATGCGCGGCGTGCCCAGCCAGGGACGCGCGCGGTGCCCACGGGGGTGGCCCCGCACACCGCACAGGCGGCCTGACCAGCCGTAGCGACACCTCACAGAAAGGCCCCTCGGCATGCGGCATGCCACAGAGCACGCGGACGTCCCCACCGCGGAACTGGACACGGCCCTGCGCGGCGGCCCCTTCCATGTGGCGCTGCGTGCCGCGATCGCCGCACGCGGACTGCCGCTCCAGCGCGTGCAGCACCATCTGTCACGCCACGGGGTCAAGGTCGGCGTCACCAGCCTGAGTTACTGGCAGCAAGGTGCTCGCCGCCCGCAGCGCCCGGAGTCGTTGCGCGCCGTACGCGCGCTGGAGGAGATCCTCCAGCTGCCGGACGAGTCGCTGATCCGGCTGCTCGCCGAGTCCGACGAGCGGGCGACGGCCGACCGTACGGCGGGCCGCTCCTACCGCTCCCTGATCGAGGCCTCGGGCGTCGTGGACCGCCTCACCGCCGACCTCGGCTGGTCCCTGGACGGCGGTCTGCACACCGTGGGGCACCACGAGCGCGTCCGGATCGGCGCCCGGCGGGAACTGGTGAGCCGCGAGGCCCACCACATCGTGCGGGCCCACCGCGACGGCGTCGACCGCTTCGTCGCCCTGCACCACGGCGACCCCGGCTGCGACCCGCGCCGTGTCATCGTGCACGCCCTGGAGAACTGCCGCACCGGTCCCCAGCACTCGGCCGCGGCCCCGCGCAGCGGACGGCAGGAGCTGCCCGTGACCAGTCCGCACCACTGTGCCCACCTGGTCGAGCCCCGCATCCGGCCGGGCGTCCTGGGGATCGCCTGGGACTGGGAATGACCTGAGCCCGCCGCCCGCTCACCGGACCGGGCTCGCGTCACCGCCCGTCGGCCCGCTGTCCTTCCGTCAGTCCGCGGGACCGGCGACGATCCTGCCCCGCGCGGCCTTCACCGACAGCTCGGTCAGGGGCTCGGTGGCCGGCGCCTGGACCACCTTGCCCGTCACGGCGTCGAACTCGCTGCCGTGGCAGGGGCAGACCAGGGTCGTCCCCCGCAGTTTGTCGATGGGGCACCCGGCGTGCGTGCAGATCGTGCTGTACGCCTTCAGCGTGCCGTCCTCGGCACGGCTGACCACCATGTTGTGGTCCCGGTAGAGCTTGGCCCCACCCTTCGGGACCTCGTTCTCCGCGCCGAGGTCGACCGGCGCGGTGGGGGCGTCCGAGGCGGAACCACTGCCGCCTGGGGCCGAGCAGGCGGCCAGGGCGAGCCCGGCGACCGGGGCCGCGGCGGCCCCTCGAAGGACAGTACGGCGGCTCGCGGAGGAGCGGGCGGGCATCTGGAACTCCACTGGTCAAGGGGTGTGCAGGGCGACGATACCCGGGCAGAGGGGACGGTCCCGGAGCGGGGTGGCGCTGGATGCGTCGGAACCCGAGGTCCGCCCGAGGGCCGTCGAGGGGACGAGTGCCGCGCGCTCCGCGGTGTGGGCGTAAACGCTTACGTAAGCGTTTACGCGAGGCGCGGGCATGGGGTACCGTCCGGCCGGAAGCCGATGAGACCCGGGCCTGCCCAGATCCGGACCAGCCCTGGCGAAGGGAGCGCGATGGCCACCATGGCGGATGTCGCCCGCAGTGCCGGGGTCTCCGTGGCGACCGTCTCCCACGTGCTCAACGGCACGCGTCCGGTGCTCCCGCACACCCGTCAGGCCGTGCTCGACGCCGTGGACGCCCTCGGTTACACCCCGAACACCCTCGCCCGTTCCCTGGTGACCTCCCGCACCCGTTCCATCGGCCTGGCGGTGTCGGCCATCAGCAACCCGTACTTCACGGAGATCCTGCAAGGCGTCGAGGCCGCTGCCCTGGAGGCGGGCTACAGCCTGCTCATCGCGGATCCGCACGACGACCCCCGGCACGAGCGCACGGTCGTGCAGCTCCTCCACGAGCGCCGGGTGGACGGCATGATCGTCGCCCCGTCCGCCGAGCCGGGTGACCTCGTCGGTTACCTGCGCCGCCACGCCGTACCGACGGTGTTCCTGGACCGCCTGGTCGACGCCGGCGCGACGCGGGACATCGCGCCGGGCGACGGTGCGGGCGGCGCCGCCTCTTCGCCGAGCGTCCCGTGTTTCGACCAGGTCTGTACCGAGAGCGCCGCGCCGACGGCCCTGCTCGTGACCCATCTCGCCGCTCTGGGGCATCGCCGGATCGCCCTGGTCGCGGGCCTGCCCGGGCTCAGTACCACCAGTGAGCGCGTCTCCGGCTACCGGGAGGGCCTCGCCGCGGCCGGTCTGGCACACGACGAGCGTCTCCTCGTGTCCGGCAACTCGGAGGCCGCCGGGGCCGAGCGTGCCACGGCCGACCTGCTCGCCCTGCCCGATCCGCCGACGGCACTCGTCACGGCCAACAACGCGATGACCATCGGCGCACTGCGCGCGCTGCGCCGGCACGGGCGGTCCGTGCCGGACGACCTCGCCCTGTGCTGCTTCGACGACTTCGCCTGGGCCGACCTGTTCTCACCCCGGCTGACCGCCATCGCCCAGCCCAGCCGGGAGGTGGGCACCCAAGCCGTCCGCGTGCTCCTGGACCGCCTGGCCGAGCCGGACCGGCCGGCCCGGACGGTGCGGCTGCCGTGCACGTTCGTCCACCGCACGTCCTGCGGCTGCCCGGAGGAGCCGGGCAGCGGCACCGGAGCCGCCGGGGCCACCGCAGTGTCCACGCTCGCCGAGAAGGGAACCGCCTCGTGATCGTCGTCGCCGGTGAGGCACTGATCGACCTGGTACCGCAGGGTCCCGGCGCCCTCGCGGACCTGAAGCCGGCGCTCGGCGGCGGCCCGTACAACACCGCCGTGGCGCTGGGCAGGCTCGGCTCCCGCACCGCCTTCTGTTCCCGGACGTCGGACGACGCCTTCGGCGAGGCCCTGCTCGACGGGTTGCGGCGGGCCGGCGTCGATGTGTCCGCTGTCCAGCGGGGGCCGGAACCGACGACCCTCGCCGTGGCCACGCTCGACGACGCCGGTTCGGCCGCCTACTCCTTCTACGTCGACGGCACCGCCGACCGTCTGTTCACCGCCCCCGGCGCGCTCCCCGCGGGTACGCGCGCGGTGTCCTTCGGCACCTGCTCGCTCGTCCTGGAGCCGGGGGCGAGCGCCTACGAGGAGCTGATGCGGACCGCTGCGGGGCAGGGGCTGTTCACCGCCCTGGATCCCAACATCCGGGCGGGGCTCATCCCGGACGCGGACGCCTACCGGGCGCGTTTCGAGAGCTGGCTGCCCTCGGTGACGCTGCTGAAGCTGTCCGAGGAGGACGCGGCGTGGCTCGGCGGCAGCCCGCGCGAGTGGCTTTCCGCGGGACCGGCGGCCGTGGTGGTCACGCGGGGCGGCGACGGCCTGACCGTGTTCACCCGGGACGGCGGGGAGCATTCCGTGCCGGGTGAGGAGGTCGAGGTCGTGGACACCATCGGCGCCGGTGACACGGTGAACGCGGCCTTGCTGCACGGGCTGGCCGCCCGGGACGCGCTGTCCGCGGAAGCGCTCGCCGCCCTCGGGACGGAGGGCTGGACACGGCTGCTGCGCTTCGCGGCACGGGCGGCGGCGATCACCTGCTCGCGGGCGGGGGCCGAGCCGCCGTACGCGGCGGAGCTGGGCGGTTCGGCCGCGCTGTGAGCGGTCCGCTTTCCCTGTGCTGTTGACAAGGTACGGCCGGGCCCGCGGTGTGGCGGGGGCCTGTCGACCGCCACACCGGGCCGGCTGATGGTGGAACGAACGGTGCCCCGCGGGAAGTTCCCGCGGGGCACGGCGCTTTTGATGGCGTGTCAGAACAGATCAGGCCTTGCGGGCCCGAGTCGTCTTCTTCGCCGGCGTCGCCTTCTTCGTGGCCGCCTTCTTGGTCGCGGTGCCGTCGGCCTTGGCCGTCACCGTCTTCGTCGTCGACGACTTGGCCGCGGCGGTCCTCCGTGCCGTGCCGCCCCGCTGCGCCTTCACCGGCTCGGCGTCACTGATGCGGTCGGCGCCGAGGATCTCGCGCAGGAACTTGCCCGTGTGGCTCGTCGGAACCCCCGCGACCTCCTCGGGCGTGCCCTCGGCGACCACCAGGCCACCGCCGGCACCGCCCTCCGGACCCATGTCCACGATCCAGTCGGCGGTCTTGATCACGTCGAGGTTGTGCTCGATGACGATGACCGTGTTGCCCTTGTCGACCAGTCCTCCGAGCACCGTCAGCAGCTTGCTGATGTCCTCGAAGTGCAGACCCGTGGTCGGCTCGTCCAGGACGTAGACCGTGCGTCCGGTGGACCGCTTCTGCAGTTCGCTGGCGAGCTTGACGCGCTGCGCCTCGCCACCGGAGAGAGTGGTGGCGGACTGGCCGAGGCGGACGTAACCGAGACCGACGTCGTTCAGCGTCCGGAGGTGACGGGAGATCGCCGGGACCGCCTCGAAGAAGTGCATGGCCTCCTCGATCGGCATGTTCAGCACCTCGGCGATGGACTTGCCCTTGTAGTGGACCTCCAGGGTCTCCCGGTTGTACCGGGCGCCGTGGCAGACCTCACACGGGACGTAGACGTCCGGGAGGAAGTTCATCTCGATCTTGATGGTGCCGTCGCCCGCGCAGTTCTCGCAGCGGCCGCCCTTGACGTTGAAGGAGAAGCGGCCGGGCAGGTAGCCCCGGACCTTCGCCTCGGTGGTCTCGGCGAACAGCTTGCGGATGTGGTCGAAGACGCCGGTGTACGTCGCCGGGTTGGACCGCGGGGTGCGCCCGATCGGCGACTGGTCGACGTGCACCACCTTGTCGACCAGGTCGTCGCCGTCCACGCGCGTGTGCCGTCCGGGGACGGTCCGGGCGCCGTTCAGCTCGCGCGCCAGGTGCGTGTAGAGGATGTCGTTGACCAGGGTCGACTTGCCGGATCCGGAGACGCCGGTGACGGCCGTGAAGACACCCAGCGGGAAGGACACGTCGATGTCCTGGAGGTTGTTCTCACGGGCGCCGTGCACGGTGAGCTGCCGGGAGAGGTCGCGGGGGCGCCGTACGTCCGGGAGCGGGATCGCCTTGCGGCCCGAGAGGTACGCGCCGGTCTGCGACTCGGTGTTGGCGAGCAGCTCCTTGAGGGAACCGCTGTGCACGACCTTGCCGCCGTGCTCACCGGCGCCGGGGCCGATGTCCACGATCCAGTCGGCGACCTTGATGGTGTCCTCGTCGTGCTCCACCACGATGAGCGTGTTGCCCATGTCGCGCAGACGCACCAGGGTCTCGATCAGACGGTGGTTGTCCCGCTGGTGCAGGCCGATGGACGGCTCGTCCAGGACGTAGAGCACGCCGACGAGGCCGGAGCCGATCTGGGTGGCGAGGCGGATGCGCTGGGCCTCGCCGCCGGAGAGCGTGCCGGCCGCGCGGTTGAGCGAGAGGTAGTCCAGGCCGACGTCGACCAGGAAGCGGAGCCGCTCGTTGACCTCCTTCAGGACCCGCTCGGCGATCTTCTTGTCGCGGGCGTTCAGCTTCAGCTCGCCCAGGAACTCGGCGCAGTCGCTGATCGACATCGCGGAGACCTCGGCGATCGACTTCCCCATGATCGTGACGGCGAGGACGATCGGCTTCAGGCGCGTGCCCTCACAGGAGGGGCAGGGCACCTCGCGCATGTAGCCCTCGAAGCGCTCGCGGCTGGCGTCGCTCTCGGCCTCGCTGTGACGGCGCTTGACGAACGGCACCGCGCCCTCGAAGGGCGTGGTGTAGACGCGCTCGCGGCCGTACCGGTTGCGGTAGCGCACCTCGATCTGGGTCTTGTGGCCGTAGAGCAGGGCCTTCTTGGCCCGCTGGGGCAGGCCCGCGAAGGGGATGTCCGTGCGGAAGCCCAGGGCGTCGGCGAGGGCGCCGATCAGGCGGCTGAAGTAGTCCTTGGTGTGGCCGTGCGACCACGGGTGGATGGCGCCCTCGTCCAGGGACTTGTCCTCGTCCGGGACGATCAGCTCCGGGTCGACCTCCATGCGCGTGCCGATGCCGGTGCACTCCGGGCAGGCGCCGAAGGGCGAGTTGAACGAGAAGGAACGGGGCTCCAGCTCCTCGAAGGACAGGTCGTCGTACGGGCAGTACAGGTGCTCCGAGAACATGCGCTCGCGCTCGGGGTCGTCCTCGGGGAGATCCACGAAGTCGAGCACGACCATGCCGCCGGACAGGCCGAGCGCGGTCTCCACGGAGTCGGTGAGGCGGCGCTTGGCGGAGTCCTTCACCGTGAGGCGGTCCACGACCACCTCGATGGTGTGCTTCTCCTGCTTCTTCAGGACCGGCGGCTCGGTCAGCTGGACGGTCTGGCCGTCCACGCGCGCACGGGAGTAGCCCTTGGTCTGGAGGTCGGCGAAGAGGTCGACGAACTCGCCCTTGCGCTCGCGCACCAGCGGGGACAGCACCTGGAAGCGGCTCCCCTCGGGCAGCTCCAGGACCTTGTCCACAATGGCCTGCGGCGACTGGCGCGAGATCGGACGGCCGCACTGGGGGCAGTGCGGCTTGCCGATGCGCGCGAAGAGCAGCCGCAGGTAGTCGTAGACCTCGGTGATCGTGCCGACCGTCGAGCGCGGATTGCGCGAGGTCGACTTCTGGTCGATGGAGACGGCCGGGGAGAGGCCCTCGATGAAGTCGACGTCGGGCTTGTCCATCTGGCCGAGAAACTGCCGTGCGTACGAGGAGAGCGACTCCACGTAACGGCGCTGGCCCTCCGCGAAGATCGTGTCGAAGGCCAGGGAGGACTTGCCCGACCCGGACAGGCCCGTGAAGACGATGAGCGAGTCACGAGGCAGGTCGAGCGAGACATTCTTCAGGTTGTGCTCGCGCGCGCCACGGACGATGAGACGGTCGGCCACGCCGGTCCGCACCTTTCTTGAGAGAAGTGACAGGGGCGGGGCCCCCGTGCTTCTTCAGACTAGGGGGAGCCACTGACAACGCCGGTCGGATTGCCCGGTCGCATAACAACCCCCGACCATCCAGCATGCCCGACGCCGCCTTCGACCCTATAGCACGTGCATTCGATTCACGGGCGTCGTTCGTCACCTTCACCCGAAGGGGTGGCCGGACTAGGGTCGGCGTCATGATGGATCACGCTCATGACCTGGCCTGTGTACGGGAAGCGACGGATCGGCTCCTCAACGCGGTCACCACCATGGACAACGCCTCTCTCGCCGAGCCGTCACGGCTTGCCGGCTGGAGCCGCGGACATGTCCTGGCCCACCTCGCCCGCAACGCGGACGCGCTCGTGAACGTCCTCCAGGGCCGTCCCATGTACGCGAGCGCCGAGGCGCGGGACGCCGACATCGAGCGGGACGCCGCGCGCAGCGTGGAGGTCCAGGCCGCCGACGTCCGGGAGAGCGCGGCCCGCTTCCAGGCGGCCGGGGAGGCGCCCGCGGACTGGACGCGCACGGTGGAGCTGCGCAACGGGGTCACCGACCGCGCGGCCCGGGTTCCGTTCCGCCGGTGGGCGGAGGTGGAGCTGCACCACGTCGACCTCGGGACCGGGTACGAGCTGGAGGATCTTCCGGCGGAGTTCCTGGAGCGGGAGACCGGCTTCCTCACCGAGCGGTTCTCCGGGCAGCCGGACATCCCGGCGACCCGCGTCACGGACGGCACGCGCGCGTGGACGACCGGGCGCGCGGAGGAAGAGCCCGGGATCACGGTCACCGGCCGGCCGGCGGACCTGGTGGGCTGGCTCGCCGGGCGCCGCGACGGCGCGGCGCTTCAGGTGCGGGGCGGGGCGCTGCCGAAACTGCCCCCGCTGTAGGACGGGACCGGACGGACCGGGCGCGGCCCGACCCGGCCGTCCACCAGGACTCCCGCGCTATAGGCTGACCTTCATGACGTACTCCGGAGAGGTCAGGGTCGGCGGACCGGCGGATGTGCACGAGCTGAAAGACCTGATGATCACCAAGATCGCGGTCGGCCCGATGGACAACAACGCCTATCTGCTGCGCTGCCGTGCCACCGACGAGCAGCTCCTGATCGACGCCGCCAACGAGGCGGAGACGCTCCTCGGCACGATCGGTGACGACGGCATCGCGTCCGTCGTCACCACGCACCGGCACGGCGACCACTGGCAGGCGCTCGCCGAGGTCGTCGCGGCCACGGGCGCGCGGACGTACGCCGGCCGCGACGACGCCCCCGGCATCCCGGTGCCCACCGACGTCCTCGTCGACGACGGCGACGTCATCAGGGTGGGCCGCGTGGAGCTCACCGCGCGCCATCTGGTCGGGCACACGCCCGGATCGATCGCGCTGGTCTACGACGACCCGCACGGCCACCCGCACGTCTTCACCGGCGACTGCCTCTTCCCCGGCGGTGTCGGCAACACCCGCAAGGACCCCGAGGCGTTCGCCAGCCTGATCCACGACGTGGAGACGAAGCTCTTCGAGGTGCTGCCGGACGAGACGTGGGTCTACCCGGGGCACGGCAACGACACCACGCTGGGAGCGGAACGGCCGCATCTGCCGGAGTGGCACGCGCGCGGGTGGTGACCGGGGACGCCGACCGGCTCCACGTCCCGGGGCGCACTCCGGCGCGACTGCCGTACGCGCGCGCCACGCACCGCGGTTGAGCATGAGCCGAGCGTGCGCCGTGCACGCGCCCTGCGTGCACGACCCCTCCGCGCGCCCCGTGTGAACCTTTCGCACGCACCGGGCCCCCGTGCGCACTCCCGGAGACCGGCCGACCGCAGTCAACTGGTAGGGCCCCGCGCAGGACGACGGCTCCTGAGCGGTAGGGGCCGCCGGTCTACACCCCGCCCTCGGCCGGCGGCCCGGGCTCAGCCCGCACGCCCGCGTGGGCTGCGGGCAGCCGCGTTCACACGGCCGCAACACCCGTTCCCAGCATGCGGACAACCACCGTCGTGACCTGGACAGACGCCGCATTCGCTGTCAGTCTCCCGCCATGCATCCTGCCCCTCGCGCCCCACGCCGCGCGGTCGCCGCCGTCACCGTAGCCCTGCTCGCCACCGCCGTCGGCTGCGCCCCGCAGCCCGAGGAGAAGGCGTCGGCCGCCCCGTCCGGGCCGGCCGCGAAGAGCTGCGCCAAGGGATCGCTCACCACCAGGACGGCCGGGAAACTGACGATCGCGACGGACGAACCGGCGTACGAGCCCTGGTTCAAGGACGACAAGCCCGCCAACGGCAAGGGCTTCGAGTCGGCCGTCGCCTACGCCGTGGCGAAGCGACTGGGGTACGACAAGAGCGCGGTCGTCTGGCAGAGCGTGCCCTTCAACAAGGCGTTCGCGCCCGGGGTGAAGACGTTCGACTTCGACATCAACCAGGTCTCGATCAGCGCCGAGCGCAAGAACGCCGTGGACTTCTCCTCCGGTTACTACGACGTGCGCCAGGCGGTCATCGCCCTGAAGGGCGGCAAGGCCGCCGCGGCGAAGAGCATCGCGGACCTCAGGAAGCTGAAGCTGGGCGCACAGGTCGGCACCACCAGCCTCGACTACATCACCGACATCGTGAAGCCGGCGCAGGACGCGGCCGTCTACGCCAAGAACGACCAGGCGAAGTCCGCGCTGAGGAACGGCCAGGTCGACGCCATCGTCACGGACCTGCCGACGGCGTTCTACATCACGGCCGCCGAAGTGACGAACGCGAAGATCGTCGGCCAGTTCGAGAACCGGACCGGCACACCCGAGCAGTTCGGGCTCGTACTGGACAAGGGCAGTGCGCTGACCTCCTGCGTGAGCGGCGCCGTCGACGCCCTCCGCAAGGACGGCACGCTGGCCCGGATCGAGAAGCAGTGGCTCTCGGACGCCGTCGACGCCCCGGTGCTCAAGTGACGGTCACCAAGGGAGAGTCGGCCCGGGAGGGGGCGGACGACAAGGGGGACATGACCGGCCGCACCGTTGGTGACGGCGTCCCGGACGACGGCTACGCGCCCTCCGAGCGGCGTCTGGCGCGCGAGCGCCACAAACGCGCGCGTGCCCGCCGCGCCACGGCCGTCGCGGCCCTCTCCACGCTCGTCACGGCCGCCCTGCTCTACCTGGTCGTCGTGAACGCGCCGGGCTGGCCGCGCACCAAGGAGACGTTCTTCAGCGCGCACTACGCGCGCGAGGCGTTGCCGAAGGTCCTCGAGGGGCTGTGGCTGAACGTCCGCCTGCTGCTGGTCTGCGGCGTCGCCGTCCTGGTCCTGGGCATGCTGATCGCCGTCGCGCGCACCCTGCGCGGCCCGGTCTTCTTCCCGCTGCGGGCACTGGCCGCGGCGTACACCGACTTCTTCCGCGGCCTGCCGCTGATCATCAATCTGATGATCGTGGTCCTGGGCGTGCCGGCGCTGCGGCTGCAGGGCGTGACGGTCGATCCGGTGCTGCTCGGCGGTACGGCCCTGACGCTGACGTACTCGGCGTACGTGGCGGAGGTGTTCCGGGCCGGCATCGAGTCGATCCACCCCTCGCAGCGCGCCGCGGCGCGCTCGCTGGGCCTCACCAACCGGCAGGCCCTGCGCCACGTCGTCCTGCCGCAGGCGGTGCGCCGCCAGGTGCCGCCGCTGCTCAACGACCTGGTGTCGTTGCAGAAGGACACCGGTCTGGTGTCCATCGGGGGCGCGGTGGACGCCGTACGGGCGGCCGACATCGTCGTGGGCCGCAGTCTGAACTACACGCCGTACATCGTCGCGGGGCTGGTGTTCGTGGCGCTGACCATTCCGATGACCCGGTTCACCGACTGGGTGACGGCCCGGATGGACCGGCGGCGGGCCCAGGGAGGGTCCCTGTGACCCGGGGAGGAGTCCTGTGAGCACGCCCGAGAACACGCCTCAGAACACGCCTGGGGACACGCCCGCGAGCAGCGCGCCGGTGCTGCGGATGGAGTCGGTCCGCAAGACCTTCGGCGGCTCGGTCGTCCTGCGGGACGTCGGTCTGGAGGTCGCCCCGCACACGGTGACCGCGTTGATCGGCGCCTCCGGTTCGGGCAAGTCCACGCTGCTGCGCTGCGCCAACCTGCTGGAGGAGATCGACGACGGAGCCATCTGGCTGGACGGCGAGGAGATCACCGACCCGCGCGTGGACCAGGACGCGGTACGGCGCCGGATCGGCGTCGTCTTCCAGGCGTACAACCTCTTCCCGCACATGACGGTGCTGGACAACATCACGCTCGCGCCGCGCCGGGTGCACGGCGTCTCCCGTACGGAGGCCGAGGAACGGGCCAGGGAGCTGCTGGAGCGCCTCGGACTGGGCGGCAAGGCCGACGCGTACCCGGACCGGCTCAGCGGCGGTCAGCAGCAGCGCGTGGCGATCGTACGGGCCCTCGCGGTGCGGCCCCGGCTGTTGCTGCTGGACGAGATCACGGCCGCGCTCGACCCCGAGCTGGTGGGCGAGGTGCTGGAGGTGGTGCGTGGCCTGAAGGACGAGGGCATGACCATGGTGCTGGCCACGCACGAGATGGGCTTCGCGCGGGACGTCGCGGACCAGGTGTGCTTCCTGGACGGCGGGGTCGTGCTGGAGCGCGGCACCGCCGAGCAGGTCTTCGGCGACCCGCGGCAGGAGCGCACACGGCGCTTCCTGCGGCGGATCGTGGAGGCGGGCCGGCTGTAGTCCCGCGCGGTTCACGCGTCCGCTCGCGCCGCCCCGACCAGTGCCGCGACCCGCTCCACGCCGAACGCATAACCCTGCACTCCGCATCCCGCGATCACGCCGTCGGCGCGCAGCGAGACGTAGGAGTGGTGCCGGAACGATTCCCGCCGGTGGATGTTGGAGATGTGCACCTCCAGCACGGGCAGGCCGTCACAGGTGTTGAGCGCGTCCAGGAGGGCGACCGACGTGTGCGAGTAGGCGCCGGGGTTGATGACGATCCCGCAGTGGCTCAGCCGCGCCTCGTGGATCCAGTCGACCAGCTCGCCCTCGTGGTTGGACTGCCGGAAGTCGACCGTGCCGCCGTGCGCGGCCGCCGCCTTGGCGCACAGCGCCTCCACGTCGGCCAGCGTCTCGTGGCCGTAGATCTCGGGCTGGCGCTGACCCAGGAGGTTCAGGTTGGGCCCGTTGAGGATCATGATCGGGGCGTTGGCCAGGGTGCGGGGCACGGTTCCTCCGGTCCGTTCGGGGCGGTCCGTCCACGACCGCCGCTCGCACCCGGTCTATCACGCCGGTCGGCGCTGGCAGCGGGCCCGCGCGCCGGTCGCCGCGGCGCGCGCCCAGGCACCGTGATCACCTCCGCGCGCCCCCGTAACCCCCGATCACTGTGGGTAGTTGACGCGGCATGCACGATGTACGCACCGTAAAGACTCCGTCCATGCCGCGGCTCGCCGCCGCCTCGCTCGCCGGGACCGCGATCGAGTTCTACGACTTCTTCGTCTACGGGACCGCGGCGGCCCTGGTGCTGGGGCCGCTGTTCTTCCCGACGTTCTCGCCGGTCGCCGGGACGCTCGCGGCCTTCGGGACGTTCGGGGTGGGATTCCTGGCCCGGCCGCTCGGTTCGGTGCTCTTCGGGCACCTCGGGGACCGGCGCGGCCGGCGACCGGTGCTCGTCGTCTCGCTGCTGCTCACCGGCGCCTCGACGGTCGCGGTCGGCTGTGTGCCGTCCTACGGGACCATCGGCGTGGCCGCGCCCGTGCTGCTGCTCGTGCTGCGGTTCCTGCAGGGGCTGGGGCTCGGCGGCGAGTGGGGCGGGGCGGTACTGCTGACCGCCGAACACGCTCCCGCCGGGCGGCGCGCCCTGTGGTCGAGTTTTCCCCAGATCGGGCCGGCGCTCGGCTTCGTCCTGGCCAACGGGGTGGTGCTCGCGCTGTCGGCAGGGCTGTCCGACGCGGAGTTCGCCCGGTGGGGCTGGCGCGTGCCGTTCTGGGCGGCCGGCGTCCTCGCGCTGGCCGGGCTGTGGCTGCGCTCCTCCCTCAGGGAAAGTCCCCGGTTCCTGGAGATCGACGACCACGCGCGTGTGCCGCTCGTGGAGGTCGTACGGCACCACGGGCGGCTGGTGCTGCTGACGGCCGGCGCGCTCGCGGTCGGTTACGCGGTGTTCTACGCGGTGACGACCTGGTCGCTGGCGTACGCGACGGAACGGCTCGCCGTGAGCCGTACGGTCATGCTGGTGTGCGTCATGGGCGCGGTGCTGGTGAAGGGCGCCTGCACGCCCGTCGTGGCGCTGCTCGGCGACCGGTACGGACGCCGGCCGCTGTGCCTGACGGGGTGCACGGCGTGCGTCCTGTGGATGCTCCCGATGGTCGCTCTGCTGGCGACCGGCGAGCCGCTGCTGATGTTCCTCGCCATCCTGGGCGCCCTGCTCGCCTTCGTCACCATGTTCGCGGTGATCGCCGCGTACCTGCCGGAACTCTACGAGGCCCGGGTGCGGTGCACGGGCGCCGCCGTGGGCTACAACCTCGGCGGGGTCTTCGGCGGCGCCCTCACCCCGATCGTGGCGACGGAGCTCGCGGAGCGGGGCGGGCGGGTTCCCTGGGGCGTGGGGGCCTACCTGACGGGTATCGCGCTGATCAGCCTGGCCTGCTTCGCCATGCTGCCGGAGACGCGGCCGGCGCCCGTGCCGGCGGTCGAGCCGGTCACGGGCTGACCGGACGCGCCGGCCGCCTCCGTTCCCGCTACGGGTTGATCGCCAGTTCCAGGTAGGCGGCGAACAGCACCAGGTGGACGCCTCCCTGGAGGGGTGTGGCCCGGCCCGGCACCACGGTCAGGGAACTGACCACCACGGTCAGCGCGAGCATCAGCATGTGGGTCGCGCCGAGGCCCAGGACGAGCGGACCGGGCAGCCACACGGACGCGAGCGCCACGGCCGGGATGGTCAGGCCGATGCTGGCCATCGCGGAGCCGAGCGCCAGGTTGAGGCTGGTCTGCACCCGGTCGCGGCGAGCGGAGCGCAGCGCGGCGATGGTCTCGGGCAGCAGGACGAGCAGGGCGATGATCACACCGACGACGGCGTGATGCAGGCCCGCCGCCGCCACGCCGGACTCGATCGTGGGTGACACGCCCTTCGCCAGGCCGACCACACCGATCAGGGCCAGCCCGAGCAGGCCGAGGCTGGTCCAGGCGGTGCGCGCCGACGGGGGCCGGGCGTGGTCCTCGGCGGTGATGACCTCGCCCTGCCGGGTGATGGGCAGGAAGTAGTCGCGGTGGCGCACGGTCTGGGTGGTCACGAACAGCCCGTACAGGATCAGCGAGGACAGCGCGGCGAAGGTCAGCTGGATGGTGGAGAACTCCGGTCCTGGCTTGCTGGTGGTGAAGGTCGGCAGCACCAGGCTGAGTGTGGCCAGTGTCGCCACGGTCGCCAGCGCCGCGCCGGTGCCCTCGGGGTTGAAGACGGCCGTGCCGTGCCGCAGGGACGCGACGAGCAGGCAGATCCCGACGACGCCGTTGCAGGTGATCATCACCGCGGCGAAGACGGTGTCCCGGGCCAGGGTGGCGCTTTTGTCGCCGCCGTCGGCCATGAGGGTGACGATCAAGGCCACCTCGATGATCGTGACGGCGATGGCGAGCACCAGGGAACCGAAGGGCTCGCCGACCCGGTGAGCGACCACCTCGGCGTGGTGCACGGCCGCCAGGACGGAACCGGCGAGAACGAGGGTCACCAGACCGACGACCGCGCCGGGCAGGCCCCGGCCCCAGGTGAAGACCAGCAGGACGACCGCGAGCACCGGCACGAGGATCGTCCATTGTCGGGTGAGCGACCAGAGCCGAGTGATCATGCGGCGATGGTCGCAGAGGTGTACAAGGTTCGCATTCCGTTCTTTCCGGATACCTCTCATCCTTTCCGGTCCGGGGCCCGGTGCCGGTGGGACCGGGCCTCCGCGTCGCTATGAGACGCCGCCGTGGGGCGACGGACCCCGCGAAGGGGCGACGGACCCCGCGAAGGGGCGACGACGATTCCCGCGGAGAGCTGACGTCCTCGCCGGGGGCTCACGCTCCCCCGGCGAGAACAAGGCCCCCGTTCGCTCTGCGGCTATTCGGCTATGCGACTGTGCGAGGGCGCGGGCTTCCGTCGCACCCGGGGTCAGACATCGACGCTGCTCTTGCGAGCGCCCTCGCCGTCGGCGTCCGCCTCCTCGACGGCCGCCTGCTTCCTGGAGGCCAGCAGGCTGGTGACCGTGGTGACGGCCAGGACCGCGCAGATCACGCCGAGCGAGACGGGGATGCTGATCTCGGGCACGTGGACACCCGACTCGTGCAGGGCGTGCAGCACCAGCTTGACGCCGATGAAGCCGAGGATGATCGACAGCCCGTACGAGAGGTGGACCAGCTTCCTGAGCAGCCCGCCGATGAGGAAGTACAGCTGGCGCAGACCCATCAGGGCGAACGCGTTCGCGGTAAAGACGATGTACGGGTCCTGCGTGAGGCCGAAGATCGCGGGGATGGAGTCCAGGGCGAACAGCACGTCCGTGGTGCCGATGGCGAGCATCACGACCAGCATCGGGGTCATGACGCGCTTGCCGTTCTGCTGGATCCACAGCTTGGTGCCGTGGTACCGGTCGGCCACGCCGAACTTGCGCTCCGCGGCCTTCAGCAGCTTGTTCTCCTCGAACTCCTCGTCGGCCTCGTCCGTACGGGCCTCCTGGATGAGCTTCCAGGCGGTCCAGATCAGGAAGGCGCCGAAGAGGTAGAACACCCAGGAGAAGCTCGCGAGGATCGCGGCCCCGGCGGCGATGAAGACGGCCCGCAGGACCAGCGCTATGAGGACGCCGACGAGCAGGACGCGCTGCTGGTACTGCGCGGGCACCGCGAACTTCGCCATGATCAGGACGAAGACGAAGAGGTTGTCGACGCTCAGCGACTTCTCGGTGATGAAGCCCGCGAAGAACTCACCGGCCGGCTGCCCGCCGCCGAAGACGAGGAGACCGAGACCAAAGAGGCCGGCCAGGGCGATCCAGACGGCTGTCCAGATGCCCGCTTCCTTGATCGACACCTCATGCGGCTTGCGACCGAGGAAGAAGTCGACCGAGATCAGGGCGGCGAGACCCGCGATGGTGAGGGCCCACAGACCCATGGAGACTTCCATTGCACCTCCGGCATTACATGACGGCAAACACATCAGCGTTGTCGCTGCCGGAGGTCTCTTCCACCCGCGATGGGCCGGCGCCCCGGGACCGGACCGGTCCGTACTGACGGGTGCGCCGCAGTCAGGGAGTACTCCCCTCCGTACGGAAGACTGTACCCCTATCACCAAGGAAAGGTAAAGTGAAAAGCAAAGGAGAAGCCAAGTTGCCAGGTCAGATTGCTTTTACCATTGCTTGGTACGGGCTCTGGCGACCTCGGTGAGCACGTCGTGCACGATCCGGCCGGCGGCCGGGGAGAGTGAGGGCTCGTAGGTCCAGGCGTGACCGATCCAGGGATCGGCGAGGTGGTCGTCGGGCACCGGGGTGAGTCGCAGCAGCGAACGCCACAGCGGATCGAGCAAGGGGCCGAATGCGGCGGCCTCCTCACGGTCGGCGACGAGCAGGAGGTGTACGCCGACGGCCGGGCCCTCGTCGGCTAGATAGCGCAGCCGGGTCACCGAACGGTCGTCGAAGCCGTGCGGGAAGTCGTTGACGATCAAGAGCTGCTGGGCGGTGTCCACATCCGCCGGCAGTGACTCGGCCGCCCCACCGCGCACCGCCATCTGCACCAGGTCGACGCGCCGGGTGAGCCCCTGCAGCGTCTGCGCGACACCCGCCGCCCCGGTCGCGGGCGGCGCCGCCAGAACCCCGGACCGCGTCAGCGGCAGCAGCGCGTGGGTCCCGGCACCGGCAGGGTCGAGGACGCGCACGGCGAACTCGCCGGCCGGGTGTACGGCGAGCAGACGCGCCGCGAGGGCGACGGCCACGGACAGGGCCAGGTCCCGCAGCTCGGCGGGGCCCGTCAGGTCAGCGGCGCCGAGCCCGCTGTCGATCCACAAACCCCTCTCCAGGGGCAGCCTGACCAGCAGGGGAATGCGCAAGGGCGCGCTTTCGGGCAGGTGCAGATCGCCGAGCCGCAGGGCCATCGGCGGCTCGGCGGGGAGGCGGTAGGCGTGCCAGACGGGGCTGTCCCAGCGAGCGTAGGCGGGCGGGAGCGCGGGCTCGACCACCTCCGCCTCGGCGATGAGCTGGGCGAGGTCGCGATCGAAGGCCGCCCGTGCCTGGCCGGCCAGCTGGGTCCGGCGGGCGTGGGCCGCCTCGCGCGCGGCATCTCCCGCCGTGCCGAGCCGCGTGCGGGGGTCGGCGAGGGCCTGGTCCAGCTCCTTCTCCAGGCGGGAGTCGGCGAAGTCGACGGCGCTGCGGTAGGCGGCCGTGGTGCGGGCGAGGTCCTCGAACATGCCCCGGACCTGGTTGTACAGCCGTTCCTCCATCGACCAGCCCACGGCGTCCCCGGCGACGGGCCGAGCGGGCTGTCCGTCGGCGACCGAGGGTGCGGGGGGCGAGGGCGGAAGGCCGCGGGTGCGGCGCGGGTGTGTGGAGTCGACCGGGCCGCCGGGCTGGTGGGGACCGGGGCCGCCATCCTCGTCAGGGACCTGCGGGTCGTACGGACACGGCGGTTCCGCAGGCCCCGAAGCGGACGGCGGGGAGGCGGCAGTGGGCGGAGCAGCCGGCGCCGGCTGAGAAGCGGCAGTGGGCGGGGAAGCAGGCGCGGGCTGGAAAGTGGACGCCGGTTGATGGGTGGACGAGGTCTGCGGTGCCGGAGCGGAGGCGGCCCGGGGACCGAGATCGGTCGGCGGTGCCGGAGCCGTACCGGGCAGGGTCCGGGCCGCCGCCCCCTGGATGGCCGTCGCGAGGTCGTCCGCGTCGGGCAGCCCCCGGTCGGCGAGGAGGGCGGGGAGGCCGTTCGCATAACCCTGGCCCATCGCGCGCACTTTCCAGGCGCCCTGCCTGCGGTACAGCTCCAGGGCGATCACGGCCGTCTCGGTGTCCAGGCCGGTGAGGGTGTAACAGGCCAGTTCGCTGCCGTCGGGTCCGCTCACCGTGGTGTGCGGGGCCGGGACGGCACCGAAGCCGAGGGGACCTGCCGTGCCGGTGGGCAGGGCGATGAACACCTCGACGCGGTGCACGGCCTCGGGCAGGGCGTCCAGATCGACGGCCAGGCGGTGCCCGGCGGCCGGCTGCCGGGGCACCTCGACACCCGGCAGGACGGGGGCGCCGGGGTGGGCCACCCACTGGGGGCCGTGCACCGTGCCGTGCTCGTCGCCGAGTGTGACTCCGGCCAGGACCGACGCCCCGGCCGAGATCCGGATCTCCAGCCGGACGTGGGACAGCGGGTGGTTCTGCCCCCGCACCAGCTCGGCCACCATCGCCGTCGCCCCCCTGCTGACGACAGGCCCTACAGGTGCGGCAGGATCGCCGGCATCAGGTCCTGGAAGGTACGGCCCCTGGCCGGGGCGCCGATGGCCGTCATCGTCCAGCCCGAGCCCGCCCGGTGCACCTTGCACATGATCTGGGCGGTGTACTCGCCGCCGCCGGCCAGGGTGTAGCGGGCGAGTTCCTGGCCGTTGGTCTCGTCCACGAGCCGGCAGAAGGCGTTCTGCACCTCCTGGAAGGTCTGGCCGGTGAAGGAATTGACCGTGAAGACGATCTGGTCGATGTGGACCGGGACGCGCTGCAGGTCCACCAGGATGGCCTCGTCGTCCCCGCCCTGGCCGGCGCCGCCGACGAGGTTGTCACCGGTGTGGCGCACGGAACCGTCGTCGCTGACCAGGTGGCGGAAGAAGACGACGTCCTTGGGTTCCGCGCCGGCGAAGAGGACCGCGGAGGCGTCCAGGTCGATCTCGCGGGTGCGAGAGCCGAACAGGCCGCGCCGCTTGGCCGCCTGCCAGCCGAGCCCCATGCGGACCGCCGTCAGGGTGGCCCCGTCCTTCTTCTCCAGGCTGATGGCCTGACCCTTGGACAAGTTGACGGACACGGCTGGATCCCCTCTCGACAGTCCCCTGTTGCCGCGCCGAGCCGTTGCTGCCCACCGCGCGGTTGTGTCAGAACCCTATGCAGGGCCTCGGACGGTGCCGACCCCCGGCCCGGGCTTTGTGTCGGGGTTGCAACACTTGGCGTTCGGGCCGAAGACCGGTACCGGGCGAGACTCAGGCCAGGCCGGCCTCCCGCATCTGGCGCAGCTCCTTCTTCATCTCGGAGACCTCGTCGCGCAGCCGGGCCGCGATCTCGAACTGCAGCTCAGCGGCGGCGGCACGCATGCGCTCGGTCATCTCTTCGATCTGCTCCGCCAGTTCGGCCGCGGGACGGTCCGTGGGCACCGCCTTGCCCTTGGCGTTCCTGGTGGCCTTTGTGGCCTTCGCGCCCTTGGCCGCCTTGTCGCCGAGCGCCGGAACGGGGGCCTTCGCTCCCTTGCCGTCCTTCGTCTTGCGGTACCCGGAGCCGAGGAGCTGTTCGGTGTCGACCTCCTCGCGGGCGATCTGCGCGACGATGTCGTTGATCTTCTTGCGCAGCGGCTGCGGGTCGATGCCGTTCGCCTTGTTGTAGGCGACCTGCTTCTCCCGGCGGCGGTTGGTCTCCTCGATGGCCTTCTCCATCGCCGGGGTGATCTTGTCGGCGTACATGTGGACCTGGCCGGAGACGTTGCGCGCCGCTCGGCCGATGGTCTGGATCAGCGAGGTGCCCGACCTGAGGAAGCCCTCCTTGTCGGCGTCCAGGATCGCCACCAGGGACACCTCGGGCAGGTCGAGGCCCTCACGGAGCAGGTTGATGCCGACCAGGACGTCGTACTCACCGGAGCGCAGTTCGCGCAGCAGCTCGACGCGGCGCAGGGTGTCGACGTCGCTGTGCAGGTAGCGCACCTGGATGCCGAGTTCGAGGAAGTAGTCGGTGAGGTCCTCGGCCATCTTCTTGGTCAGCGTGGTGACGAGGACCCGCTCGTCCTTGTCGGTGCGCTTGCGGATCTCGTGCACCAGGTCGTCGATCTGGCCCTCGGTGGGCTTGACCACGACCTCCGGGTCGATCAGGCCGGTGGGACGGATGATCTGCTCCACGAAGCCGTCCGAACGCGACAGCTCGTAGGGGCCGGGGGTGGCCGACAGGTAGACGGTCTGCCCGATGCGCTCCTGGAACTCCTCCCACTTCAGCGGCCGGTTGTCCAGGGCGGAGGGCAGGCGGAAGCCGTGGTCCACGAGGGTGCGCTTGCGGGAGGCGTCGCCCTCGTACATGGCGCCGATCTGCGGGACGGTGACGTGCGACTCGTCGATGACGAGCAGGAAGTCGTCCGGGAAGTAGTCCAGCAGCGTGTTGGGCGGGGAGCCCGGCGAGCGGCCGTCGAAGTGCATCGAGTAGTTCTCCACGCCGGAGCACGTGCCGATCTGGCGGAGCATCTCGATGTCGTACGTGGTGCGCATCCGCAGGCGCTGGGCCTCCAGGAGCTTGCCCTGCTTCTCCAGCTCGCCCAGGCGCTCGCCCAGTTCCTTCTCGATGTCGTTGACGGCCCGCTCCATGCGCTCGGGCCCGGCGACGTAGTGGGAGGCGGGGAAGACGTAGAGCTGCCGGTCGTCGCTGATGATCTCGCCGGTGAGCGGGTGGAGCGTGGACAGCGCCTCGATCTCGTCGCCGAACATCTCGATGCGGACGGCCAGCTCCTCGTAGACCGGGAAGATCTCGATGGTGTCGCCGCGGACCCGGAAGGTGCCGCGGGTGAACGCCATGTCGTTGCGCGTGTACTGGATGTCGACGAAGCGGCGCAGCAGCTCGTCCCGGTCGATCTCGTCGCCGACCCGGAGGGTGACCATGCGGTCCACGTACTCCTGCGGCGTACCGAGGCCGTAGATGCAGGACACCGAGGCGACCACGACGACGTCACGCCGGGTGAGCAGCGAGTTGGTGGCCGAGTGGCGCAGGCGCTCGACCTCCTCGTTGATCGAGGAGTCCTTCTCGATGTAGGTGTCCGACTGCGGGACGTAGGCCTCGGGCTGGTAGTAGTCGTAGTACGAGACGAAGTACTCGACGGCGTTGTTCGGCAGCAGCTCGCGGAACTCGTTGGCCAGCTGCGCGGCCAGTGTCTTGTTCGGTGCCATCACGAGGGTGGGGCGCTGGAGCTTCTCGATCATCCACGCGGTGGTGGCGGACTTGCCGGTGCCGGTCGCGCCCAGGAGGACGACGTCCTTCTCGCCGGCCTCGATGCGCTTGGCCAGCTCGGCGATGGCCGCCGGCTGGTCGCCGCTGGGCTGGTAGGGGCTGACGACCTCGAAGGGCGCCACCGTGCGTTCGATGTGGGAAACGGGCCGCATGACATCAACCGTACGACCCCGCACTGACAACGGGTTCCGATCAGCGGTTCTGCGGGGTGCGGGAGGCGTGCTGCACGGGCCGGTGCCCGTCGTGGACGGCGGGGCGGCGCTCGGCGTGGGAGGCGACGGCGGCGGCCGGAACGCCCGGTTTCTGCTCGACGGGCCTCCAGTCGGGGCGGCCCACCAGCATCAGCGGGTCGAAGATCACGACGACGCCCGCGAGGAGCAGGAAGGCGAGCGGTCCGATCAGCATCGGGGCCAGCGTGGAGGCGGCGGGCGCGCCCCCGGCGGTGCGGGAGGCGCCGTCGAGGTGGACGCTCAGGGCGGCCATGCCGGTGTAGTGCATGCCGCTGACCGCGAGACCCATGACGAGGCTCGCGCCGACGCTCCACAGGAAGCCCCGCACCTGTCCGGCGGCCCACAGGGCGGCGGTGGCGGCCACGACCGCTATGACGACGGAGGCGGCGACGGTGAACGTGTTGTAGGTGAACCGTCCGTGGAACTGGACGCCCGCCATGCCGAGGTAGTGCATCGAGGCGACACCCAGACCGGTGATCGTGCCGCCGGTGAACAGGGGGGTGCCGGTGGCGCCCCGGTAGCCGACGATGAAGATCCCGACGCCGACCATGACGATGGCGAGGCCGAGGCTCGCGTAGGTCAACGGCTTGTCGTAGTGGAGCGGTGCCTCCTTGATGCTGAAGCCCATCATGGCGACGAAGTGCATGGTCCAGATGCCGGAGCCGATCGCCGCCGAGCCCAGGGCCAGCCAGGCGGGCCGCCGTGCGTGCGTGACCAGCAGGGACCGTGTGGTGCAGCGCAGGCCGAGGGCGCCGCCGAGGCACGCCATCAGGTAGGCCACCAACGGGGTGACGGCCCCGTAGCTGAATCCGTCGACCGTGCCTTGCATCCGCGGCTGCCCTTCCCGCCTTCTTGTGTCCCGGAAAACCCGAATACGCCCCCGTCCCAGGACCGCACGGGCGGTCAGGGTTGTCGCAGAGAGTATGACCCCCATCGGAGGGGTCGAACGATTTTCCGGCAAAGAAACACGGCCTTGCCGCAGTTGTGCGGCATCGGTGAGCGGACTTGGACATCTCCATGCATGGTGTGGCCGTCGTGCACCGAGTGCCGTTGACTCAGTGCTGTCACTCTGTTGCTGTCGGTATCCGCTCGATGCGAGGAGTACGCATGTACGCGCGCGTAGTCGCCGCCCCGGTAGCCGCGGTCCTGGGGACGGTGACCGCCCTGCTGAGCCCCACGTCCGATGCCCGGGCGGGCGAGCACGACGTGCCCACGGTGATCGCCCACCGGGGCGCCTCCACCTACGCACCCGAGAACACGCTGGCCGCCGTGGACAAGGCCGCCGAACTGGGCTTCTCATGGGTCGAGAACGACGTCCAGCGCACCAAGGACGGCGAGCTGGTCGTCGTGCACGACGAGACCCTGCGGCGCACCACGAACGCCGAGGAGGTCTTCCCCGACCGGGCGCCGTGGAAGGTGCGGGACTTCACCGCCGCCGAGATCGCCCGGCTGGACGCGGGCAGCTGGTTCTCCCCGGTCTACGCGGGCGTGCGCGTGCCGACACTGAAGGAGTACATGCGCCGGATCGAACACGATCACGAGAAACTCCTCCTGGAGATCAAGAATCCGGAGCTGTACCCGGGCATCGAGCAGCAGACGCTGAAGCTGCTGGACAACGAGGGCTGGCTGGACGGCGGGCACCTGGGGCGGCTGATCGTGCAGAGTTTCAGCGCCGACAGCGTGCGGACCGTGCACGAGCTGAAGCCGGCGGTCATCACCGGCTACCTCGGTACGCCCACCGTGGCGCAGCTGCACGGGTTCACGCGCTTCGCGGACCTGATCAATCCCTCGTACGGGTCACTCTCCCAGGGGTACGTCGCCTCCGTGCACGCCTTGGACGGGCCGCACGGCCGGCCGCTGGAGCTCCTCGCCTGGACGGTGGACGACGCGGCCACCGCACGTGAGGTCGCCGGTTACGGGGTCGACGGAATCATCAGCAACAAGCCCGACGTGGTGCGGGCGGCGCTGGGCTCCGGCTGACCCGGCCGGCGTTGTCAGTGGCGGGCCGTACCGTAGGCGCATGGACAGCCATGCACAGGATGAGCAGCGGGTCGTGTGGGCCGTCGTCGGCACGGACATCGGCCCGCTGATGCTGGCGGCGACCCGCGACGGCCTGGTCAACGTCGTCTTCCACGCCTCGGACGCGGTGCGCGGCCGGGCGCTGGAGCGGCTGGCCGCACGGCTTGGTTCCGAGCCCGTGGAGGACCCGGACGCGCCGCTGCTGAGCGAGGCGATAGGCCAGCTGCGGGCGTACTTCGCGGGCCGGCGGCATGACTTCGACCTGCCGCTGGACTGGTCGCTGATCTCCGGTTTCAACCGGCAGGTCCTGCGCGAACTGGCCTCCGGTGTGCCGTACGGCACCGTGGTGGGGTACGGCGATCTGGCGGGCCGGGTCGGCCAGCCCGGCGGGGCGCAGGCGGTCGGCGCGGCGATGGGCGCCAATCCGCTGCCGGTGGTCGTGCCGTGCCACCGGGTGGTGGAGAGCCGCGGCGGCATCGGTGGTTTCGGGGGCGGACTGGAGACCAAGCGGAAGCTGCTCGCCCTGGAGGGTGTGCTGCCGGAGCCGCTGTTCTGACCGGTCCGGAGTGCGGCTAGGGCCTCTCGTTTGGATCATGCCGGGCTCGCGGGCCCTGGCACCGCTCCCTGATCCGGCCTGATCCAAAGGAAAGACCCTAGTCGTCGTAGTGCCGGGCCTCGAAGACGTTGCCGTCCGGGTCGCGGAAGTAGAAGCTGCGCGTGGCGTCGCCGCGGGCGCCGGACAGACCGTGGTCGATGCCCGACACGGGGACGCCGTGTTCCTCCAGGCGGTCCCTGAGGGTGTCGAAGTCCTCGGCCGGCAGTGACAGGCAGACGTGGTTGACGGGGTGGCCCGCGCTGTCCGCGGAACCGGGCAGCATCCTCATCTGCCCGGCGAAGCCGTGCGGGGCGAGGTCGAGGACCGTGTCCTCGTTGACGCGTACGGAGGGGAAGGCCACCGTGCCCTCCGCGTACTCGGCGACCCTGACCGGCTCCAGGCCGACGGCCGTCTCGTAGAAGGCTGCCGCGGCGACCGGGTCGGCCACCCACAGGACGACGTGGTCGAGGCGCGTGGTGTTGTTCCTCATGTGCACCAGGCTGGCGGCCCCCATGACGGGTCACAAGCGTTTATCCGCGGCCGGCACCCGCCAGAGACTAGGAAGGACCGACGGACAGGAGGCGGGCACGTGGTGCTGGTGGTGTCGGAAGAAGTCCGGGAGGCGATCGACGCGGGGCGGCCGGTGGTGGCTCTGGAGTCCACGATCATCGCGCACGGTCTGCCCCGCCCGCGGAACTTGCAGGTGGCGTTGGAGCTGGAGGAGGCGGTGCGGCGGGAGGGTGCCGTGCCGGCGACCATCGCCGTGCTGGACGGGCGGCCCCGGGTCGGCCTGGACAAGGACCAGCTGGAGCGGGTCGCCAACGAGGACGGCATCCGCAAGCTGGGCCATCGTGACCTGCCGCTCGCCGTGGCGGCGGGGGCGAGCGGGGCGACGACCGTGTCGGCGACGGCGCAGCTGGCCTCCCTCGTGGGGGTGCGGGTGTTCGCCACCGGTGGGCTCGGCGGGGTGCACCGGGAGTGGACCGTGACCCAGGACGAGTCGGCCGACCTGGGACTGCTGGCGCGGACCCGGATCACGGTGGTGTGCGCGGGCGTGAAGTCGATCCTGGACGTACCGGCGACGCTGCAGCGACTGGAGACACTGGGCGTGGCCGTCGCCGGGTACGGCACCGACCGGTTCCCCGGCTTCTACCTGTCGGACTCGGGGCATCCGGTCGACTGGAGGCTGGACACTCCCGAGCAGGTCGCCGCTGTCATGCGCGCCCAGGACGCGCTGGACGCCCCGGACTCCGCGCTGATCGTCGCCCACCCGGTCCCGGAGGCGGAACAACTGGATCCCGAGTTGCACGCGCGTGTACTCGCCGACGCGCTGCGCGCCTGCGCGGAGCAGGGTGTCACGGGGCAGGCGGTGACCCCGTTCCTGCTGGACCACCTGGTCCGGCACACGGACGGTGCCTCGCTGAGCGCCAACCTGGCGGCGGTGCGCGGGAACGTCCGGCTCGCGGCGCGGATCTCCTCGGCGTGGGCCAGGGGGTGACCGCCGGGCGGAACGGCGCGCTGCTGGTCGTCGGCGACGTGGTCACGGACGTGATCGCCCGGCACCGGGGGCCTCTCGCGGCCGGCACCGACACGGCCGCCGTGATCCGGAGGCTGCCGGGCGGCGCGGGCGCCAACGTGGCCTGCTGGGCCGCCCACGCGGGTTGCGCGGACGTACGGCTGCTGGGGCGGGTGGGCACGGACGCCGTCGCGTGGCACGAGCGGGAGCTGGTCGCGGCCGGGGTGCGGCCCCGGCTCGTGGTGGACCGGGAGGCAGCGACCGGCACCGTGATCTGCCTCGTCGACACGGGTGCGGCGGCCGAGCGGACGTTCCTGACGGACAGCGGGGCATCCCTGCGGCTGGGCCCCGCCGACTGGTCGGACGCGCTGCTCGACGGGGTGGCCCGGCTGCATCTGTCGGGCTATCTGCTGTTCACCGGGTCGAGCCGGGCGCTCGCGGAGACGGCGCTCGCGGCGGCACGCGCGCGCGGTGTGCCGGTCAGCCTGGACCCGGCCTCCGCCGGTTTCCTGGTCGAGCTGGGGGTGGACCGCTTCCTGGCGTTCGCCGAGGGGCTGGACGTGCTGCTGCCCAGCCGGGACGAGGCTTGTCTGCTGACCGGGCTGCCGGATGCGGCGGACGCGGCGGCGAAGCTGAGCCGTCTCGTACCGCTGGTGGTGGCCAAGGCGGGCGCGGAGGGAGCACTGGTGGCCCGTTCCGGCGCCGTGCCGGTCCGGGTTCCGGCCGTGCCGGCGGACCCCCGGGACACCACGGGCGCGGGTGACGCCTTCACCGGCGCGTTCCTGGCCGCCCTCCTCGCGGGCGCGGCCCCGGAGGAAGCCGCGGCACGGGGCTGCCGGGCGGGTGCGGAGGCGGTCGGGCGAGTGGGCGGCAGACCACCGCGTCCGGAGGACGGAGGCTGAGCGGACGGGTGCGTGCCGGCCGCCTCGCCAGCTGCGGCGGCCTGCGAGCGGTGGCCCGGTCACGCCCTCTGCCGGATGCCTGCGAGTGGTGGCCCGGTCACGCCCTCTGCCGGATGCCGGGCCGTGTAAGCAGGCAAGCGAACCGTGACCTGTGGGCGGCGGCGGCCGCACGCGCGTGGAGCCGGCGGTCGTCGAAACGGTCCGGCGGCCGCGGCTGCCCGCTGCCCCGGCTACCTCTTGCGCCCCCACGCCGAGATCATCGGCGCCGTGGTCAGGTCCATCTGGCCGGTCTCCACGTTGGCCAGGTGCTCGTCGATCTCCGCGTCGGTGGCCAGGCCGGCGGCGACGAGCCGGCCGCGGATCTGACGGACCGTCGCGGCCTCCAGGGCGGTGCAGGCGGGCGAGGCCACGGGGAAGTACGCGTCGGCCTGGACTCCGTGCAGTCCGGCCTCGCGGAGCAACCGCGGGAGTTTGCGGCCGTAGGAGAGGTCGGCGCCGCGGTCGGCGAGCAGCTTGCGGAAGCCCTGGCGCAGCCGGTTGGCGAGCCGCTGCTCGGGGCCGTACTCGTCGGGGCAGGCCAGGGGCTGGAGGGCGGGGTCGGCGTCCTCGATCAGCAGGTGTCCGCCGGGCCGCAGGGCTTTGATCATGTTCCGCAGCGCCCGTTCCCGGTCGGGTACGTGCACGAGGACGAGCCGGGCGTGGACCAGGTCGAAGTCCTTGCCGGGCGGCTCCTCGGCGCCCACGTCGTGGACGCGGATCTCCACCGGCGGGCGGTCCGCGGCGGTGAGCCGGGAGGTGTCGATGTCGGTGGCGACGACCTGACCGGCCGGTCCCACTTTCCCGGCGAGCCAGGACGTGACGGAGGGGCCGCCGGCCCCCACTTCCCAGCAGCGCCAGCCGGGGCCGACGCCGAGTCTTTCGAGGTGCCGGAAGGTCGTGGGGTCGAAGAGGGCGGTGAAGGCGTCGAAGCGTTCGCCCGCCTCGTTCTGCCGGTTGTCCAGGAGGTATCCGTCGGAGCGCGCCATGCTCCCATCATCCCGGTCAGCCGGCCCGCCCGGCTCGGTCGCCCCTTCGTCCACAGGCGGGAACAAAGCGGAACTCCCTGTTCCCACAGGCTTGCCCGCGCTTTGCCCGGGACTGGCAGACTTGCCGGGCAAGGCGCGGAAGCGTCGCATGAGGAGATCCACACGGGGAGATCCAGATGTCCATGGCAGGGAATCTGCGGAAGGTCACGGGGCTGGGCAGGGTCGGCGGCCTGCGCAGGGTGGCGCGGCTGGCCCGGCGCCGGCCGCGCGTGGACCTGAGCCATCCCGCCAGGTCGCCGCTGGGCTCGTCGGTGGTGAACTGCGTGACGTATCAGGACGGCGTGCGCGTGCCCGGGTGCGCCGACCTGGTGGATGCCGTACGGCTCGTGCGCAAGACCGGCGAAGGCTTCGTCTGGCTCGGGCTGCACGAGCCGACGGACCGTGAGTTCACCGGAATCGCCGAGCTGTTCGACCTGCATCCGCTGGCGGTGGAGGACGCGATCGAGGCACACCAGCGGCCGAAGCTGGAGCACTACGGCGACACGCTCTTCGCGGTGTTCAAGACCGTGTGTTACGTGGAGCACGAGCAGCTGACGGCGACCAGTGAGGTGGTGGACACCGGCGAGATCATGGTGTTCGCCGGCGAGGACTTCGTGATCACGGTGCGGCACGGCCGGCACGGCTCGCTGGGGCCGCTGCGCGAGGAGTTGGAGGCGGACCCGCACCAGCTGGCCAAGGGACCGGCGGCCGTGCTGCACGCGATCGCCGACCATGTGGTGGACGACTACCTCAGCGTCACGGACGCGGTGCAGGCCGACATCGACCAGGTCGAGACCGACGTGTTCTCGGAGAACGGCGCGCGTCTGGACGCGGGCCGCATCTACCAGATGAAACGCGAACTGCTGGAGCTGAAGCGGGCGGTGGTGCCCCTGGGGCGCCCGCTGGAGGACCTGGCGACCCGGCCGATACGGGTCGTCGCCCCGGAGATACAGACGTACTTCCGGGATGTGCTCGACCACTTGATCCGGGCCAAGGAACAGATCGCCGCGTTCGACGAGCTGCTCAACTCCATCCTGCAAGCACATCTCGCGCAGGTGACGGTGGCGCAGAACGAGGACATGCGGAAGATCACGGCCTGGGCCGCGGTGATCGCCGTGCCGACGATGGTGTGCGGGGTGTACGGCATGAACTTCGAGCACATGCCGGAGCTGCACTGGCGGTTCGGCTACCCGTTGATCATGGCCGTGACGGCGGGGGCGTGTCTGGCGGTGTACCGGGGCTTCCGGCGCAACGGCTGGCTCTGAGCGAGGGCGACAGCGGGGATCGGCGGGCTGCCGGGGCCGGTCTACGCGGTGCCGGTTCCCACTGTGATCAGGGCGGCCGGGTCTCCGGACGGCGCTTCCGGATCAGCCGCTCCAGGCGGGGTGGCGCGGGTCGTCGGCTCGCACCAGGACGTCCGCCGTGCCGGCCGGGTCGGTCTCGGCCTCGTAGCGCTCGAAGGCGGGGAGGGTCCAGTGGTCGGCCTCGGGCGTACGGCGGCGGAGGGCGCCCGGGGAGAGGAGGAGGTGCACGGTCAGGTCGAAGGGGAACCAGTGGCGCAGCAGGAGGGGGCCGTGGAGCAACAGGATGCCGCCGGGCGGGAGTGGGACGTAGGGGCTGCGGGTGGCCCGGTCCGTGGCCGGATCCCACAGGTCGGGCAGGATCCGCCCGGTGCCTCCGGGGTCGAGCGGCCCGAAGACCTCCCGCCACAGGGCGCCCGTGTCGAACCATCCGTTGTAATACGACTCCGCGTCGCGCCGGCCGTGCTCCAGGCGGAGCGAGGCGGGCCGCAGGAAGCCTTCGGTGCCGATCACGAGCGAGGGCCGGCCACGCACCCGCAGCGCCTCGCCGACGCGCGTGGCGAGGTCTCCCGGACGGGCGGCCGGGGCCCCGTCGAAGCCGACGCGCTGCCAGGCGGCGCCGTCGGACGGTTCCGCGCCGGCCAGCCGGTCGGCGAGCCGCTCGGCCAGCCGTTCCCAGGTGATCGCTTCCAGTCGCACACGCCCCATGATGCCGGGTGGCGGAGGAGAGCGGCGCGGGTGCCGGCGTCAGGCGGGCCGTCCGGCCGCGCGGCGGGCCGCGAGCAGGGCGGGGAGGTGCGTCTCGCTCCACGTGCGGGCGGCGTCGAGGAGGGGAATGAGGGTGCGACCGAGGGGAGTGAGGGCGTACTCGACGCGGGGCGGGTTCTCGTCGTACGCGGTACGGGTCACCAGGCCGTCGCGCTCCATGGCGCGCAGGGTCTCGCTGAGGACCTTGGGTGTGACGGCCCTGAGCGGGACCCGCAGTTCACCGAAGCGGCGTGGGCCGTCCTGGAGACAGCGGATCACCATGCCGGACCACTTGTCGCCGACCCGGAAGGGCATGGCGGACGACGGACAGAGGGGGTGGAACATGCCGGGATCGAGAGGTGCGGCACGGTCGTGGGCCGTCGCGTCGGTCATCCGTCGAGGGTAGCGCCGATTCCGTTGCGGTAACCGGGCGTCCGGTCTCTAACGTCCTGGTCCTATCGCGGGCGACCGCGCGGGACTTGGAGGTCGGGATGAGCGGGATCGTGGTCTTCGGTGCGGGGGGCCGGGCCGGTCGGGCGGTGACGGCCGAGGCACGGGCGCGTGGGTACGCGGTGACGGCCGTGGTGCGGGATCCGGCGAGATATCCGGATCTCGGAGCGGAGGGTGTCACGGTCGTACGGGGCGATGTCACCGATCTCCGGTCGGTCACGGGGGCCGCCGCCGGGCATGCCGGGGCCGTGCACGCCGTTTCGCCGTTCAGCGGACCGGAGCAGGGTTTCGACACGCTCGACCCCGGGTTCTTCGTGAAGGCGGCCGACGCACTGCTCGTAGGACTCGCCGCGGCCGGCGTGGGCCGGCTCGTCGCCGTGGGTCTCGGGGCGAACCTGCTCGGCGCGGACGGGCGGCCGGTGATGGACGACCCGGGCGCGTTCCCCCCGGCGATCCGGCCGTTCGCGCTGGCGCACACGGCCGGCCTGCACCGGCTGCGGGAGCGCGGGGACGGGCCCGTCGACTGGGTGATGCTGACGCCCGCCGGGTACCTGGAGCACGGCGGTGTGCGGACGGGGCGGTACCGCGTCGGCGGAGAGCGGCTGCCGGACGGCGGTCCTGAGCCATGGCTGTCGTACGCGGACCTCGCGGTCGCGGTGGTCGACGAGATCGAGCGACCGGTGCGGCACCGGAAGCGGGTGTCGGTGTTCAACTACTTGGAGGAGAAGAGGTAGTTCCGAGAGGTGGGGCAGGAGGGCGTACGCAGAGGGGACTGACCCGGGGGGGAAGGACCGTGGGCGGGCGGGGGAGCCGTGGGCGGTGACGGGGAAGGTACCGCGTATGGCGCTTCCCGCAACTCCCCACTCCCCCGGTCGTCTTGTCGCCATCCAGCCGCTGAAGCGCAGGCGGTGTGCCGGTTGCCGGCGCGGTCCGCTGTCGCTGCTGGTGCTGGAGGACGGGGCGCCGCGCTGCCTGGACTGCGCCGACCTCGGCCACCTGGTGTTCCTGCCGCGCGGCGACACGGCCCTGACGCGCAGGTCGCGTGAGGAGAGCGGGCTGTCGGTGGTGGTCGTGCGGTTCAACCGGCGCAAGAGCCGATACGAACGCCAGGGCATGCTCGTGCAGGAGGCCGCGCTGGCCCGGGCCGAGGCCCGCTGCCTGGCGGACGCCGAGGCCCGGCGCCGGCGGCGGGCGCGGGACGCGCGGCGCCGGGCGGCGGAGGACGAGCGGTTCGCGGCGGCGTTCGCGGCCGAGATACTTCGGCTGTTCCCCGGTTGCCCCGCCGAGCGGGCCCGCGCCATCGCGGCTCACGCGTCGGTGCGGGGCAGTGGACGGGTGGGTCGCAGCGCGGCCGGACGTGCACTGACCGAAGGGGCGGTGATCTCGGCGGTCGTGGCGGGCGTGCGGCATGGGGACACGGCGTACGACCGGCTCCTGATGAGCGGGGTCCCCCGGTACGAGGCGCGGCGGCGGATCGCGGGGACGGTGGAGAGCGTGCTGCGGGCCTGGCAGGAGGCCGGTGAGGAGGACGTGGGTTGAGAAACGGGCTGGGGGTGAACGTGGGCGGGGCGGTCCCGGTTGGCGCTTGCGGGGCCACCGGCGTCCGCGCAGGCTCGTGTGAAGCGGGCCTCGGCCGGGCCCGGCGACGGTTGCCCGCGCCGGCGGGGTGCCTCGCCCTGCTGGCGGACGCCCCCAGCGCTCACCCCTACCCGGACGGAGGCGTGGGAGTTGTGTGAGTGGCCAGGGCGCGCCCGTGGGCGGATGGGGTGCGGTGACGGGTGAGAGGGATCGGTGCCGGGCTGCGGTCCGGCCGGGACGGAAATGGGGGTGTGCGGATGATCGGCGGGCCGTTCTTCGTGCTGGTCGTGGTGGGCGTTCTCGGGACCGGGCTGGTGGCCGGGGTCTTCTGCGGGTTCTCGACCTTCGTGATGCGGGGGCTCGCGGCGCTGCCGCCCGCGCAGGGGGTGGCGGCGATGAACGCGATCAACGTCGCGGCGGTGCGGCCGGCCTTCATGACCGTGTTCGCCGGGTCGGCGGCGTTGTGCGCGCTGATCGCGGTGGTGACGTTCGTGGTGTGGCCCGAGGAGGGGAAGGCGGAACTGCTGCTGGGCAGCACGCTGTACCTGGCCGGCTCGTTCGGGCTGACGGTCGTCGCGAACGTGCCCCGCAACGACCGGCTGGCGCGGCTCACCCCGGGGGCGGTGGAGGCCGCGGTGTACTGGCCGGCGTATGTGCGCGAGTGGACGTTCTGGAACCACGTCCGGACGGTCGCCTCCGCCGCGGCGGCCCTGTTCTACATACTGGCCCTCGCCTGAGCCGCCCCAGCCGCGCACCCTGGGAGAAAGCGCTGTCCGCCACTCTGCGCGGGCACCCGCGGAGACGTATCGTGGCCGCAAGAGCGCCGCCCGATGACGCACGGCCCTTCGTTCACCCGGTGCCTCCGCTGCCCGTACGCGAGGAAGACGCCATGGCCGATCCCAAGGGGTTCATGACCACGCCGCGCCAGGAGTGGCCGCGGCGGCCCGTGGAGCAGCGGGTGCGGGACTGGGACGAGGTGTACGTCCCGGGCGCGCTGCTGCCCATCATCAGCAAGCAGGCCGACCGCTGCATGGACTGTGGCGTCCCGTTCTGCCACCAGGCCTGCCCGCTGGGCAATCTCATCCCGGAGTGGAACGACCTGGTCGCGCGGGAGGACTGGCGGTCGGCGAGCGACCGGCTGCACGCCACGAACAACTTCCCGGAGTTCACCGGGCGGCTGTGTCCGGCGCCGTGCGAGGCGGGGTGCGTGCTGGCGATTAACCAGCCGGCCGTCACCATCAAGAACGTCGAGTGCGCGATCGCCGACCGGGCGTGGGAGGAGGGTTTCACGCCTCCCCGGCCGCCCGAGCGGCTGTCCGGGAAGACGGTCGCCGTCATCGGTTCCGGGCCCACCGGGCTGGCCGCGGCGCAGCAGCTGACCCGGGCGGGACACACGGTGGCGGTGTACGAGAAGGACGACCGGATCGGCGGGCTGATGCGGTACGGCATCCCCGGGTTCAAGATGGAGAAGCGGCACCTGGAGCGGCGGATCGAGCAGATGCGGGCCGAGGGGACGAAGTTCCGCACGTCGACGGCGGTCGGACGGGACGTCCCGGCGGCCGAGCTGCGGTCCCGGTACGACGCGGTGGTGATCGCCACGGGTGCGACGGCGTGGCGGGAACTCCCGGTGCCGGGCCGTGCGTTGAACGGGATACACCAGGCGATGGAGTACCTGCCGCTGGCCAACCGCGTGTGCGAGGGGGATCTGGAGGTGTCGCCGCTGTCGGCCGCCGGCAGGCACGTCGTGATCGTCGGCGGCGGGGACACCGGGGCGGACTGTCTGGGCACCGCGGTGCGCGAGGGGGCCGCGTCCGTGACCCAGCTGGACATCTACGCACAGCCGGGTGGGGAGCGCGACGACGACGCCGAGCCGTGGCCGACGTACCCGAAGGTCTACCGGCTGTCGGCCGCGCACGAGGAGGCGCGGGACCTGCGGACGGCGCCGGCGGCGGACGCGGACGCGCGGCTGTTCGCGGCGTCCACGCTCCGCTTCACCGGCGACGAGAGGGGGAACGTACGGTCGCTGCACCTGGTGGAGGTCGACGAGCAGCGGCGTCCGGTGCCGGGTACCGGGCGGACGCTCCCCGCCGACCTGGTGCTGCTCGCCCTCGGGTTCTCCGGGCCGGACCAGGAGGACGGTCTCATCGAGCAGTTGGGGCTGGCGTTGCAGCCGCGCGGCACGATCGCCCGGGACGACGGTTTCGCGACCAACGCCCCGGGGGTGTTCGCCGCGGGGGACGCGGCGCGCGGGCAGTCGCTCATCGTGTGGGCGATAGCGGAGGGCCGGGCGGTCGCGGCCGCCGTGGACCGCTATCTGACGGGGAGTTCCCGGCTGCCGGCCCCGATCCGGCCCACGGACCGGCCGATGGTGGTCTGACACACCGACGGGGAGCCGCACAGAGGCGGGTGCGGCCGGGGACCGGCGGGAGCTGCCCTCAGCCGGCGGCGCGTTCGTCGGTGCCCGCGATCTTTCCCGTGGCCAGGGCCACGCGGTTCCACGTGTTGATCGTGAGGATCAGCGACAGGACGTGGGCCAGTTCCTGGTCCTCGAAGTGTGCGGCGGCCTCGGCGTAGAGGGTGTCGGGGACACCGCCGTCGGCGACCAGGGTCACCGCCTCCGTCAGGGCGAGGGCGGCCTGTTCCCTCGGGGTGAAGAAGTGCCGGGCCTCGCGCCAGACGGCGACCATGTGCAGCCGGTCCTCGTTCTCGCCGGCCTTGCGGGCGTCGTTGGTGTGCATGTGCAGGCAGTAGGCGCAGCGGTTGAGATGGGAGGCGCGGATCTGGATCAGTTCGGCCAGGGCCGGTTCGAGGCTCTGGCGGGCGGCGGCGTCCAGGCCGACGAGCGCCCGGAACACCTTCGGGGCGGCCTTCGCGAAGTCCAGGCGGGTACGGGTGGCCCCGGCCGGGGCGATGCCGTGCGGGAGGTCGACGGTGGAGGTGGGGGCGGCGGTCGCGGTGGCCGTGTTCGTCGTCATGTCTCCAGCCTAGGGACCGAAAAGACCGGCAGTAGGGTGCATTTCCATGACGGAATCGTGGGTCAATTCCGCGGAGCGGATCGGTGCGGACCTGCATCTGGAGCTGTCGGGTCCGGGTGGCCGGCGGGCGGCGCTGACCAGGGCTCTGCGCGAGGCCGTGCGCAGCGGACGGCTGGCGCCGGGCGCCCGGTTGCCGCCGTACCGGTCGCTCGCCGCGGACATGGGGGTGGCCCGCAACACGGTGGCCGACGCCTACGCCGAGCTGGTCGCCGAGGGCTGGCTGACCGCCCGGCAGGGTTCCGGGACGCGGGTGGCGGAGCGGGCCGGGCCGCTGCGCGACACCGTAAGAACGCCCGTCGAGGTACCCCCGCGCGCACGGGGGCCGGTGCACGACCTGCGGCAGGGGGCGCCGGACGCGTCGGCCTTTCCGCGTGCGGCGTGGGCGGCCTCGTACCGCCGGGCCTTGCAGACGGCGCCGAGCGAGGCGTTCGGGCCGGGCGATCCCGCCGGGCGCCGCGAGTTGCGCGAGACGCTGACGGAGTACCTGGCTCGCGCGCGGGGGGTGCGTACCGAGCCGGACCGGATCGTGATCTGCTCGGGTTTCGCGCACGCGCTGCGGCTTCTCTTCGGCCGGGGCGTCCGGGACGGGGCGGGTGCGGGCGGGGTGGTGCGCGGTCCGCTGGGCGTGGAGGGGTACGGGCTGGGCTTCCACCGGGAACTGCTCGCGGCGGCGGGCGTGCGCACCGTACCGCTGCCGCTGGACGAGCACGGGGCGCGGGTGGACGCGCTGGGGCGCGAGCGGGCGGTGCTGCTGACGCCCGCGCACCAGTTCCCGACCGGCGGCCCGCTGCACCCGGAGCGCCGGGCGGCGGTGATCGACTGGGCACGCGCGCGGGGGGCGGTGGTGCTGGAGGACGACTACGACGGCGAGTTCCGCTACGACCGCCGGCCCGTCGGCGCGTTGCAGGGGCTCGATCCGGAGCGGGTGATCCACATCGGGTCGGTCAGCAAGAGCCTGTCGCCGGCGCTGCGGCTGGGCTGGATGGTCCTGCCGCAGCGGTGCGTGGAGCCGGTGCTGGCGGCGAAGGGCGAGCGGGAGGGGTGGGCGAGCGTGCTGGACCAGCTGGCTCTCGCGGACTTCGTCGCCTGTGGGTCGTACGACCGTCATGTGCGGCGTATGCGGCAGCGGTACCGGCGCAGGCGGGACCGGCTCGTCGCGGCGCTTGCCGCGCGGGCGCCGCACATCGAGGTGACGGGGATCGCGGCCGGGCTGCACGCGCTGCTGCGGCTGCCGCCCGGCACGGAGCGGTCGACGGTGAAGGCCGCCGTGTGGCAGGGCGTGGCGCTCGACGGTCTGGCCGCGTTCCGGCATCCACGGAGTCCTACGGATGCCGGCGACGGCCTGGTGGTGGGCTACGCGGCCCCGGCCGAACACGTCTACGGGGCCGCGCTGGAAGCGCTGTGCGGGGTGCTGCCGCCGGAGTGAGCAGGAACCGTTCCCGGGCCAGGACAACGGCATGATCCCCGCTTGCGGGGCGGTGGCCCGCAAGCCGTAGACCGGGTTCCCGCGCGGCCTGACCGGCCTCGCGGAAGCGCGGCGTGCGCTCCGTCCTCGTCGGAAGGAAGTGCGGCAGGGCGACCGGCCGGTCCAGGTCCGCGACGCGCCGGGCGCCGCCGGGCGACCTGGTGCGGGTTCGGCTCGGTGGGTAGGCCGGTACCGATGTCCAGGAGCCGCCGTACGCCCTGCTGGGCCGGCCGGCGCGTGACGCGGTGCAGGAACGCGCGGTCGACCGGATGGTCACCGGCACCCGGGGGTCGAGGGCCGGCATCTGCCGGCCCATCGCCTCGTCGACGGAGTGGTTGTCCTTGCCGCCGGGATACCAGTCGTACGCCCGCGCGGGACGCGGCTCGCCGGTGTCGAACCGGGCGGCCGTCGGGTTCCGTCCCGTCACGCCGCACTGCGCGGGCGTCAAACGGGGTCGATCAGCAACGTGCTTTCACAGTGAGGGAGTTGGGTCAGAAACAACACACGCCGACGTCAGGACAGCAGGAAATCGGCCTCCCCTGCCTTGGCGCCTTCTATGAACGCGGTCATCTCCGCCGTGGTGTAGATCAGGGCCGGCCCGTCCGGGTCGGTCGACTGGCGTACGGCGATCCGCCCGTCGGCCAGCTTCATCGCCTCCAGGCAGTTCCCGCCGTTGCCGCCGCTCCAGGGCTTGTGCCACCCCTCGCTTCCCAACTCCCGCGCGGGCATGCCGTTGTAGACGTGTCCGCGCGGCTTGATGCGATCCATTCACAGCTCCTTGCGGAGATCCCGGAGGATCTCCTTCGTGCGTTGTGCAGTAGCGGCCTGCGCCGCCATGCGGTCCATGACCTCCAGGTGGGTCGCCACCTCGGTGCGCGCGTCGAGGTAGACGGCGCCGGTCAGGTACTCGCTGTAGACCATGTCGGGCAGTTCCGGCATGGCGAATCGGAACAGCACGAAGGGCCCGTACGTGCCCGGGTGCGGCCCGTGGGCGAACGGGGCGACCTGGAGCGTCACATGGGGCAACTCCGTGGCCTGGAGCAACTTGTCGATCTGCGCGCGCATCACCTCCGGTCCGCCGACCGGGCGGCGCAGGGCGGTCTCGTCCATCACCACCCAGAAGCGGGGGGCGTCGGGACGGGTGAGCAGTTGCTGGCGTTGCATGCGCAGCGCGACGTGCCGCTCGATGTCCTCCGGGCTCGTCTGGCCGACGGCACCGGACTTCAGCACCCCGCGCGCGTAGTCCTCGGTCTGCAGCAGACCGGGGACGAAGTGCGGCTCGTAGGAGCGGATGAGGCCGGCCGCGCCCTCCAGGCTGACGTACATCGAGAACCAGCCCGGCAGGATGTCGTGGAACCGCTGCCACCAGCCGGGCTTGTTCGCCTCCTCGGCCAGCTGGACGAAGATCTCGGCCTCGTCGTCGGGGACGCCGTAGGCCTTCAGCAGCAGTTGGAGGTACGGGATCTTGAGGGAGACCTCGGCCGTCTCCATGCGGCGGACGGTGGCGGGGGCGACACGGAGGACGCGGGCGGCCTCCTCGCGCTTCAGTCCGGCGCGTTCCCGCAGGTCCAGCAGGCGCCGGCCGAGGACCACCTGGCCCACCGTCGGCGCGGACCGCGGTTCGCTCACGCTCCCACCTCCACCGAAAGTTCGCTGACAGCCCTGCGGCGCCGCTCGAAAGTTCATTCGAAGACCGGGCCGGACCTCCGAGGACTCCAATTGGCGCCGCGCGACGTGCTGTTGCGAGCAGTCTGCCACGTGCCCTGACCGAGTCACACAGCACTCTGCAATTTTCAGAGTGACTCTTGCCAAGTGTCCGTGGCAGGGCGATAGTGGCAGGCGTGATTCCGTCCGCGCCTTTAGGAACAGACGCCGCCGCAGACCGTCCCGGTCTCGGCGCCGCTGCGGGTTCCCCCGCGCGAGCCGGTTCGAACGCGGGGGAGGCGGCGACCTCCCCGGGGGGCACTGCCGAGCGCAGGTTCCGCTTCGAACTGCCCGCACATCCGGGCTCCGTCGCCCAGGCCAGACGCCTGACGCGCGCCCGGCTGTCCGGCTGGGCGGTGTGCGCGGACACCTGCGACAGCGCCGCCCTGGTCGTATCCGAGCTGGTCACCAACGCGATCGTGCACACCGCGAGCGGCCGGGTCGTGTGCGAGCTGCACGACCACGACGACATGGTGCGCATAGCCGTACGTGACGAGGGCTGTGCTCCTGGCGAACCCCACCCTTCTCCACAGCGACCCGACGAGGAGCACGGGAGGGGGTTGCTCCTCGTCGACGCGCTGTGCCGGGCCTGGGGTGCCCAGGAGCACGGCCCCGGCCTGCTCGTCTGGGCGGAGCTGCCCCGGCAGGGCGACACCGCCGCGCAGGACGCCGCCGAGCCGCGCGACGACCTGGGCTGGGGCGCCCGCCCCAAGCCGGGCCGCCCGGGCGACTCCGACAACGACCGGCCGGCCGAGGCGAGTGGGCGGGCGGCGCGGGACGAGCGACGGGTCACGGCACCGGGGCAGCACGGGGAGGCCGTACCGGAGGGACGCCGGGACGCGGCTGCGGCCTCCGGGGAGCGGAGGGACGTCGCCTTCGGGCAGCACCGGGACGCCGTACGGGAGGGCCGCCCCGACGTGGCCTTCGGGCAGCACGGGGACGCGGCCAGGGAGCACCGCCGGGACGCCGTACCGGAGCAGGAACGGCGGACTCCTCGGCTGAACGGGCCGGGGAAGGCGGGGCGGTTCGGGCCCGGGGCGACCGGGCAGCTCGGCCCGGGTGTGCTCGGGTCCGGGGCGCTTGGGCAGCTCGGGCCGCGTGCGCTCGGGCCAGGTGCTCCCGGGCCGCACGAGCGGGGGGAGCCGGGGCACCTCAGGCACCTCCCCGCCGGGCAACCGACGCACCGGCTGCCCGAGCAGCACGGCCATGGGGTGGCGGGACAGCACCCGCACGCCGCGCACCCGGAGCAGCACCGGCCCCCGGTACCGGACCAGGCCCCGCACCGCGCGCCGGCGTCCCCTCTGCACAGGGAGCGGCCGTGACCGGCGGGCGGCCCGGTGGCGGCGGTTCCGGCCAGGAGCACGCCATCGGCCTGGACACGCTGGTACGGCTGCAACGCCGGCGCCCGGCCCCTGATCCGGCCCACCGCCTGTCCCTGCCGGACGGCATGACGACCCCGCTCGGCTGCGACGCCGTCGCCGTGCCCGACCGCCTCGGTCCGCTCGTCGTACCCCGGCTGCCACGGCTGGGATGCGTGTACGCCGACGGTTCCCAATGGTGGTGGATCGTTCCGTCGGACTCCGACTACGCCCTGCCCTGGCCGTCCCCGGCCCGCTACGCCGTCGGCGCCCTGGTCACCGGCACCGTCCGGCTCATCCATCGCCCGGAGGGCACGGTTCCGTACACCCCGCCGATCCCGCTGTACCTGGCCCTGTGCCGGGCGACGGGAACGGCGCCGGACTGGTCGCGGGCGGTCTCGGCGTAGCCGTCGCCGCCCGGCCAGTCCGGCCGCCGATCCGTACCGCCCGGTCCCCCGGGTCCGCCAGTCCCCCGGCCCCGGTCTCGGCCAGGGGCCACACGCCTCCCACCGCCCGCGCACCGCGCCGCTCACGCGGATCGTGCTCCCTCCGCGCCCCTCGTACGTCCGCTCGCGCCCTGCCGAGCCGGGGTCCCGGCCGGAATAGTGGCCGTTCCGTCGGGGCGCGGGAGGTCACGGTGAGGAAGAAGCGGGAGGCGTCCGAGCCGGTGGTGTCGGCGTCGGAACGGCTGCTGTTCGGCGGCCCGCTGCGGTACGACATGGGCTGGAACCAGCATGCGGACGCCTTCCTCACGCTGTCCTTCCGGGCGATGCTGACCCGGCTGCCCGGCATGCTGTCGTCCAGTCTCCGGCTGGCCCGGCAGGCGGACGCGCGGGCCGCGCGGGTGGTGCTGGCCGCCGAGGCGGGCCGGGGCGTGGCCCAGGCGGTGAGCCTGCTGGCCGTGAACAACGCGCTCGGCAAGCTGCTCACCGGCCCCGGCATCGAGCAGCGGCTGCGCGCGGCCGCCCCCGCCCTCGTCGTCATGGCCGCCGTGACCCTGGTCGCCGCGCTGCTGCGGGCCGCCTCCGTCTACGCCACCGGACGGCTGGAACCCAAGGTGGAGCGGGTGGCGACCGAGCTGTACCTGGAGCGGGCGGCGAACGTCGAGCTGGCCGCGATCGAGGACCACGCCTTCCACAAGCTGCTGGACACGGCCCAGTACGGCGCCCGGTCCGCCCGGCACATGATCGGCTACAGCACCCGGGTGATCAACGCGATGATCTCGCTGGTCGCCGCGGCGGGCGTGCTCACCGTGCTGCACCCGGCGCTGCTGCCCCTGCTGGTCACCATGACCCTGCCCAGCGCCTGGAGCGCGCTGACCAACGCCCGGCGCCGCTACGAGTCGTTCCACACCTGGGTCCAGCACGCGCGGGCCGGTCAGCTGATCAGCAGCCTGCTCACCGAGCCGGCCGCCGCGCCCGAGATCCGGGTGCACGGTGTGGGCCCGTTCCTGCTGCGCCACTTCCGGTCCATGTCGGAGACCGCGGAGGCGGAGCAGGCCCGGCTGTCCCGGCTGGCCGCGCGGACCGGTCTGATCGCCGCGGCCTGGACGGGCCTGGCGACCCTCGCCACGTACGCGACGCTGGGCGCGCTGCTGCTGTCGGGCACGATGGCCCTGGCGGTGGCCGGTACGGCGGTGATCGCGATCCGCACGGGTGCGGCGAGCCTCGACACGCTGGTGCTGGAGGTCAACCAGCTGCACGAGGAGGCTCTCTTCGTCGGCGATCTCCAGCGGCTGTACGCCGAGGCGGCCGAGCGGGCCATCCCGGCGGGCGGCGAACCTCTCCCCGAGGACCCCAAGGAGATCCGCTTCGAGAACGTCACCTTCAGTTACCCGCACGACGAGCCTCCGGCCGAGCGGCACCCGGCCCGCGACCACGGGGCCGCCCCGGCCGCGACCGTCCCCCGCCCCGCCCTCGACAACGTCACCCTCACCCTCCCCCTGGGCCGGATCATCGCCCTCGTCGGTGAGAACGGCTCGGGCAAGACCACGCTGGTCAAGCTGCTCGCGGGGCTGTACACACCGGACCGGGGCCGGATCCTGTGGGACGGCGTCGACGCGGCCCGAGCCGACCGGCGGCTGCTCGCCGAGCGCATCGCGATGGTCGCCCAGGACTTCAAGCGATGGCCGTTCACCGCCCGGGTGAACGTGGCCGTCGGCCGCTCCACCGCGCCGATGACCGAGGAACGGCTGGCCACGTCGATCGCCGAGGCGGGCGCCGAGGACGTGGTCACCGATCTGCCGCGCGGCCTGGACACCCTGCTGGCCCGGAACTTCAGCGGCGGACACGAGCTGTCCGGCGGCCAGTGGCAGCGGCTCGGCATCGCACGGGCCGCCTACCGGCGCGGGAGCATCCTGATCGTGGACGAGCCGACGGCGGCGCTGGACGCGCGGGCCGAGCTGGAGGTGTTCGAGAAGATCCGGGCGCTGGCGGGCGGCGGGCAGACGGTCGTCCTGATCACCCACCGGCTGGCCTCGGTCCGGCATGCCGACCTGGTGCACGTGCTGGAGCACGGGCGCCTGGTGGAGTCCGGCACTCCGGAGGAGCTGCTGTCCAGGGGCGGTGTCTACGCGGAGCTGTATTCCCTCCAGGCGCGGCAGTTCACGGCGCGGGTGCCGGCGCCGGAGCCGGGCTGAGCCGCCCCGGCAGCACTCATTCGGCCATCTCGCCGCCGCGGACGATCACGAGGAAGGCGTCCGTCGCGAGGTCCATGACGACCTCGGCGGGCAGCCCTTCGAGCCGCCGGGCGTGCGCGAACTCCTCCGCGGGCCAGGAGCCCCGGGGACCACCGGCGGGAAAGCGTTCGAGCACCGTTCGCCCGTTCACCATCTCGCACCTCCAGAAAGCGTCGTACGTGTAGGGAGTTAACGCCCTGGAGAGGGGAAACGGCTCGGTCAGTGACGGGACTGAGACCTTGTCGGAACCAGGTCGGCGCGGACCGTGAGGATCCGCTCACGTTGTGACACGAACCGCACGCTCCGCATCCGGAACCGCACCATGCGTGTCAGCGTCCGCACCTCCGGTATCACCACGTCTCAGTACTCGTACTCGTCATGCAGCCGGAGCCGCTCGCTTCCGGCCGGGCTGCGGCCGAGTGCGGTCAGGTCGAGCAGGGCCGAGGTGGTGCCCAGTCCGTCCAGCCCGTCGTCGAACACCGAGTAGGTGTGGAAGACCCGGTCGTGGTCGCGCAGGAAGCAGCTGAGCCCCGGGCGCTCGACCAGTTCGCCGTCCGCCTCGACCGTGGCCTCGAAGTCACGGTTGAAGTCACGGTTGACGTCGCGGTTGACGTCGCGGTCGACGTCACGCTCGCGGCCGGAGCGGCGGTCGCGGTCGCCGTCGTCGCCGCTGTGCGCCGAGGAGTACCAGGGCACCGCCCAGCCCATCCGCGCCTTGAACGGCAGGATGCGGGTGAACGGTGCCCGGGAGACGGCCGCGAAGGAGGTGTTCCGGGCGCGCAGGTGGGCCAGGTGGCCGACCTGGTCCAGGAAGGCCGCGCAGCACGGACAGCCGGTCTCCCACTCCGGGGCGAACATGAAGTGGTGGACGACGAGCTGGGCCCGCCCCTCGAAGAGGTCGAGCAGGGTGGCCTTGCCGTCGCCGCCCTCGAAGACGTACTCCGGGTCGACCTCGACCATGGGCAGCCGCCGCCGCTCGGAGCCCAGTGCCTCGCGCGCCCGTCTGACCGCCCCCTCCTTGCGCAGCAACTCCTCGCGCGCCGCGCGCCACTGCTCGCGCGAGACGATCTCCGGGTACGACATGAGTCCTCCTGTCCGACGGTCGGTTCAGGGTGGTGACCGCCGGCGGCAGCGGAACTCATCGCGCGGGACGGAGGATTTTCCGGCCAACTCCCGCCCGGCTTTCGGCCAGGAGGGGGCTCGGCTGCCGTGCTTCTGCGGCACGGCCCCTGGTCGCGCGCGGTCGGCGCGGGCAGCCGGTCCGTCAGCTCCCGTGGGGGCTGCGGGCACTTCGAGGGTGAGGATGCCGTGGGCGATGAGGAGGTCGGTGCCGAGGGGCCCGGCGAGGGCAAGGTCGTACCACCGCCGCGCGACCCGCCGGGCGAATTCCGCTACGCGGCAGCCGCCGCCCGCACCGGTACCCGCATCCCCCGCCGCTCCAGCTCACCCAGCGCATCCCGGAGGCGGCGCAGGTGGCGGGGGGTGAGCCGGCCGGTCTCGTCGAGGTGGACCGCGCAGGCCGTGGTCGTGTCCACGAGCCGTTCGAGCACTTCGGCGACGGCGTCCGTGCCCTCCGTGTGGCGGGCGAGGGCGGGCAGTTCCGCGGCGGCGTGGGCGATGGCGGTCCGGGCCTCGGCGAGGGTCCGGTAGGCCTCCCGGCGCAGCGCCCACCGCTCGGCGCGGTCGCCGGACTCGCCGAGGACGTGTACGAGGTAGGCGTCGGCGGCGCTGCCGGCCGCGGCGAGCCGGGCCCGTACCCCGCCGCCCCGCTCCCCCGGCATCGGCAGATGCCCCACGACCAGCACGAGCGCGCAGGCCAGCAGGGTCTCGCCGATCCGGCTGACCGAGGCCTGCGGCTCCCCGCCGGCCATGACCAGGGCGAGGACGAGGACGGTGACGGCGGCGGTGAGCGCCGCGAAGTGCCGGGTGGCGACCGGGATGACCGCGCCGCAGACCGCCACCAGCGCGACCAGCCCGGCGGGGCGGGGCAGCAGCGGGGCGAGAGCGGCGAACACCAGGGCGCCGAGCACGGTCCCGGCGGCCCGGCACAGCACCCGTGAGGCGAGCGGGCCGAGGTCGGGCTTGACGAGGAAGACGGTGGTGGCGGGCAGCCAGTACCAGTGCTCGTGCTGTCCGTACCAGCGGGCGTGGTGCAGGGCCTGGGCGATGGCGGCGCTGGCGCCGAAGCAGAGGGCGACACGCAGCCCGTACTCGCGCCCGCCGGTGCCCAGCGCGGACCGCAGGGCCTGCCGGAAGCCGCGGCGGCGGCCGAGCAGCCCGCGGTGCGCGCCGTCGCCCCGGTCGAAGGCGTCGGCGGCCTGCAACAGGGCGTCGTCCAGGGCGCGCAGCGCGGGCGCCGACCGGTGCGGTGCGGGCAGCGGGCCGGTGCCTCTGTCGCCTCGGACGGCGGCGGCGAGCCGCCGGGGTCCCTGCGCCGCCCGCGCCGGCACGGCCTCTCCCGCCCAGTACAGGGCGGTGGCGGCCTCGGCCAGGGGCAGGGCCGCCGCGAACCGGGCGTGCAGCCGTCGTTCGGCGGCGGAACCGGTGTACCGGCGCAGCCGGGGTCCGGCGAGGGCGTCCTGGGCGTGGTCGAGCGCGGCGGTCAGCACGGCCCGCCGGGCGGTGGCGTCCTTCCCGCCCACGGCGTCGAGGAGAGCCGCGATGGCGTCGTACACCCCGGCGACGGCGTCCCGCTCGCCGTCGAACCGGAAGTCACCGGCGATCGAACCGGGGGTGGGCAGGGCCAGGCGCAGCGCCAGCAGCCAGCCGGCGCCGGCCAGGAAGACCAGGGCCCGCTGCCAGCCGCTCTCGGCCGCGGGCATCCCGGCGCCGATGGCCGCGGTGACGAGCAGCTGGGTGCCGGCGGCGGAGGCGACGGGCCCGACCGCGCTGACACCGCCGGCGACCAGCCCCAGCGTGGTGAGGGCGAGGGTCAGCGGTACGGCGGCGAGCCCCTGCCCGGCGCACGTGCCGAGGAACAGCCCCAGTGCCCCGGCCAGCGCGGGCACCCCGAGCCGCTTCACGGACGCTCGCCGGCTGCCGGGCCGGTCGTTGATGCCGGCGAGCATCGCACCGATGGCGGCGAGCACTCCGGAGGCCGTCTGCCCGCCGAGCATCCCGGCCAGCAGCAGCGGCCCGGCGGCGAGCGCACCCCGGCACACGGCACTCCAGGGAACGGGACCGCGCTGGGCACGGAAGGCATGAGCGAGCCAGAGGGGTACAGCACGCCGCGACACGGGGCTCCTGTTCACACGAGGGCGGGGGTGGGCCTTCGGACGACGGTGGCCGGTGGGGTACGTCCACGGTAGACCGCGTTCCCCGTGCGAACGGCACGCTCACGTTTCGGGCAGGTGAAAGGTGCCGGAGGCGGTGTTTCTTTATGAACGCAACGTCCCGGTGATGATGTCCTCGGCCGCCGCCACCGCATCGACCAGGGCGCCGGGCTCGGCTCGCAGCGCGGCCACGACCGCGTCGACCGCCCGCAGCCCCGCCCGCTCCAGGAGGCGTTTTTCGTTGGTCGCCCATTCGCCGCGGGCCGCGAGGACGGCGTGGGCGGACTGGGTGGCGGCCGTGGCCAGGGCGCCGGCGGTTTCGGTGAGGCGGGCGTGGGGGGCGTGGTGGGTCCTGGCGTAGGAGAGGGTGGCGCGGGCGGCGCCGGACCAGTGGTCGAAGGCGGTGCGGCGGAGTGCGGGTGGGTAGGCGGCCGGCCGCGGGAGGTCGCCGCGCAGGATCTGGTTCAGCGCCAGTTCCGCGACGACCAGGTAGGAAGGGATGCCGGCCAGGTGGAACAGCAGCGGCTCCACCCGGAACCGGCCCTGCTCCGCCTCGGCCAGCTCGTGTGCGACGACGTCCAGGTCCCGGTAGTGCACGTCGACCCGGCGCCCGTCGATGGTCAGCCAGGCCCCGCCGTTGAAGACACCGCCGCCCCAGCCGCCGATCTCGAAGACCTCGCCCGGCCAGCCGAGGGCACGGAGGTCGTCGGGGTCGAAGGGGCCCTGGTAGTAGACGGCCAGGTCCCAGTCGCTGTCGGGGCGGTGGGTGCCCTGGGCGCGGGAACCGCCGAGGGCCACGGCCCGTACGGTGGGCAGGGCGGCCAGGCGGTCGGCGGTGCCGGCGAGGAAGTCGGCGTCGGAGGAGTGCGGCATGCCCTCAGCCTGGCGCAGCCGCGCCCCGGTCCGCTGCCGGAATTCGTGAGCGCCGGTGAGGTGGCCCGGGTGGTTCGGGGTGACGGCGAGCGCGTAATTCGGATGCGGGCGGACCCGGTGAGGCCCGATCATCGGGGGGTTGCCCGCCGACCGTTGCCGTTCGAGGAGCCGCTCACCGTGATCCGGCGCGTCACCGCCCCCGCCCTCTTCCCGCCGCCCACCTACTCCCACGTCTCCGTCGTCGAGGCCGGCACCAAGCTCGCGTTCCTCGCCGGGGCCGTGCCGCTGGACGAGCGGGGAGAGATCGTCGGCCCCGGCGACCCGGTACGGCAGGCCGAGCAGGTGATCGCCAACCTCCGGGAGCAACTCCGTGCCGTCGGCAGCGACCTGGAGCACGTGCTGTCGACGGACGTGTACGTCGTGAGCGGCGAGCCCTCGGTGCTGTCCACGGTGTGGGAGGTGGTGGAGTCCTCGGGGCTGGGCGCGGGACCGCACTCCTCGACCCTGCTCGGCGTCGCCTGTCTCGGCTACACCGGTCAGCTCGTGGAGATCACGGCCACCGCCGTGGTGCCGGAGCGGGCGGGAGACGGCCGATGACGGACGCGGTCGTCCTGCGCCGCGCGGTCGCGGCGGACGCCCGCGCCGCCGCCGACGTCTATCTGCGCTCCTTCGACGCCGCGCTGCCGACGGTCGTCCGGCCGCACACCGACGACGAGGTCCGGGACCACATCCGGAACGTCGTGGTGCCGCTCCGGGAGACCTGGGTGGCCGAGGCGGCCGGGGCCGGGGTGGTCGGCCTGATGGTCCTGGACGGGGAGTCGCTGTCCCAGCTGTACCTGGACCCGGAGTGGCGGGGGCGGGGCATCGGGGACCGGTTCGTGTCGCTCGCCAAGGAACGCCGTCCCCAGGGCCTCAGCCTGTGGACCTTCCAGGTCAACGCGCCCGCCCACCGCTTCTACGAGCGGCACGGGTTCCTCGCCGCCGAGTACACGGACGGCAGCGGCAACGAGGAGCGGGAGCCGGACGTCCGGTACGTCTGGCGTCCCTGACCGTCACCTGCGGTGCCGGGCGCCCGCCCCTCCCGCGGGTGCGGAGGGCGGCTCATCCCGCCGGCCGCCCCACGTCCTCCCCTTCAGCAGCGACCGCGCGTGGCCTTCCGCCCGGCTCGTCCTCAGCCCCAGGCCCACCAGTGACTCCGCGCCCGTTCGGCGGCGGCCAGGAACGCCGACTCCGGTGCGCCTTCCCGCCCGTGCTCCCCGGACCCGGCCGGCACGACCGCGTCGTAGGTGTGACCGTCGTACGTCCGACACCGCGTCGAGGACGGCGGCGGCGGACAGATGGCTGTCCAGCCAGCCCTCGGCGGACTCGGCCGGCGCAATGAGGAGTGGCCCGAACTCGTCACCAGTCGACGCCAGTTGCCGCGCCGAGGCGGACCGGTGCCGCCTCCGCGAGCTCTACGGCAGCCCGGCCGCCTGCGCCGCCGTGCGCAGGACGTCACGGAGCATGGCGGGGGTGAGCCGGCCGGTGAAGGTGTTGCGCTGGCTGACGTGGAAGCAGCCGAAGAGGTCCAGGCCGCCGAGCGCGACCCGGGTGCCGTGGGCGAAGGCCGGGCGGGGGCGGGGCACGGTCCAGCCCGCCGCCGCGAACGCGGGCAGCGCGGCCTGCCAGCCGAAGGCGCCGAGCACGACCACGGCCCGTAGGGTCGGCCGGAGCAGCGTCAGCTCCTGGACCAGCCAGGGACGGCAGGTGTCGCGCTCCCCCGGGGTCGGCTTGTTGGCGGGCGGGGCGCAGTGCACGGGCGCCGTGATCCGCACGCCGTACAGCTCCAGCCCGTCGTCGGCGCTGACCGAGGTGGGCTGCGAGGCCAGCCCCACGTCGTACAGCGCCTGGTACAGCACGTCTCCCGAACGGTCCCCGGTGAACATGCGGCCGGTGCGGTTGCCGCCGTGCGCGGCCGGGGCCAGCCCGATGATCGCCAGCCGCGCGTCGGCCGGCCCGAACCCGGGCACCGGCCGCCCCCAGTACGTCCAGTCGGCGAACGCGGCCCGCTTCGTACGGGCCACCTCCTCACGCCATTCGACCAGCCGGGGGCACGCCCGGCAGTCCGCGACCCGCCGGTCGAGCCGGGCCAGGGCACTGCTGTCGTCCATACGGCCACGGTATGCCCCGGGCGCGGGCGGCCCGCCGCGGGGAGGCCGGGTGCGGCGGGACCCGCGACACGGCCGGCGCCCGGTGCGCCGCCGCCCTCGGCGCCGGGGCGCCATTCGTGGAGGCCGGGCTCCGCCGGTGCTCCGGGTGCGGTGGCTCCAGGGCCCGCTGCCACCGGGAAAACGCTTCCGGGTCCGCGGGTCCGGGGCGTTAAGGTCGGTGCATGGCTACCGATGACGCGGACGAGAACGTGGACCGTGGGACCGCCGGGGAACCCGGCGAGCCGGACGCGACCGGCCCCGCCCCCGACGGCCGGCCGCTCGATCCCAAGGTCGCCGCCGCGGTGGCCGCCGCCGAGGCCGCCGGGCCCGCCGGCGGTGAAACCGTCCGTATCGACAGCTGGATCTGGGCCGTCCGCCTGATCAAGACCCGTTCCCTCGGCGCCACCGCCTGCCGGGGTGGGCATGTGCACGTGAACGGTGAGCGGGTGAAGCCCGCCCACTCCGTGCACGTAGGCGACGAGGTGCGGCTGCGGCACGAGGGCCGGGAACGGATCGTGATCGTCAAGCGCCTGATCCGCAAGCGGGTGGGCGCACCCGTGGCCGCCCAGTGCTACATCGACAACTCCCCTCCGCCTCCGCCCCGCGAGGCCACCGCCCCCGCCGGCCTGCGCGACCGCGGCACCGGCCGCCCCACCAAACGGGACCGCCGCGAACTGGAACGCCTCCGCGGTGTCACCGGCCCGGGCATTCCGGCGGGCTTCCCCGGTCTGACGGATCCGGGCGGCCCCGGCACGTCCGGCGGACCTGGCGGGACCGGTGGCCGTGGCGGACGCGGTGGCCCGCGCGCTTCCGGCGGACGCGGCGGCTCGGGGGGCTCCGCAGGCTCGGGAGGACGACCGCGCGGCCGCTGAGCCGACGAGACGGCGCTCGCGCCGGCCGTCCGCTGCCGGGCCGGCCGAAGCGCCCTTGCCCGGCCCACGGCTCCGGCGTCACCGTCGGCCCAGCAGCCGCAGCAGTTCCCTGGTGTGCGCCCGGCGGGTCCAGGCGATCAGGGCGAGGGGAACGATCAGGATCAGCGGCGTCGCCGCGTTCTGGCCGTCGAACACGGTGACCTGGACGGTGAACGCCCCCACCATGAGCGCACCGAGGGCGATCGCCGCCACGGACTGCAGCACCGGGACCAACAGCGCGATGGCTCCCGCGAGTTCGAGTGCGCCGATGGTGTACATGGCCCCGCTGCCCCAGCCGATCCTGTCGAAGGACTCGACGGCCGTGGGGTGCGCGATGAGCTTGGGCAGGGCACTCGCGATGCCGTAGAACAGCGCGAGCAGCACCTGCACCACGCGCAGCGCGACCCGGGCTCCGCGCGCCCGGCCGGTGAGCCCGCCGGCGCAGGCCCCGGTGGACGTCGTCATCGTGGAACTGGCGGGGGCAGTGGTCCTGGACATGGCGGTCTCCCGGTGAAGCGGTCCCGATTGCTGTCACCGAGGTAGACCAGCCGGCGCTCCGGAACTCATCGGCCGACGCCTCACCGGTCGAGCACGCTCGCCGGCCGGTCCCGGACGCACGATCCCGTGGGCGGTGGCCGAGGTGACTACGCTGAGGGCACCGCCCGGACCCATATCCCGTCCGGTGTCAGATACCTGTCCACCTCCAGTCCCGCTTCCGCCAGCGCCGACTCGAACTGCTCCTTCGTCAGGGGTCTGGACAGGAACGTCTGCGTCCAGACGGCGTCCGGGAACACATACTCCACGTGGACCGAGTTCACCCCCTCGCCGGCCTGCCGTACGGAGGCGATCCGCACGGTGAAGCCGCTCGGGTCGACCCGCTCCCTGGGCACGTCGGTGTGGTAGTCCGCGCCCTCGCGCTGGATCAGCACACATCCGCCGTCAGCCACATGCCGGGCGCAGGTGCTCAGGATGCCCCGGCGCACCTCCTCGTCGCCGTTGTGCACCAGGAACGACGCGAGCATCACCACGTCGAATCTCTCGCCCAGGTCGAGGTCCTCGATGGAGCTGTGTACCGTGCGCGCTCCGCGGACCCGGGCCAGCATGTCGGCCGACTCGTCCACCGCCGTCACCGTGAAGCCGCGCTCCAGCAGCGGATGGGTCATCCGGCCCACCCCGCTGCCGAGTTCCAGGATGTGCGCCCCGGCCGGCACGGACGCGGCGATGATGTCCGGCTCCTCGCCCACCGGCAGGCGCGCGTACAACTCGACCGCGCAGCCGTCCGGGGTGATCGCGCCCGGTCCCGTGCCCTCGTAGCCCTCACGCGTCTCGATCGTCATGCAGGGACAACGGCCCGCCCCCGCACGCCCGTTCCCACCCTCCCCCACTTCACTCGTTCGAGCTATTCAGTCCGGAACGGGAACCATCCGTGCCCGATGTACCAGTGGCCGCCCGCCCGCAGGTGGTCCCCGACCGCCCGCTCCACGGACGTCCGGCGGGGCAGCGTGGCCACCGGCAGGTCCGGGTCTCCGAAGACGAACTGGACGGGCTCGGCGTCGGCCGGCTCACTCTCCTCGCGGGCGATGCGGAACCGTTCCTGGAAGCGCACGATGTTGGAGCCGGCGGGCAGATACCGCCGCAACTGCGGGTCCAGCAGCCAGGAGTGGCACAGCACCGCCACCGGTCGCTCCTCGGGGAAGTGCCGGGCGAAGAACGCACGGGCCAGCACCAGGGAGCGGTCGCAGGCGGAGGGGGTCAGCGGGCCGTGGAAGTCGGGGATGTGCAGGCTCAGACAGGGTGTTCCGGGCGCCGCGTCCAGTCCGGCCGGCGCCGTCAGCCGCGCGTCGCGGTCCTCGAGCCTCGCCCGCTCGAACTGAAGCCGCCCGAGCTGGTACAGCTCGCCGCGGAAGTGCCGGACGAGCCAGCGCAGTGACTGCATCCCGGCCCTGCCCTGACGTCTGCGGTGGAGGGCGAGGTGACGGCCGAGGTCGGCCAGGGTGCGCCGGGAGATCTCGGCCGGGATGCCGCGCGCCCGGTGGTACGCCTGGGTGCGGGGCAGCGCGGCGAGGAGGACGTGCACGGCGAAGGTGTCCGTCAGACCGGCCGGGGCCGAGGCGAGCAGACCGGGCAGGTCGGGCGTGCGGCCGGTGTCCTCCGGCTCCCGGAAGAGCTCCTCGACGCATTGCGCCAGGAGCCGGAGCGTGCCGGGATCACCGGTCAGCCCGCGCCACTGGGCGACCAGGTCGTTGACGTCCTCGTGCGGTACGGCCAGGTCGAGGAGCAGTGCGGGCAGGTCGTCGGCGTCCGGCAGCACGGGCGGTCCCCCTTCGGCCTCGACGGGCGGCATCGGCACGCCCCCTCACCGGGGGTTCCCGTCGCCTCGTCGAGTGTTGATGCGCGTCGTCGTCGAAGAGTACGTTGCAAAGGAGGAGTGGTGGTCCGATGCGTACGGGCAGTGAACCGGCGACCGCGCGCAGTGCGCTGCGAGCGCGGTTCTGGCTGAGTCTGTGGGGTCTGGGCTGGGCGGTCTTCGGCACGGCGGCGTTCGCCCTGGCCGGGCGTCCGGGCTGGGCGGCGGCCTGCGGGGTGCTGTGGCTGCTGGTCACCGTCGACATGACCGTGATCCTCCGGCACATCCGGCAGGGCCCGCACTACCAGCCGGGCCGGGACGTACCCCCGTACCCGCCGCCGGACGGCCCGCCGTATCCGCAGCGGCCGGGACACCGCCACCCGTACCGGGGGATGTCGCGACACCGCCACCCGTGACCGGCCGACGCGGACGGTCACCGCCGGCGCGTCACGCCGCCGCTCCGTCACGCCGCTCCGTCACTCCTCGAAGCGTGCCGCCTTCAGGTACTGCGGGTTGGGGTCCAGCGCCGCCGCCAGCCGGAAGTGGCGCTTGGCCTGGTCGGGGCGGCCCTGGCGTTCGTAGGTGCGGGCCAGTGCGAAGTGCGCGTACGCGTTGTCCGGCTCGCGCTCCAGCACGATGGTGAACTCGAGTTCGGCGGGACGCAGTTGCGCCGCCGCGAAGAAGGCGCGGGCGCGCAGCAGCCGGGCGGCGGTGTTCTCGGGGTGCGCGGCGATGACGCCGTCGAGCAGCTTCACCGCGCCCCGCGGGTCCCGCGCGTTGAGCAGTTGCTCGGCGGCACGGAAATCGATGACATGCGTTTCCGGAGTACGTCCGGTGGAACCGCTGGTCTCGGGCACGGCAGAGTCCTTCCCTCACTCCCGCGCTTCAACGCCCCGGGCCGGGCCGCTATTCCGTACCGGCATGCCCTGCCGGTCGTTTCGCACCTTCTATCCCATAGTGTCCGCGCCGTCGGCGTCCTCCGTGCCCTTCGGGGCCGCGTCGGCCTGGCGTGCCCGGCGTGCCCGGCGTGCGAGGTCGTCCCACACCTCGGCGACGCGCCTCTCCAGCTCGTCCAGGGGAACGTCGTTGTCGATCACGATGTCCGCGATCTCCCGGCGCTGCTCACGGGTCGCCTGCGCGGCCATGCGCGCGCGTGCGTCCTCCTCGCTCATCCCGCGCAGCCGTACCAGCCGGTCGAGCTGGGTCGCGGGGCTCGCGTCCACGACGATCACGACGTCGTAGAGCGAGGCGAGGCCGTTCTCGGTCAGCAGCGGCACGTCGTGGACCACCACGGCGTCCCCGGCGGCGGCTCTCTCCAGCTCGCCGGAGCGGGCGCCCACCAGAGGGTGCACGATCGAGTTGAGGAGGGCGAGCTTGTCGGAGTCGGCGAAGACGACGGAACCGAGCCGGGGCCGGTCGAGGCTGCCGTCGGCGGCGAGGACGTCCGTTCCGAAGGCGTCGACCACGGCCGCGAGACCGGGCGTGCCGGGCTCGACGACCTCGCGCGCGATGCGGTCCGCGTCGATCAGTACGGCCCCGTGCCGCACGAGCAGCCGCGACACCTCGCTCTTGCCGGCGCCGATCCCGCCGGTCAGGCCAACTGTCAGCATGAGCGGAAGCTTAGGCCCTGCCTCCGCCGGCGGGACCGGCGGAGGTCAGTTGTCGCCCTCGCGCTCCGCCAGGAAGCGCTCGAACTCACGCCCGATCTCGTCGGCCGACGGGATCTCCACGGGCTCGGCGAGCATGTTGCCCCTGGTCTCGGCGCCCGCCGCGGCGTCGTACTGGTGCTCGAGGCCCTGGACGAGCGCGGTCAGTTCCTCGTCGCCCTCCTGGATCTGCCGGTCGATCTCGGTCTGCGTGCGGTGCGCGTCGGTGCGCAGCGCGTGCGCGACGCCGGGCAGGACCAGGCCGGTGGCCGCCGTGATGGCCTCCAGGACGGTCAGGGCCGCGTCCGGGTACGGCGAACGGGCGATGTAGTGCGGAACGTGCGCGGCGACGCCCAGGACGTCGTGCCCGGCCTCCATGAGGCGGTATTCGAGCAGCGCCTCGGCGCTGCCGGGGACCTGCGCCTCCTCGAAGGGGCTGCGGTGGCCGGGGACGAGGTCGGTGCGGTTGCCGTGCGGGGTCAGGCCCACGGGGCGGGTGTGCGGAACGCCCATGGGGATGCCGTGGAAGTTCACCGACAGGCGGACGCCGAGCCGCTCCACTATCTGCCGCACGGCCGCCGCGAACCGCTCCCACTCCACGTCGGGCTCGGGGCCGGACAGCAGCAGGAACGGGGCGCCGGTGGTGTCCTGGACGAGGCGGACCTCGATGGCCGGGGTCTCGTAGCCGGTCCAGCGGTCCCGCTTGAAGGTCAGCAGGGGCCGGCGGGCGCGGTAGTCCACGAGCCGGTCGTGGTCGAACCGGGCCACGACCTGGTGGGGCATCGAGTCGAGCAGCCGGTCGACGATCTGGTCGCCGGTCTCGCCCGCGTCGATGTATCCGTCGAAGTGGTAGAGCATGACAAGGCCGGCCGACTCCTGGGCGAGCGCCATGTCCACCACGGCGAGGCCCTTCGGCTCCCATGCGTACAAACCCTGCGGATCAAGCACTGTGACCGCTCCTCCTCGTGTCGCTCATGGACAACGTGGCCCGGAACAGCGGAATTCCCGCGACACGCCGCTGATCAGCGATCCGGTGCGGGACACCTTGACGGTCCGTCACCTGGTCCGTACCTTCGCGACAGCCGAGTCCGGCAGGCCGGTCGCCGTTCACCTAGGGGGAACGGCGCGACAGGAGGGCACTCCATGCGCATCCGCACGCCGCTCACCTCCCTGTTCGCCGCCGCCCTCGCCGCCGGCGGCCTGCTCATGACCGCCACCGGCCCGGCCTCGGCCGCCACCACGATCGAGGTGACGACCGCCGCCCAGCTGAAGGCCGCGCTCGGCGCCGCCGGCCCCGGCGACACGGTCCGCCTGGCGGACGGCACGTACACCGGGAACTTCAAGGCGACCACACCGGCCACGGCGTCGGCCCGCATCACCCTCACCGGCTCCCCCGGGGCCGTGCTCACCGCCGGCGGCGGCTACGGCCTCCACCTGAACGGCGCCTCCTACTGGACCGTCCAGGGCGTCACCGTGACCGGCGGCCAGAAGGGCATCGTGATCGACGCGGCCAGGGGGGTCGTGGTCGACGGCGTCACGGTGCACGGCCTGGACATGGAGGGCGTGCACTTCCGCACGTCCAGCACGGACGGCGTGATCAGGGACTCCAGGATCTACGACACGGGCGGCGACGGCCGCGGCATGGGCGAGGGCGTCTACGTCGGGACCGCGAACACGCTGTCGGACAGGAGCGACCGCATCCAGATCCTGGACAACACGATCGGTCCCGGCGTGGGCGGCGAGAACGTCGACATCAAGGAGGGCACGACCGGCGCCCGGATCATCGGCAACACCTTCGACGGCGGCGGCCTGACCGGCGCGAACTACGACGACTCCTGGGTCGACGTGAAGGGCAACGACGTCCTCGTCCAGGACAACACCGGCACCGCGACCAGCAACGACGGCTACCAGACCCACACCCAGCAGCCCGGCTGGGGCTGCGGCACGATCTTCCAGGGCAACCGGTCGGACCTGACGGCCGCCACCGGGACGACCCGCCTGGCGGTCGACGTCACCAACTTCGGGTCCGGCTGCACGACGACGGTCCACAGCAGCAACACGGTGACGGGCGGCAGGGGTCTGACCAACATCGCGGTGACCCCGTGACACACCGAGGGGCCGCACCCCGGAAGGTACGGCCCCTCAGCCTGCTATCGGCTAAGCCCAGCGGCTAGCGTTCAGCTCTGCCCACCGGCCAGCTTCTCGCGCAGCGCGGCGAGCGCCTCGTCCGAGGCCAGCGCACCGGAGGTGTCCGCGCCCTCGGAGGAGTACGAACCGCCGGTCGCGGCCGGAGCCGCAGCCTCGCCACCCTCGGCCGCGGCAGCGGCGTCGGCCTCGCGGGACTTGATGACCTGCTGCTGGTGCTGCTCGAAGCGGGACTGCGCCTCGGCGTACTGGCGCTCCCACTCCTCGCGCTGCTTCTCGTAGCCCGGCAGCCAGTCGTTGGTCTCCGGGTCGAAGCCCTCGGGGTAGATGTAGTTGCCCTGGTCGTCGTAGGACGCGGCCATGCCGTACAGGGTCGGGTCGAACTCGACCGCCGTCGGGTCGGCACCGAAGGACTCGTTGGCCTGCTTCAGCGAGAGGCTGATGCGACGGCGCTCGAGGTCGATGTCGATGACCTTGACGAAGATCTCGTCGTTGACCTGGACGACCTGCTCCGGGATCTCCACGTGGCGCTCGGCCAGCTCGGAGATGTGGACCAGACCCTCGATGCCCTCGTCCACGCGGACGAACGCACCGAACGGCACCAGCTTCGTGACCTTGCCGGGCACGACCTGGCCGATCTGGTGGGTGCGGGCGAACTGCTGCCACGGGTCTTCCTGGGTCGCCTTCAGCGACAGGGAGACGCGCTCGCGGTCCATGTCGACGTCGAGGACCTCGACGGTGACCTCCTGGCCGACCTCGACGACCTCGGACGGGTGGTCGATGTGCTTCCAGGACAGCTCGGAGACGTGGACCAGACCGTCGACGCCACCCAGGTCCACGAAGGCACCGAAGTTGACGATCGAGGAGACCACACCGGAGCGGACCTGACCCTTCTGGAGGGTCGTGAGGAACGTCTGGCGGACCTCGGACTGGGTCTGCTCCAGCCAGGCACGGCGGGACAGGACCACGTTGTTGCGGTTCTTGTCCAGCTCGATGATCTTGGCCTCGAGCTCCTTGCCGACGTACGGCTGGAGGTCGCGGACGCGGCGCATCTCGACCAGGGAGGCCGGGAGGAAGCCACGGAGGCCGATGTCGAGGATGAGACCACCCTTGACGACCTCGATGACGGTACCGGTGACGATGCCGTCCTCTTCCTTGATCTTCTCGATGGTGCCCCAGGCACGCTCGTACTGGGCGCGCTTCTTCGAGAGGATCAGGCGGCCTTCCTTGTCCTCCTTCTGGAGGACCAGGGCCTCGATCTCGTCGCCGACGGCGACGACCTCGTTCGGGTCGACGTCGTGCTTGATCGAGAGCTCGCGGCTCGGGATGACACCTTCGGTCTTGTAACCGATGTCGAGCAGGACCTCGTCCCGGTCGACCTTCACGATGACGCCGTCGACGATGTCGCCGTCGTTGAAGTACTTGATCGTCTCGTCGATCGCTGCGAGGAAGGCTTCCTCGTTACCGATGTCGTTGACCGCTACCTGCGGGGTGGTGGCGGTGGTCTCGGTGCTGCTCGTCATGTGGGAAAGGGCTCCGGTACGGACATTGAAGTCGTAGGTACTGCTTACGCCGGGAGCCCGTTTCGCTCTGCAGAAGCCGGACAGCCTAGGAAGCGCCACTTTGAGCACCGGGTGCCCGGTGGCGCCTCGACAACCGAGGGGACATACAACAGATGCGAGCGCAGCCTGCTACGTCTGAGGTGCGCAGGCCCGCAGCGCAACTTGTAGCATACGGGGGCAGCCGGACATGGTCAATGCGCGAAGGCGCACACCCGAGGCAGATCGCCGCATTTCCGGCAGAAGAAACGTCCCGACAGGCCACGCGGGCAGGGGAAACCACCTCGCACGGACCCCCGGCGGGCTGGACGGAAGAGTACGACGAGGGAGCCGATCATCCAAGAGCCGGAAGCGCACGGACCGGAGGGGCCAGACGGGTTCGAACCCGAGGCCACGCGGCGTGAGGCGGACGTCACGGAGAGCGCGCGGGCCAACCGGGGCTGGTGGGACCGCAACGCCGACGAGTACCAGACCGAACACGGCACCTTCCTCGGCGACGACCGCTTCGTGTGGGGCCCGGAGGGCCTGGACGAGGTGGAGGCCGAGCTGCTCGGCCCGTCGGAGGAGCTGAAGGGCAAGGCGGTCCTGGAGATCGGCGCCGGCGCGGCGCAGTGCGCGCGCTGGCTGGCCGCCCAGGGGGCGCGTCCGGTGGCCCTGGACCTGTCGCACCGCCAGTTGCAGCACGCGCTGCGGATCGGCGGATCGTTCCCGCTGGTCTGCGCCGACGCCGGCGCGCTGCCCTTCGCGGACGGCTCCTTCGACCTCGCGTGCTCCGCGTACGGGGCGCTGCCGTTCGTGGCCGACCCCCGGCTGGTGCTGGGCGAGGTGGCCCGGGTGCTGCGGCCGGGCGGCCGGTTCGTGTTCTCGGTGACGCATCCGGTCCGCTGGGCGTTCCCGGACGAGCCGGGCCCGGAGGGCCTGTCGGTCTCCTCGTCCTACTTCGACCGCACGCCGTACGTGGAGCAGGACGACGAGGGCCGCGCGGTCTACGTGGAGCACCACCGCACGCTCGGCGACCGGGTGCGGGACATCGTGGCCTGCGGGTTCCGGCTGGTGGACCTGGTGGAGCCGGAGTGGCCGGCCTGGAACACCTCGGAGTGGGGCAGCTGGTCGCCGCTGCGCGGGAACCTGATCCCGGGCACGGCGATCTTCGTGTGCGAGCGGGAGTGATCACCCCGGGTGGCGCGGGCGCCGCCCGGCACCGGCCGGTACACACGCGCGTGCCGGCCGTCCGGGGCCCCGTACGACACTAGGGGCGTGATCCGTTACGACGCCCTGGACGCCCTGCCCGTGCGCGGCGCCCTCCCTGCCCTGGCCGAGGCCCTGGACGGGCACGGCACCGCCGTCCTCGTGGCACCGCCCGGCACCGGCAAGACGACGCTGGTGCCGCTGGTGCTGGCGGGGCTCGTCGGCGGCGGTCCCGCGCGGCGGGTCGTGGTGGCCGAGCCGCGGCGGATCGCGGCGCGGGCGGCGGCGCGGCGCATGGCGTGGCTGCTGGGCGAGAAGCCCGGCGGGAGCGTCGGCTTCACGGTGCGCGGCGAGCGGGCCGTGGGGCGGCACACGCGCGTGGAGGTCGTGACGACCGGTGTCCTGCTGCAGCGGCTCCAGCGTGACCAGGAGCTGGCCGGGGTGGACGTCGTCGTCCTCGACGAGTGCCACGAGCGGCACCTGGACGCGGACACGGCGGCCGCGTTCCTGTGGGACGTGCGGCAGGCGCTGCGGCCGGAGCTGCGGCTGGTGGCCGCGTCGGCGACCACGGACGCCGAGGGGTGGGCGCGGCTGCTCGGCGGGGCGCCGGTGGTCGAGGCGGCGGGCGTGGCGCATCCGGTGGAGGTCGTGTGGGCTCCCCCGGCGCGTCCGGTCCGGCCGCCGAACGGGATGCGGGTGGATCCGGCGCTGCTGGCCCATGTGGCGTCGGTGGTGCGGCGGGCGCTGGCCGAGCGGGCCGGGGACGTGCTGTGCTTCCTGCCCGGCGTCGGCGAGATCGCGCGCGTGGCGGGCCTGCTGGGGGATCTCGGTGACGTGGACGTGCTCCAGGTGCACGGGCGGGCGCCGGCCGCCGCGCAGGACGCGGTGCTGGCGCCCGGGGAGCGGCGCCGGGTGGTGCTGGCGACGTCCGTGGCCGAGTCGTCGCTGACCGTGCCGGGGGTACGGGTGGTGGTCGACTCCGGGCTGGCGCGGGAACCACGGGTGGACCACGCGCGCGGGCTGAGCGGACTGACGACCGTGCGGGCGTCGCGGGCGGCGGGCCGGCAGCGGGCGGGGCGGGCCGGGCGTGAGGCGCCGGGCGCGGTGTACCGGTGCTGGGCGGAGGCCGAGGACGGCCGCCTGCCGGCTTTTCCGGCGCCGGAGATCAAGGTGGCCGACCTGACCGCGTTCGCCCTCCAGGCGGCTTGCTGGGGCGATCCGGACGCCTCCGGGCTGGCGTTGCTGGATGCGCCGCCCGGCGGGGCGATGGCCGCGGCGCGCTCGGCCCTGGCGGCGGTGGGGGCGGTGGACCGCGTCGGGCGGGCCACGGAGGCCGGCGCGCGGATGGCCCGGCTGGGGGTGCACCCGCGGCTGGGGCGGGCCTTGCTGGACACGGGCGGTCGAGGGGCCGAGGTGGTCGCCCTGCTCTCCGAGGAGGTGCCCCGCGAGTACGGCGACGATCTCGCCGGTGCGCTGCGCCGTGCCCGGCGCGGGGGTGACGCGTACGCCGCACGGTGGTCGGCGGAGGTCCGGCGGCTGCGGGGCGTCTCGGAGGAGTTCTCCGGCCCGGCCCGTGACGGCCGGCGGGAAGGCGCCGTCCAGGTCGGACCGGGCACCGGTGACGACCGGCTCGCCGGGCTCGTCGTCGCCCTGGCCTTTCCCGAGCGGGTCGCCAGGCTCGACGGCGGGTCCTACCTCATGGCGTCCGGGACGCGGGCGGAAACGGCCGGGGGATCGGCGCTGCGCGGTGCCCCCTGGATCGTCGTGGCCGTCGCCGACCGGCCCTCCGGCACGGGCCACGCGCGCGTGCTGCTCGGCGCGGCCGTGGACGAGGACGTGGCGCGGGCCGCCGCCGGCGCGCTGCGGACGGAGGGGGACGAGGTGCGCTGGGCCGACGGGGACGTCGTGGCCCGGCACGTCGAACGGCTGGGGGCGATCGAACTGGCCGTACGGCCCCTGAAGGACCCCGGTCCGGCTCTCGTACGCGGCGCCCTGCTCGACGGGCTCCGGCAGGACGGGCTCGGGCTGCTCCGCTGGCCGCCGCAGGCGGAGCTGCTGCGGCAGCGGCTGGCGTTCCTGCGGGCGCACCTGGGTGAGCCGTGGCCGGACGTGTCCGACGCCGCGCTGCACGCGCGCGTGGACGAGTGGCTGGAACCCGAGCTGAGCCGGGCCCGGCGGCGCTCCGATCTCGCCCGGATCGACGCCGGACAGGCACTCGCGCGGCTACTGCCCTGGGCGAGCAGTCAGGCCGCCCGGCTCGACGAGCTCGCACCCGAGCGGATCGCCGTACCGAGCGGATCCCGGGTCCGGATCGACTACCGGGATCCCGAACGCCCGGTCCTCGCCGTCAAGCTCCAGGAGATGTTCGGGCTGCGGGAGACGCCGGCCGTCGCGGGCGTGCCGCTGCTCGTGCACCTGCTCTCGCCCGCCGGGCGGCCCGCCGCCGTGACGGCCGACCTCGCCTCCTTCTGGGCGGACGGCTACCGGGCCGTCCGCGCGGAGCTGCGCGGGCGGTACCCCAAGCACCCGTGGCCGGAGGACCCCGCGACCGCCGAGCCCACACGGCACACGACCGCGCGGCTCAGGCACTGACCGCTGTCCTCGTCTCGCCCGCCCGTCGCCCCGGTGCCGGACGACGTGACGACCCATCAAGTTCCAGCAGGGGCCCGTCGGGAACCGACCGTCCGCCGGGGCACCCCCATGCGCGTCCTGGTCGCCGCCGCGACCGGTCCCGCCCGCGCACACGAAGGAGGGCGCCCGTCCGCCGGAGCGGGACGGGCGCCCTGTACGGCGCCGCGCGTCAGGAGGCGGGCGCGCTCGGGTCCGGGCTCGCCGGGGAGCCGGCGGCGGCGACCTTCAGTTCGACCGTGAGCGTGGCGCCGCCCGTGGTGGTGATGCGGAGCAGGAACGTGCCGGCGGTGTCGTCGGCGTACAGCTTCGGCAGGGTGAGCAGGCCCTTGTCGTCGGTCAGGAGGCCGGTGAGGGTGCGTACGGGCTTGCCGTCGGCGTCCTTGAAGTAGGGGCCCTTGTCGTTCTCCGTGGCGTCGTCCGCCGACGTGACCAGCGTGGCGGTGGCCGCGACCTTGTCCGCGACGGCGCCCTTGTACGTCGCCTTCACCTGGACCTGGTCGGCGAACTCGCCGCCCGGCGTGCAGCTCAGCGGGGTGTCGTCGGTGCGGGCCAGGGTGTCGGCGGCGCGCGCGGTGACGGTCGCCGCGAAGTCGACGCCCTTGACGGAACGGCCCACGACGGCGGCGGTGACCTTGAAGTCGCCGGTCTTCTCGCCGGCCTGGAGCGCCGGGGCGAGCGCGATGCCCTTGGCGTCGGTGGCGACCGTGGCCACGGTCTCGCCGCCGGCGAAGGCGGCGTCGGTGTCACCGGTGATGGTGAACCGGATCCTGATCTTGGCGACGGACTTGCCGCCCTTGGTCTCGGCACGGACGCTGACCGGCTCGGCGAAGGCGTCACCGGCCATGGCGCTGAGCTTTCCGGTGCCCACGCCCACCAGGTGGTCCACCAGATCGGTGGGCGTCTGCGGGTCCGTCGGCGGAGCGGGCGGCGTCGGCGGGGCGGGCGGAGTGGGCGGGGCGGGCGGCGTCGGCGACCCGGGGTCGGGGCTCCCGCTGCCGCCGTGGTCGCTGCCGCCGTCGCCGCCGGGCTTGTGGGGCTTCGTGTCCGGCTTGGTCCTCGGCGGGTCCGAGGGCTTCGGGGAGTGCGTACCGCCGGAGTCGTCGTCGCTGCGGTGCTCGGGGATGCCGCCGGTGCCGTCGGGGACGGAGTGGCTGCCCTTGCGGTAGAACTCCAGCCAGTTCAGGACCAGGCCGAGGTAGTCCTGCGAGTTGTTGTAGCTGAGGATCGCGCTGTGCAGGCCGCTCTCGGTCGACATGTCCCAGTCGTTGCGGCACAGGTAGTGGCCCGCGGCGAGCGCGGCGTCGTAGACGTTGTTGGGGTCCTTCTTGCCGTCCCCGTTGCCGTCGCGGCCCGCCCAGGCCCAGGTGGACGGGATGAACTGCATGGGCCCGACGGCCTGGTCGTAGGCGCTGTTGCCGTCGTACGCGCCGCCGTCGGTGTCCGGGATGAGCGCGAAGCCGTTGCCGTCGAGCTGCGGGCCCAGGATGCGGCCCACGGTGGTGCCGTCGGCGTCGACCCGGCCGCCGCGGGCGTGCCCGGACTCCACCTTGCCGATGGCGGCGAGCAGTTGCCAGGGGAGGTTGCAGCCGGGCTTGGCGGAGCGCAGTTCCGCCTCGGCCTTCTTGTAGGCGTCGAGGACCGTCGCCGGGATGCCCGCCTCGGCCGCGCCGCGGGAGACGGGGGTGCCGGCGCTCGACGAGGGACTGGGGTTGGGGCTCTTCAGGGGCGGCAGGTCCGTGTAGTACGGCGAGTTGCCGGTGGCGTCGCCGACTGCGGCCCCGTCCGTGGCGGGGGCGCTGGCCCCGGCCGCCGTCTGTCTGCCCTCGTCCTCGTGAGTCACTCCCGGAGCCTGGGACGCGGAGAGAGCCGCGACCGCCGCCGCGGCCACGGCGGTGGTCGCCGCTCCCTTGCGCAGCCGCCTGCCGAAATGCGCCGCCATAGAGTGAACCCCTCCCCTTGGACGCCCGTGCGTCCGTCTCCTTCTGTCTGCCTCGCTCTGGTGTGACGGTTGACCCGGTGCTGTGGTTGCGCCTGTTCCGCCCTTCCCTCCGTGCGACGGGTGTACGGCCGTGCGCCCGCACGGCGACGCAGGTGACCCTACGACAAGTTGCTTGGAACCTGCACCGGTTCACGCCCGGATTTCACCGGTTGGCCAACTGTCGTTGCCCGCCCCGCCCCGGGCGGCGGTCACGCATACTGGGCTGACCTGATCACCGGCGCCCGGTTCCGGGGCGCCGACCGCTCCAGGGGGCTCCGGTGCCGTTCACGCTCAGTCACGCGGCGGCCGTGCTGCCCGCGATCCGCCGGGACGGCAGCGGCCGTGGCCCACTGGTGCCGGCGGTGCTCCTCGCCGGCTCCTTCGCACCCGACATGCCCTACTACGCGGCCGGTGTGCTGCCGGGCGGCATGGAGTTCGGCGCGGTCACGCACGCGTTCGCCGGCGTCCTCACCGTCGACGTGCTCATCGCCTGGGCCCTGGCGGGGCTGTGGCTGCTGGTGCGGGAGCCGCTGCCCGCGCTGCTGCCACGGGCCCGGCAGGGCCGGCCGGCCGCCCTGCTGCGCTGCGGTGCCCCCCGCGCGCGGGTACGGGCCGGGTCGACGGGGTGGTGGTATGCCTCCGCGGTCCTCGGCGCGCTCACCCATGTGGTGTGGGACGCGTTCACGCATCACGACCGGTGGGGCACACGGCTGGTTCCGGCCATCGGGCGGGACCGTCCCGCGGGCGTGCCGCTGTTCACGTGGCTCCAGTACGGCTCGTCGGCGGCGGCTGCCGTGGTGATCACCGTGTTCGTGGTACGCGCGCTGCGGCGGGCGCCGGACGGGGTGCCGGCGGGGGTGCCGGTGCTGTCCGTGCGGGACCGGTGCCGGGCGCTCACGCTGATCGGCGGCTGCGCGCTGGCCGGGGCGGTGCAGCGCTCGGCGGGGTGGTGGGAGCGACGGGGTACGGCCGCGGGACCGTGGGAGCTGGTGCCCACCCTGTGCTTCGGGGTGGGCGCCGGACTGGTCGTGGGGTTGCTGCTGTACGCCGTCGGCGTCAGGGTCTGGCGTCCGGCCGCCGGTCCCCCCGGGGGTCCAGGGGATCCCGGTGGGGTGGTCGGTGCGGGCCGGGGGCGGCCGGTCGCTCGGTGACGGAGGCGACGAAGACCGTGAGCGTCGGCCGGGGGCGTGATCTCGGGATCAGGGTGAGGACGAGGGCGGCATAGCCGCGGGCCAGGTAGGCCCACTGACGCCAGTCGGCGGTGCGGGCCGCGCGGCCGGCGATCCTGCGCCGGAGGTCCTTGGGGACGTTGCGGACGGTCGTGGCCAGGTCGGCCGGGATGCGGGCGGTGCTTGCGTCGGCCGCGAGGACCGGCACCGGCGCGGCGGGCACGGCCTGCGTCGAGGCGGTGTCCGCCCAGACCCCGGCAGATGCCTCGGGCGTCCGGCGGTGAAGCATGCGTATACCCATGCCCGCAGTGTTGCGGCTGCGGAGGGTGGGAGGCGTTCTGGCGGGGTCCGTTCGGGTTGTGACGGATCCCTCTGGGGGATCGGCCGGGTGTTCGAGCCCGGGTGGGTCGGTGAGAGCGGGGCGAGGCGGCCGGGACGGCAGGGGTGGCGCCGTCGGGGCGCGTGGCGGGGGGCGCCGGGCTGTGCGGTGAGAGGCCGCCGGGCTGCGTTGTGGGGGGCCGCCGGACTGCCTCGCGGGGACGGCAACGCCGGGGCGTGATGTGGAGGCCGCCGGACTCTCTCGCGGAAGCGGTAACGCCGGGCCGCATCGTGGAGGCCGCCCGACTCTCTCGCCGAAGCGGTAACGCCGGGCCGCATCGTGGAGGCCGCCGGACTCTCTCGCCGAAGCGGTAACGCCGGGCCGCATCGTGGAGGCCGCCCGACTCTCTCGCGGGGGCGGCAACGCCGGGGCGTGACGTGGAGGCCGCCGGACTCTCTCGCGGAAGCGGTAACGCCGGGCCGCATCGTGGAGGCCGCCGGACTGCCTCGCGGGGACGGCAACGCCGGGCCGCATCGTGGGGGCCGCCGGACTGCCTCGCGGGGACGGCAACGCCGGGCCGCATCGTGGGGGCCACCGGACTGCCTCGTGGAAGCGGCAACGCCGGGGGCGACGTGGGGACCGCCGAGGCTGCCTCGTGGAAGCGGCAACGCCCGGCCGCATCGTGGAGGCCGCCGGACTGCCTCGCAGGGGCGGCAACGCCGGGCCGTGACGTGGGGCCGGCGACGCCGGGCCGCGTGGAGGAGGGACCGCCGAGCCGCGTGGAGGACGCTGAGCCCCGTCGTGGGGGCGACGCCGGGCCGCGTAGAGGAGGGACCGCCAGGCCGCGTGGAGGAGGGACCGCCAGGCCGCGTCGAGGAGGGACCGCCAGGCCGCGTCGAGGAGGGACCGCCAGGCCGCGTCGAGGGGGGTGATCGCCGTCGTGGCGGAGCTGTCGGGTCGGTCTTGGCCCGCGACGCCCGCCTCGCTTCGGTCACCCCCCACGCGCCGTCGGCTAGTGGGCCGCCGACTCCCAGTCCGGGCCGACGCCCACGGAGACGTCCAGCGGGGCCCGGAGCTGGACGGCGCCCGCCATCTCGCGGCGGACGATCTCCTCCGCCGCCGCCCGCTCGCCGGGGGCGATCTCCAGCACGATCTCGTCGTGGACCTGGAGGAGCATGCGCGACCTGAGGTCCGCCTCCCGCAGCGCGCTGTCCACCTTGAGCATGGCGAACTTCACGATGTCCGCCGCCGTGCCCTGGATCGGCGCGTTGAGGGCCATCCGCTCGGCCGCCTCGCGGCGCTGGCGGTTGTCGCTGTTGAGGTCGGGGAGGTAGCGGCGGCGTCCGAAGAGCGTCGCCGTGTAGCCGGTCGCCCGGGCCTCGTCGACCGCCCGGCGCAGATAGTCCCGCACGCCCCCGAAGCGCTCGAAGTACGCGTCCATCAGGGCGCGGGCCTCGGCCGCCTCGATGTTCAGCTGCTGGGAGAGGCCGAACGCGGACAGGCCGTAGGCCAGGCCGTACGACATCGCCTTGATCTTGCGGCGCATCTCCGCGTCGACCGCGCCCGGCTCGACGCCGAACACCTGGGAGGCGGCCGTGGTGTGCAGGTCCTCACCGGAGGTGAACGCCCGGATCAGGCCCGCGTCCTCGGAGAGGTGGGCCATGACGCGCAGCTCGATCTGGCTGTAGTCGGCGGTCATCAGGGACTCGAAGCCCTCGCCGACCACGAAGCCCCGGCGGATCGCCCGGCCCTCGTCCGTGCGGACGGGGATGTTCTGGAGGTTGGGGTCGGTGGAGGAGAGGCGCCCGGTCGCGGCCACCGTCTGGTTGAACGTGGTGTGGATACGGCCGTCACCCGCGATGGTCTTGATCAGGCCCTCGACGGTGACCCGCAGCTTGGCCTGCTCGCGGTGCCGGAGCATGATCACGGGCAGTTCGTTGTCGGTCTGGCCGGCGAGCCAGGCCAGGGCGTCGGCGTCCGTGGTGTAGCCGGTCTTGGTCTTCTTCGTCTTGGGCAGCGCCAGCTCGCCGAAGAGGACCTCCTGGAGCTGCTTGGGCGAGCCCAGGTTGAACTCGTGGCCGGCGGCCGCGTGCGCCTCCTTCACGGCCTGCTGCACGGCGCCCGCGAACATCTGCTCCATCGCCTCGAGGTGCGGCCGGTCCGCCGCGATGCCGTGGCGCTCCATGCGGGCGAGCAGCGCGGAGGTGGGCAGCTCCATGTCGCGGAGCAGGTCGGCGGCGCCGACCTCCTCCAGGCGGCCCTCGAAGGCCGTGCCGAGGTCCAGGACGGCGCGGGCCTGGACCATCAGGGCCTCGGCCTCGGCGCCCTCGTCCGCGCCGAAGGCCAGCTGGCCGTCGGCCGCCGCGGCGGGGGCCAGCTCGCGGTGCAGGTACTCCAGCGACAGCGCGTCCAGGTCGAAGGAGCGGCGGCCGGGCTTGACCAGGTAGGCGGCGAGCGCGGTGTCCATGCGCACGCCCTCGACGCTCCAGCCGTGCTCGGCGAAGACGCGCATGGCGCCCTTGGCGTTGTGGAACACCTTGGGGCGGGCCGCGTCGGCCAGCCAGGCGGCGAAGGCGTTCTCGTCGGCCTCGTCGAGCTCCGACGGGTCGAACCAGGCCGCCGCTCCCCCGGCCGCGGCGAGGGCGACCTCGGCGACCGAGCCGGCGCCCAGCGCCCAGGTGTCGACGGTGGCGACGCCCAGCAGCCCGGCGCCGTGCTCGGCGAGCCAGGGGGCCAGCTCGCCGGTGCGCAGGATCGCGCCGTCGATCTCGACGCCGTCGGCGACGACCGGGGCGGCCTCGGCCTCCTCCGTGCCGGGGTCGACGGCGAAGAGCCGCTCGCGCAGCGACGGGTTGCGGATCTCCAGGGTGTCCAGGACCATCGCGACGGCCTTGCGGTCGTACGGGGCCCGCTCCAGGTCGGCGACCGTCTTCTCCAGCTCGACCTGGCGTTCCAGCTCGGTGAGGAGGCGGTTGAGCTTGACGGACTCCAGGTGGTCGCGGAGGTTCTGCCCGGCCTTGCCCTTGACCTCCTCGACGCGCTCGACGAGCTCGGCGAAGGAGCCGAACTGGTTGATCCACTTCGCGGCGGTCTTCTCGCCGACGCCGGGGATGCCGGGGAGGTTGTCGGACGGGTCGCCGCGCAGCGCCGCGAAGTCCGGGTACTGGGCGGGCGTCAATCCGTACTTCTCGAAAACCTTCTCCGGAGTGAACCGGGTCAGCTCCGAGACGCCCTTGGTCGGGTAGAGCACGGTGGTGTGCTCGGTGACCAGCTGGAAGGAGTCGCGGTCGCCGGTGACGATCAGCACCTCGAAGCCCTCGGCCTCGGCCTGGGTGGCGAGGGTGGCGATGATGTCGTCCGCCTCGTAGCCCTCGACGGCGAAGCGGTGCGCGTGCATCGCGTCGAGCAGCTCGCCGATCAGCTCGACCTGCCCCTTGAACTCGTCCGGGGTCTTGGAGCGGTTCGCCTTGTACTCGGTGAACCGCTCGGAGCGCCAGGTCTTGCGGGAGACGTCGAAGGCCACCGCGAAGTGCGTGGGCGCCTCGTCACGCAGTGTGTTGGCCAGCATCGACGCGAAACCGTAGATCGCGTTCGTGGGCTGGCCGGTCGCGGTCGTGAAGTTCTCCGCGGGCAGCGCGAAGAACGCGCGGTAGGCCAGCGAGTGCCCGTCCATGAGCATCAGCCGGGGACGGGAGCCGCCGGGGGTCTTGTCGGTCTGCTTCGATGCTGTCTCTGCCACGTCCCCGATCCTGCCACGACCCACTGACAGCGCGGACCGGCCGGTTCCCGCGGGCCACAGCCGGTCGCCTCCCGGTCGCTCACGGCGACGAGGACCCGCGCAGACGAACGCGGCGGGGCGCGCGGGCGGACGGGCGCGGTGGGACGCGGGTCAGCAAGCGGGCGCGTCAGGGCTCGCCGGGGCAGGCGAGAAGCAGGCGCGGCGGCCGAGTGAAGGGCACGCGTACGGGGTGAGGCAGGGTGCAGGGCACGCGGTGGGGCAGGCGCAAGCGGGCGCCGTCGCCCCGCGCAAACGACGCCGTGGAGCCGGCGCGAGCGGGTGCCGTGGGGCCCGCGCAGGAACGCACCTCGGCTCGTGCAACGGGCGCTGCGACGCGAACCGATGCCGTACGACCCGCGCCGTCGGGAGCCGCCGGCCCACGCGAACACCCCCCTGGAACCGCCGCCGGCCAACGCCGCAGGCCCCGCGCGCACACCCCCGCAGAGCCCGCCAAGCCGACGCGGCAGCGCCCGCGCAAGAGCGCACCTCGGCCTGCGCGGAAAACGCCGCAGGCCCCCCGCAAGCGATGCCGCCGCCTCGCGTCCGGTCCGTCCGGCGGCGTTGTCGGCGGGTCGTGGGAGGATCGTCGGCGTACTTGTCACGCGCAGTCGAAGGGGAGCGTGCGATGGCGACGAAGCCGCCCAAGGGTGATCCGGTCCAGGACGCGCCGCAGGTCGCGGAGCCCCGGCACGCGGCGGCGGGGCTGCCGGCCGTCGGGCACACGCTGCGCATCGCCCAGCAGCAGATGGGCGTGAAGCGCACCGCGCTGACGCTGCTGCGCGTGAACCAGAAGGACGGCTTCGACTGCCCGGGCTGCGCCTGGCCGGAGCCGGACCACCGGCACACGGCGGAGTTCTGCGAGAACGGCGCGAAAGCGGTGGCCGAGGAGGCCACCCTGCGCCGGGTCACGCCCGAGTTCTTCGCCGCGCACTCCGTGGCGGACCTGTCCGGCCGCAGCGGCTACTGGCTGGGCCAGCAGGGCCGGCTCACGCACCCCATGTACCTCCCCGAGGGCGGCACGCACTACGAGCCGGTCTCCTGGGAGCGGGCCTTCGACATCGTCGCCGAGGAGATCGCCGCCCTCGGCTCCCCGGACGAGGCCGTCTTCTACACCTCGGGCCGCACCAGCAACGAGGCCGCGTTCCTGTACCAGCTCTTCGCGCGCGAGCTGGGCACGAACAACCTGCCGGACTGCTCGAACATGTGCCACGAGTCGTCCGGGTCGGCGCTCGGCGAGACCATCGGGATCGGCAAGGGCAGCGTCCTGCTGGAGGACCTGTACAAGGCCGACCTGATCATCGTCGCGGGCCAGAACCCGGGCACGAACCACCCGCGGATGCTGTCCGCGCTGGAGAAGGCCAAGGCGAACGGCGCGAAGGTCATCAGCGTCAACCCGCTGCCCGAGGCGGGCCTGGAGCGCTTCAAGAACCCCCAGACCCCGCAGGGCCTCCTCAGGGGCGCCGCCCTCACCGACCTGTTCCTGCAGATCCGCATCGGCGGCGACCAGGCCCTCTTCCGGCTGCTCAACAAGCTGATCCTGGAGACCGAGGGCGCGGTCGACGAGGAGTTCGTCCGCGAGTACACCCACGGCTTCGAGGAGTTCGCGCAGGCCGCGCGTGCCGCCGACTGGGAGGAGACGCTGACCGCGACCGGCCTCACGCGCGCGGAGATCGAGCGGGCCCTCGGCATGGTCCTCGCCTCGCGGCGGACCATCGTCTGCTGGGCCATGGGCCTCACCCAGCACAAGCACTCCGTCGCGACCATCCGCGAGGTGGTCAACTTCCTGCTGCTGCGCGGCGACATCGGCCGCCCGGGGGCGGGCGTGTGCCCGGTGCGCGGGCACAGCAACGTGCAGGGCGACCGCACCATGGGCATCTTCGAACGGCCCGCGCCGGCGTTCCTGGACGCCCTGGAGAAGGAGTTCGGGTTCGCGCCGCCGCGCGCGCACGGCTACGACGTCGTACGGGCCATCCGCGCGCTGCGCGACGGCGAGGCGAAGGTCTTCTTCGCCATGGGCGGCAACTTCGTCTCCGCCTCGCCCGACACGGAGGTCACCGAGGCCGCGATGCGCCGCGCGCGGCTGACCGTGCACGTGTCGACCAAGCTGAACCGCTCGCACGTGGTCACGGGCGCGCGGGCGCTGATCCTGCCCACGCTGGGCCGGACCGAACGCGACGTGCGGGACGGCGGCGAGCAGTTCGTGACGGTCGAGGACTCCATGGGCATGGTGCACGCCTCGCGCGGGCGTCTGCGCCCCGCGAGCCCGCACCTGCGCTCCGAGCCGGCCATCGTCTGCGGTCTCGCGCGCCGGGTGCTCGGCGAGCGCAGCGTCGTGCCGTGGGAGGAGTTCGCCGAGGACTACGCGACCGTCCGTGACCGCATCGCGCGCGTGATCCCCGGCTTCGAGGACTTCAACCCGCGCGTGTCCCGGCCCGGCGGCTTCGCGCTGCCGCACGCCCCGCGCGACGAGCGGCGCTTCCCGACCGCCACGGGCAAGGCGAACTTCACGGCGGCGCCGGTGGAGTACCCGGCGCTGCCCGAGGGCCGGCTGCTGCTGCAGACCCTGCGCTCGCACGACCAGTACAACACCACGATCTACGGCCTGGACGACCGGTACCGGGGCATCACGGGCGGGCGCCGGGTGGTGCTGGTGCACCCCGAGGACGCCCGGTCGCTCGGGGTCGCCGAGGGGTCGTACGTCGATCTGGTGAGCGAGTGGCGGGACGGGGTGGAGCGGCGGGCGCCCGGTTTCCGGGTCGTGCTGTATCCGACGGCCCGGGGGTGCGCGGCCGCGTACTACCCCGAGACGAACGTGCTGGTGCCGTTGGACGCCACCGCCGACACCAGCAACACCCCGGCCAGCAAGTCCGTCGTCGTACGGCTGGAGGAGCACACCGGCACCGCCGGGAGCCGTCTGGAACAATCGGCGACCGACTGAGCGTTTGCTCAGCGAGCAGAAGGTGGACGACGAACGGAGCCGGCCCATGGGCGAGCAGCAGCACGTGAAGTTCCCGCAGGAGGTCCTCGACGAGTACACGGCGCTCGGCGTGGACCTGCCCGCCCTGTTCTCGGCCGGGCATCTGGGCACGCGGATGGGCGTGCAGATCCTGGAGGCCTCGGCGGACAAGGTCGTCGGGACCATGCCGGTGGAGGGCAACACCCAGCCGTACGGCCTGCTGCACGGCGGCGCCTCAGCGGTGCTGGCGGAGACCCTGGGCTCGGTCGGCTCCATGCTGCACGGCGGCGTCTCGAAGATCGCGGTCGGGGTGGACCTGAACTGCACGCACCACCGCGGGGTCCGTTCCGGCCTGGTGACGGGCGTGGCCACGCCGGTGCACCGGGGCCGGTCGACGGCGACGTACGAGATCGTGATCAGCGACGAGGAGGGCCGCCGCGTCTGCACCGCCCGGCTGACCTGCCTGCTGCGCGACGTCCGGCCGGGCGACGCGGCGCCCGCCGAACCCACCGCGAGCTGAGCCGGGTCGTTCCTCCCCGGCCCCCGCCGGACCGTTGCCCCTCGCCCTCCCTCCCTCTAGCTTCGGGACATGGGACGGCGAGGAGGCCCCCGGCCGGGGGTGGTGGGGTTCCTGGTGTTCGGGCTGGCACTGCCGGCGCTGCTGTGCACGACGGGCTGCACCGGACCGGACGGCTCCGCTCCCTCCCCCACCAGCGCCACGCGTTCGGCCACGGCCACGGATTCGGCCACGGCACGGCCGGCCTCGGACGCCGACCTGTGCACCAGGCTCGTCACCTACTGGGCCCGCAGGATGCTCGCCGACGACACCTACGGCGACTACCAGTCGATGGGCCTGTCCCACGGGCAGTACCAGATCCTCATGGACGTCGTGACGGCCGGGCGCTCCGCGCGGCGGCGTCAAGGCGCGGACGCCGCACAGCGATTGATCAACCGTCAGGCCCGCGCGGCCTGCACCGCGCGCTACCGCCACGGGACCCCGAGCGAAGGCCCCTGGACATGAGCGGTATCGGCCCGCCGGAGCCCGGCGAGGGCACGCGCGCGTGGGACGGCCGTCGGCCGCGGAACTCCCGTCCGCCCGGCCGGACACGCGCCGCCCTGACCGCCTGGTACGCCCGCCGGCGGCGGATCGCCGTCGCACTCGCCGCCGCGGCCGTCGCCCTGGCGGGCGGCGGTTGTCTGTACGCCACCAGGCCGCACCGGCCGCCCCCGCGCGAGGACCGCGCGCACGCCCAAGTCCCGTACCCCGCCCAGGTGGTGGACATGACCTACCTGGACGCCCGGACCACTCCCGCGGGCGCCCCGCCGCGCAGTTTCAGCTTCGCCGTGCTGCTGAGCGTGGCCTCGGGGCCGCCGGTCACCGTGGTCCGGGTGAGCCAGCCGTACGCGGGGCTGTCCCTGGATGCGGAGCCATCTGCTCCGTTTCGGACGAAGTCGGGTTCCGCCCGCAAGGTCACGATCACGATGCACGTCACGGAATGCGAGAAAGTCCCCAAGAACGCCGGACTTCCTTTCCTGGACGTAACTCTGCGTAATACGCGCGCAATACAGGCACAGAGCTTCATCCTGGGCCCCCGTTACGCACAGGACCTCTCACGCGCCCTGCACGTAGCCTGCGGCAACAAAATGAGGTAATCACCAAAACGGCTGAGACACCTGGATCGATCAAGGCGGGTCCTGCGGGTTCTCACAATGCGGACGGTGCGAATCCACCTGAATTCCACCTTCCACCCCACCGCGTACCGCTCTGCATTACGTCGTGTCATAACAAGAGCGTCACAGCCTCGGTCAGACACTCCTCCACGTTCCCCACACACGCTTAGAGTCACGGCCAGTCACCGCGCCTTCGGATTGTCCAATTCAGCGCGGCGCGCGACTCGGCCGCTTCCACGGGGAGGCGGTTGTGCCTGGGGAAAGGACTGATCGTGCGTCAACGTTCGCTTATCGCCATCACCGCCGCGCTGGCGGCGGGAGCGCTCACCCTCACCGCCTGCGGCTCGCGCGACAGCGGCGACAAGGGATCCGACTCCGGCAACGGCGGCAGCACCGTCGTCATCGGCGTCGACGCCCCCCTGACCGGCGACCTGTCCGCCATGGGCCTCGGCATCAAGAACTCCGCGGACCTCGCCGTCCGCAACGCCAACAAGCAGAAGCTCGTCAAGGGCATCACCTTCAAGATCGAATCCCTCGACGACCAGGCGCAGCCGTCCGCCGGCCAGCAGAACGCCTCGAAGTTCGTCTCCGAGCAGGACGTCCTCGGCGTCGTCGGCCCCCTGAACTCCTCGGTCGCCGAGTCGATGCAGAAGGTCTTCGACGACGCCAAGCTCGTCCAGGTCTCCCCCGCCAACACCGGCCCCGCCCTGACCCAGGGCCCGGACTGGCAGAACAAGAAGGTCCGCCCCTACAAGGCGTACTTCCGCACCGCGACCACGGACGCCATCCAGGGCCCGTTCGCCGCCCAGTACGTCTTCAACACCGCCAAGAAGAAGAAGGTCTTCGTCATCGACGACAAGAAGACCTACGGCTCCGGCCTCGCCGCCACCTTCACCACGGAGTTCAAGAAGCTCGGCGGCAAGGTCGTCGGCACCGAGCACATCAACCCCGACGCCAAGGACTTCTCCGCGATCGCCACCAAGGTGAAGAACTCCGGCGCCGAAGTCGTCTACTACGGCGGCGAGTACCCGCAGGCCGGCCCGCTCAGCAAGCAGATCAAGGCCGCCGGCGCCAAGATCCCGCTGGTCGGCGGTGACGGCATCAAGGACGACACCTTCATGAAGCTGGCGGGCTCCGAGGCCACCGGCGACCTTGCCACCTCCGTCGGCGCCCCGGTCGAGGACCTGCCCTCCGCCAAGCAGTTCGTCGCCGACTACAAGGACGCCGGCTACAAGGAGGAGTACTCGGCGTACGGCGGTTACGCCTACGACTCCGCCTGGGCGATCATCGAGGCCGTGAAGAAGGTCGTCGACGCCAACGGCGGCAAGCTGCCCTCCGACGCCCGCGCCAAGGTCACCGAGGCCATGCAGGGCGTGGCCTTCGACGGTGTGACCGGCAAGGTCTCCTTCGACGAGTACGGTGACGCCACCAACAAGCAGCTCACCGTGTACGCCGTGAAGAACGGTGCCTGGGCTCCCGTCAAGTCCGGTACCTACACCGGCTGATCCCCGCCCGAACCCCCCACGAGCCGCGCGGGGCGCTGTTCCACTGGCGCCCCGCGCGGACTCGCATCCGGCCACATCCCTCGCACTTTCCGAACGCTCGGAGGACATGCGGTGAACGAACTGCCGCAGCAGCTGGTCAACGGCCTGCTACTAGGATCCATGTACGGGCTGGTCGCCATCGGCTACACAATGGTCTACGGCATCGTCCAGCTCATCAACTTCGCCCACGGCGAGATATTCATGACGGGAGCGTTCGGCGCTCTCACCGTCTGGCTCTGGCTCCCCGGCGGCACCACCATGTGGATCGCGCTGCCGCTCATGATCATCGGCGCCGTCCTCGTCGCCGTCGCCATCGCCGTCGGAGCGGAACGATTCGCCTACCGGCCACTCCGCAACGCCCCGCGTCTCGCCCCCCTGATCACCGCCATCGGCCTCTCGCTGGCACTCCAGCAAGCCGTATGGGCCTGGTACCCCGAGGCGAAGTCCGCGCGCACCTTCCCGCAGATCTCCGGCGGCCCCTTCGACATCGGCAACGTCACCATCCAGACCGGCGACATCTTCCTCGTCGTCGCCGCCCCGATCAGCATGGCCGTCCTCGCCTACTTCGTGATGAAGACCCGCACCGGCCGCGGCATGCAGGCCACCGCGCAGGACCCGGACACCGCCAAGCTGATGGGCGTCAACACCGACCGCATCATCGTCATCGCCTTCGCGCTCGGCGCCGCCTTCGCCGCCGTCGGAGCCGTCGCCTACGGCCTGAAGTACGGCGAGATCAACTTCCGGATGGGCTTCATCCTCGGCCTGAAGGCCTTCACCGCGGCCGTCCTCGGCGGCATCGGCAACATCTACGGCGCCATGATCGGCGGCGTGGTCCTCGGCGTCGCCGAAACCCTGGCCACCGCCTACATCGCCGACATCCCCGGCATGGACAAGTTCGGCAGCCAGTCCTGGGCCGACGTCTGGGCCTTCGTACTCCTCATCCTCGTACTGCTGTTCAGGCCACAGGGCCTGCTCGGCGAGCGCGTCGCGGACAGGGCGTGAGACCGATGACCACACAGACCACCGCACCCGACACACCCAGCGCCCGCAAGACCGACACCCCGGCCGGCCTGCTCCCCCTGCCCGAGAAGGCCGCCCGCGCCCTCGCCCTCGGCGGCAGCGCGCTGACGATCGTCTCCACCTTCCTCGCCTGGACCTGGACCGCCGACTTCCCCGGCGACCTCACCGTCTACGGCTACCCGGGCGGCCTCCAGGTCCTCGTCCTCATCGGCGCCCTCCTCGCCACCCTCTACGCACTCGCCTCCTACGGCGTCCGCGGCCTGGCATGGCTGGCCCCCGCCGGCCCCGACGCCGCCCTGCGGTTCGCCACCCTCGCCACCTTCGCCACCAGCTGGTACACGGTCCTCGCGATCAGCACCGAGCTCGGCGGACTCGTCAACCTCGAACCCGGCGGCTTCCTCGTCGCCCTCGGCAGCCTCGCCGCCTTCGCCGGCGCCCTCGCCCTGCCCTTCCAGCGACCCGAACCCGAACCGATCGACCCCGACGACACCGGCTGGGAGAAGTTCAAGCACGGCGCCGCCCACACGTGGGAGACCACCAAGGCGGTCTTCGCCGCCGGCACCCCCCGGCCCGTCCCCACCCTGCCCTCGTACGCCGAGATCCTCGTCATCGTCGCGATGCTCACCCTCGGCCTCGTCGTCTTCACCTACGGCATCGGCACCGAGTACGACGAACTGTTCATCGGCTTCCTGATCACCGCGGGCTTCGGCTTCGCCGCCCTCAACAAGGCCGGCCTCATCGCCCACGCCTCGCAGATCGCCTCCCGGCACACCAACATCACCACCTGCGGCGCCTTCGTCGCAGCCGCGCTGTTCCCCTTCACCCAGACCAACGACCAGTACGCCACCCTCGGCGTCTACATCCTCATCTTCGCCACCGTCGCCCTCGGCCTGAACATCGTCGTCGGCCTCGCCGGCCTCCTCGACCTCGGATACGTCGCCTTCCTCGGCGTCGGCGCCTACGCCGCGGCCCTGGTCTCCGGCTCCCCCAGCTCACCCTTCGACGTGCACTTCCCGTTCTGGGCCGCCGTACTCGTCGGCGCCGCCGCCTCCCTCGTCTTCGGCGTGCTCATCGGCGCCCCGACCCTCCGGCTGCGCGGCGACTACCTCGCCATCGTCACCCTCGGCTTCGGTGAGATCTTCCGCATCACCGCCAACAACCTCGACGGCACCTCCGGGCCCGACCTCACCAACGGCTCCAACGGCATCTCCTCCATCCCCAACCTCGACGTCCTCGGCTTCGACTTCGGCGCCCAGCACGACATGGCCGGCTTCACCATCGGCCGCTTCGCCAACTACTTCTTCCTGATGCTCATCATCACCGCCGTCGTGGTCCTGGTCTTCCGCCGCAGCGGCAACTCCCGCATCGGACGCGCCTGGGTCGCCATCCGCGAGGACGAGACCGCCGCCCTCGCCATGGGCATCAACGGCTTCCGCGTCAAGCTCATCGCCTTCGCCGTCGGCGCCTCCCTCGCCGGACTCGCCGGCACCGTCCAGGCCCACGTCACCTACACCGTGACCCCCGAGCAATACCTGTTCGCCGGCCCCATCCCGCCCAACTCCGCCTTCCTGCTCGCCGCGGTCGTCCTCGGCGGCATGGGCACCATCAGCGGCCCCCTGATCGGCGCCGCCCTGCTCTTCCTCATCCCCAACAAACTCCAGTTCCTCGGCAACTACCAGCTCTTCGCCTTCGGCGTCGCACTCATCCTGCTGATGCGGTTCCGCCCCGAGGGCCTCATCCCCAACCGGCGCCGCCAGCTCGAATTCCACGAAGAGGCGGAAGCACCCACCCTCCTGACGAAGGCGGGGGCCTGACCACCATGACCACCGACACCACCACCAAGGACACCACCCCCGGCGCCCCCACGCCCGGCGAGACCGTCCTCGACGCCCGCGGCGTCACCATGCGCTTCGGCGGCCTCACCGCCGTACGCGGCGTCGACCTCACCGTCGGCGCCGGCGAGATCGTCGGCCTCATCGGCCCCAACGGCGCAGGAAAAACCACCTTCTTCAACTGCCTCACCGGCCTGTACGTCCCCACCGAGGGCGAAGTCCGCTACAAAGGCAACGTCCTGCCGCCCAAATCCTTCAAGGTCACCGCGGCCGGCATCGCCCGCACCTTCCAGAACATCCGCCTGTTCGCCAACATGACGGTCCTGGAGAACGTGCTCGTCGGCCGGCACACCCGCACCAAAGAAGGCTTCTGGTCCGCCGTCCTGCGCGGCCCCGGCTTCCACAAGGCCGAGAAGGCCTCCAAGGACCGGGCCATGGAACTGCTCCGGTTCGTCGGCCTCGACCACAAGGCCGACCACCTCGCCCGCAACCTCCCCTACGGCGAACAGCGCAAACTCGAGATCGCCCGCGCCCTCGCCAGCGAACCCGGCCTGCTCCTCCTCGACGAACCCACCGCCGGCATGAACCCGCAAGAGACCCGGGCCACCGAGGAACTCGTCTTCGCCATCCGCGACATGGGCATCGCCGTCCTCGTCATCGAGCACGACATGCGCTTCATCTTCAACCTCTGCGACCGCGTCGCCGTACTCGTCCAGGGCGAGAAGCTCATCGAAGGCGACAGCGCCACCGTCCAGGGCGACGAACGCGTCGTCGCGGCCTACCTCGGCGAACCCTTCGAGGACGCACCCGGCGCCGACGAAGTGGCCGAGGTCGAAGCCGCCGAAGCACACGCCGAGGCACACGCCGGAATTACGGACGAGGCCACCGGCGCACGCGCCGACACCACGACCGACGCCGCGCCCGGCAAGGAGAACGACCGATGACCGCACTGCTCGAAGTCGAGGACCTCAGGGTCGCCTACGGCAAGATCGAAGCCGTCAAGGGCATCTCCTTCAAGGTCGAAGCCGGTCAGGTCGTCACCCTCATCGGCACCAACGGCGCCGGCAAGACCACCACCCTGCGCACCCTCTCCGGACTGCTCAAGCCCGTCGGCGGACAGATCAAGTTCAACGGCAGGTCACTGAAGAAGGTCCCCGCCCACCAGGTGGTCTCCCTCGGCCTCGCCCACTCCCCCGAGGGCCGGCACATCTTCCCCCGCATGAGCATCGAGGACAACCTCCGCCTCGGCGCCTTCCTGCGCAACGACAAACCCGGCATCGAGAAGGACATCCAGCGCGCCTACGACCTCTTCCCCATCCTCGGGGAGCGGCGCAAGCAGGCCGCGGGCACCCTCTCCGGCGGTGAACAGCAGATGCTCGCCATGGGCAGGGCACTGATGTCCCAGCCCAAGCTGCTGATGCTGGACGAGCCGTCCATGGGCCTGTCGCCGATCATGATGCAGAAGATCATGGCGACCATCGCCGAGCTGAAGGCCCAGGGCACGACCATCCTGCTCGTCGAACAGAACGCCCAGGCCGCGCTCTCCCTCGCCGACCAGGGACACGTCATGGAGGTCGGCAACATCGTCCTGTCCGGCACGGGACAGGACCTCCTGCACGACGAATCCGTCCGCAAGGCCTACCTCGGCGAGGACTGACCGCTCGGACACGGCGAAGGCCCGCGCCCCCTTCTCCGGGGCGCGGGCCTTCGCCGTACGAGACGGGCTCAGTCCTTCTTGGACGCCTTCTTCTCCTCGCTGTCCGCGATGACCGCCTCCGCGACCTGCTGCATCGACATACGGCGGTCCATGGACGTCTTCTGGATCCAGCGGAACGCGGCCGGCTCGGTCAGCCCGTACTCCGTCTGGAGGATGGACTTCGCGCGGTCCACCAGCTTGCGGGTCTCCAGCCGCTGGGTGAGGTCGGCGACCTCCTTCTCCAGCTGCTTCAGCTCGGTGAACCGGGAGACGGCCATCTCGATCGCCGGGACGACGTCGCTCTTGCTGAACGGCTTGACCAGGTAGGCCATGGCACCGGCGTCCCGGGCACGCTCGACGAGGTCGCGCTGCGAGAAGGCGGTGAGCATCAGGACCGGCGCGATGGACTCACCGGCGATCTTCTCGGCCGCGGAGATGCCGTCCAGCTTGGGCATCTTCACGTCCAGGATGACCAGGTCCGGCTTGTGCTCGCGGGCCAGCTCGACGGCCTGCTCACCGTCCCCGGCCTCGCCGACGACGGTGTACCCCTCCTCCTCCAGCATCTCTTTGAGGTCGAGCCGGATCAGGGCCTCGTCCTCGGCGATGACGACACGGGTCGTCAGCGGAGGCACGTGCGACTTGTCGTCGTCGGGCACGTCTACGGGCTGGGGCGACTCGGGGGCGGTCACTGAGGCTCCTTGGTACGGGGCAGGGGCTCTGCTCCCAGCAGGGTACCTAGCTGCGGGGACGCGCGGGGAACCGGTACACTTCCCACGGCTCAGCAGCTTGCCCGGTTGGAGGAACTGGTCAGACTCGCGGCACTCAAAATGCCGTGCCCTTTGGGCATGTGGGTTCGAATCCCACACCGGGCACCACCAATGAAAGCGGAGGACCACGTTCGCGTGGTCCTCCGCTTTCTGCTGCATTCGGTCGTCTCTGGTGACCCAGAGTGGTCGCATGAACATTCATGGCACAGACGTGCGACAAAGGGCGCTCACGCTGCTGCGCGGCGGTGCGAAGAACGCCGACGTGGCCCGCGAGCTGAACGTCCCCGTGGGGACGGTCGGCTATTGGAAGCATCTGGACCGGGCGAAACGGGGTGAATGCCCAGGTCGTCACGATCCGCCCTGCCCACGTTGCCACGGACGGGAGCTGGACGAGGCTGCGTACAGCTACCTGCTCGGGCTGTACCTCGGTGACGGGCACATCAGCCACTACTCACAGCACCGCGTCCCCAATCTGATGATCAGCTGCACTGAGGTGTGGCCGGGTCTCATGGACGCCTGTGAGACAGCGATGCGCACGGTCTTCCCGGACAACAGGGTCTGCCGTGTCCGCAGGACCGGCTGCAGCGACGTGAAGGTCTACTCGAAACACCTGCACTGCCTCTTCCCCCAGCACGGCCCCGGCAAGAAGCACGAGCGCCCCATCGTCCTGGAGCCCTGGCAGCGGGCCATCGTCGACGGCCACCCGTGGGAGTTCATCCGGGGCCTCGTCCATTCCGACGGCTGCCGCATCACCAACTGGACGACCCGGCTCGTCGGCGGTGAGCGCAAGCGGTACGAGTATCCGCGCTACTTCTTCACCAACACCTCGGCCGACATCGTCCGCCTCTTCACCGACACTCTCGACGAAGTCGGTGTCGAGTGGAAGACGCTCAACCAGAGCCGAGCGGCCGTGACCGTCTCCATAGCGCGCAAGGCCTCCGTCACCCTCATGGACACCCACGTCGGCCCCAAGCACTGAACAGGCCCCCCCGAGAGGCGCCCGGTCGTCACTTCGGGCTGTCGTCCTCGCCGATGTGGTGGACCCGGACCATGTTGGTGGAGCCGGAGACGCCGGGCGGGGAGCCGGCCGTGATGACCACGACGTCACCCTTCTGGCAGCGGCCGTACTTCAGGAGCAGTTCGTCCACCTGGTCGACCATCGCGTCGGTGGAGTCCACGTGCGGACCGAGGAAGGTCTCCGCGCCCCACGTGAGGCTGAGCTGGGAGCGGGTGGCCGGCTCCGGGGTGAAGGCCAGGAGAGGGATCGGGGAGCGGTAGCGGGACAGGCGGCGGGCGGTGTCCCCGGACTGGGTGAACGCGACCAGGAACTTCGCGCCGAGGAAGTCGCCCATTTCGGCGGCGGCCCGGGCGACGGCGCCGCCCTGGGTGCGCGGTTTGTTCCGTTCGGTGAGCGGCGGCAGGCCCGCCGCCAGCATGTCCTCCTCGGCCGCCTCGACGATCTTCGCCATGGTGCGTACGGTCTCGACGGGGTATTTGCCGACGCTGGTCTCGCCGGAGAGCATGACCGCGTCCGTGCCGTCGAGGACGGCGTTGGCGACGTCGGAGGCCTCGGCGCGGGTGGGCCGGGAGTTCTCGATCATCGAGTCGAGCATCTGGGTGGCGACGATCACCGGTTTGGCGTTGCGCTTGGCGAGCTTGATGGCGCGCTTCTGGACGATCGGCACCTGTTCCAGCGGCATCTCCACGCCGAGGTCGCCGCGCGCGACCATCAGCCCGTCGAAGGCGGCCACGATGCCGTCGAGGTCGGCCACGGCCTGCGGCTTCTCGATCTTGGCGATCACGGGGAGGCGGCGGCCCTCGTCGGCCATGATCCGGTGCACGTCCACGACGTCGTCGCCGTTGCGGACGAAGGAGAGGGCGATGACGTCGAAGCCGGTGCGCAGCGCCCAGCGCAGGTCGTCCTCGTCCTTCTTGGAGAGGGCGGGGACGGAGACGGCCACGCCGGGGAGGTTCAGGCCCTTGTGGTCGGAGATGACGCCGCCCTCGACCACGCGGGTGTGTACGCGGGGGCCGTCGACGTCGGTGACCTCCAGGGAGACCTTGCCGTCGTCCACGAGGATGCGTTCGCCGGGGGTGACGTCGGTGGCGAGGCCGGCGTGGGTGGTGCCGCAGCGGTGGCGGTCGCCGTCGGCGCCTTCTTCCACGGTGATGGTGAAGGTGTCGCCGCGTTCAAGGAGTACGGGGCCTTCGGTGAAGCGGCCGAGCCGGATCTTCGGGCCCTGAAGGTCGGCGAGGATTCCGACGCTGCGGCCGGTCTCGTCGGCCGCCTTTCGCACGCGCTGGTACCGCTCCTCGTGTTCGGCGTGGGTGCCGTGGCTGAGGTTGAACCGGGCGACGTCCATTCCGGCCTCGACCAGTGCCTTGATCTGGTCGTACGAGTCGGTGGCGGGCCCCAGGGTGCAAACGATTTTCGCTCGGCGCATGGGTCGAGCCTATGGCTTACCGGCGGGTAGGGAATTGGCGCCGTATGACTACTCAACGGACTTTCGGCGAAGGGTTATTGACAAGTGTTGAATTGTGCGGCGGTTCGCTCCTATGAGCGATGGTCACCAGATCGCAACCTTCCGGACCTGTTGCCGCAAGTCATGCCCAGGTCAGAATCTACGCGCGTTGTTGTTCACCGCCAAGGAGACCGAGACATGCCGTTGAACCGCCGGAAGTTCCTGAAGAAGTCCGCCGCCACCGGAGCGGGAGTGGCGATCGCCGGCGCGGCGGCGGCTCCGGCGGCCGAGGCGGCGGAGAAGGGGAAGCCGGGGCATCCCGAGAAGCGGTACTCCCTGACCGTCATGGGCACCACCGACCTGCACGGGCACGTCTTCAACTGGGACTACTTCAAGGACGCCGAGTACGCCGACAAGGCGGGCAACGCGATGGGCCTGGCCCGGATCTCCACCCTGGTCGAGCAGGTGCGCAAGGAGAAGGGCCGCTGCAACACCCTGCTCCTGGACGCCGGTGACACCATCCAGGGCACCCCGCTCACCTACTACTACGCCAAGGTGGACCCGATCACCGCCAAGGGCGGCCCGGTGCACCCGATGGCGCAGGCGATGAACGCGATCGGGTACGACGCGGCGGCGCTCGGCAACCACGAGTTCAACTACGGCATCGAGACGCTGCGGAAGTTCGAGGACCAGCTCGACTTCCCGCTGCTCGGCGCCAACGCGGTGGACGCGAAGACGCTGAGGCCCGCCTTCCCGCCGTACTTCATGAAGACCTTCCACGTGCCGGGCGCCAAGCCGGTCAAGGTCGCCGTCCTCGGCCTGACCAACCCGGGCATCGCGATCTGGGACAAGGCGTACGTCCAGGGCAAGCTGGCGTTCCCGGGCCTGGAGGAGCAGGCGGCCAAGTGGGTGCCGAAGCTGAGGTCGATGGGTGCCGACGTGGTCGTCGTCTCGGCGCACTCGGGTACCTCGGGCACGTCGTCGTACGGCGACCAGGTGCCGTACGTGGAGGACGCGGCGGCCAATGTGGCCAAGCAGGTGCCGGGCATCGACGCGATCCTGGTCGGGCACGCGCACCTGGAGATCCCGGAGCTGAAGGTCGTCAACGAGCAGACCGGGAAGACGGTCGTGCTGTCCGAGCCGCTGTGCTTCGCCGAGCGGCTGAGCCTCTTCGACATCGAGCTGGTGTTCAGCAAGGGCCGCTGGGAGGTCGAGTCGGTCTCCGCCTCGCTGCGCAACTCCAACACGGTCGCCGACGACCCGAAGATCACGAAGCTGCTCACCGACGAGCACGAGAAGGTCGTGGCGTACGTCAACCAGGTCGTGGGCCGGGCGACCGAGACCCTGACGACCGTGGAGGCCCGCTACAAGGACGCCCCGATCATCGACCTGATCACCAAGGTCCAGGAGGACGTGGTCAAGGCGGCGCTCGCGGGTACGGCGTACGCCTCGCTGCCGGTGATCGCCCAGGCGTCGCCGTTCTCCCGGACCTCGCAGATCCCGGCCGGTGACGTCACCATCCGGGACCTGTCGAGCCTGTACGTGTACGACAACACGCTGGTCGCCAAGCTGCTGACGGGCGCCCAGGTCCGCGCCTACCTGGAGTACTCGGCGGAGTACTACGTCCAGACGGCCGCGGACGCCACGGTGGACGTGGAGAAGCTGACCAACGCCGGTGGCCGCCCGGACTACAACTACGACTACGTCTCGGGTCTGTCGTACGACATCGACATCGCCCAGCCGGCCGGGTCGCGGATCAGGAACCTGAACTTCGGCGGGGCCGCGCTGGACGACGCCCAGCAGTTCGTGCTGGCGGTGAACAACTACCGGGCCAACGGCGGCGGTGCCTTCCCGCACGTCGCCACCGCCAAGGAGCTGTGGTCGGAGTCGACGGAGATCCGCACCCGGATCGCCGAGTGGGTGACCGCGAAGGGTGTTCTGGACCCGAAGGACTTCGCGTCGGTGGACTGGAAGCTGGTGCGTGACGGCAAGCCGGTGTTCTAGGGGTCACCCTTCCGGGGCGGCGCTCACCTGCCCTCGACGAGCGGGGTGAGCCGCTGCGGTTGCCTGCCCTGCGGTACCCGGGCCGCCGGCTCCTGAAGTCCGAAGGAGGTGAAGGCGGTCCGGGCCGGCAGCGGGTACGGCTCCTTCCCGGTGAGCGCGTTGAGGATGGTGGCGCTGCGCCAGGCGGTGAGGCCGAGGTCGGGGGCGCCGACGCCGTGGGTGTGCAGTTCGGCGTTCTGGACGTAGACCGAGCCGGTGACCGAGGGGTCGAGCACGAGGCGGTACTCCTCGTCGACGCGCGGGCGTTCGCCGCTGTCGCGGCGGATGTAGGGGTCGAGTCCGGCGAGGATGCGGTCGAGGGGACGTTCTCGGTAGCCGGTGGCGAGGACGACGGCGTCGGTGGTGAGCCGGGAGCGGCTGTCCTGCTGGACGTGCTCCAGGTGCAGCTCGATCTTGCTGGTGGCGATCCGGCCGGCGGTGCGGACGCGGACGCCGGGGGTGAGGACGGCGTCGGGCCAGCCGCCGTGCAGGGTGCGCCGGTACAGCTCGTCGTGGATGGCGGCGAGGGTTCCGGCGTCGATGCCCTTGTACAGCTGCCACTGGGCGGCGACCAGCCGGTCGCGGACGGGCTCGGCGAGGGCGTGGAAGTAGCGCGTGTAGTCGGGTGTGAAGTGTTCCAGGCCGAGCTTGGAGTACTCCATGGGCGCGAACGCCTCGGTACGGCCGATCCAGTGCAGTTTCTCCTGGCCGGCCGGGCGGTGCCGGAGCAGGTCCAGGAAGACCTCGGCGCCGGACTGCCCGGAGCCGACGACGGTGACGTGTCCGGCGGCGAGGATGCCGTCGCGGTGTTCGAGGTAGTGGGCGGCGTGGACGACGGGCACGCCGGGCGCGTCCACCAGGGGTTTGAGTGGGTCGGGCACGTAGGGGGCGGTGCCGATGCCGAGGACGACGTTGCGGGCGTAGGTGCGGCCGAGGGCCTCGGCCTCCCCGTCGGCGCCGAGCTGGGTGAAGTCGACTTCGAAGACGTCCTGTTCGGGGTTCCAGCGGACGCCGTCGACCTGGTGGCGGAAGCGCAGTCCGGGCAGGTGCCCGGCGACCCAGCGGCCGTAGGCGTCGTACTCGGCGCGCTGGATGTGGAGGTGCTCGGAGAAGTAGAAGGGGAAGAGCCGTTCGCGGGTCTTGAGGTAGTTGAGGAAGCTCCAGGGGCTGGTGGGGTCGGCGAGGGTCACCAGGTCGGCGAGGAACGGGACTTGCACGGTGGCGCCGTCGACGAGCAGGCCGGGGTGCCAGTCGAAGTCGGGGCGCTGTTCGTAGAAGACGGCGTCGAGTTCGGCGAGCGGCTGGGCGAGCGCGGCGAGGGAGAGGTTGCTGGGGCCGATGCCGACGCCGACCAGGTCGCGTGGGGAGGTGGGTTCGGGGTGTGGGGGGTGGGTCATCGGGGGAGGCTTCTTTCGGCGATTTCGACGAGTTTGAGCAGGTGGGTGAGGTCGTCCGGCCGGGTGTGGGGGTTGAGGACGGTGGCCTTGAGCCAGAGCCGGCCGTCGAGCCGGGCGCGGCCGAGGACGGCCCGGCCCTCGTGGAGGAGGCGTCGGCGTACGGCGGCCACGGTGTCGTCGTCGGTCTCGGCGGGCCGGAAGAGGACGGTGCTGATGGCGGGGCGGTCGTAGAGGTCGAAGCCGGGGTGTTCGCGGATCAGTGCGGCGAACTCGCGGGCCCGGGCGCAGACCTGGTCGGCCAGGGCGCCGAGTCCGCTGCGGCCCAGTGCCTTCAGGGTGACGGCGATCTTCAGGATGTCGGGGCGGCGGCTGGTGCGCGGTGAGCGGCCGAGCAGGTCGGGGAGTCCGGCGTCGGTGTCGTCGTCGGCGTTGAGGTAGTCGGCGCGCTGGTGGAGTGCGGTGAGTTCGTGGGGGCGGGCGACGGCGAGGAGTCCGGCGGCGATGGGCTGCCAGCCGAGTTTGTGCAGGTCGAGGGTGACGGTGTGGGCGGCTTCGAGTCCGGCGAGTCTGTCGCGGTGCCGGTCGCTGAAGAGCAGGCCGCCGCCGTAGGCCGCGTCGATGTGCAGCCGGGCGCCGTGGGCGGTGCACAGGCCGGCGATCTCGGGCAGCGGGTCGATGAGGCCGGCGTCGGTGGTGCCGGCGGTGGCGGCGACGAGCAGGGGGCCGGGGAGCGCGGTGAGGGTCTGGTGGAGGGCGGCCGGGTCGAGGGTGCCGCCCGGTGCGGGGATGACGACCGGGTCGGGCAGGCCGAGCAGCCAGGCGGCGCGGGGCAGCGAGTGGTGGGCGTTCGTGCCGCACACGAGGCGTACGCCGCCGTGTGCTTCGCGGGCGAGCAGCAGGGCGAGCTGGTTGGACTCGGTGCCGCCGGTGGTGACGAGGGCGTCGGCGAGCCCGGCGGTGCGGGCGAGGGTGCGGGTGACGACGGCTTCGAGGGCGGAGGCGGCCGGGGCCTGGTCCCAGGAGTCCAGGGAGGGGTTGAGGGCGCTGGCGGCGAGGTCGGCGGCGGCGGCCACGGCGAGCGGCGGGCAGTGCAGGTGGGCCGCGCACAGCGGGTCGGCGGGGTCGGCGGAGCCCGCGGCGAGCGCGTGCACGAGGGTGCGCAGGGCGTCCGGGTCGCCGGTGTCGGGCAGGACGTCGCCGAGGGCGTCGGCGACGCGGGTGGCGACGGCGTCGGGTCCGCCGGGGGGCAGCGGTCCGCCGCGTTCGTCGTGGCCGGCGGCGAGGGCGTCGAGCACGGTGTCGAGGAGGGGCCGCAGGGCGTCGGGGCCGGTGGGGCCGGAGGCGAGGGGCGGCAGGCTCGTGGGCTCTCCTGCGCTCATGGGCTCTCCTCCGGGCAGGGGGACGTCCGGCGGGCGTCCAGGGCCCGGGGCTTCCGGCGTGTGGGTGGAGTTCCAGCTTGTACCGGAAGGGGGCCTTGTGTCCCGGAAGCCGGGCGAACGGAACCCGAAAGTGTGTACTGCCGTACCCCTGCGAGGGGTTGGGGGCCGGTTTCCCCCGGTCCGCGCCCGGTGGCCGGCGGCGTGTGCGGTGGCCCTCGCGGGCCGCCGCACGGGAACAGCCCCTCACCCCCGAAGGACAGCGCCATGAAGGCGCCGCGCACCAGCCGACCGCGCCACGTCGGCCGGCTGGGGCAGCCGGTCGTGCCGGCCGCCACGAACGCGGTGCCGTCCGCGCGGGCTTCGCCGGTCCCCGGCCGTGCGTGCCGGAGGGGGCGGCGGCCGGTCCGCCGCGTCGTCGGCGGGGACCGGCCGGTCCCGGGTCACAGGGGCGGTGCCGGCCCGGGCCGGCCGGCTGCTACTCCGCCCGGTCCGCGCCGCGCACCTTCAGGGCGCGGGACAGGTCGTCCAGACGGTCGGCGAGGGTGCGGCGCAGGGCCGGGATGAGGTCGGCGTCGCGCAGGCAGGCCTCGCCGAGGCGGACGTTCTCCGCGTCGACGGCGTGGGCCGGGAAGCACCAGCGGCCGGCGGCGACGGCGATGGCGGGGCCGCGGCGGGCGGCGACGGCGACCGCGTCCGTGTAGAAGCGCGGTACGTACTCCCGTACCAGTTCGGCCTGTTCGGGCTGCCAGAAGCCCTGGGCGGTGGCCGTGAAGAGGTAGTTGGACAGGTCGTCGCCGGCGAACATCGCCTCCCAGGCGGCGCGTTTGGCCTCCGGGTCGGGCAGGGCGGCGCGGCAGCGGGCGGCGCCTTCCTGGCCGGTGGCGCTCGGGTCGCGGGCCAGCTCGGTGGCGAGGGCGTCCTCGTCGGTGGCGCCGAGGACGGCGAGCCGGGCGAGGATGCGCCAGCGCAGTTCGGGGTCGAGTTCGGGTCCGCCGGGGACCGTGCCGTCGGCGAGCCAGGCGGCGATGGTCTCCGGGTGGGCGGCGACGTCGATCAGGTGCCGGACGGCGATCAGCCGCAGGCCGGGGTGGTCGCCGTCCTCGGTGCGCCGCAGCAGGTCGCGGCAGAGCGAGGTGAGGGTGGCCAGGGCGGCCGGGCGGTCCTGGGGTGTCAGGTACTGGTCGGCGAGCTGGCCGGCGGCGAAGGCGAGGACGCCCTCGGCGACGGCCAGGTCGGTCTCGCGGGGCAGGTGGGCGCGGGCCGTCTCCAGGTAGGCGGCGGGCGCGAGTTCGCCGTCGCGGACGGCGTCCCTGAGGGCGTTCCAGACGACCGCGCGGGTGAGCGGGTCGGGCAGGCCGGACAGGCTGGTGCGCAGGGTGTCGAAGGAGGCGGTGTCGAAGCGGATCTTGGCGTAGGTGAGGTCGCCGTCGTTGAGCAGGACGAGGGCGGGGCGCTTGCCGATGGGCTGCGGCGTGCTCTGCGGGACGTCGAGGGCGATGCGCTCGCGCAGCAGCAGCCGGCCCTGCTCGGCGACGTCGTGGTCGTACAGGCCGGCGCTGAGTCGGTGCGGGCGGCTGCCGGCGCGGTCGGCGGTCAGCGCGCAGGTGCCGCCGGTGGGGGCGATCCGCGGGGTGAGGGTGTCGACGCCGGTGGTGCGCAGCCAGCTGTCGGCCCAGGCGTGCACGTCGCGGTCGGTGGCGGAGGCGAGGGAGTCGATGAAGTCGGCGAGGGTGGCGTTGCCGAACTTGTGCCGGGCGAAGTGGGTGTTGATGCCGGCGAGGAAGTCCTTCTCGCCGAGCCAGGCGGCCAGCTGGCGCAGCGCGGAGGCGCCCTTGGCGTAGGAGATGCCGTCGAAGTTGAGCAGGGCGGAGGCCGTGTCGTCGACGTTCTCGGGGGCGACCGGGTGGGTGGTGGGCCGCTGGTCGGCGTCGTAGCCCCAGGACTTGCGGGTGACGCCGAACTCGGTCCAGGGGTCGGTGAAGCGGGTGGCCTCGGCGGTGGTCTGGTAGCCCATGTACTCGGCGAAGGACTCGTTCAGCCAGATGTCGTCCCACCACTTGAGGGTGACGAGGTCGCCGAACCACATGTGGGCCATCTCGTGGGCGATGACCATGGCGCGGGTCTGCCGCTCGGTGTCGGTGACGGCGGAGCGGTAGACGAATTCGTCGCGGAAGGTGACCAGGCCCGGGTTCTCCATGGCGCCCGCGTTGAACTCGGGGACGAACGCCTGGTCGTAGGAGTCGAAGGGGTAGGGCTCCTCGAACTTCTCGTGGTAGCGGTCGAAGCACGCGCGCGTGATGTCGAGGATCTCGTCGGCGTCGGTGTCGAGGTGGGGCGCGAGGGAGCGGCGGCAGTGGATGCCGAAGGGCAGTCCGCGGTGTTCGGTGCGCACGGAGTGCCAGGGGCCGGCGGCGACGGCGACGAGGTAGGTGGAGATCATGGGGGTGGGCGCGGCCTGCCAGAGGCCGTCGCCGCGGTGTTCGGTGACGCCGTTGGCGAGGACGCTCCAGCCTTCGGGTGCCTTGACGGAGACCTCGAAGACGGCCTTCAGGTCGGGCTGGTCGAAAACGGCGAAGATGCGCTGGACGTCGTCCAGGAACATCTGGGTGTAGACGTAGGTCTCGCCGTCGCTGGGGTCGGTGAAGCGGTGCATGCCCTCGCCGGTGCGGGAGTAGCGCATGACCGCGTCGACGCGCAGCTCGTGCTCGCCGGCGGTGAGGTTCTTCAGCGGCAGCCGGTCCTCGCTCAGGGACTCGGGGTCGAGGGGCTGTCCGTCGAGCGTGACGCCGCGCAGCTCGGCGGGCTTCAGCTCGACGAACGTGTCCCCGTCGGACCGCGCCGTGAAGCGGATCGCGGTACGCGATGCGAAGGTCTCGTCACCGGTCGTGAGATCGAGTTCGACGGTGTACCGGTGGACGTCGAGGAACTGTGCTCGGAGCTGCGCTTCGTCGCGCGTGAGTACGGACATGCAGGCCATGCTGCCTGATGGGGCCGACAGCGCACAGGGGCGGATCGGTACACGGCTTTTGTCCCCTGCGCGCCCTCGTGGTCACTCACCCGGCCGGACCCCTGCGGTGTCCCGGCCGGGGCCCTGTTCAGTCCTCGTGCGCCGGCTGTCCGTTGTGGGTGTCCTCGGCGATGCGTTCGTGGTGCCGGATCACCTCGGCGATGATGAAGTTCAGGAACTTCTCGGCGAAGGCCGGGTCGAGTTTGGCGTTCTCGGCGAGGCGGCGCAGCCGTTCGATCTGCCGGGCCTCGCGGGCCGGGTCGGCGGGCGGCAGCTGGTGCAGCGCCTTGAGCCGGCCGACCTGCTGGGTGCACTTGAAGCGCTCGGCGAGCATGTGGACGACGGCCGCGTCGATGTTGTCGATGCTGTCGCGCAGCCGCTCCAGTTCCTGGCGGACCTGGGGGTCGCCGGCACCGGTGCCGGTGTTGCTGGTGGTCATGGGGGTTCACCCTATGCGTTCCGGGGGCAGGGCCCTATGGGGTGTCCGGAGAGTGGATCACCGGCGGCCCTGGGGCGTTGCCGGGCGGTGGGCCCGCAGCGGTCGCTGGACGTGCCCGGGCCGGTGCCGCGGAGGGCGCGGAGGAGGTCTGGCTGCCGGATCCGGACGGCGGCGCACCGTCCGGACCGGGCCCGCGGCGGGAGCCGGTGTGGCGGCACCGAGCGCGCCGCTTCCGCCTGCCGGCGGGGGTACGGCCGCCGGGCTGGGCCCTTCCCTGCCGCTGTCCCGGTGTCCGGCCACCCGCCGGGACGCTTCGGGCGTGCTGCCCGGCTGACGGCCACTGGCGGAGGCCCCTTCCCGGCTGCCGTCCGTGCGCCGAACGCCCACCGGGCCGCTCCCGCCTGCCGTCCGGGTGGCGACCGTACGGCGGCCGTCCGACGACGTGCTTCCCGTGCTGCCGTCCCGCCCTACAGTGGTAGGGAGTTCCGGCGGCTTCTGGGGGTGCCGACGTGGCGAACGGCGGTCCGGTCCAGCACGGCTACCCGCACCTGGAGACGGTGCGGGCCGCCGTCACGGCGCTGTACCGGCGCCTGTCCCGCGACACCATCGAGACGTTCTCGGCCAGCGTGGCCCCGGCCGACGTGGCCTTCTGCGACACCGACGACCTGCATCTGGGCGCGCAGCGCGTGGCCCGGGAGATGGTGCGGCACTTCCGGCTGCCGGACGCGCGGCTGATCGTCGGCTTCCGGGAGATGACCCACGCGGCGAACGTCGAACTCGCGGCGGGTCCCGAGTACTTCGTGGAGCTGAACGACCGGTTCCGCACCCATCGCAGGGACATCGGTGCCGCGCTCGCCCACGAGGTGGCGCACGTCTACCTGCACCGTCTGGGTCTCGCCTTCCCCGGCACGGCGGAGAACGAGATCCTCACGGACACGACGACGACCTATCTGGGCGCGGGCTGGCTGCTGCTGGACGCCTACCGGGAGGACGGGGTCTCGTCACAGAAACTCGGCTACCTCACCCCGGAGGAGTTCGGTTACGTCCTGGCCAAGCGGGCCCTGCTGTTCCAGGAGGACCCCTCGGTGTGGTTCACCAGCCCGCAGGCCTACACCGCCTACGTCAAGGGGATGGCCCGGGCCCGCCAGGACGGGCAGCAGCCGCCGCTGACCGGGGCCGGGTGGGCGGGCCGCCGCCGCTACGCCCACGACCGCCGGCACGCCTCCGGCGCCCCGCCGGCCGCCCCGTACGCCTTCGCCTCCGACAGCGGCGGCCGGCTCGGGGTGACCTTCCCGTGCCCGACCTGCCACCAGCGGATCAGGGTGCCGGTGCGGGGGCGGGTACGGGCGCGGTGCGGGTTGTGCCGGTCGGTGCTGGAGTGCGACACGTAGCCTCGCCGAGCCGTCCCGGGCGCTAGAAGGCGGGCGCGTGGCGGTCCGGCGGTACGACGCCCGCCGCGCGGGCGGCCGCGAGCCACCTGGGGAACTCGCCGACGAGACGGTCGTACAGTTCGGCGTCGGAGACCCGGCTCGGCTCCGGGCCGGCGTGGAAGAAGCCGGCGTTGTCCACGATCCGTTTGCCGGGCACGGGGAGTTCGTCCAGCTTGCGCAGGAAGTCGAACTGCCGGCTGTCCGGGTCTCCGAAGCCGACGAACTGCCAGAACAGCGGGAGCCGCGCGGCCTTGCAGAGGTAGCGTTCGGCGGCGGGCTTGCTGATCGGGCCGCCGTCGGTCTGGAAGACGACGAGGGCGGGGGCGGTGGCGCCGCTGTCCAGGTAGTGGTCGATGACGGCGTCCATCGCCAGGTGGTAGCTGGTCCTGCCCATGTGGCCGAGGCCGGCCACGATCCGCTCGATCCGGCCCTGGTGTCCGGCGAGGGTGATGTCGGTGACCGCGTCGATGTCCGTGGAGAAGAGCACGACGGGCACGCGGCCGTCGTCGTCCAGGTGCGCGGACAGCCCCAGCACCCGGTCGGCGAGCGCCTGCACGCTGCCGTCCTGGTAGTACGGCCGCATCGAGCCGGAGTGGTCGAGGACGAGGTAGACGGCGGCCCGCAGCCCGTCCAGGCCGTGCTTGCGCAGCGACACCCCCGCCGACCGGTAGGCGCCGGCCAGCGCGGGCGCGGTCTCCTCCACCTTGCGCAGGCTGATCGCGGCCATGATCCCCCCTTGGCTGTTCCGGCGCCCGAGCGTACCCGTACGGCGTACATGCGACGACGCCTGCCCAGTCGTCCGGTCGGGGACAGGCGGGCAGGCGCCGTTCATGTTCCGTACGCCTTTGTACGGGACGTCTGTGCGGGACCTGGGGTCCGTTGTGCGCGCGTCAGACCGCCAGGGCGCGGTCCGTCGGGCGGATCGGGGCCGGCAGGTCGCTGGCTCCGGTCAGGAAGCGGTCGACTCCGCGGGCGGCCGAGCGGCCCTCCGCGATCGCCCACACGATGAGGGACTGGCCGCGGCCGGCGTCACCGGCGACGAACACACCCGGCACGTTGGTCTGGAAGTCGGCGTCGCGGGCGATGTTACCGCGTTCGTCGAGGTCCAGGCCGAACTGCTCCACCAGGCCGTTGTCCCGGTCGGTGCCGGTGAAGCCCATGGCGAGGGTCACCAGCTGGGCCGGGATCTTGCGCTCGGTGCCCGGCTTGGGGGTGAGCCTGCCGTCGATGAACTCCACCTCGGTGAGGTGCAGCCACTGCACGTTGCCGTCCTCGTCGCCCTCGAAGTGGGTGGTGGAGACGGAGTAGACCCGCTCGCCGCCCTCCTCGTGGGCGCTGGTGACCTTGTAGAGCATCGGGAAGGTCGGCCAGGGCTGGTTCGTCGGGTGCCGCTCGTCGCTCGGGCGGGGCATGATCTCCAGCTGGGTGACGGAGGCCGCGCCCTGCCGGTGGGCGGTGCCCACGCAGTCCGCGCCGGTGTCGCCGCCGCCGATGACGACGACGTGCTTGCCCTCGGCCGAGACCGGCGGGGTGACGTAGTCGCCCTCCTGGACCTTGTTGGCCAGCGGCAGGTACTCCATGGCCTGGTAGACGCCCTTGAGCTCGCGGCCGGGCACCGGCAGGTCGCGGGCGGTCGTGGCGCCGACGGCCAGGACGACCGCGTCGTACCGCTTCTTCAGGTCGCGGGCGTTGATGTCGCGGCCGATCTCCACGCCGGTGCGGAAGCGGGTGCCCTCCGCGCGCATCTGCTCGATGCGGCGGTTGATGTGCCGCTTCTCCATCTTGAACTCGGGGATGCCGTACCGCAGGAGGCCTCCGACGCGGTCCGCGCGCTCGTAGACGGCGACCGTGTGGCCGGCCCGGGTCAGCTGCTGGGCGGCGGCGAGACCCGCCGGGCCGGAGCCGATGACCGCGACCGTCTTGCCGGACAGGCGCTCGGGGATCTGCGGGGCGACGTCCCCGGTCTCCCACGCCTTGTCGATGATCGAGACCTCGACGTTCTTGATGGTGACCGGCGGCTGGTTGATGCCCAGCACGCACGCCGACTCGCAGGGGGCCGGGCAGAGGCGGCCGGTGAACTCCGGGAAGTTGTTGGTCGCGTGCAGCCGCTCCTGGGCGGCGGCCCAGTCCTCGCGGTAGGCGTAGTCGTTCCACTCGGGGATCAGGTTCCCCAGCGGACAGCCGTTGTGGCAGAACGGGATGCCGCAGTCCATGCACCGGCTGGCCTGCTTGCTGATGATCGGCAGCAGCGAGCCGGGGACGTAGACCTCGTTCCAGTCCTTCTTGCGCTCTTCGACGGGACGGGTCTTGGCGACCTCACGGCCGTGGTTCAGGAAGCCCTTCGGGTCAGCCATTGATCGCCGCCTCCATCATCTTCTCGGTGATCTCGGTCTCGGTGAGACCGGCTCGCTCGGCGGCGTCCTTGGCGGCGAGCACTGCCTTGTACGTGCTGGGGATGATCTTGCTGAACCGCTCCACGGCCGTGTCCCAGTCGGCGAGCAGCTTCTCGGCGACCGTCGAGCCGGTCTCCTCGGCGTGGCGGCGCACCACCTCGTGCAGCCACTGCTTGTCGGTGTCGTCCAGCGCCTCGACGGAGCCGGCGTTGCCGGCGTTGACGTTGTCGCGGTCGAGGTCGACGACGTAGGCGACGCCGCCGGACATGCCCGCCGCGAAGTTGCGGCCGGTCGGGCCGAGGACGACCGCGTGACCGCCGGTCATGTACTCGCAGCCGTGGTCGCCCACGCCCTCCGAGACGACCAGCGCGCCGGAGTTGCGGACGCAGAACCGCTCACCGCTACGGCCGCGCAGGAACAGCTCGCCGCCGGTGGCGCCGTAGGCGATGGTGTTGCCCGCGATGGTCGAGTACTCGGCGAGGTGGTCGGCGGCCCGGTCCGGGCGGACGATGATCCGGCCGCCGGAGAGGCCCTTGCCGACGTAGTCGTTGGCGTCGCCCTCCAGGCGGAGCGTGACACCGCGCGGCAGGAAGGCGCCGAAGGACTGGCCGGCCGAGCCGGTGAAGGTGATGTCGATGGTGTCGTCGGGCAGGCCCGCGCCGCCGAACTTCTTCGTCACCTCGTGGCCGAGCATGGTGCCGACCGTGCGGTTGATGTTGCGGATGGCGACCTGGGCGCGCACCGGCTGTGCCTCGGTGGCGTCCGACGCGCCGAGCGCGTCGGCGGCGAGCTTGATCAGCTCGTTGTCCAGGGCCTTCTCCAGGCCGTGGTCCTGGGCGACCAGCCGGTGGCGGACCGCGCCCTCGGGCAGGTCCGGCACGTGGAACAGCGGCTCCAGGTCCAGGCCCTGCGCCTTCCAGTGGTCGACCGCGCGCTCGACGTCCAGCACCTCGGCGTGGCCGACGGCCTCCTCGATCGAGCGGAAGCCCAGCTCGGCGAGGAGCTCGCGGACCTCCTCCGCGATGAACTGGAAGAAGTTCACCACGTACTCGGCCTTGCCGGCGAAGCGGTCGCGCAGCGTCGGGTTCTGGGTGGCGATGCCGACCGGGCAGGTGTCCAGGTGGCACACGCGCATCATCACGCAGCCGGAGACGACGAGCGGCGCGGTCGCGAAACCGAACTCCTCGGCGCCGAGCAGCGCGGCGATGACCACGTCGCGGCCGGTCTTCAGCTGGCCGTCGGTCTGCACGACGATGCGGTCGCGCAGGCCGTTGAGCAGCAGGGTCTGCTGGGTCTCGGCGAGGCCGAGCTCCCAGGGGCCGCCCGCGTGCTTCAGGGAGGTCAGCGGGGAGGCGCCCGTGCCGCCGTCGTGACCGGAGATGAGCACGACGTCCGCGTGCGCCTTGGACACACCGGCCGCGACCGTGCCGACGCCGACCTCGGAGACCAGCTTCACGTGGATCCGCGCCTGCGGGTTCGCGTTCTTCAGGTCGTGGATCAGCTGGGCCAGGTCCTCGATGGAGTAGATGTCGTGGTGCGGCGGCGGGGAGATCAGGCCGACGCCCGGCGTGGAGTGCCGGGTCCTGGCGACCCACGGGTACACCTTGTGGCCGGGCAGCTGGCCGCCCTCGCCGGGCTTGGCGCCCTGGGCCATCTTGATCTGGATGTCGTCCGCGTTGACCAGGTACTCGGAGGTCACGCCGAAGCGGCCGGAGGCGACCTGCTTGATCGCCGAGCGGCGCGCCGGGTCGTACAGGCGCTCCGGGTCCTCGCCGCCCTCACCGGTGTTGGACTTGCCGCCCAGCTGGTTCATGGCGATGGCGAGGGTCTCGTGCGCCTCCTTGGAGATGGAGCCGTACGACATCGCGCCCGTCGAGAACCGCTTGACGATCTCGCTCGCCGGCTCGACCTCGTCGAGGGGGATCGGCTGCCGGCCGGACTTGAAGCCGAACAGGCCGCGCAGCGTCATCAGGCGCTCGGACTGCTCGTTCACCCGACCGGTGTACTTCTTGAAGATGTCGTACCGGCCGGTGCGGGTGGAGTGCTGCAGGCGGAAGACCGTCTCGGGGTCGAACAGGTGCGGCTCGCCCTCGCGGCGCCACTGGTACTCGCCGCCGATCTCCAGCGCGCGGTGCGCCGGGGCGATGCCGGAGGCCGGGTAGGCCTTGGCGTGGCGGGCGGCGACCTCCTGGGCGATGACGTCGATGCCGACGCCGCCGATCTTGGTGGCGGTGCCGTTGAAGTACTCCTCCACGAAGGTCTCGTCCAGGCCGACGGCCTCGAAGACCTGGGCGCCGCGGTAGGAGGCGACGGTGGAGATGCCCATCTTGGACATGACCTTCAGGACGCCCTTGCCCAGGGCGTAGATCAGGTTGCGGATGGCCTTCTCGGGCTCGATGCCGTTGATGAAGGTGCCCGCGCGCAGCAGGTCCTCCACCGACTCCATCGCCAGGTACGGGTTGACGGCGGCGGCGCCGTAGCCGATGAGCAGGGCGACGTGGTGGACCTCGCGGACGTCGCCGGCCTCGACCAGCAGGCCCACCTGGGTGCGCTGCTTGGTGCGGATGAGGTGGTGGTGGACGGCCGCGGTGAGCAGCAGCGACGGGATCGGCGCGTGCTCGGCGTCGGAGTGCCGGTCGGACAGGACGATCAGACGGGCGCCGTTCCCGATGGCCGCGTCGGCCTCGGCGCAGATCTCCTCGATGCGGGCGGCGAGGGCCTCACCGCCGCCGGAGACCCGGTACAGGCCGGACAGCGTGGCGGCCTTGAAGCCGGGCATGTCGCCGTCGGCGTTGATGTGGATGAGCTTGGCCAGCTCGTCGTTGTCGATGACCGGGAAGGGCAGCACGACGGACCGGCAGGAGGCGGCGGTCGGCTCCAGCAGGTTGCCCTGCGGGCCCAGCGACGAGCGCAGGGAGGTGACCAGCTCCTCGCGGATCGCGTCCAGCGGCGGGTTGGTGACCTGCGCGAACAGCTGGGTGAAGTAGTCGAAGAGCAGCCGCGGGCGCTCGGACAGGGCCGCGATCGGCGAGTCCGTGCCCATGGAGCCGATCGGCTCGGCGCCGGTGCGGGCCATCGGGGCGAGGATGACGCGCAGCTCCTCCTCGGTGTAGCCGAAGGTCTGCTGGCGGCGGGTGACCGAGGCGTGGGTGTGGACGATGTGCTCGCGCTCGGGCAGGTCGCCCAGCTCGATCTCGCCGGCCTCCAGCCACTCGGTGTACGGCTTCTCCGCGGCGAGGGACGCCTTGATCTCGTCGTCCTCGATGATGCGGTGCTCGGCGGTGTCGACGAGGAACATCCTGCCGGGCTGGAGGCGGCCCTTGCGGACGACCCTGGCCGGGTCGATGTCGAGGACGCCGACCTCGGAGCCGAGGACGACGAGGCCGTCGTCGGTGACCCAGTAGCGGCCGGGGCGCAGGCCGTTGCGGTCGAGCACGGCGCCGACCTGGGTGCCGTCGGTGAAGGTGACGCAGGCGGGGCCGTCCCAGGGCTCCATGAGCGTGGAGTGGAACTGGTAGAAGGCGCGCCGGGCCGGGTCCATGGAGGCGTGGTTCTCCCACGCCTCCGGGATCATCATCAGCACGGAGTGCGGCAGCGAACGGCCGCCGAGGTGCAGCAGCTCCAGGACCTCGTCGAAGGAGGCGGAGTCGGAGGCGTCCGGGGTACAGACGGGGAAGATCCGCTCGATGTTCTTCTCGTCGGAACCGAACAGGTCGGAGACGAGCTGGGACTCGCGGGCGCGCATCCAGTTGCGGTTGCCCTTGACGGTGTTGATCTCACCGTTGTGCGCGACGAAGCGGTACGGGTGCGCGAGCGGCCACGACGGGAAGGTGTTCGTGGAGAACCGGGAGTGCACGAGCGCGATCGCGGAGGCGAAGCGGCGGTCGGACAGGTCCGGGAAGAAGGGCTCCAGCTGGCCGGTGGTCAGCATGCCCTTGTAGACGATCGTCCGGGCGGACAGGGACGGGAAGTAGACCCCGGCCTCGCGTTCGGCGCGCTTGCGCAGCACGAACGCCTTGCGGTCCAGCGCGATGCCCTCGCTGGCGCCCGCGGTGACGAAGACCTGCCGGAAGACCGGCATGGTGGAGCGGGCGGTGGCGCCCAGCAGCTCGGGGGCGACCGGGACCTCGCGCCAGCCGAGGACGGTCAGTCCCTCGTCGGCGGCGATCGTCTCGATGTGTGAGACGGCGTCCTCGGTCCCGTCCTCCGGCAGGAAGGCGATGCCTACGGCATAGGAGCCGGCCGCGGGAAGGTCGAAACCGGTCACTTCGCGGAGGAAGGCGTCCGGCACCTGCGAGAGGATGCCCGCGCCGTCGCCGGAGTCGGGCTCGGAACCGGTGGCACCACGGTGCTCCAGGTTGCGCAGGACGGTGAGGGCCTGCTCGACCAGGGTGTGGGACGCCTCGCCGGTGAGGGTGGCGACGAAACCGACGCCGCACGCGTCGTGTTCGTTGCGGGGGTCGTACATACCCTGCGCAGCAGGGCGAGCATCCATGAACGACCAGTTCTGGCCATTCGCGGAATGCTGGGACGGCTGGCGCGGCGTACGCATCGGCTCTCCCGTCGTCGTCATGTGGCATGTGGCAGGTGCCGAGGGACGACGTTGGCCCTCTGCGTGAGATCTGCGATGAGATCAAAATTTCGTGCAGGTTACATGATGGAGCGGTTCTCGGGAACCGGAAACACCGTTCCAGCATGCGGACGCCGCAGTCGCGAGCCGGGTGCCGCTCGGACGCGGCGGGTGCCGTGCGGGGGCGGCGCGGCGCCGTGCCGGGACGGCGGTGCCGTGCGGTGGCGGCGGGGGCCGCGCGGAGGCGGCCGACGGCTTACGGGGGGACCGTTGCGGACGCGATCGGTCGGATCGGCGTCCGGCGGTCCGGAGGGGGTCCGGGGAGGGCGTCGTCGCCCGCCCCGCGGGGGTGCGGCAGGCGTCATTGCCCACAGCGCTTACGGCTCATGCCCGGTGGTCACGCGCTCGAAACCAGCGAGTAACGGGTAGTTATGCGGCCCATCGCATAGGTACCGGTCGAGCTATCCTACGGCCGTTCCGAACAGAGTGCCCAGGACGTACGTCACACCGGCCGCCGCGCCACCGAGCGCGAGCTGCCGCAGGCCGCTGAACCACCAGCTGCGCGCGGTCACCTTGGCCACGACGGCACCGCACCCGAAGAGACCGGCGAGGGCCAGCAGGACGGCGGGCCACAGCGCGGTCGCGCCGAGCAGGTACGGCAGGAGGGGCAGCAGGGCGCCGAGCGCGAACGAGCCGAAGGACGAGACGGCGGCGACCAGCGGCGAGGGCAGGTCCCCGGGGTCGATGCCCAGTTCCTCGCGGGCGTGGATCTCCAGGGCCTGCTCGGGGTCCGCGGAGAGCTGCCGGGCGACCTGCCGGGCCAGTCCGGGCTCGACCCCGCGGGCCACGTACAGCGCGGCCAGCTCGTCCTCCTCGTCCTGCGGGTGCCGGCGCAGCTCGCGGCGCTCGACGTCGAGTTCCGCCTCGACGAGTTCCCGCTGGGAGGCGACGGAGGTGTACTCGCCGGCCGCCATGGAGAAGGCGCCGGCCGCGAGCCCCGCGAAACCGGTGATGATGATGGTGTGCTGGCTCACGGATCCGCCGGCCACGCCCGTCATCAGGGCCAGGTTGGAGACGAGACCGTCCATGGCGCCGAAGACGGCGGGGCGCAGCCATCCGCCGTTCACGTCGCGGTGCGTGTGGTTGTCGCGGTGCGCCTCGTGCAGCGCGGCCTCGGTGTCGAGAATGGCCATCCGGGACCCCCAGGGAAGCTAAGCCAAAGCTAACTTTGGACGAGTTCTATATTTCGACAACACAGAACCTACGCTCTTCATTTCCCTAGCGCCAGCAAGGAAAGGCTGGGCTAACCTGCGACTTCTTCCGTGAGCGCTCATATGTGCGATTGCTATCTCAGATGCTGACCGGGTGACAGAGCCCCGCCCCCGGCTCACGCGGCCGCCTCCCGTGGGACACATCCGCAGAGGGTCCCGTGGGACCCGCCGAAGGAGGCCGCCCATGGCATCGATCGCCCGCACTCCCCGGGCCCCGGCGCCCGGTGACGCCGCCGGACTCCGCGAACGGGCCCGCGGTGCGCTGCTGGGCCTGGCCGTCGGGGACGCGCTGGGCGCACCGGCGGAGAACCTCAGGCCCTCCGAGATCCGCGCCCGCTGGGGCCGGATCACCGGATACGTCAGCGAGCAGCCGTACGGCACGGACGACACCGAGTACGCGATCTTCTCCGGTCTGCTGCTGGCCCGGCACGGCTCGGCGCTCACCCCGGAGCATGTCGAGGCGGCCTGGCACGAGTGGATCGCCGACCGGGCGGAGGGGCACTTCCGCGGCGCGGGCTTCAGCGAGCGCGGCACGCTGGAGAACCTCCGCCGCGGCCTCGCCGCCCCCATCTCGGCGCAGCACCGGCACGCCTGGAGCGACGGGCTGGCCATGCGGGCGGCGCCCTTCGGGGTCTTCGCCGCCGGGCGTCCCGCCGAAGCGGCCCGGCTGGTGGCCGTCGACGGCTCCGTCAGCCACGAGGGGGAGGGCATCTACGGTGGCCAGGCGGTCGCGGCGGGCGTGGCGGCGGCGATGACCGGCGCGGCGGTCCCGGTGGTGATCGCCGCCGCCCTCGCGGTGATCCCGGACGACTCCTGGACGGCCCGCTCCCTGCGGCGCGCGGTGTCGGTGGCGCACCGCGGCGAACGCGCGGTGCGCTCCGCGGTCGTCATCGGCGGCTACCCCTGGACCGACCTGGCCCCGGAAGCGGTCGCCCTCGCCTTCGGCGCGTACGCCGCGGCCGACGGCGACTTCCGGGAGGCGGTCCTGACGGCCGTCAACATGGGCCGTGACGCGGACACGACGGCGGCGGTGGCGGGCGCCCTGTCCGGCGCCACCCAGGGCCTCCCGGCGATCCCGCCGCACTGGTCGTCCGCGATCGGCCCGGCCCGGGGCCGCTGCCTGCCGTCCATCACCGGCCACCACGTACTGGACGTGGCGGACCTCCTGCTGACGGCGGCGCAGGCGGGCACGGCAGGGACGGCGGCCGGGGCGGCGGGGAAACGGGAGGTGATCCCGGCGGCCGTGGCAGCGCCCTTGGCGGCGGTCCGGCCGGCGGCCGTGGTGAAGGGGGAGCGGGCAGCGGCCGAGGGTGCGCTGGAGCCGGCCGGGCCCCTCCCCCTGCCCGACGCCGTCCAGCCGGCCGAACTCCTCCCCGTGCCCGACGCCGCCCGGCCCACCGGACTCCTCCCGCCCCCTCCCCCCGCCTCTCGGCCGGCCGCGCCGGACGGCGGGCGGGCGGCGGACCGGGGGTCCGGGGAGCGGAGCCCCCTCGTGGGTACCGGGCACGCGGGGCAACCGGACGGCGAGGGCCGGCCGTGACAGCGCGCCGTATCGAGGGCCTCCTCCTCGGCCTCGCCGCCGGAGACGCCGCCGGCTGGCCCGCCGCCCGGCACCGCGCCGTCCGCATGCCCGAGTGGACCCGCCGCCTCACCCGGGAGCTGGACACCTTCGCCGAGCAGAACGCCACCACCACCCTCCCGGTGCCGATCGCCCTCAACCAGCCCCCCGAACCCCTCCGCCTCGGCCCCTCCGACGACGCCGAGTGGGCGGCGTTCGCCGCGGAGGCGGTCCTGCGCGCCGGCGACGACGACGCCCTCGGCGACCTCAGCCGGGCCCGCCGTATGCGCGCCGCCATCGACCTCACCTGGACCGCCGTCGCCTCCGAGGTCGCCGCCGCGGCGGACCGCGCCCCGGAGATCGAGTCCGCCGTCCTGCCGCTGCGCGCCCGCATCTCCGTCCGCGCCGGCCTCGGCAACCTCGCCACCGGCCTGCGCCCGCCCGCCACCGGCCACGACAACCCGCACTACTTCGACGACGCGGCCTGCGTCCGCGCCTGCGTCCTCGCCGTCGCCCACCCCGGCGACCCGCGACAGGCCGCCGCGCTCGCCGAGTTCGACGCCCGCTACACCCAGGACGGCGACGGCGTGCACGGCGCGCGGGCCATGGCGGCGTCCCTCTCCCTCGCCCTCGCCGACGCGGACACCGACACCTGCGTGACCGCCGCGCTCGCCGAACTCCCGGCGGACACCGAGATCGGCCGCAACGTCCGCCACGCCCTGGCCCTGGCCGAGGACAGCGGGTCCGCGTTCGCCCTCGTCCCCCTCCTGGAACACCAGATCGTCGACCACGTCTACAGCTACGGCATCGCCGCCGCCGAGACCGTCCCCGTCGCGCTCGCCCTGGCCACCGCGGCCCGGGGCCGGATCGCCGAGGCCGTACCGGCCGCCGCCTGCCTGTCCCGGGTCGCCGACTCCGCGCCCGCCCTCGCCGGCGCGCTCACCGGCGCCCTCGGCGGCGGCGCGGCCATTCCCGCGACCTGGCGGGACGCCTGCCGCGTCCTGCCCGGCTGCACCCTGCCCCGTCTCACCGGCACCGACCTGGTGGAACTCGCCGGACTCCTGGAAGCCGCACAACCGGCCCGCCCAGGAGGATGATTCGGGGCATGACGCCCAAAGAAGAAGAAAGCAGCGGCCCCGCCCCGAACGGGCTCGCCGACCGCGTCACCGCCGCGCTGGTGGGGGCCGCCGTAGGCGACGCCCTCGGCGGCCCGGTCGAGGGCTACTCCCCCGACCAGATCGCCGAGCGGCACGGCGGCCGCGTGCGCGGCATCGTCGGCCCCTGGCACGGCGACGCCTGGCGCACCGCCCGCCCCATCGCGCCGTACCACAAGGGTGACGGCCACGTCACGGACGACACCTTGATGACGCACGCGCTCATCCGCGTCTACGACCGCGTCCGCGACCACCTCGACGCGTACGCGATCGCCGAGCACCTGGTCCCGGACCTGATGACCACGCCCCGCTGGATCCCCGAGCTTCAGGCCGAGGCCCTGCCGCTGCACCGCCTCTTCCTCGCCGAGAAGTGGCTGGTGGCCAGGCTCGCCTACGGTCACGCCGACCCCCGGGAGGCGGGCACCGGCAACATCGTCAACTGCGGCGCCGCGATGTACATGGCCCCGGTCGGCCTGGTCAACGCGGCCAACCCGGCCGCCGCGTACGCCGAGGCGCTGGACGTCACGGGCGCGCACCAGTCGTCGTACGGCCGGGAGGCGGCCGGTGTGTTCGCCGCGGCGGTGGCCGCCGCCACCGCCCCCGGCGCGACCCCCGGCTCGGTGGTGGACGCCTGCCTGTCGCTGGCCAAGGACGGCACCCGCACGGCGATCGAGAGGGTGTGCGAAGTCGCCGCCGGGCACCGGGACTTCGAGTCGGCGCTCGGTCCGCTGCGCGCGGCGGTGGAGCCCTACGACACCGTCGGCCCGGACTACCGCGCCCCCTCCCTCGCCGCCCGCCGCCCGTCCCGGCTGCACTCCATCGAGGAACTCCCGGTCGCGCTGGGCATGCTGGTCGTCTCCGGCGGCGACTACCGGCAGGCCGTGCTCGGCTCGGTCAACTACGGCCGTGACTGCGACTCGATCGCGACGATGGCCGGCGCCCTCGCGGGCGCGCTCGGCTCACCGGCCCCCGAGGAGTGGGCGAAGACGGTCGCCGACGCCAGCCGGCTGGACCTGTGGGCGCCGGCCCGGACGCTCACCGGGGTCACGTGCGAGATCTTCGACCGGGACGTCCGCCGCCGGCGCGCCCACGAGGAGGCGTTCAGCGCGCTCGGAGGCCGGCCGTGCTCCGACTGACCTGGGTCCAGCCGGAGGACCTGCTGGGCCACGAGCTGCGCCAGGCCCGCCTGGACGGGCGCGAGCCGAAGGCGGTCGAGGCGCGCTGGCGGGCGGCGGGCGGCCCGGACGCCCCGGAGCGCGCGGGCGCGTCCCCGCACCGCGTCTCCCGCTACCTGCGCCTGCTGGCGGAGGACCTGCTGGACGAACTCGCCGATCTGCCCAGCCGCTTCGCCGACGACGAGCCGACCGATCTGGCCCGCATCAGGTCCCGCTGCCCCGACTGGCCCGCCGGGCGGTCCGCCACCGCACCGGACCCCCGCGCCCTGGAGGCCGCCTGGCTCGGGCGGGCCATCGGCTGTCTGCTCGGCAAACCGGTCGAGAAACTCTCGCTCGACGGCATCCGCGCCCTCGCCCGGGCGACCGGGAACTGGCCCCTTTCCACCTGGTTCACCGCCCGGGGGGTCCCCGGCGACCTGCTGGCCGCCCACCCGTGGAACCGCCGCTCGGCCGCCACCTCGCTCGCCGAGAACATCGACGGCATGCCCGAGGACGACGACCTGAACTACCCCCTGCTCAACCTCCTCCTGCTCCAGCGCCACGGGAGGGCCTTCACCACCGACGACGTGGCCCGGCTCTGGCTGGAGGAACTCCCGCCCGGCCGCACCTTCACCGCCGAGCGCGTCGCCCACCGCAACCTCCTCACGGGCATCGAACCCCCGCACACGGCCCGCCACCGCAACCCGTTCCGCGAGTGGATCGGCGCGCTGATCCGCGCCGACATGCACGGCTGGAGCAACCCGGGCGACCCGGCAGCCGCCGCCGAACAGGCCCACCGCGACGCGGTCCTCACCCACACCGCGAACGGCGTCTACGCGGCGATGTTCACGGCCGCCGCCATCGCCACGGCCGCCACCGGCACGCACGACGTCCACGCCTGCCTGCGCACCGGCCGCGCGGTGGTCCCGGCCCGCTCCCGCCTGGCGAAGGCGATCGACCACGCCGTCCGGCTGGCCGGCGCCACGGACGACTTCGACGACGTCGTGGACGAACTCCACGCCGTCTACGGCCCCACCCACCACTGGGTCCACGCCGTCCCCAACACCGCCCTGACCGTCGCCGCCCTCACCCACGCCGGCGGCGACTTCACCGGCTCCGTCTGCCGTGCCGTGTCGGGCGGCTGGGACACCGATTCCAACGGCGCCACCGCCGGGAGCATCGCCGGCCTGCTCGCCGGCTCCCCCGGCGCGCTCCCCGACCGCTGGCGGGCCCCGCTGAAGAACCGGCTCGCCACGACCGTCGCGGACTTCGACGGCACCGGCTTCGACGCCCTCGCCCACCTCACCCACCTGGAGGCGACCCGACCATGACCCACATCGCCGTCCTCGGCAGCACGAACATGGACCTCGTCACGTACGTCGCCAAGGCCCCGCAGCGCGGGGAGACCGTGACGGGACGGGAGTTCCGTACGATCCCCGGCGGCAAGGGCGCCAACCAGGCGATCGCCGCGGCCCGCGCCGGCGCCACCGTCTCGATGATCGGCGCGGTCGGCAACGACGCCTTCGGCGCGCGGCTGCGCGACACCCTCGAACACTCCGGCGTGGACACCGACTTCCTGCGCACGGTCGAGGGGCCGTCCGGCACCGCGCACATCGTGGTGGACGACGAGGGCGGCAACGCGATCGTCGTCATCCCCGGCGCGAACGGCACGGTCGACCACCTCTGCCCCGGCGACGAGGGAGTGATCGCGACCGCCGACGCCCTGCTGCTGCAACTGGAGATCCCCCCGGCGGCGGTCGTCGCGGGCGCCGAGGCGGCCCGCCGGCACGGCGTCCGCACGGTGCTCACCCCGTCCCCCGTCCAGCCGCTGCCGCCCGGACTCCTGGCGGCGATCGACCTGTTGGTGCCGAACGAGTACGAGGCGGTCACCCTCACCGGCCGCACCGACCCGCGCGAGGCGGCGGCCGCCCTGCTGGACCTGGTGCCGGAGGTCGTGGTCACCCTGGGCGCCACGGGCTGCCTGTACCTGACCCGGGGCGCCGAACCGCTCGTCGTCCCCGCGCCCCCCGTGCGGGCCGTGGACTCCACGGGCGCGGGCGACACGTTCGTCGGCGCTTTCGCGGTGGCCCGCGCCGAGGAGAAGCCGGTACGGGAGGCCCTGTCCTGGGCGGCGGCAGCGGCGGCGATCTCCGTCCAGCGGGAAGGCGCGTCGGCGTCGATGCCCTACCGCCCGGAGATCGAGGCCCAGTACAGCGCATGAACACGACGAACACGACGAACACGACGGCCGGGACGGGCCCGTCGGCACGGACGTCCCCGGCCCTGGACGGGCTGCGGGTGCTGGACCTCGCGACTCTCTTCGCCGGGCCGATGGCGGCGACGCTGCTCGGTGACTACGGCGCCGAGGTGATCAAGGTGGAGCATCCCCGGCGGCCCGACCCGTCCCGGGGCCACGGCCCCGCCAAGGACGGCGTCGGCCTGTGGTGGAAGGTGCTCGGCCGCAACAAGCGGGCCATCACCCTCGACCTGTCCACACCCGGCGGCCGCGCCACCCTGCTGCGGCTGGCCGCCACCACCGACGTGGTGATCGAGAACTTCCGCCCCGGAACCCTGGAGAGATGGGGCCTCGGCTGGCCGGAGCTGTCCGCGGCCAACCCCCGGCTGGTCCTGGCCCGGGTGACCGCGTTCGGCCAGTTCGGCCCCTACGCGCACCGCCCCGGCTTCGGCACCCTCGCCGAGGCGATGAGCGGCTTCGCCGCGGTCACCGGCGAACCGGACGCGCCCCCGACGCTGCCGCCCTTCGGTCTCGCCGACTCGATCGCCGGCCTGGCGACCGCCTACGCCGTGCTGACGGCGCTGGCCGCCCGCGAGCGCACCGGCACGGGACAGACGGTCGACATGGCGATCATCGAACCGATCCTGTCGGTCCTCGGCCCCCACGCCACCTGGTACGACCAGCTCGGCTACGTCCAGGAGCGCACCGGCAACCGGTCCGCGAACAACGCCCCGCGCAACACCTACCGCACCGCCGACGGCACCTGGGTCGCCGTCTCCACCTCCGCCCAGTCGGTCGCCGAGCGGGTGCTCCGGCTGGTGGGCCGCCCGGAGCTGATCGAGGAGCCGTGGTTCGCCACCGGCGCGGACCGGGCCGCCCACGCCGACGTGCTGGACGAGGCGGTCGGCTCCTGGATCGCCGGCCGCACCCGCGCCGAGGTGCTCGCGGCCTTCGAGAAGGCGGAGGCCGCGGTGGCCCCGGTGCAGGACGTCCGGGACGTCCTCGTGGACCCCCAGTACCGGGCCCTGGGCACGGTCACCACCGTCGACGACCCGGAACTGGGCCCGCTGCGCATGCAGAACGTCCTCTTCCGGCTCTCCGCCACGCCCGGCGCGATCCGCTGGGCCGGCCGCCCGCACGGCGCCGACACCGACGCCGTGCTCGCCGAACTCGGCCTCACCCCGGCCGCCGTCGCGGCGCTGCGCGCGGAGGGCGCCCTGTGACCCCCTTCCCGCTCACCTGGCTCTACGTCCCCGGCGACCGCCCGCACGTGGTGGCCAAGGCCCTGGTGGCGGGCGCCGACGTGGTGGTGGTCGACCTGGAGGACGCGGTCGCCCCGGACCGCAAGGAGTACGCCCGCGCGGCCACCGCGGAACTCCTGGCGGAGTCCCAGCCGGTCCCGGTGCACGTGCGCGTCAACGCCCTGGACAGCGTCTGGGCCGCCGGCGACCTCCACGCCCTGGCCGGTCTGCCGGGCCTGTCCGGCGTGCGGCTGCCGAAGGTGACGGCCCCGGGCGAGGTACGGCGGGTCGCCGTTGCCACACCGGTCCCGCTCCACGCGCTCCTGGAGTCGGCCCTCGGCATCGAGCACGCCTACGCCATCGCCACCGCCCACCCCGCCCTGCGGGGCATCGCCCTGGGCGAGGCCGACCTCCGCGCCGACCTCGGGGTGCGGGCCGACGCGGGTCTGGACTGGCCGCGCTCGCGGGTGATCGTCGCCGCCCGTGCGGCGGGCCTGCCCCCGCCGTCGCAGACCGTCTACCCGGACATCCGTGACCTCGACGGCCTGGCCGCCTCCTGCGCCCACGGCCGGGCTCTCGGGTTCCTGGGCCGCTCCGCGATCCACCCCCGCCAGCTGCCGGTGATCGAGCGGGCCTACCTGCCCACGCGGGCCGAGATCGAACACGCGGAGACGGTCCTCAAGGCGGCCTCGGCGAACGAGGGCGCCCAGGCCCTGCCCGACGGGCGCTTCATCGACGCGGCGGTGGTGGCGATGGCACGGCGGACGCTGTCGCTGGCTGCCCGGCGCTGACCCCGCGCACACGCCGAGGGCGCCCGGAAGACCTCCGGGCGCCCTCGGCGTCGTACCACGAACGGTTCAGCTCTTCTCGGCCGGCGCCGCCTTCTCCTCGCCCTCCGCATCGGCATCGGCATCGGCGCCTGTCTCGGCGCCGGCGCCGGCCTCCGCGTCCTGGACGGCCGCCGTGTCCGTGACCGGGCCGTCGGAGACCCCCGGCTCGACCACGGCTTCGCGTCCCGGCCGCTTCTTCGACGACACCACGATGTACGTCACCGCCAGCAGGAAGACCAGCAGCGCGGTCCAGTCGTTCAGGCGGAGGCCCAGGATGTGGTGGGCGTCGTCCACCCGCATGTACTCGATCCAGCCCCGGCCCACGCAGTACGCGGCGACGTACAGGGCGAACGCCCGGCCGTGCCCCAGCCTGAAGCGGCGGTCCGCCCAGATGACCAGCAGGCCCACGCCGACGCACCACAGGGACTCGTAGAGGAACGTCGGGTGGTAGTACCCCGGCACCCGGCCGCCCTCGGAGGAGGTGATGTGCAGCGCCCAGGGCAGATGGGTCTCGCGGCCGTACAGCTCCTGGTTGAACCAGTTGCCCCAGCGGCCGATGGCCTGCGCGAACGCGATGCCGGGCGCCACGGCGTCGGCGTACGCGGGCATCGGGACGCCCCGGCGCCGCGCGCCGATCCACGCGCCGAGCGCGCCGAGCGCGATGGCGCCCCAGATGCCCAGGCCGCCCTCCCACACCTTGAAGGCGTCCACCCAGTCACGGCCCTCGCTGAAGTACAGCTCGTAGTCCGTGATCACGTGGTAGAGCCGGCCGCCGACCAGGCCGAACGGCACGGCCCAGACGGCGATGTCGGCGACCGTGCCGGACTGCCCGCCGCGGGCGATCCAGCGCTTGTTGCCGAACCAGACGGCGATGAAGACGCCGATGATGATGCAGAAGGCGTAGCCGCGCAGCGGGATGGGGCCGAGGTACAGCACCCCGTGCGACGGGCTGGGGATCGAGGCAAGGTTCATGGCGTTCATGGCAGGTCCGACGCTACCGTGCCGGGCCGTGGGGACGGCAAGCGGACCGGCTACGGGTCCATAACGGGGGCGTGAGAAACGCTTACCGTCGGTCGGCCTCCTCCACCAGTTGCCTGAGCTTGGCCGGGGTCATCGTCTGGTCCTGGTAGATGTTCTTGCCGCCGAGCAGCACCGTGGGCGTACCGCTGAAGCCGCCGGACCCGAACGCCTGGTTGGACCTGTCCACCCAGCTGTCGTGCGTGCCGTCCTTGACGCAGGTGCGGAAGGCGGGCGTGTCCAGGCCCTTGACCTTGCCGGCCAGCTCGATCAGCTTGCCGTTGCCCGCGAAGGCGTCGTCGGTCTCCTTCGGCTGGTTCGCGTACAGCACGTCGTGGTAGTCGCGGAACTTCCCGGCGTCCTGGGCGCAGGCCGCGGCGTTGGCGGCGCGCAGCGAGCCGGTGCCGCCGAGGTTGCCGTCGATCAGCCGGACGAGGTGGTACTCGATCCTGAGCTTGCCGGCGTCGGCCAGCTCGTGGAGGGTCGGCCGGTACGCCGCCTCGAAGGCCTGGCAGGCCGGGCAGCGGAAGTCCTCCCAGACGGTGAGCGTCGACCTGGCGCCGTCCTTGCCGACCGGGATCGCGAGGCCGTCCTTGCCCTGCGCCCCCGACGGTGCGACGGCCGGGCCCGCGCTGCCGCCCTTGTGCTTGCCGGCGTTCGCGGCGACCACGCCGATCACCGCCGCCAGTCCCAGGACGCAGACGACGCTCGCGCCCACGATCAGCGTGCGCCGTCGCTTCTCCCCGGCCTTCTGCTTCTCGCGCTCGACCGCCAGCCGTTGCCGGGCGGTGCGCTTTCCGTCACGGTTCTTCTCGCTCACACCCCCAGAACGAACCGGGGAGGCGCAGCGCGCCTCCCCGGCCCGAGGTCCACCCGTTCGAGTGACCGGATCATCCGGTTCGGGACGATCGCCGCCGGTCGCTCCCGTCCGTCACGTCTGTCCGCGCACGCCTTTCGCCAGCTCACCGGCCAGCTCACGGACCGCCGCGAGGCCGGAGGCCTGGTCGGGGGCGTCCAGCATCCGCTTGACGAACGCCGAGCCGACGATCACGCCGTCGGCGAAGCCGGCGACCTCGGCGGCCTGGGCCCGGTTGGAGACGCCGAGACCGACGCAGACGGGCAGCTCGGTGCCGGTGGCGCGGGTGCGCCGGACGAGGTCCTGGGCCTGGGTGCCGACGGACTCGCGGGTGCCGGTGACGCCCATCAGGGAGGCCGCGTAGACGAAGCCGCTGCCCGCCGCGGTGATCTGGGCGAGCCGCTCGTCCTTGCTGCTCGGCGCCACCACGAAGACCGTGGCGAGGCCGTGCTTCTCGGCGTGCTCCCGCCACGGCGCCGACTCCTGCACGGGCAGGTCGGGCAGGATGCAGCCCGCGCCGCCCGCCTCGGCCAGCTCGGCGGTGAACCGCTCCACGCCGTAGCGGTCGATGGGGTTCCAGTACGTCATGACGAGCACCGGCTTCCCGGTGGCCTCGTGGGCCTCCCGGACGGTGCGCATGACGTCGGCGATCCGCACCCCGCCCCGCAGGGCGATGTCGTCGGCGGTCTGGATGACCGGCCCGTCGAGCACCGGGTCGCTGTGCGGCAGCCCGACCTCGACGACGTCGGCGCCGCCGTCGAAGACGGCCTTGATCGCCTCGATGCCGCCGTCCACGGTGGGGAAGCCGGCCGGGAGGTAGGCGATGAGCGCGGAGCGGCCCTCGGCCTTGGCGGCGGCGAGGGTGTCGTTCAGCAGCTGTGCGTTCCCGCTCACTTGGCGTCCCCCTCGATCTCGGCGGTGTCGGCCTGGTCGGCGGCCACCTCGGCGTCGGTGTCGTAGAGGCCGAAGTACCGGGCGGCGGTGTCCATGTCCTTGTCGCCGCGGCCGGACAGGTTGACGACGATCAGGCCGTCCTTGCCCAGCTCCTTGCCGACCTCCAGGGCGCCGGCCAGCGCATGGGCGCTCTCGATGGCCGGGATGATGCCCTCGGTGCGCGACAGCAGGCGCAGGGCCTGCATGGCGGCGTCGTCGGTGACCGCGCGGTACTCGCCGCGGCCGGAGTCCTTCAGGTAGGAGTGCTCCGGGCCGATGCCCGGGTAGTCCAGTCCGGCCGAGATGGAGTACGGCTCGGTGATCTGGCCCTCGTCGTCCTGGAGGACGTAGGAGCGGGAGCCGTGCAGGATGCCGGGCTCGCCGGCGGTGAGGGTGGCCGCGTGCTCGCCGGTCTCGATGCCGTGGCCGGCCGGCTCGCAGCCGATGAGGCGGACGCCCTCGTCGGGGATGAAGGCGTGGAAGAGGCCGATGGCGTTGGAGCCGCCGCCGACACAGGCGACGGCCGCGTCGGGGAGACGGCCGGCGCGCTCCAGGAGCTGGCGCCGTGCCTCCACGCCGATCACCCGGTGGAAGTCGCGGACCATGGCGGGGAACGGGTGCGGTCCGGCGACCGTGCCGAAGAGGTAGTGGGTGTGGTCGACGTTGGCGACCCAGTCGCGGAACGCCTCGTTGATGGCGTCCTTGAGGGTGCGGCTGCCGGACTTCACGGCGACGACCTCGGCGCCGAGCATGCGCATGCGGGCTACGTTGAGGGCCTGGCGCTTGGTGTCGACCTCGCCCATGTAGATGGTGCAGTCGAGGCCGAACAGCGCGCAGGCGGTGGCCGTCGCCACGCCGTGCTGGCCGGCGCCGGTCTCGGCGATGACCCGGGTCTTGCCCATGCGCTTGGTGAGCAGGGCCTGGCCGAGCACGTTGTTGATCTTGTGGGAGCCGGTGTGGTTGAGGTCCTCGCGCTTGAGGAACACACGGGCGCCACCGGCGTGTCGGGCGAAGCGGGGCACCTCGGTGAGCGCCGACGGGCGGCCGGTGTAGTGGGCGAGCAGGTCGTCGAGCTCACGGGCGAACTCGTGGTCGTGCTTGGCCTTGTCGTACTCGACGGCGACCTCGTCCACGGCGGCGACGAGGGCCTCCGGGATGAACTTGCCGCCGAACGCGCCGAAGTAGCCCTCGGCGCTGGGCACCTGGCCGGCGGGGTCAGGGATGAAGAACTCGCTGGGCATGCGGAAACCTCACGGTGAGTGTTCTGTGGAAAACGATTCGCCGTGGGGGCGGAGCTTGTCGGACGACCTCAGGCCGTGGGCGGCTGGTCGCGTGCACGCGGCGGCAGCCGCACGTCAGACAGGAGTCCCGCGCCCCTGGGGGGCGCGCTGCCATCGGCGTCCGTTGACCTGCCCGGGTTCGTCGCCGATGACGTACCGGACGCGACGGCCGTGCACGCGGCGCGCGGGAGCTCGGCAGCCACGCGGACGGCAGCCCCGCGCCAGGCGCGCGTGCCGGTCCACGGTCGTCACGGTGGGAGTCATCGCCGCCAAGCCTAGCGTGATCAGCCGCGCCCGTGCCGCAGTGCCGGGTGCTCGCCGGCCGCCACCAGGTCGGCGACCGCCGCCTTCGGGTCGCGGCCGGTCACCAGGGACTCGCCGACCAGCACCGCGTCGGCGCCGGCGTTGGCGTACGCGATCAGGTCGTGCGGGCCGCGGACGCCGGACTCGGCGACCTTCACGAGGGTGTCCGGGATCTCCGGGGCGACCCGCTCGAACGTGCCGCGGTCCACCTCCAGCGTCTTCAGGTTGCGCGCGTTGACGCCGATGACCTTGGCGCCCGCGTCCACCGCCCGCTCGACCTCGTCCTCGTCGTGCACCTCGACGAGGGGGGTCAGGCCGATGGACTCCGCCCGCTCGATCAGCGACTCCAGGGCCGGCTGGTCCAGGGCGGCCACGATCAGCAGCGCGAGGTCGGCGCCGTACGCCCGGGCCTCCCAGAGCTGGTACGACGTGACGATGAAGTCCTTGCGCAGGACGGGGATGTCGACCCGTGCGCGCACCGCCTCCAGGTCGGCGAGCGAGCCGCCGAAGCGGCGCTGCTCGGTGAGGACGGAGATGACGGCCGCGCCGCCCGCCTCGTAGTCGGCGGCGAGTCCGGCGGGGTCGGCGATGGCGGCCAGCGCGCCCTTGGAGGGGCTGGAGCGCTTCACCTCGCAGATCACCTTGACGCCGTCGCCCTTGAGCGCGGCCACCCCGTCCTTGGCGGCGTGGGCCTTGGCCGCGCGCTCCTTGAGCTCGTCGAGGGTGACGCGTGCCTGCCGCTCCGCGAGGTCGGCACGGACTCCGTCGATGATCTCGTCGAGCACACTCACGCGAGCGGCCCCCTTCCAGACGGTGGTTCCTTCAGGTCTGAAAACCCGTGGTCAAACCGATGGTATCCGCAGGAGCGCCGAGGCCCCGCATCCGGTCGCGGCCGGTCCCACTACCTGGACATTCGTTGTTGATCAAGGATGGAGCCAGCCACCGAACGGCAGGTTCCGGACGACGGTGAACACCAGCAGCAGCACCCCGGCCGCCCACAGCGGCGCCGGTCCGGGCTCGATCCGCAACGGCCTGCCGCGTGCCGCGCGGACCACCCAGACGGTCCACAGCACGGCGAAGCCCAGGTAGGCGGCGACGGCCGGCGCGTTGTCGTGCAGGGCGGTGAGGAGGTCACCGTGCACGAAGGCGTGCGCGCTGCGCAGCCCGCCGCAGCCGGGGCAGTACAGACCGGTGAGCCGGTACAGGGGGCAGACGGGGTAGTGGCCGGGTTCACCCGGATCGACGGCACCGACGTAGGCGAAGGCCCCGCCGACGGCCGTGAGCAGCCCCGCGGGGACCGCGAGCCTCCGCCGGAGGGGGGCGGGCCGCGGCACCGGGCGGCCAAGGGCGTTCGCCGCGGCGTTCACCGGGGCATCCACAGGGGCGTCCACGGCGGCATTCTCCCCCGCCGCCGGCCGGCGTGCCCGCTCGCGGCCCGCGGCACCGCTCCCTCACGCGCGAAGGGCGGCCGGCACCCGGTGCCGGCCGCCCTTCGCGGAAGTCACCGGGGCTCAGCTCTCCGCGGCGGCCGGCTCGCGCGTGGCGGCGGGCGCGGTGTGCGGCAGCGTACGGGACTCCTTCGGCTGCCCCAGACCCATGGCGCGCATGATGGCGCCGACCACACCGCCGAGGAGCGTGAGGGCGATGCCGGCCCAGAAGCCGACGGGCTGGGCCATCACCATGAAGGCGCCCGCGACGCAGAAACCGATGAAGGCGATGATGACACCGGTCCAGGCGGCCGGGGTGTGACCGTGGCTGCTGCCCGCCATGACTTGCTCCTCGTTGCTGTGTACGTGTCGTACTGTCCGAGCCGGACGCTCACCTTCATTGTCCCGTACGCGCACGCGTGCCCGGCGCGGGGGTGGCGTCTGTTTCACCACACTCGGGGAGCGCCCCGCGGATTCAGGCGCCCGTCGGGTCCTCGCCCCGGTCCAGCGCCTTCCAGATCTCCTCGGGCCGCTCCGGGTCGGCCGGCCGGGCCGTGCGCCGCGGGCGGTCGGTGCCGCGCTCGTAGCGGCCGGACATGGCGGGCCACAGACGGCCGTAGCGCAGGGCGAGCAGCCCGGCGAGCAGCAGCAGCACTCCGCCGGCGGCCGCGACGTAGGGCCAGCCGGTGTGGCTGAGGGCGTGGACCGTGGCGGAGGTGTCGCCGCTCGCCTTGGCGGCCTGCTCGTCCAGCGCGGAGCCGTCGGAGGCGGACACGAGGGCCGCGACGGCGATCCCGGCGCCGGAGAGCGCGAGCAGCCCGGAGACGAGGAACCGGCCGGCCCTGCGGACGGCGAAGACGGCGACGAGCGCGGCGAGGCCCACTATGGCGAGGGCCGCGGGGACGCCCGTGACGTCGCTGCCCTTGGCGGTCAGCGGGAACGCGCCGCCGGCCACCGTCGCGGTGCCCTCCGCCCAGCGCTGCCGGGTCGCGAGCAGCGCCACGGCCGCGCCGAGCGCACCGCACAGGAGGGCCACGGCGAGGCTCCGCCGGCCGGACCGGGCGGACGCGTCGGCTTGGGAACGGGGGTCAGGTACGGCAGTCACGTACTCCACTATCGCCTGAACCCCGGGTGAGCCGTCACCCGGGGTTCGTATGAGAAGCGTCCTACGCGCGAGCCGGAGCGCCCTGCTCGCCCAGCCGGTTGGCGGTGTGCACGGCCCGCAGCACCGCCGCCGCCTTGTTGCGGCACTCCTGGTCCTCCGCGACCGGGTCGGAGTCGGCGACGATGCCGGCTCCGGCCTGGACGTAGGCCGTGCCGTCGCGGAGCAGGGCCGTGCGGATGGCGATCGCGGTGTCGGAGTCGCCGGCGAAGTCCAGGTAGCCGACGCAGCCGCCGTACAGGCCGCGCCGGGACGGCTCCAGTTCGTCGATGATCTGCATCGCCCGGGGCTTGGGGGCGCCGGAGAGGGTGCCGGCCGGGAAGCAGGCGGTGAGCACGTCGAAGGCCGTGCGGCCGGGGGCGACCCTGCCGGTGACGGTCGAGACGATGTGCATCACGTGCGAGTAGCGCTCGACGGACATGAAGTCGACCACCTCGACGGAACCGGGCTCGCAGACCCGGCCGAGGTCGTTGCGGCCGAGGTCGACCAGCATCAGGTGCTCGGCGCGTTCCTTGGGGTCGGCGAGGAGTTCCTCGGCGAGGGCCTGGTCCTCCTGCGGGGTGGCCCCGCGGTGCCGGGTGCCGGCGATGGGGTGGACCATCGCGTGTCCGTCCTCGACCTTCACCAGCGCCTCCGGGGAGGAGCCGACGACGTCGAAGCCGTCGAAGCGGAACAGGTACATGTACGGCGAGGGGTTGGTGGTCCGCAGCACCCGGTAGACGTCCAGGGCGGTGGCCGTGCACGGGGTCTCGAAGCGCTGGGAGGGCACGACCTGGAAGGCCTCGCCCGCGCGGATGCGCTCCTTGACGTCCTCGACGGCCCGCTGGAAGTCGGGGCCGCCCCAGCGGGCGGTGTACTCGGGCAGCTCGGAGGGCGGCAGGTGGGCCGGGGGCTGGGCGACCGGGCGGGAGAGGTCGGCCTCCATGGCGTCGAGGCGGGCGACGGCGTCCGCGTACGCCTCGTCGACGCCGGTGTCGAGGTCGTTGTGGTTGATCGCGTTGGCGATCAGCAGGACCGAGCCCTCCCAGTGGTCCATCACCGCGAGGTCGCTGGTCAGCAGCATGGTCAGCTCGGGCAGCCGCAGGTCGTCGCGCTCGCCGGGGCCGATCTTCTCCAGCCGGCGGACGATGTCGTAGCCCAGGTAGCCGACCATGCCGCCGGTGAAGGGCGGCAGGCCCTCCTGGTGCGGGGTGTGCAGGGCCTGGAGGGTGGCCCGCAGGGCCGCGAGGGGGTCGCCGTCCGTGGGGACGCCGACGGGCGGGGTTCCGAGCCAGTGGGCCTGCCCGTCCCGCGCGGTGAGCGTGGCGGCGCTGCGGACGCCGACGAAGGAGTAACGGGACCAGGAACGGCCGTTCTCCGCCGACTCCAGCAGGAAGGTGCCGGGACGCTCGGCGGCGAGCTTGCGGTACAGCGCGACCGGGGTGTCGCCGTCGGCGAGCAGCTTGCGCGTGACCGGGATGACACGCCGGTCGGTGGCCAGCTTGCGGAAGGTCTCCAGTTCCATGGCCGCTGACCTTACTGACCGGATCCGGGGGCGGCGGAACCGGCGTCCTTCAGGAGCACGTCCGCGTCGAAGCAGGTGCGGGCTCCGGTGTGGCAGGCGGCGCCGACCTGGTCGACCTTGACCAGCAGGGTGTCGGCGTCGCAGTCCAGCGCGACCGACTTCACCCACTGGACGTGCCCGGAGGTGTCGCCCTTGACCCAGTACTCCCGGCGGCTGCGCGACCAGTAGGTGCAGCGGCCGGTGGTCAGCGTCCGGTGCAGGGCCTCGTCGTCCATCCAGCCGAGCATGAGCACCTCGCCGGTGTCGTACTGCTGGGCGATGGCGGGGACGAGCCCGTCGGCGCTGCGCTTGAGCCGCGCGGCGATCTCCGGGTCGAGGCTGCTGGGCGGGTAGGCACCGGTCGCACTGGTCATGGGTCACATTGTGCCGCCCGGGACCGGCGGCGGGACACGGCCGTCCATGGAGTGGTCACGGCGGCGCGGTGCGCTCCCACGGGTGGGCGGACCTGGTACGTGGCCGTAGGCTGACACCATGTCGACCTTCGCCAAGCGTGAACGGCTTCTCCTCGCCGACCTCTTGGAAACCGTCGGGCCGGACGCCGAGACCCTCTGCGAGGGCTGGCGGGCCCGGGACCTGGCCGCGCACGTGATCGTGCGCGAGCGCCGCCCGGACGCGGCGGGGGGCGCGCTGATCAAGCAGCTCGCGCCGCGTCTGGAGAAGGTGATGGGCGAGTACACGGCGAAGCCGTACGAGGAGCTGATCCAGCTCATCCGTACCGGCCCGCCGCGCTTCTCCCCCTTCCAGCTCAAGCAGGTCGACGAGGCGGCCAACATCGTGGAGTTCTACGTCCACACGGAGGACGTCCGCCGCGCCCAGCCGGAGTGGAGCCCGCGCGAGCTGGACCCGGTCTTCCAGGACGCGCTGTGGTCCCGCCTGGAACGCGCCGCGCGGCTGATGGGCCGGGGTGTGCCGACGGGTCTGGTGCTGCGCCGCCCGAACGGCCAGACGGTGGTGGCGCACCGGGGCACCCCGGTGGTGACGGTGACCGGTGAGCCGGCGGAGCTGCTGATGTTCGCGCTCGGCCGGCAGGGCGCGGCCAAGGTGGAACTGGACGGTGACGCGGAGGCGATCACCGCGCTGCACGAGAGCAGGCGGCTGGACGGCTGAGGGGACCGGCCCGTGATCAAGGTGGCGATGACCGGCGTGTACGTGGACGACGTGGCGACGGCGCACGCCTTCTACACCGGGGTCCTCGGCTTCGAGACCCGCACGCACATGGACCTCGGCGACGGCACGCTGTTCGTGACGGTCGGGGCGCGGGAGGGGGCCCAGCCGGATCTCCAGCTGCTGCTGGAACCCGGCCAGGGCCCGATCGCGGAGCCGTACCGCAGGGCGCTGTACGAGGCGGGACTGCCGTGCATCGTCTTCTCCGTGGACGACCTGGGTGCGGAGTACGAGCGGCTGCGCGGCCTCGGTGTCCGGTTCACGCACCCGCCGCAGGAGCAGGGGCCGGTGATCGCGGCGGTGTTCGACGACACGGTGGGCAATCTGGTGCAGCTGGTCCAGCCCGGACGGTGAGGGCCGGTCAGCCGGGGAGTTCGGCGCGGCGCAGGGCCGGTACGGCGAGGGCGACGACCCCGCCGAGCCCGCAGACGGCCGCGCTGGCGGTGAACACCGGGCCGGGGCCCCAGGCCCCGATCGCGGCGGCGGCGAACGGCATGCTCAGCGGGGTCAGGCCGAGGCTGACCAGGCTGGAGACGGAGGTGACCCGGCCGAGGTAGGCGGGGTCGGACTGGGTCTGGAGCAGGGCGCCGCACATCGCGCCGCTGAGCCCGGTGAGCAGGCCGACCAGCACGGCCGTGGCGACGGCGGCGACGAGGCCCGGTACGTGGGCGAGGGCGCCGATGGCCACGCAGCCCGCGATGATGGCGTACCCGGCGACCAGCCCGGCGCGCGGCAGCCGCCCCCGGACGGCCAGCAGCAGCGACGCGGCCCCCGCGCCGACCCCGAACCCGGCCAGCACCCAGCCCATGCCCGCTGCCCCCCAGCCGCGCCGGTCGGCGAGCAGGGTCAGCCCGACGTTCAGCGGTCCGACGAAGCCGAGGTCGCCGAGGGCGATGGCGGCCATCAGCGGCGCGAGCACCCGGTGCCGCCGGATGTAGCGCAGCCCGGCCCTCAGGTCGCTCCAGGCGGTTCCCGCCGGGCCGGGCGTGCCGTCCCGCGGCAGCTCCCGTACCCGGACCGACACCAGCAGCGGAAGTGACACGGCGATGAGCAGCCCGGCGACGCCGAACGCGGCCGGGGCTCCGCCGGCGGCCACGGCGAGTCCGCCGAGCGGGGCGCCCACGACGCTCGCGCAGCGGATCGCGAGGCCGCGCATGCCCTGGACCCGGGCGAGCTGGTCCTTCTCGGTGAGACGGGCCGGCAGGGCGCCCACGGCGGGCAGGAACACGGCGTCGACGGTGCCGAAGACCAGCGCCAGCAGGGCGAGCGGCCACAGGCCGGGGCGGGTGAGGAACAGCAGGGCGGCCACGGCGAGGACGGCGGCACAGCGCACGGCGTCACTGCCGATGACGACCCGGCGCGGCCCGAACCGGTCGGCGACCACTCCCCCGCCGAGCATGAGCACGGCCCTGGGCAGCGCGCTGGCCGACATCACGAGCCCGGCCTGCGCGGGGCTCCCGGCCTGGACGGCGGCCCAGGACAGGGCGAGGTAGTAGACGCTGTCGCCGAGCATGGAGGAGGTGTAGGCGCCGAGCCACCGCAGCACGTTGGGGTCGCGGTGGGCCCGCGCGGCGGCGGGCGGTACGAGCGGGGCGGTCGCGGCAGGGCTGGTCACGCGGGCTGTCCTCTCAGACGTCAGACGCGGAACGGGAAGCCGTACACGTGCAGCGCGACATGCTCACGGCCCTCGGTGTCGCCCGCGGCCTCGCGGGCCCGACCCTGCTCGTCGTACCGCCTGATCACGTCGGTCAGGTCCTTCTTCAGCTCGGCCAGTTCGCCGGCGGTGAGCCGGAGCAGGGCCTCCGAGTCGTGGGCCGCGGTGTTCCAGCCGGGCCCCCAGTGGGCGCGCTCGTCGAGGTACCCGCGGTACATCCCGGTGCGCTGCTCCAGGAACATCCGTGAGGCCGCCAGGTGCGCCGCCGCCTTCTCGGGGGCGTCCCGGAAGTCCTCGTCGCGGATGGTGACGCCGTCGGACGCCGGCTGCCACCAGCGCTCGCGCGCGTCCGCGCTGCGCGGCTCGGCCTCCTCGACGAGACCGTGCTCGGCCAGCTTGCGCAGGTGGTAGCTGACGAGGGAGACGGCCTCGTCCACCTGCTCGGCCAGCTGTGAGGCGGTGGCGGCCTCCGCGACGAACAGCAGGCGGTACAGCCTCATGCGCAGCGGATGGGCGAGCGCCTTGAGCGTCCCGACGTCCGTGATCCGGCGGTTCTCCTCGCGTGCCATGACGGGAACCCTAGATGCGCAAGGAAAGTTGCGCAAGAAAAATTGCGCAACTTTCCTTGCGCGTCTTGCGGAAGAAAGGGGCCCCGGCCGTCCGGCCGGGGCCCCGCGGAGCGGCGGCTACCTCACCGGGTGCCCCGCCCCCCGCAACGTCTCCTTGACCTGGCCGATCCTCAGGTCCCCGAAGTGGAAGACCGAGGCCGCCAGGACCGCGTCCGCGCCCGCGTCGACGGCCGGGGGGAAGTCGGCCAGCTTGCCGGCGCCGCCGGAGGCGATCACGGGGACGGTCACGTGCTTGCGCACCGCCGCGATCATCTCCAGGTCGTAGCCGTCCTTCGTGCCGTCCGCGTCCATGGAGTTCAGCAGGATCTCCCCTGCGCCCAGCTCGGCCGCCCGGTGCGCCCACTCCACCGCGTCAATGCCGGTGCCGCGCCGGCCGCCGTGGGTGGTGACCTCGAAGGTGCCCCCGGGGGTGCGGCGCGCGTCCACCGAGAGGACCAGCACCTGCCGGCCGAACCGCTCGGCGATCTCGCGGATCAGGTCGGGGCGCGCGATGGCCGCCGTGTTGACGCCCACCTTGTCGGCGCCGGCCCGCAGCAGCCTGTCCACGTCCTGTGCCGTGCGGACGCCGCCGCCCACGGTCAGCGGGATGAACACCTGCTCGGCGGTGCGGCGGACCACGTCGTACGTCGTCTCCCGGTTGCCGGAGGACGCGGTGATGTCCAGGAACGTCAGCTCGTCGGCGCCCTCGGCGTCGTACACCTTGGCCATCTCGACGGGGTCGCCGGCGTCGCGCAGGTTCTGGAAGTTGACGCCCTTGACGACCCGGCCGTTGTCCACGTCCAGGCAGGGGATGACTCGGACCGCCAGGGTCATGAATCCACGGCTCCTTAAAGGCCTTCAGCCTCTGAATGCTTCTAGTTCCACTTCGACCAGGATGCGCGGGTCGACGAAGCCCTCGACGACCAGCAGGGTCGAGACCGGGCGGACGGCGTCGAACAGCTCCTGGTGGGCCCGCCCGACGGCGTCGACGTCCCGGGCATGGGTCAGGTACATCCGCGTACGGATCACGGACTCGGCGCCGAGCCCGAACTCGCCGATCGCCTCCAGGGCGCTGGTGAAGGCCACCTTGGCCTGTTCGTACGGGTCGCCCTCCCCGTACAGCACGGTGCCCTTGAAGGACGTCGTGCCGCCCACCAGCACCCGGTCACCCGCCGCGACGGCGCGCGCGAATCCGAAACTCTCTTCCCAGGGACTTCCGCTCTGCACGCGCCGCACGGCTCCGCTCATGACGACACAGCCTCCAAGGCCTCTTCCAGGGTGAACGCCTTCGCGTACAGCGCCTTCCCTACGATGGCGCCCTCGACACCGAGGGGTACCAGTTCGGCGAGGGCACGGAGGTCGTCCAGGGACGACACGCCGCCGGAGGCCACGACCGGGCGGTCCGTGGCGGCGCACACGTTCTTCAGCAGCTCCAGGTTGGGGCCCTGGAGGGTGCCGTCCTTGGCGATGTCGGTGACGACGTAGCGGGCGCAGCCCTCCTTGTCGAGGCGCTCCAGCGTCTCGTAGAGGTCGCCGCCGTCGCGGGTCCAGCCCCGGCCGCGCAGCGTGGTGCCGCGCACGTCCAGGCCGACGGCGATCTTGTCGCCGTGCTCGGCGATCACCCGGGCGACCCACTCGGGGGTCTCCAGGGCGGCCGTGCCGAGGTTCACCCGGGTGCAGCCGGTTGCGAGGGCGGCGGCGAGGGTGTCGTCGTCGCGGATGCCGCCGGACAGCTCCACCTTGATGTCCATGGCCCCCGCGACCTCGGCGATCAGCGCGCGGTTGTCGCCGGTGCCGAACGCGGCGTCCAGGTCGACCAGGTGCAGCCACTCGGCGCCGGACCGCTGCCAGGCGAGGGCGGCCTCCAGCGGGGAGCCGTAGGAGGTCTCGGTCCCGGACTCGCCGTGCACGAGGCGGACGGCCTGGCCGTCGCGGACGTCGACGGCGGGGAGGAGTTCGAGCTTGGCCATGGTCTACAGGGTTCCGATCCAGTTGGTGAGGAGCTGGGCGCCGGCGTCGCCGGACTTCTCGGGGTGGAACTGGGTGGCCCACAGGGCGCCGTTCTCCACCGCGGCCACGAACGGCTTGCCGTGCGTCGACCAGGTGACCTTGGGGGCCTCGATCACCGGGTTGTGGCTCTCCAGGGCCCAGTCGTGGACGGCGTAGGAGTGCACGAAGTAGAACCGCGCGTCGGCGTCCAGGCCGGCGAACAGCCGCGAGTCGGCCGGGGCGTCCACGGTGTTCCAGCCCATGTGGGGCACGACGTCGGCCTGGAGCGGCGCGACCGTGCCGGGCCACTCGTCCAGGCCCTCGGCCTCCACGCCGTGCTCGATGCCGCGCGCGAAGAGGATCTGCATGCCCACGCAGATGCCCATGACCGGGCGCCCGCCGGACAGCCGGCGGTCCACGACCCAGTCGCCCCGGGCGGCGCGCAGGCCCCGCATGCAGGCGGCGAAGGCGCCGACACCGGGCACGAGCAGGCCGTCGGCGTTCATCGCCTTGTCGAAGTCACGCGTGATCTCGACGTCGGCGCCCACGCGCGCGAGGGCCCGCTCGGCGGAGCGGACGTTGCCGAAGCCGTAGTCGAAGACGACGACCTTCTTGGCCGTGGACGTGGTGCTCAATTCCACACCTCCAGCCGCATGACGCCCGCCACCAGGCACAGGCCCGCGCCGATCGACAGCAGCACGATCAGGCTGGTGGGCATCTTCTGCTTGACGAAGGAGATGATGCCGCCGACCAGGAAGAGGCCGACGACGATCAGGAGGGTCGACAGACCGGTCATGGGTTACAGCGCGCCCTTCGTCGACGGGAGGATGCCGGCCGCGCGCGGGTCGCGCTCGGAGGCGTAACGCAGCGCCCGGGCCAGCGCCTTGAACTGGCACTCCACGATGTGGTGCGCGTTGCGCCCGTACGGCACGTGCACGTGCAGCGCGATCTGCGCCTGGGCGACGAAGGACTCCAGGATGTGCCGGGTCATCGTCGTGTCGTACTCGCCGATCATCGGCGCCATGTTCTCGGGCTCGGTGTGCACGAGGTACGGGCGGCCGGACAGGTCGACGGTGACCTGGGCGAGGGACTCGTCCAGCGGGACCGTGCAGTTGCCGAAGCGGTAGATGCCCACCTTGTCGCCGAGCGCCTGCCGGAAGGCGGCGCCGAGCGCGAGGGCGGTGTCCTCGATGGTGTGGTGGGAGTCGATGTGCAGGTCGCCGTCGGTCTTGACGGTCAGGTCGAACAGACCGTGCCGGCCGAGCTGGTCGAGCATGTGGTCGTAGAAGCCGACGCCGGTGGCGATGTCGGTCCGGCCGGTGCCGTCGAGGTCTATCTCGACCAGCACCGACGTCTCCTTGGTGGTGCGCTCCACGCGTCCTGTGCGGCTCATGAACCCTGCTCCTTCTTCAACTCACGGACCGCGTCGAGGAACGCGTCGTTCTCCTCCGGGGTGCCTGCGGACACCCGCAGCCATCCCGGCACTCCGTTGTCCCGGACCAGGACGCCCCGGTCGAGGATGCTCCGCCACGCCTCGTGGGCGCTGGCGAACCGGCCGAACTGCACGAAGTTCGCGTCGGACTCGGTCACCTCGTAGCCGATCGCGCGCAGCTCGGCGACCAGCCGGTCCCGCTCCGCCTTGAGCTGCTCGACGTACCCGAGCAGTGTGTCGGTGTGCTCCAGCGCGGCCAGGGCGGTGGCCTGGGTGATCGCCGACAGGTGGTACGGCAGCCGGACCAGCTGGACGGCGTCCACGACCGCCGGGTGCGCGGCCAGGTAGCCGAGGCGCAGGCCGGCCGCGCCGAACGCCTTGGACATCGTCCGGGAGATCACCAGGTGCGGGCGGCCCGCCAGCAGCGGCAGCAGCGAGTCGCCGTGGCTGAACTCGACGTACGCCTCGTCCACGACCACCATCGACGGCTTGGCCGCCTGCGCCGCCTCGTACAGCGCGAGGACCGTCTCCGGGGGGACCGCGTTGCCGGTGGGGTTGTTGGGGGTGGTGATGAAGACGACGTCCGGCTCGCTCTCGGCGATGACCCGCCGGGCGGCGGCGAGGTCGATCGTGAAGTCCTCGCCGCGCGGACCGGAGATCCAGCCGGTGCCGGTGCCGCGCGCGATGAGCGCGTGCATCGAGTACGACGGCTCGAAGCCGATCGCCGTGCGGCCCGGTCCGCCGAAGGTCTGCAGCAGCTGCTGGATGACCTCGTTGGAGCCGTTGGCGGCCCACACGTTCTCGACGCCGAGGGGGTGCTTGCCGGTCCTGCTGAGGTACTTGGCCAGCTCGGTGCGCAGCTGGACGGCGTCCCGGTCGGGGTAGCGGTTCAGGCCGCGGGCGGCCTCCCGCACCCGCTCCGCGATCCGCTCGACCAGCGGCTCGGGCAGCGGGTAGGGGTTCTCGTTGGTGTTCAGCCGTACGGGGACGTCCAGCTGGGGGGCGCCGTAGGGGGACTTGCCCCGCAGCTCGTCCCGTACGGGGAGATCGTCGATCCGCACGTCGCTCACTTGCTCTCGGGTACCTTCCAGCCGAACCGCGCCTTGACCGCCGCGCCGTGCGCCGGCAGGTCCTCCGCCTCCGCCAGCGTCACCACGTGGTGGGCGACCTCGGCGAGCGCGTCCCTGGTGTAGTCCACGATGTGGATGCCGCGCAGGAAGGACTGCACGGACAGGCCCGAGGAGTGGCAGGCGCAGCCGCCGGTGGGCAGGACGTGATTGGACCCGGCCGCGTAGTCGCCGAGCGAGACGGGGGCCCAGGGCCCGATGAAGACCGCGCCGGCGTTGCGGACCCGGTCGGCCACCGCCGCGGCGTCGGCGGTCTGGATCTCCAGGTGCTCGGCGCCGTAGGCGTCGACGACCCGCAGGCCCTCGTCGATGCCGTCGACCAGCACGATGGCGGACTGCCTGCCCCTGAGCGCGGGCACGATCCGGTCCTCGACGTGCTTGGTGGCCGCGACCTGCGGCTCCAGTTCCTTCTCGACCGCGTCCGCCAGCTCCACGGAGTCGGTGACCAGGACGGCCGCCGCCAGCGGGTCGTGCTCGGCCTGGCTGATCAGGTCGGACGCGACGTGCACCGGGTCGGCGCCGGCGTCCGCGAGGATCGCGATCTCGGTCGGGCCGGCCTCGGCGTCGATGCCGATCTTGCCGGTGAAGTAGCGCTTGGCGGCGGCGACCCAGATGTTGCCGGGCCCGGTGACCATGTCGGCGGGCGGGCAGGACTCGGTGCCGTAGGCGAACATCGCCACGGCGGTGGCGCCGCCGGCCGCGTAGACCTCGTCCACGCCGAGCAGGGCGCAGGCGGCGAGGATCGTCGGGTGCGGCAGGCCGCCGAACTCGGCCTGGGCCGGTGAGGCGAGCGCGATGGACTCGACGCCGGCCTCCTGGGCGGGCACCACGTTCATCACCACGGAGGACGGGTAGACCGAGCGGCCGCCGGGCGCGTACAGCCCGACGCGCTCGACGGGAACCCATTTCTCGGTCACCGAGCCGCCGGGCACGACCTGCGTGGTGTGGGTCGTACGGCGCTGCGCGCGGTGGACCAGCCGGGCGCGGCGGATGGACTCCTCCAGGGCGGCGCGCACGGCCGGGTCGAGAGCGGCGAGCGCGTCGGTGAGGGCCTGGGCCGGGACACGGACGGTTTCCAGCCGCACTCCGTCGAACTTCTCGGCGAAGTCGATCAGCGCCGCGTCGCCGCGATGATGCACGGCCTCGCAGATCGGGCGCACCTTCTCCAGGGCGGCCTGAACGTCGAAGTCGGCTCGGGGCAGCAGGTCGCGCAGGGCGGGGCCCTCGGGAAGGGCGTCGCCGCGCAGATCGATTCGGGAAATCACAGTCCCAATTCTCTCAGACCGCCGTCGGGAGCCGTCCGCGCGTATCAATGGCTGATACAGACCGTGGACCAATGACTGGTACAGAGGGTGGCCGGAACCCGGAAGATCACCTTCACGGGTGGTGTCCCGCCGGTCACAGAGGGCATGAACGGCTGTACGAAATCCAGCGAACCGGAAGAGGAGAGAAGAGGGGAACGGTGACCGAGGGAGCCGGCATCCGCACGGGGGACCTGCCGGACGACCTGACCGCGACCGAGGCGGGCATGTGGCAGGCCTTCCGCAACGGCAGCGTGTACGACCTGAGCAGCGGCGACTTCGCGGTGGACGATCCGCACGGCGGGCATCCGTGGGGCCCGGAGCGGACCGTGCGGGCCCGGATCGTCTGCTGGCTGCTCCTCGACGGCCCGCCGGCGCTCGCCGGCCGGGTGCCCGCGCTGAAGCTCGTCGGCGTGCGCGTCACCGGCCCGCTGGACCTGGCGGGCGGCCAGGTCACCCCGTACGTGGAGCTGCGCGGCTGCCGCTTCGACGAGGAGATCCGGCTGCCGGAGGCCCGGTTCACGACCCTGCGCCTGGTGGACTGCGCCGTGCCGCGGCTGGAGGCCGCCCGCGTGCACACCGAGGGTGACCTGCACCTGCCGCGCTGCCGGTTCCAGAACGGGGTGCGGCTGACGGACGCGCACATCGGCACCGATCTGCTGCTCAACCAGGCGGTCGCGTACCGGGACCGCGGCGGGCGGTCGATCGCGGCCGACGGCCTGACCGTCGGCCAGGACCTCCAGGCGGAGATGCTGGAGTCGCACGGCGAGTTCAGCCTGCGCGGCGCCCAGATCGGTGTCTCGCTCAGCCTGCGCGGCGCGAGGCTCGCCAACCCCTACGCCCGGTTCGCCCTGAACGCCCCCCAGCTGACGGTCGAACGGACCCTGTACCTGACCCCGGCCGGCGTGGGCAACCCGCTGCTGAGCGGCACCACACCCGCGCGCGGGACGCGCATCCAGCGGTTCGAGTCCCGGGGCGGGGTGCGCCTGGACGACGGGCGGTTCGGGGACGCCGTCGACCTGGAGCGGGCCCGGTTCGTCCTCACCGACGACCAGGAGCTGTCACTGCGCCGGGTGCAGACGCCGGAGCTGCGCTTCCTCGGGGACAAGCCGGAGCGCGGCAAGGTGGTGCTGTCCGGCGCGCGGGTCGTGAACCTGGTGGACCGGGCGAGCAGCTGGCCGGACGCGGGCAGTCTGCACATGGGCGGCTTCGCCTACGAGAGCCTGGTGCCGCAGGGTCCGTTCCCGCTGGCCCAGCGCCTGGACTGGGTGGCGGCGGCCACCGCCGAGTACGCCCCGGAGCCGTACGAGCGGCTGGCGGCGGTGCTGCGCGCGGCCGGGGAGGACGAGGACGCGCGCGAGGTGCTGCTCGCCAAGCAGCGCCGGCGGCGCGAGACGCTGCCGCTGGCCGGAAAGTGCTGGGGCTTCCTCCAGGACTGGACGGTCGCCTACGGCTACCGTCCGGGACGGGCGGCGGTGTGGATGGCGGTGCTGTGGGCGGCGGGCACGCTCGCCTTCACCCGTGCGGGCCCCCCGCCGGTCAGCTCCGGCGGCCATCCGGTCTGGAGCCCGGCGCTGTTCACGCTGGACCTGCTGCTGCCGGTGATCGACCTGGGCCAGGCCGGCCAGTGGCAGCTGCGCGGTGGCTGGCAGTGGCTGGCGGCGGCGCTGGTCCTGATCGGCTGGGTCCTGGCGACGACGGTGGCGGCGGGCGCGACCCGGCTGCTGAGGCGCAGCTGACGGAAGCCGGCGTGAGGGCGGCGCCGTTCATCGACGGCGGACGGAATCCGCCCCGCACGCACACACCTCACACAAAACGTACAATCACCCTTTACCGGCCCTTGACTTGCGGCCGTACAACTTTCCCAGACTTGCCCAGGCCCTCTGGCGCCGCCCCGACCTGCGGACTTTCAATGGTCGCACCATGGCTCTGCTGCCCTCGTTCATCCGCCCCACCCGGATGACCAAACGCTCCGCCCGCCCGGCCGGCCACCCGCCGACCGGGGACGAGACCGTCCTCGACGCGCCCGACGACCGCCTCTCGCCCGCGCTGGTCGCGGCCGGCCGGGGCGAGTACGCCGCCGCGGCCGGCCTGCTCGCCGCCACCCGCACCACGGCCGAGTGGGAGAACCGGGACCGGTACGTACGGCGCCTGGCCGCCTTCGCCCGCTCACGTCCCGAGTGGTACGAGCAGTGGCGCGCCGCCGCCCCGGACGACCCCGGTGTGCCGCTGCTCGGGGCCCAGCTGGCGGTGGACCGGGCCTGGCCCTCGCCCGCCCGGGCCGAGCTGCTGCGCGAGGTGAGCCCGCTCATCACCGCCGCCGCCCGCGCCGACGACCGCGACCCTGTGCCCTGGCGGATCGCGCTCGACCACGCGCGCGGCTCGCGGGCCGGGCACCGCTACTTCGAGGAGCTGTGGGAGGCGGCCGTCCGGCGCGCCCCGCACCACTACGGCTGCCACGTGGCCGCCCTGCGCTACCTGGCCGCCTTCTGCTGCGCCCAGTGGGGCGACACGCCCCACACCCCTCATGGCTCGCACGGTGCGTGCTTCGACTTCGCCGAACGGGCCGCGCAGGACGCCCCGGCCGACTCGCTCGTCCAGGCGCTGCCCGCCCGGGCGGCCCTCGGCTGCCTGACCGACGGCTGCGGCCCCGACGTGCCGCGCGCCCGGCTGGACGCGGCGGCCGACCGCGCCATCGAGCTGTCCGGGCGCTTCCCGGCGGCCGACCCGTGGCCCGCCGAGGTCCGCAACAAACTGCTGTACGTCCTGCTGCGGCTTCACCGATGGGAGGACGCCCTCACCCAGCTGCGCCTGATCGGCCCGTACGCCACCTCCTTTCCCTGGGACCGGCTCTCGGACGACCCGCTCGGCCACTTCCTGCGCGTGCGCGAACACCTGGAGACGGCGGGCCCGCGGCCGGTCCCGGCCCGGCTGCTGACGGCGTCCCGGGACCCCCTCGACGGGCACGGCGGACACGTTCGCGCCGCCGACCACTAGGCTGGGGCGCCGTGACCACCGTCCGTCTGCCGCTCTTTCCGCTGAACTCGGTGCTGTTCCCGGGGCTCGTGCTGCCGCTGAACGTCTTCGAGGAGCGCTATCGCGCCATGATGCGCGCGCTGTTGAAGACTCCCGAGGAGGAGCCGCGCCGCTTCGCCGTCGTCGCCATCCGCGACGGCCACGAGGTCGCGCCGAGCGCCCCGGGCATGCCCGACCCCACGGCCGAGCCCGACCGGGGCCCGGCCGCCGGCTTCGGCCCCGACCCGCTCAAGGCCCTCCACGGGGTGGGCTGTGTGGCGGACGCGGCGACCATCCGGGAGCGGTCCGACGGCACCTTCGAGGTCCTGGCGACGGGCACGACGCGCGTCCGCCTGCTGTCCGTGGACGCGTCCGGGCCGTTCCTGACCGCCGAGCTGGAGGAGCTGCCGGAGGAGCCCGGGGACGAGGCGGGCGCGCTGGCCGAGGGCGTGCTGCGCTCCTTCCGCCAGTACCAGAAGCGGCTGGCGGGCGCCCGTGAGCGCTCGCTGTCCACCGGTGCGGACCTGCCGGACGACCCGGGCGTGGTGTCGTACCTGGTGGCCGCCGCGATGGTGCACGACACGCCGACCAAGCAGCGGCTGCTCCAGGCCCCGGACACCGCCTCCCGGCTCCGGGACGAACTGAAACTCCTTCGCGCGGAGACGTCCATCATCCGTAGTCTGCCGTCGTTGCCCGCATTCGAGCTGACGCGGACGCCGACGAGTCTGAACTGAGGGAAACCCGGCACCCTGATGGCGAAGAAGTCGAAGAAGCAGCAGTCCGGGGGCACGCCCGCGACGGTGGCCCTGACCGCGGCGGGCGTGGACTTCACGGTCCACGCCTACGACCACGACCCGTCCCACCCCTCCTACGGCGAGGAGGCGGCGCAGGCGATGGGCGTCTCCCCCGACCGCGTCTTCAAGACCCTGGTGGCCGACGTCGACGGCTCCCTGGTGGTCGGTGTGGTCCCGGTGGCCGGCTCGCTGGATCTGAAGGCCCTGGCGGCGGCGGTGGGCGGCAAGCGGGCGGCCATGGCCGACCCGGCCCTCGCCGAACGCACCACGGGCTACGTCCGCGGCGGCATCTCCCCGCTCGGCCAGCGCAAGAGGCTCCCGACGGTCCTCGACGACTCGGCGGAGTCCCACGCGACGATCTGCGTCTCGGCGGGCCGCCGGGGCCTGGAGGTCGAGCTGGCACCGGGCGACCTGGCGAAACTGACGGAGGCGGTGCTGGCCCCGATCGGCCGCGGCTGACCCGTCCGCCGGCCAGCCGGCCCGGAGCGGTGGCGGAGGACCACACCCCGGGGTCCCTGACCGGGACAGCTCCGGGTCACCCGCACAGGCGGCCGCCGGAGGGGCGCGAGCCCGGGATCCTGCGCGGGCGGCCACCTGTCCGCCTGCCGGCCGACTCAGACGGACGGCCGCCGGCGGGGCACGGACCCGGGGCCCTGCACGGGCGCCCACCTGTCCACCTGCCAGCCGACTCAGACGGACGGCCGGCGGAGAGGCGCGGACCCGGGGTCCTGCACGGGCCCTGCACGGGCGGCCACCTGTTCCGCCTGCCAGCCGACTCAGACGGACGGCCGCCGGCGGGACACGGACCCGGGGCCCTGCACGGGCGCCCACCTGTCCACCTGCCGGCCGACTCAGACGGACGGCCGCCGGCGGGGCGCGGACCCGGGGGTCCTGCGCGGTCCCCGCGCGGGCGCCCACTGTCCACCTGTCACCGGCCCAGGCGGGTCGCGGCCGGGTTCCCGGGGGACAGCCGCGGGGCACTTCGGCGGGCCGCCGGGGGCTGGAGGCCGAGCCGGCGCCGGGTGACCTGGCGAGCCTCCTAGCGACCTGGCGGAGCTGACGGAGGCGGTGCCGGCGCGGATCGGACACGGCTGACCTGGGCGCCGCCCCGTCCGCCTGCCGGCCAGGCGGGACGGGTCCCGGCCGGGTTCCCAGGCGACAGCCCCGGGGCACTTCGGCAGACCGCCGGAAACTGGAGGTCGGGCCGGCGCCGGGTGGCCTGGCGGAGCTGGCGGAGGCGGTGCCGGTGCGGATCGGACGCGGCTGGCCCAGACGGGTCGTGGAGGGGCGCGGGTCCAGGGGTCCCAGTGGGGCGACCCCGGGTCACCAGGGCGGTCGCCCGCCTGTCACCGGGCCGGCCGGGCGGCGGCCGGGCGTTCCCAGGCGGCAGCCCCGGACCACTTCGGCGGGCCGCCGGGGCCGGGATGCCGGGCCGGCGCCGGGTGGCCTGGCGGAGCTGACGGAGGCGGTGCCGGTGGGGATCGGACGTCCGTCCCGTTCGTCTGAGGAGCGCAGGCCAGGGGGCGGAGCCCCGGGTCAGGGGAGCTCGGGGTCCCGGGGGGCGAACAGCGCGGTCAGTCCGAGATGCGCCAGCAGACCCGCCAACGGCCACGCCAGCAGCGCCCCCTTCGCCGACAGCTTCAGCGGTGCCGGGAACGTCACCCCCTTGCCCACGGCCCGCGCGTGCGCCAGCACGTCGGACTCGGGTCCCAGCCACACCCCGAGCCGCCAGGCCAGCAGCGACCCGAGCAGCCCGCCGAGGCCGAGGGCCACCACGAGCGGCACACCGCCGCGCCGTCGCAGCAGGAACACCGCCACGGCGCTGACCAGCCCGAAGGCGAGCCCCAGCAGGGTGAACGTTCCGTCAACCCCGATCGCCTGCTCGCCCTCGCTGTCCTTGACGTAGACGACCCAGTTCTTGCCGACCTCGTCGGCGATCAGCGGCACGTGCGGCGCCAGCCACCACCACAGCAGTCCCAGCAGCACTCCGCCGAGCACCAGCGCCACCGTGATCACGGCGGCCTCCCGCAGTTCCGTCTTCATCCCGGGGCCGTCCTGTTCGTACGCGCCCGCGTCCGGCGTCCCGGCGGGCGGCGGCGCCTGCCAGACCTGGTGCGGGGAGTTCTCGTGCGGCGGAGGAGGCGGAGTCAGCGGTGCGGTCACCCGACCATCGTGCCAGGTCGCGCTGTGGGCCGCGTCACCGGACGGCGGCCCTGCGGTACGCCCAGGCCGCCACGGCCAGCGAGACCACGCCGACACCCGCGCACACCCCCAGGTCAGCGAGGACGACGGCCCAGTCGGGGTCCTCGGTGAAGGTTCGCGCGTACGCCTCCACGCCATAGGTCGACGGCAGCAGGTCACGGGCCAGCCGTACGGCCTCCGGCATCCGGTCGGCCGGCAGCACGCCCAGCAGCAGCGCCGCCGACATGCCCAGCTGGCCCAGCAGTGTGGCCAGCTCCGGCCGGGGCGCGAGCAGCCCGCAGGCGGCGCCCAGCCCGGCCAGCGCGGCCCCGGCGAGCGGGATGACGGCCACCAGGATCCACAGGTTGGACAGCGGCAGCCCGAACAGCACACAGCCGAAGACGGCCGTCACCAAGGTCCCCGGCACGGTGAAGGAGGCGTAGGCCGCCGCCGCGCCCAGCACCACGGCCGCCGGCGGCACCGGCAGCGTGGCGTAGTGGTCGAGCCCGCCGCTGGCCCGCAAGTGCCCGAAGTACTGCGACAGCAGGTTCAGCGCGACGTACGCGACGACCAGCACGGAGGACCCGGCCACCACGGACTGGGCCTCGTGGCCGCTGTCGACGACACCGCGCATCATCACGGTGATGCCGATGGACTGGAAGGTGGCCACGAACAGCAGCGGGATCCGCGCCACCCGGGCCCGGGACAGCTGCGCCCGGTAGACGGCCACCAGCGACGGCCACAGCCGCGCGGACGGTCCGAGCTCGGCCGCGCCGGCCGCCGCGTCCGGTACGGTCCGGGCACCGCCCGGCAGAACCTCGGCGGGTACGACACTCACGACGGGCTGCTCCTCTTCCCTGCGGCAGTCGCCACGGCGGGCCCCCTCACCCCGGCGGTCGTCCTCGCCGCGGCGGTCACGCGGACCCGTACGCATTCCATGGCCGGTGCGCTCATGCCTTCACCAGCCCCTGCCGGGCCGCGCCGCCCAGCGCCAGGTAGACGTCCTCCAGGCTGGGCGTGGCGAGCGTGAAGTCGTCCAGCGCGGCGAAGGCGGCCCCGCCGGTCACCGTCGCGACGACGGCGCGGGCCTCCTCGGGCGCGAGCCGGAGCGTCCAGCGCCGGCCGGACTCCACGGCCCGCTCGCGCAGCACGGCCACCTCGGGCACCTCCAGCGGCGCCCGCTCCCGCCACACCAGCTCCACCCGCACCTCGCCGGCGACGCGCGCCTTGAGTCCGGCGGGGGTGTCGCAGGCGATGACCCGGCCCTGGTCGAGCACGGCGACCCGGTCCAGCACCGTCTCGGCCTCGATGACGTTGTGGGTGACCAGCAGCACGGTCGTACCGCGCTCGGCACGCCGCCGGTCCACGGCCGCCCAGACCGCGCGCCGGGCCACCGGGTCCATGCCGGTGGTCGGCTCGTCCAGCACGAGCAGCGGCCGTTCCCCGACGAGCGCGGCGGCGAAGCAGGCGAGCCGCCGCTGACCGCCGGACAGCTTCTTCAGCGCCCGTCCGGCGATCGGGGTCAGCCCCAGTTCCTCCAGCACGGCGTCCCGCTCCGCCCGCGCCCGCCGGACGTCCAGGCCGCGCAGGCGCCCGGTGGTCTCGGCGGCGAGGGATACGGTCAGCTCGTCCAGGGCGGTGGACTCCTGGCCGAGGTAGGCGAGGAGCCGGGCGGCCCGTTCGGGATGGCGCACGATGTCGTGGCCGAGTATCTCAACGCTGCCGGTGTCCGGCCGCAGCAGCCCGGTGAGCTGCCGCACGAGGGTGGACTTTCCGGCGCCGTTGGGGCCGAGCAGTCCGAAGACCTCCCCGCGCCGCACGGCCAGTTCGACCCCGTCGGTGGCCCGCACCTCGGGGGTGGCCGGGGTGCCCCGCCGGCCCTTGACGGCCGGGTACGTCTTGCCGAGCCCGCGCACGCGTACGACCTCGTCGTACCGAAGTGCCTGTCCCGCGCGCGTGCTCACAAAGGACGAGCCTACGGGGTCCGGGGCCTTTACTCGCCCTTGGGGGCGGCTGCGGGGTTCAGTCCGCGGCGGGCGCGTGCTGTTCGGCCGCCGCCGGGACGTCGATCTCCCGCCAGAACCCCGCCCGAATGGCGTAACGGTCGTGCTCGTCGATCTGGTCGTCCTTGTGCGCGAGCAGCCCGAACCGCGCCGCGTACCGCAGCAGCTCCCCGTCGATCCGGTGCGGGATGCGCGGGTACAGCTGCGACAGCCGCTGCAGATGGCCCTGGTCGCCGAGCCGGGACATCCAGCGGCGGGCGAAGACCTGCCCGACCTCGTACGGATCGCCGCCGACGGTGGTGATGTCCTCCTCCCGGTCGGCCCACCGCTGTTCGGCGGTGGTGAGCTGGGCCAGCGTCGGCATGGAGGCGACCTCGGCGGGTTCGGCCACCGCGCCCGGCCGGTCGACCCAGCCCTTGTCGGAGGACCAGCGCAGGGTCGCGGTCGCCGGGTGCTGCACGGACTGGGCGCCGGGCGCGCGCAGCGCGGCCAGGTCCTTGGGGGTGGGGACGCCCTTGGGTGCGCTCACCCGCTCCTGGGCGCCGTTCTCGGCCACGGCCGCCACCGGCGGGTGGGCGGGCTGTTCGGCGGGCCGCTCGGCCGCGGTGCCGAGCGCGGACTCGGGCAGCGGCGCGGAGAGGATGGCGGCGATCTCGGGGCGGGGCGCGGGCTGCGGGGCGCAGACGCCGGTCAGCTCCTTGGCGCGGACGGCCTGGGTGATCCAGGCCCGGTCCAGCACCCGCCGCTCGTCGGCCTCGGCGACCAGGTCCTCGGACTGGTTGTAGTCGCCGTCGGCGGCCTGGACGGCCCACAGGTGGACGGCGACGCCGTGCTCCTTGGCGGCCATCATGCCGGGCAGCAGGTCGCCGTCGCCGGTGACGAGGACGACGTCGGAGCAGGCGCGGTTGCGGGCCAGCTCGGTCAGTTCGGCGTGCATGGCGGCGTCGACGCCCTTCTGCGCCCAGCGTCCGTCACTGCGGGTGAGGGCGCCGAGGCGGACGGTGACCCGGGGCATCACGCGCAGCCGGCGATGCTCCGGCTGGGGGACCCGGTCGGGGGCGCCGTCGAACCAGTAGATGCGCAGCAGGGGGCGCTCGGTGTCGGACTCCGCGCGTTCCCGCAGCGCCTGGATCAGCGCGGCGTGGTCGACGGTGATCCGGGACCGCGAGGGCTCGCCGGCGAGGAGGCTGGCGGCGGCGCCCAGCAGGTACCCGGCGTCCACCAGGACGATGCAGCGGTCCACGCGACTCACCCTCTTCCCGGGAGGTTTTGCTTCGGACTTCCTTCGAGTCTGCCCGACCACGCGGGGGTTAACGGCCCGAACTCGATCTTCGGCGTGGCGTTTGCGGTTCCGGTACGCCCACCAACCCTGTCACACACGGTAATTATCCGACATGCGCTCGATGTCAGCGTATGTGAATCTGGTCCCGGCCCTGGCCCCTAGATCCCCCACAGGAGGCATCACCATGGCCAAGAACAAGAACCGCAAGCAGTCCGGCCCGCAGAACCGCGCTGCGCAGTCCGAGCACGCGCAGCGTCCGCAGGCGGAGGAGCACGAGCCGCCCATGGCGCACGCCCCGGGCAGCCCTTCGGAGGCCGCGCGCAAGAAGCAGAAGAGCTTCGGCCACAACTAAAGGGCAGTTGAAGCCCGGGCACATGTGAGGGGCGCACCCGTCGAGGGTGCGCCCCTTCGCGTCGGCGTCTTCCGCGGGCGTCAGCCGGCCAGGCAGGACGGGCCGAGCAGCACCTTCAGGTCGCCGAACAGCGCCGGGTCGGGCTTGACCCGGTGCCGGTCCAGGCGGAGCACGGTGGTCTTGCGCGGGCCCTGGAGCTTGATCCGGACCTCGCTGTCGCCCTTGTGGTGGCTGAGGATCTCGCCGAGGCGGCTGACCATCGGCGGGGTCACCTTCACGGCCGGGATGGTGAGCACCACGGGCGCGTTGGTGCCCGCGTTGGACAGGTCCGGGACCATCAGCTCCATGGCGACCAGTCGGGGCACGTCCTCGCGCTTGTCGAGGCGGCCCTTGACGAACACCACGGCGTCCTCGACGAGTTGGGTGGACACCAGCTGGTAGGTGGCCGGGAAGAACATGCACTCGATGGAGCCCGCCAGGTCCTCGACGGTGGCGATGGCCCAGGCGTTGCCCTGCTTGGTCATCTTGCGCTGGAGGCCGGAGATGATGCCGCCGATGGTCACCACCGAGCCGTCCGCGTAGTCACCGCCGGTGAGCTGGGCGATGCCCGCGTCCGCCTTGTCGGAGAGCACGTGCTCCAGGCCGAAGAGGGGGTGGTCGGAGACGTACAGACCGAGCATCTCCCGCTCCTGGGCGAGCAGATAGGTCTTGTCCCACTCGTCGTCGGTGAACTCGACGTCGAGGCCGAAGCCGGGCTGGTCGCTGGTCTCCTCGCCCATGCCGCCGAAGAGGTCGAACTGACCCTCGGCCTCCTTGCGCTTGACCGCGACCACGGTGTCGATCATCGGCTCGTACTGGGCCGTGAGGCCCTTGCGGGTGTGGCCCATCGAGTCGAAGGCGCCGGCCTTGATCAGCGATTCGGTGGTGCGCTTGTTGCAGACCACCGCGTCGACCTTGTCGAGGTAGTCGGGGAAGGAGGCGTACTTCCCCTTCGCCTTGCGGCACTTGATGATCGACTCGACGACGTTGGTGCCGACGTTGCGGACGGCGGACAGGCCGAAGAGGATCACGTCGTCGCCCTGGGCGGCGAAGTTGGCCTCGGACTCGTTGACGTTCGGCGGGAGCACCCGGATGCCCATGCGGCGGCACTCGTTGAGGTAGACCGCCGACTTGTCCTTGTCGTCCTTGACCGAGGTGAGCAGGGCGGCCATGTACTCGGCGGGGTGGTTCGCCTTCAGGTACGCCGTCCAGTACGACACCAGGCCGTACGCGGCGGAGTGCGCCTTGTTGAACGCGTAGCCGGCGAAGGGGACCAGCACGTCCCAGAGCGCCTGGATGGCCTCGTCGCTGTAGCCGTTCTTGCGGGCGCCGGCCTGGAAGATGACGAAGTTCTTCTCCAGTTCCTCCGGCTTCTTCTTGCCCATCACACGGCGGAGGATGTCGGCCTCGCCGAGCGAGTAGCCCGCGATGATCTGGGCGGCCTTCTGCACCTGCTCCTGGTAGACGATCAGGCCGTAGGTGACGTCCAGGACCTCCTTGAGCGGCGCCTCCAGCTCGGGGTGGATCGGCGTGATCTCCTGCTGCCCGTTCTTGCGCAGCGCGTAGTTCGTGTGGGAGTTCATGCCCATCGGGCCCGGCCGGTACAGGGCCGACACGGCGGAGATGTCCTCGAAGTTGTCCGGCTTCATCAGCCGCAGCAGGGACCGCATGGGGCCGCCGTCGAACTGGAAGACGCCGAGGGTGTCGCCGCGCTGGAGCAGCTCGAAGGTGGTCGGGTCGTCGAGCGGGAGGCTCAGGAGGTCGATGTCGATCCCCTTGTTGGCCTTCACCATCTTGACGGCGTCGTCCATGATCGTGAGGTTGCGCAGGCCCAGGAAGTCCATCTTCAGCAGGCCGAGCGACTCACAGCTCGGGTAGTCCCACTGGGTGATGGTCACGCCGTCGGTGTGCCTCACCCAGACCGGGACGTGCTCGGTGATGGTCTCGCTGGACATGATCACGCCGGCGGCGTGCACGCCCATCTGCCGGACCAGGCCCTCCACACCGCGCGCGGTGTCGATGACCTTCTTCACGTCCGGCTCGTTCTCGTACATCCCGCGGACCTCGCCCGCCTCCGAGTAGCGCGGGTGGCTGGGGTCGGTGATGCCGGACAGCGGGATGCCCTTGCCGAGGACGTCGGCGGGCATGGCCTTGGTGATGCGGTCGCCCATCGCGTACGGGTAGCCCAGCACGCGCGCCGAGTCCTTGATCGCGTTCTTGGCCTTGATGGTGCCGTAGGTGCCGATCATGGCGACCTTGTCGGCGCCGTACTTCTCCGTCACGTACCGGATCACCTCGACGCGCCGGCGCTCGTCGAAGTCGATGTCGACATCGGGCATCGAGATGCGCTCGGGGTTGAGGAACCGCTCGAAGATCAGGCCGTGCGGGATCGGGTCGAGGTCGGTGATGCCGAGCGCGTAGGCGACGATCGAGCCGGCCGCGGAGCCCCGGCCGGGGCCGACCGCGATGCCCTGCCGCTTGGCCCACATGATGAAGTCGGCGACCACGAGGAAGTAGCCCGGGAACCCCATCTGGATGATGACGTCCATCTCGTACTCGGCCTGCTTCTGGCGGTCCTCGGGAATCCCTCCCGGGAAGCGGCGCTCCATGCCGCGGCGGACCTCCTCCTGGAACCAGGTGACCTCGGTGTAGCCCTCGGGGATGTCGAACTTGGGCATCAGGTCGCGCTTCTCGAACATGCCGGTGGTGTCCACCATCTCGGCGACGAGGAGCGTGTTGGCGCAGCCCTCCTGCCAGGCGTCCGAGGAGTCGATGGCGTACATCTCGTCCGTGGACTTCAGGTAGTAGCCGGTGCCGTCGAACTTGAAGCGGTCGGGGTCGGAGAGGTTCTTGCCGGTCTGGATGCACAGCAGGGCGTCGTGGGCGCCGGCCTCGTGCGCGTACGTGTAGTGGGAGTCGTTGGTGACCAGGGGCGGGATGCCGAGCTTCTTGCCGATCTCCAGCAGGCCCTCGCGGACCCGGCGCTCGATCTCGATCCCGTGGTCCATCAGCTCCAGGAAGTACCTGTCCTTGCCGAAGATGTCCTGGTAGTCCGCCGCGGCCTTGAGGGCCTCGTCGAAGTGGCCGAGGCGCAGCCGGGTCTGCACCTCGCCGGAGGGGCAGCCGGTGGAGGCGACGATGCCCTCGGACCACTGGGCGATGGTCTCCTTGTCCATCCGGGGCCACTTCTGCAGCCAGCCCTCGGCGTAGGCGTCGGAGGAGAGCCGGAAGAGGTTGTGCAGGCCGGTCCTGTTCACGGCCCACATCGTCTTGTGGGTGTAACCACCCGAACCGGAGATGTCGTCCCTCTTCTGGTGCGGCTGGCCCCAGAGGATCTTGCGCTTGTTCCGCCGGGACTCGGGGGCGACATACGCCTCGATCCCGATGATCGGGGTGATTCCGGCCTTCTTCGCGGAGTGGAAGAAGTCGTACGCCCCGTGGAGGTTGCCGTGGTCGGACATGGCGATGTGCGTCATGCCCATCTCGTTGCACGCGTTGAACATGTCCTTCAGCCGCGCGGCACCGTCCAGCAGCGAGTACTGGGTGTGGACGTGCAGGTGCGTGAAGGGCGGCTTTGACACGGTGAGTCCTCCGGGGGAAACACTCGGCGACGGGCTGGCGGACGGTTCTGGGGTCAGCGTCGAAGTCTATGCCGCGCCACTGACACCGGGATGAAGACTTGGCGCGAAGCGCCTCGATCAAGGGTGGCGACCGGGCGACGGGCGGGCACCTACGCGTACCTTCGTCCGTTGGGTACGGCAGAGACGCTGTCGTACAGGTAACGCACCAGGAGGCACCCCGCGATGTCGGTCCCCCAGCTCGACGAGGAGCAGCGCGGCGAGGAGATCCTCGCCGTCTTCGACACCGCCTTCGGCCGGCTCCTGGCCGCCGACCCGGCCGCGTTCCGGGTGAAGTTCCGCAAGATGGCGGCCTCGGCCTTCGCGTTCTACCGGGGCACGGCGGCCCTCTTCTACCACGACCTCGACGCCGAGAAGCGCGGCGGGCCGTACCTGGACGAGCGCACCTCGCGCGTGTGGATCCACGGCGATCTGCACGCCGAGAACTTCGGCACGTACATGGACTCCAACGGCCGCCTGGTCTTCAACGTCAACGACTTCGACGAGGCCTACGTCGGCCCGTTCACCTGGGACCTGAAGCGCTTCTCGGCGTCGGTCGCGCTCCTCGGGTACGCGAAGGCGCTCAGCGACGCGCAGATCACCGAGCTGGTGACGGTCTACGCCGCCGCCTACCGCGAGCGCATCCACGCCCTGGCCACCGGCGCCAAGCGGGACGAGGTGCCGCCGTTCACGCTGGACACCGCGCAGGGCCCGCTGCTGGACGCGCTGCGTGACGCCCGCTCGCTGACCCGGTTCGGCCTGCTGGACTCGATGACCGAGATCCGCGACTTCGAGCGCCGCTTCGCACCGGGCGGCGGCTCCGTCGAGCTGGACGCGGCCACCCGCTACAAGGTCCTGGCGGCCTTCGACGGCTACCTGGAGACGCTGCCGGACTCCTCCCTGGCCCGCCCGGACTCCTACCGGGTGAAGGACGTCGTGGGCCGCCGGGGCATCGGCATCGGCTCGGCCGGCCTGCCGTCGTACAACATCCTCCTGGAGGGCCACAGCGACGCCCTGGAGAACGATGTCGTGATCTACATCAAGCAGGCCCAGACCCCGGCCGTCTCCCGGCACATCACGGATCCGGCCATCGCGGAGTACTTCCGGCACGAGGGCCACCGCACGGTGATCTCCCAGCGCGCCCTGCAGGCGCACGCCGACCCGTGGCTCGGCTGGACCGAACTGGACGGCGCCGGCCAGCTGGTCGCCGAGGTCTCGCCGTACGCCGTGGACCTGGACTGGGACGACATCGACGACCCGGAGGAGATCGCGGCCGTCGTCGCCGACCTGGGCCGGGCCACCGCGACCATGCACGCGGCGGCGGACGACACCTCCGGCGAGTCCCTGGTGCCGTTCTCCACCGAGCGGGCCATCGACGCGGCGCTCGCGGCCGACGAGGAGGGCTTCGCTCCGCTGCTGGTGGACTTCGCGCACAGCTACGGCGCACGCGCGCGCGCCGATCACCAGATCTTCGTCGACCTGTTCCGCAACGGCCGGATTCCGGGGCTGTAACCCTCGCGGATTCACAGGCACTCTTTAGGGGTCCCTTACCCGCGTACGTGACAGACTCTCCTTTCGCTATGGACATATCCGGGACCCAGCTCAGAGCCGTGCGCGCGGCGCTGTTCACGGCCTTCGTCGTGACGCTCAGCACCGCGTCGCACGTGCTGCTGTCCCGTGCTCCGCTGCCGCTGGCGACCGTGGGCGCCGTCGCCGCCGGGGTGTTCGTCACCGCGTACGCGCTGGCGGGCGGTGAGCGCGGCTTCGGCCGGATCGCGGCCCTGCTGGTGCCGCTGGAACTGGCCGCCGACACGGTGTTCACCACCGGCCAGGACACCTGCTACGGCCGGGCGGGCGGCCCGGTCGCCGGTCCGCTGCGGGCGGTCGGCCTGGACGTGCTGTGCCAGGGCCGGGTGGGCACCCCGCTGACCGGGATGACCGGCGCTCCCGGCCATGCCGGGGCGGTGCTCGCCCACGCCAGCCCGGCCGCCGCCTGGCTGCTGCTCGCCGCGCACATCGGCGTGGGGCTGCTCGCCGCCGCCTGGCTGCGCCGGGGCGAGCGCGCGCTGACCCAGCTGCTGCGGGCGGTCGCCGCCACCACGTTCCGGCCGTTGCTGCTGGCGGTGGCCGCGGTCGCCGTACGGCCGCGGCCGGCCCGCCGGCTGCCCCGCCCGGCCCCGCGCCGCGCCGCCGCCCGCGACCGGCTCCTCACGCACTCCCTGGGACGGCGTGGACCGCCGTGCTCACCGGCATTCGCCTGAGCACCAGCAGTCCCCCACACGTATCCCGCGTACGTCGTGTGCGCGTCCCACATGGAGATCACCAATATGAGCAAGCGGAACAGCCAGTCGGCGAAGACGGCGGCCCGGGAGCGGCTGCGCCAGGAGCGCGAGCGGCAGGCCAAGCGGGACAAGGCCAGGCGGCAGCTCATCGTGGCCGCCTCGGTCGTGGCCGTCCTCGCCGCGGCCGGCGGCATCGGCTACGCCGTCGTGCAGAACAACAAGCCCGCCTACTGGGAGGCCGCGAAGGACGACAAGCTCGTCAAGCCGGCCAACACCACGGGCACGGACGGTACGACGGTCGTCATCGGCAAGAGCAGCGCCAAGAAGACGCTGGTCATGTACGAGGACCCGCGCTGCCCGGTCTGCGCCGACTTCGAGCAGACGGTCGGCCCGACCGTCAAGAAGGACCTCGACGCCGGCAAGTTCAAGATCCAGTACGTCGGTGCCACCTTCCTCGACAAGAACCTGACCGGCGAGGGCTCCAAGAACGCGCTCAGCGCCCTGGGCGCCGCGCTCAACGTCAGCCCCGAGGCGTTCCTGGAGTACAAGACCGCGATGTACTCCAAGAAGTGGCACCCCGAGGAGACCACCGACAAGTTCAAGGACGACGGCTATCTGATCGAGATCGCCGACACCGTCCCCGCGCTGAAGGGCAACACGGCGTTCCAGAAGGCCGTGAAGGACGGCACCTACGACCGGTGGGCGCTGGAGGAGTCCAAGATCTTCGACAAGGACGGCATATCGGGCACCCCGACCCTGAAGATGGACGGCAAGACGCTGACGGGCTCCGACGGCAAGAACGCGCCCATGTCGGTCGCCGAGTTCAACACCGCGCTGGAGGCGGCCCTCAAGGGCTGAGCCGACCACCAGCCGAAGAGCGGGCGAACTTTCGCGAGTTCGCCCGCTCTCGCGCGTACCGATCAGTAACCTGATCGTCCGTGACCAGTCGACACAGATCATCCGAGACCTCCCAGGGCCTGCCTCCGCTCCCGCCCCGCCGCCGTACGGTCGTCAAGGCCGCGGCGGCGACCGCTGTCCTGGCCGGCCCGCTGGCCGCCGCGGCCTCGGCCCGCGCCGCCACGGACACCCCCGCCTTCCTGCACGGTGTCGCCTCCGGCGACCCGCTGCCCGACGGCGTGCTGCTGTGGACCCGGGTGACCCCGGTCCCCGAGGCGATACCGGGTTCGGGGCTCGGCCCGGACACCGAGGTCAGCTGGGCCGTCGCCAGGGACAAGGCGTTCACCGCCATCGTCGCCAAGGGCTCCACCACCGCCACGGCCGCCTCCGACCACACCGTGAAGGCCGACATCCGCGGCCTGGAGCCGGCCACCGACTACTGGTTCCGCTTCTCGGCCGGCGGCACCGACTCCCCGGTGGCGCGCACCCGCACCGCGCCGGCGGCGGACGCGGACGTCTCCTCCCTGCGCTTCGGCGTGGTCTCCTGCGCCAACTGGGAGGCCGGCTACTTCTCCGCCTACCGCCACCTCGCGGCCCGCAACGACCTGGACGCCTGGCTGCACCTCGGCGACTACATCTACGAGTACAAGTCCGGCGAGTACGGGACCCGGGGCCAGGTCGTCCGCCCGCACGCGCCCGCCCACGAGATCCTCACCCTCGCCGACTACCGGATCCGGCACGCCAGGTACAAGACCGACCCCGACCTCCAGGCCCTGCACCTGAAGGCGCCGGTCATCGCGATCTGGGACGACCACGAGTTCGCCGACAACGCCTGGTCCGGCGGCGCCGTCAACCACACCGAGGGCGCCGAGGGCACCTGGGCGGCCCGTCAGGCCGCGGCGAAGCAGGCCTACTTCGAGTGGATGCCGGTCCGCCCGGCCGTCGCCGGCACCACCTACCGCCGGCTGCGCTTCGGCAAGCTCGCCGACATCTCCCTGCTGGACCTGCGTTCCTTCCGCTCCCAGCAGGCGTCCACGGCCAGCGGCTCGGTGGACGACCCGGACCGCACGCTCACCGGGCGCGCCCAGCTCGACTGGCTGAAGGCCGGTCTGAAGGCCTCCGACACCAGGTGGCGGCTGGTCGGCAACTCGGTGATGATCTCGCCGTTCTCCTTCGGCTCGCTCTCCGCCGACCTGCTCAAGCCGCTCGCCAAGCTGCTCGGGCTGCCGCAGGAGGGCATCGCCGCCAACACCGACCAGTGGGACGGCTACACCGACGACCGCCGCGAACTGCTGGCCCACCTGCGCTCCAACGCCATCGGCAACACCGTCTTCCTGACCGGTGACATCCACATGGCGTGGGCCAACGACGTCCCGGTGGACGCGGGCACCTACCCGCTGTCGGCGTCGGCGGCCACCGAGTTCGTGGTGACCTCGGTGACCTCGGACAACCTGGACGACATCGTGAAGGTGCCCGAGGGCACGGTCTCCGCGGTCGCCGCGCCGGTCATCAAGGCCGCCAACCGGCACGTCCACTGGGTGGACACCGACCGGCACGGCTACGGCGTGCTCGACATCACAGCCGACCGCGCGCAGATGGACTACTACGTGCTGTCCGACCGCACCGACGCCGACGCCACCTCCCGCTGGGTGCGTTCCTACCGCACCCGCAGCGGCACGCAGAAGGTCGAGCGGACCTACGACCCGGTGTGACCGCCCCGGCGTGACCGCTCAGCCGAGCGATTCGAGGAAGCCGAGCGCCACCCGCCAGGTGGCCTCGGCGGCCTCCGCGTCGTAGTCCGGCAGCCCCGGGTCGGTGTACAGGTGCCCGGCCCCGGCGTACCGGTACACCTCCACATCGGCGCCCGCCCGGCCCATCTGCAGGTACCAGGCGCTCAGCCAGTCGTCCGTCTCGAACGGGTCCGGCTCCGCCACGTGCAGCTGCACCGGCAGTTCGTCCACCTGCGCGTTCGGCGCGATGTCCGACGTGCCGTGCAGGAGCAGCAGGCCGCGCGCCTTTGCATCGCCGAGGGCCAGGGTCTGGGCGACGGAGGCACCGAGCGAGAACCCCGCGTACACCAGCCCCCGGTCCGAGTACGGCGCCGCCGCCAGCACGGCCCGCTTGAGCAGTTCCTCCTTGCCGATCCGCTCCTTGAACTCCATGCCCTCCTCGGCGGTGCCGAACGTGCGTCCCTCGAAGAGGTCCGGCGTCCACACCTCGTGGCCCGCCGCGCGCAGCCGGTCCGCGGCCTCGCGCACCGCGGGCCTGAGCCCGTAGGTCGAGTGAAAGAGCATGATGTTCATGAGGCCATGGTGCCAGCCGGCCACGGCAGTGCCGGTGCCGCCTTACCCAGGAACGCGCCGAACTCACATGTTCATGCCCTCCGTGCGCCGGTTAGGAGCGGAGGCATGGAGAACGTACTCCGCCCACTGATCGTGCTCGGCGGCACGGTGCTGCTGACCCTGGCCATCGGCTGGGGCACCGACCGGCTGCTGGGCAAGGCCGACCAACGCGACCACGGCACCCCCCTGTGGGGGCTGCTGCGCCGTGCCCGCATCCCCTACCAGCTCGTCCTGTGCAGCGCCCTGCTGCGCGGGTCGTACGACCAGGCGAAGCTGCTGGAGCGGCACCAGGTCGGCGTCGGCCGGACGCTGACGCTGGTGCTGATCGGGTCGGTCGCCTGGCTGGTGATCCGGATCGCCGCGGCGATCGTCGAGACCACCTACTCCCGCTATGCCCGCGTCCACCGCGACGCGGCCCGCGTGCGCCGGGTGCGCACGCAGGTCGAGCTGATCATGCGGGTGGTGTCGGCCATCGTCATCGTCGTGGCCGTCTCGTCGATGCTGCTGACGTTCCCGGCGATGCGCGCGGCGGGCGCCTCCCTGCTGGCCTCGGCGGGCATCATCGCCGCCATCGCCGGTGTCGCCGCCCAGTCGACGCTTTCCAACATGTTCGCCGGGCTCCAGATCGCCTTCGGCGACATGGTGCGCATCGGCGACACCGTCGTGGTCGACGGCGAGTGGGGCACGGTGGAGGAGATCACCCTGACCTTCCTGACCGTACGGACCTGGGACGAGCGCCGGATCACCATGCCGGTGTCGTACTTCACCTCCAGGCCCTTCGAGAACTGGTCCCGCGGCACCCCGCAGATGACCGGGATCGTCTACTGGCATCTCGACCACAGCGCGCCGATCGAGGCGATGCGCGAGAAGCTGCGGGACATCCTGCGCGCCTGCTCGGCCTGGGACGGCCGCGCGTGCAACCTCCAGGTGACGGACACCACACCGAACACCATCCAGGTGCGCGCGCTGGTGACGGCGAAGGACGCCGACGACATCTGGACGGTGCGGGTCGCGGTCCGCGAGCAGATGATCAGCTGGCTGTCGGCGGAGCACCCCTACGCGCTGCCCCGGGTGAACACCGCGGATTCGGTGCTGCCGCCGTCCCGTGTCCCGTCCCCCGACCGCGCCTCCCTGCGCCGGGCCTACGAGTTCCCGCGCACCGGCCGGGGCTGACCGGTCACGCCGCTCAACGCCCCCGTTCGGCGCCCCCGTTCACCTGGACTATCTGCGAGGTGACGTGCCCGGCGGCGGGCGAGGCCAGCCAGCGCAGGGTCTCGGCGACATCCCCCGGTATGCCGGCGCGGCCGTTCGAGGTGTCCGCGATGAGCCTCTCCCGCCGGGCCGCGTCCATGGTGTCGCCGAAGAACTCGGTGTCCTCCACGTAGCCGGGCGCGACCACGTTGACGGTGATGCCGCGCGGGCCCAGCTCCCGGGCCAGGTCGTGGGCGTACGGGTGCAGCCCGGCCTTGGCCGCCGCGTAGGCACCCGTGCCCGAGCCCCGGTAGGCGGCGATGGAACTGAGGAACAGCACCCTTCCGCCGGGCGTGGCGAGCCGGTCCTTCAGCGCCTCGGTGAGGAGCGCCGCGGTCAGGGTGTTCTGCCGGAAGTTGACGGTCCATTGGTGGGCGACCCGGTCGAGGGGGTCGTCGCTGCCGGCCGGCGGCTCCAGGTACCCGGCTCCGCCGGCGCTGTTCACGAGCACGTCCACGGTGCCCAGCTCGTCCGCCACGAACCGGGCCACCCCGCGCACCTCCCCCGGTTCGGACAGGTCCGCCCCGTAGCTGAGCGCCCCGGGCACACCGGCCTCCTCCAGCACGTCCGCGCGCCGGCCGAGCAACAGCACCCGGTCCCCGTCCGCCGCGAACGCCCGCGCCGCCGCCAGCCCGATGCCCGTACCGCCGCCGCTGATCACGATGTTGCGAGTCATGATCCGAGAGTAGGAGACGGGGACGGACGACGCCGGGAGTTGTCCACAGGGCCGGCACATTCATATGACCGGCCGGTGCCTGGTGCGCGGCACTCAGCGCAGGCTGCGCACGTCGAGGTGCCGGAGCACCCGGTCCACGATCTCCGGGTCCGCCCCCGGTTCGCTCCGCGCCGCCAGTACCTCGTGGCGGGCGGCGCTCAGCATCTCGTTCTGGATGCGCCGCACCCGCTTGAGCCGCTTGGCCCGCTGGTGGTGCGCCTCCCGCCGCTCCTCCTCCCCCATGTCCGGACTGATCCGGATCCCGATGTCGAAGGCCCGCCGCAGCATCTGCTCGGACAGCTCCTCGGGCAGCTCCTCCACCTGCTCGATCTCCCGCAGCCGCCGCTTCGCCGCCCTCGCCGCCCGCACCGCGAGCTCCTTCTCGAACTCCTTCTCCCCTTCGGAGTCGGCCCGCACCTCCAGCCGCTTCACCAGCCAGGGCAGCGTCAGCCCCTGCACCACCAGCGTGGCGACGATCACTCCGAAGGCGATGAAGACGATCTCGTCCCGGTCGGGGAACGGTGCCCCGGCGTCCGTCTTGAGCGGCACGGCCAGCGCCAGCGCCACCGAGGCCACACCGCGCATCCCGGACCACCACATCACGACGGTCTCCCGCCAGCTCACCGGGATCTCCTCGTCGTAGTCCCGGCGGGCGTGCAGCCGCTTGGTCAGCCAGGTCGCCGGCAGCAGCCACAGCAGCCGTACGACGACCACGACGCCCACGACGGCCGCCGCCCAGCCGAGCATCTCGCCCCACCGGCCCTGGGCCGTGCGGATGGCGTTGTGCAGCTCCAGTCCGATCAGTCCGAAGGCGACGCCGGTGACGAGCGTGTCGATGATGTCCCAGAAGGTGTGTCCGGCGAGCCGGGTCATCACGTCGTCGGCGTCGGTGGCGTACTCGGCGAGGAAGAGCGCCGTGGTGAGCACCGCGAGCACCCCGGAGCCGTGCAGCTTCTCGGCGAGCACGTAGGAGGCGTACGGCACCAGCAGGGTCATGCCGATCTGCAGGGTCGGATCGCCGAGGAGGTCCATCAGCCTGTTCGCGCCCCAGCCCAGCGCCAGGCCCACGGCCACCGCGACGACCGCGGACAGCACCAGGTCCAGACCGGCCCGCCAGGGCGAGAACGCACCGCTCACGGCCGCCGCGATGGCCACGTGGTACAGCACGATGGCGGTGACGTCGTTGAAGAGGCCCTCGCCCTCCAGGATCGACACCAGCCGGCGCGGCAGCCCCAGCTGTCCGGCGACACTGGTCGCGGCGACCGGGTCCGGCGGCGCGATCAGGGCACCCAGCGCGACGGCGGCGGCGATCGGCAGCCCCGGCACGACGGCGTTGGCGACGAACGCCACGCACACCGTCGTGACGAACACCAGGGCCACGGCCAGCAGGAAGATCGGCCGGATGTTGGCCGTGAACTGCCGCCAGGAGGTGCGGCGCACGGCGGCGTAGAGCAGCGGTGGCAGCAGTCCGGGCAGGATCAGGTCCGGCGGGATGTTCACGTTGGGCACGAAGTCGGCCACGGCCAGGGCCCCGCCGAACAGGGTCATCAGCACGGGCGCCGGCACCCCGAACCGGTCCCCCAACGGGACGCTCACCAGGGCCCCGAGCAGCAGTACGAACAACAGAGCCAGCTGGTCCACGGACGGCGCTCCGGGAGTCGACGATCACACGGCAGACCTCAAGCCTGCCACGACGCCCGCGACCCGGCGTACCGACGCCTTGGCGCCCGGGCGCCCCGCCGCGGGACCGTGCGGCCGGCAGCGGCTCCCCGGCCCCTCAGCCCCAGTGGCTCCGCCGGCTACAGGGTCCGGCGCATCGCCCGGTGCGGTATGCCCGCGTCCGGGAACTCCGGGCCGTACGCCTCGTAGCCGAGCCGCTCGTAGAAACCCAGGGCGTGGGTCTGCGCGTGCAGGTCCACCGCCGTGAGGCCACGCGCGCGGGCCGCGTCCTCGATGGCGCGCACCAGGGCCGCGCCGACGCCGAGCCCACGGGCCTCCCGGGAGACGGCGAGCCGGCCCAGGGAGCCCACCGCCGGGTCCCCGCCGGTCTTCGCGGCCGCCGCCTCACCGTGCAGCAGGCGCCCGGTGCCCAGCGGCACCCCGTCGTCGCGGACCGCCAGCACGTGCACGGCCACGGCGTCGTAGGCGTCGTACTCGATGTCCTCGGCCACGCCCTGCTCGGCCACGAACACCTCCTTGCGGACCGCGAAGCAGGCCTCGCGGTCGGCGGGGTCCTCGGCGACCCGGACGGTGTACGCGGGGCTCACGCCCATGTCTCCTCCCGGACCTGGTCGAGGGCCTTCTGGAGGTCCTCGGGGTAGTCGCTCACGAACTCGACCCACGAGCCGTCGCCGGGGTGCTCGAAGCCGAGGCGGACGGCGTGCAGCCACTGGCGGGTCAGGCGCAGCCGCTTGGCGAGGGTGGGGTCGGCGCCGTAGGTGAGGTCGCCGACGCACGGGTGGCGGTGGGCGGCCATGTGGACGCGGATCTGGTGGGTGCGGCCCGTCTCCAGCTTGACGTCCAGCAGGGAGGCGGCGCGGAAGGCCTCGATGAGGTCGTAGTGGGTCACCGAGGGCTTGCCGTCGGCCGTGACCGCCCACTTGTAGTCGTGGTTCGGGTGGCGGCCGATCGGGGCGTCGATGGTGCCGCTCGTCGGGTCCGGGTGGCCCTGGACCAGGGTGTGGTAGCGCTTGTCGACCGTGCGCTCCTTGAACTGGCGCTTGAGCGACGTGTACGCCCGCTCCGACTTGGCGACCACCATCAGGCCCGACGTGCCGACGTCCAGGCGGTGCACGATGCCCTGGCGCTCGGCGGCGCCGGACGTGGAGATCCGGTACCCGGCGGCGGCGAGACCGCCGATGACGGTGGGGCCGGACCAGCCCGGCGACGGGTGCGCGGCCACGCCGACCGGCTTGACGATCACGACCACGTCATCGTCGTCGTGCACGATCTCCATGCCCTCGACCGGCTCGGCGACCACCTGCACCGGCGCGGGCGCCTGCGGCATCTCGACCTCGAGCCAGGCGCCGCCGCGCACCCGCTCGGACTTGCCGACCACCGCGCCGTCGACCTGGACCTTGCCGGCCGCGGCCAGCTCCGCCGCCTTCGTGCGGGAGAAGCCGAACATGCGGGAGATGGCGGCGTCGACGCGCTCGCCCTCCAGGCCGTCGGGCACGGGCAGGGTACGGATCTCGGGAATCGTGCTCACCCGTCGAGTATGCCGGACGGGCCGGACGGCTCCGCACGAGCCTGTGGAAAACCCGGGAGGGCCGGGATCAGTCCTTGTGGACCGTGCCGTCGGGGTCCAGGCCGCGGAAGGACAGCAGCACGATCAGGATGCCGCCGCACACGATGGCCGAGTCCGCGAGGTTGAACACGGCGAAGCCCTTGGGCGCGATGAAGTCGACCACCTCGCCCTCGAAGACGCCCGGCGCCCGGAAGATCCGGTCGGTGAGGTTGCCGAGCGCGCCGCCGAGCAGCAGGCCGAGCGCGACGGCCCAGGGGAAGCTGTACAGCTTGCGGGCCAGGCGGATGATCACGACGATCACGGCCGCGGCGATCAGCGTGAAGATCACCGTGAAGGCCGCGCCGAACCCGAAGGCGGCACCCGGGTTGCGGATCGCGTGCAGCTCCAGCAGGTCCCCGACGACCTGGATGGGCGTGTGCCCCTCCAGACGGGACACGACGAGCATCTTGCTGACCAGGTCGAGGGCGTACGCGAACGCGGCCACCGCGAACAGCACGGCGATCCGGCGCCCGCGGCCGGTCCGCGCCGCCGTGGCCCCCTGCCCGTCCGCGCCGACCGCGCCGGTGCCGACGGGCGCCCCGGCCGCCGCCTTGTGCTCGCCGCCGTCGTCCGGGGTGTCCGGCGTACCGATGATCCGCTCCGCCTCTGCCACGTGAGTCCCTCAACCTAGGTGCCTGACTGAGGACGAGACTACGGCACGTCCCCACGGCCCCTCGCGCTCAGGAGCGGCGTTCCTGCTTCTGCTTGCACTCCACGCACAGCGTGGCCCTGGGGAACGCCTGCATCCGGGCCTTCCCGATGGGGTTGCCGCAGTTCTCGCACACGCCGTAGGTGCCCGCGTCGAGCCGTTCCAGGGCGCGCTCGGTCTGGACCAGCATCTCGCGCGCGTTGGCGGCCAGCGCCAGCTCGTGCTCGCGCGTGATGTTCTTGGTGCCGGTGTCGGCCTGGTCGTCGCCGGCGCCGTCCCCGGAGTCCCGCATCAGGCCGACCAGGGACGCCTCGGACGAGCTGATCTCCTCCCGCAGCCGCTCCATCTCGGACTGCAGCTCCGCGCGCGCCCCGTCGACCTCCTCCGCGGTCCAGGGGTCCTCGCCGGGGCGTACCGCCAGTTCGCCGGGCTCCACCGCGCCGAGCCTCGCCTTGGGAACGGCGGTCTGTTCCGCCGTGGCCGTGCCAGGAGTCTTCTTCGCAACCACTGTCGTGGCTCCCGTCTGCTTCGCGGCCCGCGCCGCGCCCGCGTCCTTGGTCGTGCTCGTGGCGGCCGCCTCCTTCACCGCCGCCTTGTCGGCAGCGGCCTTCCCGGGGGCGGCCTTCTTGGCGACGGCCTTCTTGCCCGCCGCTTCCTTCACCGCGGACTTCTCCGCCGCGGCCGTCCGGTGGGCGGCCGGCCGCTTCGTGGCCGTCTTCCTCAGCGCGGCCTTCTCCGCCACGGCCGGCTTCCCGGCCGCCGCGTCCTTCACAGCCGCCCTCTTCTCGGCGGCCTTCTTCTGAGCGGCCTTCTTCTCAGGCGTCCTCTTCTCAGCCGCCTTCTTCGCAGCCTTCCCCGCAGCGGCGGATCTCCTCCCGACGACCGCCTTGGTGTCCACCGTCCTGGCGTCCACCGCCTTGGCGTCCACCGCGTCAACGGCGGCAGTCTTGGCGGCGGCCGTCCTGCCCGGGGCCGTCTTCTCGGTGGCAGACCTCGCGCCGGTCTTCCCGGTCGCCGGCTGCTGTACGGCGGTCTTCTTCGCCACCATGGCCGCGGCCCCTTCACATATTGTGATCTTGCTCGCGAATCGTGCTGGGACGATAAATCGACTTGAGTCCCGCGGCAACGGGGCACACCGCCCGATTCGCCCGCCCGCACCCCCCGAGCCACGGGCATGCATCCGTTGTGCCCAGCTCCCCGCCGGGTAATCCGCCGGACCGCGCCCGCACCGGCCCCGGCGCCCACGCCCCTCGCCATTCGGGTCATGCGGCCCGCTCGCAGGGCCCGCGCCCGCGCCGCCCGGAAAACCGGTCCGCCGCTGTCCGCGCGGCGCCGTACACTGGGCGGAGCGAGAAGCGTGGATGGGGACGAGTAGCGGCGTAGGCAGCCCAGAGCGACCCGGGGACGGTGTGAGCCCGGGGGCGAGCGCGACGTGAAGATCACCCCGGAGCCGCCGGAAGAAAGCCGCAGCCGCAGGGCGGCGGCGAGTAGAACCGGCTTCGCGACCCCAATGAGGGGGCTCACCGGCGCGTACGGCGTGGCGGGGGGCCAAGGAGGGTGGTACCGCGGGAGCGCGCCGCACACGGCGTAGACAGGAACGAAGGCTCTCGTCCCTCCGACGGAAGGCAGCAAGTCCGTTGGAGGATGCTCGCAGATGACAGCGCCGACGTACCGCCAGGTGCCCGCACAGGTCGACCTGCCCGCTCTTGAGCACGCCGTGCTCGACTTCTGGCGCGAGCAGAAGATCTTCGCCAAGAGCCTGGAGCAGTCCGAGGGCCGCCCGGAATGGGTGTTCTACGAGGGCCCGCCCACCGCGAACGGCATGCCCGGCGCCCACCACATCGAGGCCCGCGTCTTCAAGGACGTCTTCCCCCGCTTCCGCACCATGCGCGGCTACCACGTGGCCCGCAAGGCGGGCTGGGACTGCCACGGACTGCCCGTCGAGCTGGCCGTCGAGAAGGAGCTGGGCTTCTCCGGCAAGCCGGACATCGAGGCGTACGGCATCGCCGAGTTCAACGCCAGGTGCCGCGAGTCCGTGACCCGGCACACCGACGCGTTCGCCGAGCTGACGACCCGCATGGGCTACTGGGTCGACCTGGACGACGCCTACCGGACCATGGACCCCGACTACGTGCAGTCGGTGTGGTGGTCGCTGAAGCAGATCTTCGACAAGGGGCTCCTCACCCAGGACTACCGGGTCGCCCCCTGGTGCCCGCGCTGCGGCACCGGCCTGTCCGACCACGAGCTGGCGCAGGGGTACGAGACGGTCGTCGACCCGTCGGTGTACGTCCGTTTCCCGCTCACCTCCGGTCCGCTCGCCGGCCAGGCCGCGCTCCTGGTGTGGACGACGACCCCCTGGACCCTGGTGTCCAACACGGCGGTCGCCGCGCACCCGGAGGTGACCTACGTGGTCGCCACCGACGGCGAGGAGAAGCTCGTCGTCGCCGAGCCCCTCGTCGCCAAGGCGCTCGGCGAGGGCTGGGAGACCACGGGCCAGACCTTCACCGGCGCCGAGATGGAGCGCTGGACGTACCAACGCCCCTTCGAGCTGGTGGAGTTCCCGGCCCCGGCGCACTTCGTCGTGAACGCCGAGTACGTCACCACCGACGACGGCACGGGTCTGGTGCACCAGTCCCCGGCCTTCGGTGAGGACGACCTCAAGGTCTGCCGCTCCTACGGCCTGCCGGTCGTCAACCCGGTCCGCCCGGACGGCACCTTCGAGGAGGACGTCCCGCTGGTCGGCGGCGTCTTCTTCAAGAAGGCGGACGAAAAGCTCACCGACGACCTGAACCAGCGCGGTCTGCTCTTCAAGCACCTGCCCTACGAACACAGCTACCCGCACTGCTGGCGCTGCCACACCGCGCTGCTCTACTACGCGCAGCCCTCCTGGTACATCCGCACGACGGCCGTCAAGGACCGGCTCATCCAGGAGAACGAGAAGACCAACTGGTTCCCGGAGACGGTCAAGCACGGCCGGTACGGCGACTGGCTGGACAACAACATCGACTGGGCACTGTCCCGAAACCGCTACTGGGGCACCCCGCTGCCGATCTGGCGCTGCGGGGAGGACCACCTCACCTGCGTCGGCTCCCTCACCGAGCTGAGCGAGCTGACCGGCACCGACCAGTCGGGCCTCGACCCGCACCGCCCGTACATCGACGAGGTCACCTTCGCCTGCCCCCAGGAGGGCTGCGGCGCGACGGCCACGCGCGTGCCGGAGGTCATCGACGCCTGGTACGACTCGGGCTCGATGCCGTTCGCGCAGTGGGGCTACCCCTACAAGAACAAGGAGCTGTTCGAGAGCCGGTACCCGGCGCAGTTCATCTCCGAGGCGATCGACCAGACCCGCGGCTGGTTCTACACGCTGATGGCCGTCGGCACCCTCGTCTTCGACAAGTCGTCGTACGAGAACGTCGTCTGCCTGGGCCACATCCTGGCCGAGGACGGCCGCAAGATGTCCAAGCACCTGGGCAACATCCTGCAGCCGATCCCGCTCATGGACCAGCACGGCGCGGACGCGGTGCGCTGGTTCATGGCGGCCGGCGGCTCGCCGTGGGCCGCGCGCCGGGTGGGCCACGGCACCATCCAGGAGGTCGTCCGCAAGACGTTGCTGACCTACTGGAACACGGTCGCCTTCCAGGCCCTGTACGCCCGTACGTCGAACTGGGCGCCGTCCGCGGCGGACCCGGCGCCGGCCGAGCGCCCGGTGCTGGACCGCTGGCTGCTGTCCGAGCTGCACGCGCTCACCGACCAGGTGACGCAGGCGCTGGAGGCGTACGACACCCAGCGCGCCGGCAAGCTGCTGTCCGCGTTCGTCGACGACCTGTCGAACTGGTACGTCCGCCGTTCCCGCCGCCGCTTCTGGCAGGGCGACAAGGCCGCGCTGCGCACGCTGCACGAGGTGCTGGAGACGGTCACCAAGCTGATGGCGCCGATCACCCCGTTCATCACCGAACGGGTGTGGCAGGACCTGGTCGTTCCGGTCACCCCGGGCGCGCCGGAGTCCGTGCACCTGGCCACCTGGCCGGAGGCGGACCTGTCGGCGATCGACCCGGAGCTGTCGAAGCAGATGGTCCTGGTCCGCCGGCTGGTCGAGCTGGGCCGCGCCACGCGCGCGGAGTCCGGTGTCAAGACGCGTCAGCCGCTGTCCCGGGCGCTGATCGCCGCGACCGGGTTCGAGGCACTGGACCCTCAGCTGCACACGCAGATCACGGAGGAGCTGAACGTCGAGGGACTGGCGTCGCTCAGCGAGGTCGGCGGCAGCCTGGTCGACACGACCGCGAAGGCCAACTTCCGGGCGCTCGGCAAGCGGTTCGGCAAGCGGGTGCAGGACGTGGCGAAGGCGATCGCCGCCGCCGACGCCGCCGCGCTGTCCCTCGCCCTGCGCGAGGGCACGGCCTCCGTGGAACTCGACGGGGAGACGGTCAGCCTGGCTCCGGACGAGGTGATCATCACCGAGACCCCGCGCGAGGGCTGGTCGGTGGCCTCCGACTCCGGTGCCACGGTGGCGCTGGACCTGGAGATCACCGAGGAGCTGCGGCAGGCGGGCCTGGCCCGTGACGCGATCCGGCTGATCCAGGAGGCCCGCAAGAACAGCGGCCTGGATGTCGCCGACCGGATCGCGCTGCGCTGGACCTCCACGGACCCGGCCGTGATGGCGGCCCTCGCCGAGCACGCGGGGCTGATCGCCGACGAGGTGCTGTCGACCGACTTCGGGCAGGGCGAGGCCGACGACAGCTTCGGTGAGCCGTTCACCGACGAGGGGCTGTCCCTCACGTTCCGGCTGCGCAAGGCGTAAGCGCCCAGCGGTGCGCGAAGGGCCCGGCTCCCTCGGGGAGGCCGGGCCCCTCCTTCATGGGCCGTCTCGCCACGCAACCCGCGTAAAAAGGGCGGGCCCCCGGGACCGAAGTCCGGGGGGCCCGCCCTATCAGACGCTGCCGACGCCGTTGTCGTGCTGCTGGCCGGTGCTCAGTTGTCGTCCTCGTCGATCAGGAACCCACGCATCGGCGAGGGAGCCTGACCCATCGGGGACGGGCCCTGCGGGCGGACCGGAGCCATGGGCTGGGTCATGGCCGGGGTCATCTGCTGCTGGCCGCCGTAGGACGGGCCGGACGGCGAGGGGTTGCCCCCCATCGTCTGGTTGCCGCCGTAGGACGGGGCGCCGGCGCCGGCCGGGGCCATGGAGGGCGCCGGGGACGGCGGCAGGGACGCGGTGGCCGGGGTGCGCGGCGGGGCCAGCGAGTCGTCGGCCTGGGTCTCCAGCTGACGCAGCTGCGACTCCAGGTACGACTTCAGGCGCGTGCGGTACTCGCGCTCGAAGCCGCGCAGGTCCTCGACCTTGCGCTCCAGCGTGGCGCGGGCGGACTCCAGGGAGCCCATGGCGACGCGGTGCTTCTCCTGCGCGTCCCGCTCCAGGGCGTCGGCCTTGGCACGGGCGTCACGCTCCAGACCCTCGGCGCGGCTGCGGGCCTCGCCGACGATCTTGTTGGCCTCGGAGCGGGCCTCGGCGATCGCCTGGTCGGCGGTCTGCTGGGCCAGCGAGAGGACACGGGCGGCGCTGTCGCCACCGGGGCCCTGACCGGGGCCGCCCATCGGACCGCCCATGGGGCCACCCATGGGACCGCCCATCGGGCCGCCCATCTGCTGCTGCATGGGCGGCTGACCGCCCATCGGGCCCTGACCCATCGGACCCTGGCCCATCGGGCCGGGACCCTGCGGGCCGCCCTGACCGCCGGGGCCGGCGGGCAGCTGCGGGGCACCGCTCGGCAGCTGGGGCGGACCACCCATGGGGCCACCCATCTGCTGCTGCGGCGGGCCCGATATCCCGGCGGGCACGGGAGCGCCGGGACCTCGCATGCCCTGCTGCTGCTGGTGCTGCGGGTGCTGCTGGTGTTGCTGCTGGTGTTGCTGCTGGTCCTGCTCCGGGGGCTTGCGCGCGTTCTGCTGGTTCTGCGCGGCGGCACGGGTGGCCGCGGCCAGCTTGGCGCGCAGGTCCTCGTTCTCGCGGAGCAGACGGGTCAGTTCGGCTTCGACCTCGTCGAGGAAGGCATCGACCTCGTCCTCGTCATAGCCTTCTCGGAGGCGGACGGTCGTGAACTGCTTGTTCCGCACGTCCTCGGGGGTCAACGGCATCTCTTCACCTCAACGTAGTCATCGGCAGTCGGCAAGACCGGATCGTCCTCATCCTCATCTCACGAAGCTCCCCGCGACGGAGATGAGAATGTAGACGATGATCATCAGTACGAAGAAGGACAGGTCGAGCGCCACGCCCCCGAGACGCAGCGGCGGGATGAACCGCCGCAGAAGCTTCAGCGGTGGATCGGTGACAGTGTAGGTGGCCTCCAGTACGACCACCATCGCCTTGCCGGGTTGCCACGAGCGGGCGAACTGGAAAACGTAGTCCATGACCAGCCGGAAGATGAGCACGACGAGGAACACCATCAGCGCGATGTAGATCACCTGCGCGAACACGCTCATGGCCTGTGGTTCCCTCTCCCCTGTTCCGTGCTCTTCCGTGCTTCGATCCGGCCGTACGTCTCAGCTCTGGTTGAAGAACCCGCCCTCTGCGATGCGGGCCTTGTCCTCCGCCGTGACATCGACGTTAGCAGGAGACAACAGGAACACCTTCTGCGTCACCCGCTCGATGCTGCCGTGAAGACCAAACACCAAACCGGCCGCAAAGTCGACAAGTCGCTTGGCGTCTGTGTCATCCATCTCAGTCAGATTCATGATCACCGGGGTGCCCTCACGGAAGTGTTCCCCGATGGTACGGGCCTCGTTGTAGGTCCGCGGGTGAAGCGTGGTGATCCGGTAAGGCTCTCGTTCCGACACGACCTTGGGCATGATCACCGGCGCGTTCTTCTCCAGGGACTGACGTTCTTGTGTGATGGATGCCACGGGCGCGATCCGCGCCGGGCGTCCGGATTCCGCGGCGAGCGAAGTCGGACGGGCCACCGGTTCGCGAGGCGCGGGCGGTTGTGCGATTCGCACCTCTTCGTCCCTTTGGGACTGGTGTGCACCGTGCGACTGGTGCGACGGCTCGTGCCGTCGGTGGTCTCGCTCGGGCTCCGGGTCCAATTCGGGCTCGAAGTCGTCGTCGGGGTCGAATCCGCGGCCATCGTACCCATCGTCCTCCACGAGGCCGAGGTAGACCGCCATCTTGCGCATCGCGCCGGCCATGCTCTGAGTCCTCCGCTCTGTGGTGGATCGACTGACGACTGCCAAGTGCCCGCGATCCACGTGGTCGTTGTGCCCGCCTTGGCGCGCACTGACCATATTTTCTGCTGTGGTCCGACTTCCTGGCGACGTTACCCGAGCCTGGGGCGGACTCCGAGTACCGCGGTGCCGACGCGCACATGTGTCGCCCCGGCGGCCACGGCCTGTTCGAGGTCCGCGCTCATCCCTGCCGACACCATGGTTGCAGTCGGATGGGCGCGGCGCAGGTCAGTCGACAAAACCACCAGGCGCTCGAACGCCGCCTGTTCGCGCCCCGCGTACTCCCCGGTGAGCGGAGCGACGGTCATCAGCCCGTCGAGCCGCAGTCCGGGCGCCCCGGCGACGAGGTCGGCCAACTCTTCGATTCCTGCCGGGGCCACGCCACCGCGGTCGCCCCTGCCGCTCGCACCGGCGTCGAACGCGACCTGGATGAGGCATCCGACCTCGCGCTCCGCCCGCACCGCCTCCTTCGACAGCGCGGTGACGAGCCGGGAACGGTCGACGGACTGCACGACATCGGCGTAACCGACCACGGAACGCACCTTGTTGGTCTGCAACTGACCGACAAAGTGCCACTCCAGTTCCAGATCCGCACAGGCGGCGGCCTTGGGGGCCGCGTCCTGGTCACGGTTCTCGGCGACATGGCGCACCCCGAGTTCCGACAGGATCCGCACATCGCTCGCCGGGTAGGTCTTGGTGACCACGATCAGGGTCACCTCCTCCCGCGCCCGCCCGGCCGCCGCGCACGCGGCGGCGATGCGCTCCTCCACCTTCGCCAGATTCGCGGCGAGTTCGGTCTTACGGTCCGTCATGCCCCATCAGTCCAGCCAGACATAGCCCGCGAGCCGCCCGGTGGTGCGGTCGCGGCGGTACGAGAAGTGGTCGTCCGACTCCAGCGTGCACACCGGCGCCTGCGCCCGGTCGCACACCCCGAGCCGGTCGAGCTGCGCGTGCACCCCGGCGCTCACGTCGAGCGCCGGCGTGCCCCAGCTCGTTTCGGCGTGCGCCGCCGGCTCGACGGCGGCCGCCTCGGCGCGCATGGCCTCCGGCACCTCGTAGCACCGGCCGCACACGTACGGGCCGGTGCGGGCGACGATCCGGCGCGCCTCGGCACCGAGTCCGACCATGGCGCGTACGGCGGCGGGGACGACCCCCTTGACCATGCCGGGCCGGCCGGCGTGGGCCGCGGCGACGATCCCGGCCCCGGGGTCGGCCAGCAGCACCGGCACGCAGTCGGCGGTGAGGACGGCGAGGGCCAGTCCGCGCCGGGCGGTGACGATCGCGTCGACCTCCGGCACCGGCTGCTCGCCCCACGGCTCGTCCACCACGGCGACGTCGGCGCCGTGCACCTGGTTCATCCAGACGACCCGGCCGGGGTCCAGGCCGAGCGACTTGGCCGCCAGCTCCCGGTTGCCCCGGACCGCCTCGGGCGCGTCACCGACCGCGCCGCCGAGGTTCAGCTCCTCATACGGAGCGGCGCTCACCCCGCCCCACCGGTCGGTGAAGGCGAAGTGCGCGCCGCTCACGCTCTCGCGCTGTCCTATCACTTGAGGAAGTCCGGGACGTCCAGTTCCTCGGCCGCGCTGTCCGAGTAGGTCCGGGGCGCCGGCGTCACCGGCGGGGCGACCGGGATCTCCGTCACCGGCTCGGGCGCCGGCTCCGGCTCCTCCTTGGGCTTGACGCTGCCCAGCGAGCCGAAGGACGGACGGCTCGGCTCGCTCGGCCGGGCCGGAGCGGGCTCCTCGCGGCGGGCGGGGGCCGGTCCGGAGGCCGCACCGAGGACGTTGTCCCGGCGGGCGGGCGGCTGGCCGCCGTCAAAGCCGGCCGCGATCACGGTGACCCGCACCTCGTCGCCGAGGGCGTCGTCGATGACCGCGCCGAAGATGATGTTGGCCTCGGGGTGGGCTGCCTCGCTGACCAGCTGGGCGGCCTCGTTGATCTCGAACAGGCCGAGGTCGGAGCCGCCGGAGATGGAGAGCAGCACGCCACGGGCGCCGTCGATGGACGCCTCCAGCAGCGGCGAGGAGATCGCCATCTCGGCCGCGGCCACCGCGCGGTCGTCGCCGCGGGCCGAGCCGATGCCCATGAGGGCGGAACCGGCCTCGGACATGACCGACTTGACGTCGGCGAAGTCGAGGTTGATCAGACCGGGGGTGGTGATGAGGTCGGTGATGCCCTGAACACCGGAGAGCAGGACCTGGTCGGCGGACTTGAAGGCGTCCAGGACCGAGACCTGGCGGTCCGAGATGGACAGCAGCCGGTCGTTCGGGATGACGATGAGGGTGTCGACCTCTTCGCGGAGCTCGGCGATGCCGTCCTCGGCCTGGTTCGCGCGGCGCCGTCCCTCGAAGGTGAACGGGCGGGTGACCACACCGATGGTGAGGGCGCCCAGCGAGCGTGCGATGTTGGCCACGACGGGCGCGCCGCCGGTGCCGGTGCCGCCGCCTTCACCGGCCGTCACGAAGACCATGTCGGCCCCCTTGAGGACCTCCTCGATCTCCTCGCGGTGGTCCTCGGCGGCCTTGCGGCCGACGGCCGGGTTGGCTCCGGCGCCGAGTCCGCGGGTGAGTTCGCGGCCGACGTCGAGCTTGACGTCGGCGTCGCTCATCAACAGCGCCTGTGCGTCGGTGTTGATGGCGATGAACTCGACGCCCTTGAGACCGACCTCGATCATCCGGTTGATGGCATTGACACCACCGCCGCCGACACCGATGACCTTGATGACTGCGAGGTAGTTCTGCGGTGCTGCCACGTCGAAGGCCTCTCGCCTCGAATTACGTTGTCGCCGCCGTGCGGTGCCCCGCGCCGGGACGACGGATGCCGAATGGGACGGTCCGTAGCGCCGACCCGAACCCTAACCCTGAAGTTTAGGGTTACCAGTGTGTCTGTTCCCTGGAGTCTTCTGAACAGGACACTAAGTCGACAAGTGGCGCCCGTTCAACGAACACGCCGAACCTCCCGTTTTTCTTTTCACCCTATGTGATCAGCCGTAGCGGTGCCCAACCAGGGTGCTGGCCTGCGCGGATGTGCGTCAACTCCCCGATGACGCAGGGGCGGTGGGCACACTCACGTCGAAGTGCCGCGCGCCGGGGGATGCTTTCATGAGAGCCGTGAGGGCCCGTGCCTTGGCGCGGCCCTGCTCGCCGCTGCCCCACTCGACGGTGCGCCCGCCGGCCAGCTCCAGCGTGATGTCGTCGTAGGTGCGCACGTGGACGGTCCGGGTGGCCCTCGCCACCGCGGCCGGCAGGTCCCCCGCGGTCCGGACCGCCTCGCGCAGCAGCCGGTCGGTGCCGAAACGCCGGAAGCTGGCGGCGCCGGGACCCGTCCGGGACGCGGACAGTTCCAGCATCGGAACGCCGTCCGGCGCCCGCGCGACCGTGGCGAAGCGGACACCGTCGTCGTCGACTTCGACGAACTTCCCGCCCTTTCGGATGAGCAGGACCGGAGTGCGCTCGATCACTTTCAGGCCGATTCCATGCGGCCAGGAACGAACCACCTCTACGGTGTCAATTCGGGGCAATTTCCGGCGAAGTCGGGCTTCGATGGCATCCGTGTCGGCGGAAATCATCGGTTTTCCGACGGGCACGGCCGCCGCCTCGCGCACCTCGGCCGGGGTCAGCACGCGCGTGCCCGACACCGAGACGTGCTCGACGCGCAGCCACGTGGAGCCGTACAGCACCCAGGCGGAACCGCCCCCGAGGAGCACGAGGAGGGCGGCCAGGGCGACGATCGCGCGAAGGCGCCGCCGTGCCGGCCCGTGGGCGGGCGGCGGGCCGGACGACTCCTGCTGGCGTTCTCCGCGCTCGGCGGTGGAGGGTCCGGCCACGCTGCTCACTGCCCTTTCGTCATACGGTCCTACCGGCGCGAGGCGATCGCCTCGTACACCATGCCGACGAGCAGGTCGTCGGCGTCCCGGCGGCCGAACTCGCTCGCCGCGCGGGACATCTCGTACAGCCGGTGCGGGTCGGCGAGCACGGGCAGCACGTTCTGCTGCACCCACTCGGGCGTCAGCTCCGCGTCGTCGACGAGGAGCCCGCCGCCGGCCTTGACCACCGGCTGGGCGTTGAGCCGCTGTTCGCCGTTGCCGATGGGCAGCGGGACGTAGGCGGCCGGGAGTCCGACGGCGGAGAGTTCGGCGACGGTCATCGCGCCCGCGCGGCAGAGCATCATGTCGGCCGCGGCGTACGCGAGGTCCATCCGGTCCAGGTAACTTACCGGGATGTAGGGGGGCATCCCCGGCATCTGGTGCACCTGCGGCAGTTCGTTCTTCGGGCCGACCGCGTGCAGGATCTGGATGCCGGCCTGCTGGAGCCACGGGGCGACCGCCTGCGTCACCTCGTTCAGCCGCCGGGCGCCCTGCGAGCCGCCGGAGACGAGCAGCGTGGGCAGGTTGGGGTCGAGGCCGAAGCGGTGGCGGGCCTCGGGCCGGACGGCGGCGCGGTCCAGCGTGGCGATGGAGCGGCGCAGCGGGATGCCGATGTAGCGGGCGTCACGCAGCTTGCTGTCCGGGGTGGAGACGGCGACCCGGGCCGCGTACCGCGAACCGATCTTGTTGGCCAGGCCCGGCCGGGCGTTGGCCTCGTGGATCACGATGGGCACGCCGAGGCGCTTGGCGGCCAGATAGCCCGGCAGGGCGACGTAGCCGCCGAAGCCGACCACGCAGTCCGCCTTGGTGCGCTCCAGGATCTGCTCGGCGGCCTTGATCGTGCCGCGCAGCCGCCCCGGGACGGTGATCAGCTCGGGGGTGGGCTTGCGCGGCAGGGGCACCGCCGGGATCAGCGCGAGCTCGTAACCGCGCTCCGGGACGAGCCGGGTCTCCAGGCCGCGCTCCGTGCCCAGGGCCGTGATCCCCACGGTCGGGTCCTGCCTGCGCAGGGCGTCCGCGAGGGCGAGCGCGGGCTCGATGTGGCCGGCGGTCCCCCCACCGGCGAGTACGACATGCACCGAAATTCACCGCTCTCCGGACGAACGCGCCGCCGAGGCACGCCGTCGCATCGTGTTCCATCTCCGAGGAGCCCCGGTCGGCCTTTTGACGGGCCCTGGGTCTCCCGCCCGCTTTCTACCAAAGCGAGGTTGCCGCATCGCAAGCGCCGCCCGCGCAGCGGGCTCGTCGCGCGCGAAGGCGATCAGCAGCCCGATGGCGAACATGGTCGGCAGCAGGGCGGACCCTCCGTAGGAGAACAGCGGGAGGGGGACACCGGCGATCGGCAGCAGACCGAGCACCGCACCGATGTTGATCACCGCCTGGGCGGTGATCCAGGTGGTCACGCCTCCCGCGGCATACCTCACGAAGGGGTCCTCCGTGCGTCCGGCCACGCGGATACCCGCATAGCCTAGAGCCGCGAACAGGGCGAGCACCGACAGCGTCCCCGCCAGACCCAGTTCCTCACCGGTGACGGCGAAGATGAAGTCGGTGTGGGCCTCCGGGAGTTGGCCCCATTTTTCCACACTCGCGCCGAGTCCGGAGCCGAAGAGTCCGCCGGAGGCCAGGGCGTAGATGCCGTGCACGGCCTGCCAGCAGTCGGCGACCCCGGCCTTGGGCTCGGTGGCGCCGATGCAGGCGAGGCGGGCCATCCGGTTGGGGCTCGTCTTGATGAGCGTCACACCGATCAGGGCGGCGACGGACAGCACGCCCGCGAACAGCCGGGTCGGCGCCCCCGCCAGCCAGAGCAGGCCGAAGAGGATCGCCGTGAGGATGATCGCGGTGCCCATGTCGCCGCCGAGCATGATCAGCCCGAGCAGCAGGAACGCGACCGGGACCAGCGGCACCAGCATGTGCTTCCACTGGGTCAGCAGCTTCCTCTCCTGCTTGCGGGCGATCAGGTCCGCCCCCCACAGCACCAGGGCGAGCTTGCCGAACTCGCTGGGCTGGATCTGGAAGGAGCCGCCGAGGGAGATCCAGTTCTGGTTGCCGTTGACCGCCATCCCTATCCCGGGCACCTGTACCAGGGCCATCAGGAAGACGGCGCCGGCGAGGATCGGGTAGGCCAGCGCCCGGTGCAGCTTCACCGGCATGCGGGAGGCGGCGAACAACAGTGCGCCGCCGATCAGCGCGGCGAGGAACTGCTTGCGGAAGAAGTACGACCCGGGCAGCGACAGCTGGAGCGCGGTGATCTGGGAGGCCGAGTAGACCATCACCAGGCCGAGCACGGTGATCAGCACACTGCCGCCGACGATCAGGTAGTAGGCGGTCAGCGGCCGGTCCCAGGCCTTGCGCGCGCGCGTGCAGAGCCGTTGCACGGGGTTCTCGCGCGGGGGCCGCAGGACGGCGGAACGCGGGCGCCGGGACGCCCGCTGCACGGGTGGCCGGCCGGTGCGGCTACTGGGCATCGGCGCCTCCGCTGAACGTCGACCGTCCCACGCGTCCCTCCCAAGATCCGCCCGGCAGGCGGCCGGGGTCAGGCGCCGAGTTCGCGGACCGCCGCCGCGAACGCGTCGCCGCGCTGGTTGTAGTTGGTGAACATGTCCATGGAGGCGCAGGCCGGGGCCAGCAGCACCGTGTCGCCGGGCCGAGCCAGTCGCCTCGCCTCCGTCACCGCCTGGAGCATCGCCCCAGTGTCGGTCCGTTCGAGGTCGACCACGGGTACTTCCGGCGCGTGTCGCGCGAGGGCGTCCCGGATCAGGGCCCGATCGGCACCGATCAGGACGGCACCGCGAAGCCGCTTCGCCGACTTGGCGACCAGCTCGTCGAAGGCCGCGCCCTTCGCCAGACCGCCCGCGATCCATACGATCGGTTCGTAGGACGCCAAAGAGGCTTCCGCGGCATGCGTGTTGGTCGCCTTGGAGTCGTCCACGTACGCGACCCCGTCGATGTCGGCGACGTGCGAGATGCGGTGGGCGTCCGGGCGGAAGGCCCGCAGACCGTCCCGTACGGCGCTCGCGGGCACGCCGAAGGCGCGCGCGAGGGCGGCGGCGGCGAGCGCGTTGGCGATGTTGTGCGGCGCGGGCGGGTTGACGTCGGAGACCTCGGCCAGCTCCTGCGCGTTCTCGTGCCGGTTCTCCACGAAGGCCCGGTCGACCAGGATGCCGTCCACGACGCCGAGTTGGGAGGGCCCGGGCGTGCCGAGCGTGAACCCGACGGCACGGCAGCCCTCTTCGACGTCGGCCTCGCGCACGAGGTCCTCGGTGGCCTTGTCGGCGACGTTGTAGACGCAGGCGACCTTGTTGCCCTCGTAGACGCGGCCCTTGTCGCGCGCGTACGCCTCCATGGAGCCGTGCCAGTCCAGGTGGTCCGGCGCGAGGTTGAGGACGACCGCGGAGTGCGCCCGCAGCGAGGGCGCCCAGTGGAGCTGGTAGCTGGACAGCTCCACGGCGAGGACGTCGTACCGCTCCTCGCCGAGGACGGCGTCCAGCAGGGAGACGCCGATGTTGCCCACGGCGGCCGTGCGCAGGCCCGCCGCCGTCAGGATGGAGGCGAGCATCTGGACGGTCGTGGTCTTGCCGTTGGTGCCCGTCACGGCCAGCCACGGGGCCGCGTCCGGGCCGCGCAGCCGCCAGGCCAGCTCCACGTCGCCCCAGACCGGCACACCGGCCCGGCCGGCGGCGAGGAACAGCGGCTTGTCCGGCTTCCAGCCGGGCGCGGTGACGATCAGCTCGGTGCCCTCCGGCAGGGTCTCGCCGTCGCCGAGGCGCACGGTGACGCCGAGCGCCTCCAGCTCCGCGGCCTGCTCCCGCGCGCGTGCGTCGTCGCCGTCGTTGACGACCGTGACGATCGCCCCGCGCGCGTGCAGCGCTTTGGCCGCCGGGACGCCGGAGACGCCGAGCCCGGCGACGGTGACGTGCTTGCCCTGGAAGTCGGAAGGCCCAGAAGGCACCGAGGAGGTCACTTGTCCGCTGCCCATCCCGCGTAGAAGAGGCCCAGTCCGACGATCACACAGATGCCCTGGATGATCCAGAACCGGACCACCACCAGGACCTCGGACCAGCCCTTGAGTTCGAAGTGGTGCTGGAGCGGTGCCATCCGGAAGACGCGCTTGCCGGTGAGCCGGAAGGAGCCGACCTGGATGACGACCGACATGGTGATGAGGACGAACAGGCCGCCCATGATGGCCACCAGCAGCTCCGTGCGGGAGAGGATGGCCAGGCCCGTGAGGACACCGCCGAGGGCGAGCGAGCCGGTGTCGCCCATGAAGATCTTCGCCGGCGAGGTGTTCCACCACAGGAAGCCGAGGCAGGCACCCATCAGCGCGGAGGCGACCACGGCCAGGTCCAGCGGGTCGCGCACCTCGTAGCAGGCGCCGGGGTTCGTCAGGGTGCCCGCGTTGGCGCAGGACTCCTGGAACTGCCAGACGCCGATGAAGGTGTAGGCGCCGAAGACGAGCACGGAGGCGCCGGTGGCCAGACCGTCCAGGCCGTCGGTGAGGTTCACGCCGTTCGACATCGCGAGGATCATGAACAGCGCCCAGACGACGAACAGCACCGGGCCGATGGACCAGCCGAAGTCGGTGATGAACGACAGCTTGGTGGAGGCCGGGGTGTTGCCGCGGGCGTCGGAGAACTGGAGCGACAGCACGGCGAAGGCGATGCCGACGATCAGCTGGCCGGCCATCTTCGCCTTGGCCCGCAGGCCCAGCGAGCGCCGCTTGACGATCTTGATGTAGTCGTCGAGGAAGCCGACCAGGCCCATGCCGGCCATCAGGCCGAGGACCAGCAGCCCGGAGTAGGTGGGCGGGTAACCGGTGATGAGCTTGCTCAGGAAGTACGCGGCGATCGTCGCCAGGATGAAGGCGATACCGCCCATGGTCGGCGTACCGCGCTTGCTGGCGTGCTCGCGCGGGCCGTCGTCACGGATGTACTGGCCGTAGCCCTTGCGGGCGAGGAGCTTGATCAGCAGCGGGGTGCCGACCAGCGTCAGGAAGAGGCCAATGACTCCTGAGAACAGGATCTGCTTCATCATCGGGCGGCAACCTCACCCTCGGCACCGGTCTCGGCGAGCGCCTGGGCGACGCTCTCCAGACCCACCGAACGGGACGCCTTCACGAGCACGACGTCCCCCGGGCGCAACTCGCTGCGCAACAGGTCGATCGCCGCCTGTGCGTCGGACACGTGCACCGACTCCTCACCCCACGAACCCTCGTTATATGCGCCCAATTGCAGCCAGGAGGCCTCAATCCCCCCGACGGCGACGAGCTTGCTGACGTTGAGCCGGACGGCGAGCCGTCCGACGGCGTCGTGCTCGGCGAGCGCCTCGTCCCCCAGCTCGGCCATCTTGCCGAGCACCGCCCACGTGCGGCGCCCCTTGCCCATGGCCGCGAGCGCCCTGAGGGCGGCCCGCATGGACTCGGGGTTGGCGTTGTAGGCGTCGTTGACGATGGTCACGCCGTCCGGGCGCTCGGTGACCTCCATGCGCCAGCGGGAGAGGGAGCCCGCCTCGGAGAGCGCGGTGGCGATCTCTTCCGCGGACATGCCCAGCTCATGGGCGACGGCGGCCGCGGCGAGCGCGTTCGACACGTGGTGCTCACCGTACAGGCGCATCGTCAGATCACTTGCACCGGAGGGTGTGTGAAGCCTGAAGGAGGGCTGTCCGCTGTCCGTGAGTCGTACGTTCTCGGCCCGTACGTCCGCTTCGGCCGACTCTCCGAAAAGGACCACCTTCGCCTTGGTACGGGAGGCCATGGCGCGCACCAGGGGGTCGTCGGCGTTGAGGACCGCCACGCCGCCCTCCTCGGCCGCCGGGAGCGCCTCCACGAGTTCGCCCTTGGCCTGGGCGATCTGCTCACGTCCGCCGAACTCGCCGATGTGGGCGCTGCCGACGTTGAGCACCAGGCCGATCCTCGGCGGGGTGAGGCCGGTGAGGTAGCGGATGTGCCCGATGCCCCGGGCGCCCATCTCCAGCACGAGGAACCGGGTTTCCTCGGTGGCGGACAGGGCGGTCAGCGGCAGCCCGATCTCGTTGTTGAGCGAGCCGGGCGTGAACACCGTCGGCGCCTTGCGCCGGAGCACCTGGGCGATGAGGTCCTTGGTGCTGGTCTTGCCGGCCGAGCCGGTCAGGGCGACGAGGGTCGCGCCGAGCCGGCGTACGACGTGCCGGGCGAGGGCGCCGAGGGCCGTCTGGACGTCCTCGACGACGATCGCGGGAACGCCGACCGGGCGGGAGGCCAGCACGGCGACCGCGCCGGCCTCGGTCACCGCGCGGGCGTAGTCGTGCCCGTCCACGCGCTCGCCGACGAAGGCGGCGAACAGGCTGCCGGGCACCACCTCGCGGGAGTCCCGGACGACCGGTCCCGTGATCTGTACGGACGGATCCGGTATGTCGTGCGTCTGCCCGCCGACGACTGCTGCGATCTCGGCGAGGGAGAGGGCGATCACAAGTTCATCCCCTGGGTCTTCTGGATTTTCATCCCTGGGTCTTCTGGATGGCTTGGCGGAGCACCTGGCGGTCGTCGAAGGGACGGACCACGCCGGCGATGTCCTGGCCCTGCTCGTGGCCCTTGCCGGCGACCAGCACGGTGTCGCCGGCCTGGGCGCGGCCCACGGCGGCGGCGACGGCGGCGGCCCGGTCCTCGAAGAGGAGGACCTCGCCGCGCTCGTGCGCGGGCACGGAGGCCGCGCCCTGGAGCATGGCCGCGAGGATCGCGAGGGGGTCCTCGGAGCGGGGGTTGTCGGAGGTCAGTACGGCCGTGTCGGCGAGCCGGGCCACGGCGGCGCCCATCGGGGCGCGCTTGGTCTGGTCGCGGTCGCCGCCGCAGCCGAGGACGACGTGCAGCCGGCCCTTGGTGACCTTGCGCAGCGCCTTGAGCACCGACTCGACGGCGTCCGTCTTGTGGGCGTAGTCGACCACCGCGAGGTAGGGCTGTCCGGCGTCGACGCGCTCCAGGCGGCCCGGGACGCCCGGGACGGCGGCGATGCCGTCGGCGGCGGCCTGCGGGTCGAGACCGGCCGCGGCGAGGGCGACGACGGCGGCGAGGGTGTTCGCCACGTTGAAGGGGCCCGGAAGCGGCGACTTGGCGTGCACGCGCTCGCCGTTCGGGCCGAGGACGGTGAACGTCGAGTCCATGGGGCCGACCTGGACGTCCTGGGCGCGCCAGTCGGCGTCGGGGTGGCCCTCGGCGGAGAAGGTGACGACCGGCACGGTCGCCTCCCTCGCGAGCCGGCGGCCGTACTCGTCGTCGGCGTTGACCACGCCCAGCCTGCTGCGTTCGGGCGTGAACAGCTGCGCCTTGGCCTGGAAGTAGTCCTCCATGCCGGAGTGGAACTCCATGTGCTCCGGGCTGAGGTTGGTGAAGACGGCGATGTCGAAGACGCAGCCGTCGACCCGGCCGAGGACCAGGGCGTGGCTGGAGACCTCCATGGCGACCGCCTCGACGCCCTCTTCGCGCATGACGGCGAACAGGGCCTGGAGGTCGGTGGCTTCCGGCGTGGTGCGCTCGGACTTGATGCGCTCGTCGCCGATGCGGATCTCGACGGTGCCGATGAGGCCCGTCGAACGGGCCGTCTTCAGGCCGCCTTCCACCAGGTAGGCGGTGGTGGTCTTGCCGGAGGTGCCGGTGATGCCGATCTGGAGCAGGTCGCGGCCCGGGTGGTGGTAGATCGTGGCCGCCAGCTCTCCCATCCGGCCGCGCGGGTCCTCGACCACCAGGACGGGCAGCCCGGACGCGGCGGCGCGCTCGGCGCCCGTGGGGTCGGTGAGCACGGCGACGGCGCCCAGGCTCGCGGCCTGGGTGACGAAGTCGGCACCGTGCAGCCGGGCGCCCGGGAGGGCGGCGTACAGGTCACCGGGGCGGACCGCGCGCGAGTCGTGGGTGATCCCCGTGACCTCGGCGGCGGTCTCCGGCGCGGTGGCACCCAGCTGGCCGGCGAGCTCCGCGAGGGGTGTGGCGGGAAGCGTCGTCGGCCGGGGCAGTCCCGGATATGTCACGGGTTGGCCCTTCTGGGTGATGGGGGACTGATCAGCGTGTGGCACGGCGGTGAGCGTACCGGGCGCACCCGCTCCGGAGCGAAGTGAGGGCCTGTGGGCGCCTTGGTTCCCGGGGTCCGGGGTGATCGTGGTCACGAGCTGGTTCCTGGTGTTTCCGAGGTGCTGATCAGGGCTTGTAGTCGACGGGCAGGTTGGCGGCCTTCGCGCCGGTCGGCGGGACCTGGAGGGTCTTCAGGGCGAACTCCATCACCTGCTTGTAGATGGGGGCGCAGATCTGGCCGCCGAAGTAGCTGCCCGAGGTGGCGTTCTGGATGGCGCAGTACACGGTGATCCGCGGCTTGTCGGCGGGGGCGAAGCCGGCGAAGGACGACGTGTAGCCGTGGTAACGGCCGGTGAGCGGGTCCACGCGGTTGGCCGTGCCGGTCTTGCCCGCGACCCGGTACCCCGGGATGCGGGCCTTGATGCCGGTGCCCTGGCCGTCGTCCACGACGGACTCCAGCATCTGTGCGAGGCTCTTGGCGGTCTTCTCGCTGACGACCCGTGTCCGTTCGGGCTTCGGCGCGGGGTCGAAGCGGCCGTCGGCGCCCTTGGTGCCGCGCACCAGAGTCGGCTGGACGCGGACGCCGCCGTTGGCGATGGTCGAGTACACGGAGGCGGCCTGCATCGCGTTGATGGAGAAGCCCTGGCCGAAGGGGATCGTGTACTGCTGCGAGGTGGACCACTTCTGCGGCGGCGCGAGGATGCCGGCGGTCTCGCCGGGGAAGCCGAGCCCGGTGGGGCTGCCGATGCCGAACTTGCGCAGGTAGGAGTAGAGGACCTTGTTGGCCTCGGGCTGCGTCCTGGCCAGTTCGCCGGTGGCCAGGATGGTGCCGATGTTGCTGGACTTGGCGAGCACGCCGTTGAGGGTCAGGTTCCAGGTGCCGTGGTCGACGTCGTCCTGGAAGAGCCGGTCGCCGCGGTGCAGCCGGTTGGGTACGACGACGTGGGTGAGCGGGGTCGCGACGTTCCGCTCCAGCACGGCCGCCATCGACATCACCTTCGCGGTGGAGCCGGGCTCGTAGGCGTCCTGCACGGCCGCGTTGCCCATGGCGTCGCCGTCGGCCTTGGACAGGTCGTTGGGGTCGAAGCCGGGCGAGTTGGCCATGGCCAGGATCTGGCCGGTGCGGGTGTCCTGGACGATGACGTAACCCCGGTCCGCCCGGGACTTCCTCACCTGCTCGCTGATCGCGTTCTGCGCGGCCCACTGGATGTCGCGGTCGATGGTCAGCTCGACGTCGGAGCCGGGCACGGCGGGGGTCTCGGTGGACCCGGCCGTCGGCACCTGGCGCCCGCCGGCCTGGGCGTAGCGGACCTTGCCGTCCTTCCCGGACAGCCGCTTGTCCAGCTCCTGCTCGATGCCGCCGCCGCCCTGGCCGTCGGCGTTGACCCAGCCCAGTATCCCGGCGGCCAGGTCGCCGTTGGGGTACACGCGCTGGCTGCTGGGGTCCGCGAAGACGCCGGCCAGCACGTTGACGGTGGTGTGGTCCGTCTCCGACTTGTTGGTGAGCGCGGTCTTCAGGTCCTTGATCTGCTGCCAGACCTGCGGGGTCTGCCGGGTGGCGAGCCGGGTGTAGCGGGAGTTCCGGTTCGCGGGGCGCAGCTTCCTGACGAGCGTGGCCTGGTCCTGGCCGAGGATCGGCGCGAGCAGCGCCGCGGCCTTCTCCGGGCCGTCGGAGATCTTCAGCTGCGCGGGGCCGAACATCGTCGGGTCGGCCGTGATGTCGTACGCGTCCTCGCTGACGGCGAGGGCGACGCCGTTGCGGTCGGTGATCTCGCCGCGCTCGGCGGCCAGTGTGTGCACCACGTACCGGTTCTGCTCGGCCCGCGCCGTGTAGGAGCTCGCGTCGACGGCCTGGACCTGGAGCAGCCGGACCACGAAGGCGAGCAGCACCAGGGTCAGGGCGAGGCTGACCAGCCGCAGCCGGGGCCGGGGGCTGCCGAGCCGGAGGGGGCGCGACACCGGGGGCCGGGCACCGCCGGAGCGGCGGACCGGCCGGGCACCGGGCGCGGGCTGCCGCCGGACGGCACCCCGCGGCCGGGGAGGCTTGGCGGGCCCGGGCACGCGGCGGCGCGGCGGTTGCCTGTCGGACACTTCCGTCACCTGCCGGGGGTCGGGGTGGGCTGGGGGATCGGGGACGGCCTCATCGCGCCGGCCGGGGCCGGCGTCCGGGCCGTGCGCCGCCGGACGACCGGACAACGGCGCCCCGCGCGCGGGGCCACCGGCCGCCCCTGGCACCCGGGCCGGCCGCCGCCACCGCGGCGCGGCGGCCCCTTCCGGGCCGGCCGGCGCCGGGGTGCGCGCAGCGACGGGCGCGGGAAGCCGTGTCCGCCCGGCGCCGGCGGGCCGCAGCGGGCGGGCCCGGGCACGCGGCAGTGCGGCGGTTGCCTGTCGGACACTTCCGTCACCTGCCGGGGGTCGGGGTGGGGAGGGGCTGGAGGGCGGCGGGCGGCGCGGCCGCCGGGTCGCCCGGGGGCTGGGACGGCGCGGTGGGGGCCGGGGCGACGGGCGGGGTCGCGGGGAGGGTGACGCCGGCCGGGGTGAGCGGCCCGGGGCCGGCCGGGGCGGTGAGGGCGGCGGGCTCGGGGGCGGCGACGCCGGGGACGCCCTTGACGGTGCCGTCGGGGCCCAGGAAGGCCGGGTCGCCGCCGGGGACCATGCCGAGTTCGCGGGCGCGGCGCTGGAGGGCGTCCGGGGACGAGTAGGCGTCGATGTCGCGCTGGAGGGCCTGTTCCTCGTCGGTGAGGCTCTTCGTCCGCTTCTGCAGGTCGGCGAGTTCGAACGAGCCCTCGCTGAGCGCGGAGTTCAGCACCAGCAGCCCGATGAGGCCGCCGCCGAGGAGCACGACGACGAGCAGGACGAACGGGGTGCGGGCCGCCTGGGCGCGGCCGGCCGGGAAGAGCCGGGCCAGCCGGGCGGCCCTCCCCTTCAGCTCGGGTTTCCTGCTCACTGCTCCCCCGGTGCGTGCGGGACACCGCTCCCCCGGTGCGCGGGGGAACCCTTCCGACCCGTCTCGCTCACTCGACGTCCTCCCGGATGCGCTCGGCACCCCGCAGTCTGGCCGGTGCGGCCCGGCGGTTCTCGGCGATCTCTTCCTCGGTGGGAAGTTCGGCACCACGGGTGAGCAGCTTGAGCCGCGGCTGGTACCGCTCGGGCACGACGGGCAGCCCGGGCGGCGCGGTGGTGGCGGCCCCGGCCGCGAACACCTGCTTGACGAGCCGGTCTTCGAGCGAGTGGTACGACAGCACGGCGATGCGCCCGCCGACGTCCAGGGCCTTCACGGCCGCCGGGATCGCCCGCTCCAGGACCGACAGTTCCCCGTTGACCTCGATGCGCAGCGCCTGGAAGGTGCGCTTGGCCGGATTGCCGCCGGTGCGCTTGGCGGCCTGGGGCAGCGCGTCCCTGATGAGTTCCACCAGCCGCGCGCTGTTGCCGAACGGCTCCTTCTCGCGCTCCCGGACGATCGCGGCGACGATCCGCTTGGCCTGCTTCTCCTCGCCGTACGCCCGCAGGATCCGCACGAGTTCGCCGGCCGGGTAGGTGTTGAGGACCTCGGCGGCGCTGATCCCGGTCGTCTGGTCCATGCGCATGTCCAGGGGTGCGTCCTGCGCGTAGGCGAAGCCCCGGCCTGCCTCGTCCAGCTGCATGGAGGAGACGCCGAGGTCGAACAGCACGCCCTGCACGCGCGCGATGCCGAGCCGGTCCAGCACCTCGGGCAGCTCGTCGTACACGGCGTGCACGAGGGTGGCGCGGTCCCCGTGGGCGGCCAGCCGCTCACCGGACAGCCGCAGCGCCTCCTTGTCCCGGTCGAGGCCGATCAGCCGCACGCCGGGGAACCGGACGAGCAGCGCCTCGCTGTGCCCGCCGAGGCCGAGGGTGCAGTCGACGACCACCGCGCCCGGCTGCTCCAGGGCGGGCGCCAGCAGATCCAGGCACCGCTGGAGCATCACCGGGACGTGTCGACTCTGGCTCAAGGGGGCCTCTCAGGGTCCGGCGCAGGATACGCACCGCCACGGGTCCCCGCCAGCTCGTGAAGGGACGGCCTGCCGGCGCCGGAAGCGTCAGCCGACCGGGAGCGGGAGGAGGCCGAGCCGTACGTACGCGCCGCGCGCGTGGGGAGACGGTCCGGGCGCATGCCGGGGTCTCCGGGGGTTTCACCAGCGGGAAGAGCCACGCCTCCCGCTTCGCGCCACTTTAGTCCACCCTGTCTCGCGGTCAATCAACCGGCCTGCGCGTCGCGCACCGCGCACGGACCGGGGGCGGTCATGCGAACGGATTCGTCCGTCCGGTCGGTCTCGCCCTCCGTGTGGGTTAGCTCACAACGCGCCGCGATGACGCTCCCTGCCCCTCTCACAGGACGCCGGAACCCCGGGTGACCAGTAACGTCGTCAGCATGACGACTTCCGCAGCGGTGCCCACTGGATCCGAAGGCGCCATACCGGCCGGAGACACCGTGACCGACCGCCTCGTGGAGGCCAACCGGCGGTACGCCGAGGCGTTCACGGACCCCGGCATGGACGCCCGCCCCGTGCTCCACGTCGCCGTCGTCGCGTGCATGGACGCCCGCCTCGACCTGCACCAGGCCCTCGGCCTGCAGCTCGGCGACTGCCACACGATCCGCAACGCGGGCGGTGTGGTCACCGACGACGTCATCCGGTCGCTGACCATCAGCCAGCGCAAGCTCGGCACCCGCAGCATCGTGCTCATCCACCACACCGGCTGCGGCCTGGAGGCGCTCACCGAGGACTTCCGCAACGAGCTGGAGATGGAGGTCGGCCAGCGGCCGTCCTGGGCGGTGGAGTCCTTCCGCGACGTGGACCAGGACGTGCGCCAGTCCATGCAGCGGGTGCGCACCTCGCCGTTCCTGCCGCACACCGACGACGTCCGCGGCTTCGTCTTCGACGTGCGCACCGGTCTGCTGCGCGAGGTCGACCCGGCCTGACCCGGGGCGCCGGCCCACCGCCCCGGTACGCGTTCCGCCGTGCCCGTATCGAAAACACGGTCGAAAAGTCGTAAGACCGGCATCGTGCGGGCAGTTGTCCACAGGCGAGTGACACGAATCGGTAACGGCGGCAAGAATGCGGGGTGTGACGTCGCGCGGAACTTTTCCCGCGTGGTGTCCGTGTTTCGGGGTGGGCCGGTTTCGCACGAGAGCGCCGGCCTGGAAAGAACAGGCCGAGGAGGGCCGGGTGACGACCTATGACGATCGAGCGAACCTCACTGAGCTGACCGCCACGGTGGAGCGGGTGCGCGGTTCGGTGGAGGGCGTGATCGAGGGCAAGCCCGAGGTCGTACGACTCGCGCTGACCGTGCTGCTCGCCGAGGGCCACCTGCTGATCGAGGACGTCCCCGGAGTGGGCAAGACGATGCTGGCCAAGGCGCTGGCGCGGTCCATCGACTGCTCGGTGCGGCGCATCCAGTTCACCCCGGACCTGCTGCCCTCGGACATCACGGGCGTGTCCATCTGGGACCAGCAGCGCCAGGACTTCGAGTTCAAGCCGGGCGCCATCTTCGCGCAGATCGTGATCGGCGACGAGATCAACCGCGCCTCGCCCAAGACCCAGTCCGCGCTGCTGGAGTCGATGGAGGAGCGGCAGGTCACCATCGACGGGCAGACGTACGAACTGCCCAGCCCCTTCATGGTGGTGGCCACCCAGAACCCGGTCGAGATGGAGGGCACCTACCCGCTGCCCGAGGCCCAGCGCGACCGCTTCATGGCCCGCGTCTCCGTCGGCTACCCGAGCGTGGAGGCCGAGTTGCGGATGCTCGACGTCCACGGCGGGGTCAGCCCCCTGGAGGACCTCCAGCCGGTGGCGCACGCGCACGAGATCGTCAAGCTGGTCGAGGCGGTCCGCGGGGTGCACGTCGCCGAGCCGGTCCGGCGCTACGCGGTCGAACTGGTCGCCGCCACCCGCACCCACCCCGACCTCAGACTCGGCGCCTCCCCGCGGGCGACGCTGCACCTGCTGCGCGCGGCCAAGGCGTCCGCGGCCCTGGCCGGCCGGGAGTACGCACTGCCGGACGACGTCCAGGCGCTCGCCGTCGCCGTCCTCGCCCACCGCCTGCTGCCCACCGCCCAGGCCCAGCTCAACCGCCGCACGGCCGAGCAGGTGGTACTGGAGATCCTCCAGCACACCCCGGTGCCCACCGCCCAGCCCCCGGCCCCGCAGAACGGCTTCGGCGGTCTCGGCCGCGTCGTCCCGGCCTACCCCCAGCAGCCCCCGCGGGGTCTGTGATGAGCTCCTGGGGGGCAGGGCCGGCGGAGGCCGACCGCGGGGAGGCGGGCGGGGTCCGTACGGCCCTGGCGGGCCTCACCACCCGGGGCCGCTCCTTCCTCGCCGCCGGGATCGCCGCCGCGATCTGCTCGTTCGTGCTGGGTCTGAGCGAGCTGCTGCGGGTCGGTCTGCTGCTCGCCGTGCTGCCCCTGCTCTGCGCGGCCGTGCTGTACCGCACCCGCTACCGGGTCGCCGCGAGCCGCCGTCTCGCCCCCGCGCGCGTCCCCGCCGGCAGCGAGGCGCGGGTGCACCTGCGCATGGACAACGTCTCCCGGCTGCCCACCGGCCTGCTGATGCTCCAGGACCGGGTGCCCTACGTCCTCGGGCCCCGGCCCCGCTTCGTGCTGGACCGGGTCGAGCCGGGCGGCCGCCGCGAGGTGTCCTACCGGGTCCGCTCGGACCTGCGGGGCCGCTATCCGCTCGGCCCGCTCCAGCTGCGGCTCGCCGATCCCTTCGGCATGTGCGAGCTGACCCGCTCCTTCTCGACGTACGACACCCTGACGGTGATCCCGCGCGTGGCGCCGCTCTCCCCGGTCCGCTTCGGCGGCGAGGCCAAGGGGTACGGCGACGGGCGCCAGCGTTCGCTGGCCCTCGCCGGCGAGGACGACGTCATCCCGCGCGGCTACCGCTACGGCGACGACCTCCGCCGGGTGCACTGGCGGTCCACCGCGCGCTACGGCGAACTGATGGTGCGCCGCGAGGAGCAGCCACGGCGCTCCCGGTGCACCGTGCTCCTGGACACCCGCGGCGGCGCCTACGAGGGAGCGGGCCCGGACTCCGCCTTCGAGTGGGCCGTCTCCGGCGCCGCCTCCGTGCTGGTGCACATGCTGGAGCGCGGCTTCTCGGTACGGCTGCTGACCGACACCGGCAGCGCGGTGCCCGGCGAGGGCGCCGACGGGTTCGCCGGCACCGGCCAGGAGACGGCGGACGCGGCCGGGCTGATGATGGACACCCTCGCGGTGATCGACCACTCCGACGGCACGGGGCTGTCCCGGGCCTACGACGTGCTGCGCGGCGGCAACGAGGGGCTGCTGATCGCCTTCCTCGGCGACCTGGACGAGGAGCAGGCCACGACGGTCGCCAAGATGAGCCGGCGCAGCGGCGGCGCCGTCGCCTTCGTGCTGGACCCCGGCACCTGGACCCGGGAGGCGACCGACGTGCCCCGCCCGGGCGACCGGCACGAGCAGCGGCTGCGGATGCTGCGCGAGGCGGGCTGGACGGCGCTGAGCGTGCCGCGCGGCGCACCGGCCGACGAACTGTGGCGGCAGGCGGACCGGGAACGCTCCGGGCTGACCGCCGTGACCGGGGAGGCAAGGTGATGAGCGGGCGGGCACGGCTGGCCCTGTGCGCGGCGGCGGCCACCCTGATGGCCTCCTGTGCGCTGCTGCCGCTGGTCACCGAGCCGACCTGGCTGCTGCAACTGGTCCCGCTGGTGGCCATCCAGACCGGAGTCGGGGCGGCCGCCCGGCGGGTGCCGCTCGGGCGGACGCTGACCGTGGCGGCGCAGGCGCTGGTCACCCTGATGCTGCTGACCCTGGTCTTCGCCCGGGGGCACGCGCTCATCGGGCTGATCCCCGGCCCGGACACCTTCCGGTACTTCGCCGGCCTGCTCCAGCAGGGCACGGACGACGTCAGCCGGTACGCGACACCGGCACCGGTCACCGACGGCATAAAACTGATGCTGATCGGCGGCGCGCTGGTGATCGGCCTGCTGGTGGACACGCTCGCGGTGACGCTGCGCAGCGCGGCCCCGGCCGGGCTGCCGCTGCTCGCGCTGTACTCGGTGGCCGCCGGCCTGTCCGGCGGCGGCGCGGACTGGCTGTGGTTCCTGGTGGCGGCGGCCGGCTATCTGATGCTGCTGCTCGCGGAGGGCCGGGACCGGCTCGCCCAGTGGGGCCGGGTCTTCGGCGGCGCGCCCCGCACCCCGGGCGGCCCGGAGGGCGCCGTGGCACCGGTGCGCACCGGACGCCGGATCGGCGCGGTCGCGCTCGGCGTGGCCCTGGTGGTGCCGCTCGCCCTGCCCACGATCAACGGCGGCCTGCTGGACGCCGCGGGCGCCGGCGTGGGGGTGGGAGGCGGCAACGGGGGCACGATCTCGGCGGTCAACCCGCTGGTGTCCCTGCGCGACAACCTGAACACGAACGACGACCGCCAGGTGCTGACGCTGCGGACGGACACGAACGACATCTCCGACCTGTACCTGCGGATCGTCTCCCTGGACGACTTCGACGGCACCACCTGGAAGCCGGCGCAGCGGCACATCGTCGGCGTGCCGGACAAGCTCCCCACCCCCATCGGCCTGGGGTCGGACGTCGAGCGCGGCAAGGTGACGACGACCGTCACGGCGGCGGGCTGGTACGCGCAGGACTGGCTGCCGATGCCCTACCCGCCGAGCGATGTGAAGATCGGCGGCCGGTGGCGGTACGAGCCCGTCGGGATGACCCTCGTCGGCGACCGCGGCCAGACCACGCGCGGCGAGACCTACCAGGTGACCAGCCTGGACGTGCGGCCGACGGCGGAGCAGCTGGCCGCCGCGCCGCAGCCGCCGGCCGCGCTGGGGCGCGAGTACACCAAGGTGCCGTCCTCGCTGCCGAAGGTGGTGGCCCGCACCGCGCGGGAGATCACGGCGGGCGCGAGCAGTCACTACGAGGAGGCCGTGAAGCTCCAGGACTGGTTCGCGGTGAGCGGGGGCTTCCAGTACGACACCTCGGTGGAGGTGGGCCGTGGTCCCGGCGCCATAGCGAACTTCCTGAAGAAGAAGCAGGGCTTCTGCGTCCACTTCTCCTTCGCGATGGCCGCGATGGCCCGCACCCTCGGCATCCCGGCCCGGGTCGCGGTGGGCTTCGCGCCCGGCACTCCGCAGGCCGACGGCACGGTCGCGGTGAGCCAGAAGGACGCGCACGCGTGGCCCGAGCTGTACTTCGAGGGCGTGGGCTGGACCCGCTTCGAGCCGACCCCGACCCGGGGCACCACGCCGTCGTACACCCAGTCGGACACGCCGGGCAGCTCGGTGCCGGACGAGGTGCTGCCGTCCAAGGGCGCGTCCTCGGCGCCCTCGGCGGCGGCCTCGCCGAGCGAGAGCTGCGCCGGTGAGCTGCGCAGGCTCCAGGCCTGCGGCAGCGCGTCCGCGGCGGCGGTCCCGGCCCACGAGGACGGCGGCGACGGCTGGTGGTGGTGGCCGCTGACCGGGCTGGGCGCGCTGCTGGTCCTGGCGGTTCCGCTGTCGCCGCTGCTGTGGCGGGAGCGGATGCGCGGGCGCCGGCTGGGCGGGCACGACCGGACGCCGGGGGGCGCGGCGGCGCACACCCTGGCGGCGTGGCAGGAGCTGACCGACAGCGCCTGGGACCACGGCATCGCGCCGGACGAGTCGCTGACTCCGCGCAAGGCCGCCGACCGGATCGTCCGGCTCGGCCATCTCGATCCGGCGGCCGGGGCCGCGGTGCACCGGGTCGCGGACGCGGTGGAGCAGGTGCTGTACGCGCCCGCCCCGCGCCCGGCCGCGGGAACGGCACAGGACGTACGCCGGGTGACCGAGGGGCTGCGGGCCACGGTGAGCACCGGGACGCGGCTGCGGGCCCGGTTCCTGCCCCGCTCCTCGGTCCGGGTGCTGTGGGCGCTCGCGGCCCGCTGGTCAGCCCTGCGAACCCGCCTCACGGCGGCCCGCCCGGCACTGCGCCGTCCGTCGGACCAGCGAAGCTGAGCAGCGGCGCCGTCCGTGCGGCCGGCACACCGAGCACGGACGGCGCGGCCGGCGCGGGGCGGGGCGCGGGCGGCTCATGGCTGGGCGCGCGGGCCGACGCGGGACACCGAACCCAAAAGGCCCTCACCTGTTCAAGCCCCGGCACGCGTGTCACCGACGTCCCGGGACAGCACACCTGGGGCCGCGTGGCCCGGCGGCAGCGCGGCTCACTTCGCGGGTGCGGGACGGAGGGGCCGGGCACGCGTGAGGGGCGGCCACCGGCTGGTGGCCGCCCCTCACGGATGTCCGCGGGTCCGGCGCCGTGGGAGGCGCGGCGCGGTCAGTGACCCTGTTCGTCCCGGCGGCGCTGCCAGCGCTGCTCGATCCGGTCCATCACGGAGCGCTTCGGCCGCGCCTGGCGGCGCAGGCCGACGGGGGGCTGCTCACCCGGCTTCGGCGCCTTGCGCCAGCCGGTGACGGCGAGCACGGCACAGCCGAGCATGACGAGGAAACCCACCACGCTGACCCAGATCAGCTGCGCGACCATTCCGGCCATGAGGAGCGCGATACCCGCGAGGAAGCCTGCGACCGCCTGGTAGACCCGCCGCCGGGTGTACGTCCGCAGCCCGTTTCCCTCAAGCGCCGACGCGAACTTGGGGTCTTCGGCGTACAGCGCTCGCTCCATCTGCTCAAGCATTCGCTGCTCGTGCTCAGAGAGCGGCACGGAGTCCTCCTCATCGTGCAGTCGCCGGGGGCGACCCGGGGGGTCCCTTCAGGATAGGCAGGGAATCGCCCCCGTGAAACCCGCCCCTCTACGCCAACTGGCCAACCGGAGCCCGTCATGGCCGTCCGACTCGCTGAGGCTTCCATTCCCCGGCGGCCGACCCGTCATGCCGGGCGGTGTACCTCGATCATACGGCGCAAACCCCTCGATCGGGGGGCTTGTGGCGTACTCCATCCGCGCACGAGGCGCTGATCAGCGGCTCGCCCCGGCTGCGCGCCTCCGTCCCCGGGATGCGCTCGCGTACCGACGGTGATCTCAGGCCTCGTGAGGACCCGTGGTCTCCCCGAGCACGTGGAGCTGGGTGGCGACGGAGTGGAACGCGGGCAGTTCGGCCGCCGCGGCCTCCAGCTTCAGCAGCGCGTCGAGGGCTCCGGGCTCGGTGTCCACCAGCACCCCGGGGACCAGGTCGGCGAAGACGCGCACGCCGTGCACCGCGCCGACCCGCAGACCCGCGCCCTCGACCAGCGCGGTGAGCTGCTCGGCGGTGAAGCGACGGGGCACCGGGTCGCCGGCGCCCCAGCGGCCGTCGGGGTCCTGGAGCGCCTGCCGGGCCTCGGTGAAGTGGCCGGCCAGGGCACGGGCGAGCACGGCACCGCCGAGGCCGGCCGCGAGCAGGCTGAGGACGCCTTCGGGGCGCAGCGCGGCGACCGCGTTGCGGATGCCCTCGGCCGGGTCGTCCACGTACTCCAGGACGCCGTGGCACAGGACGGCGTCGTAGCCGCCGCGCTCGACCACGTCGAACAGGCCGTGCGCGTCGCCCTGGACGCCCTTGACCCGGCCGGCGACGCCGGCCTCGGTGACGCGGCGCTCCAGCGCGAACAGCGCGTTGGGGCTGGGGTCGACCACGGTGACGTGGTGGCCGAGGCGGGCGAGGGGCACGGCGAACCTGCCGCTGCCGCCCCCGGTGTCCAGGACGTCCAGCGCGTCCCGGCCGGTGGCCTTGACCCGGCGGTCCAGGGCGTCCTGAAGGACCTCCCAGACCACCGCCGTGCCGAGAGAGGCGCGAGGACGGGAGGGGTCGGAGCGCAGCGACGTCGTCTGGGGACGGTCGTGGGAGACGGGCGGGCGCATCGGGTCCGACACGGCAGTTGACTCCTCGGCGGGGCGGGACTTCAGGCGATGTCCACCCTATTGCCTCCACGCCGTGCCTGGTCACCGCGACGACGCCGGGCCACGTGCGCCTCCCGGCGGGGTCCCGTCGTCGGCCCGCGTCCGGTCAGCCCGCGTCCGGCAGGTCACCTCCCGGACCGGCTCCCCTCCCCCGGCCGCCTCCCCTCCTCGGGCCTTGAACGCCGTCGGCGCCGTCGTCGACGGCGGCGGCGGTGTCACCGGCGGTGTCCTGGCGGGGCTGGGGCAGGACCGGCTGGAGCACCAGCAGCCGCTCCACGATGCGGAGGAACATCTCCACGTCGCGTATCAGGTCGTCGGCGTCCCGCTGCCCGGCCGCTCCCTGGATGCCCGCCTCGGCGCGGGCGCGGCGCGCGGCGCCGGAGGCGAACAGCGCGCTCCACTCGGTCAGTTCCGGGGCGATCTCGGGGAGCACCTCCCAGGCGCTGCGGATGCGGGCCCGGCGGCGCGGGGAGGTCTCGGGCCGGCCCCGGGCGGCGAGCACGGCGGCGGCGGTGCGCAGGGCGGCGAGGTGGGCCGTGGCGTAGCGCTCGTTCGGCGTCTGAAGGACGGTGGCCTCCTCCAGTCCGGCACGGGCCTGGGCGAGCAGGTCGAGAGCGGCGGGCGGGGCCGTGGCCCGGCGGAGCACGGGGTGCACGTCGCTCGCCGGGCCGGTCAGTGAGGGGGCAGGGCCGGTGGCGCGGCGCCGGCGGGCGGCGGCTGCGGACGAGTGGGCCATGACGAACCTCCTGTCGTCTGGGTAACGGCATGAATGCCGTATGTGCCCATCGTGCGGTATGCCACTGACAATCCGTTCCGACCTGGGCTTTTGCCTCGATCGTAGGTTCGGGCGTATTTTTGCACTGACCAGTCAGTTCAAATGTGGCCCACACGGCAGGGGGGCTTGTGGAGGACGTACTCACAACGGCCGGCGCGGACGGAACCGCCGACGCGGGCGCCGCGGCCGGCGCCGCTGTCAGGGCCGAGGCGCTCGGGCTCAAGGGGCCGCGGGGCTGGGCCTTCCGCGGCGTCACCCTGGACGCGGGGCCCGGCTCGCTGATCGCGATCGAGGGACCGTCGGGCTCCGGCCGCACGTGTCTGCTGCTCGCACTCACGGGACGGATGAAGCCCACCGAGGGAGTGGCCGCCGTCGCCGGGTTCAAACTCCCCCGTCAGATGGCGGCCCTGCGCCGTGTCGGCGCGGTGGCGAACGTGACCGGCGTGACCGACCTGGAGCCGGCCCTCACGGTCGGCGAGCACCTGCGCGAACGGGCGCTGTTGCAAAGCCGGTTCGGTGACTCCTTGCGCCAACTGGTGCGGCCCCGGGCCCAGCGCGCGTACGAGGCGCGGCTGCGCGTCGACGCGGCCCTGGCCGCCGCCGGACTCGACCTGGAGACGCTTCCGAAGGGCTCCCGGACGGCCGTACGCGACCTGGAACGGCCGCAGGAGCTGCGCCTGTCCCTCGCGCTGGCCCTGCTCGGGCGGCCCCTGCTGCTCGGGGTGGACGACGTCGACATGAAACTCTCGGACGCCGAACGCGCCGAGGTCTGGGACCGGTTGCGGTCCCTCACGCGCGCGGGCACGACGGTCCTGGCCGTGTGCCGCACCGCTCCCGAGGACTGCGTCAGCGTCTCGACCGAGCCGGAGAAGGAGGACGCCGGTGATGCGCTCACCGAGGCTGGCCGCGCTTGAGCTCAGGCGCTTCGGGCGGGGCAGGCTCCCCCGGGCCGCCCTCGTCGCCCTGCTCGTGCTGCCCCTGCTCTACGGCGCCCTGTACCTGTGGTCGTTCTGGGACCCGTACGGCCGTCTGGACCGCATCCCGGTGGCCCTGGTGAACGACGACAAGGGCGCCACGGCGGGCGGGAAGAAGATCACCGCCGGTGACGACATCGTCGACGGGCTGCGCGACAGCCGGACCTTCGAGTGGCACGAGGTGAGCGACGAACAGGCCCGCGCGGGCGTCGAGGACGGCACCTACTACCTGTCGCTGACCATGCCGGCCGACTTCAGCCGCCGGATCGCGTCCAGTTCGGGCGACTCCCCGGAGACCGGCGCCCTGCGGGTGCGCACCAACGACGCGAACAACTACATCGTCGGCCAGATCTCCCGCACGGTCTTCAACGAGGTGCGCTCGGCCGCGTCCACCAAGGCGTCCCGGAGCTTCCTGGACAAGATCTTCGTGTCCTTCTCCGACATCCACGACGAGACCGTCACGGCAGCGCGGGGCGCCGACCGGCTGAACAGCGGGATCGGAAAGGCGGAGAAGGGCTCCAAGGACCTCGCGGACGGGCTGAAGGACGCCAAGGGCGGCAGCGGCAAGCTGGCCAAGGGTCTGAAGAAGCTCGACACCGGCTCGGGCGACCTCCAGGAGGGCTCGCGGCAGGTCGCCGACGGCACCCAGGCGCTGGCCGACAAGGTCGACGGCGTCTACGCCCAGGCGGGCCCGTTCCTGAGGCACAACGAGAAGACCATCGGGGACACCGCCCGGCTGGTCTCCGACTCGGCCAAGGCGGTCAAGGACAACCTGGACGTGCTGGTGAAGCTCGCGCCGGGCGCCGCGAAGACCGCGCACGCCTCCTCCGCCGTCCTGGACGAGGTGTACGACCGGCGCTGCGAGGGCGCGACGGTCCCCGACCCGGCCTGCCCCGAGCTGAAGCGGGCCAGGACGGCCGCCGCCGAAGTGGCCACCGTCGCCGACGACCTGAACACGCTGATCGCCGACCAGGACGGCGACCTGAAGACGATGCGGGACAACCTGGGCGCGCTCCAGAAGCAGGCCGACGCCCTCGCCGAGCGCGCACCGCACCTGTCCGAGGACGCCGAGGACGCCGTCAAGAAGATCGACGAGCTGAACACCGGCGCCCACCAGGTCGCCGCCGGCGCCGAGAAGCTGCACACCGGGCTCGGCACCGCCCACACCGGCGCGGTCGCCCTCGACAAGGGCATCGGCACCGCGGAGTCGGGCGCCGAGACCCTCAACGGCGGCCTGTACAAGCTGTCCGACGGCTCCGGGAAGCTCGCCGGCGGACTGCACTCGGGCGCGCGGAAGATCCCGGACTACGACAAGCAGGACCGCGACCGGCGCACCGGCGTGATGGCCGACCCGGTCCAGCTCGCCTCGCACGACCTGCACAAGGCGCCGAACTACGGCACCGGCTTCGCCCCCTACTTCATCCCGCTGTCGCTGTGGGTCGGCGCGATGGTGGCCTACATGCTGATCCCGCCGCTGAACCGGCGGGCGCTGGCGGCCGGCGCCTCCGCCTGGCGGATCGCGTTCGCCGGCTGGCTGCCGGTGGTCGCGGTGGGCGTGCTCCAGGTGGCCGCCCTGATGGCCGTGCTGCACTGGGCGGTCGGCCTGCGGATGCTGCGGGCGGCGGGCACGATCGGCTTCCTGTTCCTGGTCACGGCCTGTTTCGCGGCGATCGTGCAGTGGCTGAACGCCCGTTTCGGCGCGGCCGGCCGGATTCTCGTGCTCGCGCTGCTGATGCTCCAGCTGACCTCGGCGGGCGGCACCTATCCCGTCCAGACCAGCCCGGGGTTCTTCAACGCGATCCACCCGTTCCTGCCGATGAGCTACATCGTGGAGGCGCTGCGCCGGCTGATCACGGGCGGCGGACTCGGCCCGGTGTGGCTGGCGTGCGGCGTGCTCGGGGCATTCACCGCGGGCGCCCTCGCGCTGACCGCCCTCGCGGCCCGCCGCCGCCAGGTGTGGACCCCGGCCCGGCTGCACCCGGAGCTGAGCCTGTGATCCGGGGCGAGCGCCCGCACGCGCGCGTACCTGTGAGAATCGGGGCCATGGAAAGCAGCAGCGCCAAGGCCGGCGGCAGCACGCGCCGCGAGGCCACCCGGCAGAAGCTCTACGAGGCGGCCGTCACGCTCATCGCCGAGCAGGGCTTCTCCGCGACCACGGTGGACGAGATCGCCGAGCGGGCCGGGGTCGCGAAGGGCACGGTCTACTACAACTTCGCGAGCAAGTCCGTTCTCTTCGAGGAGCTGCTCAGGCACGGCGTCGGCCTGCTCACCGCCTCCCTGAAGGAAGCGGCCGAGCAGGCGGCACGCGAGGGCCGCGGCAAGGTGGACGCGCTGGACGCGATGATCCGCGCGGGCCTGGTCTTCATCGACCGCTACCCGGCCTTCACCCAGCTGTACGTCGCCGAGCTGTGGCGCACCAACCGGGCCTGGCAGTCCACCTTGATGGTGGTGCGGCAGGAGGCGGTCGCGGTGGTGGAGGGCGTGCTGCGCGAAGGCGTGGCGGCGGGCGAGTTCAGCGACGAGATCGATGTCCAGCTGACGGCGGCGGCACTGGTCGGCATGGTCCTGGTGGCCGCGCTGGACTGGAAGTCGTTCCAGCCGGAGCGCTCCCTGGACGACGTGCACGCGGCCCTGTCCCGGCTGCTCCAGGGGCGGGTCAGCGGCAAGGTCTGAGCGGTGCGCCCGGCCCGGGAGGCGCACCCGGCCCGGGAGGCGCACCCGGCCCGGAAGGCGCACGCGGAAGGCGCCGGTCCGCTGTGGACCGGCGCCTTCCCCTTTCCCCGTGCCGCCACCGGGATTCCCCCGTTCTCCCCCGTTCCTCCCGGCGGCTCCCCCGTACGTCCCTCCCGTACTCCCCCGTACGGGCCCCTCGCCGCGGATCCCCGTGGCGGTCGTCCCCCGAGGCCCCCGTGCCTCGCTTCCGCCGACGGATCGGCGGAAGGAGCGGCCAGGGGGCGGGCGCCGTTCCGCCGCCCCGTGCCGGCGGTGCCGGGCCGCCCCCCTCTGCCGTGCCTCCACTCTCCCGTTCGCACGGGTTCCGGCCCATCCGCACGCGTACTCATCTGGCCGTCTGAGTACGCGTACTCAGCCGTCCGCGCGCGTGCCCACGCCTGTGCTCCGGCGCCTGGCTACGATCGCGTGCGTGTCCGTACTCCCTCTGGTCTTCACGAGCGGCTGGGCCAGCGGCGTCAACGCCTACGCGGTGGTGCTGCTGCTCGGCCTCTTCGGCGCGACCGGGGTCGCCGACGACGTCCCGCAGACGTTGCAGCGCCCCGAGGTGCTGATCGTCGCGGGCGCGCTGTTCCTGTGCGAGGCCGTCGCCGACAAGATCCCCTACGTCGACTCGCTGTGGGACTCCGTGCACACGGTGGTCCGTCCGCTCGCCGGTGCCTGGGTCGGGGCGCTGCTCGCCGGGCAGAGCGGCTCGCTCTCCGATGTGGCGGCCGGCCTGATCGGCGGTTCGACGGCGCTGGCCAGCCACGCCGTCAAGGCCGGGACGCGGATGGCGGTCAACACCTCGCCCGAGCCGTTCAGCAACATCGCGCTGAGCCTCGCCGAGGACGTCGGGGTCGGGGGCATCGTCACCTTCGCGGTGTTCCACCCCGAGGCGGCGGCGGTCATCGCGGCCGTCCTGCTGGCCGGCGGGCTGGCCACCCTGCTGTTCCTGGTGTCCCGCATCCGCCGCTTCCTGCGGCGCCGGGCCCAGCGCCGGGAGGAGCGGCGTCTCGCCTCGCGGGCCCCCTGACCTGCGCCTGAGCCGCCCCGCGGCCGGGCTGTCGGTGGCGGTCGATAAAGTCACGGGCATGGCACGGATTGCGGTGATCGGCGCCGGGATGGGCGCGATGGCGGCTGCCGCCCGGCTGGCCGTCGCGGGCCACCGGGTGACGGTGTACGAACGGACGGAGACGTACGGCGGCGCGGTACGCCGGTTCGAGCGGGACGGGTTCCGCTTCGACACGGGCCCGGGACTGCTGACGCTGCCCGCCGTGTACCGCGACCTGTTCGTCAAGACCGGCAGGGAACCGCTGGAGGACCGCGTCGAGCTGGTCCAGGTCGACCCGTCCGCGCGGCACGTCTTCGCGGACGGCACGCGGGTGTCCCTGCCCAACGCCTCCCGCGCCGGCGTCGTCGCGGCCCTGGACGAGGCGCTGGGCGCGGGGGCGGGCGAGCGCTGGGGCGACTTCCTGGTGCGGGCCCGCGAGGCCTGGGACCGCACCCGCCGGCCGCTGCTGGAGGAGCCGCTGTGGCCCAACTGGCAGGTGCTGGCCGGCAAGGAGCCGTATCCCGGCACCACGTACAAGCGGCTGCTGGGCAGGCGCCGCGTGGCCAGTCTGTCCGAGATCGGCAGGCGGGAGCTGCGCGACCCCCGGCTGGCACAGCTGCTGGACGGGTACGCGCTCGCGTACGGCGTCGACCCGGGCACCGCCCCGGCGAGCGCGGCCGTGCTGCCCTACATGGAGCACGCCTTCGGCACCTGGTACGTGCGCGGCGGCATCCGGGAGCTGGCGGACGCGGTGTACGAGCGGTGCCGGGAACGGCGGGTGGAGTTCGTGTTCGGCGCCGAGGTGACCCGGATCCTGGAGGAGGACGGCCGCGCGGCCGGGGTGGAGCTGGCCGGGGACACCTCCCGGGCGCTCGGCTCCGGGGGAGGGACGGTGGCCGAGGCGGACTTCGTGGTCGGCCAGGGCCCGTGGAGACTGCGCGGCCTGACGGGCCGGCAGGTGTACGGCGCCGAGGCCGTCGCACCCCGGCCGGAGGACCGGTATCCGGGCCGGGTGGTCGTGTGCCTGGCGCTGCGCGGGGCACGGGAGCCGGGCGCGGTGCACCGCACGGTGGTGCACGCGGCAGACGACGAGGGCGATCTGGATCTGCTGCGGCACGGGCTGCTGCCCGACCTGCCGACGACCGTCGTCGACCGGCCGGACGACCCGGCCCTGCGCCCCGACGGGGAGCACGAGAGCGTGGTGCTGACGGCGACGGTGCCCTCGGCGAGGGAGTACGACTGGGCGGCGCCCGGTGCCGCCGACGCCTTCGCGGACCGGATGGCCGCCGCCGCCGAGCGGGCCGTGCCGGGGCTGCGCGAGCGGGTGCTGTGGCGCGAGGTCCGCACGCCGCTGGACACCGAGCGGGAGACGGGAGCCGTGGGCGGTGCCGTGCCGCCGCCCGCGCTGGCCGCGCCGGAGGGGGTGCTGCATCCTGCCAACTCAACGGCGCTGGAGGGCCTGTTCGCCGTCGGCGGCTGGTCCCACCCGGGCGGCGGCCTCCCGCACGCCGGCATGTCGGGCGCGCTGGTGGCCGGCCTGATCGTGGAGGGCCCGGAGTTCCGCGGCTCGCAGTGAACGGGCGCCGGTGAACGGCGGGTGCACGCCGGACGGGCCCGGGTGAGGCCCAGGGCCCGGCCGTCAGAAGCGGTACTGCTCGTCGTAGCCGGCCCCGGACTGCGGCTGCTGTCCGCCCTGCTGGTGGGGATACGGCTGTTCCTGCGGGAGTTCGCCGCCGTAGGCCTCGTCGGTGCGCTGCTGCGGCACCCACACCCCGCCGGCCGGGGTCTCGCCGTAACCGCCGGTGGCGTACGGGTCCTGCGCGTAGCCCTGCTGCTGACCGTACTGCTGGGCGTATCCCTGGTCGTAGGAGCCGTGGGACTGGCTGCCGATGTACGGGTCGGAGTAGTTGGCGTACCCCTGCTGGGCCGCGCCGTCGTAGTCGTAGCCCTGCGGCTGGCCGTAGCCGGAGTAGTCGTAGGCGTAGCTCGGCTGGTCGCCCTGCGGGGCGGGGTGCGCGTGCGCGGGGTCGCCGTAGACGCCGTAGTTGCCGGTGTCGTCGGGGAGGGGCTGCGGCTCGTAGACGGCGGTGGTCTCGGCGGCGGTGGGGTCGGCCGCGCGGGCGGCGGGGGTGAAGACGTCGTCGCGGTCGTAGTCGTCGTCGTAGTCGCCGTGCGCCTGGCCGTGGCCGTAGGGCTGGTGGCCGGTGGCGCCGGGGTCGCCGTCGTCGGTCGCCGGGGCGGACCCGGGGTCGGCGGCCTGCGGGTCCGGCGCGTGCCGGTCCGCCCGGCCGCGGCGCCGCTTGCTGCCGGCCGCCGCCTCGGGGCCGGGCCGCTTGACCGCCCAGCCGGAGGCGAAGCCGCGGCGGAACGACAGCGTGACGTAGGTCTGGCCGACCGCGAAGGCGATCGCGCCCAGCCCGATCACGATGACGGACGGCATCAGCACGCCCACCACGACGCCGAGGAAGCCGCCGAAGGCGAGGAGGCGCCAGCGCAGCCGCGCCTTGTACTGCAGCAGTACCTCGCCCAGCAGCCACAGCGCGACGCCGCCGAACGCGATGTAGAGGACCGTCCAGCCCATGTACGCCCCTCTCCCAGTGGCCGCTACGCAGTGTGTCGTACCGCGATGCGGCCGGTCTAGGCCTGCGGGGGGTGGTGCAGGCCCAGGTTCTCGTAGATTTCCAGGGTCGCCGTGGAGTTGTTGAGCGTGATGAAGTGCAGTCCGGGCACTCCCTCGGCCAGCAGCCGCGCGCAGAACTCCGTGGCGAAGTCGATACCGATGGAGCGTACCGCCGCCGGATCGTCCTTCGCTGTGAGGATCCGCTCTTTCAGGGCGTCCGGGACAAGGGCGTTGCTGAGCTTCGGCAACCGTTCCAGCATCTTCACACTGGTGACCGGCAGGACTTCCGGGATGACCGGCGTCCCGCAGCCCGCGGCCGCCACGCGGTCGCGCAGGCGCAGATACGACTCCGGCTGGAAGAACATCTGTGTGATGGCGTAGTCGGCGCCCGCACGGCACTTGTCCACGAAGTGGGCGACGTCGGTGTCCCAGTCCGCGGAGCGCGGGTGCATCTCCGGGAACGCGGCGACGCCCACGCAGAAGTCGCCCGACTCCTTGATGAGCCGGACGAGTTCGGCCGCGTAGGTCAAGCCGCGGGGGTGCGGCACCCACTCGCCCATCGGGTCGCCGGGCGGGTCGCCGCGCACGGCGAGCATGTTGCGGATGCCGGCGTCCGCGTACTGGCCGATGATGTTGCGCAGCTCGGCGATGGAGTGGTCGACCGCGGTGAGGTGGGCGACCGGGGTCAGCGTGGTGTCCGCGACGATCTGCTGGGTCTCCTTGACCGTGCCCGCGCGGGTGGATCCGCCGGCGCCGTAGGTCACGGAGACGAAGTCGGGGGCGACCGCCTCGACCCGCCGGAGCGCGCTCCACAGGTTCCGCTCGCCCTTCGGGGTCTTCGGCGCCGAGAACTCGAACGAGTACGTCGTCTTGCCGGTGGCGAGGATGTCGCGCACGGTGCGCGCGCGATCAGTCCTGGTGGATGCGGTTCCGAGGGCCATACCGGCAGGTTAGCCACGGGTGGGCGGTCCCCCAACCGGATGCCGGTAATTCGCCCGATTTGCCGCTCTCCTGTCCAGCAGATGGACAGAACGGCCCTCGGACCTGCCGTTCGGAGGCCCTAGCGGGCGTCCCGCAGCCGCTTCGCGAACTCCGCCGCCGCCGCGCCCGGGTCGTCCGCCCCGGTGATCGCGCGGACCACGACCACCCGGCGGGCCCCGGCGTCCAGCACCTGGTCCAGATTGCCGAGGTCGATGCCGCCGATGGCGAACCAGGGGCGGTCGGTGCCGAGGGACGCCGTGTAGCGGACCAGGTCCAGGCCGGGGGCGTGGCGGCCGGGCTTGGTGGGGGTGGGCCAGCAGGGGCCGGTGCAGAAGTAGTCCACGCCGTCCTGGACGGCGGCGGCCGCGGCCTCCGCCTCGGCGTGCGTGGAGCGGCCTATCAGCACCCGGTCGCCGAGGATCGCCCGGGCCGCGGGGACCGGGAGATCGCCCTGGCCGAGGTGGAGCACGTCGGCGCGGGCCGCATGGGCGACGTCCGCCCGGTCGTTGACCGCGAGCAGCTTGGCGTGCCGGGCGCAGGCGTCGGCGAAGACCTCCAGGTGCTCCAGCTCCTCGGCGGCCTCCATGCCCTTGTCCCGCAGCTGCACCACGTCGACACCGCCGGCCAGGACCGCGTCCAGGAACTCCGGCAGGTCGCCCTGGCGCGTGCGGGCGTCCGTGCACAGGTACAGGCGGGCGTCGGCGAGCGCGGCGCGGGCGGTGTCGGACATGAGGGGTCCCCCCGTGGTCGGTGTCCCTGGCGGTGGTGCGCGGTGGCGTACGGGCGTCCGGCCCGCACGCCACCTGCCTGCTGCGGATCGGCTCAGACGGCGAGCGCCTGGGCGCGGCGCTTCACCTCCGTGCCGCGATTCTCGCTCAGGGCCTGCGCGGGAGTGCCGGGCAGGGTCGGGTCGGGGGTGAAGAGCCACTCGATCATCTCTTCGACCGTGAAGCCGTCGTCCCGCAGGAGCGTCAGGGTCCCGGCCAGGCCCTTGACGACCTTGTCCCCGTCGATGAAGGCGGCGGGGACGTGCAGCGCCCTGTTCTCACCCCGGCGTACGGCGATGAGCTGGCCCTCCTTGACCAGCTGCCGGACACGCGTCACCTCGACACCGAGCATGTCGGCGATGTCGGGCAGGGTGAGCCAGGCGGGGACGAGAGCATCGATCTTTGCGTCAATCTCGGTCACGCTCCCTAGCCTGCCATCCCCCACCGACAGTCGGAAGTCAGGCAGGTCCAGGCGGGAGGGTGTGCTGGTCGGCCGTGGCGTTCTTCAGGGGCCGCGCCGGGTCGGTCAGCGCCTCGGGGTCCATCCGCCGGCCCGCCTCGATCAGGCGGCGGCCCTGGGCCAGGTCGCGGGGGCGGCCGACGGCCAGGAGGGCCACCAGGCGGTCCTGGCGGAGCCAGCAGACCGTCCAGGAGGGGCCCGCCGGGTCGCCGCGCCGCACCAGCCGGTCGGCCCCGGAGTGGTGACCCGCGTACTGGACGAAGCGGCCGAACTGCTCGGACCAGAAGTACGGCACCGGGTCGTAGACCGCCGGGGTCTCGCCGAGGATGTTCGCGGCGACCGTGCGCGGGCCCTGCAGGGCGTTGTCCCAGTGGTGGACGAGGAGCCGCTCGCCGTAGCGCGCCGACGGGAAGGAGGCGCAGTCGCCGACGGCGTACACCTCGGGCACGGAGGTGCACAGGCGGTCGTCGGTGAGGACCTCGCCGTGCGCGCCCAGCTCGATGCCGGAGCCGGCCAGCCAGCCGGTGGCGGGGCGGGCGCCGATGCCGACGACGACGGCGCCCGCGGGCAGCCGGGTGCCGTCGTCGAGCACCACCTCGCCGGGCTCGACGCGCTCCACGCGCGCGTGGACGCGCAGCTCCACGCCGGCCTCGGCGTACCAGGCGGCCATGGGCGCGGCGACCTCGGCGGGCAGGGCACCGGCGAGCGGATGACCGGCGGCCTCCACGACGGTCACCGCGCAGCCGGCCTCGCGGGCGGCGGTGGCGAACTCGGCGCCGATCCAGCCGGCGCCCACGACCACGATGTCGTGCTGCCGGGCGAGCACGGGGCGCAGCCGTTCGGCGTCGTCCAGGGTGCGCAGCAGGTGCACGCCGGGCATGTCCTCGGTGCCGGGCAGCCGGACCGGTTCGGCGCCGGTGGCGAGGACCAGGACGTCGTAGGGCACCGGGCCCGTCCCGGTGTCCAGCTCGCGCTCGGCGGGGCGCACGCCGTACACCTCGCAGCCGAGCCGCAGCTGGACGCCGAGGGACTCGAAGTCCACCTCGAAGGCGGAGTCCTCGGCCTTGCCGAGCAGCACCGCCTTCGACAGCGGCGGCCGGTCGTACGGCTGGTGCGGCTCGGCGCCGAGGACGGTCACGTCGCCCCGGAAACCCTGCTCCCGCAGGGCGACCGCGGTCTGCACCCCGGCCATGCCCGCGCCGACGACGACCACGCGCCGCGCCGCCGCCGTACCCTCTTGCGCTGTCTGCTCGCTCACCCGATCACCATAGACAATTGACGAGGAGTCAGTCAGGGGGCGGGCTCGGTGACCTGCTCCACCACGCTCGTGCCGGAGCCGGCCTGGGACTCCCACTCCCAGGTCTCGTCCAGGCGCACCCGCCCGTCCGGCAGCTCGACGACCGTGGACGCGCAGTGCCCCGAGGAGGTCGTCCCGTCGGTCTTCAGCTGCACGTACCGGAAGTCCAGCCGGTCGCCCTCGCGGGTGCCGACCAGATGGCCGCGCACGACGTCGCCGCCCGCGTACTCCGCCCAGATCGCGCCGTCCTCCTCGTGGTACGCGAACCGTGTGCGGGTACCCACCTGACCTGGGGCTTGGTCCGCCACGGGGGCGAGGATCAGTCCGTCGAGCGACCGGGCCATGGAACGGGGCTCCCTTACGGGTGAGAGGAACGGCGGGCTAGGGTTGCCACCGTACAAGCACTCGCGGGAGCCCGGACGCACCGGGCTGAGAGGGAGGCTGGCGGCCTCCGACCGTACGAACCTGATCCGGGTCATGCCGGCGAAGGGAGGGGCTGGACGCCCATGTCGTCACGTACGTCCGACGTCCTCGTCATCGGGGGCGGGATCATCGGCCTGGTCACGGCCTGGCGCGCGGCGCAGCGCGGGCTGGCCACGGCCGTGGTGGACCCCGCACCCGGCGGCGGGGCCGCGCAGGTCGCGGCCGGGATGCTGGCCGCGGTCACCGAGCTGCACTACGGCGAGGAGACCCTGCTCGCCCTGAACCTGGAGTCGGCCCGCCGCTACCCCGCCTTCGCGGCCGAGCTGACCGAACTGACCGGCCACGACCTCGGCTACCGCCGCTGCGGCACCCTCGCCGTCGCCCTGGACGCCGACGACCGGGCCCACCTGCGCGAGCTGCACGCGCTCCAGCGGCGCGCGGGCCTCACCTCGGAGTGGCTGTCGGGGCGGGAGTGCCGGCGCCTGGAGCCGATGCTGGCGCCGGGGGTGCGGGGCGGGCTGCGGGTCGACGGCGACCACCAGATCGACCCGCGCCGGCTGGCGGCGGCCCTGGTGGCCGCGTGCGAGCGGGCCGGTGTGGTGTTCCACCGGGCGTGGGCGGAGCGGCTGGACGTGGTGCGGGACCGGGCCGCCGGGGCCACCACGGCGGACGGCACGGCTCTGCGCGCGGACCGGGTGGTGCTCGCGGCCGGCAGCCTGAGCGGGCGGCTCGCGGGCGTGCCGGACGAGCTGCTGCCTCCGGTGCGGCCGGTGAAGGGGCAGGTGCTGCGGCTGACCGTGCCGCGCCGGTACGCGCCGTTCCTGAGCCGGACCGTGCGGGCCGTGGTGCGGGGCGGCCAGGTCTACCTGGTGCCGCGGGAGAACGGCGAACTGGTCGTCGGCGCGACCAGCGAGGAGCTGGGCTGGGACACGACGGTCACCGCCGGCGGCGTGTACGAGCTGCTGCGCGACGCGCACGAGCTGGTGCCCGGCATCACCGAGCTGCCGCTGACCGAGACCCGGGCCGGGCTGCGCCCCGGCTCCCCGGACAACGCGCCGCTCCTCGGCCCGTCCGGGCTGGCCGGGCTGCTGCTGGCCACCGGGCACTACCGCAACGGCGTGCTGCTCACGCCGGTCACCGGGGACGTGCTGGCGCACGCGCTGGTCACCGGCGAGCTTCCGGAGGAGGCCCGTCCGTTCACCCCGCGGCGGTTCGGCGCCGCGACCGGAGAGGCCGCCGCGCGCGCGGGGACGAGGGAAGAGCACGGGGAGACGAGGGAAGAGAAGGAAGAGGTGGAGCAGCCCGTATGAACAGCCCGGTCATGATTTCCGTCAACGGGGAGCGCCGGGAGATCGCCCCGGGCACCGCCCTCGACACCCTCGTCCGGACCCTCACCGCCGCCCCGCGCGGGGTGGCCGCCGCCGTCAACGAGACGGTCGTCCCGCGCGCGCGGTGGGCGACGACCGCCCTCGCCGACGGCGACCGGGTCGAGGTCCTCACCGCCGTGCAGGGAGGCTGAGCCATGACCGGTGATCCCCTGGTCCTCGGTGACCTGTCCTTCTCCTCCCGGCTGATCATGGGCACGGGCGGGGCGCCCAGCCTAGACGTGCTGGAGCGGGCGCTGGTCGCCTCCGGCACGGAACTGACCACGGTCGCGATGCGCCGGGTGGACCCCTCCGTGCACGGCTCGGTGCTGTCGGTGCTGGAGAAGCTCGGCATCCGGGTGCTGCCGAACACGGCCGGCTGCTTCACCGCGGGCGAGGCCGTGCTGACCGCCCGGCTGGCCCGGGAGGCGCTGGGCACGGATCTGGTGAAGCTGGAGGTCATCGCCGACGAGCGGACGCTGCTGCCCGATCCGGTGGAGCTGCTGGAGGCGGCGGAGACGCTGGTGGACGACGGGTTCACGGTGCTGCCGTACACGAACGACGATCCGGTGCTCGCGCGCAAGCTGGAGGACGTGGGGTGCGCCGCGGTCATGCCGCTGGGGTCGCCGATCGGGTCCGGGCTCGGGATCCGCAATCCCCACAACTTCCAGCTGATCGTGGAGCACGCGCGCGTGCCGGTGATCCTGGACGCGGGGGCCGGCACGGCGTCGGACGCGGCGTCGGCGATGGAGCTGGGGTGCGCGGGTGTGATGCTCGCCTCAGCGGTGACGCGGGCCCAGGAGCCGGAGCTGATGGCCCGCGCCATGAGGCTCGCGGTGGAGGGGGGCCGGCTGGCCCGGCGGGCCGGGCGGATTCCCCGCAGGTACCTCGCCGAGGCGTCGTCTCCCGCGGAGGGCCTGGCCGTGCTGGACCCCGAGCGTCCCGCGTTCTGACCGGTGCCGCGGCGCCGTCCGGCCGGCGGCCGCGAGGTCGTGGGTGCGTCACAGGTCGGCTGCAGTGCTGGTGGGAAAGCGGTCTCGGCGGGGGAACCGTCGGTGCCCCTCGTAGACTCGCCTCTCGTGGATACGACCCTTCAGGACCCCCTCGTCGGGCAGGTGCTCGACGGCCGGTACCGCGTCGACGCGCGGATCGCGGCCGGCGGGATGGCCACGGTCTACCGGGCCCTGGACACCCGCCTGGACCGTGTGCTCGCGCTGAAGGTGATGCACCCGACGCTCGCGGCCGACGGCGTGTTCGTCGAGCGGTTCATCCGGGAGGCCAAGTCCGTCGCCCGGCTCGACCACCCCAACGTGGTGCAGGTCTTCGACCAGGGGACCGACGGGTCGTACGTCTACCTGGCGATGGAGTACATAGCCGGCTGCACCCTGCGGGACGTGCTGCGCGAGCGGGGCGCGGTGCAGCCGCGGGCCGCGCTGGACGTCCTGGAGCCGGTGCTCGCCGCGCTCGGCGCCGCGCACCGGGCCGGGTTCGTGCACCGCGACATGAAGCCCGAGAACGTGCTGATAGGCGACGACGGCCGGGTCAAGGTCGCCGACTTCGGGCTGGTGCGCTCCGTGGACACGGTGACCAGCACGACGGGCGCCGTGCTCGGGACCGTCTCCTACCTCGCGCCGGAGCAGATCGAGCAGGGCACCACCGATCCGCGCGCCGACGTGTACGCGTGCGGTGTGGTCCTGTACGAGATGCTGACGGGCGCCAAGCCGCACTCCGGGGACTCCCCGGCCCAGGTGCTCTACAAGCACCTCCACGAGGACGTGCCGCCGCCCTCGGCGCTCGTGCCCGGCCTGCCGTACCAGCTGGACGAGCTGGTCGCGTCGGCCACCGCACGCACCCCGGACATACGCCCGCACGACGCCGTGGCCCTGCTCGCCCAGGTGCGCGCGGCCCACCTGTCGCTGACCGACGAGCAGCTGGACGCGCTGCCGCCGCGGGCCCTGACCGCGGCGCACGACAACGCCGAGGACCGCACGAGCGTCATCCCGCGCGCGCTGACCTCCCCCGTGCCCGGCTTCGCCCGCGCGGGGGACCCCCCGTCCCGGCCGCCGGCGGCGGACGAGGACGCGTTCGGGGGCGGCGCCGGGGACGGCGTCGACCGCACCGCCCGGTTCCAGAGCCCGCCCTTGCCCCCCCGCCGGCGCCCGGTGCGGCGCCCGCGCGCGGTGCTGGCGGTGATCGCGGCCGTGCTGGTGGTGTTCGGCGTCGGCGCCGGCGTCTGGTACATCAACTCCGGCCAGTTCACCAAGGTGCCGCCGCTGCTGGCGAAGACGGAGGCGCAGGCCAGGGAGCGGCTGAAGACGGCCGGGCTGGACGTCGGGAAGGTCGAGCGCGCCTACAGCGACACGGTCGAGCGCGGCACGGTGATCGGCACCGACCCGGCGCCCGGCGCGCGGATCCGGGACCACGACTCCGTGGCGCTGACCGTGTCGCTGGGACCGAAGACGGTGGACGTCCCGGACGTGGCGGGCCAGTCGCTCGCCGGGGCGCGGGCGCGGCTGAAGGCGAAGGACCTGGAGCCGGGCATGGTCACCCGGAAGTTCAGCGACGACGTCCCCAGGGGCTCGGTGATCGGTACGGCACCCGAGGCGGGCACCGAGCGGCACGCGGGTTCGGCCATCGCGCTGATCGTCAGCAAGGGCAGCCCGATCGACGTGCCGGACGTCACCGGCGACGACCTGGAGAGCGCGAAGCAGGAGCTGACGGACGCCGGGCTGAAGGTCGAGGTGGCCGGCAAGCGGGTCAGCTCCGAGTACGACGCGGGCGAGGTCGCCGCGCAGAGCCCGGAGGACGGTCACCAGGCGGCCGAGGGCGACACGGTGACGCTGACGCTGTCCAAGGGCCCGGAGATGATCGAGGTCCCGGACGTGGTCGGCGACAGCGTGGACGACGCCCACCAGGCCCTGGAGGACGCCGGCTTCGAGGTCAAGGAGGACCGCGGGCTGCTGGGGCTGTTCGGGGACACCGTGAAGAAGCAGTCGGTGGACGGCGGCGACGAGGCGCCCGAGGGGTCGACGATAACGATCACCATCCGGTGACGGGCGATCACGGGCACTCGGATGGCCCGTGATCGGGAGGCACCGGTGACCGGCCTCACCGGGGAGCGCGGTCCGGGCACTGGGGCGGACATGACACCCTGAACAGGTGAGTCCCGTTCAGTCCCCCCTCCGCAACCCCGTCGGCGGCCATGTGCCCGTGGCCGGCGGCCTGCACTCCGTCGGGCTGTCGTACGCCCGTGACCTGAAGGCCGAGACCGTGCAGGTCTTCGTCGCCAATCCGCGCGGCTGGGCCACGCCCACCGGGAACCCGCGGCAGGACGAGGCGTTCCGCGCGGCCTGCGCCGAGGAGTCGATCCCGGCGTACGTGCACGCGCCGTACCTGATCAACTTCGGCTCGCACACCGAGGCGACCGCGGAGCGGTCGGTGGAGTCGCTGCGGCACTCGCTGCGGCGCGGGCGGGAGATCGGCGCGCTGGGTGTCGTGGTGCACACCGGGAGCGCCACCGGCGGCCGGACGCGGGAGGTCGCGCTGAAGCAGGTGCGCGCGCACCTGCTGCCGCTGCTGGACGAGCTGACCCACGACGACGACCCGTTCCTGCTGCTGGAGTCGACCGCCGGGCAGGGCGCCTCGCTGTGCTCGCGGACCTGGGACTTCGGGCCGTACTTCGAGGCGCTGGACGCGCATCCGAAGCTGGGCGTGTGCCTGGACACGTGCCACGTCTTCGCCGCCGGGCACGACCTGACGGGGCCGGACGGCATGCACCGGACGCTGGACCTGCTCGTGGACACCGTCGGCCCGGGCCGGCTGAAGCTGATCCACGCCAACGACTCCAAGGATGTGGCGGGCGCCCACAAGGACCGGCACGAGAACATCGGCGCCGGCCATATCGGGGAGGACCCGTTCCGGGCGCTGATGACCCACCCCGCGACCGAGGGTGTGCCGCTGGTCATCGAGACGCCCGGCGGCAAGGAGGGGCACGCCGCGGACGTGGCGCGGCTGAAGGCACTCCGCGAGGACTGACCGTCGGGAATACCCCCGTGGGGTATATGGTTCCTGTCGGCGCAGGAGCCGTCACCTGACATGGGGGTCGTCATGGAGCACGAGGCGCACACGGCACACGCACACCACCACGAGGCCGCCGGCGCGGGCCACCGGGAACACCACCAAGGGCACGAAGCCCACCGGGGCCGGCACCCCGCACCCGCCGCCACCTGGGCGACGGCCGTCCAGGCCACCCTGCACTGCCTCACCGGCTGCGCCATCGGCGAGGTGCTCGGCATGGTCGCCGGCACGGCCTTCGGCTGGGGCAACCTGCCGACCATGGTGCTGGCGGTCGTCCTGGCCTTCGTCTTCGGCTACTCGCTCACCCTGCGCGGGGTCCGGCGGGCCGGCGTCGGCTTCCGCACGGCCTTCCGGGTGGCGCTGGCCGCCGACACCCTGTCCATCGCCGTGATGGAGCTGATGGACAACGGCGTGATCCTGGTCTGGCCGTCGGCGATGGACGCCACGCTGGGCGACGCGCTGTTCTGGATCTCGCTCGCGGTCTCGTTCGCGCTCGCGTTCGTGGTGACCACCCCGGTCAACAAGTGGATGATCGGCCGGGGCAAGGGGCACGCGGTGGTGCACGGGTACCACCACTGAGCGGGCCGGGGATCAGAGCTCGGGGCCGTCCCCGGGCTCCTCCTGGTAGGAGTAGCGCTGCTCCTTCCAGGGGTCGCCGATGTTGTGGTAGCCGCGCTCCTCCCAGAAGCCGCGGCGGTCGGCGGTCATGTACTCCACACCCCGGACCCACTTGGGCCCCTTCCAGGCGTACAGGTGGGGCACGATCAGCCGGACCGGGAAGCCGTGCTCGGCGGTGAGCAGCTCACCGTCCTTGTGCGTGGCGAAGACCGTGCGGTCGGAGACGAAGTCCGTGAGGCGCAGGTTCGAGCTGAAGCCGTACTCCGCCCAGACCATCACATGGGTGACGTCCGGCGCGGGCGGCGCCAGGTCCACGATCACGCGGGCCGGGATGCCGCCCCACTCCGCGCCGACCATGCTGAACTTCGTCACGCAGTGCAGATCGGCCACCACCGTGGTGTAGGGCAGGGCCGTGAACTCCTCGTGGTCCCAGGTGCGCTTGTCACCGTCGGCGGTGGCGCCGAAGACCCGGAACTCCCAGCGCTCGGGCCGGAACTTCGGGACCGGCCCGTAGTGCGTGACCGGCCAGCCCCGCTGGAGCCGCTGACCCGGCGGAAGCTCGGACCCCGCCGCCGCCCCAGACCCTCGCTCCACCGGATGACCCATGTATCCATCCTGACAGACCTCGGGCAGTGCCCTTGACCACCCGCTCCGGAACCGGACAATCGCCATCGACTCATGACGTACTTACTAAGTGCGTACTTACTGGACGATCTTCCTCACCGGTGGAATCATGCGGCGCTATCGGCCGGGCCCACCTGGAAGGAGTCCACAGCGATGCAAGGCGACCCCGAGGTCATCGAACTGCTCAACGAACAGCTGACCGCCGAGCTGACCGCGATCAACCAGTACTTCCTGCATGCCAAGCTCCAGGACCACAAGGGGTGGACGAAGCTCGCCCGGTACACGCGCGCGGAGTCCTTCGACGAGATGCGGCACGCCGAGGTCCTCACCGACCGCATCCTGCTCCTCGACGGCCTGCCCAACTACCAGCGGCTCTTCCACGTGCGGGTCGGGCAGACGGTGACCGAGATGTTCCAAGCCGACCGGCAGATCGAGGTCGAGGCCATCGACCGGCTGCGCCGGGGCGTCCAGGTGATGCGCGAGAAGGACGACATCACGTCGGCGAACGTCTTCGAGGCGATCCTGGCCGACGAGGAGCACCACATCGACTACCTGGACACCCAGCTGGAGCTGGTGGACAAGCTGGGCGAGGCGCTGTACCTGTCGACCGTCGTCGAGCAGAGCCAGCCCGACTCCTCCGGTCCGGGCACGGGCGGCTTCTCCACCCACTGAGCCCGCGGGGGCGCGGACGTTACGCGGCGTCGTCCAGCGGCACGAGGGCCGGGGCGCGCTGGTCGATCAGTTCCCGGCGGGGGCAGGCGCCGCGGCCGAGCAGTGCCTGGATGCGCCGGACGCAGCCGCCGCAGTCGGTGCCCGCCTTGCAGGCGGAGGCTATCTGGCGCGGGGTGCAGGCGCCGTTCTCCGCGTGCTGCTTGACCTGGTCCTCGGTGACACCGAAGCAACTGCAGACGTACACGCGGATTCACCTCCCGCCGGGGGTCCCTGTTCCTGCCATCCCCGTATCGGTGAGGCAAACCTAACCTTACCCATCTCTCCGGCGGCCGCGAAAGTGGCAGGGGCGCGGATCGGATGTGATCCGCGCCCCAGGACTCCGCGTCACCAGGCGGTGGCTACCGGTCCCGGGTCACTGGTCCCGGTACATCTCGGCCACCAGGAACGCCAGGTCCAGCGACTGGCTGCGGTTCAGCCGCGGGTCGCAGGCCGTCTCGTAGCGCTGGTGCAGGTCGTCCACGAAGATCTCGTCGCCGCCGCCCACGCACTCGGTGACGTCGTCGCCGGTCAGCTCCACGTGGATGCCGCCCGGGTGGGTGCCGAGCGCCTTGTGGACCTCGAAGAAGCCCTTGACCTCGTCGAGCACGTCGTCGAAGCGGCGGGTCTTGTGCCCGGAGGCCGCCTCGAAGGTGTTGCCGTGCATCGGGTCGGTCACCCAGGCCACCGTCGCGCCGGACGCCGTGACCTTCTCGACCAGCTCGGGGAGCTTGTCGCGGATCTGGCCGGCGCCCATGCGGACGATGAAGGTCAGCCGTCCCGGCTCCCGCTCGGGGTCGAGGCGGTCGATGTACCGCAGCGCCTCCTCGGCCGTGGTGGCCGGGCCGAGCTTGATGCCGATCGGGTTGCGGATGCGCGAGGCGAACTCGATGTGCGCGTGGTCCAGCTGGCGGGTGCGCTCGCCGATCCACACCATGTGCGCCGAGACGTCGTACAGCTTGCCCGTGCGGGAGTCGACCCGGGTCAGGGCGGACTCGTAGTCCAGCAGCAGCGCCTCGTGCGAGGAGTAGAACTCGACGGTCTTGAACTCCTCCGGGTCGGTGCCGCAGGCCCGCATGAAGTTCAGGGCGCTGTCGATCTCGCGCGCGAGCTGCTCGTAGCGCTGGCCCGACGGCGAGGTCCGCACGAAGTCCTGGTTCCAGGCGTGCACCTGGCGCAGGTCGGCGTAGCCGCCGGTGGTGAAGGCGCGCACCAGGTTCAGCGTCGAGGCCGACGCGTGGTACATGCGCTTCAGCCGCTCCGGGTCCGGGATGCGGCTGGCCTCGGTGAAGTCGAAGCCGTTGACGGAGTCACCCCGGTACACCGGGAGCGTCACGCCGTCGCGGGTCTCGGTCGGCTTGGAGCGGGGCTTGGAGTACTGGCCCGCGATCCGGCCGACCTTGACCACCGGCACGGAGGCCGCGTAGGTGAGGACGGCACCCATCTGGAGCAGCGTCTTGAGCTTGTTGCGGATGTGGTCGGCGGACACCGCGTCGAAGGCCTCGGCGCAGTCGCCGCCCTGGAGGAGGAACGCCTCTCCCTTGGCGACGGCCGCCATCCGGGCGCGCAGCTGGTCGCACTCGCCCGCGAAGACGAGCGGCGGATACGACTCGAGCTCCGCGATCACTGCGCGCAGAGCCTCGGGGTCGGGGTACTCGGGCTGCTGCGCCGCGGGCAGGTCTCGCCAGGTGTTGCCAGCGCTCGGGCTGGTCTTAGCGTTCACGGTCACGACCCCAACATTACGGGGTGCCGTCGCGCCGTCCCCGCCGGTGCTCAGCTGATGAGACACCGCGTACACAGTGCGGACATGCGGTAGGGTGCGTCGCATGTTCGCGCTTTCGACCCAGACCTGGTGGTGGACCGCTCATCCGGCGGCCCACTGACTGCGCGTACGCACGACTTCGCGAAGGCCGCCCGAGGGGCGGCCTTCGGTGTGTCCGGGGTCGTTCCTCTCCGTCAGACGATCGAGAAGGAACCCGACCCGTGGACCTCATGGACCTGCTGTCCGATCCCCGCCCCTTCGCCCTGCTCCGCCGCCGCACCCCGGGCCGCGACGAGGACCTGGTGGAGGTGCTGCTCGGCCCGGTGAGCGGCCGGGACCGGCTCGCCGACCTGCCCGACGAGGGTCTCGCCCTGATTCCGTTCCGGCAGATCCGCGAGCGCGGCTTCGACGTGCGCGACGACGGCACCCCGCTGCTGGTGCTGACCCCGCAGGAGACGCACACGCTGCCGCTGGACGAGGCCCTGCGCCGGCTGCCCGCGCACGACGTGCGGGTCGAGGGCGGCGGCTTCGACGTGAGCGACGAGGAGTACGCGCAGACCGTCGGGCGGGTGCTGCGCGAGGAGATCGGCCGGGGCGAGGGCGCGAACTTCGTGATCCGGCGCACCTACGAGGGCGCCATCCCCGGCTTCGGCCGCGCCGACGCGCTCGCGCTGTTCCGGCGGCTGCTGGAGGGCGAGCGGGGCGCGTACTGGACGTTCGTGGTGCACACCGGGGACCGGACGCTGGTGGGGGCCAGTCCGGAGGTGCACGTCCGGATGAGCGGCGGGACCGTGGTGATGAACCCGATCAGCGGGACGTACCGCTATCCCCCCGAGGGCCCGACCCCGGAGCACCTGCTCGGCTTCCTCGCCGACGGCAAGGAGGTCGAGGAGCTGTCGATGGTCGTCGACGAGGAGCTCAAGATGATGTGCACCGTCGGCGACCGCGGCGGGGTCGTCGTCGGCCCGCGGCTGAAGGAGATGGCGCACCTCGCGCACACCGAGTACGAGCTGCGCGGGAAGTCCTCGCTGGACGTGCGGGAGGTGCTGCGGGAGACCATGTTCGCGGCGACGGTGACCGGCTCGCCGGTGCAGAACGCCTGCCGGGTGATCGAGCGGTACGAGCCCCTCGGACGGGACGGCGTGGGACGCGGGTACTACGCCGGGGCGCTGGCCCTGCTCGGGCGGGACTCCGGGGGCGCGCAGACCCTCGACTCCCCCATCCTGATCCGCACCGCCGACATCTCCGCCGGCGGCCGGCTGCGCGTTCCGGTGGGGGCGACGCTGGTGCGCGGCTCCGACCCGGCCGGCGAGGTCGCGGAGACCCACGCCAAGGCGGCGGGCGTGCTGGCCGCCCTCGGGGTACGGCCGTCCCGGCCGCGGGCGGAGCGGGAGCGGCCCCGGCTGGCCGACGACCCCCGGGTGCGGGCGGCGCTGGACGGGCGCCGGGCCGGGCTCGCGCCGTTCTGGCTGCGGATGCAGGAGCACGCGCCGGAACCGGCGGGCCACGCGCTGGTCGTCGACGGCGAGGACACCTTCACGGCGATGCTGGCGCACGTGCTGCGCTCGGGCGGACTGGAGGTGACGGTACGGCGCTTCGACGAGCCGGGGCTGCGGGCGGCCGTCCGCGCGCACGAGGGGCCGGTGGTGCTGGGCCCCGGACCGGGCGACCCGCGCGACGGCGCCGACCCGAAGATGCGGTTCCTGCGGGAGCTCGCGGCCACCGTGATCCGCGAACACCGGCACGGGGTGCTGGGCGTCTGCCTGGGGCACGAGCTGCTCGCGGCCGAGCTGGGCCTTGACCTGGTCCGCAAGGAGGTGCCGTACCAGGGGGCGCAGACGGAGATCGAGCTGTTCGGACGGCCGGAGACGGTCGGCTTCTACAACAGCTTCACGGCGCGCTGCGACGACGAGGCCGCCCGCGAACTGGCCGCGCACGGCGTCGAGGTGAGCCGCGCGGCCAACGGCGAGGTGCACGCCCTGCGGGGCCCCGGCTTCGCGGGCGTGCAGTTCCACCCCGAGTCGGTGCTGACCCTGAACGGGACGGCGGTCGTACGGGAGCTGATCGGCCGGCTGCGCCGTACGACCGTGTAGCCGCGGGAGGCCGCCGTCAGCCGAAGAACACCCCGATCTCCTGGTACAGCCTCGGGTCCACCGTCTTCAGCCGGGCCGTCGCCTCGGCCAGGGGGACGCGGACGACGTCGGTGGCGCGCAGGGCGACCATCGTGCCGAAGTCGCCGTCGTGGACGCAGTCGATGGCGTGCAGACCGAAGCGGGTGGCGAGCCAGCGGTCGAAGGCGCTCGGCGTGCCGCCGCGCTGGACGTGCCCGAGGACCGTGGTGCGGGCCTCCTTCCCGGTGCGCTTCTCGATCTCCTTGGCCAGCCACTCGCCCACCCCGGACAGCCGGACGTGCCCGAAGGAGTCCAGCGACCGGTCCTTGAGCACCATGTCGCCGTCCTTCGGCACGGCGCCCTCGGCGACGACCACGATCGGCGCGTACGACGCCCGGAACCGGGAGGTCACCCAGTCGCAGACCTGTTCGATGTCGAAGCGCTGCTCGGGGATGAGGATGACGTTGGCGCCGCCGGCCAGACCGGAGTGCAGCGCGATCCAGCCGGCGTGCCGGCCCATCACCTCCACCACCAGGACCCGCATGTGGGACTCGGCGGTGGTGTGCAGCCGGTCGATGGCCTCGGTGGCGATGTTGACGGCGGTGTCGAAGCCGAAGGTGTAGTCGGTGGCCGCCAGGTCGTTGTCTATCGTCTTGGGCACCCCGACGCAGGGCACCCCGTACTCGCCGGACAGCCGCGCGGCGACGCCCAGGGTGTCCTCGCCGCCGATCACGACGAGCGCCTGGACGTCCAGCTTGGCGAGGTTGGCCTTGATCCGGCGGATGCCGTCGTCCGCCTTGAGGGGGTTGGTCCGCGAGGAGCCGAGGATGGTGCCGCCGCGGGGCAGGATGCCGCGCACCGCGGGGATGTCGAGACGGACGGTGTCGCCTTCGAGGGGACCCCGCCAGCCGTCCCGGAAGCCGACGAAGTCGTAGCCGTACTCCTGCACGCCCTTGCGGACGATGCCCCGGATGACGGCGTTGAGCCCGGGGCAGTCGCCGCCTCCGGTCAGTACTCCGACCCGCATGGAAATGTCCCTTCGCAGCGGTTCCCTGACACCCGGTCACGCTAATGGTGATTCAGGTCACACCGGGAGGGGCGGGAAGGGTGATTCCGGTGCACGGCCGGAAGCGGGCCGCGCCGGTCCTACTCCTCGTCGAGGCCGCGCTCGATCGCGTACCGCACCAGCTCCACCCGGTTGTGCAGCTGGAGCTTGCCGAGGGTGTTCTGCACGTGGTTCTGCACCGTGCGGTGGGAGATGACGAGGCGTTCGGCGATCTGCTTGTAGCTCAGACCCTTCGCCACCAGCCGCAGCACCTCCGTCTCCCGGTCCGTCAGCCGGGGCGCGCCCGGCTCGTCGGCGTCCGGCGCGGGCGCGGGCTCGGCGGCCAGCCGCCGGTACTCGCCGAGGACCAGCCCGGCGAGGCCCGGCGTGAACACCGGGTCGCCGACGGCGGTACGGCGCACCGCGTCCAGCAGCTCCCCGGTGGACGCCGACTTCAGCAGGTAGCCGGTCGCGCCGGACTTCACGGCCTCCAGCACGTCGGCGTGCTCGCCGCTCGCCGACAGGACCAGGACGCGCAACGCCGGGTTGAGGCCGACGAGTTCCTTGCACACCTGGACGCCGGGCTTGGCGGGCAGGTTGAGGTCCAGCACGAGGACGTCCGGGGCGGCGGCCTTGGCGCGGCGGACCGCCTGCTCGCCGTCGCCGGCGGTGGCGACCACCTCGAAGCCGGACTCGGCCAGGTCACGGGCGACCGCGTCACGCCACATCGGGTGGTCGTCCACCACCATGACCTTGATCGGGTCCTGCTGTGTCATCGCTGTTCCGCCTTCTTCCCCCGCGCCCGGACGGCGCCCTTCGGTACCTTCAGTTCCACTTCCGTGCCCTGCCCGGGCACGGAGACGATCTCGGCGCTGCCGCCGAGGTCGCGCAGCCGGCCCCGGATGGACTGCGCCACCCCGAGCCGGCCCTCGCCCTCGGCCTGCGCCAGCCGGCCCTCGGGGATGCCGGGGCCGTCGTCCCGGACGGTGACGACGATCTCGTCCGGCTCGTCCTCCACCAGGATCCAGGCCCGGGCGTCCGCCCCCGCGTGCAGGCGCACGTTGTCCAGGGCGGCCCCGACCGCGGCGGCCACCTCGCGGGCCGCGGCCGACGGCAGCAGCACCGGGGCACCGGGCTCGGCGAGGCTGACCCGGGCGCACGCGTACCGGGCGAGCAGGGAGCGCAGGTCGACCGGGCCGGCCGGGGCGTCCTCGTCGGGCTCCTCCACCGCGCGGACCACGGCTCCGGCCGCCAGGTCCTCCGAGACCCGGGACACCGGGACCAGGCCGCCCGACACCAGCGTGCGCAGGGCCACCTCCTGCTCCCCGGCCAGCCGGCCCAGTTCCGCCGCCTCGCCGCCGAGGGCCGCGCCCCGGCGCTTCACCATCGCCAGCACCTGGAGCACGCTGTCGTGGATGTCGCGGGCCAGCCGCTCCCGCTCGCGGGTGGCGGCCTCGATCTCCAGCGCGCGGGCGAGGGTGCGCTCGGAGGCGCGGGCCACCTCCACCACGTAGCCGATGGCGATGGAGGCCACCCAGACGAGGATCACGTTGTGCACGGTGTCCCGGGCCGGCCGGCCGCGCTCGACCAGGTTGACGGCGGCCACGGCCGTGGAGGCGACGGCCGCCCAGCGCCAGCCGCCCTTGACTGCGAAGGCCAGCACCGCGCCGGCCGTCCATATCGACGGCAGGGTGGGGCCGCCGCCCGCGATCCGCTCGTGGTTGTCGGCGACCGGGGTGAGCAGGATGCCGACGAGGGCGACGGTCAGGTCGGCGGCCAGGAAGCGCCGGGTGCAGCTCGCCGCGCTCGCCACCTTGGGCAGGGTGGCGAGGGTCCACACGGCCAGCACGGCGTAGTAGGCGACGGCGACCCAGGGCCGCACGAAGTGGTCGTACGCGGTGGCGCACAGGCCGATCGCGTACAGCATGGTCAGGACGCGGTAGCCGGCGAGCGCGCGCCACAGCGGCAGCTCGACCGACATGCGCATGACGCGTTCGCGCTTGGGCATGTCCCCCGGTTCCCCCCGGTCCCCCTCGTGCCCTGCCTAGGACCCGGCCCGCTCCTCGCCGGCCTGCTCCGCCTCCTTGGCGGCCTTCGCCGCCTTCTCCGCTTCCTTGGCGGCCTTCGCCGCCTCCGCGATCTGCCGCTTGGCGGCGGTCGCGTAGACGTCGACGTACTCCTGGCCGGAGAGCTTCATGATCTCGTACATGACCTCGTCGGTCAGCGCGCGCAGCACGAACCGGTCGTGCTCCATGCCCTGGTACCGGCTGAAGTCCAGGGGCTTGCCTATGCGGATGCCCGGCCGCATCAGCTTCGGCACGACCTGCCCGGGCGGCTGGATCTTCTCCGTGTCGATCATGGCCACGGGGATGACCGGCGCGCCGGTGGCGAGGGCCACGCGCGCGAGGCCGCCCGGCTTGCCCCGGTACAGCCGTCCGTCGGGCGAGCGGGTGCCCTCCGGGTAGATGCCGAACAGCTCGCCCCGCTCCAGCACCTCTATGCCGCTCTTGATCGCCGCCTCACCGGCGCCGCGCGCCCCGGAACGGTCCACCGGGAGCTGGCCGACGCCCTTGAAGAAGGCGGCGGTGAGCCGGCCCTTCACACCCGGCGTGGTGAAGTACTCCGCCTTGGCGATGAAGGTGACCTTGCGGTCCAGCATCACCGGCAGGAAGAACGAGTCCGAGAAGGACAGGTGATTACTGGCCAGGATGGCCGGGCCCGTGGCCGGAATGTTCTCCAGGCCCTCCACCCATGGCCTGAAGGCGACCTTCAGCGGCCCTCCGATGGCGACCTTCATCGCGCCGTACAACACCCGTATGCCTCCTGGTCTCTCCGAGGAGACCTTAACCCGCGGGACCGTCAATGAGCCCGACGACCCTGGTCGGTGTCGGTGCGGTCGCGTACGGTGAAGCACATGCCAGTTCTCCCCGGAGCCGAGCCGTACCGCCACGAGGGCGGTGAGGTGGGGGTTCTCCTCTGCCACGGCTTCACCGGCTCGCCCCAGTCGCTGCGCCCCTGGGCGGAGCACCACGCGGCCCACGGCCTGACCGTCTCCCTGCCCCTGCTGCCCGGCCACGGCACCCGCTGGGAGGACATGCAGCTCACGACCTGGCAGGACTGGTACGCGCAGGTGGACCGCGAACTGCGGCTGCTCGCCGAGCGCTGCTCCCGGGTGTTCGTCGCGGGCCTGTCGATGGGCGGGGCGCTGGCCCTCAGGCTCGCGGCCCGGCACGGCGGGCGGGTCGCGGGCACGGTGGTCGTCAACCCGGCCAACAAGGTGCACGGCCTGTCGGCGTACGCCCTTCCGGTGGCCCGGCACCTGGTGCGCACGACGCGGGGCATCGCCAGCGACATCGCCAAGGAGGGCGCGGCCGAGCTGGGCTACGACCGGGTGCCGCTGCACGCGGCGCACTCGCTGCGGATGTTCCTGCGCCGGCTGGACGGCGAGCTGCCCCAGGTCACCCAGCCGTTGCTGCTCCTGCGCAGCGCCCGGGACCACGTCGTCCCGGCGGCCGACTCGGCGCGGGTGCTGAGCCGGGTGTCGGCCACGGACGTCACGGAGATCGTGCTGGAACACAGTCACCACGTCGCGACGTTGGACAACGACGCGGACCGGATCTTCGAGGAGAGCCTCGCCTTCATCGGCCGGCTCGCACCCGGTGTCGGCAAGGAAGGGACGGCCGCAGTTGGCTGAGCACTACTCCGACCGTGAGGACCGCGACGGCCGTGAGGGCCACGAGGACCAGGGCGGTCACGAGACCCGCGAGCCGGACCGGCAGGAGGTGCCGTTCGACGAGGACGCCGTCTGGCGCGCCATCGTCGCCGGGTACGGCGAGGAACCGCCGGACCCGCCGGGCGCCCGGCCCTTCAAGCCGGTCGAGGACCTCGCGCTGCTGGAGAAGAAGGCCGTGAAGGACCAGGAGGACGAGCCGCGCGACGAACCGGAGGAGTCCGCGGACCGGCAGCCCGCCCGGCCGCTGGGCGGTTCGGTCTCCTTCGCGCCGGGCGTCGGCCCGCGGGACTACACGGCGCCCGAGCCGTCCGACGACGACTTCGGCGAGGACGACGAGGGCCACTTCGTGCCGCCGGAGCCGCCCCCGCTGCCGACCTCCGACACGACCGCCAGGTTCGCCTGGCTCGGCGTGGTCGGCGGCCCGGTCCTGCTCCTGCTGGCGGTGCTGCTCGGCTGGGACATGACCTGGTGGCTGGCGACCCTCGGCATCGGCGGCTTCCTCGGCGGCTTCGTGACGCTGGTGACGCGGATGCGGACGGACGACGAGGAGGACGACGACCCGGGGCGCGGCGCGGTGGTCTGAGCCGGCTCAGGCCGGGATTCTGAGGGCGGCGAGGACCGGGAGATGGTCCGTGGCCGCCCTCAGGTCCGCCTCGCGCACGCCCGGCTGGTCCAGGGGCACCCCGCAGCCCAGCACCTCGATGCCCTTGGTCGCGAAGATCGCGTCGATGCGCCGGCGGGGGTCGGTGGGCGTGGAGGTGAACTCGCCGCCCCAGGGGGCGGTCGTACGGCAGTCCTGGAGGGTGCCGGCGAGCCGGCGGAAGGTGCGCCCGTCGGGCCCCTCGTTGAGGTCGCCGCCCGCGACGGCGTGCTCGGCACCGAGTCCGGCGAGACGGTCGAGCAGCAGGCCGCCCTGGTCGTGGCGCTCGACCCGCTGGAGCGAGAGGTGGCAGCTGACCACGCCGAGGCGGACGCCGCCGAAGCGGACCACGGCCGTGGCGAAGCCGCGCCGGTGCAGGCCCGGGGTGAGCGGCAGGAGGACGTCCTGTGTGCGTTCGACGGTGGCGCGCAGGGAGCACAGGATCGCCGGTCCCGCCGCCGTGGCGCCGCCGGTGAGGATGACCTGGCCGGAGGCCGCGGCGAGCCGCGCCAGCTTCTTGCGCCAGCGGAAGAAGCGGGGGGCCTCCTGGAGGAGGACCAGGTCGGGAGCGCAGGCGGTGATGATCCTCGCCAACGCGTCCGTGTCGTCGCGCATCGAGCGGATGTTGTAGCTCAGGACACGGACGACCGCGGAGCCGTCGGCCTGCGTCGCGGAGTCGGGGAGCAGCGCCATGTGGATCAATGTACGCCCCGTGGGCCGGGGCGCGGGAACCGCGGGCGAGGGCCGCATCCGTCGTGACTCGCCGCGCCGTTCCTCGCGCCCCTTCGGGCACTACATGACCGGGTCGGGCTCCCGGGCCAGGTCCGCCGCGCCCACCAGGCCCGCCTTGTTGCCCAGCTGGGCCGCGATCACGTCGGCGACCGGACGCCAGTTGCCGCCGACCAGCCAGCGCTTGTAGGACTTGCGGATGGGGTCGAGGACCAGCTCGCCCTCGTCGGACAGGCCGCCGCCGACGATGAAGGCGGACGGGTCGAACAGCGAGGCGAGGTCGGCCAGGCCCGCGCCGGCCCAGCGGGCCAGCTCGCGGTAGGAGTCGACCGCGACCGGGTCGCCCTGCCGGGCGGCCATGGAGATGTGCTTGCCCTCGATGCCCTCCGGGGTGCCGTCGCCCAGCGAGAGCAGCAGCTCGGCGTTCTCGGGGGTGGCGTTGGCCCGCTGCTTGGCGTAGCGGACCAGGGCGCGGCCGGAGGCGTACTGCTCCCAGCAGCCCTGCGAGCCGCAGCCGCACAGCAGGCCGTCCGGCACCATCCGGATGTGGCCGAACTCGGCGGCGACGCCGAAGTGGCCGCGGCGCAGCTTGTTGCCGATGATGATGCCGCCGCCGAGGCCGGTGCCGAGCGTGATGCAGATGACGTTGCGGTGGCCCTTGCCCGCGCCGAACTTGTACTCGCCCCAGGCGGCGGCGTTGGCGTCGTTCTCGACCACGACCGGGAGGCCGGTGCGCGCCTCGACCTTCTGCTTGAGCGGCTCGTTGCGCCAGTCGATGTTCGGCGCGAAGTACACCGTGGAGCGCTGCCGGTTGACGTAACCGGCCGCGCCGATACCCACGCCGACGATCTCGTGCCCGGCGCGTGCGCCCTCCACCGCCGAGGCGATGGCGTCCACGATGGCCTCGGGCGTGGTGGGGGTCGGCACCTTGAAGGTCGAGAGGATGTTGCCTTCCTCGTCGACCACGCCGGCCGCGATCTTCGTGCCGCCGATGTCGACGCCGATGGTGAGTCCCATGAATCCCTCAGTTTCGGTCGAGCCCCGCTACGGCCAACCGTACCCGAGGCCCTGCCGTGCGAGGGCTTCAGTCCAGGTCGATGCGCTCCCCCGGGCCGGTGCCCTCGTCCGGGTCGCCCGGGTCCTTCCGGTCCCGCGCCGGGCCGGACGTGTCCGTGGTCCAGCGGCGCTCCTGGGCCTGGACGGCGGAGCGGTAGGCGGCGAGCAGTTCACCGCCGGCCGCGGCCAGGTGGTCGAAGACGTCGGGGTTGCGCTCTATGACGGGTTCGACGGCGGCCTTCGCCTGCTGGACGACCTGCCGCACCACCTGCTGGGCGGCGGGTCCGGCGAGGCCGCCGAGGAGGGGTGACTGGAGGCCGGACAGCTTGTCGGCCACCGTGTCCACGAGTTTCCTCAGCTCCTCGGCCGCCGAGCCCGGCGGCGGTCCGTGCTCGGCGCGGCGGCGGGCCTGCTCGGCGGCGAGGTCCTCGGCGGCGGCCGTGGCCCAGGCGTCGGCGTCGGTCGCCTTCGCCGGCTCCTCCGGGGAAGGGTCGGGTGCGGGACGCTCTTCGCTCATGGCGGCTCCTGACTCCGGTTCGCCTTTACGACGTTACCCGAACGGCCGTACCCGTTCACCGTCCGGCGGCGGGCCACAGACCGGGGTCCGGGGCGAACCGGATGCGCAGCTCGCCGTCCCGGAGCCCGGCGCCGGCGACGGTGCAGCGGCGCAGGGCGGAGGGCAGCGCGACGATGCGGCGGAACGGGCCCGCGGTGATCAGGAGTTCGTCGCCGCGCCGGACGAGGTCCAGCTCGTCCCGTATCGCGCCGGGCAGCGGGAGGTGCCACACCAGCACGCCGTCCTCCGCGAGCCGGTCGGTGACGGGCCACCCGACCGGGGTGGTCGCCGGGTTGACGCCGGGCACCGCGAGGGCGGTGAGGTCGTCCGGGCCGTGCGGGTCGTGGCCGAGGTGCGGGACGGGGTGGACGTCGTACGACTCCTGCCAGTCGGCGAGCGCCTTGCGCTGCTGGGCCAGGAGCGCGGAGAGCCAGCTGTCGGGGGCGGTCTCGGGCAGGACGCGGCTCGCGATCAGGGACTCGGTGCGCAGGGCGCGCAGGGCGAGGCCGAGGGTGGCGGTGCGGACGGCGTCGGCGCCGGCCGGGCCGGGCTCGGCGACCAGGCGCACGGCGGTGTCGCGGTCGGTGAGGACGGCCTCGACGGCGGCCAGTTCGACGTCCCAGCGGGCCGCCGTCTCGTAGAGCCAGTCGGCGGGCATGGGCACGCCGGCGAGCCGGCCGAGGACCGGGCGCAGGGCGCGGGCGGCCTGCCGTTCGGGCGGCAGGAGGCGGCGCAGGTAGCGGCGCAGCTCCTCGGGCAGGGAGAGCAGGGCGAGGGCCTGCGGGAGGGGCGGGAGGTCGACGACGAGGAGGTCGTAGCGCTCGGACAGGGCCGCGTCCCGCAGCGCGCGCAGGAAGGACAGTTCCTCCGCGCCGGGCAGCGGGGTGACCTCCTCGGCGTCCAGGCGGGCGGCGCCGAGGAGGTCGAGGACGTTCGCGGCGCGGGTCTGGAAGGCGGTGAGGTCCTGGCGGAAGCGTTCGGCGGCATCGGGCCGCCAGGCGGTGAGGCGCGGGGTGACCTCGGTGGGGACCGGTCCTGTCGCGGTGCCCAGGGCGGTGCCGGGGGTGTCCGTGCGGTCGGCGCTCAGCAGGAGGGTGCGGTGGCCCTCGCGGGCGGCTTCGAGCGCGGTGGCGGCGGCCACGGTCGTACGACCGCTGCCGCCGGGGCCCGTGATCAGGATGGTGCGCATGACGGTGAACGCTACCGCCGTGCGCGGGGGGTGGACGGAGCCGTCTACTCCTCCCCCGACTCGACCCTCTTCTTCAGACCCGCCAGCGCCCGGTCGATGATGACCTTCTCCGCCTTGCGCTTGATCATGCCCAGCATGGGGATCTTGACGTCGACCGTGAGCTGGTAGGTGACCTCGGTGGCGCCCGCGCCGGCCGGCTTCAGCAGGTAGGAGCCGTCGAGGGAACGGAGCATCTGGGACTTGACGAGGGTCCAGGAGACCTCGTGGTCGCCGGTCCAGGTGTAGGCGAGGGTCTGGTCGTCCTTGATGGCGCCGGCGTCCATGACGAGGCGGACCCGTTCGGCGCGGCCCCGCTCGTCCGTGGCGAGGACGTCCGCCTCCTTCACCTCACCGGTCCAGTCCGGGTAGCGCGCGAAGTCGGCGATCACCGCCATGACGTCGGCCGGAGCGGCCTCGATCGTGATGCTCGAACTGGTGTGTTCCGCCATCGCCGTGGCTCCTCCAGATGCGGGCCGGGTGGGAGAGGTTCGTGTGCGCCGGGCTGCGCACGTGTGTGCAGCGTGAAGGCTACCGCGCCGCCGGCCCGCCGCCTTCACCCCGCCTGCCCGGCCTCACCATTCGAGTGCCCAGGGCGTGCCGGTCCCGGCGAAGTGGCCCACGTTCACGCACTCGGTGGCGCCGATCCGCATCCGGCGCACCAGCGGCTGGTGCACGTGCCCGAACAGCGCGTACCGGGGCCGGGTGCGGCGGATGGCGTCCAGCAGGGCCCGGCTGCCCCGCTCGAAGCGGCGGGCCACGGTGTCGTAGACCAGTTCGGGCACCTCCGGCGGGATGTGGGTGCACAGGACGTCGACCTCGCCGACGGCCTCGATCTTCGCCGCGTACTCCTCGTCGCCGATCTCGTACGGGGTGCGCATCGGGGTGCGCAGTCCGCCGCCGACGAAGCCGAAGGTCCACCCGCCGATCTCGGCCCGCTGGCCGTCGAGGACCGTGGTGCCGGGCCGGGCGTACTCCGGCCAGAGCGTCGGCATGTCGACGTTTCCGTAGGTGGCGTACGTCGGGGCGGGGAACGCGGCGAACAGCTCGGCGTACTGCTTGCGCACGGCCTTCTCGATGGCCGTGGCCCGGTCGGTGCCGATCCCGGCCCACAGCCGGGCGCCGAAGGCGCGGGCCTCCTCGAAGCGGCGGGCGGTGCGCAGCTCGACGATGCGGTCGGCGTTCTCCTTGCCGAACAGGTCCGGGAAGATCCCGCGCGCGTGGTCGGCGTAGTCGAGGAAGAGGACGAGGTCGCCGAGGCAGATCAGGGCGTCGGCACCGTCGCCGGCCCGGGCCAGGTCACGGGCGTTGCCGTGCACGTCGCTGACCACATGGACGCGGGTGCGCCGGGCGCCGGAACGTGAGGATGCCATGGCGATCAAGCGTAGGCGCGTGCGGTCCGGGTGAACAGTGCCGGGCCGGCCTGCGGTTACTCGCCGGTCGGTTCGGCCGTGGACTACTGTGCGCGAAGGAACGCCCCCGTGTGTGACGCAGCGAACATCTCGCCTGGACCCCCTGTCGTAGACGCCATACCGGCGGGTAACGTCCGGGCAGTCCAGTCGTGCTCAGGATTTCAACATGTGAATCCTCATGTTGTACCGGAGCACTTGCCCGAGCCTTGGACCGCACCGTCGCATCGCACAACGTCGTGGCGCCGGCGCCCTATGAGGAGCAGCAGTCTTGCGCGAGTTCAGCCTTCCGGCTTTGTACGAGGTCCCCGCGGACGGGAATCTGACCGACATCGTCCGCAGAAACGCCGCGCAGCATCCCGACGTCGCCGTCATCGCCCGCAAGGCCGGGGGCGCCTGGCAGGACGTGACCGCCCGGGAGTTCCTGGCCGAGGTGCGCACCGCCGCCAAGGGCCTCATCGCCTCCGGGGTGCAGCCGGGCGACCGGGTGGGCCTCATGTCGCGGACGCGGTACGAGTGGACGCTCCTGGACTTCGCGATCTGGAGCGCGGGCGCGATCACCGTGCCCGTGTACGAGACCAGCTCGCCGGAGCAGGTGCGGTGGATCCTGTCCGACTCGGGCGCCACCGCCTGCGTCACGGAGCTGGACGGCCACACGGCGGCCGTGGAGGCGGTGCGCGAGTCGCTGCCCGCGCTGAAGCACCTCTGGCAGATCGACGCCGGGGCCGTCGCGGAGCTGGCCCGGCTCGGCCAGGACGTGTCGGACCAGGCGGTGGAGGAGCGCAGCTCGCTCGCCAAGGCCGACGACCCGGCGACCATCGTCTACACCAGCGGCACGACCGGGCGCCCCAAGGGCTGCGTCCTCACCCACCGCAGCTTCTTCGCCGAGTGCGGGAACGTCGTGGAGCGGCTGCGCCCGCTGTTCCGCACCGGTGAGTGCTCCGTCCTGCTCTTCCTGCCGCTCGCGCACGTCTTCGGGCGGCTGGTGCAGGTGGCGCCGATGATGGCGCCGATCAAGCTGGGCTGCGTCCCGGACATCAAGAACCTCACCGACGAGCTGGCCGCGTTCCGGCCGACGCTGATCCTCGGCGTGCCGCGCGTCTTCGAGAAGGTCTACAACTCGGCGCGGGCCAAGGCGCAGGCGGACGGCAAGGGCGCGATCTTCGACAAGGCGGCGGACACCGCCATCGCCTACAGCAAGGCGCTGGACAGCCCGTCGGGCCCGTCGTTCGGCCTGAAGCTCAGGCACCGGGTCTTCGACAAGCTGGTCTACGGCAAGCTGCGCGCGGTCCTGGGCGGCCGGGGCGAGTACGCCATCTCCGGCGGTGCCCCGCTGGGCGAGCGGCTCGGGCACTTCTTCCGGGGCATCGGCTTCACGGTGCTGGAGGGCTACGGCCTGACCGAGTCCTGCGCGGCGACCGCGTTCAACCCCTGGGACCGGCAGAAGATCGGCACGGTCGGACAGCCGCTGCCCGGCTCGGTGGTGCGGATAGCGGACGACGGCGAGGTGCTGCTGCACGGCGAGCACCTGTTCAAGGAGTACTGGAACAACCCGGCCGCGACCGCGGAGGCGCTGGCCGACGGCTGGTTCCACACCGGTGACATCGGCACCCTCGACGAGGACGGCTATCTGAGGATCACCGGCCGGAAGAAGGAGATCATCGTCACGGCGGGCGGCAAGAACGTCGCGCCGGCGGTGATCGAGGACCGGATCCGGGCGCACGCGCTGGTCGCGGAGTGCATGGTGGTGGGCGACGGTCGGCCGTTCGTGGGCGCGCTGGTCACCATCGACGAGGAGTTCCTGGGCCGCTGGTGCGCCGAGCACGGCAAGCCGGCGGGGTCCACCGCGGCGTCGCTGAAGGACGACCCGGATCTGAACGCCGCGATCCAGGCGGCCGTGGACGACGGCAACGCCGCGGTGTCGAAGGCCGAATCGGTGCGGAAGTTCCGCATCCTGCCCGCCCAGTTCACGGAGGAGTCGGGCCACCTCACCCCGTCGCTGAAGCTGAAGCGGAACGTGGTGGCGAAGGACTACTCGGACGAGATCGAGGCGATCTACGCCAAGTGACCGGGGCGGGCTTGACGCACGCCCCGGCTCGGACAAGTGACCTCTGGCCACGGCACTGGCCCGGGCGAGCGGAGTCATGCGGAGGGTCATGGCCCGAGCGCGCAGGTCGCGCAACGGGAAACCACGGCCCGGACGAGCCAGCCGCGCCGACAGCCCCGGCCCGGACGAGCAGACCTCGGCCAGGGGGCCACTGCGCGGGCACGCAGGCCGCGCAGCGGGAGGCTGCGGCTTGGACGAGCGGGCCCCAGCCATCACCCCGGCCCTGGCGAGCGGGCCTTTGCGGGGGCGGCGCACGCGCGCGGTGTCCTCGCCGAGGACCCGCGCGATCCGGGTGGGACCGGGTTCAGAGCAACGTCTTCAGCCGCTCCGCGAGCAGGTCCCAGCGCCACCTCTCCTCCACCCACCGGCGGCCCCGCTCCCCCATGCGGCGGCGCAGTCCGGCGTCGGCCAGCAGGGCCACGATCCGTTCGGCGGTCTGCTCCACCGAGCCGCCCCGGACCACCCAGCCCGTCTCGCCCTCCAGGACCGCGTCAGGGGCGCCGCCGGAGTCGCCCGCGACGACCGGCAGGCCGGTCGCCGACGCCTCCAGGTAGACGATGCCGAGGCCCTCCACGTCCAGTCCGCCGCGCCGGGTGCGGCAGGGCATCGCGAAGACGTCCCCGGCGCCGTAGTGCGCGGGCAGCTCGGACCAGGGCACGGCGCCCGTGAAGCGCACCGAGCCGGCGACCCCCGTCTCGTGGGCGAGGCGGCGCAGGTCCTTCCCGTACGGTCCGCCGCCGACGATGAGCAGGACGGCGTCCGGCTCGGCGGCCAGGATGCGGGGCATGGCCCGGATCAGGGTGTCCTGTCCCTTGCGCGGGACCAGCCGGGAGACGCAGACGACCACCGGGCGGTCGGTGAGCCCGAGCCGGGCGCGGACGGCGTCGCCGCCGGAGGACGGGTGGAAGGTCTTCTCGTCGACGCCCGGCGGCAGCTGCGCCATCCGCGAGGCCGCCTCCGGCGTGAGGGCGGTCGCTATCCGGGAGCGGGTGTACTCGCCGAGGTAGGTGAGCGTGTCCGTGGACTCGCCGATCCGGCGCAGCAGCTGCCGGGCGGCGGGCAGCTGGGCCCAGCCGGCCTCGTGGCCGTGGGTGGTGGCCACCAGCCGCTCGGCGCCGGCCTTGCGCAGCGCCGGCGCCATCAGGCCCAGCGGTGCCGCCGCGCCGAACCAGACGGAGGCGCACCCGTGCTCCCGGAGCAGCCCGACGGCCCGCCGGGTCGCCCCCGGAGTGGGCAGCAGCATGGTCGTACGGTCGCGTACGACGGTGAAGGGCTGCTCGGCGTCGAAGGCGGCGGTGGCCTCGGCGCCCTCCCGCCCGCGCTTCCAGGTGGAGGCGTAGACGACCAGCCGGCCGGGGTCCAGGCGCAGCGCCATGTTGTGCAGGAATGCCTGGATGCCGCCCGGCCGGGGCGGGAAGTCGTTGGTGACGATCAGGGTCTTGTGCATCGCCGCCGACCCTACCGAACGGGGCGTTCACGGCCGGGAGCGGCCGAGCCTGTGGCATGCGCACAGGTGTGCACGACATCATGGACGCTCGCCGCGTCACGGACGCTCACCTCGGACGCGGACGGCACGGCGATCGGCGCGGGAAGCGGACGGCAGGGGGATCAGGTGGAGACGAAGGGTGCCGGGCGGTCCCTGGCAGGGCTGCTCGCGACCTGGGCCGTCACCCGTGCGGCGCTGCTGCTGTTCGTGTTCCGGGTGTTCGCCTTCCCGGGCCCGGACGTCACCTCGGACGTGTCGGTGATCTACCGCGGCTGGTACGAGGTCCTGCGCCAAGGAACGTTTCCGCTGGACGACGTGACCTGGCAGTACCCGCCCGCCGCGGCCCTCCCGGTCCTCTCCCCCGGCGTCCTGCCCTTCCTGTCGTACGCGCACGCCTTCTTCGTGCTGGCCTGCCTCGCCGACGCCGTCGTGCTGGCCCTGCTGCGGTACGCGGGCGGACGGCCGGACCGGTCGCCGCGCGGGGCCTGGGTGTGGGTGGCGGGCGTGCCGCTGCTCGGGCCGACGGTGTACGCCCGCTACGACGTGATGGTGACCGCGGTGGCCGTGGCGGCGCTGCTGGCCGGGACCCGGCACCCGCGGGTGATGGGCGCCCTGACCGCCTTCGGCGCGCTGCTGAAGGTGTGGCCGGCGCTGCTGCTGGTCGGTGCCGTGCGGCGGCGGGCGTGGGCGTCGGCGGTGGTGACCGCGGCGGGACTCGCCCTGCTGTTCTCGGTGTCCATGCCGGGCGCCTTCGCGTTCCTGACCTTCCAGCGGGACCGGGGCACCGAGGTGGAGTCGCTGGGCTCGCTGGTCTTCCACGTGGCCCGGCACTTCGGCTGGCGGGGCGAGGTGTTGCTGAACTACGGCTCGATCGAGTTCCTGGGCCCGCACGTCGACCAGGTCAGCACGGCCGCGCTGGCGCTGACCGGGGCCGCGTTCGGCTGGCTGCTGCTGTGGCGGCTGCGCGCGACCCGGTTCGCGCCGCACACCCTCGCCGACGCGGCCCTGACGGCGGTGCTGCTGTTCACGGTGACCAGCCGGGTGATCAGCCCGCAGTACCTGGTGTGGCTGACCGGCCTGGCCGCCGTCTGCGTCTCGTACCGGGCGAGCCGCATGGGACCGCCCGCGCTGCTCTGTCTCCTCGCGTCCTTCGTGACGGTGCTGGAGTTCCCGCTGGGCTTCTCGCACGTGGTGACGAGCGACTGGTACGGGGTCGCGCTGCTGGTGGTGCGCAACGGCCTGCTGGTCGCGGCCACCGTCATGGCGGCCCGCCGGCTGTGGCGCGCGACCGCGCCGCCGCACGCCACCACCCCCTTCCCGCCCCGGCCCACCCACGCGCAGGAGAGCCCGGTGTCCTCGTGACTCCGGGCAACCAGGGGCTCCGGGCGGCACGCCGCGCTCAGCCGAGGCGGGTCGTGAGGTAGGCGCGCCAGCTCGCGGTGAACTCCCCCGGTGTCGTCCCGAGCACCTTCTGAAGGGCCTGCCGCACCGCGCCCGTCCGCCTGCCGTGGGCGCCGACGGCCCGGTAGAAGGCGGCGAGCCGGTCCGCCCCCCACCGCTCGGCGATCATCCGGCAGGCCAGCCAGCCGCTCTCGTAGGCTCGTGCCAGCCGGGTCGGCTCGCGGGTGAAGGCGAAGTCCCCGTCGCCGGGGAGCGCGCCGGGCACCTCGCCGTCGCGGACCGCCCGGGCCAGTTCCGGCGCGATCTCGGCCGGGGTGCGGCCGGTGCCCAGGTAGCCGATCCAGTCGGCGTAGCCCTCGGAGAGCCACAGCGGGGTGGCGGCGGTGGTGTCCGCCCGGGTGGCGACGTGGGTCGTCTCGTGGGTGAGGACGACCTGCTTCCCGGCGTCCCCGAGCACGGCGTACGCCTCCGGGTTGACCAGCACCCGGTCCGCGGGCGACCGGCCGGAGCCTCCCGTCTCGCCCGTGGTGACGGCCGCGATGCCCCGGTAGTTCCCGGCGGGCGAGCCCAGCAGCGCCGCCATGCCCTCCAGGGACGGCGGGACGAGTACGACGATCCGGCGGCTCCAGTCCCGGCCCCAGGCCCCGGAGACGGCCGGGACCGCCCGGTCGGCCAGCCGCGCGTACGGCCGCAGCCCGGCGGCGGACCCGCCGGCGCCGAGCACCAGGCTGTGCGCGCCCCTGACCACGGTCACCGCGCCCTGGTCCCACAGCTGCTGCCCGGCCTTGCGGGCGGGCTCGTCGGCGGTGACGTACCAGTGGCCGTCGGCCGCGCGGCCCAGGGTGAGGGTGCGGGGGACGTCGACGGGGGCCTTGTCGTAGCCGGCGACGCGGTAGCGCAGGTCGGCGTCGGCGGTGGCTCCCGAGGGGGTGCGGCGCAGGGCGGTGACCCGGTAGCTCCAGGACGACAGCGGGAGGGCGCGCAGCCGGGTGTACTCGCCGCGGGTGCCGGTCGCGGCGTACGCCGTCTCGTCGTGGCCGAGCAGGGCCGCCGCGCGCCGGTCGAGCACCCGCTGCACCTCGGCCCGCGCGGAGTCGGTCACCGTGTGCCCGCCGCAGCCGGTCAGCGGCAGCAGCAGGGCGAGCCCCACGGCCCCGCTCTCCCACGCCCGTCTGCGACCAGCCATTTCCCGATCGTACGGCGCGGGGGGCGGTCAGGGCCGGGTGACCGAGGAGACCGGCATCATCCCGACCGGGTCGTAGCGCACCGGAGCACCGGGATAGGGGGCGTGGATGACCTGGCCGTCACCGGCGTACATCGCCACGTGGCTGGCGTCGGAGCGGTAGACGACCAGGTCCCCGGGGCGGGCCTGGGAGAGCGGCACCTGACGGCCGGCGAACCGCTGCTCCTGCGAGGTGCGCGGCAGATGGACGCCGGCGTGCGCGTACGCCCACTGCATCAGGCCCGAACAGTCGAAGCCGGAGGGGCCGTTGGCGCCCCACACGTAGGGGCGGCCGAGGGCGGAGCGGGCGGCGGCCAGGGCGGCGGCGGCGCGGCCGTCGGGGGCGGGGACGGCGCTCGGGGCGGGCAGGTCGGCGCGGGCGCCGCGGGAGGCCCGGGCGTAGGCCGCGCGGTCGGCGGCGGGCAGGGCGTTGAGCAGCCGCCGGGCCCGGGCCAGCTTCCGCTCCACGGTCCGCTTGTGCGCGGCCACGGCCCGGCGGCTCTTCTCCAGCTCGGCGAGTTTCCCGGCCGCCTCCGCGCGCTCCTGGGCTAGGTCGCGCAGCGCCGACTGCAACTCGTCGAGCCGGCGGGCCTGCCGGGTGCCGATGCGGTCGAGCGTGGACGCCTTGTCCAGGTAGTCGTCGGGGTGGGCGGAGAAGAGCAGGGCGACCGTCGGGTCGATGCCACCGGAGCGGTACTGGGCGCCGGCCAGCGAACCCAGCTGCTCCCGCAGGTCGTTGACGCGCTGCTGCTGCCGGGCGATGTGGTCCTGGGCGTCCCGGACCTCCCGGCGCAGCCGGCCGGCGCGCTCGTCAGCCTTGTCGAAGGCCTGGGTCGCCTTCTCGGCCTGCTCGTACAGGCGGTCCACCTCGGCCCGGGTATCGGCACCCGGTGCCGCCTGCGCCGGTACGGCGCCGAGCGCGGCGGCGGCCGACAGCACGCACAGGGCGACGGCACCCCGGTCGAATCCGGACGGGGCAAGGCGACGGTGGGACCCCACGGCAGTCCTAACTGCTGGCGGACACAGACCGTTTCCCCGGCGCCTGGGGACGGGGAGGCCCCGGCGCCGGGGAAACGCGGCAGACAGTAGCCGTGCGGACCGGCCAGGACCAAAGACCTCGGAGTCAACACAGGGTGACGCCCCGCCGCTGACGCAGGTCACCGGCGGGGCGTGGAGTCAATTCGGGTTCCGGTGATTCGCCCGTTCGGGCGCCGCCGTGTCCGTGTGTCGACGGGTGTCAGACCCGGACGCCGAACATGAACGGGCCGCCGATGGTCGACATGGACTCGTACCGGACGACCGTGCCGGTGCGCGGGGCGTGCAGGACGCGGCCGTTGCCCGCGTAGAGGCCGACGTGGTGGATGTCGTTGAAGAAGAAGACCAGGTCGCCGATCTTGAGGTCGCTCTGGTTGTAGATCCTCGTGCCGATCTGCGCCTGCGCCTCGGAGGTGCGCGGGATGGAGACGCCGGCCTGGGCGTACGCCCAGGAGGTCAGGCCCGAGCAGTCGAAGGAGGAGGGGCCGGTGGCGCCGTAGACGTAGGGCGAGCCGAGCCGGGTCTGGGCGGCGGAGAAGGCCGCCGAGGCGAAACCGGAGGCGGGCGGGGCGTCGCCGAGGTCCACGCGCTCGTGGGAGGAGCGGTCGGCGCGCTGCTGGTCCTCCTGGGCGAGCTGCGCCTTCTCCTTGGCGGTCAGGGAGTTCAGCAGCTTCTGCGCCTCGGCGAGCTTGTTCTGGACTTCCTTCTTCTTGTTGCCCAGCTCGGTGCGGGTGGCGGAGAGGTCCTTGAGCTTCTCGGTGGCCTCCGCCCGCTCCTGGGCGAGTTCGCGCTGTTTGTCCTGGATCTTCTTCAGCGCGTCGACCTGCTGGCTGCTCAACTGGTCGAGCGTGGACGCCTTGTCGAGGTAGTCGTCCGGGTTGGACGACAGGAAGAGCTGGACCGAGGCGTCGATGCCGCCGGAGCGGTACTGGGCGGTGGCCAGCGAACCCAGGCCGTCGCGGAGCTTGTTGAGCTCCTCCTGGCCGCGGGCGACGTTGTCCTGGATGGTGGAGATTTCCTTCTGCAGCTTCTGCTGCTTCTCCTTGGCGCCGTTGTACTTCTCGGTCGCCTGCTCGGCCTGCTCGTAGAGCTTGTCGACCTTCGCCTTCACCTCGTCCTTGCTCAGCTTCTCGCTGGGGGCGGCGTTGGCGGCGTTCGCGCTGAGCGCGACGGCAGCGGCGGCTGCGGTGGTCAGCACGGTCACACGGGTGCGACTGGGCTGCTTGGGTCGACGGTGGGACGCCACGGAGGACGAACTCCTTCTTGTGAGTGATCACCCGTTCGGAGGTTCGAGCCCAGACCCTAGTGACCTCGTTGTGATCAGTTCAAATCCCACAGCAAAAAATCTCGTCACAGAGTGCATTCTTTGCACACAACTCACGTGCAGTGAGAGCCGGTTGACCCTACGTTGCGTGACGATACGGCCAATTCGGGCATGGAAGACGTCCGTTGGACCTTCAGGACAGTCGCTTCAGAAGTACCGCAGAGGCCACCGGTCGGGCACCCGCCTTCGCGACGCCGTCGGCCACCTCCCGGTCGGTGGAGGCGACGATGACGGGACGGCCCGGTGGCTCCGCGCGCACCAGCTGGCGGATCAGCTCGTCCGCCGTGACGCCCGGCTTGGAGAACAGCACCCGCACCCCGCGCGGCGGCGCGAGCAGCACCGGCGCGGCCAGTTCGGCGCCGTCGAAGACACACGTCACCTCGGCCCCGGTCTGCGCGGCGAGCGCGGAGAGCTGGCCGAGCAGCCGCAGCCGCTGCTTCTCCAGCGGCATCTGCGGATAGCCGGTCTTGGTCACGTTGTAGCCGTCGACGACCAGGTGCGCCTGCGGCAGGGCGAGCAGTTGATCGAGAATGGCCGGATCGTGCTCCGACAGGGCCCGCGCCGCGATGTCCTTCGGGGTCATCCGGCCCGGTTCGACCGCGTCCACCGTCTCGGCCGGGCGCACGGACACCGGAGGCAGGGCCAGTTCGCGCCGCAGCCCCTGGGTCGCGTCCAGCAGGGTGTCGAGCAGCAGCCGCACCCGCATGTCCTCCACGCTGCGGCCCTCCCGGGCCGCCCGGCGGGTCGCCTCCAGCGCGGCCTCGGCCTCGCCCAGACGGGCCTTGAGCCGCCGGGACTCGCTCTCCGCGGCCGACACCTGCGCCTGCGCCTCGGCGCGTACGGCGTCCAGCTCGCCCTGCGCCTTGCGCAGCGCGGCCTCGCCCCGCTTCACGTCACTGAGGGCGGCGCGCAGCTTGCGGTGCAGCGATTCGGCTTCCTTCTTCGCCGACTCCACCTCCGTGCGCAGCCGTTCGGTCTCGGCGCGGGTGTGGTCGCGGGCCTGCGCCAGCTCCGCGCGCAGCCGCTCCAGCTCGGCCCGGCTCTCCTCGTCGGCGCGCTCGGCGTGCGCGCGCAGGGCCTCCTCGCCGGCCGCGGTGACCAGTTTCACCCAGCCCGCCGGGCGCAGGACATAGGCCGCGGCCGCCACGTCGAGCGGGTCCGCGGCCGGGGGCGGGGAGCCGGCGTCCAGGGCACCGGCGAGTTCCGGCTGCGCCTCTCTGAACCGCTCCCCGATCCGCTGCCGGAACACGGTGTCGGTCTCCAGCGCCGCCGCCATCGCGTTGCCGGCGAACTTCGCCCGTCGACTGGGGGTGAACCGGGCGTACTGCCTGAGCTGGGCGGGCAGTTCCGCCACGGTCAGGCCGCCGAAGCCGTCCGACACGATCTGCACGACCCGCTTGCGCACGCCGTCGGGCAGCGGACGGTCAAGCACCTCAGCGGTGCCGTCGCCCGGCCCCCCGCCTGCGGTCTCCGCCATCCGTCACACCCCAATACCGGAATAAGCCTCTCCGGGGGCCGCTCCGCTCAGGAGCCGGCGCCCGGCCTGTCCACGAGTTCCACCTGGTCCACCGCGTTGCACCAGCGGCAGCGCACCGATTCGACGGTCTCACTGACCACCTCGCGCTCCTCCACCGTCGGCTCGCCCGCCAGGTCGAGGTGGACGTACTCGACGACCTTGGACGAGCGGGTCACGTCGAAGCGCGTGAGGTTGCCGCACAGCGTGCAGCGCCATCGTGTCGTGGCCGTCGGCAGGGGAACCGTCATGGTGACTGTTCTCTTCCTTCTCGTATCGGTCCGCGCCGTCCCCCGACGCGTGTGGCCGTAACCCTACGGCCTGCCGGGCGCCCGCCGCCCGTCCGTCCACGGCGGCGAGGCGGTCTGTCAGCAAGCGTCCCGTTACGTCATGCTCTGTAGTCATGATCAGGACCTGGAGCACGGCGGCCGGCAGGACACTCAGAGCGGTCCGGGGCACCTCTGCACCGATGACGTACGGCCTCATCGCCGTGTGCGGTCTGGTCTTCGCCATCGGCCCGGCCTCGGGACTGGTCCCCGGGTACGGCTCGGGGGACGCGCTGCTCGCCGCGCAGCGAGCGTACTTCCGGCACTGGGGCGTGGTGCCCGCCGAGCTGTTCGACGGCCCCGCCGGGGCCGCGCTCACCCCGGCGACCGCGCTGTTCGTGCACGGCAGCTGGGTGCACCTGCTCGGCAACATGCTCTTCCTCTTCGTCTTCGGGGCGATGACCGAGGAACGGATGGGCCGGGTGGAGTTCACCCTGTTCTACGTCGGCTGCGGCTACCTCGCCCTGCTGGGGTACGCGGCGGCCAACGCGGCCTCCGAGCAGTCGCTGGTCGGCGCCTCCGGGGCGGTCTCGGCGGTCCTCGGAGCGTTCCTCTTCCTCTTCCCCCGCGCCCGTGTGACCAGTCTCCTGCCGTTCCTGTTCTTCCTGCCGCTGCGCTTCCCGGCGTGGGTGGTGCTGCCGTCCTGGGCGGCCCTGCAGTGGCTCGCGGCGGGACGCGCCTCCGACGGCCCCGGGGTGGCGTATCTGGCGCACCTGGTGGGGTTCGGGCTGGGCTTCGGCTACGCGTGGGTGCGTTACGGGCGTGGGACTAGAGTGAAAGCCGCCCCAGCTCCGGTCACCGAGGGAGAGAGACAGCCGTGATCACCGCGATCGTCCTGATCAAGACCAGCGTGGACCGGATCCCCGAGATCGCGGAGCGGATCGCTTCGCTGGATTCGGTGAGCGAGGTGTTCTCCGTCACCGGTACGTACGACCTGATCGCCATGGTCCGGGTGCGGGAGCACGAGGATCTCGCCGAGATCATCCCGGGGCGGATCAGCAAGATCCCCGGGGTGGAGGCCACGGACACGCACGTCGCGTTCCGCACCTACTCCCAGCACGACCTGGAGGCCGCGTTCGCGATCGGCCTCGACAACTGACCCGTCCCGACGGCCGGCGCAGCGGCTACCTGCTCACGTCCACCGCGGCGATCCCGCTGCCCGAGGGGACGTAGAGCCGGCCACCGCGCGCGACCGGGGTGTGCTGGTCGTCGCCCGCGTCCCGGCCCAGCACCGCGTTCCAGCGCTTCTTCCCGTCGAGGTCCAGCGCACAGACCCGCTCGCCCGCACGCGCGTACACCGTGTCGCCGGCCACCACCGCGCGGGGGTAGGCCGTGCCGCCCTCGAGGCCGTACCTCCAGGCGCGGGAGCCGTCGGCCGCCCGGACGGCGTACACGCCGTCCTGTTCGGTGCCGACGGCCAGGGTACGGCCGCCCCCGGTGAGGATCCCGCCGTCGTCCTCCCTGCGCCACAGCCGCCGGCCGTCCGAGACGCGGAAGCCCTGGCGTTCGGCGGCGGAGTCCGTGAACAGGGTGGTGCCCGCGAGAGCGAGGACGGTGACGTCGGTGCCGGCGGGCACCTGCCACTTCCGCGAACCGTTCCGGGCGTCCAGCGCCAGCAGGACGTCGCCGTAGCTGCCCGTGCAGACGGTCCCGGCCGAGACGAGCGGGATGCCAGTGGGGCCGGCCGGGGTCTTGGCGGTCCACTTCTCGCTGCCGTCGGAGGCGTAGCGGCGCAGCCCGCCGGTGTCCGTGCCGCCGACGGAGACGAGGACGTCCTGGCCGAGCAGGACGGGGACGTCGTACCGCCGGCCGCCGAGGGTGCGGGTCCACAGCGGGCTGCCGGACGGGCTCACCGCGGTCAGCCGGCGCTCGTCCTCGGAGTGCAGGCCCACCACGCAGTACACGGCGTCCCGGGTGGCCACGGGCGTGGAGACGTCGTCGCCGAGCCGGACCTTCCAGCGCCTGGCCCCGTCCCGGGAGACCGCGTGCAGCACACCGCCGGAGGTGCCGGCGTAGACGACGGAACCGTCCGGGGAGAGCGCGCAGCAGGCCCCGTCCAGCCCGCCGATGCCACCGAGGTCGTACTGCCAGCGCAGCACCGCCGCCGCACCGTCCGTCCGGTCGGCGGACGGGGCCGGTGAGCGGTCGCTGCCGCCACCGCTCCCGGTACCGGGCACGAGCCCCCACAGCCGGCCGCCGACCCCCACCCCGGCCACGGCCACGGCTCCCCCGGCGAGAAGGGTGAGAAGCCGCCGCCGCCCGGGAGCCACGGCACCCGGACGACCGGGGGCGGTGACGGTGCCCGAGCCGGTCGGGGCGGCACGCTCGGCCGAGTCGCCCGGGGCCGCCACCGCCGCCGAGCCGACCGGGGTGGCACGGGTAGCCGAGTCCGCCGAGTCACCCGGGGTCGCCGCCACCGCCGGACCATCAGGAATGCCAGGGGTGGCCGCCGGTTCCGGGGCCTCCGCGGCCACAGCCGCCGAGTCCTCCCGGGCCGCCGGGGCCGCCGGGGCCATCGGGTCGCCCGGGGGCGCCACCGCCGGGCCACCAGGGGCGCCAAGGGTGGCCGCCAGTGCCGGCGCGGCCGGGGTGGCAGGGGTTGCCAAGGCGGTGGTGGGGTGTGGGGTCAGGTACTCCACGCCGCTGGGGCGGTCGTCCGGGGTGGGGCGGGGCGGGGACGCAGGGCCGTACCAGCCCGGGCGGACGGCGGCGCGCAGGGTGTCCGGGGCGTACCCGGCGCCCGCCACCACCGCCGCCGGCGCCGGGCGCTCCAGCGGGTCCTCGCGCAGACAGGCCGTCACCAGCGGGCGGAATTCCTCCGGGACGCCGGACAGGTCGAAGTCGCGGGTGAGGATGCGCAGCAGGACCACCGAGTCCTGGCCCTCGCCGAACGGTTCCCGGCCGGCCGCCGCGTACGCGAGGACCGCGCCGAGGGAGAAGACGTCGCTGGGCGGGCCGACCTGGCCGCCGTTGCGGATCTGCTCCGGCGAGACGTAGCCGACCGAGCCGACGACCGCGCCGGTGCGGGTCAGCGAGGTGGCCTCCAGCGCCCGGACGATCCCGAAGTCGATGACCCGGGGCCCGTCCGGGCCCAGCAGGATGTTCGACGGTTTCAGGTCGCGGTGGACGAGCCCCTTGGCGTGGATGGTCGCCAGCGCCTCGCCGAGCGCGGCGGCGAGGATCCGGACCGCGGGACGCGGCAGCGCGCCGTGGTCGAGAACGGCGTCCCGCAGGTTCGGCCCGGACACGAACTCCGTCGCCATCCAGGGCCGTTCGGCCTCGGTGTCGGCGTCCACGACCCGTGCGGTGTAGGTGTCCGCGCCGCCGACGGTCTGGGCGGCGCGGACCTCGTGGCGGAAGCGGGCGCGGAAGGTGCGGTCCTCGGCGTGCTCGGCCCGTACGACCTTCACCGCGAGCCGCAGTCCGGTGCGGGACTCGGCCAGGTAGACCTCGCCCATGCCGCCCGCGCCGAGCCGGTGCGTGGTGGTGTACGGGCCGATGTGGCGCGGATCTGTGGCGCGCAGCGGCTGCACTGACGGGGTCCCCCTGTCCGACGTGGTGTCAAGGGGAGGTTATAGCGCGGTTCAGACCGCCGGCACGCAGCGGCCGTCCTCCGTGCGGTACTGCCACTTCGCGCCCTGCGCCACCAGTTCCCCGACGGCGTTCACGAAGCGCTCCACGTGCTCGTCCGGCGTGCCCGCGCCGAAGCTGACGCGGATGGCGTTGAGGGACTTCTCGCCCGGGGCCGCCTCGGGGGCGCCGCACTCGCCCTGGGTCTGCGGGTCGCTGCCGAGCAGGGTGCGGACCAGGGGGTGGGCGCAGAAGAGGCCGTCGCGGACGCCGATGCCGTACTCGGCGGAGAGCGCGGCGGCGAAGTGCGAGCTGTTCCAGCCCTCGACGACGAAGGAGATCACGCCGACGCGCGGGGCGTCGTCGCCGAAGAGGGACAGCACGCGCACCCCGGGCACCTCGGCCAGGCCCTCGCGGACCTTGGCGATCAGGTGCTGTTCGCGGGCGACGAGGGTGTCCCAGCCGGCCTCGGTGAGGGCCTTGCAGGCGGAGGCGATGGCGTAGGCGCCGATGACGTTCGGGGAGCCGGCCTCGTGGCGGGCCGCGCTCTCGTGCCACTCGACGGCCACGCCGCCGTCCTCGCGCCGGGTGACCTTGCGGCTGGCGCCGCCGCCCGCGAGGTACGGCTCGGCCGCCTGGAGCCAGTCGACGCGGCCGGCCAGGACGCCGGAGCCGAAGGGGGCGTACAGCTTGTGGCCGGAGAAGGCGACCCAGTCGACGTCCAGCTCGCGAAAGTCCACCGGGTGGTGAGGGGCCAGTTGCGCGGCGTCCAGGACGATGCGGGCGCCGTGAGCGTGCGCGGCGGCGGCCAGTTCACGCACCGGCCACAGCTCGCCGGTGACGTTGGAGGCGCCGGTGACGCAGACCAGGGCCGGGCCGTGGGGGTCCCGGCCGGCCAGGGCCCGCTCCAGGGTCTCCACGGCCTGCCGCGGGGTGCGCGGGGCGTCGAGGTAGGTGACCCGCGCGTCCTGCCAGGGCAGCAGCGAGGCGTGGTGCTCGGTCTCGAAGACGAAGACCTGGCAGTCGGCCGGGACCGCACGGGCCAGCAGGTTGAGGGAGTCGGTGGTCGAACGGGTGAAGACCACCTGGTCGGCCGGGCGGCAGCCGAGGAAGTCGGCGACCGTCCTGCGGGCGTTCTCGAACAGGTCGGTGGAGAGCTGGGAGAGGTAGCCGGCACCGCGGTGGACGCTGCCGTAGTACGGGGCGTACGCGGCGACGTCGTCCCAGACGCGCTGGAGGGCGGGGGCGCTGGCCGCGTAGTCCAGGGCGGCGTAGCTGACCTCGCCGCCGGTGACCAGCGGGACGGTGACATCCCGCCCGAGAACGGGCAGAGGGGTGCAAACGGACTGGTCGACGGCAGCGGTGGAGACAGACATGGCGGAACTCCCGTGAGAGGAATGCGGAGGAGATGCAGAAAAGGGCTGCAAAAGGGTGTGCGGAGGCGGGGCTCTGCGGCCCTAACGCATTCGCTTGCTCACGGAAGGCTCCCTCGAACGACCAGGACCCCTGGTGTGTGAGGGGTCCGCGCTTGCCGTAGGCCTTGCTGCCGTACGACCTGGTCTTCACCCGGGGCACCCCGCCACGGACGGAGGGTTGCCGGACAGTCGGCCGGGGCCTCATGACTGTCACTCATGACCTGGTACAGGAACGTACTGAAGTGATCGTCGTCCCGCAACCCGTGTCCGGATCGCGGGACGACGCACGGAGGCGTCAGGCGTTGCTGACGGCCACCCAGCGCTCCAGGGCGCGCTTGGCCGCGCCCGAGTCGATGGACTCCGCGGCCCGCGCCATGCCCGCGCGGATCTGCTCGGTGAGCGGCGCGTCCGTCGGCTCCAGGGCCACCAGCGCGGCCGCCGAGTTCAGCAGGACGGCGTCCCGTACGGCCCCCCGCTCGCCGTCCAGCAGCCGGCGGGCGACCTCGGCGTTGTAGGAGGCGTCGGCGCCGCGCAGGGCGTCCAGCGGGACGAGGTCGATGCCGACGTCGCGCGGGTCGAAGACCTCCTCCGTGACCTTGCCGTCCCGGACCACCCACACCCGGGAGGCAGCGGTGACGGTCAGCTCGTCCAGGCCGTCGTCGCCCCGGAAGACCAGCGCGGAGTTGCCGCGCTCGGCGAGGACACCGGCGACGATCGGCGCCATGCGGGGGTCGGCGACGCCGACGGCCTGCGACCGCACCTGGGCGGGGTTGGTCAGCGGACCCAGCACGTTGAAGGTCGTCCGGATGCCCAACTGGCCGCGGGCCGCGGCGACATGACGCAGGGACGGGTGGAACCGCACCGCGAAGCAGATGGTGATGCCGGCCTCCTCGGCCACCTCGGCCACCCGCTGCGGGGTCAGGTTGAGGTTGATGCCCAGCTTCTCCAGGACGTCGGAGGAGCCGGAGGCGGAGGACGCGGCGCGGTTGCCGTGCTTGACGACCTTCGCCCCGGTGCCCGCGACGACGATCGAGGACATGGTGGAGATGTTCACCGTCTTGGCGCCGTCGCCGCCGGTGCCGACGATGTCGACGGCCGGGCCGGGCACCTCGATGACGTTCGCGTGCGCGTACATCGTCCGCACCAGTCCGGTGATCTCCGGCACCGTCTCGCCCTTGGCCCGCAGCGCCACCATGAACCCGGCGATCTGCGCGTCGGTCGCCTCCCCGCGCATGATCAGGTCCATCGCCCAGGCGGTGTCGTCGGCGGACAGGTCCCGGCCGTCCAGCAGACCGTTCAGCAGGGCGGGCCAGGAGCGGCCCGCCGCAGTGTCGCCTCCAGCGGGGGTCACAGCGCTCATCAGCCGCTCCTCGGACAGGTTCCTGCTACGTCGTACCCCACCCTATCCAGCCGGACGGCACGCTGAAGGGCCCCGTCCGCAACCCGGACGGGGCCCTTCGTCGTGGCGTGGCGACGCGGGGATCAGTGGTGGCCGTGGCCGCTCGTGATCTCCTTGTACTCCTCGACGGTCGGCTTCGGGATCTGGTTGTCCTCGCCGAAGTAGGCGTTGGACAGCTTCGCCCGCAGCTTCGTCGCGGCCGGGACCTTGCGCTCGACCCCGTTCTCGTCGACCGTCGGGCCGATCTCGGCCGGCTGGTACTGCTGGTGCGAGGTGAGCGTGTGCAGCTGCTCCTGGCTCAGCGGCTCGTGCACCTCGATGAACTCACCGTGCGGCAGCCGCTTGATGATGCCGGTCTCGCGGCCGTGCAGCACCTTGTCGCGGTCGCGGCGCTGGAGGCCCAGGCAGATCCGCTTGGTGACGATGAACGCGATGACCGGAGCCACGAAGTAGGAGATCCGGACGAACCAGGTGACCGCGTTGATCGACAGGTGGAAGTGGGTGGCGAAGATGTCGTTGCCACCACCGATCAGCATCACGAAGTACACGGTCAGCCAGGCGACACCGAACGCCGTACGGGTCGGGGCGTTGCGCGGGCGGTCCAGGATGTGGTGCTCGCGCTTGTCGCCGGTGACCCAGGCCTCGATGAACGGGTAGAGCGCGATCGCGGCGAGGATCACGCCGAACAGCACCAGCGGGATGAACACGCCCAGGACCAGCGTGTGACCCCAGAGGTTGATCTCCCAGCCCGGCATGGCACGGATCAGGCCCTCCGCCATACCCATGTACCAGTCCGGCTGGGCGCCGGTGGACACCTGGTCCGGACGGTAGGGGCCGATGGCCCAGATCGGGTTGATCTGCGCGACGGCCGCGAGGGCCGCGAGCACACCGAAGACCAGGAAGAAGAAGCCGCCGGCCTTCGCCATGTACACCGGCAGCAGCGGCATGCCGACGACGTTGTTGTTCGTCTTGCCGGGACCCGCGAACTGCGTGTGCTTGTGGTAGAAGACCAGGATCAGGTGGCCCACCACCAGGCCCAGCATGATGCCCGGCAGCAGCAGGATGTGGATCGAGTAGAAGCGGGCCACGAAGTCGCCGCCCGGGAACTCGCCGCCGAAGAGGAAGAACGAGATGTACGTGCCGACGATCGGCACGGACAGGATCGCGCCCTCCATGAAGCGGACACCGGTGCCGGAGAGCAGGTCGTCCGGGAGCGAGTAACCGGTGAAACCGGTGAACATGCCCAGGACGAACAGCAGGAAGCCGAACAGCCAGTTGATCTCACGCGGCTTGCGGAACGCGCCGGTGAAGAAGACGCGCATCATGTGCACGAACATGCCGGCGATGAAGACGACCGCGCCCCAGTGGTGGATCTGCCGGATGAGCAGACCGCCGCGCACGTCGAAGGAGATGTGCAGGGTCGAGCTGAACGCCTCGGACATCAGCTGTCCCTGGAGCGGGACGTACGTGCCGTGGTACTCCACCTCGTTCATCGACGGGTGGAAGAACAGCGTCAGGTAGACACCCGTCAGGATGATGATGATGAAGCTGTAGAGGCAGACCTCACCCAACATGAACGACCAGTGGTCGGGGAAGATCTTGCGCATGTTGGCCTTGGCGAGGGAGTAGATGCCGAGCCGGCCGTCGGCCCAGTCGGCGAGACGCTCGCCGGTGGGTGCCTTCCCGCGGGAGCGGGAGGTCTCGTTCGCTGAAGTACTCATCCGCGCTCCCAGAAAGCAGGACCGACGGGCTCCTCGAAGTCGCCGAGCGCCTGGAGGTAACCCTCACTGTCCACACCGATGCGCAGCTGCGGCAGGGCGTGGCCGGCGGGGCCGAAGATCACTCGGGCACCGTCGGAGAGGTCGAAGGTGGACTGGTGGCACGGGCACAGCACGTGGTGCGTCTGCTGCTCGTACAGGGAGATCGGGCAGCCGACGTGGGTGCAGATCTTCGAGTAGGCGACGATGCCCTCGTGCGACCACTCCAGCTCGCGCTTGTCCTTGATGTTGCCCGGCTGGAGCCGGACGATCATCAGCGCGGCCTTGGCGATCTCCGTCTGGAACTCCTCGGAGTGCTCCTCCAGGCCGTCCGGCTTGGCGAAGGTGAGCGAGCCGACGGCGACGTCCTCGGGACGCAGCGGCTGGTTCGTGTTCATGTTGACCAGGCGCTTGCCCTTGGCCCACAGGGTGTGGCGCAGCTTGGTGCCCGGCGCCGAGCCGAGACCGCCGAGCAGCATGACGCCGGAGAGCGGCACCAGGGCCAGCGCGCCGAACATCGTGTTGCGGATCAGCTTGCGGCGGCCGAGCACCGACTCCTTGGCGCCCTGGCGGAAGTCCGCGTGGACCTTCGCCCGGACGTCGGCGGGAGCCTCGATCGGGTGACGGTCGTCGGCGATCTCCACGTCGGACATCAGGGTGCGGGCCCAGTGGACCGCGCCCGCGCCGATGCAGAACAGCGCCACACCGAGGGTCAGACCGAGCGCGAAGTTCAGCGCGTTGATGTGACCGATCGGGAAGACGAAGATCGACTTGTCGTGCGGGACCGCCAGGTACGCGACGATGAAGCCGATGGTGGCCAGCATCGACACCGTGAACAGCAGGCCCACCACGCGCTCGGACCGCTTGGCGGCCCGCTCGTCGATGTCCTGGATCCGGTGCTCGTGCGGCGGCAGCCCCGGGTCCGCGAACGGGTTCTCCTCGTCCGCGATCCCTACCGCGCCGTGCGCGTGGTCCTGCTCAGCGGGCAGGTTCTCTTCTGGAATGTCTTGGCTACTCATGACTTCTTGGCCTTTGCGGTCCGAGCGGCGACCCAGACGGCGACCACGATGAGCGTGCCGAGGCCGAAGATCCAGCCGAACAGACCCTCACTGACCGGCCCGAGGCCGCCCAGCTCCAGACCACCCGGGTTCTCGGTCTTGTCGCCGTTGACCGCGTTGAGGTACGCGATGATGTCCTTCTTGTTCTTCTCCGACAGCGTGGTGTCGGGGAAGGACGGCATGTTCTGCGGGCCCGTCTGCATGGCCTCGTAGATGTGCTTCGGAGCGACACCCTCCAGGCTCGGCGCGAACTTGCCCTTGGTCAGGGCACCGCCCTTGCCGGTGAAGTTGTGGCACTGCGCGCAGTTGGTGCGGAACAGCTCGCCGCCCTTGGCGGTGTCCGCGCCCGCGGGGCCGTACTGCTGCTTCGTGGGCACGGCCGGGCCGGCGCCCAGCGACGCGACGTACGCGGCCAGCTGGTCGATCTGGGCCTGCGAGTAGATGTTCTTCTTGCGCGGGATCTGGGCGCCCTGCGAGGTGGCGGCGGGCATACGGCCGGTGCCGACCTGGAAGTCGACGGCCGCGGCGCCCACGCCGACGAGGCTCGGGCCGTCGGAGGAGCCCTGGCCACCGGTGCCGTGGCAGCTGGCGCAGCCGACCTCGTAGAGCTTCTTGCCCTCCTTGATGGTCAGGGACTGGGAGGTTTCATCGGCCTGCGCCTTGCCCGCGGGCGCGAACGCGGCGTACAGCCCCCCAGTGGCCGCCAGCGCGAGGAGTAGGACGACGACCGCCGCCAGCGGATGGCGTCGTCGTGCGGAGAGCTTTTTCACGGATTACCCCGGTGTCAGGATCTTCTGCGTCGGTGCTTCTGGATGTGCGGGAGCGGGCCCGGCTACTTGATCAGGTAGATCGTGGCGAAGAGGCCGATCCAGACGACATCGACGAAGTGCCAGTAGTAGGACACGACGATGGCGGCGGTCGCCTGCTCGTGGGTGAACCTCTTGGCCATGTAGGTGCGGCCGAGGACCAGCAGGAAGGCGATGAGACCGCCCGTCACGTGCAGGCCGTGGAAGCCGGTGGTCAGGTAGAACACCGAGCCGTACGGGTCGGAGGACAGCGAGATGCCGTCCTTCTTCACCAGCTCCGTGTACTCGTAGATCTGACCGCCGATGAAGATCGCACCCATGATGAAGGTGAGGATGAACCAGCCACGGAGCTTCTTCACGTCGCCGCGCTCGGCCGCGAACACGCCGAGCTGGCAGGTGAGGGAGGAGAGCACCAGGATCGTGGTGTTCGTGGCGGAGAAGGGCACATTCAGTGCCTCCGCCATCCCCTTCCAGTGAGCCGGTCCGGTCACCGACCGGAGGGTGAAGTACATCGCGAAGAGGGCCGCGAAGAACATCAGCTCGGAACTCAGCCAGATGATGGTTCCGACGCTGGTGAGGTTCGGCCGGTTGACCGACGGGTGCGCGTGCCCGGTTTCTACTGTCGTTGCTGTCGCCACGACCGACATTATGTCGGTCGCTTATCTCGCGCTCACTCCGGGGGGTGCCGTTCGGAGTGTTGCCACCCGCCGGACCGCTGTTGACGTGGTGTTCACGGGGACATCGGCGGGAGTAACATCCGCCGCGACGGGCCCGCCCGTCCTGCCCGTACGACGCCGACGTCTCGGAGGAACAATGCAGCCGACCGCCACGGTGCTGGTCTACAGCGACGACTCCAACACCCGCGAGCAAGTACGGCTGGCCGCAGGGCGCCGTCCGGCGCCCGACGTCCCCCTCGTCGAGTTCGTGGAGTGCGCGACTCCGCAGGCGGTGCTGCGGGAGCTGGACAAGGGCGGCATCGACGTCTGCGTGCTCGACGGCGAGGCCGTGCCGATGGGCGGCATGGGGGTGTGCCGGCAGATCAAGGACGAGGTGTTCGGCTGTCCGCCGGTGCTGCTGCTCATGGGGCGGCCGCAGGACGCGTGGCTGGCCACGTGGAGCCGGGCCGACGCGGCGGTCACCCTGCCGGTGGACCCGGTGGAGTTCGCCTCCGCCCTGGCCTCCCTGCTGCGGCAGCGGCGCCTGGTCGGCGCCTAGTTGAGCGGGGCGCCGGGCTCCCGGGCGAGTGCGGGCCGGTGGGTCCTCCTCGCACGGTTCCCCGCGCCCCTCCATCACGCCGCCGCCGGCTGGACGCGCAGCGCGTCCCCGGGGGCCGGGCCGTCGGGTGTGCCCTTGAAGAGGGCGCTGCCCTTGCGCCACTTCTGCCAGTCGACGTTCCAGTCGCCGAAGCCGTTGCCGAAGGGCTCCATCTCGTCGCCGTTGGAGTTGACGACCTTGACGATGTCGCCCTCGCGGACGGTGTCGAAGAACCACTCGGCGTTGGACGTGCTCATGCCGGTGCAGCCGTGGCTGACGTTGGCGTACCCCTGGGAGCCCACCGACCAGGGGGCGGCGTGGACGTACTCGCCGGACCAGGTGACCCTGGTGGCGTAGTAGACCGGCAGGTCGTAGGAGTCGGAGCTGCCCTCGGCGATGCCGACCGTGGTACCGCGCATGCGTACGTAGTACTGCTTGGCCAGGACCACCTTGACGCCGTTGCGGGTCTCGAAGCCCGGCTTGCCCGTCGTGATGGGGATCTGGTTGATCTCCTGGCCGTTCTTGTAGACCGTCATCTGGTGCGTGGCGGCGTCCGTGACCGCCTCGATCCTGTCTCCGGTGGTGATCTTCAGCGGCTTGGCCGCGCCGCCCCACAGCCGGTCCCCGACCCGGATGCCCTCCAGGTTGCTGTGCACCTGGATGGTGGCGTGGGCGGGCCAGTAGTCCTTGGGCCGGTAGTGGAGCTCCTTGTTGCCGACCCAGTACCAGGAGCCCTGCACGGCCGGCGTGGAGTCCACCCGCAGGGCCTGTTCCACGACGGCGCGCTGCGCCTTGTCCTTGATGTCGTGGTCGAGCTGGGCCGTGATCGGCTGTCCGACGCCGTAGGTGCCCTTCTCCGGCCCGAACGTGACCTTCAGGCGCTGCTTGCTGGTGGGCTGGCTGGTGTCGAACGTGAGGACCTCGCGGCCGGGCGCGCCGTCCTCGTCCTCGGTGCTCACCGTGACCGTGTAGTGGGCGTTGGCGGCCAGCGGGGAGGTGCTGTGCCAGCGGCTGCCGTCGGCGGCGAGTTCGCCCGCCACATGGCGCCCTGTGGCGTCCTGGGCGGTGACGTCCGTGATACGGCCCTCGTCGCTGTTGGCGGTCACCTCCAGGGGTTTGTCCGGGTCGGCCCGCTTTCCCGCTTCGGTGGGGCCGTTGAAGGAGATCAGGCCCGCTGCGTCGTACGGCCTGGCCGACAGGGGGTTGCCGTCCGAACCGCAAGCGGTGACGCCCGCGCCGAGGGCGGTCACCAGCAGCGCGCAGCTGACGACGGTGCGGGTCCGCGGAGTGTGGTTCATATGATCACGCTATGAGATGAAAGGCTCACTGGCATGGCAGGTAACTCGTACGAGCGAACGACACTGGGCCAGAGGAAGGACACCGGCGGGACACGCGCGAGGAGACGCCGGGGCAGCCGGAAAAGCCGGGAGCCCGGACCCCCCTGAAGGAGGGTCCGGGCTCCCGGCGTGTCGCTGCGCGTTCTACTGGGTGCGGTTCTCACCGTGGTAGTACTCGAACACCCAGCCGAAGATGCCGACCACGATGAACGGGGCGGCGAAGTAGATCAGCCACCAGCCGACCGCGATGCTGAGGAAGGCGACGGCGCCGCCGAAGCCCAGCATGAGCGGCTGCCAGCTGTGCGGGCTGAAGAAGCCCAGCTCGCCCGCGTCGTCCGCGACGTCGGCCTCCTTGTCGTCCTGGGCGCCCGCGTCGACCCGCCGGGCGGTGAAGCCCAGGTAGAAGCCGATCATGACGCTCAGGCCGAAGGCCAGGAAGAGCGCGGTGGTACCGGCCGGCTCCTTCGACCACACGCCATACACGATGGCCATGATCAGGATGAAGACGCTCAGCCAGACGAACATCCGACCCTGGATCTTCACTTGCCGGCCTCCTTGCTGCCCGCGACGGCGGTGCCGTGACCGGCGTGCTCGAGCTGCTCGAGCGCGGCGATCTCAGGGTGGTGCAGGTCGAACGCCGGGGATTCGCTGCGGATCCGCGGCAGGGTGACGAAGTTGTGCCGGGGCGGCGGGCAGGAGGTCGCCCACTCCAGCGAACGGCCGTAGCCCCACGGGTCGTCCACGCCGACCGGCTTGCCGTACTTGGCCGTCTTCCAGACGTTGTACAGGAACGGCAGGATCGACAGGCCGAGCAGGAAGGAGCTGATGGTCGACACCGTGTTCAGCGCGGTGAAGCCGTCGGCGGCCAGGTAGTCGGCGTAGCGGCGCGGCATGCCCTCGGCGCCCAGCCAGTGCTGGACCAGGAA
>NZ_JBVIJO010000009.1:0-416234 GCF_055581365.1 Streptomyces sp. NPDC031445
TTCGCGATCTCCCACAGCCCGTCCGGAACAATCCAACTCCACGTACCCCGCCCCATACGCAGCCCAACGAGCGATCACCACATAGGACACCGTCTTAGTCGCCCAGGGCCTTCCCCCCGCCCGGGGCGCGGCGTCTCCGCCGGCGGCCACTCCCCCCCAGGCCGTCGGCGGAGCCATGTCCGCCGGCACCGGCGCGCGGACCGTCATGCCTCCGGGACCTCGGGGGCGTCGGCTCGCGGGGAACTGACATCGCCCGGCCGAACAGCGTGCTCGGTGTCGGTGTCGAGCTGGACCGTGAGGGCCCAGCCTGGTGCGTCGAAGACGCCCAGCCCGGGAGATCATCGCCGTGGCAGCCCAGCCCCTCGACGGGTTCCAGCGCGGCCGGGAACTCGCTGCCCCGCGGGAACAGCGTGTGCTTCAGGCCGGCCGGACCGAGGACGTGCCGCTGGATGTACTCCCCGAGGCACTGACCGCTCTCCTTCAGCCGGCGCGTCACGGTGGGGGAGAGGCCGACGGGATCGATGGGCCGGACGGGCCGTACCGGCCGGCGACGGACGCGGGGCGGACGTCGGAGCCCGGACCGGCCCGCACAGAGCGCCCGGCACGCCCCCGGCCCGAGCCCGGGAGGCTCCCGACCTGACGTAATGCTTGTCCGACGGGTGGAACGTCTCGTTCGGGCGATGGAGTCACCCGACCCGGTGAGCGCGCGGTCCGGGGCGTACCGGTGGCGGGTCCCGGGCGTTGCCCCGGCATGGACCGCTTGGACTGGATGGACCGGATGGAGCGCATGGACCGGATCCGCCGGCTGCGCCAGATGGACCGTAGCGGGGAGCCGATCTACGCCGGGCTCGTCGCGGAGTGGCGGGCGCAGGGGCGGACCGTCCCCGCCGAGCCGGACGCGCTGTGGGCCGCCCTTTCCGGCCGCACCCGCGGCGCCCGGCGCGAGGCCAGGCACCTGTGAACCGTCACCGGTACGGCGCGCACAGCGGGGCGAGCACCGCCAGCGTGCCGTTGGCCTGTCGCAGCGCCTCCTCCAGGGCGCCGGGCGCGTGCAGCGTGCCGGTGCCGTCGGGCGGCACGAGCCACTCCAGGGAGCGCGCCGGCCGGTAGGGCGGCGGCACGGTGACCCAGGAGCCCCTGGTCGCGTACCGCAGCCCGGCGCCGATCCAGCCGCCGGCCGGGTCCGGCGGCAGGAAGAACCCCACCCTGCCCGCCGTCGTGTCCACCAGCGTCGGGCCCGGCACCGGCAGGCCGGGCCGCCACAGCAGGTCCAGGGCGAGCAGTCCCAGCCGGTCGGGGACGCTCAGCACGTCCCAGAAGCGGCCCGCCTCCAGCAGTGCGACGCCCTCGCCGTGGTCCCATTCCCATTTGCAGGCGCGCGGGTCTGCCGACGCCGCCGCCAGCCACTCCACGCCCCGCGTCCACATCGTGTTCGTCATGCACTGCTCCGGATGTCCTCGCTCGCCTGCCCGGGCGCAGGGAACGGCCGTTTCCGGGCAGTTCGCGCGTCCGCACGCCAACCCGGCATATGCATGGTTGTAGATATTTCTATGTGGCGGAAGGGGTGGCGCGCCCTGGCGTTTGAGGCGGGGCGTTCGAACTCCGCACGCTGGTTCGTCAGTCGCAGTACGGCCATGCGTCACTCGGCCGAGCGAGGGATCGCACGCCGAACACTCGTTTCGAGTGCGGAGACAATTGATTCGAGCGTCAACCCTTGAGGTGCGCATCATTTCCGTCGTACGCTCACGGCATTCCTTCCCTGACTCTGTCGAGGTGTTCCATGGACCGCACGCGTCTGCCCGCCCTTCTGGCCCGCGAGAGCGCCGAGGCCGAACGCCGCAACCCGCGCTCCCGGGCGGCCTACGCGCGCGCCGACCACCTCTTCGGCCGGGTGCCGATGACCTGGATGAACAAGACCGCCGGTGCCTTTCCGCGCTACCTGGCGGGGGCGCGCGGCGCCCGGGTCACCGACGTCGACGGCCACGCGTACATCGACTTCTGCCTCGGTGACACCGGCGCGATGGCCGGTCACTCACCCGCCCCCGTCACCGAGGCGGTGCACCGCCGGTACGCCGAACTGGGCGGGGCCACCGCCATGCTGCCCACCGAGGACGCCGAGTGGGTCGGCGCCGAGCTGACCCGCCGCTTCGGCCTGGCCCGCTGGAGCTTCTCGCTCACCGCCACCGACGCCAACCGCTGGGCGATCCGGCTCGCCCGTGCCGTCACCGGCCGGCCGAAGATCCTCGTCAACAGCTACTGCTACCACGGCAGCGTGGACGAGTCGCTGATCGTCACCGGCCCGGACGGCACCGGCACCGCCCGCCCCGGCAACGTCGGCGCGCCCTGCGACGTGACGCTGACCAGCAGGGTCGCCGAGTTCAACGACCTCGCCGGGCTGGAGCGGGAGCTGGCGCACGGCGACGTCGCCGCCGTACTGATGGAGCCCGCCCTCACCAACATCGGCATCGTGCTGCCCGAACCCGGCTACCTCACCGGCGTCCGCGAGCTGACCCGGCGCTACGGCGCCCTGCTCATCAACGACGAGACGCACACCTTCTCCGCCGGGCCCGGCGGCTGCACGGCCGCCTGGGACCTGGAGCCCGACCTGCTCACCATCGGCAAGGCGATCGGCGGCGGCATCCCGGCCGGCGCCTACGGGCTCTCCGCCGAGCTCGCCGACCGGCTGCTCGGCCGCACCGACCTCGATCTCGTCGACATGGGCGGCGTCGGCGGCACCCTCGCGGGCAACGCGCTGTCGGTCGCGGCCACCCGCGCCACCCTGGAGCACGTGCTGACCGACGAGGCGTTCGCCCGGATGGCGAGCCTCGCCGAGCGCTTCGAGGCGGGCGTCCGGGCGGGCATCGAGGCCCACCGGCTGCCCTGGTCGGTCAGCCGGCTGGGCGCCCGTACCGAGTACCGCTTCACCTCCCCGGCCCCGCGCACCGGCACCGAGTCCGCGGCGGCCTCCGACCCGGAGCTGGAGGACTACCTGCACCTCTACCTCGCCAACCGGGGCATTCTGCTGACCCCGTTCCACAACATGGCGCTGATGTGCCCGGACACCACCGAACAGGACGTCGACACCCACACCGAGGTGTTCGCCGCCGCGCTCGCCGAACTGGCCGCCTGAGACGGGGAGCCGGACGGGATGAAGGACATGGACGAGATCGACCGGGCCATCCTGCGCGAGCTGCAGACCGACGGCCGAATCGCCTACGCCGACCTCGGCCCCAAGGTCGGGCTGTCCGCGTCGGCGGCCCGGCAGCGGCTCCAGCGGCTGCTGGACTCCAAGGCGGTCCAGGTGGTCGGCGTCACCGACCCGATGGCCATGGGCGGACAGGCCATGGCCCTGCTCGGCATCGGCGTCGACGGCGACCCCCGGACCGTCGCCGACGCCCTCGCCGAGCGCCCCGAGGTCGTCTACTCGGTGCTCACCTCGGGCGGCTTCGACCTCTTCGCCGAGGTGGTCGCACCCGGCCCGAAGGCGCTGCTGGACTTCGTCAACGACGTGGTGCGCCCCATCGAGGGGGTCCGCGAGGTCCGGTCCTTCCCGTACTTCGGCATCCACACCCACCGCTTCCTGTGGGACGTGGGCTGACCGGCGGGGACGACGGGGTCAGTCGGCGGCCGGCCCGGGCGTCAGCACCAGCATGGTGACGTCGTCGCGGACCGCGTAGCGCCGCCGGGCCAGGTCCGCCCACACCGCGCCGGGCAGCTCGGCGGACGGGACGCCGGACAGGGCGGCCAGCCGCTGCGCCAGCGGGTAGAAGGCGCCGTCGCCGTCCCGCGCCTCCCCCACGCCGTCGGAGGCCAGGAACAGCCGGTCGCCCGGTCCGAGCGCCACGGTGGTCTCCTTCGGCGGATCGACCCCCATCAGCCCGATGCCGAGCGGCGGACCGGGCGCGGCGGTCACCTCCCGGGCCTGTCCCTCGTGCAGCAGCACCGGCACCGGATGACCGCAGGCCACCAGCCGGACCGCGGCCGTGTCCGCCGCGAACTCCAGCAGCAGGGCCGTCGCGAACAGCTCCCCGTCCCGGACGCCCGCCGAGTCCACCGCGAGCCGGCGGTCCAGCCGGGCGGCCACCGACTCCAGGTCCGGCTGGTCCAGGGCGGCCTCCCGGAAAGCCCCCAGCAGCGACACCACCGTCGCGACCGCCGCCAGCCCGTGCCCCCGCACGTCACCCATCACCGCGCGCACCCCGTACGGCCCCTCGCGCACGTCGAAGAAGTCGCCGCCCACCAGCGTCCCGTCCTGCGCGGCCCGGTAGAAGGACGCGCACCCCACCCGCCCGACCCGGTCCGGCAGCGGCGGCAGCACGGCCCGCTGCACCGCCTCGCCGATCGCCCGCTCGGTGTCGAGCTGGGCGTCCCGGTGGCTGCGCACGTAGGACACGAACACGCTCAGCGCGGCCACGAACGCGATGGTGAGCACGTCCGTGTTGCCGGGGAGGTCCAGATGGGTGGCCGGGAGGTTCAGCACCACGATCGCGCCCACACCGAGCAGACCGGTCATCAGCGGGCCGTAGGACAGGACCGCGAGCGGCGGGATGGCGCCCAGCAGGAAGCCGAGGTCGCGCGCGTGCGACGTGACCATCGTGGCCGAGCCGACGGCCGCGAGCAGCAGCACGGGCAGCACCCGGATCCACCACGGCGGCGGCGCGCCCCGCAGCCACCCGCGGTCCTCCCGGTCCCCGCGCGACGACCGGCCGCGCACCGCATCCACATCCCCAAGCTACGCCGCTCCCGGCGTACCCGCGGCATGGCAGACCCGCCGGACGCGGTGCGGAAACAGCCCTCGGGAAAACGGTGGACCCCGGTCGGCCGAACCCCTAACCTGTGATCACCACGCCCGGGACGGACGAAGGAGGCGAGTGTCATGTGGATCACCACCATTCAGCGCTCCCCCCTCCCCGTGCCGCGGGCGTGTCACGTCTGAGCAGACCGGGAGCGCGCACACCGTACGCATCCCGGAGGATTCCTTGACCGACCTGGTCATCCGCACGCTCGACGAGAGCAGCGCGCACCTTTTCCGCACCATGCCGGATCCGCTCGCGCTGAGCGACAAGCACCGCGACACCCGCTACCGCCCCGACTGGCAGCGCATCGCCCTGCGGGACGGCCGCACCGTGGCGCGCGCCGCCTGGTGGGGCCGCCCCCAGGACCCCGAGCCGCTCGTGATCAACTGGTTCGACGTCGCCGAGGGCGAGGAGGAGGCAGGCGCCGAGCTGCTGCGCACGGCACCCTGGCAGACACCCGAACTCGAACTCGACCTGCCCACCGGCTGGCGCGACGACCCGCTGCGCCGGGACGCGGTGGCCGTCCGGGAGGGTGCCGCCCGCCAGGCCGGCTACACCCCCCTGGTGCAGCGCTTCCTGTACCGCTGGACCCCGGACCGGGGACTGCCCGAGCGGCCCGGCCGGCTGGTGTTCACCGCCGAACCGGACGACGACGTGTTCCTCGGCCTGCTGCGCCGCATCGCCTCCGGCACGCTCGACGCCCACGCCCGCCGGGCCATCGAGCAGGGAGGCGTGGACCAGGCGGCCCGGGAGGACCTGGAGATCCTGCGCTGGTTCCCGTCACCGCGCGAGTGGTGGCAGATCGCGCGCACCCCGGAGGGCGACCCGGTCGGCATCCACATCCCGGCGCGCAACCCCGGCGGGCCGTGCGTCGCCTTCGTCGGCGTCGTACCGGAGCACCGGGGCCACGGTTACGCCTACGACCTGCTCGCCGAGTGCACCCACTTCCTGGTCGGACAGGGCGCCGAGTTCATCGCGGCCGCCACCGACCAGGGCAACGTCCCGATGGCCGCGCACTTCACCAAGGCCGGCTATCCCGTCGTACGGGAACGCGTCAACTACTGGACCGACCACGAGGCGGCGGCCGGGTGACGCGCTGAGCGCGCGGTGACCCACGGCGCCGGGGGACGGGACCGGTCCCGTCCCCCGGCGCCGGGCCGGTCACTCCCCGCCGTCCGCCAGCCGTGCCTCCGCCGTGGCCAGGATCTCGGTGACCCGGAGGCCGAACGCGGCGTCGCAAGCGTGCGGGCGGCCCGTGCGGGCCGCCCGCACCAGCGCGTCGGCGGCCCGGGCGAGCGCGGGGACCGCTCCCTCGGAACTCCCCGGCAGCACCGTCACACCCGCCTCGCCGCGCAGTTCCACGTCGGCCCCGGCCGCCGCCGGCGGGGCCGTCAGGCTCAGCGTGAGGGTGCTCGACGCGCCGGTGGAGTGGTCGAGCACCAGGTGCACGGTGTCCGCCGGACCGTGCGCCGCCGCCACGACCTGCCGTACGTCGCCGAGGACCGGCAGCAGCACCGACAGGGCGTGCGGGCCGACGTCCCACAGCGCGCCCTTCTCCCGCCGCCACGGCGAGGCCGCGAACGGGCTGTCGCTCGTGAACACCGCCCCCAGCCACTGCGCCCGTGCCGTGAACCAGCCCGCCACGGCCGCCTGTTCGTCGATCCAGGCCTCCGGCTCCTTCTGGAAGCGCGCGGTGAAGAACACCACCGACGCCACCCCGGCCTTCTCCACCGCCTCCACGACGGCCCGCCCCTGCGCGGCCGTCACCGCCAGCGGCTTGTCCAGCAGCAGATGGCGGCCCGCCCGGGCCGCCCGCACCGCCAACTCGGCCTGCACGGACGGCGGCAGGGCCACCGCGACCGCGTCCACGTCGGCCAGCAGTGCGTCCACGTCGGCGTACGCGGCGACGCCGTACTGCTCCGCGAGTTCCGTGGCCGCCTCCGGCCGACGCCCCCACACCCCGGCGAACTCCAGGCCGGTGTGCCCGGCGAGGGCGGGGGCGTACGCCGCCTGGGCCCACGGGCCCGTTCCCAGCAGTCCGATGCGCATGTCGCGTTCCTTTCTCCGAGCCGATGCCGGCACCCTCACGATGCCGCGCTGCGGTCGCCGTCCGCGCACCCGCGGCCGGCACCGCCCTCGTCCGCCAGCCACCGGGCGATGGCCGCGGCGATCGGCTGACCGGTGTCCATCTCCACGAAGCCGAACTGGCCCGACTGGTTGCACTCCAGGAACCACCAGATCCCGTCGGCGTCCTCCGCGAAGTCGAATGCCCCGTAGGCCAGTTCCGCGCCCGCCATGTAGCGCCGCACGCCCTCGGCGACGCGCGGCGGCACGTCCGCGGGCAGCCAGGGGGAGACCGACGGCGCGAAGCGGACGTCCACGTCGTCCGGGTGGGCGTCCGGGTCGGCGGGCTTGCGCGCGGCCAGCAGCGTGCCGCCGACGACGGTGAGCCGGATGTCGGCCCGCTTGGCGATCCGCCGTTGCAGCAGGGTCGGGCCGAAGGCGACCGCCGTGAAGTCGGCGTCCGGCGCGACCCTGCTGGTCGGCACCGCCCGGGGCGGCTCCTGCGGGTGCGCTCCGGAGACCGGCTTGACCACCAGGTCCGGGAAGCGCTCCGCGAACTCCCGCGCCGCCTGCGGGAACGTCGTGATGAGCGTGGCCGGCACCGCGAGGCCGCTGCGCTGGGCCAGGCGCAGCTGCCAGGGCTTGTGCCGGGCCCGGCGCGCGGCGTCCGGGTGGTTCATCCAGCGGGCGTCGGTGCAGCGCAGCATGCCGTACAGCGCCTGCGAGGACTCCTCGGTCAGCCAGGCCGACGGCTGGGCGGCGCGGGCGGCCGGGTCGCCCGGTCTGCGCACCCAGACGGAGCGCAGACCGCTCATGCTCACCAGGCGCCCGCCGACGGACAGATGCCCCCGGCAGGCGCCCCGCACGTACTCGCCCGACAGCGCCACCCCGTTGGTGAGATCGGCGGGGTCGAGCCGGACGACGGGCACGCCCGCCTCGCCCAGCCGGAGGACCACCATGTCCGCCGTCACGTCCTCTTCACTGGTCAGGATGAGCACGGTCATCTGTGGAAGCCCGCGGGTCAGTCGTCGAAGTGCGTCTTGGAACCGGCGGTCGAGGTCGTGGTCCCGAGTGCTCTGAGAATCGCGTGGTCGGTGGCGGCGATCCGCCCGTCCGGGAGGACGTTCAACTGCAGTCCGGAGTCGTACGCATACGGAGCGGTGACGTCCAACTGCACTGCGGGCCGCGCGTAGTTGAGCGTGAACGGTTGCATGGTCTCTCCCTGATTCGGCTTTCACGTCCTTATACGAGTCGAACGGGTGATTGGTTTCCTCACGGTGCGTGAGCACGCTTCGGAGGCATTCCTTCCGGGTCATCGCGCGAGCGCGTCCCGTGCCGCCGCCAGCGCCTGTTCGGCGTATCCCCGCCCGAACAGCACCGCGTGCACCAGCAGCGGGAAGAGCTGGTGCAGCCCCACCCGGTCCCGCCAGCCGTCGGCCAGGGGCGCCGCTTGCCGGTAGCCGTCGAGGACGCGGTCGAGCTGGGGGCAGCCGAACAGCAGGAGCATCGCCAGGTCGGTCTCCCGGTGTCCGCCGTGCGCGGCCGGGTCGATCAGCCGGACCTCGCCGTCCGCGCCCCACAGCACGTTGCCGTTCCACAGGTCGCCGTGCAGCCGGGCGGGCGGCTCGGCCGGCCCCGCCAGCTCGGGCAGCCGCGCGCAGAGCTGTTCGAACACCGCCGCCTCGCCCGGCCGCAGCGTGCCCCGGTCGACCGCGCCGCGCACGTACGGCAGCACGCGGTGCTCGGCGTACCAGCGGGGCCAGTCGGTGCCCGGCGCGTTGCGCAGGGGGGCCAGGCCGATGAAGGCGTCCTCGGGCCCGCCGGGCGGCGGAGCCCCGAAGTGCGGTGCGCCGGCCGCGTGCAGCGCGGCCAGGGCCTGGCCGAAACGCAGTGCCGCCGCGGGGTCCGGGGAGCCGGCGGGAACCCGCTCGGTCACCATCCAGTGCTCGTCGTGCCCGAGCACCGCCGGTACCCGGACCGCGTCCGCCGCGGCCAGCCAGCGCAGCCCCGCGACCTCGGCGCGCACCGCCCCGGGGCCGTCGCCCCGCTTGACCATCACCGGTGTCCCGCCGTCCAGCAGCACTTCGGCGGGCGCGCCCGAAGACCGCCGGGCCCGGCTGGCCGGGCGCCCGGTCAGCCGGGCCGCCACCTGTCCTGGATCCTCGTCTCGGTTGACCACGGCCCCAGCGTACGACCACCGGTCGAGGCCGCTCACCAGGCGATTCACGCGGTGGTACGGCTGTTCTCGGCCGAAGCCGGGCGGTCGCTGCCCGTACCGGCCCCGCCCGCCGTCACCTCGTCGCGGTCGCGGACGCCCTCGACCTGTACACCGCCGCACACCTCGCCGACGCCCTGCGGCCCCTGGTGCCCGCCGGCCTGTCCGGCGTCGCCTTCCCGGACTTCACCGGGCTCACCTGCCTGATCGCGGTCCACCGCACGGCCCGCACCGGCGCCCGCCTTGCGCTGGCCGCACCCGGGGAACGCGTGGCGCGGATGCTCGCGCTGACCGGAACGTCCGGTGCGGGGGGCGCCACGTCACCGCACCGGGGCCCTGGGCGCCGGCGCCGTACCCCCGCCCGCGTCCCTCCTCGCTGCCGGCCGTCGCACCGCCGCCCCGCCGGGCACGTCCCCGGCCCGGTGCCCTCAGCCGCCGACGGGGTACGTCATCCGGGTCAGCCCCACCGGGTTCCCGGGCGGCAGCAGGCCCGACCCGTCGACCGCGCGGGCCAGCGGCTCCAGCAGCGCGGCCAGCCGCTCCGTCCGCTCGGTGCCCAGCGCGGTCCACGGTTGCCCGGCCGCCGCGTCGGTCAGCGCCTCGGCCTCCGCCCGCAGGGCCTCGCCCGCCGGCGTCGGCGTGCCGTCCGCCGTCAGCCGGCCCTCCGCGCGCAGCCGGGCCACGGCCGCCGCCCACTCGTCCCGCGGCCACTTCCGGGTCTCGCGCAGCAAGGCCCCGTCGGACTCGCCGGCCGCCGCCTTGAGCACCATGGCCTCCACCGGTCCGAGGCCCAGGCCGACCAGCACCGCCACATGGGAGTCGCCCCGCTGCTCGCGCAGGGTGGTCAGGGCCTGCCACAGGCGGGCGGCCGGCTTCCGCGGCCGTTCCAGCGCCTGGTTGGCGGCGCCGAGCACCCGGCCCGCGGTGTCCGCGCCCGCGGCGGCCTCCCAGGCGAGGTCCGCGGCCTCCGTGAACGCGGCGGAAGCGACGGTGTCCGCCCCGAACAGGCGGGTCATCGCCGCGTCCATCGCCTCCAGCCGGGCCGTCAGCGCCTGCGCCGGGGTGGCGTAGGACCAGGCGTCCGGCAGCGCCCGCGCGACCCGGGCCGGGTGGAAGACGTAGAAGCAGCTCGTCACCACGGCCGGGGACACGGTGCCGAGCGGGGCGGCGCGCAGCGCGAAGTAGCCCATCCAGAACCCGCGCAGCCCCAGCCCGTCGGCGGCCCGGCGCGCCTCCGGTGCGAAGTACACGAGGCTGTGCACCGGCTCGTACCGCTCCCACAGGGTCCGTGCCATCCCGTCCGCCATTGCTTCCTCCCACCGCGTCGGCCACGACGTGCTGTCGGCACCAGCCTGCGTTATGACACTCGTCATAACAAGAGGGCGGAGGCAGGCGGAGGAGGGCCGTCACGAGGGCTCACCGGGCGGGGACCCGGATCCGGCCGACGGCGTTGCCGAGCAGTTCCGTGAACCACACGGTTCCGCCGGGCCCGGCCGTCACCCGCAACGGCACCTTCTCGCCGCCGTCCGGCACCGGGAAGGCGGTGACGGCGCCGCTCGCGGTGATCCGGCCGACGCGGCCGGCCTGGTCGGCGTACCAGACGTGGCCGTCGGGCCCGCGCGCGATGCCGCCGGGCAGGCTGTCCGCACCGGGCAGCGGGAACCGGGTCACGTGCCCGGAGTAGTCGACGCGGAGCACCGCACGCCCGCCGGACGCGGTGAGCCACATGCCGCCCGGCCCGGCGACGATGCCACCGGGGAAGCCGGAGGCCCCGCCGGGCAGCGGGAACTCCGTGAGCCGCCCGGCGGGAGTGATCCGGCCGACCTTGCCGCCGCTCAGTTCGGTGAACCACAGCGCGCCGTCGCCGCCCGCCGCGATGGAGTGGGGGGAGGCGTCCGGAGTGGGCACCGGGTACTCGGTGATCCGGCCCGCGGTCGTGATGCGGCCGATCCGGTTCCCGGTCGCCTCGGTGAACCACAGCGCCCCGTCCGGGCCCGGCGCGATCCCGTCCGGGCCGCTGCCGGCCGCCGGCAGCGGGAACTCGGTGAGCGGCCCGGCGGGAGTGACGCGGCCGATCCGCCCGGCGGTCGTCTCGGTGAACCACAGGGCCCGGTCCGGACCTCGGACGATCTCCGACGGACCGGTGTCCGGACCGGAGGTCGGGACGTCGGTGACCGTGCCGTCGGACGTCATCCGCCCGATCCGCCCGGCGCCGTGCTCCGCGAACCACAGCGCGCCGTCCGGACCGGCGGTGATGCCGACGGGCTCGGCACCGGCCGCCGTGGTCACCGGATACTCCGTCACCGTCACCGTCCCGGCGCCGGCGGGAGCGGCGCCGGCGGTGAGGGCGGTGACGGCGAGCAGGGCACCGGCCCGCCCGGCGGCCGGCCGCCGGCCCCGTCGCCCCCGGCGGGTGTTCCTGGGCATGGGGTGCCTCCTTCGGGCGTACGGCCGCGTCGGCGGTTGAGCCGGACGAGGGGTCCCGGAGCCGGTGCGCTGGGGCAGACGGGTGGCGTGGTGACCCGGCTGGGCGGCTCGGATGGTGGGAGTCAGGGGCCTCACTGACGGTGGTTCATGTCGGGGCCGGGTCCATCCAGCTGATGAGGTATCCGCTGCCCGGTCACGGCGGAAGGACATCACTATGCGCTCTGCCCGCATGCTCCTGGCAACGGCGGCTGCCGCCGCCGCCCTATCCTTCGCCGCACCCGGCGCCGCGTTCGCCGTGGCGGCCGGGCACGACAGCGGCGGCCGGGACGGCTCCTCGTACAGCAAGGAGCAGGACAACGGCTCCGACGAGGACGAGGGATCCGACGACGACCAGGACAAGGAGTACGGCAACAAGCGCGGCGGCGGCGGGGAACACGACGGGCCGCGCGGCGGAATGCACACGGGTGGCGGAGCCCTCGCCACGGTGCGCAGCGGGGGCTGGAGTTCGGGCGGCGACAGCCGGTTCGACCCCGAGACCTACCGCGACAAGGACGAGGGCGGGGGCGAGAAGGGCGACAACGGCGACCGCGGTGAGAAGGGCGAGAAGGGCGACCGGGGCGACAAGGGTGACAAGGGTGACAAGGGCGACTGGGGTGAGGACCACGAGAAGCCGCGCGGTGGCATGCACACCGGTGGCGGCGCGCTCGCCGCGCCCGGTGTCACCGCGGGCGGTCTCGCCGTCCTGGCCGTAGGCGCCACCGGTGCCTTGGCGCTGCGCCGCAGGAAGGCCGCCCAGCCGGCGTCCTGACGGGCCGTACGTCCCAGGGGCTGCGGACGCCGCCGGCGCGCCCCCGCGCCGGCGGCCCGCGCCCCCTGCGCACCCGCCCCGGACGCCGGTCCCGGCACCGTCTTCCCCGCCCTGATCCCCGTGCTGCCGTGCCCGAGTGAGGTGGTGTCCGATGGCAGCAGATCCCTCTTCCCCGACCTCGTCAGGACCGGCAGCGGACGAGCAGCGCGCCGGCTACGGCGGGCGGCTGACGCTGTGGGGTGTGGCGGCCGTCTTCCTCGCCGTCAACATGTTCGGCGGTCACCCGCAGCCGGACGACAAGCCGGAGGCGCACCGGGCCACGGGCACCCACGCCCCGCCCGCGGTCGACTCGCGACAGCCCGACGACACGCTGCCGAGGTCCGCACCGACCCGGCTGCGCATCCCGAAGATCTCCGTGGACGCCCCCTTCACGACCCTGGAGCTCGGCGACTCGGGCCAGTTGCAGCCGCCGCCCGCCGCCGACACCAATCTCGTCGGCTGGTACGCCGACGGGGCCGCGCCCGGTGAGCCGGGCACCGCGATCATCGCCGGACACGTCGACACCGTGACCTCCCCGGCCGTCTTCGCCGACCTCGACCGGCTGGAGCCCGGCGACCGCTTCTCGGTGCAGCGGGCCGACGGGCGCACGGCGGAGTTCGTCGTGGACAGCGCCGAGACCTTCGCCAAGGACGACTTCCCCAGCGAACGGGTGTACGCGGACGCGTCGCGCCCCGAGGTCCGGCTCATCACCTGCGCCGGGGACTACGACCGCACGGTGCGGGACTACACCGACAACCTGGTGGTCTTCGCGCACCTGGTGTGAGGGGCGGTCCCCGCCGGTCAGGCGGCGCGGTCAGCGAAGGGCCCGTCCCCGGCGAACGCCAGCGCCGCGAACCGCTCGCCGATGCGGCGGTGACCGGCGGCGTCCGGGTGGAGGCCGTCGGGCAGCGGCAGCTCGGCGAAGTCGGCCTTCCCGTACAGCTCGCGGCCGTCCGCGTAGTGCAGGGCCGGGTCCCCGGCCGCCCGCTCGCGCACGATCCGGGCCAGCTCCTGCCGGACGACCTCCAGGGTGAGCTTCCCGGCGGCCCGCTCGGCCGGGTCGCCGGCGGCCCGGTAGCGCAGGCGCCCCTCGCCGAGGGCGGTCGGGTCCATGACGGTGGGACCGGGCGTGTCCTCGTGCAGCGGGCACAGGACCGGCGAGACGACGAGCAGCGGGGTGTGGGGGTGTCCCTCGCGGACGGTGTCGAGGAAGCCGTGCACGGCGGGGCCGAAGGCGCGCAGCCGCATCAGGTCGGTGTTGACCAGGTTGATGCCCAGTTTGACGCTGATCAGATCGGCGGGCGTGTCGCGCAGCGCCCGCGCGGTGAACGGGTCGAGCAGCGCGCTGCCGCCCAGCCCGAGGTTGACCAGCTCCACCCCGCCCAGGGCCGCGGCGAGCGCCGGCCAGGTGGTGGTGGGGCTCGCCGCGTCTGAGCCGTGGCTGATCGAGCTGCCGTGGTGCAGCCACACCCGGCGGCCCCGGTCCGGTACGGGTTCGACGGGGGCGTCGGCGCGCAGCGCGACCAGCTCCGTCGTCTCGTTGTGCGGCAGCCAGATCTCCACGTCCTTGACGGTGTCCGGCAGGCCCGTGAAGCGCACGGTGCCCACCGGGCCGGGCCGGTGCTCGGCGGAGCCGGTGCCCAGGTCGATGGTGAGGGTGTCGCCCTCGGTGAGGGAGGCGCTGCCGGCCGGCCGTCCGTCGACGAGCAGGTCGTACACGCCGTCCGGGCGCGGCGGTGCGCCGACGTACACCCGCTTGGTCGGCACGGTGTCCAGCTCCACGGTGGTGGCGCGGGTGCGCAGCGCCAGCCGTACGCCGGAGGGCTGGGACTCCGCCAGGGCCAGCTGGGGGTCGGCGCACTGGGCGCGGGCCCGGGCGGGCAGCCGGTGCGGGAGCAGGCCGCGCGCGGTGCGCTCCAGTTCGAGGGCACCGCGTACCAGGCCGGCGGTGAGGGGGATGGTGAGCATCGTGTCTGCCTGCGTTTCGAGGGGGATCGCCGTGGGGGAGCCGCACGGTCAGGGCTGGGCGGGCCAGTCGCGCAGCAGGGAGTCGAGGGCGTCCAGGATCCGGGTCCAGGACTCCTGCGGGTCCGGCGCGCTGTGGCTGAAGCCGCCGGCCGTCTCCAGGCTGACGTAGCCGTGGAAGACGCTGCCGAGGAGGCGGACCGCGTGGGTCTGGTCCGGCTCGGTCAGGTCGTAGCCGCGCAGGACCGCCCGGGTGAGCTGCGCGATCCGCACGCCCGCGCTGCCGGCCGCCGTCTCGGCGTCCAGCGGGTGCCGGGCCGCCGCGTAGCGGCCGGGGTGCGCGCGGGCGTAGTCGCGGTAGACGTTCGCGAAGGCGCCGAGGGCGTCCTTGCCGGACCGGCCTGCCAGGGCCTCGGCGGCTCGGTCGGCCAGCTCCGCGAGGGCGAGCAGCGCGATCCGCGTCTTGAGGTCCTGCGAGTTCCTCAGGTGCGAGTACAGGCTCGCGACCTTGACGTCGAACCGCCGGGCCACCGCCGACACCGTCACCTGGTCGAAGCCGACCTCGTCGGCCAGCTCCGCGCCCGCCCGCACCAGCCGTTCGGTGGTCAGCCCCGCACGCACCATCACTGTCTCTCCCGTCTGCCGGAAAGCCATTGTGCAGCTTCCTAAAGCCTTTAGGCAAACAGGATAGCGATTTAGGCAGCCTCGGCTGCCCGCCGGCAACTCCCGGATGAGCGGGCACGGTGCCGAACACCCGCTTATTTGTGGGTGCTTGGCAGCTCGCGTCCGCCCGGGAGAAGCTGTTTCCCGAGGCCGGGGGCCGCCGGAGAACGGACGGGAGGCGACATGGACGCCTGCCGGTGGGATGTCCGCCCGCCCGGGCTCCTGCCGGCGCGGACGCCGAAGTGCGGCCGGGGCCCGGACGCCGGGCGTCCGAGGAGTGCGCCGCCTCGCGGCGCGGCGGCCGTGCCCGGGGCTCCCCGCCGGCAGGCGTCCGTGCCGGCGGATCTGCGGCTTGTGTCCGGGAGGGCACAATGGAACGCTGCGGTCCGCCGGCCGTGAGCGCGGCCGGCGACGGCTGGGGCGGACCGGCGTGATCGGCGGCCGGTGCGCGGGCGTACCGGGAACCGGCGGGGAGTGGAGCGATGGAGCTGGAGCTGCGGCACCTGCGGGTGCTGTGCGCGATCGCCGACGCGGGCAGCGTGGGCCGTGCCGCCGCGCAGCTGGGCTACTCGCAGCCGGCCGTCAGCACCCAGTTGCGGCGCATCGAACGCCACCTCGGCGAGCCGCTCTTCGAGCGCGGGCCCGGCGGGGTCCGGCCGACCCGGTACGGCGCCGAGGTCGTCGAGCAGGCCAGGGACGTCCTCGCGCGGGCCGCCGCGATCGGGCACCGTCCGCCCGCCGACCGCCCCCGCCGTCCCCTGCGCGTGGCCGCGACGAACTCGCCCATGCTGTCCGGCACGGTCTCCCGGGTCCGTGCGCGGCTGCCGGAGCTCTCCCTCTCGGTCACCAGCGTCTACGCGTCCTCGCGGATCGTCGAGCTGCTGGAGGAGGGCGCGGTGGACGCGGCCATCGCCGCCGACTACCCGGGCATGGAGCTGCGGCACTCGGCCGCCGTCCGGCACCGCGGCATCGTCACCGAGCCCACCTTCGTCGCCCTGCCCGCCCGCCACCGGCTCCGGCAGAGCGCCCAGGTCCAGCTCGCCGACCTCGCCGAGGACGCCTGGTTCGTGACCCCGGACGACGGGGCCGGCTGGCCGGGGGTGTTCTACGACGCCTGCGCCGCGGCCGGGTTCACCCCGATGACCGTCCACGAGTGGCTCGGTGACCAGACCCAGCTGCAGAGCATGATCGCCGATGGTCTCGGGGTGTCCCTGGTGCAGCCGACGATGCGGCCGATCCCGCACGTCACGGTCAAGCCGCTGGTGGGCTCCCCGCTGTGGTGCCGCTATGTGCTGGCCTGGCGGCCGGCCACCGTCACCGACGACGTCGTGGAGACGCTGTTCCGGTCCGCCACGGACGCGTACCGCGACCTCGTCGTCCAGGCCCCGCACCTGCGCACCTGGGCCTCGCGCACCTGGAGCGCCACCGGGACGTAGCGGCGGGTCACGAGTGCGCCGCGATGTTATGAGCACCCAGTGCCATGTGCTATGTCACACGCCATTGTTGGCGGGTGCGGCGCGCTGAGACAGTCCCTCACACGCCTCGCACCCCACAGAGGCGCATCCCTTCGTGGAGGAATCCCGATGCGCTATCGCTTCGCGCTGCCCGGACGCGTGCCGAGGGGCACGGCCGGCCGCATCGCCGGCGCCGCCGCCGTCTGCGTCACCCTGGCCGGCCTGCTGTCCACGCCGGCACTCGCCGCGCCCCGCCCGCACACCGCCCCGGCCACCGCACCCGGGGCGCACCTGCCCGTGCCGTCGCCCGCCGCCGCGTCCACCGTCGCGACCGAGCACCCCGCGACCCAGGCCCGGCGGCTCAGCCCGGCCCAACTCCCGCCGCGCCAGCCCGCGTTCGCGAGGAGCGCAGGGCCGCGTGCGGCGACGGCGGCCTCCTGTGCCCCGGCCGACTTCGGCAGCCGTACCGGCTCCGCCCTCGTCGCCTACGTCAGGGCCGCGACCCCGGACTGCGTCGACACGCTCTTCCCGGTCACCGGCACCGACGCGCGCGCCGTCTTCCGCCAGGCCCAGATGCTGAGCGTCGCCCAGGCGTTCACCCGCACCGCCGGGCGGTACCGGGGCGACAACTCCGGCGGCCTGCTGCAACTGGTCCTCTTCCTGCGCGCCGGCTACTACGCGCAGTTCAACCACCCCGGGGACGTGGGCCCGTACACCTCCCGCCTCACGACCGCCGTCACGGGCGGCATGGACGCCTTCTTCGCCCGCCCCCACTCCCGTGACGTCACGGCGGCCAACGGCGACATCCTCGGCGAGACCGTCATCCTGACCGACAGCGCCGACCAGCAAGGCCGCTACCTGGACGTCTACCGGCGGCTGCTGACCGATTACGACAGCTCCTACGACGCGGTCGGCAGCATGGTCAGGGCCGTCAACGACGTCTACACCCCGCTGTGGCGCGGCAACTGGAACCCGGCGTACGTGCGGGCGGTCGAGGACGACCCGCGCATCGCGGGCACCCTGCACGACTTCGCGCTGGCCAACACCGGCCGGCTCGGCACCGATCTGGCCTTCCTGGACTCCAACGCAGGGATGAACCTCGCCCGTTACCTCGAGCACCCCGGACTGCGGGACGGCGTACGCCCGTTGGCGAAGGACCTGCTGGACCGGACGGCGGTCACCGGCCCGACGGCCGCGCTCTGGGCGGCCGTGGCCACCCAGGCGGACCACTACGACTCGGCCGACTGCGACTACTACGACGTCTGCGGCCTGCCGGAGAGGCTGGACAAGGCCGTTCTGCCCGTCACCCGGCACTGCGACGCCGACGTGACCCTCCGCGCCCAGGCGCTCACCGCCGCCGACCTCGACGCCGCCTGCGCCAGCGTGCTCGGCCAGGACGCCTGGTTCCGCTCGGTCGTGGGGGCCGACGGCGCGATACCCGGCCAGTACGCCTCCACGGTCCGGCTCGTGGTGTTCGCGAGCCGCGCCGACTACCAGACGTACGCCGGCGCGATGTACGGCATCAGCACCGACAACGGCGGCATGACGCTGGGCGGCGACCCGGCGGACCCGGCCAACCAGCCGGTGTCGGTCATGTACCAGAAAGACTACGACGACGGCTTCCCGGCCCGGATCTGGAACCTCAACCACGAGTACACGCACTTCCTGGACGCCCGCGACGACATGCGGGGCGACTTCGCGCGGCAGATCTCCGTACCGGACGTGTGGTGGATCGAGGGCATCGCCGAGTACGTCTCCTACGGCTACCGCGGTCTCGCCGACGACCAGGCGGTCCAGGAGGCCGGCCGGCACACGTACCGGCTGAGCACCCTGTTCGACAGCACCTACGACAACAGCGACGTGACCCGCACCTACCCGTGGGGCTACCTCGCCGTGCGCTACATGGCCGAGCGGCACCCCGACGACGTCCGGCGCATGCTCGCCCGCTTCCGCGCCGGTGACTACGCCGGCGGGTACGCCGTCTACCACGACGGCATCGGCACCCGCTACGACGCCGACTTCGACCAGTGGCTCACGGCGTGCGCCGCGGGCGCGTGCGGTGGGCCCGCCCCGGCCTGAGCGCACCCGCCCGGTGGAGCGGCCGCCGACCGGGGGCCCCGGCCGGCGGCCGTACGCGTCACCAGGGCCCGGGGATCAGACCGCCGGCGCGGGGTACGTCGGGTACTCCACGCCCGACACGTGCTGGACGACCCGGACGACCTGGCAGGAGTAGCCGAACTCGTTGTCGTACCAGAGGTAGAGGATCGCGTTGTCCCCGTCCACCTTCAGCGCGCCGGCGTCCACGATCGAGGCGTGACGCGAGCCGATGAAGTCGCTGGAGACCGCGTCGGGCGCCGTGATGAAGTCGATCTGGCGCTTCAGCGGCGAGGTCAGCGACACCTCGCGCAGGTAGTCGTGGACCTCCTCGCGAGTGGTCTCGCGGGCCAATTGGAGGTTGAGGATCGCGATCGACACGTCCGGCACCGGGACGCGGATCGAGCTGCCGCTGATCTTCGCCTTGAGGCCGGGCAGCGCCTTGGCGACGGCGGAGGCGGCGCCGGTCTCGGTGATGACCATGTTGAGCGGCGCGGAGCGGCCCCGGCGCTCGGACTTGTGGTAGTTGTCCAGCAGGTTCTGGTCGTTGGTGAACGAGTGGACGGTCTCCACGTGGCCACGCAGCACGCCGTACTCGTCGTCCATCGCCTTCAGGGGCGGGACGATCGCGTTGGTGGTGCAGGAGGCGCAGGACAGGATCTGCTCGTCCGGCTTGATGCTGTCGTGGTTGACGCCGTGCACGATGTTGGGGACGTCGCCCTTGCCCGGCGCGGTCAGGACGACCTTCTCGATGCCGGGGCGCAGGTGCTTCGACAGGCCCTCGCGGTCGCGCCACTTGCCGGTGTTGTCGATGAGGATGGCGTCCCGGATGCCGTACTCGGTGTAGTCCACGTGCGACGGGTCGTCGGCGTAGATCACCTTGACGGCGTTGCCGTTGGCGACGATCGTGCTGCTGTCCTCGTCCACGGTGATGGTGCCCTGGAACTGGCCGTGGATGGAGTCGCGGCGCAGCAGCGAGGCGCGCTTGACGAGGTCTTCGGCGGCCCGGCCGCCGCCGCCGCGCACGACGATGGCCCGCAGCCTGAGGCCGTTGCCCGAGCCGGCCTTCTCGATGAGCAGGCGGGCGACGAGCCGGCCGATGCGGCCGAAGCCGTACAGCACGACGTCGCGCGGCTCGCGGCGCTCGATCTTGTTCGCGCCGGTGGCTCCGGCGACCGCCTGCGCGGTGAACTCCGCCACGCTCAGGCCGCGCTCGTCGGTCTGGTAGGTGGTGGCCAGCATGCCGAGGTCGATCTGCGACGGACCGAGGTCGAGGGCCGTCAGGGCCTGGAGGAACGGCATGGTCTCGGTGACCGACAGCTCGGCGCCGGCGATCTGCCGGGCGAAGCGGTGCGTCTTCAGGATGCTGACCACCGACTTGTTCACCAGGGAGCGGCTGTGCAGCAGGACGGTCACGTCCCGTTCGCGGTGCAGCTTCCCGATGAGCGGGATCATCGACTCCGCGATCTCCTCGCGGATCTTCCAGTTGGTGAACGAGTCGTCGTTGACAGTCACAGATCCATCTTTCGAGCTAGGCAGCGCTCATATGATAACCACACCCTTTGAGCGGCCCTTCTGAAGGGGCGAGCGGTGTCCGAGACGCGTCCGGACGCGTGAAAACCGGGGGCGGGGCGGCGGAAACCCGGGTCGCGCGTTGCACCTCCCCACCGGTGTGCCCAAGGTCGACGCCGTGAGCACCTCCTCCGTCCCCCGGCCCGAGCCGACGGCGCCCTCCGGGCCCCTCGGCCGCCTGCGGCCGCCCCGGCCGGCCGGACCCGGCCGGCCGCAGGGCGTCCTGCCGGCGCTCGTCCTGTTCGCGGCCGTACGGCTCGCCGGAATCCTCACGGTGGTCCTCGCGAACGCACTCCGGGGACACCCGCTGGTCAGGAACCTGGCCCACTCCTGGGACTCCCGCTGGTACCTGCACATCGCCGGCCACGGCTACGGCCGCCTCGTCTGGATCTCCCCGGAGGGCGCCGTCCAGACCGACTGGGCGTTCTTCCCCCTGTATCCGGCGCTCATCCGAGCGCTGACCACCGTCCTGCCCCTCACCCCGGGCCGGTCCGCCCTGCTCATCGCCTGGACGGCCGCGATCGTGGCCGCGTACGGCGTCTACCTCGTCGGCCACCACCTGTACGGCAGGGGCGTCGCCACCACACTGGTCGCCCTGTGGGCCGCCCTGCCGCACGCCGTCGAGCTGACCATCGCCTACACGGAGTCGCTGTTCGCCGCACTCGCCGCGTGGGCGCTGTACTGCGTGCTCAGGGGCCGCTGGCTGTGGGCCGGAACCCTGGCCGCGCTGGCGGGCCTGGCGCGGCCCAGCGGATTCGCGGTGGCGGTGGCCGTCGTCCTGGCCGCCGGGCAGCAGGTGCTGCGGCAGCGCGGCCGGGCCCCGGTGCGGGTGTGGGCCGGGGCGCTGCTGGCTCCGGTGGGCTGGCCGGCCTACGTGCTGTGGGTGGGGAGCCGTACGGGAGACCTCCTCGGCGGCTACTTCACGGTCCAGCGCGCCTGGGACTCCCGCTTCGACTTCGGCGCAGGCTCGCTGCGCTTCCTCAAGTCCCTGCTCCTGCACGGCGGGGCCGTCGTGTACCCGGCGGCCCTCTTGGTCGTCGTGTCGGGCGTCCTGCTGTTCGCCCTGCTCTGCCTGGACCGCCCCCCACTGGCCCTGGTCGCCTTCTCCGGCGTCCTGGTCCTGCTCGCGGTCGGCGGTTCCGGCTCCTTCTCCTCCAAGCCGCGGTTCCTGCTGCCGGCCTTCCCGCTGCTCGTGCCGGTGGCCCGCGCCCTCGCCCGTACGTGGTGGCTGCGTCCTCCGGCGGCGATGGTCGTCTACGGCGCCCTCGCCCTGGTCTCCCTGCTGTTCGGCGCCTATGTGACGGCGGTGGCGCACTCCCCGCTGTGAGCCGTCGGCGCAGCCGTGTGAGCGGTTCCCCCGGGACCTGGGTTCAGCACCGCGGGGTCCGGCGGCATCCGATCCCGTCCGCGTGGCCCTGGGCGGACATGGTGCCCGGTGACGGTTCCGGCTTCGGCGAGGGGGCGGTGGCCGGGCCGGGATGGCGCAGTTCGATGTGCGGCGGGTCCGGCGGCGTGAACAGCTCCTGGGCACCGAGGAGGCCGAGCAGCCTGTCGAGCACCGGGCTGACGGCACGGATGACGACCGTCTTGCCCTGGCCGCAGGCCCGCTGCCGCAGCTCCATCAGAACGCCCAGGCCGGCGCAGTCGCAGAAGCCGAGCCCGCCCAGGTCCAGGTCGAGGCCGCGCTTCGACGTGGCGAGCGCTTCGTACAAGCCGGCGCGGAGCCGGCTCGCGGAGTCACGGTCCAGCTCACCCAGGATCCGGACGCGGACCCGGTCCCCGACCGGCGTGCAGGAGGCGGTGGCCAGGCCGGTCGGCAGGGTCGCGTCCAGGGCCTGCCGGCCGCGCGGGCGGGGCAGATCGGCCCCGCCCGCGAGCTGGGGCCGGTGGATGCTGTGGTACATGGCTTGCTCCCGCCTGTGTGCGCAGGGACTGGACTCAACGTTGCCCCCTCACCCTGATGTACGTCAACTAATACACGAATGGCAATACGTGTTTTTGGGTGCATGAAAGTTTTGTCGGTAGACTCGGGGCATGGATGGAGTGCCTGAGTCGCACAGCGGGTGGACCTTCCTCACGAACCATGCCCGCGTACTTGCGGCCATCGCGGACAACCCACACGCGCGCATACGCGACATCGCCGCGCGCTGTCGGCTCACCGAGCGCGCTGTGCAGAAGATCATCGCGGATCTGGAGCAGGATGGTTACCTGTCTCACACCCGGGAGGGGCGAGGCAACACCTACCGGATCGATCCCAGCAGGACCCTGCGGCATCCCGCCGAAGCGGGAATCGGCCTGACGGTGGCGTCGCTCCTGTCGATGCTCGTCCAGGACGAGGCGGAACGTTCGGGGCAGAGCGATTCGACCAGTGTGATGACCGCCTGAGCGCGGCCGCCGCACTCCGGCCGGGACCGGGCCGATCGAAGCCGGGTCCGTCCGCGCCGGCGGTTCGGCGTGCCCCGGCGGGCGCCGGATCGCCCGGGGCCGGGGCGAGCGGGTGAAAGCCACCGGGCCGCAGGCGGCCGCCGTCCGCATGCCCCGGGCCGGACGTGCCGGTACGCCGACGTGCGGACACGGGCCCGCGCCACCCGGATTCCCGCGTCACGCGCGGGACGACGGACGCCGGCCGGCCACCGGTGTGGCGTGGATCCGGCGCGCGCCGTGATGACATGATCGGCCGGAGGATGACGGGGAGGCGGCGCCGATGAGGCTGCACACGCACGAGTGGGGTACCGGCGACCGGATCGCCGTCCTCGTGCACGGAATCATGTCCGACCACCGCACCTGGCACCGGGTCGCACCGGTCCTCGCCGGCAAGGGATACCGGGTCGTCGGCGTGGACCTGCGCGGGCACGGCGCGAGCGGCCGGGGCGAGTACAGTCCCGAGGCCTGGGCGGGCGACCTCGTCGACACCCTGCCCGAGCGGCCGGAACTGGTGATCGGCCACTCGCTCGGGGCCTTGGCCCTGGCCGGCGCCGTGGAACGGCTGGTGCCCGCCCGGGCCGTCTACTGCGACCCCGCCTGGGACATACGGCCCAGGGTGGCCGAGGCGTCCGCGTACTTCGCCGTCTTCAAGTCCGCGAACCGCGCGATGGTCAAGAGCCTCAATCCGCGCTGGGACGAAGCCGCCGTGGACGTGGAGATGGCCACGCTCGCCGACTGGGACCCCGACTCGGCCCGGGTTCTGCCGGACATCTACGCGGTCAGCCGGACACCGGCGCGCCCGGTGGTGCCCTCCCTGGTGGTCCTGGCCGGCGCCGGCGACCTCCTGCGGCCGGGCCTGGACGAGGAGCTGGTGCGGCGGGGCTTCGAGGTCCGGACGGTCGAGGGAGCCGGGCACTGCGTCTACCGTGACGACTTCGACGGCTTCATGGGCGCGCTCGACGGCTGGATCTGAGGGGCCCACGCCTCCCCGGGGAGCGTGCGGAACGGTCAGCGCGGGTTGAACACCACGCTGGCGGAGCGGGCGTCCCCGGCCGCCCGCTGTGCGAAGTCCGCGAATCGGGGTAGACGGGCGTACGCCCGAGGAAAGGACCGTCTCATGACGACCTACGTGATCAGCGTCCCTGGCACCTTCACCACCGGGATCGAGGCCGACACCCGCACCCGGCTGGCCCAGGCGCTCCGGCCCGCCGATCCGCACGGCACGCACATGGGCAGCGCGGAGGACCTGGACGCGCTCAGCGTCAACGACGACAACACCTTCACCCTGCGCCTGACCGTGGACGCGGACACCGGCCGGCACGCAGAGGAGGAGGCCCGCAGGCTCGCGGACTCCGCGCTCCAGCAGGCGGGGCTGGACGAGCGGACGGCACCGCTCGGGCCCGCGGTGATCACCGGCATCGACTCCGAGGTCCGCTGACGGCGCGTTCGCCGACACGTCAGGCGATCGGCCCTCCTGGGGCCGTCCGAGGGTCACCCGTCCCGTCGGAAGTGATCGATGCCCCGCATGCGCACCACGAACGAGGGCGACGAGCCGCTGGCCAGACTCGGCCTGCCGGCCGCGCCCGGAGTCCACCTCGCGGTGCGATACACCCCCGCCTCGGTCACCGGCGATCCCGGGGAACTGCTGGCCCGCACCAACGACCTGCTGCTCTCCCTGGGCGGCGACCTCGTCGCCACCTGCACCTTCATGCGGCTCGACCCGGCCACCGGGGTGCTGGAGGGCGCCCGGGCCGGTCACATCCCGATCGTCTGGGCCACGGCGGACGGCAAGTCCGGCGTCGTCGACGACGAGGGCGGACCGCCGCTCGGCATCCGGCAGGGCTTCGCTTTCCCGGTCACCCGGCACCGGCTCACCACCGGCGGAGTCTTCGTCCTGCTCACCGGCGACTCGCCGGCATCGCCGCCGTGGCCGGCCTGGAGGCCCGCGCGCTCGCCGCGGCGGTGATCAAGGGCGCGGAGGGCGTCGGGCACGAGGACGACGCGGCGGTGCTGGTCGTGGGCCTGGACGGCCCGGCCGCCCTGGCCTGATGACCACCCGTCTGCGCGGCCCTTACCCGTTCAGCGGTTGTCGTAGGCCGTGCGAGCGGCGTCGATGTGCGGCAGGTGCGTGATGCTCCATTCGAGCAGCGGCGCGGTGGCCTCGCGCAGGCTCCGGCCCATGTCGGTCAGTTCGTAGCTGACGTGCGGCGGCATGACGTTGCGGACCGTGCGCGTCAGGATCCCGTCGCGTTCGAGGTCGCGCAGCGTCACGGTGAGCATGCGCTGGCTGATGCCGTCGACGGCCCGCTTCAGCTCGGTGAAGCGCAACGGCCCGTCCTTGAGCATGCGCACGATCAGCAGCGCCCACTTGTCCCCGACGATCCCGAGGACTTCGCGGGCCTGGCACGGGTCCTGCACGGTTACCTCCTGAGAACCGGGGCACCGAAAAGTGCCGTATTGCCCGGGGAGTGTCGCGGGGATCACGATGTTCGCGGTTACCAAAGAGTACCGGGGCACGAGGAGGAACCACACGACCATGGCCACATTCCTACTGGTACACGGCGCCTGGCACAGCGGGCGAAGCTGGGACCGGGTGGTCCCGCTCCTGGAGGCGGCCGGGCACCGGGCGCTCGCGCCGTCGCTGACCGGCTACGGCGACAAGGCACACCTGCTGAGCCCCGAGATCGGGCTCAGCACCCACATCGACGACGTCGCCGGCCTGATCGAGGACGAGGACCTCCACGACGTCGTGCTCGTCGGGCACAGCTACGCCGGGATGGTCATCTCCGGGGTCGCCAACCGGGTCCCGGAGCGGATCGCGCATCTGGTGTTCCTCGACGCGATGGTCCCCGAAGACGGCGAGAGCGCTGTCGACGTCCTCCCTGTCACCAAGCAGCTCATCGACCTCGCCGTGGACGGCTGGCGGGTTCCGCCGATGCCCGAGCAGCCGCCGCCGCTCGGCTTGTTCGGCGTCACCGATCCCGAGGACCTCGCCTGGCTGCGCTCGATGCTGTCGGACCAGCCGGTGCGGTGCCTGCGGGAGCCGGTCAAGCTGGACGACCCGGCCGCGCGCACGATCCCGCGCACACACATCCACTGCGTCGTGGGCCGGCCGGCGGGCATCACCCGGCGTCCCGTCCCGGCAGGCGAACGGGTACGCGAGCTGCCGACCGGCCACGACTGCATGATCACCATGCCCGTCGAACTCAGCGCGCTGCTGCTCGAGACGGCCTAGGCGTCCCGGGACCTTGGTGACACGCGTCCCGGGTGCTCGAACAGGTGAGGGCCTTCTGGGCTTGGTGTCGCTTGCGACCGGCAGGCTGCGTCCGGCCCGGTGCGTCGTGGACGACGGCTGGCCGTTACGACGGGCCGCCGCACGCTGCCAGGTCAGCCAAGACCCTCACCGCGGGCGAGGCGCCGCCGCCCCGGCCGACGGAACCCGACGACACCGACGACCGGCCGTGGCCCACCGGGGCACCGTGAACCGTCCGCGGACACCGTGCGTCTTCCGCGGGCCCCTCTTCCCTGCCGCCCGTCAGCGTTCGGAGCGGTTCACCGGCCCCTCGTCGTCACTGCCCGGCTCCGCGGCCGGCGTTCCCGCCGACGTGGTGCGGTGCTCACGGGACGGCGGGTGGGCGGCACCGGCGGCGCCGGGCCGGCCGCCGCCCGTCGTGCCGTAGCCGCCGGGAATCCCCGGCGGTGTGTCCGCTGCTGCCTGCGCCTCGCTGATGTGCCGCCGGGCCCGCACGTTCGCCCGGCGCTCCGGGTACGGGTAGTCGAACGGCTGGGATGCGGCGCGCTCGCGGTCCGCCTCGCGCTGCCGGCGCGCGGCCCGCTCGGCCGCCGTCGCGTTCTCGTCGTGTCGCTTGTCCTCATGGTCCTTCATGCGGCGCCGGGTACCCGGGCGACGGCCACCGCCAACGTCCGTTCCGGCGTGTCGGACGGCCCGCCGGGGGCACTGGGAGACGATGGGCCGAGTCCGTACGGGCACAGGGCCGGACCGGGAGGACAAGGGCGGAATGGAACAGCGGCCGGTACCAGGGGGGAGAGCCGAGGACGGCCCGCGCGGCGCCCCCGTGACCACGGACCCGCCCCGGCGGCGGGACGCGGCCGGCGACGCGCGCCGCCGCATCCCGCGCACCGACGCCCTCCTGCGCGACCCCCGGCTCGCCGAGGCGGTGGAACGGCTCGGCGCGCACCGGGTGAAGGCCGCCGTACGGCAGGCGCAGGAGCGGGCCCGCGCGGGCGGCATCCCGCCCGAACAGGTCCCGCGGACGGCCCTGGACCTGCTGCCCGGCACCGCGAGCGGGCTGCGCCCGGTGCTCAACGCCACCGGCGTGCTGCTGCACACCAACCTCGGCCGGGCCCCGCTGTCCGAGGCGGCCCGGTGGGCCGTGCGGGAGGCGGCCGGTCCCACGGACGTCGAACTCGACCTGAGGACCGGTGTCCGGGCCCGCAGAGGACGCTCCGCGCTCGCCGCCCTGCGCGACGCGGTGCCGGCCGCCGGCGCCGCGCACGTCGTCAACAACGGCGCCGCCGCCCTCGTCCTCGCCGCCACCGCCCTCGCGGCCGGCAAGGAGATCGTCGTCAGCCGGGGCGAGATGGTGGAGATCGGCGACGGCTTCCGCCTGCCCGACCTGCTCGTCTCCACCGGCGCACGGCTCCGCGAGGTCGGTACCACCAACCGCACGGTCCCCGCCGACTACGCGTCCGCCGTCGGGCCGGACACCGGGTTCGTGCTGAAGGTCCACCCGTCCAACTTCCGGATCACCGGCTTCACCCGGTCCGCCGAGGTCGCCGACCTCACCGGCCTCGGCGTGCCGGTCGTCGTCGACATCGGCTCCGGGCTGCTCGCGCCCCACCCGGCCCTGCCCGAGGAGCCCGACGCCGACACCCAGCTGCGCGCCGGCGCCGCGCTCGTCACCGCCAGCGGCGACAAACTGCTCGGCGGACCCCAGTGCGGACTGCTGCTCGGCCGGGAGGACCTGGTCCGCGCCCTGGCCCGGCACCCGCTGGCCCGTGCCCTGCGCGTCGACAAGCTGACCCTGGCCGCCCTGGAGGCCACCCTCACCGGCCCGCCCACTCCGACCGCGCTCGCCCTCACCGCCGACCCGGCCCTGCTGCGGGCCCGCGCCGGCCGGCTGGCCGCCGGGCTGGCCGCCGAGGGGATCGACGTCCTGGCCGTCGAGAGCGCCGCGACGGTCGGCGGCGGGGGCGCCCCCGGCGTCACCCTGCCCAGCGCCGCCCTCTCCCTGCCCGAACCGTACGGCGCCGCGCTGCGCACCGGCTCCGCCCCGGTCGTCGGCCGTCTGGAGACGGGGCGCTGCCTGCTGGACCTGAGGACGGTGCCACCGCAGGACGACGACCGGCTGGCCGAGGCGGTGCGGGCGGCGCGGGCCGCCGTGGAAGGGCGGGGCAGGTGATCCGTGCGGCGCGGGGGACACCGTGCCGGGTCCGCGCGGAGCGACGAGGGGCGCCCATGGCCCCATGGAAGCGTGGACGGTGTGATGCTGGTCGTCGTGGGGCGCGGAAGGCCGGCCGGCACACTCCGCCGCCCGCGTGAGGTGAACGGCGCGGCGCCGAGCGTCCGGGCGGGACGCCGGCCCCCCGCGAGAGGGAGGTGTGATGCGCGTTCTCGCCACCGCCGGGCACGTCGATCACGGCAAGTCCGCGCTGGTCCGGGCCCTCACCGGGATGGAGCCCGACCGGTACGAGGAGGAGCGGCGCCGCGGGCTCACCCTGGACCTGGGCTTCGTGTGGACCCGGCTCGGCACCGACCACCTCGCGTTCGTCGACGTACCCGGTCACGAGCGGTTCGTGCCGACCATGCTGGCCGGTGTCGGCCCCGTACCCGCCGTGCTGTTCGTGGTCGCCGCCGACCAGGGCTGGCAGCCCCAGTCGCAGGAGCACCTGGCCGTCCTGGACGCGCTCGGCGTCCGGCACGCGGTCCTCGCGGTGACCCGCAGCGACCTCGCCGACCCCGAGCCGGTCCGCGCCGACGCCGTCGAGCGGCTGGCCGGCACCTCCCTCGGCAAGGTGCCGCAGGTCGCGGTCAGCGCGGTCACCGGCGCGGGACTGGACGACCTCCGCGCCGAGCTGGCCCGGCTGGCCGCCGAGCTGCCGGCGCCCGACACCGAGGCCGACGTACGCCTCTGGCTCGACCGGGCGTTCACCGTCCGGGGCCACGGAACGGTGGTGACCGGCACCCTCGGCGCGGGCACCCTGCGCATCGGCGACCGGCTGGTCACCCCGGACGGATCGGCCGTGCGGGTGCGCGGCCTGCAGAGCCTGCACGAGGAGCGGACGGCCGTCGGCGCGGTGGCCCGCGTCGCCGTGAACGTCCACGGCCGGCAGGACGCCGCCCTGGGCCGCGGCCAGGCGCTGCTCACCCCGGACCGCTGGCTGAGCACCGAGGTGGCCGACGTACGGGTCACCGGGGAGCCGGTGGCCGACCTGCCCCGCAACGTCACCCTGCACATCGGGACGGCCGCCGTGCCGGTGACCGTCCGCCCGCTCGGCCCGGACACCGCCCGGCTCACCCTGCGCCGCGGGCTGCCCCTCCGGGCCGGCGACCGCGCGGTGCTGCGCGAACCCGGCGGCACCCGGCCGCCCTGCGGCGCCACCGTCCTCGACGTACGGCCGCCCCGGCTGACCCGGCGCGGCGCCGGCCGGGCCCGCGCGGCCGAGCTGGAGACGATGACCGGCCGTCCGGACGGCGCCGCCGAACTGCGCCGCCGCAAGCTCGTCCGCCGCGCCGACCTGCGGGCGATGGGCGTCCCGGTGCCCGCCGACCCCGTCGCCGGGGACTGGCTCGCCGACGAGGCGCACTGGAGCCTGCTGAAGGACCGGCTGGCCGGACACGTCGTGGAGCACGCCCGCGCCCACCCGCTGGACCCGGGCCTGCCCGCCGAGGCGGCCCGCCGGCTGCTCGGCCTGCCCGACCGCGCCCTGGTCGACGCGCTGGCGGCGACACAGCCCCGGCTGCGGGCGAGGCAGGGCCGGCTGTACCCCGCCGACAGTCCCGGACCGGCCCTGCCCGCACCCGTCCGCGCCGCCGTGGACGCCCTGCGCCGGGACCTCGCCCGCACCCCGTTCCGCGCCCCCGAGGCCGGGCGGCTCGCCGAACTGGGTCTCGACCGCCGGGCGTCGGCCGCCGCCGCGGCAGCGGGAGCCCTGCTCCGGATCGCCGACGGGATCGTGCTGCTGCCCGGGTCGGACGCCGACGCCGCCGCCGTCCTGCGCGCGCTGCCGCAGCCGTTCACGCTCAGCGAGGCGCGGCGCGCGCTCGGCACCACCCGCCGGGTGGCCGTACCGCTGCTGGAGTTCCTGGACGCCCGCGGGTACACGGAACGCGTCGACGACCAGCGCCGGCGCTGCCGTACCGCGCCGGGGGAGGGGAACGGAGGCGGACGGGAATCGAACCCGCCTGCCCGAGATCCTCGGGCACCTCGGTTTTGAAGACCGGGAGGGCCACCAGGCACCCACACGCCTCCACCGCTCGCCAGGCTAATGCCCCAGGAGACCACAGGTATGACCACGACACCGGCCCGTCAGGCGCCCGTACGGCTCACGCAATTCGCCCACGGCGGCGGCTGCGCCTGCAAGATCCCGCCCGGGGAGCTGGAGGAGGTGGTCGCCGGGCTGACCGCACCGCCGCTCCCCGGCGGCGACACCCCGCTGCTCGTCGGCCTCGCCACCGGCGACGACGCGGCCGTCGTCACGCACCGGGGGACCGCCCTGGTGGCCACGGCCGACTTCTTCACCCCGGTCGTGGACGACCCCTACGACTGGGGCCGGATCGCCGCCGCCAACGCCCTGTCCGACGTGTACGCGATGGGCGGCCGGCCGGTGCTGGCCGTCAACCTGCTCGCCTGGCCGCGCGACCGGCTCCCGTTCGACCTCGCCCGTGAGGTGCTGCGCGGCGGACTGGACGTCGCCACCGAGGCGGGCTGCCACGTCGGCGGCGGGCACAGCGTCGACGATCCCGAGCCCAAGTACGGCATGGCCGTCACCGGCATCGCCGATCCGGAGCGGCTGCTGCGCAACGACGCCGGCCGGCCCGGACTGCCGCTGTCGCTGACCAAACCGCTCGGCACCGGCGTCCTGAACAACCGGCACAAGGCCACCGGCGAGCGGTTCGCGCACGCCGTCGCCACGATGGCGGCCCTCAACCGCGACGCGTCCGAGGCGGCACTGGCCGCCGGCGCCGAGTGCGCCACCGACGTCACCGGGTTCGGCTTCCTCGGCCATCTGCACAAGCTGGCCCGCGCCTCGGGCGTCACGGCCGTGGTCGACACCGCCGCCGTGCCGTATCTGGAGGGCGCCCGGGAGGCCGTGCGGGACGGGTACGTCAGCGGTGGCACCCGGCGGAACCTGGAGTGGGTCGCGCCGCACACCGACTTCGGGGACACCGACGAGGACACCCGGCTGCTGCTCGCCGACGCCCAGACCTCCGGCGGGCTGCTCGTCGCCGGGGAGGTGCCCGGGGCGCCGGTGGTCGGGGAGCTGGTGCCGCGCGGGGCCCACTCCGTCGTGCTCAGGTAGGACCGGCCCGGCCGCTCACCCGGCCACGCCGTTCACCGAGCTCACGGTTCCGTGCCCGTGTGCTCGTCGATGCCGGCCCGGATCCGGTAGGCCCGCACCAGCGCCAGGGCCGCCGGACCCCGGGGCCGCCGGCCCGGGCGGATGTCGACGGCGAACGCCTTCGTCTCCTGGATGTGCGTGTTCGGGTCCAGCGACAGGTGCAGCAGCTCGTTGGCCGCGTCCCCGGTGCTGTAGCCGTTCGGACCCCAGTGGTACGGCAGCCCCACCTGGTGCAGCCGGCGGCCGTGCACCGTCAGCGGGGACATCCGGTCGGTGACCAGCACCCGCGCCTCGACCACGCCCCGCGCGCTGACGATCGTCGCCCAGCCGGTGTGCGCCAGGCCCCGCTCGGCGGCCAGCTCCGGGGAGACCTCGCAGAAGAACTCGGGCTGGAGTTCCGCGAGGTACGGCTGCCAGCGGGACATCCCGCCCGCCGTGTGGTGCTCGGTGAGCCGGTAGGTGGTGGCCACGTACGGGAACACCCCGGAGCCGGGCTCGTCGCCGCTCGGCTGGTAGCGGTTGTCCGGGTGCGGCGGCAGCAGATGCCGTACCGGATTGCGCTGCTGGTCGTAGAGCAGGTTCGGGAACGGGGAATCCTGCGGTTCGTAGTGCGCCGGCAGCGGCCCGTCGGTGAGCCCGGACGGCACGTACAGCCAGGCCTTGCCGTCGGCCTGCATGATGAACGGGTCCGTGCCGGACAGGGCCTCCGGCCCGGAGGCGTCCTCGGGCGGTTCGTGGTCCGGGGCCTTGTCCTTCGTGAAGTCGGGGACGTCGTGCCCGGTCCACTCGCCCTGCTCGCCCTTGTCCGGGTCCCACCACACGAGCGCCTTGCGCTCGCTCCACGGCCTGCCCTCGGGGTCGGCGGAGGCCCGGTTGTACAGGATCCGCCGGTTGGCCGGCCAGGCCCACGCCCACTCGGCCGCCACCCAGTCCTGCTCCCGGCCCGGCTTGCGGCGGGCCGCCTGGTTGACGCCGTCGGCGTACACACCGCAGTAGATCCAGCAGCCGCACGCGGTGGAGCCGTCGGGCTTCAGCTGCTCGTACGACGACAGCGGGTCGCCGGCGGCGTCACGGCCGTTGACCTCGGCGAGGACGGCTTCCGCGTCCGGCTCGGCGAGCCGGCCCCTCGTCGGGTAGTCCCAGGCGAGGTCGAGCACCGGCCGGTCCATCTCGTCGCCGGACCCGGCGAGCTTCTGCCGGATGATCCGCCCGAGGTGGTAGGCGAACCACAGGTCGCTGCGCGCCTCGCCGGGCGGCTCGACGGCCTGGTGGTGCCACTGGAGCAGCCGCTGGGTGTTGGTGAAGCTGCCGTCCTTCTCGGTGTGCGCGGCGGCCGGAAGGAAGAACACCTCGGTGCCGATGTCCTCCGTGCGCATCTCCCCGGTCTCGATCTCCGGGCCGTCCTTCCACCAGGTCGCCGACTCGATCAGGGAGAAGTCCCGGACGACCAGCCAGTCCAGGTTGGCCATGCCGAGCCGCATCAGCTTGGAGTTGGCGTTGCCCACGGCCGGGTTCTCGCCGACGAGGAAGTAGCCCTTGCAGACGCCCTCCAGCTGGGCCATCGTCGTCTCGTACGTCGAGTGCGAGCCGGTGAGCCGCGGCAGGTAGTCGAAGCAGAAGTCGTTCTCCGCCGTCGCCGCGTCACCCCAGTACGCCTTGAGCAGGCTCACCAGGTAGGAGCGCATGTTGCCCCAGTAGCCCTTGTGCGCGGCCTCGGCCTCGACGAAGGCGTCCAGGTCCTGGTTCTGGTGGGCGTGCGGCATCGGGATGTAGCCGGGCAGCAGGTTGAACAGGGTCGGGATGTCCGTGGACCCCTGGATGGAGGCGTGCCCGCGCAGCGCGAGGATGCCGCCGCCGGGCCGGCCGATGTTGCCGAGCAGGGTCTGCAGCACGGAGGCCGCCCGGATGTACTGCACGCCCACCGTGTGCTGGGTCCACCCGACCGCGTAGGCGAACGCGGTCGTGCGGTCGCGCCCGGAGTTCTCCGTGACCAGTTCGCACACCTGCCGGAACACGTCCCGCGGCACCCCGCAGATCCGCTCCACCATCTCCGGCGTGTAGCGGGCGTAGTGCCGCTTCAGCACCTGGAACACGCACCGCGGATGGGTGAGCGTCTCGTCGCGCTCCGGCTCGCCCTCGCCGATCACCGCGCCGCCGGAACCGTGCGCCTCACCGCGGGCCGCCTCGGTCACCGACCTGCCGCCGCCGCTGCGCTCGCCGTCCTCCTGGTCCCGCTCGCCGGAGGCCGCCTGGACCTCGGAACCCTCGTACTGCCAGCTGCCGTTGTCGTACGAGCGGCTGTCGGCGTCCAGGCCGGAGAAGACGCCGGCCAGGTCCTCGGTGTCCCGGAAGTCCTCCCGCAGGATCATCGGGGCGTTGCTGTACGCCACGATGTAGTCACGGAAGTACTTCTCGTGCCGGAGCACGTAGTTGACGATCCCGCCGAGGAAGGCGATGTCCGTGCCCGCGCGCAGCGGCACGTGCAGGTCGGCGAGGGCGCTGGTGCGGGTGAAGCGCGGATCGACGTGGATCAGCTTCGCACCGCGGGCCTTGGCCTCCATCACCCACTGGAACCCGACCGGATGGCACTCGGCCATGTTCGAGCCCTCGATGACGATGCAGTCCGCGTTCTGCAGGTCCTGCTGGAACGTGGTCGCGCCGCCGCGTCCGAACGAGGTTCCCAGACTGGGAACGGTGGAGGAGTGTCAAACGCGCGCCTGGTTCTCGATCTGGATCGCTCCGAGCGCGGTGAACAACTTCTTGATCAGGTAGTTCTCTTCGTTGTCGAGCGTCGCCCCGCCCAGGCTCGCGATGCCCAGGGTGCGCCGGGTGCGGGCCCCGTCGACCTCCCACTGCCAGCCGTCCCGGCGCGCCGCGATCACCCGGTCGGCGATCATGTCCATCGCCGTGTCCAGGTCCAGCCGCTCCCACTCGGTGCCGTGTGGGCGCCGGTAGAGGACCTGGTACTCGCGGGCGTCCCCGGTGGTCAGCTGGAGGCTCGCCGCGCCCTTGGGGCACAGCCGGCCGCGTGAGATCGGGGAGTCCGGGTCGCCCTCGATCTGGGTGACCTTCCCGTCCTGCACGTACACGTTCTGGCCGCAGCCGACGGCGCAGTAGGGGCAGACGGACTTCACCACCCGGTCGGCCGAGGCGACCCGGGGCGTGAGCCGTGCGCTGTGCCCGCTCTTCGCGGCGGCGCCGCGGCCGAGCGGATCCGTGCCGGTGAGCTGGCGGTAGACAGGCCAGGAGTCGATCCACGTACGCACGCCCACGACTCCTCCTCCCGCTCGGTGCCTCGATTGTCCCGCACTCCTGAGGTCACGGCATCCCCGGCCGTGACCGGCGACGGGGTACCCCCGCCGCGCCCGGCTACGCGTGCCGGGGGACTCCGCCGCTTGCGGTGTGTCGGCGGAGTGACCGGGCGCAGTGACCGTAATGTCCGGGTGGTCACGGTCCCGAACGAGTGACGGGAGCGATCGCGGTGACGGTCAGGGGCAACGAGGCGGCGGTGTTCTCCGGCCGCCGCTTCTTCGGCTACCGGGGCACGGCCCTGTCCCTGCTGGTGTTCGCCGCCCTGTCGATGAGCGTGTGGGGCCACCACATGTTCGCCACCGGGCAGGCCGCCAACGACTACTACTCCCTGACCTCCATCGCCCTGCTGGTGCCCGCGGGCGTGGAGTACTTCGGCATGCTGGGCACGATCCCGGGCGGCCGGCTGCGGCTGCGCGTCCCCATGCTGTTCGCGCTCGCCTTCGTCCCGCAGTCGTTCGCGGTCGTCTACTACTGGTTCCCGAAGGCCACCGGCACCCTGCTGGACGAACGCATGGGCCGCCTGCACTTCTGGCTGCTGGTCATCGGCACCCACCTCACCTTCCTGCCGATGTTCGCCCTCGGCTACCTCGGCATGCCGCGCCGGGTCGTCACCTACGCCACGTTCGACGGCTTCGGCCTGCTGAACCTGCTCGCCAGCATCGGCGCGGCCTTCCTCGCCGCGGGCATGACGGTGTTCGTCGTCAACGTCCTGTGGACGCTGCGCCGCCGCTGTCCGGGCCGTGCCGAACCGGCCGGCGACGACCCGTGGGAGGGCCACACCCTGGAGTGGGCCACCACCTCGCCGCCGCCGCGCCTCAACTTCCCCGCGGACCGCCCGCTGCCGCCCGTCACGAGCTTCGCCCCGCTGCTGGACCGCGGGACGGGAGGGGGCACCGCGTGAAACGGCATCTTTCCGCCCTCCTGGTCGCGGGCTGGGGCGTGCTCAACGGTCTGCTCCTCGGGGTGCTGGCGATCTACCGCGAGAACTCGATGACGTACTGGCTGTGGGGCGGCGTCGTCCTCGTCCTGGAGCTGTTCGCCCTTGCCGTCCTCGTGTCCTCCCGCGCGAGGCCCGACCAGCACGTCCGCTACCGGGTGCCCGACAGGGGCGCGGGCGGCGTGCTCCCCGGCGCGATCGGCCTGCTGCTGGCCGGGCTCTGCCTGGTCTACGGCCGCTGGCTGCTCGTCGTGGCCGTGCCGCTGCTCATGCTGTCCGTCGCCCTCGTGGTGCACGGGACGACGGCGCGGGAGAAGTGAGGCGCCATGGAGCACCCGGCGCACGCGTCCGTGGCGGCGATGGCCTGGTCGGCCGTCCTCGTCGCCGTGGTGGTCCCGACGGCCGTCCGATGCCTGCGGAACTCCCCGCTCTGGGAGCGGATCAGCGTCCCGGCGGGCGTGGCCCTGCCCCTGCTGGTCCTGACGCACGCCTGGGCCGTCCTCGGCGATCCCGTGGGCCTCGCACCACCCGGCGGCGCGGGGGTCACCGAACCCGTCCTGCTCGCGACCGCGGTGCTGTTCTGGCTGCCGGCCGTCGCCCGCACCCGGCACCGGCTGGACGACCCGGGCCGCTGCCTGTACCTGTTCCTCGCGGCTCCGCTGCTCGACCTTCCGGCGGTGGGCACGGTCGCCGCCGGCCACACCGCGGCCGGGCTCGCCATGGTCGCCGGCATGCTGCCGGTCGGCGTCGCGGCCGCGGCGGTCACCTGGTCGTGGGTGAACCGCGAGGAACGTGAGGCCCTGGCCGGCCCGGCCGGCCACCTGGAAGGAGGCGATCCCCTTGTCCGGTGACGGACGCCCCCGCGTTCTCGTGTTCGACGTCAACGAGACGCTCACCGACCTGTCCCCGCTCGCGGCCCTGATGGCGCGGGCCGGGCTGCCGGAACAGTCGCTCCCGGCCTGGTTCGCCGGTGTCCTGCGGGACGGGATCGCCCTGAGCCTGGCCGGGGGCCACGCGTCCTTCGGCGACGTGGCCCGTGACGGGCTGCGGACGCTCGCGGCCTCGGCGCGGGGCGTGACCGACCCCGAGGAGGCGGCGGAGCGCGTCCTCGCCGCGCTGCCCCGGCTGCCCCTGCACCCGGACGTCCCCGACGGCGTCCGGGCCCTGCGCGCCCACGGGTACCGTCTGGTCACCCTCACCAACGGCTCCGCTGGCACCACCCGCGCGGTCGTCGAACAGGCGGGACTGACCGACTGTTTCGAGACACACCTCGACGTCGAGGCGGTGGGCCGCTGGAAGCCCGCCCGGGAGGCCTACGCCCACGCCGTGGCGGCCGCGGGCGTCCCGGCCGACGAGGTCGCGCTGGTGTCGGTGCACCCCTGGGACATCGACGGCGCGGCCCGCGCCGGCCTCGCCACCGCCTGGCTGCGGCGCACCCCCCAGCCCTACCCGGCCACCTGCCTCCCCGCGGCCATCGAGGCCACCAGCCTGCCCGACCTGGCCGAACGACTCGTCGCCCAGGGGCAGCTGATCGACGGGGAGGACATCGACTAGGTCTCGTCCGACGCGCCCGCGCGGTACGCCCAAGGGGCGGGAGCGGAAGCGGCCGGCGCCCGTGCGGCCTGCGCGTCCGGTACGCGGGTGTGCCGGCAGTGGCTCCGCACCCCCGCGTGCCGTCGGCGGTCTCGGCCCTCGTGCGCCGTCAGCTGTCCGCCGCCCGGAGCCTTTCCCGCTGTGGGACGACCGTGTACCGGGTCCTTTTTGGAGGCGGTGGCTGGGAGGGGTCGGTGCCGGTGTGGTCCGCGCGTCCGGTACGCGGGTGTGCCGGCAGTGGCTTCGCACCCCCGCGTGCCGTCGGCGGTCTCGGCCCTCGCGCGTCGTCAGCTGTCCGCTGCCCGGAGCCTTTCCCGCTGTGGGACGACCGTGTACCGAGGGTCCTCCGCGGAGGCCACCCCGGCGTGGAAGACGCCGAAGCGCAGCGCCGCCGAACCGGTGAGCAGGGCCGCTCCCGCCGCGAGGGCCGGACGCCGGTCCCGTACCCGGGCCGAGAGCAGGGCCAGGGCGGCTCCGCCCGCGGTCAGGGCCTCCGACGCGCGCAGCAGCCGCTGCGGCCTCCCCTGCTCGAAGGGCTCCGCGGTCAGCCCCATCCGCCGCTTCATCGCCTGGAAGGCGCCCAGTTCCAGCACGGCCCCCAGCGCCGCCATCCGCCGGGCGGGCCCGGCCTGTGCGGGGGGCGCCGCGACCAGGGCGAGGCCGGCCGCCGACGTGGCCGCCGAACCCGCGAACACGAACGGCAGCTGCCGGTAGCCCTCGTGCCAGGACGGCACCGCCGTGTCCGACAGCAGCACCGCGGTGTACGTCGCCACGGCCGGGCCGAGAACGGCGGCACCCGCCGTGGCGGCAGAGCCCACCAGCCGGTACCGGCCCGCCACCTCGGTCGCCGCGGCCACCAGGGCCAGCGGCGCGTACGCGCTCAGGATCCAGGAGCCGACGCTCATCGGCGAGGTGGGCTTGAACACCCGGAGCATGTTCAGGAACCGGGCCGGACGCCCCAGGTCGTGCACGAGTGCCGCCAGCGACAGCGTGATGCCGCCGGCCGCGCCCAGCCTGGCCACCCTGCCGAGCGCCGGCCGCCCCGTGACCCCGGCTCCCGCCGCCAGCAGCGAGGAGGCCCCGGCCAGCCCGCCCAGGTACAGGTACCCGGCGATGTCCAGCGGCTTCCACGTCGGCTTCTTCAGGACGGGTTTGCCGTAGTACGACGAGAACTCGGCGTCCGGCACCATCGGCTGCTCGCCCCGCCCGCGCCGGCGCCGGCGACGCCCCGTGTGCACCCCCGTCGGCGCCTCCCGGCCGGGCCGCGCGTGCCGCACGCCCTCGCGTGTCACGTCGGATTCGCTCATCGCGGCCTCCGCAGGAAGCTCCCGGCGGCGAGCGCGGCCAGCGAGACGGCGGCCAGCGCCGCGTGCCGCCACATGTCGGGCAGGTCCCGGGTGGTGACCACCGGGTCCGGCGGCAGGCCGTAGACCTCGGGTTCGTCCAGCAGGAGGAAGAACGCGCCGTCGCCGCCGACCCCGTCGTCCGGGCTCTCGCCGTACAGGCGGGCGTCGGTCACACCGGCCGCGTGCAGCTGGGCCACCCGGGCCTGCGCGCGCTCCCGCAACTCCTCCAGCGGGCCGAACTGGATGGACTCCGTCGGGCAGGACTTCGCGCAGGCCGGTTCCATGCCGACGCCGAGCCGGTCGTAGCACAGCGTGCACTTCCACACCCGGCCGTCGTCCTTGCGCTGGTCGATCACGCCGTACGGACACGCCGGCACGCAATAGCCGCAGCCGTTGCAGATGTCCTCCTGGACGACGACCGTGCCGAACTCGGTGCGGAACAGCGAGCCCGTCGGGCACACGTCCAGGCAGGCGGCGTGCGTGCAGTGCTTGCACACGTCGGACGCCATCAGCCAGCGCAACTCCGTCCGCCCGTCGGGGGAGACAGGCGAGATCTCCCCGGCGGGCGCACCGGCGGGAGCCCGCTCCGGCGGGGGAGCGGTGGCGCCCGGCCCCGGGGAGGCGGGGCCGGTGCCGAGCCGGGACGCGGCGGCGAAGACGTCGACGTCGTCGTGGTCGTCGTGCGCGACCCCCGGTTCCTGCCCGGCGAGCGGCTTGCGCTGCTCGATGAAGGCCACGTGCCGCCAGGTGTCGGCGCCGAGGCCCTGGGTGTTGTCGTAGGACATTCCGGTCAGCAGCAGTCCGTCCTCCGGGACGGCGTTCCACTCCTTGCACGCGACCTCGCAGGCCTTGCAGCCGATGCACACCGAAGTGTCGGTGAAGAAGCCCACCCGCGGCGGGGCGTCCGGGTAACCGGCCGCCCCGGCCACGTCCGGCTGCGGCCCGTACAGGAGGTTCCGGTGGCCCTCAGTGCCGTCGCTCATGCGGTGCCTCCTCGTTCATGACGCGTCCCCTTGCCCGGCCGTCTCGCCCGGCGCGGCCCGTACGACCTCGACCCGGCGCCTCTCCCACGCGGTGGCCGGCATCTCCACGCTCTTGGCGAAGTACCAGCGGCTGAGGGCGTTGCGCAGCCGGTGCCGGCGGAACCAGCGCCAGGCCTCCGCGCCCTCGGCGCGCGGCCGGGGCGTGTCCCGTACGAGGATGAGGTAGGCCTCCTCGCGGGACAGCAGCGTGTGCGCCTCCTCGTAGCCTCCGCCCGCCGTGCGCCGCACCTCGCCGGTCGCCCCACCCTCCAGCATCCTGCGCCGGTCGGCCGCCTGCAGCCCGAGGCAGGCCCGCTTGGTGATGTGGTAGGTCACGAACGGCACCGCGAACAGCGCGGTCCGGAAGGTCCGGGCCAGCAAGTTTGCAGGCGCGCGGCGAGGAGTCCGCCGCGCTCATGGCCTGTGCCCAGGCCAAGCTCACCGGCGGTGCCGGCTGCTGCCTCGCCCCGCCCGGCGCGGGGACGCTGCGGCTGCTGGGCGGGCTGTACGACGCGGCGGCCGACCGCGCCCCGGTGCTGGCCCTCGTCGGGGCCGGTCCCGCCGCGCGGCACCTCGGCGGCCAGGCGGTGCGCCATCTGGCGGAGGTCTCCGTGTACTGCGAGGAGGTGTCCGCGCCGGAGCTGATGGACGACGCCCTGCACCGGGCGGCGCGGGCCGCGCTCACCGACCGGGGAGTGGCGAGCCTCGTCGTACCCCGCCACGTCCTCGCCGCCCCGGCCCCCGGGCGCCGCCCCGCCGCCCGCGCGGCCGCCGGCCGAGGAGGACCTGCGGCGCGCGGCCGACGTGCTGGACGGCGCCGGGAAGGCCGTCGTCGTCGTGGGGAACGCGGGCCGTCCGGCGTCCGGCCAGGTGGCCGAAGCGGCGCGGCTGCTGGGCGCCGGGGTCGTCACGACGGCCCTGGCCCGGGACGCGCTGCCCGACGACCTGCCGAATCTGGCCGGGGTGGCGGGACCGCTCGGCAGCGAGGCCGCCGCGACCCTGCTGCGGGAGTGCGACACGCTGCTGCTCGCCGGCGCCGAGGACCTGGACCCCGCCCTGCTGCCCGGCCCCGGCCGGTGCCGGATCGTCACCGTGGACCCGGGGCCCGACGACTGCCCGCTGCCGGGCGGGACAGCGGCCGTCCGGGTGGCCGGCGACGTCACGGCCTGCCTGAGCGCACTCCTCCCGCTCCTGCGCCACACCCCCGGCCGCGCCTGGCGCACCCGGGTCGAGCGGCTCGTCGGCGCCTGGCGGGCCGAGGGGGCGGCCAGGTCCCGCCGCTACTTCGGCACGTCGGTCAACCCCCGCTCGGTCGTCGCCGAGCTGTCGGACCGGCTGCCCGACCGGGCCGTCGTCGTCACCGACTCCGGCACCTCACTGGACTGGTGGACCCGCCATCTCCGGCTCCGGGCCGGCATGCGGTCCCTGCTCTCGGCGCACCTCGGCCTGCCCGGCGCGGCCGTCCCCTACGCCCTGGCCGCCCGGTTCGCCGCCCCCGACCGGCCGGTGATCGCCCTCGTCGGCGACGGCGCCCTCCAGAGCGGCGGCCTGAACGAACTGCTCACCGTGCGACGCCACCTCGAACAGCTGGCCGGGCTGCCCCCGCTGGTGTTCTGCGTCTTCAACGACGGCGACCTGAACCGGCTGACCTGGCAGCGCAGGGCCGCCGCCGGCGACCCGCTGATCCCGCTCTCGGCCGAGGTCCCCGCCCTGCCGTACGCGGAATGGGCGCGCCTGGCCGGACTGCCCGCCGTCCGCTGCGACCGGCCCCGGCACGTCGGCTCCGTCTGGGCCGACGTCCTCGCCGGGCGCGGGCCGCTGCTGCTGGAGTTCGTGGTGGACGGCGAGACGCCGCCCGACTGGGCGTCCGCGGTGGGCCGGGCGGACGAGCCGCGCCCGGCCCCGCTCGGCGTGCCCCTGACGACTTCCTGCGCGTGTCCGGCTGAGCGCACCCTTGGGTAAACCCGTTCGGCTACCCGCTCGACGCGCCTTCACTCCTGTGTGGAGCCGGTGAAATCCGTGGACGCCGAGGGTTGGCCGGATGCTTTGTCCGAGGCCGTGCCGGTGGGTTAGCCTGCGGCGTATTTTTCTCATCATGCAAATCCGTGAACTGCGGAAATGCACACACCACCGGCCGGGCCGCGCTGTGCTCCCGGCCGCGGTTCCGAGCCCTCGCCGCGAGGGCTCTTGGGGAGCGGATCGAGGGTGCGCATGGCCGGCAAGGCGACCGGGACGACCGAGGTTGTCCCGGGTGACCACGAACTGAGAATGCTGCTCGCGGGACTGACCGCGGTGCGCGACGGTGACTTCGGCACCCGGCTGCCGGACGACTCCACCGGGCTCATGGGCGACATCGCCACCGTCTTCAACGGCATGGTCGACCAGCTGTCCGTGTTCACCTCCGAAGTCACCCGGGTGGCCCGCGAGGTGGGCACCGAGGGCACCCTCGGCGGGCAGGCCCAGGTGCCGGGCGTCTCCGGCACCTGGGCCGACCTCACCGACTCCGTGAACGCGATGGCGGGCAACCTCACCACGCAGGTGCGTGACATCGCGCAGGTCGCCACGGCCGTGGCCAAGGGCGACCTGTCCCAGAAGATCGACGTGCCCGCACGCGGCGAGATCCTCCAGCTGAAGGAAACCGTCAACACGATGGTGGACCAGCTGTCCGCCTTCGCCGACGAGGTCACCCGGGTCGCCAAGGAGGTCGGCACCGAGGGCCGGCTGGGCGGTCAGGCCCAGGTCCCCGGCGTCGCCGGCGTGTGGCGGGACCTGACGGACTCGGTCAACTTCATGGCCGGGAACCTGACGGCCCAGGTGCGCAACGTCGCCCAGGTCACCACGGCGGTGGCGCAGGGTGATCTGTCGCAGAAGATCACGGTGGACGCGCGGGGCGAGATCCTGGAGCTGAAGAGCACCATCAACACGATGGTGGACCAGCTCTCCGCGTTCGCGGACGAGGTGACCCGGGTGGCCCGCGAGGTGGGCACCGAGGGGCGGCTCGGCGGCCAGGCGGACGTCAAGGGGGTCAAGGGCACCTGGCGGGACCTGACGGACTCGGTCAACTTCATGGCCGGGAACCTGACCGCCCAGGTGCGCAACGTGGCCCAGGTGGCCACGGCGGTGGCGCAGGGTGATCTGTCGCAGAAGATCACGGTGGACGCGCGCGGCGAGATCCTGGAGCTGAAGAACACCATCAACACGATGGTGGACCAGCTCTCCGCGTTCGCCGACGAGGTGACCCGGGTGGCCCGCGAGGTGGGCACCGAGGGCCGGCTCGGCGGCCAGGCGCAGGTGCGCGGGGTCGCCGGCACCTGGAAGGACCTCACCGACAACGTCAACGTGATGGCCTCCAACCTCACCGGCCAGGTCCGCTCCATCGCCCAGGTCGCCACCGCCGTCGCCAAGGGCGACCTCTCCCAGAAGATCACCGTGGAGGCCAAGGGCGAGGTCGCCGCCCTCGCCGATGTGATCAACACCATGGTCGACACCCTGTCGGCGTTCGCCGACGAGGTGACCCGGGTGGCCCGCGAGGTGGGCACCGAGGGCCGGCTGGGCGGACAGGCGCACGTGCCCCACGTGGCCGGCACCTGGAAGGACCTCACCGACAACGTCAACTCCATGGCCAACAACCTCACCGGCCAGGTCCGCAACATCGCGCTGGTCACCACGGCCGTGGCCAAGGGCGACCTGTCGAAGAAGATCGACGTCGACGCCCGCGGCGAGATCCTCGAACTGAAGACCACCATCAACACGATGGTCGACCAGCTCTCCGCGTTCGCGGACGAGGTCACCCGCGTCGCCCGGGAAGTGGGCACCGAGGGCCGGCTCGGCGGACAGGCCGAGGTCGAGGGCGTCTCCGGCACCTGGAAGCGGCTCACCGAGAACGTCAACGAACTCGCCGGCAACCTCACCCGTCAGGTTCGCGCCATCGCCGACGTCGCCAGCGCCGTCGCCGAGGGCGACCTGACCCGCTCCATCACCGTCGACGCCTCCGGTGAGGTCGCCGACCTCAAGGACAACATCAACTCCATGGTGGAGTCCCTGCGCGAGACCACCCGGGCCAACCAGGAACAGGACTGGCTCAAGACCAACCTCGCCCGGATCTCCGGCCTCATGCAGGGCCACCGCGACCTGCCGGTCGTCGCCGAGCTCATCATGGACGAGCTGGTGCCGCAGGTGTCCGCCCAGTACGGCGCCTTCTACCTCGCCGAGGAGCACGACTCCGGGCCCGAACTGCGGCTCGTCGGCTCCTACGGCCGGCCCGAGGAGGACACCCGGCCCGTCCGCATCGCGTTCGGCCGCTCCCTGGTCGGGCAGGCCGCGCGCAGCCGCCGCACCATCGCCGTGAACGAGCTGCCGCCCGGATACGTCACCATCTCCTCCGGGCTCGGACAGGTCGAGCCGACCGCGCTGCTGCTGCTGCCGATCGTCTTCGAGGAGCAGGTCCTCGGCGTCATCGAGCTCGCCGCCGTCACCCCGTTCACCGCCGTCCAGCGGGACTTCCTGCAGCAGCTGGTGGACACCATCGGGATCAACGTCAACACCATCGTCGCCAACGCCCGCACCGACGAACTCCTCGAGGAGTCGCAGCGGCTGACCAGCGAACTGCAGTTCCGCTCGGAGGAGTTGCAGGCCCGGCAGGAGGAGCTGCAGCGCTCCAACGCCGAACTGGAGGAGAAGGCCTCGCTGCTGGCGGAGCAGAACCGGGACATCGAGGCCAAGAACCTCCAGATCGAACAGGCCCGGCAGGAACTGGAAGCGCGCGCCCAGCAGCTGTCGCTCGCCTCCAAGTACAAGTCCGAGTTCCTCGCCAACATGAGCCACGAGCTGCGCACGCCGCTCAACAGCCTGCTCATCCTGGCCCAGCTGCTCGCCCAGAACCCCTCCCGCAACCTCACCCCGAAGCAGGTCGAGTACGCGGGCATCATCCACTCGGCCGGCTCCGACCTGCTCCAGCTCATCAACGACATCCTGGACCTGTCCAAGGTCGAGGCCGGCAAGATGGACGTCAGCCCCGAACGGGTCCCGCTGCGGCAGCTGATCGACTACGTCGAGGCCACCTTCCGCCCGATGACCTCGCAGAAGAGCCTGGACTTCACCGTCACCACGGCCCCCGGCGCCCCCGCCGACCTGCTCACCGACGACTCCCGGCTCCGGCAGATCCTGCGCAACCTGCTGTCCAACGCGGTGAAGTTCACCGAGCAGGGCGGCGTCGAGCTGCGCGTCGAACCCGCCGGTGACGACGAGGTGCCCGACGGCGTCGTACGCGGCGGAGCGGTGGTCGCCTTCCGGGTGAAGGACACCGGCATCGGCATCCCCGAACAGCAACTGGAGACCATCTTCGGCGCGTTCCAGCAGGCGGACGGCACCACGAGCCGCAAGTACGGCGGCACCGGACTCGGTCTGTCCATCACCCGGGAGATCGCCCACCTGCTCGGCGGCGCCGTCACCGTGGACAGCACCCCCGGCCGGGGCAGCACCTTCACCCTCTTCCTCCCCGTGGCCCGGCCGGACTTCGACGAGCTGCTGCGCAACGGCCGCGCCGTCCCGAAGGCCGGGCACGGGGCCACGGACGCGCCGGACGGCGGCCCCGTCCAGCAGCGGCCGCCGATCCTCGCGCGGCGGGAGCGGCCACGCCGGCTGCTCGTCGTCGAGGAGCGCCCGCGCGGACTGCTGACGCTCGTCGCCGAGAGCGTGGTCCGCGACCTGGAGACCGGCCGCACCGACGGCGACGGCGCGCCCGTCGACATCATCACCGCGGTCGGCGCCCAGGAGGCCGCCGGCGCCCTCGCCGCCGAACCCTGCCACTGCGTCGTCGTGGAACTCGGCGTGCCCGACGGGGAGTCGGCCCGGTTCCTGGAGGCGCTGCGCGCCGACTCGGCCCTGACCGGCGTCCCGGTGCTGGTGCACGGCTCGCACCGCACCGAGCCCCTCGTGGAGGACACCGGGGGCGGTTCGCTGGAGTACCTGTTCAGCCTGGACGAACTGCGCGAACGGATCGCGCTGCACCTGTCCGCCGAGGAACCCGGTGAGGTGCTCACCCTGGTCCGCGGGGACGAGACCCAGCACGCCGCACCCCCAACCGGTCGACGACCACACCCGCGGCCGTACCGTCCTCGTCGTCGACGACGACGCCCGGAACCTGTTCGCGCTCAGCGGCATCCTCGAACTGCACGGCTTCCGCGTCCTGCACGCGGAGAACGGCCGCAAGGGCATCGAGACGCTGGTGAACAACCCGGACGTGGAACTCGTGCTGATGGACGTGATGATGCCCGAGATGGACGGCTACACCGCCACGGCCGAGATCCGCGGGATGCCGCAGTACGCCGACCTGCCGGTCATCGCCGTGACCGCCAAGGCCATGCAGGGCGACCGGGAGAAGAGCCTCGCCTCCGGCGCGAGCGACTACGTCACGAAGCCGGTCGACACGCATGACCTCATCGCCTGTGTCCGGCGCTGGCTCCCCGCATGACCACGGCCATGAGCACGGCACAGCGCGCCCGCCCCACCGCAGGCCGAGGAGTAGCGATCACGTGAACGCGTACGAACCGGGCACACCGGCAGGTGTGCCCGCCCAGCTCCCCGCCGCCGACGAGGCGTCGTCCGACGTGCCCGCCACCACCCCGGTCGGCCGGCTCGCCGCCACCGTGGAGCGGCTGCGCCACGAGGTACGGACGGCGCAGGCCGAGGCGGAGGGCCGGGCGCTGATCGAGCTGGCCAAGGGCATCCTGGTCGAACGCCTCGGCTGCGGCCCCGCCCAGGCCGCCCGCCAGCTCGCCGAACTCGCCGAGCAGGCACAGGTGACCCCGCTGGAGTTCGCGGTGGACGTCATCAACCAGGCCGCCCGGGACCGCGTCGCCGAGGTCACCGAGGCGTTCCTGTCCGTCGCCGCGGACCCGTCCGGGCCCGTCGCGGAGTCCGCCGCCGTACGGCTGCGCGCCGCCGAGAGCGGTGTCCTGGCCGCGCACGACACCCAGGCGATGGCCGACTCCCTGCTCGCCCACGCCCTGCGTCCGCTGGGCGCGGTCGCCGTCGCCATCTGGTCGGCCGGCTCCGACGGCTCGCTGACCCTCGCGGGCAGCGCCGGTTTCCCGCCGGCCGAGGCGGCCCGCTGGCACTACGTCCCGCCCGACGTGGCCACCGTGGCCCGGCGGGGCCTGACCGAGCCCGACGGGCAGTGGCTGCCGTCGCTCGCCGGGTCCGGGCTGCCCACGATCGGCCGCCGCGAGTACGCCGACGGCGCCCGGATCGCCGTACCCGCGGGGGCGGGCGGCCGGATCCACGGCGTCCTGGAGATCGCCTGGCCCAAGCCGGAGGAGCCGCTGCCGCGCCCGGTCGTCCGGCAGGTGGAAGCCCTCGCCGAGCTGTGCGCGCACTCCCTGGAGAGCTTCGTGCCGCCGCCCGGCACCGGACCGGAACCCGGGCTGCTGCCCGACGTGGTCGAGCTGATGGACCTCGCCGACGGGCTGCACGACCCGGCCCTGGTGCTCGTGCCGCACCTCGACGACACCGGACAGCTGGTCGACTTCCGCATCCAGCACGTCAACAGCCGCTTCCTGGACCCGGCGGGCCGGCCCCGGGCGGTCGTGGGCGGCGCCCTGCTGCTGGAGGCCTACCCGATGGCCGCCGGTGACAGCGAGCTGTTCCAGCGGGTCGAACGGGTCTACGCCACCGGCGAGCCGTTCCGCGCCCGCCGGATGCGGCTGACCGCCCTGGTCGACCAGGTGCCGCTGTCCGCCGTCGCCGACATCAGCATCAGCCGGCACGGCACCAGCCTGCTGCTGATCTGGCGCATCGAGGACGAGACCGCGCGCCTCGCCAGCCTGCTCCAGCACGCCCAGCGGCTCGGCCGGATCGGCGGTTTCGAGGAGAACCTGCTCACCGGCGAGATCACCTGGAACGGCCAGCTGTTCAGCCTGTACGGCCGCCCGCCCACGAGCCCCCCGGTCCCGCTCCAGGACCTGCCGGCCCATGCCCACCCCGACGACGCCGTCGTCCTGCGGCGCTTCCTGCGCACCGTGCTGCACCACCGCAGGCCCGCCTCCGCCGCGTTCCGGCTGGTGCGCCCGGACGACGTGACCCGGCACATCCGGGTGGTCGCCGAGCCCGTCCTCGACACAGGCGGCCAGCTCTTCGGCCTGCGCGGCGCCTACCAGGACATCTCCGCCCAGCACTGGACCGAGGTCGCCCTCGCCGCCACCCGCGACCAGCTGGCCCACACCGAGCAGCAGGCCCTGGAGCGCAACCGGCTCACCCTCCAGCTCCAGCACGCCATCATGCCCCCGGCCCAGGCCCCGCTTCAGGTGTCCGGTCTCAAGGTGGCGGTGCGCTACCGGCCCGCGGAGACCGAGCACCTGGTCGGCGGCGACTGGTACGACGCCGTGGTGCTGCCCTCCGGGCTGGTCCTGCTGTGCGTCGGCGACGTCGCCGGGCACGGCATCGAGGCGGCGACCAGCATGGTCGTCCTGCGGAACGCGCTGCGCGGCCTCGCGGTGACCGGCGCCGGGCCGGCGCAGCTGCTGTCCTGGCTGAACATCGTCGCCCACCACCTGACGGGAGCCGTCACCGCCACCGCCGTGTGCGGCCTGTACGACGGCGAGCGGCGGACCCTGCGCTGGGCGCGGGCGGGCCATCTGCCGCCGGTGCTGGTACGGGAGGCGGACGCCACCGCGCTGCCCCCGGTCAAGGGGCTGCTGCTGGGCGCCGTCCCGGAGGCGCGCTACGAGGAGACGGAGCTCCAGCTGGCCGCCGGGGACACCCTGCTGATGTACACCGACGGCCTGATCGAGCGCCGGGACCGCTCGGTGGAGGAGTCGGTGTCGCATCTGCTGGAGACGGCGCGCGCGGCGCCCAGCACCCTGGACCAGCAACTGGACCGGCTGCTCACCTACAGCAGGTCGGACACCGACGACGACACCTGCATCGTCGGCATCAGGGTCGCCTGACGGCCCGGCGGCCGCCGGGCCGTCAGGCGGTCGCCGGGCAGAGCGGCACGGTCGCGGTGACCCGCTTGCCACGGGTCAGCCAGGTCACGTCCAGACCGCGGGAGAGCATCGTCACCAGGTGCAGGCCGTGGCCGCCGACCCGCCGGGGATCGGGGGGACGCCGCCGGGGCGGTTCTCCTGAGGTGTCCGTGACGGAGATGCGCAGCGCGGTGGCGTCCGGCAGCAGCTCCAGGCGCAGCGCGCAGGGGCCGGGTGCGTGCTTGGCCGCGTTGGTGACGAGCTCGCTGACGACGAGCTGGGCATCCTGCAGCGGGCGGCGTCCGGGCCTCGGCCGCGCCCGCGCCAGCAGGGCCGCGACGGCGTCTCTCGCCTCAGCGATGCTGCAGACGCCGGTGTCCCAGGTGCGGCTGTAGCGCAGCGGCCTGTCGCGGTCCTGCGTCGTCACGGGGGTCCTGAGCGGGATGTCCATACCTCGTTGCCCTTTTCCTCTGGGGTCAGGGGCCCTTCCTGTGCACAGGGGGGTCGTGCCGTCCCTGCCCGGTTACCCGCTGGGCCGCCGGTCAAGGGGACGACCCCGAGGAATCCTCCGGATGCTCACGAACGCCTGATGGGGGCGGTGCGCGCGCACAGGGCGACGGGCCCGGAGGCCCGCTCGCGCGGGATCTCCGGGCCCGTTGCCCTGCCGGACCGCCCTCGTCGTCCTGCTCAGTGCTTGAAGACGTCCTTGACCTTCTCCTTGGCCTCCCGGGCGTCGCCCTTGGCGCCCGTCGCACGGCCCTCGGCCTCGACGCTCTCGTTGCCCACGGCGCGGCCCGCGGCCTCCTTGGCCTTGCCCTTCGCCTGCTCCGCCTTGGCCTTCGCCTTCTGGTTGCCGGCCATCACTTGTCACATCCCCACATCGACGTGGTCTTCGGTCGCCCTCCGACTTGCCGCTGTGCCGCCGTCCAAACCACTGCCCCGGGTCAGGTCTCGCGCCGCCGCCGCACGACGTGCCGCAGGACGAACGCCGCGACGAGGACGGCGACGGCGATGAGGACGTACAGCTCGTAGCGCCGGATCTCGTCGTAGATCGCGGTGATGTGGCTGCCCGCGAGGTAGGCCAGGGTCGTCCACAGGCCGACCCACAGGGCCGCGCCGAGGGCGTTGAAGGCGAGGAAGCGGCGCCAGTGCATGCCGGTCGTGCCCGCGATGACGCCGTTGGCCTGGCGCAGGCCCTCGACGAACCGGGCCACCGTCACGATCTTGCCGCCGTGCCGGGTGAAGAACGCCTCGGCGGCCTCGAACCGCTTGGGCGTCAGGAAGACGTACTTGCCCCAGCGGTGCACGAAGGCCCGCCCGCCGACCCGGCCGATCAGATAGCCGAGGTTGTCCCCGGCGACGGCCGCGACGAACGCGATGGCCGCCACGGCCACGACGTTGAGGCGCCCCGCGCCCGCGTACACGCCGGCCGCGAGCAGGATGGTCTCACCCGGGGCGGGGACGCCGAAGTCCTCGACGAGGACCACCGCTCCCACGGCCCAGTAGCCGTAGTGGCCGAGCAGCGGCTCCAGGTGGGCCAGCGGACCCGGAAGCGGAGGGGACATGCCTCTACGGTACGTCGGTGCGGCCGTGCGGCGATCAGGGCCGGCTGACCGAGGCTTCCTGGTCGTGACGGTCCTGCCCGGCGGTGTCCGGGCCGGCTTCGGTCTCCGGTGCGGTGGGCCGGTCCCGGCGGCCGGTCAGGAGCCGGGCGAGCGGTTCGGTGTACCGGGCGGTGAGGGGGCCGAGCACGACCAGGAGCAGCACGTAGGCGGTGGCCAGCGGGCCGAGGTCGGAGTCGATGCCGGAGGTGACGGCGAGTCCCGCGATGACGATGGAGAACTCCCCGCGGGCGACCAGGGTGCCGCCGGCCCGCCACCGGCCGCGGGCCGATATGCCCGCTCGGCGGGCCGCCCAGTAGCCGGTGGCGATCTTCGTGAGGGTGGTGACGACCGCCAGGGCGAGTGCGGGCAGCAGCACCGGCGGGATGCTCGCCGGATCGGTGTGCAGTCCGAAGAAGACGAAGAACACCGCCGCGAACAGGTCCCGCAGCGGGGCGAGGAGGTGGTGGGCGCCCTCGGCGACCTCCCCGGACAGGGCGATGCCCACGAGGAACGCGCCGACCGCCGCCGAGACCTGGAGCTGCTGGGCGACCCCGGCCACCACCAGCGTCAGCCCGAGCACCACCAGGAGCAGCTTCTCGGGGTCGTCGGTGGAGACGAACCGGGAGATGTGCCGCCCGTAGCGGACCGCGACGAGCAGCACCAGGCCCGCCACGCCGAGCGCGATGGCCAGCGTGACGCTGCCGGCCGCGAAGCCGGTCCCGGCCAGCAGGGCCGTCACGACGGGCAGGTAGACCGCCATGGACAGGTCCTCCAGCACCAGGATGCTGAGGATCACCGGTGTCTCCCGGTTGCCGATCCGGCCGAGGTCGCCGAGGACCTTGGCGATGACGCCGGAGGAGGAGATCCAGGTGATGCCGGCCAGGACGACGGCGGCGATCGGGCCCCAGCCCAGCAGCAGGGCCATGGCGGCGCCGGGCAGCGCGTTGAGGGTGGCGTCGACGATCCCGGCCGGGTACTGGGTCTTCAGGTTGGAGACCAGATCGCCGGCCGTGTATTCGAGGCCCAGCATGAGCAGCAGCAGGACCACGCCGATCTCGGCGCCGATCGCGACGAACTCCTCGCTGGTGCCGAGCGGCAGCAGACCGCCCTCGCCGAAGGCGAGTCCGGCCAGGAGGTACAGCGGGATGGGCGAGAACCGGAGGCGGGCGGCGAGCCGGCCCAGCAGCCCGAGGCCCAGGATGATCGCGCCGAACTCGATGAGGAAGACCGCGGAGGAGTGCATCCGGATCACTCCCGCCCGAGTATCGCGGCGGCGGCGTCGACACCCTCGCGGGTGCCGATGACGATCAGCGTGTCCCCGCCGGCCAGCCGGAAGCCGGGGCCGGGGGAGGGGATCGCCTCGGCGCGGCGCAGGACGGCCACGATCGACACGCCGGTATCGGTGCGCATCCGGGTGTCGCCGAGCAGCCGTCCGTTCCAGTGCGAGGTCCCGGACAGCTCGATCCGCTCGGCCACCAGGCCCAGCTCGGTGGTGGAGAGCAGGGTGGGGCTGTGGTGGGTCGGCTTCAGGGCGTCGACCAGCGCCTCCGCCTCCTGGCCCGTGAGGTGGACCGACAGGGCGCAGGCGTCCGGATCGTCACGCTGGTAGGCGCTGAGGGTGCGCGAACCGTCCCGGTGGGCCACCACCGAAACGTGGCGGTGTTCGCGTGTCGTCAGGTCGTACCGGACTCCGATACCCGGCAAAGGTGTCCTGCTGGTGCGTGCGGCGCTCATGGTGCCCCCCTGTCCGGCTTGAATGTTTCTTGGTGAAACTTTTAGCCGAACCCTACCCCGGACGCTGATCGTGCGGGGAGGAGGCCCGAGCGGGCGGGGGGCGGGCGTCAGGCTCCGGAGGCCGCTGCCCCCTGGTCGCCGGAGGGGTCGGGCTGGCACGCGTGGCACAGCTCGTGGGTCCCGTCGCGAGTGACGACGGTTCCCCAGCCGAGGCACTGCTCGCAGTCCCGGGCGAGGGTCAGATCGGGGTGGGGAGGCAGAAGGGGGTCGCGGTGGGCTCCGTGCGCCATACGGGGAGCGGCTCCTTGCGGTCGCGGGGCGTGGTGCGCGAGGGGCGGTGGACTGGAGAGGACGACGTCCATTATGTCCTATTTATTCCCCCATGTCAGTGACAAATGTCATGCAGTGCCACCGCGACGCCCTGCAGTACCACTGCGCCACACCGTCGGGCGCGACCCGGAGCCGCCCCCGACGCCTCAGTCGAGGTTCCCCAGCCGGGCGTCCCGCCACAGGTCCACGCCGCCCTCGGTCGCGTACCGGTCGATCTCGGCCAGCTCCTCGTCGCTGAAGGAGAGGTTCTCCAGCGCGGCGACGTTCTGCTCGAGCTGCTCGACCCGTGAGGCGCCGATGACGAGCGAGGTCACCCGCTCGTCCCGCAGCGCCCAGGCCAGCGCCAGCTGGGCCAGGGTCTGTCCGCGCCGGGCCGCGAGGTCGTTCAGGGCGCGCAGCCGGCCGCGCAGGTCGTCCGTCAGCCAGGAGGCGTCCAGGGACGTGCCCCGCGCGGCGCGGGAGTCCGCCGGCACGCCTTCCAGGTAGCGGCCGGTGAGCAGGCCCTGGGCGAGCGCCGTGAACCCGATGACCCCGAAGCCCTCCTCCTCGGCGGCGTCAAGCAGGCCGTCGGTCTCGATCCAGCGGTTCAGCATGCTGTACGACGGCTGGTGGATCAGCAGCGGGGTGCCGAGCTCGCGCAGGATCGCCGCCGCCTGCCGGGTGCGTTCGGCGTCGTAGGAGGAGATGCCGACGTACAGGGCCTTGCCCTGGCGGACGGCGGTGTCGAGCGCGCCCATGGTCTCCTCCAGCGGTGTGCTCGCGTCCAGCCGGTGGGAGTAGAAGATGTCGACGTAGTCCAGGCCCGTCCGGGACAGTGACTGGTCCAGCGAGGCCAGCAGGTACTTCCGGGAGCCGCCGCCCTGTCCGTAGGGGCCGGGCCACATGTCCCAGCCGGCCTTGGTGGAGATCACCAGCTCGTCCCGGTACGGCGCCAGGTCCCTGCGCAGCAGCCGCCCGAAGTTCAGCTCCGCCGCGCCGTACGGCGGGCCGTAGTTGTTGGCGAGGTCGTGGTGGGTGATCCCCAGGTCGAAGGCGCGCAGCGCGATCTCGCGCTGGGTCTCGAAGGGGCGGTCGTCGCCGAAGTTGTGCCAGTAGCCGAGGGACAGGACCGGCAGGTCCAGTCCGGAACGGCCGGTGCGCCGGTAGCGCATGGTGCCGTCGTAGCGAGCGGGGTCCGCGACGTACGTCATCGGGTCTTCTCCGGGTGGTGCCGTAGGGGGTGCCCCGCGGGGGCGCGCGGGCCCTCCACCCTGCTCCGCGGCGCCGCGCAAGTCCAACCGCCGTCCCGGATGGGATTGAGCGGTTCCGTTTCTGAATCGGCCACAGGGGCAGGCGGTGATCAACGGAGCGGGAGCAAGGAGGCGCTCATGAGCGGTGCGCGGACCGGCGGGGTAGGCGAGGACCGGGACAGGCGGCGGGTGACCGGAACGGTGGCGCGGCTGCCGCGCCAGGTCCGCGAGGAGCTGACCCACAGGCTCCGCCGCAACCGGGGGGCCTTCCGCCCGGACGACGTCCAGGTCGTCGAGCGCCCGCTGCTGCGGCGCGCCGTCGGCGCCTCCGCGCTCGGCAACTGCATGGAGTGGTTCGACTTCGGTGTCTACAGCTACCTCGCCGCCACCATCGGCAAGGTGTTCTTCCCCGGAGCCTCTCCGGCCGCCCAGGTCATCTCCTCGTTCGCGACCTTCGCCGCCGCCTTCGTCGTACGGCCCCTCGGCGGGCTCGTCTTCGGCCCGCTCGGCGACCGGATCGGGCGGCAGAAGGTGCTCGCCACCACCATGATCATGATGGCCGCCGGCACCTTCGCCATCGGCCTGATCCCCGGCTACGCCACCATCGGCATCGCCGCGCCCGCGCTGCTCCTGCTGGCCCGCATGGTCCAGGGCTTCTCCACCGGCGGCGAGTACGGCGGAGCCACCACCTTCGTCGCCGAGTACTCCCCGGACCGCCGGCGCGGATTCCTCTCCAGCTGGCTCGACTTCGGCACCTTCACCGGCTACGCCCTCGGCTCGGCCCTGGTCACCCTGCTCAACCTGGCTCTGACGGACGCCCAGATGCTCTCCTGGGGGTGGCGCGTGCCGTTCCTGATCGCCGGGCCCCTCGGCGTGATCGGCCTCTACATGCGGCTGAGGCTGGAGGAGTCCCCGGCCTTCCAGCAGCAACTGGACGAACACGAGAAGGCGCTGGCGCAGGAGTCGGCGGGCAGCGAGTTCAAGGACATCATCAGGAACCACTGGCGGGCCCTGCTCGTCTGCATGGGCCTGGTGCTGCTCTACAACGTCACGAACTACATGGTCACCGGCTATCTGCCGACCTACCAGACCGAGACCCTGCACCGCTCCAGCGGTTCCGCGGACGTCCTGGTGCTCGTCGGGATGGTGTGGATCGTCGTGCTGATCACCTTCCTCGGGCGGCTCAGCGACCGGGTCGGCCGGCGCCCGCTCTACGCCGTCGCCGCGGCCGCGATGATCGTGCTCGCCGTCCCCGCCTTCCTGCTCATCAAGGCGCACGGCACCTGGCCGCCGATCCTCGGGGTGCTGCTCCTGTCCACGCTGCTGGCCTGCTTCGCCGCCCCCAGCGCGGCCACCCTGCCCGCCCTGTTCCCGACCGCCGTCCGCTACGCGGCCATGGGCATCGGCTTCAACATCGCCGTCGCCGCGTTCGGCGGCACCACCCCGCTGGTCACCGCCGCGCTGGTCGACCTCACCGGCGACGACCTCATGCCCGCCTACTACCTGATGCTGGCCGGCGCGATCGGCCTGCTCACCGTCCGGTTCCTGCCCGAGAGCGCCCAGGTCCCGCTCAAGGGCTCGCAGCCGATGGTCGGTTCACGGGAGGAGAGGCGCGAACTCATCACCGCCTCCCGTGAGTTGTACGCGCTCGCGCAGGAGCGGGGGAAGGCGCGGCACGGCTGAGCCACGGCCCGTGCCGGAGGGCTTGTCCGATCCTACGAACTTCTCGTCCGCCGGGTTACCGGCCCGCACCGCGTTTGATAGGAAACTTTCCTACCAGTACCGGTACGGACCAACCTCCCACCCCCCACTCCCCTTGGAGTCCCTGTGGTGTACCAAGACCGCGAAGCGCCAGCCGCCGCGAGCCCCGCCGGCCCCGCCCGTCTCTCCCGCCGGACCGTCGTCGCCGTCCTCGGCGCCGTCGCCTCGGGCGCCCTGCTCGGGGTCTCCCGCGCCGGCACGGCCTCCGCCGCGGCGCCGGGGCTGGACGACCCGGCGAAGAAGGAGATCGCCATGAAGCTGGTGTCGAGCGCGGAGAACTCCTCGCTCGACTGGAAGGCCCAGTACAAGTACATCGAGGACATCGGCGACGGCCGCGGCTACACGGCCGGCATCATCGGCTTCTGCTCCGGGACCGGCGACATGCTCGACCTCGTCCAGCTCTACGCCGACCGCAAGCCCGGCAACGTCCTGGCCAAGTACCTGCCCGCCCTGCGGAAGGTCAACGGCACCGACTCGCACCAGGGCCTGGACCCCAATTACCCCGCGGACTGGCGCAAGGCCGCCCAGGACACCGCCTTCCAGCAGGCCCAGAACGACGAACGCGACCGCGTCTACTTCAACCCCGCCGTCGCCCAGGGCAAGACCGACGGGCTGCGCGCGCTCGGCCAGTTCATCTACTACGACGCCATCGTCATGCACGGCGACGGCGACGACCCGACCAGCTTCCGCAACATCCGCAAGCGCGCCCTGCGCAGCGCCAAGCCGCCGGCCCAGGGCGGCGACGAGACGGCGTACCTGAACGCCTTCCTGGACGCCCGGGTGTGGGCCATGAAGCAGGAGGAGGCCCACAGCGACACCAGCCGCGTCGACACCGCGCAGCGCGTCTTCCTGCGCAAGGGCAACCTCGACCTGAACACCCCGCTCGACTGGAAGGTCTACGGCGACAGCTACCACATCGGCTGATCTCCGCCGGGAACACGGCAGGCCGGCGGGCCCGGACTCCGGAGCCGGAGCGCGGTCCGGCGGCCTGCCGCCGTGCCGGACCGCGCCGGAGCCCCGCGCGGCCGGATCACGAGGCCCGGCGGGCCGGGTGTGTCCCACCTGTCAGGGGCGCACTCGCATGGCACGCCCCTGACAGGAAAGATGGGCGGTGAGCGAACGACCCCATCGAGGAGGAACCGACTCATGGCGCACGAGCGCGCCGGCCGGCCGGCCGGTCCCGAGGACCTTGTCGACGTGGCCCGGCTGGTCACGGCGTACTACACGCTGCACCCCGACCCGGCGGACCCGGGACAGCGGGTGGCGTTCGGCACCTCGGGCCACCGCGGTTCGTCCCTGGCGAGCGCCTTCAACGAGGACCACATCGCCGCCACCAGCCAGGCCATCTGCGAGTACCGCGCCGCCCAGGGCACCGACGGGCCGCTCTTCCTGGGCGCCGACACGCACGCCCTGTCCGAGCCGGCCAAGGCCACCGCGCTGGAGGTGTTCGCCGCCAACGAGGTGACCGTCCTCATCGACAGCGCGGACGGCTACACGCCCACGCCCGCCGTCTCGCACGCGATCCTGACGTACAACCGGGGCCGCACCACGGGCCTGGCCGACGGTGTGGTCGTCACCCCGTCGCACAACCCGCCCGCCGACGGCGGCTTCAAGTACAACCCGCCGAGCGGCGGCCCGGCGGCCTCCGACGCCACCTCCTGGATCCAGGACCGCGCCAACCAGATCATCGCGGGCGGCCTGAAGGACGTACGCCGCCTCCCGTACGCCCGCGCGCTCGCCGCGGAGACCACCCAGCGGTACGACTTCCTCGGCACGTACGTCACCGACCTGCCCAGCGTCCTGGACCTGGACGCCGTCCGCGCCTCCGGCGTGCGCATCGGCGCCGACCCGCTCGGCGGCGCCTCCGTCGCCTACTGGGGCCGGATCGCGGAGCAGCACGGCATCGACCTGACGGTGGTCAACCCGCACACCGACCCCACCTGGCGGTTCATGACGCTGGACTGGGACGGCCAGATCCGCATGGACTGCTCCTCGCCGTACGCCATGGCCTCCCTCATCGAGCAGCGCGACCGCTTCCGCATCGCCACCGGCAACGACGCCGACGCCGACCGGCACGGCATCGTCACCCCGGACGCGGGCCTGATGAACCCCAACCACTACCTCGCCGTCGCCATCTCCTACCTCTACCGGCACCGCGACCAGTGGCCGGCCGACGCGGGCATCGGCAAGACCCTCGTCTCCTCCACCATGATCGACCGGGTCGCCCGCGACCTCGGCCGCCGGCTCGTCGAGGTGCCCGTCGGCTTCAAGTGGTTCGTGGACGGACTGGCCGGCGGCGACCTCGGGTTCGGCGGCGAGGAGTCGGCCGGCGCGTCCTTCCTGCGCCGGGACGGCTCGGTGTGGACCACCGACAAGGACGGCATCATCCTCGCCCTGCTCGCCTCGGAGATCACGGCCGTCACCGACAGGACCCCCTCGGAGCACTACGCCGGCCTGACCGCGCGCTTCGGCGCACCCGCCTACGCCCGCATCGACGCCCCCGCGACCCGCGAACAGAAGGCGCTGCTCGCCAAGTTGTCGCCGGCGCAGGTCACCGCGGACACGCTGGCCGGGGAGCAGGTCACCGCCGTGCTCACCGAGGCGCCCGGCAACGGCGCCAGGATCGGCGGGATCAAGGTCACCACGGAGAACGCCTGGTTCGCCGCCCGGCCCTCGGGCACCGAGGACGTCTACAAGGTGTACGCCGAGTCCTTCCTCGGCGCCCGCCACCTCGCCCGGGTGCAGGAGGAGGCCCAGGCCGTGGTGCTGGGAGCGCTCGGCGGCTGAGCGGACGGCGGGGCGGCCTCCCGGCCCGGCAGACCGCCCCACCGCCCCGGCCCGGTTCCGTCCGCCTCCCCGGCTCAGCGGCGTCCGCGTCCCCGGTCCAGGCGGTCCAGCACGGCCTCGGCCATGGCGGCCTCGCCCTTGGCGTTGGGATGGGCCGGGGCGGCGGGGGAGGCCGGCTGAAGGGGCTCGATCCAGCGGTCCGCCGGCGCCTTGCACATGTCGTGGCCGACCGTGGGTCCGTAGGTGTCCGCGTACTCGGCCCGGTTCACGCCGGCCACCAGCCGCAGCATGAGGTTCAGCCGCTTCTCGGTGTCGCGCAGGTAGGCGAAGTCCTGCTGGGCGAAGGGGACCTGGGGGAAGCAGCCGCTGCCGTCGTCGGGCAGGAGGTCCGGGTAGCCGACGACGACCACGCGGGCGTGCGGCGCCCGGGCGTGCACGGCCCGCAGCACCCGGTCGACCTTCGGCGCGGTCCGCACGATGGTGAGGGCCAGCTGGTCGTGACCGGAGGCCGAGTAGGAGCGCTCGCAGGGGTTGCCCGCCGGGTCCTGGGCGGCCAGGCGGGCGCAGGTGGCGATGATGGAGCCGAAGCCGACGTCGTTGCCGCCGATCTGCACCGTCACCAGGTCCGTGTGCCGGTCCAGGGCGTCGAGCTGGGGCGGGTTGGCGCCCTGCGCCTGCCACATCTCGGCGGTCGTCGCCCCGCCGCAGCTCACGTCCGTGAAGGCGGCCGCCTGCCGCCGGCCGGCCACGAGCGAGGGGTAGTTGTGGTCCGAGCGCGCGCAGCCGGCGTCCACCTGCCGGGGGATGCCCGGGCCCGAGGTGTAGGAGTCGCCGAGCGCGACATAGGCGCTCGCGCGGCCGGGTCCGCCCGGGTGCGCCGCGGCCGGTGCCGTACCGGCGGCGACGAGGGCGCAACCGCCCAGTACCGCTCCGAGCACGGCGCGGCGCCGCCGGCCTGCCGCCCCGTCCGCCGGACGCGTCCCGTTCGCCATGAGTCCTGCCCCTGAGCCCGCTGCGGCGCGCGGCGGCACCACCGCAGAGCGGCCCTCGCGCGTTCGACCGGGTCTGTATACCGTCCGGTAGGTCCCGCCGACCAGAAGCGGGACGCGACGAGTTCAGGGGGAGGGGCGGCGACAGCCCCGGGGAAGGGGCGGGTTCAGACGGCGGACACCTGTTCCACGGGGGCGGACGGCTGGAGCGTGGACGACGGCTCGGGCGTGGCCGGAGCCTGGAGCAGGGAGTCGTCCTCCGGGCGGGCGCCGGAGAGACGGTGGCGGGCGGCGATGAGGGCCATGTCGACGTCCCGGGTGCCGGTGGCCACGCACAGCGTGTAGGAGATGTCCGCCAGCCGCTGCCGGGCCTCCGGTGTGCTCTCCTCGGCCCCGAGCAGTGTGAGGGCCTCGTACTGGGCGATGAGGTCCTGCAGTACTGCGGGGTGGGCCATGAGCATGCGATCCGCCTCCCTGAATGGGGTCGCCGATGTACGAAGTCGCAGCGCGAATACCCCCGCATCCGCCGCGCATTCCCCGCGGTCCCGGGCGGTCGGCCCGTCCGGGGCGTCCCCCTCGGCCGGCCTCACCGGCCCCCCACGTCGCCGTCCTCCCCGAGGGCACCGCCACCTGCGACCCGGCCGAGCCCGGCAACGGGCTCGCCGAGCAGCGCTCCGGTACGCCGTCTGCTTCCCCGGCCAGGACGGCCACGGCGGTACGGCACCGTCAGGTACGGCCGCCGAACCGGCGCCCGCCCGGCTGTCCGCCCGCCCGGCTGTCCGGCGGAGCCGACTTCGTGACACCGTCGTCTCCGGCCTCGTCGGCCCGCCCCGCCGGGTGACGGCGGGCATCCACGGCTCCTGGATCGCGGACAGCGCGCTCCCGGGGAGCACGGGAAGGGCTGACCGGACGGACTCGGGGCGCCGGGATGCCCGGCGGTGTGCCGGCGCGTCACCCGGTCGGGTGCTCTCTGCCCGGGATGTGCCGGATCACGGCACGCCGCCGTGATCTTTCCGTGATCATGCCCCCTGTGAGTCTGCAACGTCGAGGTGCCCTGGGCCGGCGGGTCGTTCCGGCCGTACTCGGCACCCTCAGTGTCCTGTCCCTGCTGTCCGCCCTGCCGGCCGCAGCCCAGCCGGCGCGGCGGGACCACCGGCCCGCCGCACCACCGCCCCGGCAGGTCACCGCCGCGGAGGCGCGCACCGACGCCCGTCTCCGCTCCCTCCACGACCGGCCCGCGGCCCTGCGGGAGTTCTTCCGGCAGCTCCCCAAGGGCGGAGACCTGCACAACCACCTCTCCGGCGCGGTGTCCACGGAGTACCTGATCGAGCTGGCCGCCGAGGACGGGCTGTGCGTCGACACCGCGACGCTGACCGCGGTCACCCCGCCCTGCGGCGCCGGCACCCGGCCCGCCGCCGACGCGCGCACCGACCGCGCCTTCCACGACGCGCTGGTGCGCGCCTGGTCCATGGAGGACTTCCCGCCCGGTGAGAGCGGGCACGACCACTTCTTCGACACCTTCGGCAAGTTCGGCGAGGTCACCTGGCGGCACCGGGGCAAGCTGCTCGCGGAGGTCGCCGACACCGTCGTCCGCAACAACCAGTCCTACCTGGAGACGATGGTCACCCCGGCCTCCGACGGCGCGAAGAAGCTCGCCGCCGAGGTCGGCTGGGACGACGACCTCGCCGCCCTGCACCGCAGGCTGGTCGCGGGCGGCAAGCTGGACAAACTGGTCGCCCAGGCCCGCGCGGAGGCGGACGACGGCGACGCGGAGTTCCGCGCCACCGAGCGGTGCGGCACCCCGCGGGCGCGTCCCGGGTGCGGCCTCACCGTCCGCTGGATCTCCCAGGCGTCCCGGGGCAGTGCGCCGGAGCGGGTCTTCACCCAGCTCGCCCTCGGGCTGCGGCTGGCCGAGGCCGACCCGCGGTTCGTGGCCGTGAACCTCGTCCAGCCCGAGGACTCGGACGTCTCCCTGCGCGACTACGGCCTGCAGATGCGCATGGTCGGCTACCTGCGCACCCAGTACCCGAAGGCGCACGTCACCCTGCACGCCGGCGAGCTGTGGCCGGGGCTGGTCAAGCCGAAGGACCTGAAGTCCCACATCCGAAAGGCCGTGGAGGTCGCCCGCACCGAACGGGTCGGGCACGGCGTCGACCTGGTCCACGAGGACGACTGGCGGCGCACCGCCCGCACGATGGCGGACCGTCAGGTGGCGGTGGAGGTGCCCTTCTCCAGCAACGCCCAGATCCTCGGCGTCAAGGGAGCCGACCACCCCTTCGGCACCTACCGCCGCTACGGCGTCCCGGTCGTCCTCGCCACCGACGACCCCGGGGTGTCCCGGATCGACATCAGCCACGAGTACCAGTACGCCGCCGCCACCTACGGCCTGAGCTACCCCGAGCTGAAGGACCTCGCCCGCGCCTCCCTGGAGTACGCCTTCCTGCCGGGCGCGAGCCTGTGGCAGGGCAACCCCACCGCCCAGGGCTACCGGCCGGTCCCGGCGTGCCGTGCCGAGCGCCCCGGCCTGCCCGTGCGCGGCGCGGCCTGCCGGCACCTGCTCGCCGACAGCGCCAAGGCCCGTCTCGAATGGCGCCAGGAGGCCGCCTTCGCCGCCTTCGAAAGGACGCACGGGGGCTGACGCCACCCGCCCGGCACCCCCGAGGCCCCTGGGGGTGCCGGGCGGACGAGGGAGCCTGGCGTGCGGTTCGGGTACGTGGCGCACGGCCGTGCGCACCTCACCCCGGGGCAGCCGCCCTGTCCTCAGGCCCTGTTGAGTCCGGCGGTGTCCGGCGGGGAGGGTGTGGAAGGCTGGGCGGGTCCGCGTCCGCGCAACGGGAGGCAACCACCCGCATGGCCGTCATCCACCGCACGACCCTCAAGCCCGGCAAGACCGAACTGCTCGCCGACTGGCTGCCCGGCCGCCCCTGGTACCGCGGCGGCCCGGCCGCTCCCGTGCTGGAGAAGTCCGGCGGCTTCCGGCTGGACGACCCCGAGGGCGAGGTCGGCATCGAGTTCATGGTGGTCACCGACACGTCGGGCCCCGGCCGTACGGCCTATCTGGCGCCGCTCACCTACCGGGGGGCGCCGCTGGAGGGCGCCGAGCACGCGCTCGTCGGCACGACGGAGCACGGGGTGCTGGGCACGCGCTGGGTGTACGACGGCTGCCACGACCCGGTGCTGGTCACCGAACTGCTGGCGCTGATCGAGGGCAGGGCGCAGGCGATGGCCCAGAGCGTCACGGACACCCCCGACCACGAGGTGACCCGCTCCTACGACGGCGCGCCCCTCGTCCCGGACGGCTTCAGGCCCGAACCGTCCGACGACGAGGACGGCACCCGCCTTCCGGTGCCCGGGGGCCTGACCCTGCACGTCCACCGCGTCCTCACCCCCGTCACCGGGAACCCGCCGCTGCCGCCGCGGGACGCCCTCGGCCATGTGGCGACCGGCTGGCCGGACCCGGACGGCACCCGTCCGCGCGCCGTCTTCATGACGCTGCGCGCCCGCTGACCCCGGCGGGCGGTGCCGGCGGGCCGGGGGGCGCGCCGGCCCGCTCGGGGCCACTCTCTCCGCCGCTCTGGCATGACCCGGTCAAATCTGTCACTCTTTCGGCAGCCCGCGCCCCGACCCACAGGGGCGCGCGCCGCACCTGTGCACAGCGATCGCGCAAGCCCCACCCGGACCGCCCCGGCGCACCCCAGCCGGCCGGGCGGTCTTCGAGCAGGCCGGACCCGGCCGCCGCAAAGGAGTAGCGTGTGAGACCGACCCCCCACAGGGCCCTTGGCGTCGGCGCGGTCACCGCCGCCGCGCTGGCCGCCCTCGTCCTTCCCGGCACCCCCGCCGCCGCACGGCCCGCCACGGCTCCCGCCGCCTGCACCCCGGCGCAGGTGGTCGCCAACGGCGGCTTCGAGAGCGGCACTTCACCGTGGACCCAGTCCGCGTCCACCGTGATCACCAGCCGCTCCGGGCAGAGCCCCCACGGCGGCGGCTCCTACGCCTGGCTGGACGGCGTCGGCGGCACCCACACCGACACCCTCGCCCAGAGCGTCACCGTCCCGTCCGGATGCGGCGCCGCCACCCTCACCTTCTGGCTGCACGTCGACACCGCCGAGACGACCTCGTCCACCGCCTACGACACACTCACGGCCAAGCTCGGCGGCACCACGCTGGCCACCTACTCGAACCTGGACAAGAACACCGGCTACGTCAAGAAGTCGGTCGACGTGTCCGCGTTCGCCGGCCAGACCGTGAACCTGTCCTTCACCGGCACCGAGGACTCCAGCCTCCAGACGAGCTTCGTCCTGGACGACATCGCCCTCGACACCTCGGACGGCACCACACCACCGCCGGCCGACTCCGCACGGACCCCGGCGGCCCCGTCGTACACCGTGAACCTGAGCAGCGACACCAGCGGCACCGTCTGGACCGGGCGCGAGAGCGTCACCTTCACCAACGCCTCCGCCACCGCGCTCGGCGAGGTCTACCTCAGGCTCTGGGACAACTACCACGGCAGCTGCGACGCGATGCCCGTCAAGGTCGGCAACGTCACCGGCGGCACCGCCGGCGCCCTCTCCGTCGCGTGCACCGCCCTGAGGATCGACCTGCCGAGCCCGCTCGCCCAGGGCCAGAGCGCCACCATAGGCTTCGACCTCGGCATCACCGTGCCCAGCGGCGCCGACCGCTTCGGCCACGACGGCGCGTTCAGCTTCGTCGGCAACGCCCTGCCCGTCCTCGCCGTCCACGACAGCGCCGGCTGGCACCTGGACCCGTACACGAACAACGGCGAGTCCTTCTACTCCCTGGCCGCCGACTTCCGCGTCACCCTGGACCACCCCAGCACCCTGCTGGTCCCGGCCACCGGCACCTCCACGGACACGCCCGGCTCCAGCGGCCGTACCGTCACCACGGCCACCGCCTCCAAGGTCCGTGACTTCGCCTGGGCGGCGGGCCCCTTCACCAAGATCTCCGGCACCTCGGCCGCCGGCGTCCCGGTGAACGTCTACTCCGTCTCGGGGATCAGCTCCACCAGCGCCCAGTCGATGCTCAGCACCGCCAAGAGCGCGGTCGACGCCCACGCCTCCCGGTTCGGCGCCTACCCGTACGGCGAGCTGGACGCCGTCATCGACAACAACTACTGGTTCGGCGGCATGGAGTACCCCGGCTTCGTCCTCGACCTGGTCAGCACCACCGCGCTCACCCACGAGATCGCCCACCAGTGGTGGTACGGCATCGTCGGCGACGACGAGTACACCAGCCCCTGGCTGGACGAGTCGTTCACCGACTACGCCACCGACCTCGCCCAGGGCAAGACCGGGACCAACTGCTGGAGCGGCGTCTCCTGGGCCTCCAGCGCCGAGAAGATCACCAACTCGATGGCGTACTGGGACGCGCACTCCTCCCGGTACTCCACCGTCGTCTACGGCTACGGCAAGTGCGCCCTGCACGACCTGCGCCGCGTCCTCGGGGACACCGCCATGGCCAAGCTGCTGAAGGACTACGCGACCGCGCACTGGTACGGCGTGTCCACCACGGCCGAGTTCAAGGCGGCGGCCCAGGCGGCCACGAGCACGGACCTGACCTCCTTCTGGACGCAGCACCGCATCGAGGGGTGAGGGGCGCCCACACGGGTTGAAACCGGCCGCGGACGGCCTCGTTGGGCGCAGTCCGACGTGCGCGGGGCTCGGGCCCCGGGTCGGATGGATCCCGTGCGAATCCCCATATTCCGTTTCCGCGGCCGGTCCCGCCCGTGCCTCACCGGCGCCCTGACCTGCCTGCTGCTGTTCCTGTCCGGCCCCCCGGCCGCGTCCGACGCGACCGGGGGCGCGCCCGAGCGCGGCAGCGCCTACATGGGCATCGGCGTCCTCGCCCACGACGGCGAGTCCGGCGACCCGCCGCCGGACCCCCGCGCCTCCCAGACCGAGGGGGTGGACGTCTCCAGCCACCAACGCGACGTCGACTGGCCGACGCTGTGGAACAGCGGCACCAAGTGGGCGTACACCAAGGCCACCGAGGGGACGTCCTACACCAACCCCTACTTCACCCAGCAGTACGACGGCTCGTTCGACGCCGGCATGGTGCGCGGCGCCTACCACTTCGCCACCCCGGACACGGCCGGCGGCGCCGCCCAGGCCGACTGGTTCGTGCAGCACGGCGGCGGCTGGTCGAACGACGCCCGGACGCTCCCCGGCGCCCTCGACATGGAATGGAACCCGTACGGCGACTCCTGCTACGGCAAGTCCAAGAGCGGCATGGTCAGCTGGATCCGGGACTTCCTGGAGCGCTACAGGTCCCGCACCGGCCGGGACGCGGTCATCTACACGGCGACCAACTGGTGGACCGAGTGCACCGGCGACTACGCCGGCTTCGGCGCGACCAACCCGCTGTGGATCGCGCGCTACGCCTCGACGGCCGGTCCGCTGCCGGCCGGGTGGACGTCGTACACGATGTGGCAGTACACCTCCAGTGGCCCGACGGTCGGCGACCACGACCGCTTCAACGGCTCCCAGGACGGGCTGCGGGAGTTCGCCACCGGTGACGCACCGGACGCGCAGGCGCTGCGGACCCCCGGCTCCGGGACGGCGTCACGGTCCTGACCTCCGGGTCACGGCCAAAGGGCCGGGCGCCGGGACCGGGACCGGGCCGGCGCCGGTTAGGCTCGGAGCGTGCCGCACGTCGAGATACTCCAGCTGCTGGTGTCCCCGGTGCACCGCCTCGCGGGCCGGCCGGGCGACGGCCCGCCCGAGCTGCCGCCCGGCGAGCTCGTGACGAGCGCCGAGGTCCGCGCGGGTCTCGGCATCGTCGGGGACCGCTACTTCAACCACCCCGCCCACCGCAACGCCTCGATCACCCTCATGGCCGCCGAGCGGCTGCCGCAGCCGTACCCGGCCGACCTGCTGCGGACCCGGCGCAACGTCCTGCTGCGCGGGGTGGACATCGACGCCTGCGTGGGCAGGACCGTCTTCCTCGACTCCGGTTCCGGGCCGGTCGAACTGGAGGTGCGCAGCGCCGCCCGGCCCTGCGCCTGGATGGACACCACCCTCGGCCCCGGCGCCCAGCGAGCCCTGCGCGGCGGCGGGGGAGTGCGCTGCCGGCCGCTGACCGACGGCGTCCTCACCGTGGGCCCCGCCGTGTTCGGCGTCCGCGGACCGGCGGACCCGGCGCCCGGCGCGTAGCGCCCGCGTTCACCCGGCCGAGGCGGCCAACTGGTCGGCCAGCCGGTGGGCCTGGGCCAGCAGCGCGCCGTAGGTGGCGACCTCGTCGGGGTCGTCCGTCGTGGAGCGGACCAGGTCCCGGCGCAGCTCGCCGAGCGTGTCCCGCACCCGCCCCACCGCCTCGCACAGCTCGTCCTCGCACTCGTCGCCGAACCGGCTGTGGCTGTAGAGCCGCAGCGCGCGGGCGGTCTCGTACAGGAAGTCCGCGTAGCGCTGGGCGAGTTGCGGGTTCGGCCGGGGCGCCGAGCGGTCCTCGGCGGCGGCCTCCAGCACCGTGCGGGTCACCCCCGCGGTGTGCACGGCCGCGTAGTCCAGCACCACCAGCGCGTCGTCGTACCCCTTCCCGGGCAGCGGCAGGGCCGGCTTGCGGCGCCCGCGCAGGTTGACGCGCAGGCTCTCCCGGCTCCAGTCGACCGCCGAGCGGGCCTCCTCCACGAGCCCGTGCAGCCGCAGCGCGCGCTGGTGCCAGGCGTCGGCCTCCTCCGCGTCCCAGCGGCTCGCCGCCAGTCCGTCGGCCACGTCCCGCAGGATGTCGTGGGCCTCCTCGGTCGCGTCCCGCAGGACGGCACGGGTGTCGCGCAGATACAGCGGCGGCCGGACCAGCGCGTTCACGGCGATGCCGACCACCGCCCCGAACAGGGCCTCGGTGAGCCGGGCCGCGGAGGTGGCGACGGTGACCGATCCGTTGGTCAGGACGAACAGGGCGCCCGTGGCCGCGTAGATGCCCTGACTGCCCAGGCGGCGCCACTGGCCCAGCAGCATCACCAGGGGGAGCACCACCGCCATCGCGGCCACCGTGCTGTGCATCAGCAGTCCGACCGCGGTCGCCGCGACCGTGCCGGCCGCGATCGCCGCGAGCTGTTGCAGGCCGTGCGCGATCGAGCGGTACACGGTCGACTCCACCAGGACGACCGCCACCCACGGCGCGACGAAGGCGACCGGCGCCCGCAGCCACCAGCCCGCGACCGCCCACGCCACCCACGCGGCCAGCGCCGCCTTCACCGCCTGGACGGCCAGGTCCCGTTCCCGGCACGGTCCCGCCCAGGCCCGCCGCACCGCACCCGCGGCACCCGCCACGTCACTCCGTACTCCTTGCCAGGTCAGTCGTATCCCACGCACGGCGCCCCGGGTGCCACCGTCGGCCCGCCTCATGCCACCGGGGCGCTGCCGATGTGGCGGGGCCGGGACGGCGGCGGCCCTTGGCGTGGGCGCCGTACGGGGCGGCCGGCGGCGGGTCAGGCGGAGGACGCGTCCGTCCGTGCCGCCCTCCTCCAGGCGGCCTCGCGCAGCAGGCGCAGGCCGTTCAGGCCGACGAGGACCGTGGAACCCTCGTGGCCGAGGACGCCCAGCGGCAGCGGCAGCGTGCCCGCGAGGTCCCAGACGACCAGGCCGGAGATGAACGCCGCCGCGATGACGAGGTTCTGCACGACCAGGCGGCGGGCGCGGCGGGAGAGGGCGACGACAGCGGGCACCGCGGCCAGCTCGTTGCGCACGATCACCGCGTCGGCGGTCTCCAGCGCCAGATCGGACCCGGCGCGGCCCATCGCGACTCCGCTGTGCGCGGCGGCCAGCGCGGGCGCGTCGTTGACGCCGTCACCGACGACCAGCACCCGGCGGCCGGCGTCCTGCCGCTCCCGTACGACGGCCACCTTGTCCTCGGGCAGCAATCCGGCCCGGACGTCCTGGATGCCGACCTCGCCGGCCAGCCGGGCGGCGGCGCGCGCGTTGTCCCCGGTCAGCAGCGTCGGACGGGTCCCGGTCAGCGCGGTGAGCGCGGCGACGGTGACGGCGGCGTCCGGCCGCAGCCGGTCCGCGATCCCGAGCACCCCGGCCGGAACGCCGTCCACCACCACCAGCACGGCGGTACGGCCACCGGCTTCGAGCCGTGCGACGAGGGACGCGGCGGCGCGGCCGGCCGCCTGCCGGGTGGTGACCGGGGAAGCGGCGACGGGGGAGCCGTGCGGGTCCGTGTGCGACGGCCCGGTCGGCGCGCCGTCGTCCGGCGTCCCGCTCGTCCCGTCCAGCAGCCGGGCCGGCGTGCCCACCGCGACCGCGTGCTCCCCGACCGTGGCGGTGACGCCGACACCCGGTGCGGAGCGGAAGCCGCGGGCGATCGGAACGGCGAGGTCACGGGCGCGCGCGGCCTCCACCACGGCCCGGGCGAGCGGATGCTCGCTCGGATGCTCGGCCGCCGCCGCGAGCGTGAGCAGCTCGCGCTCGCCGGGACCGGCTCCGGGCAGCGGTACGACGTCCGTCACCTTCGGCGTGCCCTCGGTCAGGGTGCCCGTCTTGTCCAGCGCCACCGCGTCCACCTGCCCGAAGCGTTCCATCACCACCGCCGACTTCACCAGCACCCCGTGCCGGCCGGCGTTGGCGATCGCCGACAGCAGCGGCGGCATGGTCGCGAGCACCACCGCGCACGGCGAGGCGACGATCATGAACGTCATGGCCCGCAGCAGCGACCCGGTCAGCGCGGCGCCGAAGGCGAGCGGCACCGCGAACACGGCGAGCGTCGCGGCGACCATGCCCAGCGAGTAGCGCTGTTCGACCTTCTCGATGAACAGCTGGGTCGGGGCCTTGGTCCCGGACGCCTCCTGCACCATGCGCACGATCCGGGCGATCACCGAGTCGGCGGCGTCCCGGCCGACCCGCACCCGCAGCGCGCCGGTGCCGTTGAGGGTGCCGGCGAAGACCTCGTCGCCGGGCTCCTTGGCGACGGGCAGCGGTTCACCGGTGATGGTGGCCTGGTCGACCTCGCTCGTCCCGTCCAGCACCCGGCCGTCGGCGCCGATCCGCTCGCCGGGCCGCACCAGGACGGTGTCGCCGACGGTGAGGTCCGCGGGCGTGACCGTCTCCTCGGTGCCGTCCGCGCGCAGCCGGGTGGCGGTGGCGGGGGCGAGGTCGAGCAGGCCGCGCACCGAGTCGGCGGTCCGGGCGGTGGCGAGCGCCTCCAGCGCCCCGGAGGTGGCGAAGATGACGATCAGCAGGGCGCCGTCCATCACCTGGCCGACGGCCGCCGCGCCCAGCGCCGCCACGATCATCAGCAGGTCCACGTCCAGGGTCCGGCCGGCCAGTGCCCGCAGCCCCGCCCACGCGGGCTCCCAGCCGCCGGCCGCGTAGGCGAGCGCGTACGGCACGGCCCAGGCCCAGCCGGGGGCGCCGGTGAGCTGGAGGGGGAGGGCGAGCAGGAACAGCACCGTGGCCGCCGCCGCCCAGCGGGCCTCGGGCAGCGCGAGGACCCGGGTGCGACGCCGGGGCGCGGCGGGCTCGGCGCCCGCCGCCCCGGTGGACAGGGGGCGGCGGGCGGTGAGGACGGAGGGCATGGCGGGGGAACCCTTCGGCAGGGTGGACGGCAGTGCAGCATGGCTCACCATACAGGTACATATGAAGAATCTTTCAAGTGTCGTCTGTATGATGGCCCGCATGGGCCATGGAGCAACTCCCGCGCGGACGGCGGTTCCCCGTACGCGCCTGGACGCGGACAGTGCCGCGCGCGTGGCGACCACACTGCAGGCCCTGGCCACTCCGTCCCGGCTCCTGATCCTGTCCCGGCTGCGGGAGGGGCCGTGCGCGGCCACCGAGCTCGCCGCCGAGGTCGGCATGGAGCAGTCCGCGTGCTCGCACCAGCTGCGGCTGCTGCGCAACCTCGGCCTGGTCGTCGGCCGCCGCCAGGGCCGCTCGGTGATCTACGCCCTGTACGACGGCCATGTGGCCGAACTCCTCGACCAGGCCGTCTATCACATCGAGCACCTGCGATTGGGCCTGAGCGACGGCGCGGACGCCGGTCTGCCGGGGGAGGCGCCGTCCGGCGCCGCGCGTTAGGGGTTCGCCGGAAGCACTTCGCGGGAGGGGGGACCGGGATGGGCTGGGGGACACGGAGCGCCGAAGCGGACGAGGAGGCGCTGCGCAGGGCGGAACGGGCCGCCGCCGCCCACGGGCTGGGCGAGCGGACGCACACACAGCGCATCGGGAGCCGGACCACCGGTCTGGGCTGCGCGTCGCTGATGCCGGCACTGCTCTGTCTGGTCTTCGGTGCCGGCATGGTGTCCGGCCCCTACGGTCCCGGGGTGAAGGCCGCCGCCGTCGGCCTCCTCGTCCTGGCGGTCGTACTCCCCGTGGCCGGCTTCGTCGTCGAGGGCCGGCTCACCCACCGGGACACCCGCCTGCACGTGTTCGCCGGGGGCGTCGTCGTGACCGTGGGCGTGACCCGCACCCACGCCGTCACCTGGCCCGAACTGTCCGTCACCGAGCGGACCGAGACCACCTCCTACGGCCGGAACAGCCACGGCCCCGCCATCCACTGGCTGTACCTGGCCGGCCCGGACGGCACCCCGCTGGCCCGGATCAGCACCCGCCACCCCGCCGGCGCGGCCGTCGCCCGCGCGAAGGCCGAGCGGACCTGATCGGTCGCACCGGTGCGGGGCGGCCGTGCGGGGCCCGCCGGCTGTCCGGCCCGGGACGAGGCGGCTGCCCGTCACTCCAGGCGCGGCGGCGTCCAGTCGGCGTGGCGCAGGATCGCCCGTATCGTCACCCGGGACGGGGCCAGGCGCAGCCCGGTGTTGCGCAGGGCCACGGCCAGCGGCTGGGACAGTCGCTGGCCGAGCCGGCCCGCCTGCCGGGCCGCGCGGGCGACCGCCTGGGCGCGCGGGCGGCGCTCGGCGTCGTACCGGGCCAGCGCCGCGCCGACCGAGGCCTCCCCGGCCAGCGCGGCGGCCAGGGCGACCGCGTCCTCCAGGGCCTGGCAGGCGCCCTGGCCGAGGTGGGGCGTCATGGCGTGCGCCGCGTCGCCCAGCAGTGCCACCCGTCCCGCCGCGAACGACGGCAACGGCGTGGCCAGTTCGTGGATGTCGTGGTGCAGCACGGCCTCGGGCCGGGTGGCGGCCAGCAGCGCCGGAACCGGGTCGTGCCAGTCGCGGAAGCGGTGGCGGAGCATGCCGAGCGGGTCGGCGTGGCGGACGCCGGGCGGCGCGTTGAGCACCGCGTGCCACTCGGCGCGGCCGTCGGTGAACGCGATGTGCCCGAACTCGGCGCCCGCGCCCCAGGTCAGCTCGAAGTCGGTGGCCACCTCCAGCGGGCCTTCGGTCAGGGCCCGCAGCACCGTCGAACCGGCGTACACCGGACCGGGATGCTCGGGGAACAACTGCCCGCGCAGCCGGCTGTGCACGCCGTCCGCCGCGACGACCACGTCGGCCTCCAGGACGCCGTCGCCGACCGGCACGCCCACCCGGCCGGGAGCGGAGAGGTCGAGCGTGTCCACGGTCGCGCCGACGAGCAGGCACTCCTCGGGCAGTGCCGCGCGCAGCAGCCGGTGCAGGACCGCGCGCGGGATGCCGACGATGGGGGAGCCCAGCTCGCGCTCCAGCAGCGTCCCGTCCATGCGGGACAGCCACCGGCCCGCCGGGGTGCGCGTACCCCCGGTGTACTGCGGGCGCGCGGCCGCCCGGACCGCCGCGCCGACGCCCACCGCGTCCAGCGCGCGCAGCCCGTTGGCGTGCAGCGAGATGCCCGCGCCCGCGTCGGCGAGGACGGCGGCCCGCTCCACCACCCGGACCTCCCAGCCGACCCGGCGCAGGCCCAGTGCCGCGGCCAGCCCGCCGATACCGCCCCCGACCACCACCGCCGTACCGCCCATGCCGGTCCCCTCCCGTGGGTTTCTACATCTGTAGAAGTTGTTGGGGCACCCTAGCGCGTCGTTCTACAGACGTAGAAGGCGGGTGTAGAAAGAGGAGGTGGCCACAGACCGACGTACCCTCCTCGCCGACACGGCGATCACCGTGCTCGCCGACAGCGGCATGCGCGGGCTGACGCACCGCGCCGTGGACCGCGCGGCCCGGCTGCCGACCGGCACCACCTCCGCGTACTACCGCACCCGTCAGGCCCTCCTCACCGCCCTGGTCCGGCGACTGGTGGCGCTGGACCAGGCGGAGCTCGAGGAGAGGGGCGCCGCCACGCCCGTGCCGCGGACCGCCGGCGAACTGACGGCCGGCATCGCCGCGCTGGTCGAAGCGCGGCTCACCGGAGAGGGGCGCCGGCGGTCCCTCGCCCGCTACGCCTGCGCCGTCGAGAGCGCGCACCACCCCGAACTGCGCGAGATCCTCGTGCCGCGCGAGAACCAGGGGCGGCGGGTCGTGCGCGCCTTCCTCGCCGCGCAGGGCGTCGCGGACCCGGAGGAGCGCACGGTGACCCTGCTGACGTGCGTGGACGGGCTGGTCTTCGACCGCCTGGTGAACGGCGGCGGCGTACGGGAGGAGGAGATCAGCGGCCTCGTCACGGCAGCGCTCCGCTGAGCGAGGGTGCCGGGGGGGGGCTCGGCGCCGTGGTATGGGGCCGGTCCTGGGTCTCCTCGGCGCCTGCCGGGTGCCGGCGTGGTGGTACGGCGAGCGGTGTCCGCGGGGCCGCTCCCGGACGATGGGGCCGGTCGGCCCTGGGGTCCCGGCATCCGTCGCGCGCCGGGTCGCGTCAGGGGGGCACCGCGCGCAGTGTCCGCAGGACCGCCCAGACGACGGAGACCAGGGGGACCGCGACGACGGCGCCGATCACCCCGGCGACGATGCTTCCCGCGATGACCGACACGGCCACGACGAGCGGGTGCAGCCGTACCGCCCAGCTCATCACCACCGGATGCAGCACGTGCCCCTCCAGCTGGCCGATCACCACGATCAGCACCAGCACGCCGGCCGCCGTCAGCGGACCCCGGCCGGCGAGCGCGACGATCGTGGCGACCCCGAGCGCCACCGGTGAGCCCACCAGCGGAACGAACGCCGCGAAGAACTCCAGCAGCGTCAGCGGCAGCGCGAGCGGTACCCGCAGCACCAGCAGGACCACTCCCACCAGGACGGCGTTGGTGGCGGCCACGATGATGATGCCGCGCGTGTACCCCGCGAAGGTCCGCCAGGCCGCCCGCCCCGCCCGGTCCCACACCGGGCGGGCACCGCTCGGCAGCAGCTGGTCCCGTGCCCAGCTCCACAGGCGCTCGCCCGAGTGCAGGAAGAACACCGAGGCGAACAGCGCGAGCGCGACGCCGGTGATCAGCTCGACCACCCGGCCCAGCTCGTTGACCGCGCTGCTGAGCAGAGCGGCCCGGTGCGTGGAGATGTAGTGCGTCACCTGGCTCTGGAGCCCGGAGAGCGCGTCGGAGCTGAGCCGGAACGGCGGCCGGCGCAGCCACTGCTCGATACGGTGGACCCCGCCCCTGAACTCCTGAGCCAGCCGGGCGGACTCGCCCGCCACCGCGCTGCCCACCAGCGCGAACAGGCCCAGCAGCAGCGCCAGACTGCCCACCAGCACGATCGCCACGCTCAGCGGTCTCGGCAGGAACCGGCTCAGCAGATCGGTCAGCGGGTGCAGTACGGATGTCACGACCAGCGCCAGGAACAGCGCGACGGCGATGAGCTGGAAGCTGCCGAGGATGCTGAAGACGCCGTAGACGACGATGCCGACGAGGATCAGCCGCCAGGCGTAGGCCGCGGCGACCCGCAGCCATTTCACCGTGCGCTCGGCCGGCGCCGCCCGCTGCTCCGGGCGGGTCACGGACGGCAGCCGCACGGAGTGCGCCGGCCGGCTGCCCAGCACCGCGCGCCCGGCCCGGCGTCCGCCGCCCCGCCCGGCCGCCCGTCGGTGCGCATCGTCCACCACCGCTCCCGCCTCCTCTCCGCACCGAGCGGCGTCCCCGCTGACAGCCGGTCACCTCCACAGCACCGTAAGCACACGACGCGGAAGGGGCGCGCGGAACGCACCCGGGGCCGGGTCGGGATCGCCGGCGGGGGCGGGGCGGGTACCTCTAGTGAGCGGTCCCGTCGCCGTCGGCCGACGCGTGCGGGCTCCCGCCGAGCACCGCGGGCTGCTCGCCGCGGCGGTAGCGGGCGATCGCCTTCCCGAGCTCGATCCGTTCCGGCTCGGGGAGCGTGCCTCCCTGGGCGTAGGCCAGGATGTGCTCGGCGACCGTGCGCAGCTTGACGTTCGTGCGCTGGGAGACGTCCCGCAGCGCACGCCAGGCCTCTTCCGGGGCCATCCGCCCGAGGACGACGACGGCGCCGATCGCCTGGTCGATCAGGGCGTGCGAGGTCACGGCGCGTTGGAGCTGCCGGTTCTCTTCCTCCAACCGGTGGTACTCCGACGCCAGCTCGGTGGCGGAGAGCAGGACCAGCGGCTGATGCCGGGAGAGAGCGAAGAAGGCCATGGAGCACCTTTTCGGGAGGGGAGCGACACTGCTACGCCTGCCCCCGGTGGGCGCTTGCACACGATGGAACCAGGCTCACCCGCCCCGGTCACGGTGTGCGGCCCGCGCGGTGCGGCGCACCCCGTCCAAGGCGTCCTTCGCCCGGCGCCGCCCTGACCGCCGCGCCGCCTCAGCCCGTCCCGGCCCGTCAGCCCGGCTGCTCGTGGACCCCGCTCACTGTCGGCCGGGCTCACTGCCGCCCCGGCTTCCCGCCGGCCGGGCCCCAGGTCGGCCGGCGGCCACGGCATCCCTGTCAGTCCGGCCCCCTCGTGTCCTCGGCCGCGCGCTCCACCGGCAGCAGTTCGCGGATGTCGGCCGGCAGCGCCCCGTCCATCCGCTCGGTCAGCTCCGGGGCGAGTGCGGCGTCCAGCACCTCCATCACGGCGGCGGCCTCCCGCAGCGCCGTCTCCTCGTCGGTGCCGGCCCGGACGGCGATGCGTCCGGCGAACGCCGTCAGCCCGAACGCCTCGGCCGCCGTGCCGGAGTCCGGCCCGGCGGACGCGTCGGCCGCCTCCCGCATGGCCGCCGCCATGTCCGGCGGCAGCTGGGCGGCCACGTGCCGGGCCAGCCCGGCCGGCAGCCGTTCCGCCAGGGTGCTCACCACCGCGTGCGCCGCCCGCTCGGCCGCCTCGCGGTCGGGCAGCTGGGCCAGTGCCTGCACCTTTCCGATCATCTCGTCGTGCCGCATGAGACCGGTCCCTTCCGCGCGAAGTGCCGACGGTGCGCCCGCCCGTCCCCCGGGCGCAGCGGCACCGGGCGAGTACCCCGCGCCCGCCGGACTACGAACGGCCGCTACCGCCGCCGCCCGGCCTCAGCCCTCCGCCGTCTGCTGCGTCCACGTCCACGCGTACTGCAGCCAGTCCGCCACCGTCAGCGCGCCGAAGCCCGCGCACACCAGCCGGGTGAGGCGGGGCGCCGCCGCGTACGAGCAGACCAGGGCGCCGGTGGTCCAGGCGGCCACGCAGAACGGGCAGGACACCAGGTCGCCGACCGCGCGCCGGAGGCCGTCGCCGCGCGGCTCGTCCATGACCTCGCTCGCCTCGCCCTCGTCCGCGCGGCGGGTGAACGGCGCCCGCAGGAAGCTGGTGATCTTGTCCTTGGCCAGGACCCGCGAGGTCTCGTACGCGGCGGCGCCCAGCAGTGCGACGTCCCAGGGCGGCACCTGCTGCGGCAGGCGGACGCCCCGGCGCCGGGCCAGCAGCGCGAAGGCGCCGGTGCCCGCGAGGAAGACGGAGGCGAGGACGGCATAGCCTCCCAGCGGTACCTCGCCCTGGTCGTCGTAGCGTGCGGCGTCCATGGCCATGCGACCTCCCAGCCTTCCGGTGCGTCTTCCGTCCCGCTCAAGGCGCGCGACGGGTTCCCCCGTCCACCGCGGCGACACGTGACGTTCCGGTCCGCGAGGGAGTACCCTATCCCTATTCATCGAATGATGAATTAATGAGCCGCTCACTGCTCTCGACCGGAAGGGCGGGACCGCCATGGAGAAGACCACCTGCTGTGTCGTCGGCGGAGGCCCCGCGGGCATGGTGCTCGCCCTGCTGCTGGCCCGGGCCGGGATCGCGGTGACCGTGCTGGAGAAGCACGCCGACTTCCTGCGCGACTTCCGCGGCGACACCGTCCACCCGTCGACCCTGGCGCTGCTGGACGACCTCGGCCTGGCCGGGGAGTTCGCCCGGCTTCCGCAGCGCCGGGTCCGCACCCTCCAGCTCCCGCTCGGCGCCGGCCGCTCGCCGGTCACCGTGGCGGACCTCTCCGCACTTCCCGGGCCCCACAACTACGTGGCGATGGTGCCCCAGTGGGACCTGCTCGACCTCCTCGCCGACCAGGCCCGCCGCGAGCCGTCCTTCGAACTGAGGATGAACACGGAGGCCACCTCCCTCGTCGTCGAGTCCGGACGGGTCACCGGGGTCCGCTACCGCCGCTCCGACGGCCGCACCGGCGAGCTGCGCGCCCTCCTCACCGTCGCCTGCGACGGCCGCGGATCGCTGGCCCGCGCCCTCCCCGAACTGGGCCTGCGCCACTTCGCCTGCCCGATGGACGCCTGGTGGTTCCGCCTGCCGCGGCGCGAGGACGACCCGAGCGGGCTCGTCGGCGGCGCCGGCGAGGGCTTCCTCACCGCCATGATCGACCGCGGTGACTACTGGCAGTGCGCCGCGCTCATCCCCAAGGGCACCGACGCCGAGCGCCGCGCCGCCGGCCTGGACCGCTTCCTGGCCGCCTTCGCCGACGCCGTCCCCTGGATCGCCGACCGGACGCACGCGCTGCGCTCCTGGGACGACGTCAAGCTCCTCGACGTCCACCTGGACCGGCTGCGCCGCTGGCACCGCCCCGGCCTGCTGTGCATCGGCGACGCGGCGCACGCCATGTCCCCGGTCTTCGGCATCGGGATCAACCTCGCCGTGCAGGACGCCGTGGCCACCGCCCGCCACCTGGCCGGGCCCCTGAGCCGCGGCACCGTCGGGCCGCGTGACGTACACGCCGTGCAGCGCCGCCGCCGTCCCACCACGGTCGTCGCCCAGGCGCTGCAACGGGCGGCCCACGCCCGCGTCATCGCGCCGGTCCTGGACGGCCGGCCGCCCCTGGGCGGCGCGCGGCGCGCCGAGCGCCTCGCGGCCCTGCTCGGCGACGCGCCGTGGCTGCGCCGCGTCCCCGCCTACTTCATCGCCTACGGCGCCCTGCGGGAACGCCCGCCGAAGGAAGCGACGCGCCGACGCCCGGCGCGCACACCGGCACGTGGGTCCTCCCGATGAGGGGGGTGGGGTGAGTGTTCCGGGTGAGTCGGGTGAGGGTCTTGCCTGTCGGTGCGCGGGGCCTACCGGTGGGTGCGTGGGGGTGCGGGCGGGGCCCCAGGGGAGAGTGGCGCACCGGCGGGCGGGTTTTCCCGCTGAGCGCGTGAGGCGCAGGCGGGCGAGTGCTCTCGGTGAGCGTGTCGGTGGGGGCGGGTGTTCCTGGTGAGCGTGTGGGGCGTGGCGACTGCTTTCGGCGCGTGGCCGTATCGGTGCGCGGGGGCTTCCCGGTGGGTGCGTGGGGGTGCGGGCCGGTCCCCACCGGCGAGGGGGCGCACCGGCGGGCGGGTTTTCGCGGTGACGCGGGTGAGGTGGGGGCGGGTGCTCTCGGGAGGTGGCGGCATCGGCTCGCGGAGCTTCCCGCTGAGCGCCCGAGGCGCGGGCAGGTGCTCCCGGCGAGCGTGTGCAGCCGGGGCGGGTGCTCCCGGTGAGTGGGGGAGGCGGGTGAGTGGCCGCACCGGCGCGCGGGTCCCCCCCGGTGAGGGCGTGGGGCGCGGGGTGCGTGGGTGAGGTCACATATGACCTGGTACGCACCCCCTCCCGGCCGTGACCGGCACCGGGCTACCGTTGCGTGGAGCCCTGAACCCCTTCGCACCTCGGACGGCCCGGCTGTGCTCACTGATCTGTCCCCCCTGATAGCCGCGACGGCACGCTGGCTGACGGTCGCCTACCCGCCGTGCGGCGGCGCGCTGGCCTCCGCGCTGTGCGAGGCGCAGGCCCGGCAGGCGGTGACGGTCGCCGCCTGGCTGCGGTACCCCACGGCGATCGACGCCGGCCTGGTCACCATGGCGGGCCCCGGAGGCGCGGCCCGTCTCGACTGGATCGCCGGCGCCGAGCGGGCCGGCGGGCACCCCGCCGAGGACTGGGCCTGGCGCACCTGGGTGGACGAGGTCGTGGCCAGCTGGGCCGCCGCCCTGCTGACCGACCCCGAGCTGGCCGTCCTGGCCGTCGCCGCACTCGCCGGGAGCGAGCACGCGGCGACCCCGGTCGAGTTCCGCCGGCTGCTCGCCCCCGACGACGGCGACCGCGGCGCGGCGGCCCTGCTCCGCCACCCCGACCTGCTGTGGCCGGTGGCCGAGCTGCACCACGACCAGCTCGTGGACCGCCTGGCGCCCGGTGAGCCCCTCGCGGCCTGAGACGGCCGGACCGGCCCCCGGGCACGGCACGGCACCCGGCCGGGCCCCGGTGTCGTACGCCCCCACCGGGGTACTGCGGAGCTGACGCGTCAGCCGCCCTTCGCGGGAAAGGCTCGGCCATGACGTTCAAGAACCCCGTCCACCGCGGCGGCCCCCGCCGCGGCCGGTTCGAGCAGCTCGCCGAATACGCCTCGAACTTCACCAGCTCACCGCTGTTCTTCCTGTTCTGCCTGGCCCTCGTCAGCTTCTTCGCCGCCTCCCACATCGCCCACCTGCCGCTGGAGGTGCTGCTCCTCGCGGGCGAGTCCATGACGGCCGTCGCCCTGCTGCTCCTGGCCCTGCTGAAGAACGCCGAGATGCGCGCCGAACACGCGATCCAGCGCAAGCTCGACGCGATCGCCGCCGCGCTGCTGGAGGCGCACCAGGACGACCGCAGCCAGGCCTTCGAGGATCTGCGGAACGCGATCCGGATGGAGGAAGAGACCTGAGCCGGGCCGGCGAAACGCCGCCGCGGTACTTCCCGGCACCCGGGCGAGCGGCGACCATGCCGTGGCATGGACATTCTGCTCGTCGCCAGCGCGTTCAACAGCCTCTCCCAGCGCCTGTACGCCGAACTGTCGGACCTCGGGCACCAGCTGGACGTCGTGCTCGCCGCGCACGGCCCCGACCCGGTCCGGGCCGCCGTGCGCGAGTCGCGCCCCGACCTGATCATCGCGCCGATGCTCCGGACGGCCCTGCCCGAGGACGTGTGGCGGGAGCACACCTGCCTGATCGTGCACCCCGGCCCGCCCGGTGACCGGGGCCCGTCCTCGCTGGACTGGGCCATCGCCGACGGAGCCGGGCAGTGGGGCGTGACCGTCCTCCAGGCCGAGGCGGCGATGGACGCGGGCCCGGTCTGGGCGGCCGAGCCGTTCCCCGTGCCCCCCGTCGGCAAGAGCGACCTGTACCGCAACGAGGCCTCCGACGCCGCCGTCACCGCCGTCCTGACGGCCGTACGGCGCTACGCCGACGGCGGGTACAAGCCGCTGCCGCAGACCGACGAGTCGGTCACCGTCGTCTGGCGGGACGCCTTCCGGCAGGAGCGGCGGCGGATCGACTGGGAGCGCGACGACACCGGCACGGTCCTGCGCAAGCTGCGCGGCGCCGACTCCCAGCCCGGCGTCCTGGACGAACTCCTCGGCCACGAGGTGTTCCTGCACGGCGGGCACCCCGAGGGCGAACTGCGCGGCCGCCCCGGCACCCTGCTGGCCCAGCGCGCGGGCGCCGTCTGCCGGGCCACCCGGGACGGCGCGGTCTGGATCCCGGAACTGCGCCCCCGCAAGGGCTCCGGCGACCCGGCGCCCTTCCGTCGCCCCGCCGCCTCCGTCCTCGCCGGGTACCGGCCCGGGCTCGCCCTCCCGGAGGTCCCCGCCCCGCTGGAGCTCCCGGCCGGCCGGCGCACCTGGACCGACATCCGCTACCGGCAGCACGGCGACACCGGCTTCCTCGCCTTCTCCTTCCCGGGCGGCGCGATGAGCACCGGCCAGTGCCGCAGACTGCTCGCCGCCTACACCGAGGCGCTCACCCGCCCCACCCGCGTCCTCGTCCTCGGCGGCACCCGGGACTTCTTCTCCAACGGCATCCACCTGAACGTCATCGAGGCGGCTCCCGACCCGGCCCAGGAGTCCTGGACCAACCTCAACGCCATGGACGACCTCGTGGAGGCCGTGCTGCGCACCACCGACCGGCTGGTCGTCGCCGCGCTCGGCGGCAACGCGGCGGCCGGCGGCGCCATGCTGGCCCTCGCCGCCGACGAGGTGTGGTGCCGCGCCGGCGTCGTCCTCAACCCGCACTACCGGCGCATGGGCCTGTACGGCTCCGAGTTCTGGACGTACACCCTGCCGCGCCGTGTCGGCCCGGAGCAGGCCGGGCGGCTGACGACGCAGGCCCTGCCGGTCAGCGCCGCCACCGCGGCACGGCTCGGCCTCGTGGACCGGCTGCTGCCGGCCGCACCGGGGGACTTCGCCGCCGAGGTCGGGCGACTGGCGACGGGCCTCGCCGCCGCCGGGGACCTGGACCGGCGGATCGCCGCCAAGGCGGCGGCCCGCGCCACCGACGAGCGGGACCGGCCCCTCGCCCGGTACCGGGAGGCGGAACTGGCCCGTATGCACGCCCTCTTCTTCGACCCCGAGGCCCCCTACCACGCCCTGCGCTCGGCCTTCGTCCGCAAGACACCGGGCGGCTCCGCCCGGCCCCTCGCCCCGGCCGCCGCGGGCGCCCGGTGACGGCGCGCCTGCTGGTGGCCGGTGTCGGCAACATCTTCCTCGGCGACGACGCCTTCGGCCCCGAGGTGATCCGCGCACTGGACCAGCGCCCGCTGCCCCCCGGGGCACGGGTCCGCGACTACGGCATCCGCGGCCTGGACCTCGCCTACGACCTGCTGTCCGGCTGCGCCACCGCCGTCCTCGTCGACGCGGCCCCGCGCGGGCACCGCCCCGGCACCCTCTCCCTGATCGAGGCCGAACCCCCCGACGGGACCGCCGTGCCCGAGGCCCACGGCATGGACCCGGCGAAGGTGCTGGCCCTGGCCGCCCACCTGGGTGACGAGCCCCTGCCCCGGGTCCTCGTCCTCGCCTGCGAACCCGGCGTCCTGCCGGACGGCGACGACCTCCTGCCCGGACTCAGCGCGCCGGTGCGGGAAGCCGTCGGCCGGGCCGTCGACGCGTTGCACGCGCTCGTCCCCGCCCTCCTCACCGACCCCGCCGGACCCCTGCCCCCGTTGGGCTGCCCGGTGGAATCCGGGACCCCGCACGCGGCTGCGCTGCCGGGCACGGCGCCCGGCGCGGCCCAAGATCGGTGACACCCCCGGGCCGCACCGCACGCGGCCCGGGCACCACCGCACCCGAGGAGCACCGCCCATGTGCCGGTCCGACGTCAAACAGGCCGTGCTGGCGAAGAACGACGGCCTGGCCGCGAGCCTGCGCGACGACCTCGCCCGGCAGGGCGTCACCCTCGTCAACCTGCTGTCCAGCCCGGGCAGCGGCAAGACCGAGCTCCTCGCCCGGGTGCTCGCCCGCGCCGGGGAGCGGGGCGTCCCGGTGGCCGCGCTCACCGCGGACCTCGCGACCGAGAACGACGCCGTCCGGCTCGCCCGGTCCGGCGCGCCCGTCCAGCAGCTGCTCACCGACGGCCTGTGCCACCTGGAGGCCCGCCAGGTCGGCGCCCGGCTCACCGGCTGGCTGCCGCCGGACACCTCCGTGCTCTTCGTGGAGAACGTCGGCAACCTGGTCTGCCCGGCCGCCTACGACCTCGGGGAGACCCTGCGGATCGTGCTGATGGCGGTCACCGAGGGCGAGGACAAGCCGCTGAAGTACCCGACCGCGTTCGGCTCCGCGCACCTCGTCGTGATCACCAAGACCGACCTCGCCGGACCGGCCGGCTTCGACGAGAGCCTCTTCCACGAGAACGTGCACCAGGTCAACCCGGGCGTGGAGATCATCCGGTCCTGCGCCCGCACCGGCACCGGCGTCGGCGCCCTCCTCGACCGCGCCCTCGCCGCCCGCGACGGCGCCCCGCCGCACCGCCCGCCGCTCGCCCCGCACCCGCACCACCACCCCGCCTCCGCCCCCGTCTCGTGACCGCGCCCGTCACCCGTCCGGTCCGCCGCCGGATCACGGTGCGCGGCACGGTCCAGGGCGTCGGCTTCCGGCCGTACGTGCACCGGCTGGCCGCCGGGCTCGCGCTGACCGGGTTCGTGAGCAACACCGCGGACGGCGTCCTCATCGAGGTCGAGGGCCCGCCGGACGACGTGGACCGGTTCGCCGTCCGGCTGACCGAGCAGCCGCCCCCGCTCGCGACCGTGACCGGCGTCGGCAGTGAGGACGTCCCCGCCACCGGCGCCACCGGCCCCTTCACCATCCGCCCCACCGAGCGCTCCCCGGGCCGCACCCAGCTCCCGCCCGACACCGCGACCTGCGCCGACTGCCTGCGCGAACTCGCCGCCCCCGGCGACCGACGGCACCGCCACCCCTTCGTCACCTGCACCCACTGCGGCCCCCGCTTCACCATCGCCACCGGGATGCCGTACGACCGGCCGGCCACCACCATGGCCGGCTTCCCGATGTGCCCCGCCTGCGCCCGCGAGTACGGCGACCCGGCCGACCGGCGCTTCCACGCCCAGCCCGTCGCCTGCCCGCACTGCGGCCCGCGCCTCAGTCTCGTCCCGGCCGCGGGCCTCGGCGTCCGCCCGGCCCGGGACGCGAAGGCCCTCGCGACGGCACGGGCACTGCTCGCCGCCGGGCACGTCGTCGCCGTCAAGGGCGTCGGCGGCTACCACCTGGCCTGCGACGCGACCGACCCCCGGGCGGTCGCCACCCTGCGCCGCCGCAAGGAGCGGGGCGAGAAGGCGTTCGCCGTGATGTGCGCCGACCTGGAGACGGCGGAACGCGTCGCGGTGCTCCGCGCCGCCGAACGGGCCGCGCTCACCAGCGCCCGCCGCCCCATCGTCCTGCTGCGCCGCCGCACACCTCCGGACGGCCTCCGCCTCGCCGACCAGGTCTGCCCCGGCAGCCCGCACGTGGGCCTGCTGCTGCCCTACACCCCCGTGCACACCCTCCTGCTCGGCCTGCCCGGCGACCCGCCCGGCCCCCGCGCCCTGGTCATGACCAGCGGCAACCGCTCCGGCGAGCCCATCGTCACCGACGACGCCGAGGCGCTGACCCGGCTCGCCGGACTCGCCGACGCCTGGCTCACCCACGACCGGCCCATCGCCTCCCCCTGCGACGACTCCCTGCTGCGCGTCCGCCCCGACGGCACCGAACAGGTCCTGCGGCGCTCGCGCGGCTACGTCCCGCGCCCGCTGCGCCTCCCGCTCCCGGTCCGCCCCACGCTCGCCACCGGCGGCGACCTGAAGAACGCGCTGTGCCTCGGAGAGGACGACCAGGCCTGGTTCGGCCCGCACATCGGCGACCTCGGCGACCTGGCCGGCCTCGCCGCCGCGGAACGCGCCGAACGGCACCTCACCGTCCTCACCGGGGTCACTCCCCGGCTGGCGGCCGCCGACCGCCACCCCGGCTACCACTCGACCCGCCGGGCCGCCCGGCTCGGCCTCGGCGCACCGGTGCTGGTCCAGCACCACCACGCCCACATCGCCTCGGCGATGGCCGAACACGGCCTCGACGGCCGCACACCCGTGATCGGCGTCGCCTTCGACGGCACCGGGTACGGCGACGACGGCACGGTGTGGGGCGGCGAGATCCTGCTCGCCGACTACACCGGCTACCGCCGCTTCGCCCGTCTCACCCCCGCCCCGCTGCCCGGCGGCGACACCGGCGTCGCCAACCCCTGCCGGCTGGCGCTGGCCCGGCTGTGGGCGGCGGGACTGCCGTGGGAACCCGCACTGCCAAGCGTCCAGGCGTGCACCGCGACCGAACTCACCGTACTGCGGCAGCAGTTGAGGCGCGGACTGGCCTGTGTGCCGACCTCCGGCATGGGACGGCTCTTCGACGCCGTGTCGTCCCTCGTGGGGCTGTGCCACCGCGCCGGCTACGAGGCACAGCCGGCGCTGGAACTGGAGGCGGCCGCGCTGAGGGCCTGGGACGCGGACACCGGCGCCTACCCGTTCGGCCTCACCCCCCTCTCCGGCACCGGCACCGGCACCCCCTGGCGCCGGTCGCCGGGCCGGCGGATCCCCGGCCCCGCCTGGGAGATGGACCCGGCCCCCGCCCTCCGCGCCCTGCTGCACGACCGGGCCCGCCACACGCCCGTACCCGTCCTGGCCGCCCGCTTCCACCGGGGCGTCGCCCGGACGGTCGCGCACCTCAGCCGCCGGGCCCGCGCGGAGACCGGCCTCACCACCGTCGCCCTGACCGGCGGTGTCTTCGCCAACGCCCTGCTGGAGGCGGAGACCGCCGCGCTGCTCACCGCGGCCGGCCTCACCGTCCTCCGGCACGGCGAAGTCCCCCCGAACGACGGCGGTCTGGCACTCGGCCAGCTGATGGTCGCGGGAACAGCAGTCCACCACGAGACGGAGTGACCCATGTGTCTGGCAGTGCCCGGCAAGGTCGTGTCCATCGACCACCGTGCCGACCCGCTCACCGGCCTGATCGACTTCGGCGGCGTACAGAAACAGGCCTGCCTGGAGTACCTGCCCGACATCCAGGTGGGGGAGTACGTCATCGTCCACGTCGGCTTCGCGCTCCAGCGCCTCGACGAGGAGTCGGCCCGCGCGTCCCTGGAGCTGTTCGGCCAGCTGGGACTGCTGGAGGAGGAGTTCGGTGACGCCTGGGAGCAGGCGGCACGCCAGGAGAGCGGCACGGAGGCCCGGTGAAGTACATCGACGAGTTCAACGACCCCGAGCTGGCGCGGCGGCTGCTGGACGAGATCCACGCCACCGTCACCCGGCCCTGGGCCCTGATGGAGGTCTGCGGCGGCCAGACCCACTCCATCATCCGCCACGGCATCGACCAGCTCCTCCCGGAGGAAGTCGAGTTGATCCACGGACCCGGCTGCCCGGTGTGCGTGACCCCCCTCGACGTCATCGACAAGGCCCTGGAGATCGCCGCACGCCCCGACGTCGTCTTCTGCTCCTTCGGCGACATGCTGCGCGTGCCCGGAACCGGCCGGGACCTGTTCCGGGTCAAGGGCGAGGGAGGCGACGTACGGGTCGTCTACTCACCGCTGGACGCCGTGGAGCTGGCCCGCAGACACCCCGACCGGCAGGTCGTGTTCTTCGCCATCGGCTTCGAGACGACCGCCCCCGCCAACGCCATGGCCGTCCACCAGGCACGCCGCCTGGGCCTGGCCAACTTCAGCCTGCTGGTGTCCCACGTCCGGGTCCCCCCGGCGATCGAGGCCATCATGGCCGCCCCCGCCTGCCGGGTGCAGGGCTTCCTCGCCGCCGGGCACGTGTGCAGCGTGATGGGCACCGCCGAGTACCCGGACCTCGCCGAACGGCACCGCGTCCCGATCGTCGTCACCGGCTTCGAACCACTCGACATCCTCGAAGGCGTCCGGCGCGCCGTCCACCAGCTGGAGCGCGGCGAGCACCGGGTGGAGAACGCCTACCCCCGCGCCGTACGCGACCAGGGCAACCCGGCAGCGGTCCGCATGATCGAGGAGGTCTTCGAGGTCACCGACCGCAACTGGCGGGGCATCGGCCGCATCCCGGCCAGCGGCTGGCGGCTGTCCGACGCCTTCCGCGCCTACGACGCCGAACACCGCTTCGACGTCACCGGCATCCGCACCGAGGAACCCGCCGTGTGCCGCGCCGGCGACGTCCTGCAAGGGCTCATCAAGCCCACCGAGTGCGCCGCGTTCGGCACGGCCTGCACCCCGCGCACCCCGCTCGGCGCCACCATGGTCTCCAGTGAGGGCGCCTGCGCGGCCTACTACCTGTACCGCAGGATGACCGACAGCCCGGCACCACAGGGATCCCGCATCCCGCGCGAGGAGATGAACCCCGTTGGCTGACCTCGCCACCCCGGACACCGCCCCCGTCGACCCCGTGAACTGGACCTGCCCCGCACCCCTGCGCGACCAGCCGGTCGTCGTCATGGGCCACGGGGGAGGCGGCGCCCTGTCGGCGGAACTGATCGAGCAGGTCTTCGCCCCCGCCTACGGCAATCCCACGCTCGCGGCGCTCACCGACTCGGCCGTCCTCGGCCTCGGCGGCGCCCGCCTGGCCTTCTCCACCGACTCCTACGTCGTACGCCCGCTGTTCTTCCCCGGCGGCTGCCTGGGCGACCTCGCCGTCAATGGCACGGTCAACGACCTGGCGATGAGCGGTGCCCGGCCCACCCACCTCTCCGCGGCCTTCATCCTGGAGGAGGGCGTGGAACTGGCAGTGGTCGAGCGCGTCGCCCGCGCCATGGGCGACGCGGCCCGGGCCGCCGGCGTCACCATCGCCACCGGCGACACCAAGGTGGTCGAGTCCGGGCACGGCGACGGCGTCTACGTCACCACCGCCGGCGTCGGCCTCGTCCCCGAGGGAGTCGACATCCGGCCGCAGCGCGCCCGGCCCGGCGACGCCGTCCTCGTCAGCGGACCGATCGGCCTGCACGGCGTGGCCGTCCTGAGCGTCCGCGAGGGCCTGGAGTTCGGCGTCGAGATCACCTCCGACACCGCACCGCTCGCGGACCTGGTGGCGGCCATGCTGGCGGTCACCCCGGACGTCCACGTGCTGCGCGACCCCACCCGCGGCGGCCTCGGCGCGTCCCTCAACGAGATCGCCCGTGCCTCCGGCACCGGCGTACGGCTGCGGGAGCGGGCCGTGCCGGTCCCGGACGAGGTCGCGAACGCCTGCGGCTTCCTGGGCCTCGACCCGCTGTACGTCGCCAACGAGGGACGGCTCGTCGCCTTCGTCCCCGCCGAGCACGCCGACGCCGTCCTGGCGGCCATGCGCGCCCACCCGCAGGGCACCGGCGCCGCCCGCGTCGGCGAGTGCGTCGCGGACCACCCCGGCATGGTCGTCGTCGCCACCGGGCTCGGCGGCACCCGCGTGCTGGACCTGCCGCTGGGCGAGCAGCTGCCGCGGATCTGCTGAGGAAGCCCCCGGCCCCGCCGTCAGGCCGGGGCCGGGGCCGCCTCCACGTCCGTGATCTCCAGCTCCCTGCCGCCGCGCAGCTCCTGCGAGGGCCGGTCGCAGCGCGGGCACCAGAAGAACGGCGGCATGCCGAGCGCGAACTCCTCGGCACACCCGCCGCACCAGGCCCGCGCCGTCACCTGCTCCACGACCAGCCGGGCCCCGGCGAGCGCCGTGCCGTCGCGGGCCACCTCGAAGGCGAAGTGCAGCGCGTCCGGCACGACACCGGCCAGCTCCCCGACCCGGACGGTCACCGAGGCCACACCGGTCACGCCGTCCGCGCGGGCGATCTCCGCCGCCTGTTCCACGATCGCGGTCGCGATCGACAGCTCGTGCACGGCCGGCTCAGCGCGGGCGCCTGGCGCCGGAGCGCAGGTTGACCATGCGCCAGATGCGCACCTCGCGGACGATGCCGGGAAGTTCGAGGACGAGCAGCCCGAGCGTGAGGGCGCCGAGCGCGGCGCCCTGTGCGATCAGCACGCGCCGCGCCGTCGTTCCCGTCCGCACCTGCCCGGCCGCCGTGTCCGCCGGCCGCCTCCTCATCGCGATGCCCTTGTGCTGTCTCATCCTGTCCTCATCCCGGGGAGATGTTCGGCATGATCTTCATGATGGCGTTGTGCCGCTTCCAGTGGACCCCGGTGGAACGGCGCGCGTCGGACGTGCCGTCCTCGTGGTGTCCCGTCTGGTGCTTGTAGGGCCCCCTGTTGCCCTGGTGCAGCCCGCGCACATGGACCGGTGTGTCGGGCCTCGCCTGGGGGCGGCCCACTCGGATGGCGCTCATCGGTTCTCTCCTCTCCTGCCGGGCCCTCACGGCCGCTCGGTGAGCTCCGCGAAGAACCGCTCCACGGCCGGCCAGACCCGGCCGCCTCCGGCGAGGCCGCGCCACTCGCGGCGGACCAGCGCGACCATCCGGAAGCAGTCGTCCACCGGCACGATCCAGTGGTGGTCCAGGCCCCGCACGGTGTTCACCAACAGAGCCTCCACCTCGGGTGCCATGGTCGCCAGCGGAGGACACGCGCCGCACATCTCGGCCCAGCGGTCCGCCTCCACCTCCCAGCGCATCGCCCCGGCCGGGCTCGGGCCCTGCGCGGTGACCGTGCCGTCGGCGCGCGGGACGAAGAACACCAGCCCGACCGGCACCCCGAGCGGCCCGGTGTCCACCGGGGCCAGCCGCACCCGGCGGCTCGGCACCATCAGGTACCGGCCGCCGCCCGCGCCCTCACCGGCGAACAGCACCGCGCACGCCCCGCAGGCGCACAGCAGCTCCTCGCGGTCGGCGGCGTACAGATGGCGGTGCTCCTCCGGCACGGCCTGTGCGCACAGGTCGCACCGCTCGGGGCCGTCCGGTCCGGCGGCCGAGCGGATGACCCGGGCCAGCGCGCCGTCCGCCCTCACCGCGCCTCCCGCACCATCAGCGAGTGAAGCGGTACGAAGGCGGGCGCGGCCGGCGCGGTCAGCTGCTCGACCGCCGTCAGCTCGGGTGCGGCCGCCAGCACGGCCTCCCGTACGGCGTCGGCGACCGTCGGCCCGCCGCCGCAGCCGGACCCGCAGCCACCCGCCTCCGTGACCCGCACCCGGGCCACCTGCCCGTCGACGCCGACCAGTTCGACGTCGCCGCCGCGCTCGCGCACCGCCGGCCGCAGCCGGTCCACGGCGCGCTCGGCCCGCCGCGCGGGCGGCTCGGGGTGCAGCCCGTGCAACACCAGCAGATGCCCCAGCAGCTCGTCCTCGGCCAGCCGCCCGGCCGGCTGTCCGCCGGTCACGTCGAGCACCCGGGCCAGGGCCTCGCCGTACACCTCGGTCAGCAGGCGCACGGCCTCGACGGCGTTGCCCGCCGCGGGGCCGGGCGCGGACTCCAGCCCGGCCAGCAGCTCGTCCAGCCGGGCCAGCCGCGCCTCGACCGCCGGGTCCGCGAGCCGGCCCGCGTCAGCGTCAGCCATGGTTCGCCCCGTACGTCGGCGAGTGCACGGTGGTGAGCGTCCTGCCCTTGCCCATGTACATGTGCACTCCGCACGGCAGACAGGGGTCGAAGCTGCGCACGGTGCGCATGATGTCGACGCCCTTGAAGTCGTCGGGACCGTTCTCCTCGAAGATCGGCTGGCCCTGCACGGCGTCCTCGTACGGGCCCGGGGTGCCGTAGATGTCGCGCGGGCTGGCGTTCCACGGGGTGGGCGGGTACGGGTGGTAGTTGGCGATCTTCTGGTCCCTGATCACCAGGTGGTGCGAGAGGACACCGCGCACCGCCTCGTGGAAGCCGCAGCCGATCGCCTCGTCCGGCACCTCGTAGTTCTCGAAGATCTTCGTCTCGCCGGCCCGCAGCAGCGCCATCGACTCCTCCAGGAACTGCAGGGCCATGGCGGCGGCGTAGGCGACGAAGTAGGGCCGGGCGCGGTCCCGTTCGATGGTGTTGCTCCACTTGGGGATGCGCCACTCCAGGGTGGTCTCCGGCAGTTCCTGCCCCCGGGGCAGGGAGATGCGCACGCTGTCGCCGGTGGCCTTGACGTACGGCGTGTCGACCAGGGCGTTCAGCGCGGTCGACCACAGCCGGGCGAGCGGGCCGCCGCCGGTGTCCAGCGCCAGGTGCTGACCGGTCTCGGGGTGGTACCAGCGCGGGCTCATCACCCAGCTGTAGTTGCCGGCGAAGTCCCGTTTCTGCGGCACCGGGACGGTGGTCTGGTTCCAGGGGTGCCGCATGTCGACGGGGTTGCCGAGCGGGTCGTGGGTGACGAACGGCTGCTCGTTGACCCAGTCGTCGTAGAAGGAGCTGCCCAGCAGGACGCGCAGGCCGAGGTTGATGTCGATCAGGTTGTTGGTGACGAGCTTGCCGTCCACGATGATGCCCGGGGTGACGTACATCGCCTTGCCCCAGCGGTCCATGTTCTCGTACCGGTAGTCGACCACGTCCGGGTTCTGCCAGGCGCCCCAGCAGCCCAGCATGATGCGGCGCCTGCCGACCTCCTCGTAGCCCGGCAGGGCCTCGTAGAAGAAGTCGAAGACGTCGTCGTTCATCGCCACGGCCTTCTTCACGAAGTCGATGACGCGCATCAGCCGGGCGAGGTAGTCGGTGAAGGTGTTCGGCTGCGGCATCGTGCCGACGCCGCCCGGGTACAGCGTGGAGGGGTGGACGTGCCGCCCCTCCATCAGGCAGAACATCTCCCGGGTGACCCGGCTGACCTTCAGCGCCTCCTTGTAGACCTCGCCCTCGAAGGGGTTGAAGGCCCGCATGATGCCGGCGATCGTCCGGTAGCCGTGGATGTCCCCGCGGGGCGCGTCGGTGCGCTCGGCGCGGGCCAGCACACCGGGGTTGGTCGCCTTGACCATCGCCTCGCAGAAGTCCACGAAGACCAGGTTGTCCTGGAAGATCGTGTGGTCGAACATGTACTCGGCCGCTTCGCCCAGGTTGGTGATCTGCTCGGCCATCCGCGGCGGCTTGACGCCGTAGGCCATCTGCTGGGCGTAGTTGGAGCACGTGGTGTGGTTGTCGCCGCAGATGCCGCAGATCCGGGAGGTGATGAACCCGGCGTCGCGCGGGTCCTTGCCCTTCATGAACACCGAGTAGCCCCGGAAGAGCGACGAGGTGCTGTGGCACTCCACGACTTCCTGGTTGGCGAAGTCGATCTTCGTGTAGATGCCGAGGTTGCCGATGATCCGGGTGATCGGGTCCCAGGACATGTCCACGATCTGCGCGGGCTTGCGCCCCGTGACCCGGGTCGGGTCCTCGGTGGTCGTCATGTCGCTTCCTGCCCCTCGTTCGTCGTAGGCGTGGGTGGGTGCCGGCGCTCAGGCACGCCAGTGCGGGTCGTAACCCGTGGTCAGTTCCGGTCCGTTGTGGTGCCACTTCGGTTCGCGGTTCACCGCCATGCTGGTCAGGCCGCGCAGCCGGCGGACGACGGCGCCGTACGGCTTGAGCAGCGCGGACGACAGGGCGCCGCCGGTCGGCTCGTCCATGAACGGCATGAACGCGTCCGGGAAGCTCGGCATGGTGCAGCCGATGCAGATGCCGCCGACGTTCGGGCAGCCGCCGATGCCGGCCATCCAGCCGCGCTTGGGCACGTTGCAGTTCACGACCGGACCCCAGCAGCCGGTCTTCACCAGGCACTTCGGGGAGTTGTAGTCCTTCGCGAAGTCCGCCTGCTCGTAGTACGCGGCCCGGTCGCAGCCCTCGTGCACCGTCTTGCCGAACAGCCACTGCGGACGCAGCATGTGGTCCAGCGGGGGCGGCGGGGCGGCGCCGGCCGCGTGGTAGAGCACCCAGATGAGGGTCTCCATGAAGTTCTCCGGCTGGATCGGGCAGCCCGGTACGTTCACCACCGGCAGCGCGCCCTGGGACAGGAAGTCCCAGCCCAGGTAGTCCGCGAGGCCCATGCAGCCGGTGGGGTTGCCGGCCATGGCGTGGATGCCGCCGTACGTGGCGCAGGTGCCGGCGGCCACCACGGCCCAGGCCTTGGGCGCCAGTTGGTCGATCCACCAGTTGAGAGTCTGCGGCTCGCCCGTGTCCGGGTCGTTGCCGAACGACGTCCAGTAGCCGTCGCCCTCGATGATGTTCTGGTTCGGCACCGATCCCTCGATGACCAGGATGAACGGCGCCAACTCCCCGCGCGCCGCCGCCCGGTAGGGAGCGAGGAAGTCCTCGCCGCCCAGGCTGGGGGAGAGGACCTTGTTGACCAGGTTGACCTTCGGCAGGCCGGGGATGAGCCCGGCGACCAGGTCCTCGATGCCGGGCTGCCCGGCGGCCGTCATGGACACCGTGTCGCCGTCGCAGCTCATCCCCTCGGAGATCCAGAGGATGTAGATCTCGTCGAACCCGTTCCCGCGCGCCTCGGACCGGCTGGGTTCACGCGTCACTTCGGTGGTGCCGCTCTGCGTGGTCATGTCGTCGGCCTCCGCTGGAGTCGGTCTCGGAGTCGGTCGTAGGCCGCGGCCAGGGGGGCCGCGAGGGTCAGGGCGGGCGGCTGGTCGGGGGCGTGCGGGTGCGGACGGGTCGGCGCGCCGGCCTTGGCCTGCCCGATCAGCTCGCCCAGCCGGTCCAGTTCCTGCTGGGAGACGGCCTCCCGCAGCCGGGGCATGAGGGTGCCCTCCTCCTCCCGGATGTGCTCCGCCAGGTCACGGCGCAGCTGAGCCACCAGCTCACCGGTCCGCTGGTCGCCCTCGCCGAGCCGGTCGAGCGCGAGGAGGGTCTGCTTCACCCCCATGTGCTCGCTCAAGTGCTCGTCGATCTCCCGGTCGCCGTCCGGCAGCACCTTCCTGGCCAGCGGATACAGGAGCATCTCCTCCAGAGCCGCGTGCTTGGACAGCTCGCGCACCAACAGCTCCACGACACCGCGCCGCTGCCGGTCGGAGGCCGCGGCCTCGTAGTCGCGGAACAACTGCTCGACCATCCTGTGGTCGTGCATGAGGACGTCAAGGGCGTCCATCGAACCGTCCCTCCTCCGGCCCGTCGGCCGGACGCTCGGGTGGCCGCGGGGACTGCGGCCGGATCGGCCGGCCCGGACCCGGTGGGGCGTCGGGGCCGAGCGTTTCGACCTCGTCGGGCCGGAAGTAGTGGAAGCGGCCGTACCAGCCGTGCAGTTCGGCGGCCGGATCGTCGTCGACCGTGACCGCCAGGTGCGTGCTGCCGTCCACGTCGTGGAAGACGGCGGCCACCCGCGCGGTGCGCCCGGCCAGGAACATGTCCTGGGCGTCGGCGCCCCGGCCGCGCGGACACAGCCGCACCCGGCTGCCGCCGCCCACGGGCACGCCGTCCACCAGCACGGTGTCCATCGCCGGGGACAGCCCGTCGTCGCCGCCCTCCTGCCACCAGGCGGGCCGCTCGGCACAGGCGGCCGGGGGCCGTGCGGTGACGGGGGCCGGGGGCCGTTCGGCCGCGGGGGTGCGCGGGGTCAGGGAACGGATGGCGCCGTGCAGCCGGGAGAAGACCTCCCGGGGCATGGTGTCCACCCGGTCGAGGATGCGCGCGGCCCGCGGGTCGGTGGCCCGGGCCTCCGCCTTCTCCTCGTCGGTCAGCAGCATCGTGCGCAGCGTCAGGATCTCGTCGATCTCCGCCGCGTCGTGCAGGTCGCCCGGACTCTCCGGCGCCACCTGGGGGTGGTCGGGGAGGATGATCGGCGCGGAGAGCAGCAGCGTGCCGGTGGCCCCGTCACCGCTGGTGGACTCGGGCGGGGCCCCGCCCAGCACCGGGAACGTGAACGCGTTGCGGCAGGCGCGGACCTGCTCGGCGTAAGCGGCCGGCGGGTCGATCAGCGACACGAACTCCACGCCGTCACCGGTGAGGAGGGTGTGCGTGGCGAGCAGCGCCTGCCCCAGCACCGTGTTCCGGGAGGCCCGCGGGTCCGGCGCGGCACCGGTGTTCTCGGTGCGCACCCGCAGCCGGTACAGCCCGGGCCCGAGCGGCTGCGCCGTGACCGTGGTCGCGGCCCGCACCTCCCGGCGCCGGCGCACCGTCCGCCCCGCCCCCGCCGGCAACGGCTCGTACTCCGCCCCGGCCGGGGCCCCCACGGCGACGGTCCGGCCGCCCGGCGGCGACTCCGCCGGCGCCAGCACCAGTTCCGTCTCGCGGGGCACGGCCTCCTCGAACGAAAGGTGGGCGGTCCCGTCGGCCGTCCGCAACGACTCGACCGGGCGGTGCGCCCCGTTCCCGTCGGCCGCCTCCACCTGCTTGTGCTGGAGTTGCAGGTACCGCACCCGCACCCGGACGGCCGCACCGGCGCGCCGCACCCGCAGCAGACACTCGGTGTGCTGGTACCAGGAGTCGGCGGAACCGGAGACACCGGGCGTGACCGGCCCGTCGCGCTCCACCCAGTTGCGGGGCAGCAGCACCCCGAACTGCCAGCGGACCCGGTTCTTCGCCGAGGACCGGCGATAGGGGTAGAGCAGATACCCCTCGTACAGCACGGCGTCCGCGACGGCACTCAGCTGCGCACAGGCCCCGCCGGTTCCGTTCGCCATGCCCTCTCCTCACCACTGGTGTGTCCGTGCACTCCACCCCCCACGGTCACACCGGTCACGCCCGCCCGCCCCTCCGGCGCACCGTCATTGCGCCGGACAGGGGAGAACACACGTCCGTCACGTGGCGCGGGCCAGCTCCAGGCAGCAGCGCACGAAGTCCCGCACGACCGGGTTGCCGTCGTCGGCCGGTGCCCAGGCCACGGCGACCCGGGTCGGGCCCACCCCGGTGACCGGGCGGTAGACCACGCCGGGGCGGGCGTAGAACCGGGCGGCGGACGCGGGTGCGAGGGCGATGCCGTACCCGCTGGCGATGGCGCTCAGCCACTCGTCGGGCTGCTCGGTGACCGCGCCGATCCGGACCGGACGGCCCTCGCGCTCACCGGCGGCCAGCCAGTGGTCGCGCCAGGCGCCGGTCTCCGGCGAGGCGGCCACGAACGGCTCGTCCCACAGCTCCCGGAAGGCGATCCGCGCGCGTTCCGCGAGCCGGTGCGTGCTCGGCAGCGCCACCCAGCGCTCCTCGCTGAACAGCACCTCGAACCGCAGCGCGTCCTGTCCCGGGAACGGCAGCCGCAGCAGCGCCGCGTCCACCTCGCCGTCGGCCAGGGCCCCGCTCGGGTTCGTCCAGGGCGCCTGCCGCAGTTCGGCACGCCATCCGGGCCACCGCCGGGCGAACTCGGCGACGATCCCCGGCGTCGCCTCGTTGGCCGCGCTGGCGACGAAGCCCACGCGCAGCACCCGGGCCGTGCGCCGGCCGGCGGCCCGGGCGGCGCGCAGGGCGTCGTCCCAGGCCGCGAGGACGTCCGGGGCGCGGCGCGCGAGTTCCCGGCCCGCGTCCGTCAGCGCCATGCCGGTGCGCGAGCGGTCGAAGAGCCGCACCCCGAGCCGGCTCTCCAGCTGCCGGATCTGCTTGGTCAGCGCCGGCTGGGACACGTACACCCGCTCGGCGGCGCGGACGAGGCTGCCCTCCTCGGCGACGGCCAGGAAGGAGCGCAGCAGACGTGAGTCGACGTCCATTCCAGAAGGTTATGGACGCCGGTATTGGACGTCGCGGCGACCCTCCGGCGAGCGTGGACGGCATGAACCTCGCCCTTCTCACCGTCACCTGTGCGACCGTCCTGGCCAACGCGGGCATCGCGGCGGCCGACCTCGCGAAGGCGCCGTTCGTCCTCGCCAACGCGGCCCGGGTCGGCGTGCCGCCGCGCCGGCTCCCCGTGCTGGCGCTGCTGAAGGCCGCCGGCGCGGCCGGGCTGCTCCTCGGGCTGCTGGGCGCGCACCCTCTGGGCATCGCCGCCGGCACCGGCCTCGTGCTGTTCTACGTCGGCGCGGTGGCCGCCCACGTACGGGCCCGGGCGTTGCGCACCCTCGCCTTTCCGGGCCTGTTCCTGGCCCTGGCGACCGGGTCCCTGGCCCTGGCAGCGGCCCGGTGAACCGGCGACGGAACACCCGGCCGGCTCGGGCCGGCCACGGCCGCCTCCCGGGACCGGCCCCTGTCCGGTGCGCGCTCGTGCCCGTACACTGCGAACTCACAGACATGCGGGCGGAGTTGACCGGGGGGAGCCATCATGTCCGGAGGTCCGTACGGTCCGGGTCAGGGTTTCGGCGGGCCGCCGCTGCCGCCCATGCCGCCTGGTCCGCCACCCGTACCGGCGACTCCGCCGCCCGCGCCGCCGGACGCCCGGCGGGCCGCCGCGGTCGCCCTGCTCAACCTGAGCGGGCTCGGCCTCGGTTACGCGCTCCTGCGCCGCTGGGTGCCGGCGGCGGCCTGCTGGGTCGCGACCGGGCTGCTCCTGGTCTTCGCGCTGCCCGTCGACGCCGGCGGGCTGCCCGCGGCCGTGCTCGCCTGCTACGCCGCGGTGCTGCTGGTGGCGGCCGTCCACGGCGCGGTCGCCGGACTGCGCACCCGGCTCGCCCGGCCGCGCGGGACGCCGCTGGCGCTGCTGCTGGGCGTGGTGCTGCTCGCCGTTCCGGCCGGCGGCGCCCTGTGGTACGAGGACGCCCGTGACGAGGCCGTGGAGCAGGCACTCCTCGGCCGCCTGGAGCGCGCCGACGACCTGGTGGCCGAGAGCGGCCGCCAGTCCTTCAGCGCCGCCCGGTCCGGCTACGGGACGGCCCTGGGAGTCTACCGCGACATCGCGCTGCACCACGCCGGTTCCCGCGCGGCGCGGCAGGTCCCCGACCGGCTGCGGACCTACTACGCGACGGTCGGCGCGGCCTACGGCCACCAGCGGTACTGCGACGCCGTGGAGCCGCTGAAGTACCTCCGCACCGTGCCGGACACGATGCCCGGGGAACAGCTCGGCCCGCTGGCGCGGTGGCCCGACGACCGGCTCGCGAACGCCCTGTACGAGTGCGGTGCGCGGCACCTGGCGAGCGGCGACACGGACTGGGTGGGCCGCTTCGGCGACCTGCTCGGCACCTTCCCGCGGTCCGGGGCGGCGGCCAAGGTGGCGCCGGCCGTGGACGCGGCGGTGGCGAGGACGGAGAAGGCCGTCGGCGGGGACGCACCCTGCGCGGCCGTCGAGACGCTGCGCGACCTCGACACCCGGATCGCCGACCTGTCCAGGTCGGCCGGTGACGTGGACGGCCGGCTGGCGAAGGCCGCGGCCCGGGCCGGCCGCAGCGGTGACGCCGGCGCGTACGCCTGCGGTGTCGACCAGTACCGGGACGGGGACTTCGACGCGGCACGGAAGACCATGGAGCAGTTCGCCGCCGGCCACAGGCACGACAGGAACCGCGCCCGCGCCCAGAAGATCGCGATAGCCGCCGAGGTCGCCCAGACCCTCCCGGCGGCCGGCAAGAAGCTGCCCACCCTGGCCTCCGGCGGCAGCATCTCCGTCACGGTCAAGAACGACAGCCCGGACGACATCACCGTCCTCTACACCGGCCCGGTCACCGGCAGCTTCACCCTCAAGGGCTGCGGCGGCTGCACGGCGTACTCGCTCGTGGACACGGCGTTCTCCACCTTCAAGCCCTGCAACGACAGCCGCAGGAACTACCCGCAGCGCACCATCAGCCTGCCCGTCGGCACCACGTACTTCGTGCACAAGCCGCACGGCGACAGCACCGCGACCCCGGCCTCGGACACCGCCAGGCTCCGGTCGGGCTACCTCTACACGGAGTGCGCGTACTCCACCCGGCGGCTGGGCTCCGGTTACTGACCGGCCGGCCGCTCGGGGGCGGGCCGTGCCCGCAGTCCCTCGCCGAGGGCGGCGATCGCGGCCGGTCCGTGGCCGGCGGCCGTCAGCGGGGCCCGGATGTCGCCGTCGAGGTCGGGGACGTAGCCGAACAGGACGTCGGCGGGTCCGCTGACCCGCACCCGCCCGAGCGCGGCGGGCAGCAGCAGGGTCCTGGCCCGGCCGAGCCGGCCGGTCCAGCCGCCGCAGGTGACGGTCACCGGGGCGCCGGCGTTGCTGAGGACCTGCGCGGTCGCGAACGCGCGGACCAGGGGGGCGCTGCCGCCGGCCGTCCAGCGTTCCAGCGCGAAGTACGGCCCCGCGCACAGCACCGTGCGCTCCACCGAGTCGTCCAGCGGCACGCTGAGCCCCGGCTGGAACCGCGGCCGGGGCTCCGGACGCCACTCGTCCAGCAGCCGCCCGATGTTCGCCTCCCGCTCCTCCTCGGCGAGCGGTGCGCCGTCCTCCATCCGCCAGGGCATGGCGTGCTGCTGGATGTCGGAGGTCTGCTCGATCTCGTACACCAGGGTGCCCGGCCCGAAACTGTGCAGGGTCCCGCCCGGTACGTACACGGTCTGCCCGGCGCGCACCGGCAGGCGGCGCATCACCGCGTCGAAGTCCTGCGCGAGCAGCGCCCGGCGCAGCCGCTCCCGGTCCACCCCGGGCCGCACGCCGACCAGGGCGGTCGCGCCGGGTACGGCGTCCAGCACGTGCCACGCCTCCGTCTTGCCGTTCGGCTCGCCCTCCAGGCGGCGGGCGGTGGCGTCGTCGGCGTGCAGGTGCACGGGCAGCGCGCCGGTGCCGTCGATGAACTTGGTGAGCAGGGGGAAGCGCGGACCGTGCGGGCGGTCGCCCAGCAGCCCGCCGGGATCCCGCGCCATCAGCTCCCGCAGCGACCGCCCGGCCAGCGGCCCGTCGGTCACCGTGGCGCCCTCCCCGTCGACGTCGCTGACCTCCCAGGTCTCGGCGACCGGGCCGTGCGGCAGGTCCGTCCGGCCCAGCCGGTCGGCGAGGGCCCGGCCGCCGAAGACGTGCTCTCTGACGGGCGTGCTGAGGCGCAGCGGGTACCAGCTCACCGGGTGCGCCATGTCAGCCGGCCGCGTTGTCCACCCGCATCCGCACCTGTTCCTCCAGCCGGCGCAGGCTGCCGTCGAGGGCGTCGCCGACCGCCCGCTCGCCCGGGTCGTGCCCCTCGTCGAAGAAGGACAGGTGCACGGTCACCTCGCTGGCCCCGCTGCCGATGCCGGCCACCTGGAGCCAGCCGGCGTAGCCGCCCTGCTCGCGGGTGCCCCACTCCAGGCGCATCTGGTCCGGTTCGGAGCGCAGCAGGGCGGGCGTGTCCTCGCCGGAGCGGTCCTCGTGGACGGTCACGGCGGGCGGTTCCTGTACGTCGACGTGCAGCTCGCCCGGGAGCCAGGCGTCGAGCTGGGCGGTATTGGCCGCCTGGTCGAAGACCTGCTCGGGCTGTGCGGGCATCGTGCGGGAACGTTCGTACTCGGCCATCGTGGTCTCGCCCTTCCGGTCGGAAAGCCGTACCCCGACCGCGTGCCCCTTCCACGGCGGCCGAAAAGTTCCGGCGGCACCTCGCTCCCGGGACGCCCGGCCGGTCACGGGGTGAGGGCGGCGGCCGCGCGGGGACCGCTCACCCCACGGCCGCGCGTGCCGTCCGCTCCACCAGGGACACGCCGTCGCTCATGGAGGCGCTGCCGTCCGACAGGACCGCGACGAGGTACCGGTGACCCTTCACGGTGATCTGGCCGACGCTGTTGACGTCCCACAGGCCCGTCGTGTCGCGCTGGAGCCAGCCGTTCTTCAGGGCCTTGCGGGAGCCGTCGGCGCCGGCCGCCGGGACGCCCCAGGTCTGCTCGGGCACGACCTGGCCCATCAGGGTGCGGAGGTAGGCGCGGGAGTCCGCGTCGAGTCCGCCGGAGCCCGCGCGGACCGTTGCGCCGGTGTCGAACACGGCCCGCAGCAGCCGGATCTGGTCGCGCACGGTCGTCCGGGTCAGGCCCCACTTGGCGCCGGGCCCGCCCGTGGTCGAGGTCAGGCCGAGGCGCTTGTTGGCCGCCGCCAGTCCGGGGGCCCGGCCGATCTGCCGCCACAGGGCGTTGGCCGCCGCGTTGTCGCTGCGCCGGATCATCGGCTCGGCGCGCTTCCGCTCGCTCGCGGTGAGGTGCCGTCCCGCGTCCTGCGCCTGGAGCAGCAGGGCCGCGAGGATGTCGACCTTGACGATGCTGGCGGTGTCGTACGCCCGGTCCTCGCCGTGGACCACGGGCGTGCGGCCGGTGCCGTCCAGGTCGAGCACGGCAGCCGTGGCCTGTGCGGAGGCGGCGGCGGCCGGGGTGGGGTGCAGGAGCCCGGTGGCGAGGAGGGCGGTCGCCGAGGCCACGAGGGCGCAGGCCTTGGCGCGTGCTGTGCGGGAGAGGCGGGACGACATGGGTCACGAACGTAGACAACTACGGCGTCCGGCGACGTGGCGCCCGTCACCTCGAGGCCCCGTTCGGCCCGGATTGTGAGAAGAGCCACCGATGGGGCGCATTGTTCCGGCCGGTTCGCCGGGGCGGCGGCGTGTGCGCGCGGCCCGGCCGTGCTCCTCGCTTATCGTCGGCCCGACACCGACATCCGGAGTGAAAATGGACAAATCGGATGAGCTGGTTGGTGTGACGGAGGGCGTGGCGGCCGTACCCCACCCCGGCCCGCCCGCGCGCCGCGTCCCGCCGTGGCCACCGGGCGCCGGCCCCCGGCCCCGGCCGCCCGGCGCCGTCCCCCGGCGCCGGGCCCGCGGCGCCGCCCTCACGCTCGCGGGCGTGCTCCTCCTGGCCGGCACGCCGTGGCTGAACCATCCCGCCGTCCAGGCCTGGCGCACCGTCTGCCTGGCCATCACCGTCCAGGCGCTCCCCTTCCTGCTCCTCGGCACCGCCCTGTCCGGCGCCATCAACGCCTTCGTGCCGGCCGACCTGTTCACCCGGGTGCTGCCGAAGCGGCCGGCCCTCGCCGTCCCGGTCGCCGGCGTGGCCGGCGCGGTCCTGCCGGGCTGCGAGTGCGCCTCCGTGCCCGTCGCGAGCAGCCTGATCCGCCGGGGCGTCACCCCGGCCGCCGCCTTCGCCTTCCTGCTCTCCGCGCCCGCGATCAACCCCGTCGTCCTCACGGCCACCGCCGTCGCCTTCCCGGGCGACCCCGCGATGGTCGCCGCCCGGCTGCTCGCCTCCCTCGCCACGGCGGCCGTCATGGGCTGGCTGTGGCTGTGGCTCGGCAAGGAGGAGTGGCTGCGTCCGCTCCTGCGTCACCGGCACACCGGCCACCGGCCCGGCCACAGCCGCCGCACCGAGTTCCGGCTCGGCTTCCAGCACGACTTCCTGCACGCCGGCGGCTTCCTCGTCCTCGGCGCCATGGCCGCCGCCACCTTCGACGTCACCGTGCCGGGCTCCGTCCTCGACGCGTTCTCCGGCACGCCCTGGCTCTCGGTGCTCTTCCTGGCCCTCCTCGCCGTACTGCTGGCCGTCTGCTCGGAGGCCGACGCGTTCGTCGCGGCCTCGCTCACCGGCTTCCCGCCGACCGCCCGGCTCGCGTTCCTGGTGGTCGGCCCCATGGTCGACCTCAAGCTGATCGCCCTCCAGGCGGGCACCTTCGGCCGTGCCTTCGCCTGGCGGTTCTCCACGGCGACCACCGTCGTGGCCGTCACCGCGAGCGTCCTGACCGGAGGCGCGCTGCTGTGAACCGCCCCCTCCAGGCCCTGCTCCTGGCCCTGACCGGCGCCGGCCTGCTGCACACCGCCCTGCTCACCGACACCTATCTGCGCTACGTCAAGGCCGGACTGCGCCCGGCGCTGATCGTCTCCGGCGCCGTCCTGCTGCTGCTCGGGCTGGCCGGAGCGCTGACCCGGGACCGGCGGCACACGGCCGGCTCCGGGCACGACCACGACCACACCGGCATGCCGCGCGTCGCCTGGCTGTTGTTCCTGCCCGCGCTCAGCCTGCTCCTCGTGCCCCCGCCCGCGCTCGGCGCGTACACCGCGGCCCGCGCCGACACCAAGCCCGTCGCCGTGCAGAAGGGGTTCGGGCCACTGCCCGCGACCTCGCCGCTGCCGCTGACCCTCACCGACTTCACCAAGCGGGTCCAGCAGGACCGCGGCCGGGCCATCGAGCACCGCACCGTCCGGCTGACCGGCTTCGCCACCCCCGCCGGCGCGGGCGCGGGCTGGTACCTGACCCGGATCGTCTTCTCCTGCTGCGCGGCGGACTCGCAGACGGTCAAGGTGCGCGTCTACGGCGGCGAGGCACCGCCCGCCGACACCTGGCTGGAGGTGACCGGCACCTGGCACCCCCGCGGCACCCTCGGCACGAGGTCGGCGGAGGCGGCGCTCGACGTCCGGGAGGTCCGTCCCGTCGCCCAGCCCGTGAACGCCTACACCGACGACCTGCCGCTCACGCCCTCCTAGGTCCGGTCGTCGAACTCCCGCCGTCCGCCCGGGGGGCAGGCCCGCGGCGGCACCAGTGCGTGCTCTGGGGCCCTGGGCCGAAGGCCGCGGGAGTGCCGGGCCCGGCCCCGTACCGGGTGCCCGGTGCGGCGGGGCCGCCGGGCGGCAGCGGTCCGCCACGGCCCCGTCGCGGCGGACCGCTGCCGCCCGCCGCTCCCCAGGGCCCCGCGGGCCGGTTCCCCCGCTCGCTCGACGGGACAGGTCCGTCCCCCGGCGGACGACCGGCCGGGACAGGTGCAGGATGGTGTCATGACCCTCGCCCGGGCGACCGGGTCCGGGAGACCGCGGGGGCCACCACGGTCCCGGCCGCCGGTGGGCGGGAGGAGGCGGTGACGATGACACGGACACCTCCCACGACGGTCACCCGGGTACGCCTGTGGCGGTGGCGGCGCAACCCGCTGCGGCGGCACAGCGATGTCGTCGAGGCATGGATCGTCCTCGCCGGCTGGGTGCTGGCCCTGCTCGTCGGTGCCTGCGCGGGCCTGTGGGCGGCCCACGCCTCCGAGTCCGCGTTCGCGGCACGGCTGGCCCACCTGCACCCCGTGTCCGCGGTGCTCACCGACGACGCGGCGCGGACCCCCGCCGCGGGCAGCGGCTACGACGACGGACGGGTCTGGGGCGCCGTGCGCTGGACGGACCCGGACGGCTCGGCGCACACCGACCGGGCGAAGGTCGTCCCGGGTACCCCCGCCGGCACGCGGATGACGGTGTGGACGAACCAGGCGGACCGGATCGTGCCCGCCCCCCTCGCCGGAACGACGGCCGACCTGCAGTCGGCGCTCACCGGCGTCCTCGTCGCCCCGGCGGCCGGGGCGCTGGTCTGGGGCGCGGGCCGGCTGGTCCGCGGCCGGCTCATCCAGCGCCGGCTGGCCGAGTGGGACGAGGAGTGGAGGCAGATCGGGCCCCGGTGGGGGAACCTCAGCGGAGGGCGGGGCTGACGGGCGCCCGCGGCCGGCGCGCGCCCCCGTGTGCCTACCGCACAGGTTGTACACCGGTCCGGCCCTACCGCGGCCGTTGGAGCCGGGCGTCAACTCCCGGGTTGGCGACGAGCGCACCCCCGGCACGTAGCTTGTGTGCCGTGCCGAGAGGCACTCGTCAACCAGGGGGAAACACATGCGGACGAACATCCTCACCAGGACCCTCCTCGCCACCGCGACCACGGTGGCGCTGGCCGCGGGCAGCCTCGCCGCCGCGGGCACCGGCTTCGCGGCGCCCGCGGCGCACCCGGCGGCGGCCACCGAGGCCGTCACCCCGCAGGCGGTGAACAACCTCGGCCTGAGCGCCGCCCGGGCGAAGAAGGTCCAGCGCTGGCTGAAGACGTACTGGAACTACCGGAACTCCGTCGACGGCAAGCTCGGCACCAACAGCTGGAAGGCCTTCCAGCGCTGCCTGAAGAAGTACTGGGGCTACACCGGCCCGATCGACGGGGTCGTCGGCAAGGGCACGGTCAAGGCGCTCCAGCGGCTCCTGAAGGACAGCTACGGCTACCGCGGCCCCATCGACGGCATCGCCGGCTCCGGCACCAAGGCCGCCTTCAAGCGGTTCGCCGACGCGCACTGAGCCCCGGCACGGCGGCCCGGCCGCACGCCCTCCGTCCCGCCGCCGGGGCGGAGGGCGCCGGGCGAGGAGGCCCGGGACGAGGAGACCGACGGGTGAACCGGGGGCGTGATCACGCCCCGCGGGGTTACCCGACGGACATGGCGAAGCTGCACGTACCACGGCGGCACCACAAGCAGGCCGCAGACGAGACCCCGGCGCCGCGCATCCCCGCGCCGGACGAGGCGGGACCCGGCGAGGACGTCGAGCGACGGGCACCGGACACCCCCGTGAAGCTGCCCCGGCGCGCATGGCCCGCGGTGTTCAAGGGCGCCCTGCGCGAGTTCCGCGACGACGAGCTCACCGACCGGGCCGCGGCGCTCACGTACTACGCCGTCCTGTCCCTGTTCCCGGCCCTGCTGGTACTGGTCTCGCTGCTGGCCGTCGCCGGCCGGTCGGTCACGGACAAGGTCCTGGCCAACCTGCGCAACCTCGCCCCCGGCCCCGCCCGCGACATCATCACCCGGGCGGTGGAACAGCTCCAGCACGGCGCCGGAACCGGGTCCCTCGTGGCCGTCCTCGGCCTCGTGCTGGCCGTGTGGTCGGCCTCCGGCTACGTGGCCGCGTTCATCCGCGCCGCCAACGCCGTCTACGACATGCCCGAGGGGCGCCCCATCTGGAAGCTCCTGCCCGTGCGCGTCGGCGTCACCGTCGTCCTGGTGGTCCTCGCCGTGGCCAGCGCGCTCATCGTGGTCTTCACCGGCGGCCTGGCCCGCCGGGCCGGGGACGCGCTCGGGCTCGGCGACACGGCGCTGACCGCGTGGTCCATCGCCAAGTGGCCCGTGCTGGTCCTGCTCGTCACGGTGATGATCGCCATCCTGTACTGGGCGACCCCGAACGCCAAGGTCAAGGGGTTCAGGTGGATCACCCCCGGCAGTGTCCTCGCCCTGCTGATCTGGATGGCCGCCTCCGCCGGATTCGCCTTCTACGTCGCCAACTTCGCCTCCTACAACAAGACCTACGGCACCATGGCCGGCGTCATCGTCTTCCTGGTGTGGCTGTGGATCACCAACCTGGCCATCCTGCTGGGCCTGGAGTTCGACGCGGAGACCGTGCGGCAGCGGGCCATCGCGGGCGGACACCCGCCGCGGGCCGAGCCGTACACCCAGCCCCGCGACACCAGGAAGTGGGACGAGGAGGACGTACGCCGCCTGGACGAGACCTGACGCGCCCGCCCTCCCCGCTCCGTCAGGCCGCGTACCCGCCGTCCACCGAGAACTCCGCGCCCGTCACGTACGCCGCCCCCGGCCCCGCCAGGAACGCCACCATGGACGCGACCTCCTCCGCCGTACCGAACCGGCCGAGGGCGGTCGCGGCGGCCTGACCGGAGGCGTACGGGCCGTCCGCGGGGTTCATGTCCGTGTCCGTCGGCCCCGGGTGCACGACGTTCGCCGTGATCCCGCGCCCGGCCAGCTCACGGGCCAGAGCCTTCGTCAGCCCCACCACGGCCGCCTTGCTCATCGCGTACAGCGTGGCCCCCGGCCCCGGCACCCGCGCGGTGACACAACTGCCGACCGTGATGATCCGCCCGCCGTCGCCCATGACCGCGGCGGCGGACCGGGCGGCCAGGAACACCCCGCGCACGTTCACCGCGAGGAGCCGGTCGACGTCGGCGGGGGACAGGCTCTCCAGCGGTCCCAGCAGCCCGACGGCCGCGTTGCCCACCAGCACGTCCAGCCCGCCCAGTTCCTCCGCCGCGCGCCGCACCGCCTCCGCCGCGTCCCCGGAGTCCGCGCGCAGGGCCACCGCCCGCCGCCCCAGCGCCTCGATGTCCCGCACGACCTCCCCGGCCGCCTCCTCGCCCCGCACATAGGTGAGGGCCACGTCCGCGCCCTCCCGCGCCAGTCGCCGTGCCGTCGCCGCGCCGATGCCCCGGCTGCCGCCGGTCACCAGCGCCGCCCTGCCCCGCAGATCCGTTCCCGAAGTCATGCGTCCATCCCAGCCGACGGCCCCCGGGAGCACCGGCGGCGAACGGACATCGACCTCGGCGTGCGGCAGCGCCGGCCGGGCACACCGGCCGGTCCTGCCGTGAGCGGATGGCGCGTCCGGGTGTCTTTCGGCAGGCTGACGGCATGACACAGCCACAGCCACTGCTGCTGCCCCCTGCCCCGGCGCGGTCCACCGGGCAGCTCCCGTACCACCGACTGGCCCGCCTCTCACCGCGCTACCGGTGGTGGCGCCCCCTCCTCGGGACCCTGGTCGCGGCCGTGGCGTACATGATCACCACGGTCGTCCTCATGGTCGTCCTCGCGGCCCTGGGCTCGGGCCTCGGCTACCCCCAGGACGACGACGGCTGGCCGGAGTTCGGCCCCGTCACCGGCACCGCCGTGGACCTGCTCTGCATCGCGGCCGGCATACCCGTCCTGCTGCTGGTCGTGCGCTGGATCGGACGGCGCCCGGCCGGCACGGTGTCCTCCGTGACGGGCCGGCTGAGATGGCGCTGGATGCTGCTGTGCGCGCTGACCGCCGTGCCCGTCGTGGGCCTCGCGATGGTCTGCGTGTCGCTGTTCCCGGCGGACGGGGAGCCGGAGGGCCAGTGGGTGGGCTGGCCGGCCTTCGGACGGGCCCTGGTCATGCTGGTGCTGCTGGTGCCGGTGCAGGCCGCCGCCGAGGAGTACGTGTTCCGCGGCTGGCTGACGCAGACCGCCGGGGCGTTCCTGCGCTCGCCGTGGGCCGCGCTGCTGCCCCAGGCGGTCCTGTTCGCCGCCGCCCACGGCTGGGGCACGCCCTGGGGCTTCGCAGACCTCGTGGTGTTCGGCGTGGCCGCGGGCTGGCTCACCTGGCGCACCGGCGGACTGGAGGCGTCCATCGCCCTGCACACCGTCAACAACCTGCTGGCCTTCGGCGTCTCGGCCGCCGTCGTCGACGGGCTCAGCAGTGACGACACCGCGGCGGACGCCGGTTGGCAGCTCGTCCTGTTCGACGTGCTGAGCATCGCGCTGTACACGGCGGCCGTGGCGTGGTGGCTGCGCCGCCGCCGACTGGACCGCACGGCTCCGGCCCCACAGCCACCGGCTCCCCTGCCGTGGCCCCCGTACGGCAACGGCGTTCCGCTGCCGCGGCAGTGGGCGGGGCAGCCGGGTCCGGGCACGGGCGCGGGCGGCGTCGGGCCGTGGGCCGGGCAGTCGGGATGGGGTCCGGGCGTGGTGGGTGCTGCGCCGTGGGCGGGGCAGCCGGGGCCAGGTGCGGCCGGTGACGGGCCGTCGGCCGGGCAGGCCGGGCCGGGGGCGGGTGTTCCCCTGACGGCAGCTGACGGGGGCGCCCCGCCGGCGTCCTCGGCCGGTCGGCCGGAGGCCGGTCCGGGCACCGGGGGAGACGACGGTACGGACCGTCCGTAGGCCGTGGCCGGCTCGGGCGCCGCGCACTTGTCGGCGTACGCCTCGCCCTGGCCCCGCGGGCTGCGGGCTCGGCCAGGGTGCGGTCGGGCTGGGGCGTCTGCGGTTCCGCCCCTCTCACGGCCCCGCGTCTTCGGCGAGGTCGGCGGCCAGGGCGGCCAGCGGAAACTCCCTGCGGGTCGCCGCACGCGCGGCGACCACGGCCAGGGCGGAGGGCAGCCGGCCGCACCGGCGGAGGATCTCCGTCACGGCCTCCGGCTCGGCGGCCAGCCGCGCTGCGCCGATCCGCCGGGCGAGCAGCTCCCGGGCGTCTTCCGCGGAGGGCAGCCCCAGGCACAGCGTACGAAGGCCCGTAAAGGCCCGCCCCCGGGGCCCGGCCGGCCCGGCGGGGGCGCCCACGGCGGGTGTGGCCGGTCCGGTTGGTTCCGTCGCCCCGCCGGGTCCGGCCGCGCTCGGTCCGGTCGACCCGCCCCGGCTGGTGACCACCGTCAGGCAGCCCGGCGCCTCCGGCAGCAGCGGACGGATCTGTCCGAGGCAGGCGGCGTCGTCCAGCAGGACCAGCAACCGGCGCCCCGCCAGCGCACCGCGGTACCGCGCGGCGAGGGCGGTCACGCCCGCGTGCGTGCTCCGCGCGGGCACCCCGAGGGCCGCGAGCAGCCGGCGCAGTGCCTCGGCCGGCTCCAACGCGGCCTGACCGAGCGCCGATCCGCCCAGCTCCAGGTGGAGCCGGCCGTCCGGGAAACGGTCGGCGACCCGGTGCGCCCAGTGGACCGCCAGCGCGCTCTTGCCGACACCGGCCGGACCACTGATCAGCACGGCCGGCGCCGGGTAGGCACCGGTCAGCGGGGCCGCCGCGGCCGGGACGCCCCGCGCACCGGGCACCGCGCCGGCGTCGCACAGGGCATCCGGCGCCGCCCGTGCGGACCCCCCGTCGCCCCGGGGGCCCGGCCGCGCGCTCACCGGCTTCCCGTCCAACAGCGCGTCCAGCGCGGCCAGTTCCCGCTCGCGGCCGGTGAAGACAGGCAGGTCCGGGGGGAGTTGTGCCGGGGGGACGAAAGGCCGGGCGGGGGACGGCGGGCCGGTGGGGAGCCGGTGACGGGCGGGGCGTATCTGCTGGCGCAGGACCCGGGCGTGGGCCGCGGCCAGTTCGGCGCCGGGCGCGACCCCCAGCTGTGCGGCGAGGTCGCGGCGCGCGCCCTCGTAGGCGGCCAGCGCGTCCGCCTGATGGCCGCACGCCGCCAGCGACAGGATCAGGCGGGCCAGCAGCGGCTCGTCGAGCGGGTTCAGGGCGGCGGCCCGGCGCAGGCCCGGCAGCACCTGGTCCGCGCGCCCGCACAGCAGCGCGGCGTCCGCCGCCATCCGCGCCGTGCGCAGGACCTCCCGGTCCACGGCCGCGAAGTGCGGATGCGCCCGCACCGGTCCCGGCAGGTCGGCCGCCACCGGGCCGCGCCACAGCCGCAGGGCCGCGGTGAAGTGCCGTACCGCCTGCTCGGGGCGCCCGGTGGCGGCGGCCCGCATGCCCCGCCGGCCGAAGGCGCGGAAGCGCAGCAGGTCGGCCTCGTCGGCCGCCGCCTCCAGCAGATAGCCGCCGGTACGGCCCAGCAGGCGCCGCCCGGGCGCCCGCGGCGGCAATCCGGGCTCCAGCAGCCTGCGCAGCGTGCCGACGTGGCGCCGTACCGCGTTCGGCGCGCTGACGGGCGGCCGGCCCGGCCAGAGCACGTCGACGATCGTGCTGGTCCGCACGGGCCGCCCCGGCCACACCATGAGCACGCCGAGCAGGGCCCGTGCCTGCGGATACCCGAGATCCAGCTCGCTGCCCGCGCTCAGCACCCGCAGCGGGCCGAGCACCTCGAACCGCAGCGTCCCGGACCGCGTCCCGTCACTGGGCCCGTCGGGCACGCGCACCACCCGGTCGCCGGTCAGCGGACGCGGGCCGCGATGGTCCGCGCGCACATCAGGGACTCGGTGTGGGTGGTGTCGACCTCCAGGTCGTACGACACCCCGTCGTGCACCACGTCGGCCTGGGCCGCCGCCATGCCCCGGGGCCGGTCCCCCCGGGCGATCTCGCGGGCCGCGGCGACCTGGGCGTCGCACCGCACTCCCACCCACAGGACGTCCAGTCCGGCGAGGGCCGTGCGCCACCGCTGCTGGGAGGCCGCTCCGCCGAGGAAGACGTCGTCCACGACGACCCTGGCGCCGGCGCGGGCCGTCGCCGCGATGCCCTCCATCCAGGCCGCCTCCAGCGCCCGGAAACCCGCGCCGACCCGCACCCCGCCGTCCTCGGCGAACTCGATGCCCCCGTCGTCCTCCTGGAGCCGCGGGGGCAGCGCGTCGACCAGCGAGTCGATGCCGAACACCAGCCAGGGGTCGGGCAGTACGGCCTGCAGGCACCGCCCGATCCCCGACTTGCCCGCGCTGGAACCACCGTTGAGAAGGATCACCCGAGTCGTCACCGTGCCAGCCTACGGAGCCGTCCGGCCGATCGGCCAACCCGTTCCGCGCCCCGGGACCGTCATCCCGCACCGGACCGCTCCTCCCGCCCGGCGAGCCGGTCCCGGACCCGTTCCGCGTCCGGATGGCCGAGCCGGGTGAGCAGGGCGAGGGCCTGCTCCCAGGCGGCCCGCGCACCCTCCCGGTCACCGGTGGCCAGGTGCGTGTCGCCCATGCGGATCAGCGTGTCGGCCTCCGGGTACGGCGCCCCGAGCGCCCGGTACAGCGTGAGCGCGTTGCGGTAGCCGAGCAGGGCGTGCGGGTGCCGGCCGAGGCAGTGATAGGCGTAGGCGATGCTGTCCCAGGTCGCCGCCTGGCCGTACCGGTCGCCCAGGTCCTGGAGCAGGGCCAGCGCCTCGAAGCAGCGCGCGAGGGCCGGCCGGTACTCACCGCGCAGCGCGTGGTACCAGCCCACGGAGTTGAGGACACTGGCCCGCGCCGGCCGGGACCCGGCGGTGCGGTACAGCTCCAGCGCGAGCTGGTTGTGCCGCAGGGCCCCCGCCAGGTCGCCCTCCTGCTCGCACGCCCAGCCCAGACTGCGGTGGGTGCCCGCCCGGCCGACGGTGTCCGCGGCGAGGGTGAACAGCGTGAGCGCCCGCCCGAGATGGGCCCGGCTCTCGCCGGACAGGCCCAGCCTGCCCTCGGCCCGGCCGAGCCCGCGCAGGGCGCGTGCCTCCAGGAGGGGGTCGGCGAGCCGCAGCGCGGCGCCGAGCGCGGTGCGCTGGGCGGCCAGTCCGTCGTGCCAGTGGCCGCGCCGCTCGAAGTACGGCTCCAGGGCCCAGGCCAGCAGGCACGCGTACCGGTCGTGGCCGGTCGCGGCCGCCGCCCGGACGACGGCCGGCAGGGCCGGGTGCTCGGCGGTGAGCCAGGCGAGGGCGGCGCTGTCGTCGGCGAACAAAACGGCCCCCGGGTCCGGTGGCGCGGCCCCCGCGTCCGCAGGCGCGGCCGGCGGCGCCGGGGCGTCACCGCCGGGGTCGAGCAGCGCGCCGGCGGCGTGGGCGTGCTCCGCGTAGTGCCGGAACAGCCGGTCGCGGGCCTCCTCCCGCTCGGCCTCGGTGTGGTGCTCGTCGAGGAGGTCACCGGCGTGGGCGCGCAGCAGGTCGTGCAAGCCGTAGCGCCCGGGCGCCGGTTCGGTGACGAGGTGGACGGCGGCGAGTTCGCCGAGCAGTGAGCGCGCCCGGCGCCGCGGCAGGCCGGCGAGCGCGGCGGCGGTGGGCGCCGACACGTCCGGGCCGGGGTGCAGGGCGAGCAGCCGGAACAGCCGGGCGGCGGCGGACGACACGGCCCGCACGGACCAGGAGAAGACGGTGGCCACGTCCACCGGGGTGCCGGGCCGGGTGAACCCGTCCAGGGTGCCGCGGGTCGCGCGCAGTTCGGCGGCCACGGCCGCCAGCGGGAAGTCCGGGCGCAGGGCGGCGCGGGCGGCCACGCAGGCCAGGGCGAGGGGCAGCCCGGCACACCGGGCGACGATCTCGTCCACCGCCCGCGGCTCGGCGGCGATCCGGCCGGCGCCCAGCCGTCCGGTGAGGAAGTCCCGCGCCTGTCCGGCGTCGAACGGCCGCAGGGTCAGCGAGCGGGCGCCGTGCGCGGCCACCAGCCCCGTCAGGTCGTCCCGGCTGGTGACGACGGCGAGGCAGCCGGGCGTGCCGGGCAGCAGCGGCCGTACCTGCTCGGCGTCCCGGGCGTTGTCCAGCAGCACGAGCACCCGGCGTCCCGCGAGCACACTGCGGTACAGCGCGGCCTGCGCGGACAGGCCCTGCGGGACGTGCTCGGGCGGCACCCCGAGCGCGTGCAGGAAACCGCGGACGGCCTCACCGGGGTCGGTGACCGCGCCCGAAGGGGCGAAGCCGCGCAGGTCGGCGTAGAGCTGCCCGTCCGGGTAACGGTCCGCGACGCGGTGGGCCCAATGGACCGCCAGCGTGGTCTTGCCCACCCCGGCCATCCCGCCGAGCGCCGAGATCAGCACCGTCCCGACGGGCTCCCCGGCGGCGAACGGGTCCAGCAGCTCGGCCAGTTCGGTGTCCCGGCCGGTGAACGCGGGCAGGTCGTGCGGCAGTTGGGCGGGTACGACGGGACGCGCGGCGACGGCTCGAGCGGGCGGCGGCTCCGCCGGGTCCCCGTCCCCTGCCGCGCCCAGCGCCGCCCGGTGGGCCTCCTGGAGTTCGGGCCCGGGGTCGATGCCCAGCTCCTCGGCGAGACGGCGGCGGGCGTCCCGGGACGCGGCGAGCGCCTCGGCCCGCCTGCCGGTGGCCGCGAGGGCCAGGACCAGCCGGGCCAGCAGGGGCTCGTCCAGCGGGTGCGCGGCGGTGGCCTCCCGCAGCCGGGCCAGTACCGCGCCGGGCACGCCCGCGTGCGAGGCCGCGTCGGCCGCCTCCCGCAGTACGGCGAGCCGCTCGCGCTCCAGCCTGTCCGCCCCGAGCCGTTCGCGCACGTCCGGGGCGACTCCGGAGGCGACGGGACCGGCCCACCGCGACAGCGCCTGTTCGAGCAGGTCCACGGCCCGTGCGGGCGCACCCTCGGCGACGGCCCGCCGGGCCTCCTGCCGCAGCTGCCGGAACCGTACGAGGTCCACGTCGTCCCCGTCGGTGAGCAGCCGGTAGCCGCCCGCGCCGCGCACCAGCCGGCTCCCCGGCGTCCGCGGGGGCAGTCCCGGCTCCAGCAGCCGCCGCAGCGAGCCGACGTGCCGGCGCACCACGTTGACGGCGGTGGGCGGCGGGCCCGGTCCCCACAGCACGTCGACGATCTCGGGCACGGGGACCGGCTGACCGGCCCGGAGCAGCAGCAGGGCCAGCAGCGCCCGCGCCTGCGGCCCGCCGGCGTCCAGCTCCTCGGCCCCCCGCCAGACCCGCACCGGCCCCAGCACCGCGAACCGCACCGGCACCCCCTGTGGCATCCCGCCCCCTCCGCTCACTCCTTCGGCCCTCGACTGTACGTGTCCGGAGAAAACCGGCAGGAACGGCGGACCCCGGGACGCCGGCGCGCTACCGGTCCCGGACTCCGCGCCGGGGCGCCGGACGAGCGACAGGCAGGTCAGCGGGGGCACTTCCGGTTCGTGGAGCGGGGCGAGCCGGCGGTCCCGGGTCCGGTCGCGGGCCGCGCGGGGACCGCCCGAGCCGTTGCCGGGGAAGACGCGGACCGGCAGGCGGCAGGCGGCACCGGCTACGGGGCCGGTCCCGTATGCGCCCGGTGGCGGCGACCAGGGCGTACGCACGCACGGCAGCTCCGCCGGGCCGGCCGGACGCACGGCACGGCCCGCCCGGCCGGCGGACCGGTACCGTCCAGGGCGGTGGGCGCGTGGGCGAGTGAGGTGGGTTCCGCAGCGCGCGGCAGCCGCGGGCACCGGCCGGGGACGTGCCGGGCCGGCCGAGTCCGTCGGTGCGCACGTCGTGGGCGGTGAGGGCCGTCCCAACGCTCGCTCCCGGACGGCCCGGCAGGACGGCACGCCGGAGGAGCGCCTCGGCGTGCCGAGCGCCGGGCGGGTGGAAGATCTCCCTGGCGGCCGGGTCCGTATCCTCACCCGGAGACGCGGATCGGCCGGTCCGCCGCCGAACCGGCCCGGAAGACGCCGTACCCGATGCCGCATGCCGACAGACCGCCGGGCGGGGCCGGACGGCCCGGTCCGCGCCGCCAAAGCCGCATAGTCACCTGGGAGTTGACGTCATGACCGACAAGCTCACCGTGAGTGTCCTGGGCACCGGCATCATGGGTGCCGCGATGGCCCGCAACCTCGCGCGGGCCGGACACACCGTCCGCGCCTGGAACCGTACCCGCGCCAAGGCCGAGCCGCTCGCCGCCGACGGCGCGCACGTCGCCGGTACGCCCGCCGAGGCCGTCGAGGGCGCCGATGTCGTCCTGACCATGCTCTACGACGGCCCGGCCACCCTCGACGTCATGCGCGAGGCGGCCCCCGCGCTGCGTTCCGGTACCGCGTGGGTGCAGTCCACCACCGCCGGTGTCGCGGCCGTCCGCGACCTGGCCGCCTTCGCCCGCGAACACGACCTCGTCTTCTTCGACGCCCCGGTGCTGGGCACCCGCCAGCCCGCGGAGGCCGGCCAGCTCCTCGTCCTCGCCGCGGGGCCGAGCGAGCACCGCGCGACGGTGGCCCCGGTGTTCGACGCGGTCGGGTCCCGCACCGTGTGGACCGGCGAGGACGGCGCGGCCGGTACGGCGAGCCGCCTGAAGCTCGTCGCCAACAGCTGGGTCCTCGCGATCACCGCCGCGGCCGGTGAGGTGCTGGCCCTGGCCCGGGGGCTCGAGGTGGACCCGCAGAACTTCTTCGACGCGATCGAGGGCGGCCCGCTGGACATGGGGTACCTGCGCGCGAAGTCGCAGCTCATCCTTGAGGACCGGCTGACGCCGGCCCAGTTCGCGGTGGCGACCGCGGCCAAGGACGCCCGGCTCATCGTCCAGGCGGGTGAGGAGAGCGGTGTGCGCCTCGACGTGGCCGCCGCGAGCGCCGAGCGCATGGAGCGTGCCGCCGGACAGGGCCACGCCGACGAGGACATGGTCGCGGCCTACTTCGCCAGTTTCGGCTCCGCCGAGCGGTGACGTCCTTCCCGCGTGCCGGTGGCGCACCGGTGTCCCCGGCGAGGCCGGGCGCCGGCGCGGCGGGCGCCCGCTGAGGGGCGGCGACGGGGTTTCCGTCCGGCAGCCGGCGCCCGGCAGTGGAGGCCGGCCGAGGCGCGGATCTCCGCGTGGCCTCCCTCGGCCGCCACCGGCCACCCGCAGTGGCGGGCGGTCACGCGCCCGCCCCGGCGCCCTCCGTCGTCTCCTGTGCCGCTTCGCCCGGCACGACGTAGAAGACGGACGTGCCCTGCTTGGTGCGCTGGGCGCCGTTCCTCGCCACGAGGCTCTCCAGCGTCGTGCGCACGACCTTCGCCTGGATCCCCCGGTCGGGGTACGCCTTGCCCAGGGCCTCGCTGATCTCCGCGGCGGAACGGGGCTCCGTCTGCTCCGACAGGTGCCGGCGGACGAGTTCGACCAGGGTGGGCTGAGCGGGCTCGGACGGCGCGGCCGTCGTGGCCGCGGACTTCCCGGCGGCCGCCTTCTTCGCCGTCGCCTTCTTGGCTGTTGCCTTCTTGGCCGTCGCCTTCTTCGGCACCGCCTTCGTGGCCACTGTCTTCGTGGCCACCGCCTTCGTGGCAGCCGTCTTCGTGGCGGCCGGCTCCTTCGCCGCGGGCTTGTTGTCGTCGGCGGGGCGCGTGCCACCGCTCCTCTCGCGCGGGGCGGGTACGACCGCCCGCCCGGCCGGTGCGGCGAGGCCGAGTGCCTGCCGCATGTTCAGCAGGACGGCGTGGTCCTGCTGCAAGGTGCTCAACTGCTCCTGCAGCACGGCGATCTCAGCCGTGATGCGTTCCTGCTCCTTGAGGTTGTGTTCGAGGTCGTTGGTCACCTGGCTGACGTACTGAGAGGTCAATTCGGTGACGGGTCCGGCGCTTTCCGGCATCAGTTCCTCCGCTCCTGACGGTGCGACACGTGGATGATACGGGTGGGTCGACCCGTTTTCCCCGCTGGCGAGACGGCAGCGGCTGACCGGTAACCCGCTCCGGGCCGCTACCGGGCGCGCCAGCATACTCGCCCGCGTGCTCGTCCAGGTTCGACTCCGACGCCCCGCACACCGACTCCGGCTCCCGTGCCGCCGACCCCTCTCTGTTCACGTTGATGAACTCCGCACACATGGGTGTACACCGTCGAGCCCGGTGTGCAAGGCTCGGTCAACTTCAGTCGTTCACAGCGGAGTTGGAGGGCGAGCATGAGCGTTTCCCGGCGTGCGTTGCTGGCCACGGCGGCCGGCGCGGCGGCCGCAGGAGCCTCTGCGGTACCGGCCGCGGCGGCGCCGGACCGGCAGCCATCAGGAGCGACCCCGCGGACACTCCGCGCGGCGGCGGACTACGCCGTGGAGAAGCTCCGCAGCGTCGCGCCCGGGGTGACGGGCTACCCGGTCGGAACCAAGTTCGAGAAGTGGACGTACTCGCGCACCGGGGACTGGGTCGGCGGCTTCTGGCCCGGGACACTGTGGATGGCCTGGCTGTACAGCGAGGACGACGCCTTTCGCGCATGGGCGGTCGAGTCGGCCCGGAACCTCGCGCCCCGCCAGTACGACACGAGCACGCACGACCTGGGGTTCCTCTTCTCCCCGTCCTGGGTCACCGCCTGGCGCCTGACCGGCGACGACGAGTGGCGGACGGGCGCGGTCCGGGCGGCCGACTCCTTGATCCGGCGGTACAACCCGCGCGGGAGGTTCATCCGGGCCTGGGGCGCGCTGACGGACCCCGCCAACGCGGGCCGCGTCATCATGGACACGATGATGAACCTCGATCTGCTGGCGTTCGCGAGCCGGCAGACCGGTGACGACACCTACCTGGACATCGCCGTCGAGCACGCGAGGACCGCGCAGCGCGTCTTCCCCCGGCCCGACGGATCCACCCCGCACGTGTTCGACTTCGACCCGGACACCGGCGCGCCCATCGGACCGAACACGGTCCAGGGCTACAGTCCCGCCTCCTGCTGGTCGCGCGGACAGGCCTGGGGCATCTACGGCTTCACCACGATGTACCGGCGGACCGGGCACACGGAGTTCCGGGACACCGCGCGCCGGCTCGCCGACTTCGCCATCGGAGCGCTGACCCCGGACCACGTGCCGGTGTGGGACTACCGCGCCCCGCAGCAACCGCACGACATCAAGGACGCCTCCGCCGGCGCCATCATGGCGTGCGGCCTGCTCGACCTGCACGCGGCCACCGGCAGGCACACCTACCGCGAGGCGGCGCTGCGGCTGCTCACCGCGCTCGCGGACACCTGCCTGACGAGGAACTCGGCACGCGCCGACGCGGTCGTGGCCCGCTGCACCCGCAACCGGCCGGCCGAGGACGGCATCGAGGTCTCCCTGCCCTACGCGGACTACTACCTCCTCGAAGGCATCCTGCGCGTGCTCCGGCCCGACGCCGTCGACCGGGCGATCGACCTGTCGCAGCCGGCCTGAGCCGGCGACGCGGCGACCGCCGAACCGCCCCGTCCCTGTGGACAGGGTGCCGCCCGGCCCCGCCGGACGGCACGGAGGCCACGGCGCCCTGGGTGCGAACGACTGGCAAACACCAGGTGCAAAGACGGCCGGCGAGTCCGTGGCCGACGCGGTCACCGTGCCCGACACCAGGCTCGCCGTGTCCTGGAGCACTACGTGCCGGGGTTCGAGCGAGGGGCACTTCCCCGGTGTCCTGCTGCCGGACGTGGCGGGACCCGCAGAGGACTTCACGACCGCGAACATCTATGGAGCCCGGTACGACGTGTGGGTCGTGTCCGCCGCCGGCGGTGGGGAGGAGCTGCCGGCGCGGCTGGGCACGCTCGCGGTGCCGGGCCGGCGGGACTGGCGCGCGGCCGTCGCCGACCCGGCGCCGGTGGCCGGGACCGCGGCGCCGGCCGGGCGGGCCCGACGCGTGGCCTCGGTGTGCGCCGGCGCCTTCATGTTCGCCGAGGCCGGGTTGCCGGAGGGGCGGCGGGCCGCCGCGCACTGGCGACCGGCCCGGGAACCGGCGCTCGCCCATCCCGCAGTCGCCGTGCAGACGGACGCCCTGTTCGTCCGGCACGGCGACGTCGTCACCTCGGCCGAGGTGAGCGCGGGCGTCGATCTCGCCCTCACCCGGCCACCCCGGGACGACGGGCGGGCGCTCCGCCGAATCGGTCCGGCTCGAAGCGCGGCCCAGGTGCTCCTGGAGGCGGGCGACGAGCCCGTCGAACACCGTCGCGGCCCGTGCCGGCTTCGGCTCGGCGAAGGCCATGCGGCGGGCCTTCCAGAACGCGCTGGGCATCTCACCGACGGTCTGCCGGGCCCGCGGAGAGCCGTGCCCGGACGACCGCCCCCGGGTGAGCCGTGAACCCCTGTCAGGTACCGGTGCCGGTGAGCGTCCCGCCGGCGGCCGGCCGCCCGCGGGTGCCGCCCGGCTCCGAACGCCCGCCGGGGCGGGGCACGTTGTCATCATCACCGGGATCGCGGGTACGGCCGTCGGTATGGTCCCGTGCGCCGATGTCCCGCCGCCCCGGAAAGCCGCGCCGCCGTGGCCGGGGGGCGCCCGTGGGTGAGGCGCTCGCGCTGGCCTCCGCGCTCTGCTTCGGTGTGACCCACTTCGCGAACGGCCTGGTCGCGCGCAGGAGCGACGGCGTCACCGCGGCCCTCCACGCACAGCTCGCCGGGACCGCGGTCGCGGTGGTGTCGGCGCTCGCGTCCTCCTCCGGCGGCGCGACGGCGGGCGACTACTGGTCCGGGGCCCTGTCGGGCACCGGTACGGGGGTCGGGGTCGCGTTCCTGTACCGGGCCGTGGCGCAGGGGCAGATGAGCGTGGTCGTCCCGGTCAGCGACGTGGGGGCCGTCGCCCTTCCCGTCCTCGTGGGCGTGGCCTTCCTCGGGGAACGGCCGGCCGCCGTCGCCTGGGCCGGGATCGCCGTCGCCGTACCGGCGCTGTGGCTCGTCGCCCAGGCCGCGGGGCCGGGTACGGACCGTCACGGCGCCGGGCCGGTGACCGCCGGGGTGCCCGCCGCGCTGGCCGCGAGCGCCGGCTTCGGGGTGCAGTTCCTGGCGATGGCCCAGGTGGGGGCGGACGGCGGCCTGTGGCCCGTCGTCGTCAGCCGGGTCGTGTCCGTGGTGGTGATCGCCGTGGTGCTCGCCCTGTACCGGTCCCCGGTGACGCTGCCCGGCAGGCTCGCGGCCGTGGCCGGCGCGGGCGGTGCGGTCGGGACCGTGGCCGTCCTCCTCTACCTCGCCGCGACGCGGCACCAGCTGATGGCCGTGGCCACCGTGCTGTCCGCGCTCTACCCGGCCATCCCGGTGCTGCTGGCACTGGCCTTCCTGCACGAGCGGCTCACCCGCCGGCAGACCGCCGGACTGGTGTGCGCGGCCGCCGCCATCGCGCTCGTCGCCCTGCGCTGAGCACCGTGGCCGACACCCCCCACGGCGGACCGGCCCGGGAGACTCGCCGGTCGCCGGGCCGCGCGTCCCGCGGGACCCCTTAGTCGCCGCGGGGGGCCCTGGGGGCTGTAGGGGTGTCCCGCGTCATCGGCGCCTGCCTAGCCTCCGACAGCGGAGGGGAAGCGGACCGGAAACCGTCCGGAGGCGATCCGCACGGCCGAGGCCCTCACTTCGATCTCGATCGGATGGCGCGCTGGTGAACAACGAAGAGCAACTGCTCGACTATCTCAGGCGGACGACCGCGGATCTGCGGGAGGCGCGGCGACGGCTGCGCGAGAACGAGCAACGCGCACACGGCCCCGTCGCCGTCGTCGGCATCGGCTGCCGCTACCCGGGCGGCGTCACCACCCCCGAGGAGCTGTGGGAGCTGGTCGCCACGGGCACCGACGCGGTGTCGGACTTTCCCGCCGACCGCGGCTGGGACGTGGACGCCCTGTACGACCCCGACCCGGCGCGGCCCGGCAGGACCTACGCCCGCACCGGCGGATTCCTGTACGACGCCGCCGACTTCGACCCCGACTTCTTCGGCATCAGCCCCCGCGAGGCCCTCGCCATGGACCCGCAGCAGCGGCTGCTGCTGGAGACCTCCTACGAGGCCTTCGAACGGGCCGGCATCGTCCCGGCCTCCCTGCGCGGCAGCCGTACCGGCGTGTTCGCCGGCGTGATGTACAACGACTACGCCACCCGCCTCACCTCCGTACCCGACGACCTCGACGGCTACCTCGCCAACGGAAGCGCCGCCAGCATCGCCTCCGGGCGCGTCGCCTACACCTTCGGCCTCGAGGGCCCGGTGGTCACCGTCGACACCGCCTGCTCCTCCTCCCTGGTCGCCCTGCACTGGGCGGTGCGGGCGCTGCAGTCGGGGGAGTGCTCGCTCGCCCTGGCCGGCGGGGTCACCGTGATGTCCACACCGGAGACGTTCATCGACTTCAGCCGGCAGCGCGGACTCGCGCCGGACGGACGCTGCAAGGCGTTCTCGGCGGCGGCCGACGGCACCGGCTGGGGCGAGGGCGCCGGCATGCTGCTGCTGGAACGGCTCGCCGACGCCCAGCGCAACGGGCACCCGGTGCTCGCCGTGATCCGGGGCAGCGCGGTCAACTCCGACGGCGCCAGCAGCCGGCTGACCGCGCCCAACGGCCCGTCCCAGCAGCGGGTCATCCGGCAGGCGCTGGCCGGTGCGGGGCTCACCGCCGCCGACGTCGACGTGGTCGAGGCGCACGGCACCGGCACCTCCCTCGGCGACCCCATCGAGGCGCAGGCGCTGCTCGCGACGTACGGCCGCGAACACCCCGCCGACCGGCCGCTGCTGCTCGGCTCGGTCAAGTCCAACCTCGGGCACACCCAGGCCGCGGCCGGTGTCGCGGGCGTCATCAAGATGGTGCTGGCCATGCGGCACGGCGAGGTGCCGCCCACTCTCCACGTCGACGCCCCCACGGACCAGGTCGACTGGGACGCGGGCGCCGTCGAACTGGCCCTGGAACGGCGCCCGTGGCCCGCCACCGGACGGCCCCGCCGCGCCGCCGTCTCCTCCTTCGGCATCAGCGGCACCAACGCGCACGTGGTGCTGGAGGAGGCACCCGCCGACCCGGCTACCGGCGACCCGGTGTCCGCCGACACGGCTTCCGGCGACCCGGCCGCGACCGAGGGCGAGTCCGACTCGTCCGCGGGCAAGGCCGGTCACGTCCCCTGGATCGTCACCGGCCGCACCCGGCAGGCCCTCGCCGCGCAGCTCGCGCGCCTGCGCGACCACGTCGACGCGCGCCCCGGCCTGCGCCCGGCCGACCTCGGCCTGTCGCTGGCCACCACCCGAGCCCACTTCGAGCACCGCGCCGTCGCGGTCGGCCGGGACACCGGCGAACTGCTCGCCGCGCTCGCCGCCGCCGCCCCGCTCACCCCCGTCGGCGGCAAGACGGCGTTCCTGTTCACCGGCCAGGGAGCCCAACGCCCCGGCATGGGCCGGGCCCTGTACCGGGCCTTCCCGGTGTACGCCGAGGCCTTCGACGCGGTGTGCGCGCTCGCCGACCAGGGCCTTGCCCGGCCGCTCGCCGAAGTGATCGACACCGACGCCGAGTCGCTGACCCGGACCGACTACGCGCAGACCGCCCTGTTCGCCACCGAAGTGGCCCTGTACCGCCTCCTGGAGTCCTGGGGCGTGACCCCGGACTTCGTCGCCGGGCACTCCGTCGGCGAACTCGCCGCCGCCCATGTCGCCGGGGTGCTGTCCCTGCCGGACGCCGTCCGGCTCGTGCTCGCGCGCGGCACCCTGATGGCCGCCCTGCCCCCGGGCGGCGCCATGGCCGTACTGCGCGCCGGTGAGGACGAGGTCGCCCCCCACCTGGACGACCGGGTCGGCCTCGCCGCCGTCAACGGCCCCCGGTCGGTGGTCGTCTCGGGCACCGAGGAAGCCGTCGACGCCCTCGTCGCCCGCTTCGGCAAGGGCAAGCGGCTGACGGTGTCGCACGCGTTCCACTCGCCGCTGATGGAACCGATGCTGGCCGACTTCGCCAAGGCCGCCGCCGCGTGCTCCTACTCGGAGCCGCGCATCCCGGTCGTCTCCACGCTCACCGGCGCCCTCGCCGGACCCGGCCTGCTGACCAGCCCGGACCACTGGGTGGACCACGTCCGCGGGACCGTCCGCTTCGCCCCCGCCCTGACCGCCCTGCACGAGCTGGGCGTCCGGACGTTCCTCGAAGTCGGCCCCGACGCGGCCCTCACCGCCCTGGCCGCGGACTGCCTGCCCGAGGACAGCGTGACCGTCGCCGGGCTGCGCCGCGACGGCGACGAGGAACGCGACCTGGTCACGGCCGTGGCCCGCTTGCACGCGGCCGGCACCGCCGTCGACTGGGCGGCGTTCTTCGCCCCGCACGGCGCCCGCCGCACCGAGCTGCCCACCTACGCCTTCCAGCGCGAACGCCTCTGGCTTGAGGCCGCCCCGAGCGGCAGCGGCGACGCCGACGGCCTCGGCCAGAGCGCCACCGGGCACCCGCTGCTGAGCGCCGCGAGCGACCTGCCCGACACCGGGGGAGCGGTCCTCACCGGCCGGCTCTCCCTCGCCTCCCACCCCTGGCTGGCCGACCACGCCGTCCACGGCACCGTGCTGCTGCCCGGCACCGGCTTCGTGGAGATGGCCCTCCAGGCCGCGGAACGCACCGGCTGCGCCACCGTCGAGGAACTCACCCTGCACGCCCCGCTGATCCTGCCCGAGCAGGGCGCGCTCGCCGTACAGGCCGCCGTCGGGCCCGAGCGGGACGGACGGCGGGAGCTGACCGTGTGGTCCCGCCGCGCCGACGGCCCCGACACCCCGTGGACCCGCAACGCCGCCGGCGTCCTGACCACCGCACCCGCCGACGCCGCGACCCCGGCCGGCCTGCCCGACTGGCCGCCCCGGGACGCCGAACCCGTCGACCTGGACGGCCTCTACCCGGGCCTGGCACGCACCGGTTACGGCTACGGCGAGGTCTTCCAGGGCCTGCGCGCCATGTGGCGCCGCGGTGACGAACTGTTCGCCGAGGCGGCACTGCCCGAGGGCGCCCGCGCCACCGCCGCCGCGTTCGCCGTCCACCCGGCGCTGCTGGACGCCGTCCTGCACGTCAACCTGCTGGAGCTGCCCGGCGGCCAGGCGGTGCTGCCGTTCGCCTGGGGCGGAGTCACCCTGCACACGGCGGGCACCGACACCCTGCGCCTGCACCTCGCCCCGTCGGGCCCCGAGGCCGTCACCCTCACCCTCGCCGACGCCGCCGGGGCGCCCGTCGCCACCGTGCGCAGCCTCGTGGCCCGCCCCGTCTCCGCCGAACAGCTCGCCGGGGACGGCGACGACCCGCTGTACCGGATCGACCTCGTCCCGGCACCGGTCCCGGCGGCCACCGAGGTCCCGGCCCTCGCGGTGTGCGGCTTCGGCGGCGCCGCCCCGGGCGAGGGCGAGGCGGCCGGCGCCCACGACGCCGTCCTCGACGCCCCCCGCCACCGCGGCCTGGCCGCCCTCACCGCCGCCGGTCCCGTCCCCGGCCTGGTCGTCCTGCCGGTACCGGGCGCCCCGGACCCCGTGCCGGACCTCCCCGCCCTCGTCCGCGACCGGGTGAACGCCACCCTGGACATCCTCCGCGCTTGGCTCGCCGACGACCGCTGCGCCGGCAGCCGGCTCGCCGTGCTGCTGCGGACCGGCGACCTCGCCCACGCCCCGCTCTACGGACTCGTACGCGCCGCCCAGGCCGAGAACCCCGGCCGGTTCCTGCTGGTCGACAGCGACGGCAGCGCCGCCCCGGGCCCCGCCCTCGCCGCCGCGCTCGCCGCCGGTGAACCGGAGGTCGCGGTGCGGGACGGCGAGGTGCGGGTGCCCCGGCTGGCCCGCGCCAAGGCCGGCGAACCGCCCGTGTGGGACCCGGACGGCACCGTCCTGATCACCGGCGGCACCGGTGGCCTCGGCGCGCTGATCGCCCGTCACCTGGTCACCGAGCACGGCGTACGGCACCTGCTGCTGGCCGGCCGGCGCGGCGCGGACGCCCCCGGCGCCGCCGAACTCGGCGACGAGCTCGCGCAGTTGGGCGCCGAGGTGACCCTCGCCCGGTGCGACGCCGCCGACCGGGACGACCTGGCCGCGCTGCTCGCCGCGCACGAGGTGCGGGCGGTGGTGCACGCCGCCGGTGTCGTCGACAACGGCGTGCTGGCCACCCTGGACGCGGACAAGGTCGACCGGGTGCTGCGGCCCAAGGTGGACGCCGCCTGGAACCTGCACGAACTGACCCGCGACAGCGGCCTGTCGGCCTTCGTCCTGCTGTCCTCCACCGCCGGTCTGCTGGTCGGCGGCGGCCAGGCCAACTACGCCGCCGCCAACACCTTCCTCGACGGCCTCGCCGCCCACCGGCGTTCGCTCGGCCTGCCCGCCGTCTCCCTCGCCTACGGACTGTGGTCCGGCTCCGGCGGCATGAGCGCCGGCATCGATGCCGCCGACCTGGAACGGCTGCGGCGGCTCGGCCTGCCGCCGCTCACCCCGGCCCAGGGACTGCGCACCTTCGACGCCGGCCTCGGCACCGAGGACGCGGTCCTGGTGCCCGTACGCATGGACGCCGCCGCGGTGCGCGCCCGGCCGGACGGCGTACCCGCCCTGCTGCGCGGCCTGGTCCGGCCGGCCCGGCGGCGCGGCGCCGAACCCGCCGCGGGCGCCCCCGCCGGCTCCTGGCGCGAGCGGCTCGCACCGCTGCCCGACGCCGACCGGGACCGCGCCCTGCTGGAGCTGGTCCGCACACACGTCGCCGGCGTCCTCGGGCACCCCTCGCCGGAGTCGGTCGACCCGGGGCGCGCCTTCCAGGAGATGGGCTTCGACTCGCTCGCCGCCGTCGAACTGCGCAACCTCCTCGCCGGCGCCACCGGCCTCACCCTCCCGGCGACGCTGGTGTTCGACCAGCCCACCCCTCACGCCCTCGCCGCCCACCTCAAGACCGCGCTCGTGCCCGGACCGGCCGACCAGGCCCGCTCCGCACTGGCCGAGCTGGACCGGCTCGAAGCCGCCCTGCACGCCCTGCCCGACCAGGACGGCAGCCACGCCCGCGTCACCGCGCGCCTCGAAGCGCTGCTGCGCGGCTGGCAGGACAGCCACGCGCGCCCCACCGACCCCGGGTCGCCGGCCGACGTCCGCGACGTCCGCGACGCCAGCGACGAAGAACTCTTCGCCAGGATCGACAACGAACTGGGAGCCCTGTGATGGAAGACTCGGCCACGGCCGGCAAGCTCCGCGACTACCTCAAGCGGGCCACGACCGAGCTGGAGCGCAGCCGCCGCCGCGTACGGGAGCTGGAGGAGCAGGACCACGAGCCCGTCGCCATCATCGGCATGGGCTGCCGCTACCCCGGCGGCGTGCGCACCCCCGAGGACCTGTGGCGCGTCGTCGACGAGGGCGTCGACGTCGTCACCGAGTTCCCGGCCGACCGCGGCTGGGACGTCGAGGCGATCTACGACCCCGAGCCCGGTGCCCCCGGCAAGACCTACGTCCGCCACGGCGGCTTCCTGCACGACGCCGCCGAGTGCGACCCGGCCTTCTTCGGCATCAGCCCCAAGGACGCCCCCGGCACCGACCCGCAGCAGCGGCTGCTGCTGGAGGTCACCTGGGAGGCCTTCGAGCGGGCCGGCATCGACCCCACCACGGTGAAGGGCACCCCGACCGGCGTCTTCGTCGGCCTGATGCACCACGACTACATCGGCGGCACCATCTCGGGCAGCATCGTCTCCGGCCGCATCGCCTACACCCTCGGCCTGGAGGGGCCCGCGGTCACCATGGACACCGCCTGCTCCTCCTCCCTGGTCGCGCTGCACTCGGCGATCCAGTCGCTGCGCAAGGGGGAGTGCTCCCTGGCGCTGGCCGGCGGCGCCGCCGTCATGGCCAGCCCCGAGATGTTCATCGAGTTCAGCGAGCGCCGCGCGCTGTCCCCCGACGGCCGCTGCCACTCCTTCTCCGAGGACGCGGCCGGCGCCGCCTGGGCCGAGGGCGCCGGCATGCTGCTCGTGGAGCGCCTGTCGGACGCCCTGCGCAACGGCCACCAGGTGCTGGCCGTCGTCCGCGGCTCCGCCGTCAACCAGGACGGCGCCTCCAACGGACTGACCGCGCCCAGCGGCCCGGCCCAGATCCGCGTCATCCGGCAGGCCCTCGCCGACGCCCAGCTCGCCCCGCACCACATCGACGCGGTCGAGGCGCACGGCACCGGCACCACGCTCGGCGACCCCATCGAGGCGCAGGCCGTCATCGCCGCCTACGGGCAGGACCGGCCGGAGGGCCGGCCGCTGTGGCTCGGCTCCATCAAGTCCAACATGGGCCACCCGCAGGCCGCCGCGGGCGTCGGCGCCGTCATCAAGATGGTCATGGCGATGCGCCACGGCACCCTGCCCCGCACCCTGCACGTGGAGAAGCCGTCCACCGCCGTCGACTGGAGCGCGGGCGACGTCCGCCTGCTCACCGAGCCCCGCCCCTGGGAGACTCCCGACGGCCGCCCGCGCCGCGCCGGTGTCTCCTCCTTCGGCATCTCCGGCACCAACGCCCACACCATCCTGGAGGAGGCGCCGCCCGCCGCGACGGACGGGACGCCGAAGGAGCGGGCCGCGCTGCCCGTCGTGCCGTGGGTGCTGTCAGGCAAGGGCGCCGACGCCGTCCAGCGGCAGGCGGAGCGGCTGCTCGCCGTCGCCGGTGACCTCGAACCGTACGACGTCGGGTACTCGCTGGCCACCACGCGCACCGTGTTCACCCACCGGGCCGCCGTCACCGGCCGCGACCGGGACGAGCTGCTGGCCGGCCTGCGCGCCGTCGCCGACGGCAGCCAGGCCCCCGTCGTGGCCCCCGAACCCGGCAGGCTCGGCGTGCTGTTCTCCGGGCAGGGCTCCCAGCGTCCCGGCATGGGCCGCACCCTGCACGCCGCGTTCCCGGTGTTCGCCGCCGCGTTCGACGAGATCTGCGCCGCCTTCGACGCCCACCTGGACCGGCCGCTGCGCGAGGTGATGTCCGACGAGGACACCGACCCCGCCCCGCTGCACCAGACCGTCTACACCCAGGCCGCGCTGTTCGCCTTCGAGACCGCCCTGTACCGGCTGCTGGAGCACTGGGGCGTCCGCCCGGACCTGCTCGCCGGGCACTCCATCGGCGAGGTCGTCGCCGCGCACGTCGCCGGCGTCCTGGACCTGCCCGACGCGGTCGCCCTGGTCGCCGCCCGGGGCCGGCTGATGCAGGAACTCCCGGCCGGCGGCGCGATGGTGTCCCTGCTGGCCGCCGAGGCCGAGGTCACGCCGCTGCTCACCGACGGCGTCGACATCGCGGCCGTCAACGGCCCGCGCGCGGTGGTCGTCTCGGGTGACGAGGAGGCCGTGGCCGCCGTGGCCGCCCGCTTCGACAAGACCAAGCGGCTGACGGTGTCGCACGCCTTCCACTCCCACCGCATGGACCCCATGCTCGACGCGTTCCGCGAGGTGCTGGCGGGCCTCACCTTCCACGAGCCCCGCCTGCCGGTCGTCTCCAACGTCACCGGCCGCCTGGCCGACGAGCTGACCTCGCCCGACTACTGGGTGCGGCACGTCCGCGAGGCCGTCCGCTTCCACGACGGCGTCACCGCGCTGGCCGCCGAGGGCGCCACCCGCTTCCTGGAGGTCGGCCCCGACGCCGTGCTCTCCACCATGGCGCAGGACGTCGTACCGCACGTCATCGCCACCCAGCGCCGCGACCGCGCCGAGGACGCCGCCCTCCTCGACGCCCTGTGCCGGCTGCACCTGACCGGCACCGGCCCCGACTGGCGGACCGTGTTCGCCGGGGGCCGCAAGGTCGACCTGCCCACCTACCCGTTCCGCCGTGACCGGCACTGGGAGGACGCCCCCATCCTCCAGGCCGAGCGCGCCGCGGCGGGCCGCGCGGCCACGGACGCCGCCGACCCGTTCTGGGAGCTGGTCCGGGACCAGGACGTCAGCGCCGTCGCCGCCACGCTCGGCGTCACCGACGAACCCTCCGTCGCCGCCGTCGTACCCGCGCTGGCCGCCTGGCACGAGCAGCGGCAGGCCAACGCCGCCGCCGACGGCTGGCGTTACCGCGTCGCCTGGGAGCCGCTGGCCCCCTCCGCGACCCCCGCGCTCGGCGGCCACTGGCTGGCCGTCGTCCCGGAGGCCGACGACCCGTGGACCACGGCCGTCCTGACCGGGCTCGCCGACCAGGGGCTGCGCGTCGACACCCTCACCGCACCCCAGGCGGCCGGCCGGGCGGAGCTGGCCGCGCTGCTCGCCGGCCGGGGCGGCGTCGACGGCGTGCTGTCCCTGCTGGCACCGGCCGCCCCGCTCACCGCGACCGCCGCCCTGGTGCAGGCCCTCGGCGACGCCGGGATCACCGCCCCGCTGTGGTGCGCCACCCGCGACGCCGTCGCCCACGGCACGGCCGCCACCGTCAGCGGCTTCGCCCAGGCCCCGGTGTGGGGCCTCGGCCGGGTCGCCGCCCTGGAACACCCCGACCGCTGGGGCGGACTCGTCGACCTGCCCGCCGAGACGGGCCCGCGGACCGCCGCCCGGCTGGCCGCGCTGCTCGCCGACGCCGGCGGCGAGGACCAGGTCGTCGTCCGCGAGTCCGGCGCCTACGGCCGCCGGCTGGAGCACGCCCCGGCCCGCGCCGGCGCCCCCTGGAAGCCGTCCGGCACGGTGCTGGTCACCGGGGCCACCGGCGCCGTCGGCGCGGCCGTCGCCCGGTGGCTCGCCGCCGAGGGCGCCGACCACCTGCTGCTGACCTCCCGCCGCGGCCCCGACGCACCCGGCGCCGCCGACCTCGTCCGCGAACTCACCGACGCCGGCACCCGGGTGACCCTCACCGCCTGCGACGTCGCCGACCGGACGGCACTGGCCGCACTGCTGGACTCCGTACCGCGGCAGCACCCCCTCACCGCCGTCGTGCACCTGGCCGGCGTCCTCGACGACGGCGTCCTGGACGCGCTCACCCCGGACCGGTTCGCCGGCGTCCTCGCCCCCAAGGCCGACGCCGCCCGCCACCTGCACGAACTGACCGCGGACCGGGACCTGTCGGCGTTCGTGCTGTTCTCCTCGCTGACCGCCACCGTCGGCGGCGCCGGACAGGCCAACTACGCCGCCGCCAACGCCTTCCTCGACGCCCTCGCCGAGCACCGGCGCGCCGCCGGGCTGCCCGCCACCTCGATCGCCTGGGGACCGTGGGGCGGCGACGGCATGGCCGCGCACGGCACCGTCCGCTCCGCCGCCCGCGCCATGGGCATGTCCCTCCTCGACCACGGCCGCGCGCTGACCGCGCTGCGCCGCGCCCTGGACGGCGGCGACACCACCGTCACCGTCGCCGACGTCGACTGGTCCGCGTTCGCGCCCGCGTTCACCGCGACCCGGCCCAGCGCCCTGCTGTCCGCGCTGCCCGAGGCGCGGCGCGGCCCGGCCGGGCCCGCCGAGCCGGGCGCGGCCGACGGCTTCGCCGAGAAGCTCGCCGGCCTCACCGGCGGCGAACGCGAGCGCGCGCTCCAGGAGCTGGTGTGCGGCCAGGCCGCCGCGGTCCTCGGCTACGGCGGCGCCGACGCCGTCGAGCCCACCACCGCCTTCCGCGACCTCGGCTTCGACTCGCTCACCTCCGTCGACCTGCGCAACCGGATCAGCGGTGCCGCCGGGGTGCCGCTGCCGGCCACGCTCATCTTCGACTACGCCACCCCCGCCGCCCTCGCCAAGTACCTGGGCACCGAGCTCGCGGGCGCCGACACCTCCGTGGACTCCGTCCTCGCCGACCTCGAACGGGTCGCGGCCCGGCTCGGCGACCTCACCGCCGAGGACATCGAGCAGGGACGGATCACCGCCCGCCTCCAGACGCTGCTGGGCGACCTGAACAAGACCCTCGGCCAGGACGCCGCCGCCCTCGCCGGACGGCTGGAGGAGGCCTCCGCCGACGACGTCTTCGCCTTCATCGACAACGAACTCGGCTCGGCGTGACCCCACCCTCCCACGACGCCCCGGCCCCACCGCAGTCCACCTCTTCGCACAGGAGTGGCGACACCCGATGACCAACGACGAAAAGCTGCTCTCCTACCTCAAGCGGGTCTCCGCCGACCTGGCCCAGACCCGGCAGCGGCTGCGCGAGGTGGAGACCCAGGACCGGGAACCCATCGCGATCGTCGGGATGAGCTGCCGCTTCCCCGGCGGCGTGACCACCCCGGAGGAGTTCTGGCGGCTCGTCCACGACGGCACCGACGCCATCGGCGACTTCCCCGACGACCGGGGCTGGGACATCGAAGCCCTGTACGACCCCGACCCGGACGCCACCGGCAAGAGCTACGTCACCCGCGGCGGGTTCCTGTCCGACGCGGCCGGGTTCGAGCCGGACTTCTTCGGCATCAGCCCCCGTGAGGCGGTCGCGATGGACCCCCAGCAGCGGCTGCTGCTGGAGGTGTCGTGGGAGGCCCTGGAACGTGCCCGCATCGCCCCCGACTCGGCGCACGGCGCCCGGATCGGGGTGTTCGCCGGCACCAACGGCCAGGACTACAAGGACCTGCTGGCGCGGATGCCGGAGGACAGCGAGGCCGCGCTCGGCACCGGCGTGCTGGCCGCCGTGATCTCCGGCCGCATCTCCTACACACTGGGCCTGGAGGGCCCGGCCGTCACCATCGACACCGCCTGCTCCTCGGCGCTCGTCGCCGTGCACCTGGCCGTGCAGGCGCTGCGCAACAAGGAGTGCACCCTCGCCCTCGCGGGCGGCGCCACCGTGATGGCCACACCGGGCAACTTCATCGCCTTCAGCCGGCAGCGCGGCCTCGCCCCCGACGGCCGCTGCAAGTCCTTCGCGGACGCGGCGGACGGCACCGGCTGGAGCGAGGGCGCCGGCATGCTGGTGCTGGAACGGCTCAGCGACGCCCGCCGCAACGGCCACGAGGTGCTGGCCGTCGTCCGCGGCTCCGCCGTCAACCAGGACGGCGCCTCCAACGGACTGACCGCCCCCAACGGGCCGTCCCAGCAGCGCGTCATCCGCGCCGCGCTCGCCGGGGCGCAGCTCACCGCCGCCGACGTGGACCTGCTGGAGGCGCACGGCACGGGCACGACGCTGGGCGACCCGATCGAGGCGCAGGCGCTGCTCGCCACCTACGGCCAGGACCGGCCCGCCGACAGCCCGCTGTGGCTCGGGTCGGTGAAGTCCAACATCGGGCACACCCAGGCCGCGGCCGGTGTCGCCGGCATCATCAAGGCCGTCATGGCGATGCGGCACCGCGTCCTGCCGAAGACGCTGCACGCCGACGAGCCCTCCACCAAGGTCGACTGGGACCAGGGCCGGGTACGGCTGCTGACGGAGAACCGGCCCTGGCCCGACCCCGGCCGCCCGCGCCGCGCCGCCGTCTCCTCCTTCGGCGCCAGCGGCACCAACGCGCACACCATCCTGGAGGAGGCCCCCGCCGGGGAACCGGCCGGGACCGGCCCGCGCACGGCACCGCCGCTGGTGCCGTGGGTGGTCTCCGGCCGCACCGAGCAGGCCCTGCGCGAGCAGGCCGCCCGCCTGGCGGCCGCCGCCGGCGAGCTGGACCCGGTGGACGTGGCGCACTCCCTGGCCGCCACCCGCACCGCCCACCCCTACCGGACCGTCGTCCTCGGCGCGGACCGGGACGCGCTCCTGGCCGGGCTGACCCAGGTCGCCGACGGCGGCCGGGGCGCCGCATCGGGCCGGGTCCGCAAGGGACAGACCGCCTTCCTGTTCACCGGACAGGGCGCCCAGCGCGCCGGCATGGGCCGGCACCTGCACGCGCACTTCCCCGTCTTCGCCCGCGCCTTCGACGAGATCTGCGCGCTCTTCGGCGACGACGACCTGCGCGACCTCGTCCTCGGCGACGACCCCGAACCGCTCCACCGCACCGCCCGCACCCAGACGGCGCTGTTCGCCTTCGAGGTCGCGCTGTACCGGCTGGTGGAGTCCTGGGGGCTCACGCCCGACTACCTGGCCGGGCACTCCATCGGCGAGATCGCCGCCGCGCACGTCGCCGGCGTGCTGGACCTGAAGGACGCGGCCACCCTGGTGGCCGCGCGCGGCCGGCTCATGCAGGCGCTGCCCGAGGGCGGCGCGATGATCGCCGTACGCGCCACCGAGGAGGAGGTCCGCCCGCTGCTCACCGAGCGGGTCGGCATCGCCGCCGTCAACGGCCCCGAGTCCGTGGTGATCTCCGGGGACGCCGCCGAGGCGGAGGCGGTGGCCGTCCACTTCGCCAAGAGCCGCCGCCTGACGGTCTCGCACGCCTTCCACTCGCCGCTCATGGAACCGATGCTGGACGGGTTCCGGGCGGTCGCCGAGTCCCTGACCTACCACCGTGCCACCGTCCCGGTCGTCTCCAACGTCACAGGCGCCCTCGCCACCCAGGACATCGCCGGCCCCGACTACTGGGTGCGGCACGTGCGCGAGGCGGTGCGCTTCCACGACGGGATACGCGCCCTCACCGCCGAGGGCGTCACCCGCTTCCTCGAACTCGGCCCGGACGCCGTGCTGACGGCCATGGCCCGCGAGTGCCTGGCCGCCGACGACACCGGCACCGACGCCGTGCTCGCCGCCGCCACCCGCCGCGAGCGCGACGAGACCGAGACCCTGCTCACCGCCGTGGCCCAGCTGTACACCGGCGGCGCCGCCGTGGACTGGACCGCGCTGTTCGCCGGCGCCCGCACCGTCGACCTGCCCACCACCGCCTTCCAGCGCGAGCGGTTCTGGCCCGAGACCGCCGCACCGGTCGGCGACGTCGGCTCCGCCGGCCTTGACCCCGCCGACCACCCGCTGCTCGGCGCGGCCACCGTGCTCGCCGACTCCGACGGCGCCGTGCTCACCGGCCGGCTGTCGGTGCGCACCCACGCCTGGCTCGCCGACCACGTCGTCGGCGGCTCCGTCGTCGTCCCCGGCACCGCCATGGTCGAACTCGCCGTCCGCGCCGGGGACCAGGTCGGCTGCGGACGCCTGGAGGAACTCGCCCTCGAAGTACCGCTGGTGCTGCCCCCGGACGACGGCGTGCGCGTCCAGGTCGCCGTCGGGGCGCCCGACCCGTCCGGCGCCCGCACGGTCCAGGTCTACGCCCGCGCCGAGAGCCTGCCCGCCGACGAGCCGTGGACCCTGCACGCCTCCGGCCTCCTCACCGCGGACACCGGCACCCCGGGCAGCCGCCTGGACGTGTGGCCCCCCGAGGACGCCGAACCCCTCGGCACCGACGGGCTGTACGAGCGGCACGCCGCCGCCGGACTGGCGTACGGGCCCGCCTTCCGGGCGCTGACCGCCGCCTGGCGGCGCGGCGAGGAACTGTACGCCGAGGTACGGCTGCCCGAGCGGCCCGCCGCCGACGCGCCCCGCTTCGGCCTGCACCCGGCCGCCTTCGACGCCGCCCTGCACGCCCTGGCCCTGCTCGGCGACGGATCCGCCGACGACACCGCCCGGCTGCCGTTCCTGTTCGCCGGCGTCACCCTGCACGCCGTCGGCGCCTCCGTGCTGCGGGCCCGGCTGGTGCCCACCGGGAACCACGCCTTCGCCGTCGACCTGGCCGACGCCACCGGCGCCCCCGTCGCCACGGTCACCTCGCTCGCCTCACGCCCGCTCACGAACCTGCGCGCCGCCCGCGACACGACCGCCGACGCCCTGTTCACCCTCGACTGGCAGCCGCTGCCCCTGGACGCCGACGCCCCCGACACCGCCCACCGGGTGCTGCACAGCACACCCGGCAGCGACGCCGCCGCCGTACGCCAGGCGCTGCACACCGCGCTCGCCGCCCTCCAGGACGGCGACCCGCGCCCGCTGGCCGTCGTCACCCGCGGCGCGGTCGGCGTCGCGCAGGAGGACGTGCCCGACCTGGCCGGCGCGGCCGTCTGGGGCCTGGTGCGGTCCGCGCAGTCGGAGAACCCCGACCGGTTCGTCCTGCTCGACCTCGAACCCGGCGCGGACGCCGACGCCGTCCTGCCCGCCGTCCTCGCCTCCGGCGAACCGCAGGTCGCCGTGCGGGCCGGCACCGCCCACGCCGCCCGGCTGGTGCGCGCCGAAGCACCCCCGGAAGCGGCCGGGCCGGACCTCGGCCCCGAGGGCACCGTCCTGCTCACCGGCGCCACCGGCGGCCTCGGCCCGGTGATCGCCCGCCACCTGGTCACCGCCCACGGCGTCCGGCACCTCGCCCTGCTCAGCCGGTCGGGCCGCGCCGACGACCTGATCGCCGAACTCGCCGCCCTCGGCGCCACCGCGACCGCCCACGCCTGCGACATCGCCGACCGCGCCGCCCTCGCCGCCGTCCTCGCCGGCATCCCGGCCGAGCACCCGCTCACCGCGGTCGTCCACGCCGCCGGCGTCCTGGACGACGGTGTCGTCTCCTCGCTCACCCCCGAGCGCATCGACGCCGTCCTCGCACCCAAGGCGCTCGGCGCCCTCCACCTCCACGAACTCACCGGCGGCCTCGCGGCGTTCGTGCTGTTCTCGTCCGTCGCCGGCACCGTCGGCGCACCCGGCCAGGGCAACTACGCCGCCGCCAACGCACTCCTGGACGCCCTCGCCGCGCACCGCCACGCCCAGGGCCGGCCCGCGCTGTCCCTGGCGTGGGGGCCGTGGGCCCCGACGGGCGGCATGACCAGCTCCCTGGACGAGGCGGACCGCGCCCGGATGGCGCGCGGCGGCATGACCGCCCTGTCGGCCGAGGAGGGCACCGCCCTGTTCGACCGGTCGCTGCGCGCCGGCCGTGCCGCCCTGGCACCGGTGCGGCTCAGCCTGCCCGCGCTGCGTGCCCAGGGCAGCGGCCTCGCCCCCGTCCTGCGCGCGCTGGCGGGCCGCCCGGTGCGCCGGGAGGCCGTCGCCGAAGGCGCCGGCGCCGGCTTCGCCGAGCGCCTGGCCGGCCTCGGGGACGAGGAGCGCGCCGAGGCGCTGCTGCACACGGTCCGCACCCATGTCGCCGCCGTGCTCGGCCACGCGAACCCGCAGAGCGTGGAGACCGACCGGGCCTTCAAGGACCTCGGCTTCGACTCGCTCGCCGCGATCGAACTGCGCAACTCCCTCTCCGCCGAGCTGGGCCGGCGGCTCGCCGCCACCCTCGTCTTCGACCACCCCTCGCCCGAAGCGCTCGCCGCCCACCTCGGCACCCTGGTCGACGGCGGCGCCCGGACCGGGGCCCGCCGCGGCCGCCGTACCGGCAAGGCGCGCGCGGACGAGCCGCTGGCGATCGTCGGAATGGCGTGCCGCTACCCGGGCGACGTGCGCACCCCGGAGGACCTGTGGCGGCTGGTCGCCGACGGCACCGACGCCATCAGCGCGTTCCCCGCGAACCGGGGCTGGGACGTGGACCGCGTCGTCGACCCCAGCCGGCGGCGCCCCGACACCTCCTACGTCGGCGAGGGCGGCTTCCTGCACGACGCGGGCGCGTTCGACGCCGCGTTCTTCGGCATCAGCCCCAAGGAAGCCCTCGTCATGGACCCGCAGCAGCGGCTGCTGCTGGAGGCGTCCTGGGAGGCGCTGGAGAGCGCGGGCATCGACCCGCACAGCCTCAAGGGCAGCCGCACCGGCGTGTTCGCCGGTGTCCAGTACCACGACTACTTCGGCAGCTTCGGCTCCGGCAGCATCATCTCCGGCCGCGTCGCCTACACCCTCGGCCTGGAGGGCCCGTCGCTGTCCGTCGACACCGCCTGCTCCTCCTCGCTGGTGGCCCTGCACCTGGCCGCCCAGTCGCTCCGGCAGGGCGAGTCCGGCCTCGCCCTGGTCGGCGGCGTCGCCGTCATGGCCACCCCCGAGACCTTCATCGAGTTCAGCCGGCAGGGCGCGCTCGCCCCCGACGCCCGCACCCGCGCCTTCGCCGACGCGGCGGCCGGGACCGTGTGGGGCGAGGGCGTCGGCGTCCTCGTCGTGGAACGCCTCTCCGACGCCCGCCGCAACGGCCACGAGGTGCTCGCCGTCGTCCGCGGCACCGCCGTCAACCAGGACGGCGCCTCCAACGGCCTGACCGCCCCCAACGGACCTTCCCAGGAACGCGTCATCCTCGAGGCCCTGGAGAACGCCCGCCTCACCACCGCCGACGTCGACGTGGTGGAGGCGCACGGCACGGGGACGACGCTGGGCGACCCGATCGAGGCGCAGGCGCTGCTGGCCACCTACGGCCAGGACCGGCCCGCCGGCAGCCCGCTGTGGCTGGGCTCGGTCAAGTCCAACATCGGGCACACCCAGGCCGCCGCCGGTGTCGCCGGTGTCATCAAGATGGTCATGGCGATGCGCAACGGCGTCCTGCCCAGGACCCTGCACGTGGACCAGCCGTCCACGAAGGTCGACTGGGACGCCGGACAGGTGCGGCTGCTGACCGAGCAGCGGGACTGGCCGCGGCACGAGCGGCCGCGCAGGGCCGGCGTGTCCTCCTTCGGGATCAGCGGCACCAACGCCCACGTCATCCTCGAACAGGCGCCGCCCGCCCCCGCCGAGCCGGAGCGCACGGCACCGCGGGGCCCCGCCGTGCCGTGGCTGCTCACCGCCAAGACGCCCGCCGCGCTCGCCGGCCAGGCCGCCGCGCTCCTCGGCCACCTCGACACCCACCCCGGGCTCGACCCGTCCGACATCGGCTGGACCCTCGCCACCACCCGGGCCCGCTTCCCCTACCGGGCCTCGATCACCGGGACCGACACGGCCGAACTGCGCGGCGCCCTCGCCGCGCTGGCCGACGGCGGCACCGCCCGCACCCTGGCCGAGGGCACCGCGCCCGGCCGCGCCCGGCCCGTGTTCGTCTTCCCCGGCCAGGGCTCCCAGTGGTCCGGCATGGCCACCGGACTCCTCGAGGAGTCACCGGTGTTCGCCGCCCGCATGGCCGAGTGCGCCGCCGCGCTCGCGCCGTACACCGACTGGGACTTCGCCACCGAACTGCGCGGCGGCCTGGACCGCGTGGACGTCGTCCAGCCGCTGCTGTGGGCCGTGATGGTGTCCCTCGCCCACACCTGGAGCGCGTACGGCGTCACGCCCGCCGCCGTCATCGGCCACTCCCAGGGCGAGATCGCCGCCGCCTGCGCGGTCGGCGCGCTGTCCCTGGAGGACGGCGCCCGCGTCGTCGCCCTGCGGTCCCGGGCCATCGCCGAACTGCTGTCCGGCTCGGGCGGCATGATGTCCGTCGGCGAGGGCGCCGACGCCGTCCGCGCCCGGCTCGCCGCCTGGGACGGCCGGCTGTCCGTCGCCGCCGTCAACGGCACCGCCTCCACGGTGGTGTCCGGCGACGCCGACGCCCTCGACGAACTCTTCGCGCGGCTCAGGCAGGAGAAGGTCCGCGCCAAGCGCCTGCCCGTGGACTACGCCTCCCACAGCGCCCACGTGGAGACCCTGCGCGAGCGCCTCGCCGAGGTCCTCGACGGCATCGAGCCGCGCGCCACCCAGGTGCCGTTCTACTCGACGGTCACCGGCGGCCCGCTCGACACCACCGAACTCGGCGCCGGGTACTGGTACACCAACCTGCGCGGCACCGTGCTGTTCGAACAGGCCGTGCGCGCCGCCGTCGCCGACGGGCACCACCTGTTCATCGAGTCCAGCCCGCACCCGGTGCTCACCGTCGGCATCCAGGAGACCGACGACGCCGTGGCCGCCGTGGGCTCCCTGCGCCGCGACGAAGGCGGCCGGGCCCGGCTGCTGACCGCGCTGGGCGAGGCGTTCACCCACGGCGCCGGCGTCGACTGGACCGCCGTCGCCGAGGGCCGCCGGCCGCGCCGCGTCCCGCTGCCCGGCTACGCCTTCCAGCGCGAGTGGTACTGGCTGGACTCCACCGCGAGCGGCGCCGACGTCACCTCCGCCGGCCTCGCCCCCACCGACCACGCCCTGCTCGGCGCCGCGATGGTGCGCGCCGACAGCGAGGGCGTCGTCCTCACCGGGCGGCTCTCCCCGGGCACCCAGCCCTGGCTGGAGGATCACCGGGTCGGCGGCCGGCTGCTCTTCCCGGGCACCGGTCACCTGGAGCTCGCGCTGCGCGCCGGCGACCAGGTCGGCTGCGGCGACATCGCCGAACTCACCCTGCACGCACCGCTGGTCCTGCCCGACCACGGCGCCGTCCAGCTCCAGGTCACCGTCGGAGCGCCCGAGGGGGAGACCCGCCCGGTCACCATCTGGTCGCGGCCGGAGGACCCCGACGCCGACCTGCCCTGGACCCGGCACGCCGACGGCCTGCTCGCTCCCACCGGCACCCTGCCCGCCGGCCCCGCCCCGCTCGCCGCCTGGCCCCCGCGGGGCGCCGAACCGGTCCCGCTCGACGGCCTGTACGACGAACTCGCCGCCCTCGGCCTCGGCTACGGCCCCCTCTTCCAGGGCCTGCGCGCCGCCTGGCGCACCGCGGACGGCCTGTACGCCGAGGTCGCCACCGACGCGGCCCCCGACGGCTTCGCCCTGCACCCCGCCCTGTCCGACGCCGCCCTGCACACCGTCGGCCTCACCGACGCCGCCAGCGACGAGGCCCTGCTGCCGTTCGCCTGGTCCGGGGTACGGCTGTACGCCACCGGCGCGACCGCGCTGCGCGTCCACGTCCGGCCCGCCGGCGAGGGCACCGTCTCCCTCACGCTCGCCGACCCCGCCGGCGCCCCGGTCGCCACGGTCGACGCGCTCACCCTGCGGCCCCTGCGGACCGAGGCCCTGCACGCCGCGGCACGTTCGGCCCGCGCGGGCGCGCTGTACCGGGTCGCCTGGGTGCCGGCCCCGCCGGCCGCGCCCGCCGGCACGGCACCGGAAGTGGTGCGCGCCCCGGCCGGCACCAGCGCCGCCGAGGCACGGGCGGCCGTCGACACGGTCCTGGACCGGCTGCGCACCGCGCTCGCCGCCGCCGACACCACCCTCGTCGTGATCACCGGCACCGACCCGGCGGGAGCCGCGGCCGGCGGCCTGGTGCGCTCCGCCCAGTCGGAGAACCCCGGCCGGATCGTGCTCGTCGAGGCGGAGGCGGGTCAGGAGCCGGACGACAAACGCCTCGCCGAGGCCGTCGCCACCGGCGAACCGCACCTGGCCTACCGCGACGGCGCCTGGCTGGTCCCCCGGCTGGCCCGCGTCACCGACGCCGACGCCGGCGCCGGCGGGCAGGCCACGGCCGACGGAGCCGACCCGGTCCCCGGCGCCGGGCAGATCCCCGGCCTCGGCGGCGGTACCGTGCTGCTCACCGGGGCCACCGGTGCCCTCGGGCGGATCCTCGCCCGGCACCTGGTCGCCGAACGGGGCGTGCGGCACCTGCTGCTGGTGAGCCGTGGCGGCGCCCCGGACGACCTGGTCGCCGAACTCACCGCACTGGGCGCCGAGGTGACGAGCGCCGCGTGCGACGTCGCCGACCGCGCCGCGCTCGCCGCCGTGCTGGACGCCGTACCGGCCGCCCGGCCGCTGACCGCCGTGGTCCACGCGGCCGGCGTCCTCGCCGACGGCGTGCTCACCTCCCTCACGCCGGAGCGGATCGAGAAGGTGTTCCGGCCCAAGGCCGACGCCGCCTGGAACCTGCACGAACTCACCGCCGGCCTGGACCTCGCGGCGTTCGTGCTGTTCTCCTCGTCCGCCGCCACGCTGGGCTCGCCCGGCCAGGCGAACTACGCCGCCGCCAACGCCTACCTCGACGCCCTCGCCGTGTACCGCCGTAGCCTCGGACTGCCCGCGCACTCCCTCGCCTGGGGCCTGTGGGCGCAGGCCGGCGGCATGACCGGCACCCTCGACGAGACGGACCTCACCCGCATCGCCCGGGGCGGCGTCGCCCCGCTGGAGACCGAGGAGGGCGTCGCCCTCTTCGACGCGGCCCTGCGCGGCGCCGACCCCGCCGTGCTGCCGGTGAAGCTGGACATGGCCTCCCTGCGCGCCCAGGGGGAGGGCCTGGCCCCGCTGTTCCGCGCCCTGGTGCCCGTACGGCGGGCCGGCGCGGCCAGCGGGCCGGGCGCCGCCGGCGGCGCCGACGGCCTGCGGGAGCGGCTCGCCGGGCTGCTGGAGGCGGAGCGCGAACCGTTCCTCACCGAACTCGTGCAGAGCCACGTCGCGACCATCCTCGGCTACCGCTCCGCGCAGGACGTCGGCCGCACCCTGGCCTTCCGCGAACTCGGCTTCGACTCGCTGGCCGCCGTCGAACTGCGCAACCGGCTCTCCGCGGCCACCGGCCTGCGGCTGCCGGCCACCCTCGTGTTCGACCACCCCACCCCCGCCGAACTCGCCCGCCACCTGCTCGGCGAACTCACCGGCACCCTCACCGCGACCACCGCCCCCGCCGCCCCCGCCGCCGCCCGGGACGCCGCCGCCGACGAACCGATCGCCGTCGTCGGCATGGCCTGCCGCTTCCCCGGCGGCATCGCCTCCCCGGAGGACCTGTGGCGGCTGGTGGCCGAAGGCCGCGACGCCGTCGGCGAGTTCCCGGCCGACCGCGGCTGGGACGTCGAGAACCTCTACGACCCGACCCTGGACCGGCCCGGCACCAGCTACACCCGGCACGGCGCCTTCCTGTACGACGCCGCCGGCTTCGACCCGGCGTTCTTCGCCATGGACGACGAGGAGGCCCTGGTCACCGACCCCCAGCAGCGGCTGCTGCTGGAGACCTCCTGGGAGGCCCTGGAGCGGGCCTCCATCGACCCCGCCACCCTGCGCGGCTCCGACACCGGCGTGTTCGCGGGCGTCATGTACCACGACTACTTCGGCAGCTTCGGCTCCGGCAGCGTGGTCTCCGGCCGCGTCGCCTACACCCTCGGCCTGGAGGGCCCGACCCTGTCCGTCGACACGGCCTGCTCCTCCTCGCTGGTGGCACTCCACCTGGCCGCGCAGGCACTGCGGCAGGGCGACTGCTCCCTGGCGCTGGCCGGGGGCGTGACCGTGATGGCCACCCCGGGCACCTTCGTGGAGTTCAGCCGGCACCGCGGCCTGTCCCGGGACGGCCGCTGCAAGCCCTTCGCGGACGCCGCCGACGGCACGGGCTTCGGCGAGGGCGCCGGAGTCCTGCTGCTGGAACGGCTCTCCGACGCCCGCCGCAACGGCCGGAAGATCCTCGCCGTGCTGCGCGGCACCGCCGTCAACCAGGACGGCGCCTCCAACGGCATCAGCGCCCCCAACGGCCCCGCCCAGCAGCGCGTCATCCGCCGCGCCCTCCAGGCGGCCGGCGTCCCGGCGGCCGAGGTGGACGTGGTCGAGGCGCACGGCACCGGCACCACCCTCGGCGACCCCATCGAGGCCCAGGCGCTGATCGCCACCTACGGCGCCGAGCACACCGAGGACCGCCCGCTGTGGCTCGGCTCGGTCAAGTCCAACCTGGGGCACACCCAGGCCGCCGCCGGTGTCGCCGGTGTCATCAAGATGATCGAGGCCCTGCGCGCCGAGACCCTGCCGGCCAGCCTCGGCGTCGACCGGCCCTCCCGGCACGTGGAGTGGGAGGGCAGCAACGTCCGCCTGCTGACCGAGAACCGCCCCTGGCCCGACCCGGGCCGCCCGCGCCGCGCCGGCGTCTCCTCCTTCGGCATCTCCGGCACCAACGCCCACGTGATCATCGAGGCCGCGCCGCCCGCCGCGGAACCGGCCGAGGAGGCCCCGGCGCCGCCGGCCGGCATCGTGCCGTGGCTGCTGTCCGGCCACACCCCCGAGGCCCTGCGCGCCCAGGCCGCACGGCTGCTGGAGCACCTGGCCGCCACCCCGGACGCCGACCCGCACCGCCTCGCCGGCGCGCTCGCCCACGCCCGCGCCCGCCTCGGCCACCGGGCCGCCGTCCTCGGCCGCACCCGCGACGAACTCACGGCGGGCGTCCGGGCCCTGGCCGAGGGCCGCACCCCGCCCGCCGGCGTCCTCGGCACCGCCACCGACGGCCGGCTCGCCTTCCTCTTCTCCGGTCAGGGCTCCCAGCTGCCGGGCATGGGCACCCGCCTCGCGGCGGCCTTCCCCGCCTTCGCCGCCGCCTTCGAGGAGGTCCGGGCACACCTCGACCCGCTGCTGGACCGGCCGCTCGCCGACGTCCTCGGCTCCGCCGAGCTGCTGGAGCGCACCGAGTACACCCAGCCCGCGCTGTTCGCCGTGGAAGTCGCCCTGTACCGGCTGCTGGAGTCGTTCGGCGTCCGGCCCGACCTGCTCGCCGGGCACTCCGTCGGCGAGTTCGCCGCCGCCCACGTCGCCGGCGTGCTCACCCTGGCGGACGCCTGCACCCTCGTCGCCGCCCGGGGACGCCTCATGCAGGCCCTGCCCGAGGGCGGCGCGATGATCGCCGTACGCGCCACCGAGGACGAGATCACGCCGCTGCTCGGCGACGGCGTGGGGATCGCGGCCGTCAACGGGCCCACGTCCGTCGTCGTCTCCGGACCCGCCGGACCCGCCCGCGCCCTGGCCGCCCGCTTCGAGCGCACCCGGGAACTGGCCGTCAGCCACGCCTTCCACTCCGAGCTGATGGAGCCGATGCTCGCCGAGTTCCGCGAGGTCGCCGCGTCCCTGTCGTACGGCACACCGCGCATCCCGCTGGTGTCCACCCTCACCGGCGCCCCGGCCGCACCCGAGGAGCTGTCCGCACCCGAGTACTGGGTACGGCACGCCCGTGAGGCCGTCCGCTTCGCCGACGCCGTCACCGCCCTGCACACGGCCGGCGCACGGCACTTCGCGGAGGTCGGCCCGGGCAGCGCCCTGACCGCCGCGGCCGGCGAGTGCCTGCCCGACGGGACGGCCGTCGTACCGCTGCTGCGCAAGGACCGCGAGGAGACCGAAGCCCTGCTCACCGGGCTCGCCGCCCTGCACGTGCACGGCAGCGCCGTCGACTGGGCGCCGCTGCTGCCCCACCGGGACGGCTCGGACCTGCCCACCTACGCCTTCCAGCGCGGCCGCTACTGGATGACCGGCGACACCGGCCTGCCCCGCCCGGCGGCCGACCACCCGCTGCTCGGCACCGCCGTCGAACTCGCCGGCGCCGACGGCACCCTGCACACCGGCCGGCTCTCCCTCGCCGACCACCCCTGGCTCGCCGACCACAGCGTCGGCGGGGTGCCGCTGCTGCCGGGCACCGCCTTCGTCGAGATGGCCCTGGCCGCCGGCGCCCGCGTCGGCTGCGGCACGGTGGAGGAGCTGACCGTCACCGAACCGCTGCCGCTGCCCGAGGACGGCGCCGTCCGCCTCCAGTGCACGGTCGGCGAACCCGACGCGACGGGCGCGCGCGCCTTCCGCGTGTACGCCACCGCGGCCGACGGCGACCCGTGGACCACCCACGCCACCGGCACGCTCCGCCCCGCCGGGGACAGGCCCGGCCACGACCTGGCCGCCTGGCCGCCGCCCGGCGCCGAACCGGTCGACCTGGACGGCGTCTACGACCGGCTGGCCGGACTGGGCGCCGAGTACGGGCCCCGCTTCCAGGGCCTGCGCGCGGCCTGGCGGCACGGCGACGAGGCGTACGCCGAGGTCGCCGTCCCCACCGACGGCGCCGCGTTCGGCCTGCACCCGGCGCTGTTCGACGCCGTCCTGCACGCCATCGGGCTGCGCGCCGGGGCCGAGGAGCGCATGACGCTGCCCTTCGCCTGGACCGGGGTGGAGCTGTACGCGCCGGGCGCGACCGCCCTGCGGGTGCGGATCGCCCCGGCCGGCACCGGCGCGGTGCGCGTCGAGGCCGCCGACGACACCGGCCGGCCGGTGGTACGCGTGGACTCCCTGTCACTGCGGGAGGTCGACCCGGAGCGGATCGCCGCGGCCGCGAGCGGGGGACACGACGACCTGTTCGCCCTCGACTGGGTGCCCGTCTCCGTACCGGCGGCCCCACAGGCCGGGCGGTGGACCGTCCTCGGCCCCGGCCGCCGGGAACTGGCCGGCGCCCTGGCGGGCGAGGTCGCCGAGGTCGCCGTCGCCGGCGACCTGGCCGAGGCCGCCGGACAGGACCCCGAGACCCTGGTCGTCGTCCACACCGGCGGCGACGGGCCGGACGCGGCCCGGGCCGGTGTCCGGCGGCTGCTCACCCTGGTGCGGGACTGGCTGGCCGACGCACGGTTCGCCGACACCACCCTGGTGGTGGCGACGCGCGGCGCGGCCGGCCCCGGGGACGTCACCGATCCCGGCGCCGCCACCGCGTGGGGCCTGATCCGCTCCGCCCAGACCGAGCACCCCGACCGGATGGTCCTCGCCGACCTGGACGACACGGACGCCTCCCGCGCCCTGCTGCCCTCCGCCGTCGCCTCCGGCGAACCCCAACTGGCCCTGCGGGACGGGGCGCTGAGCGTGCCCCGGCTGGTGCGCGCGCCCCGACTGGCCGAGCCCGCCCCGGCCGTCTTCTCCGGCGGTGTCCTCATCACCGGCGGCACCGGCGCCCTGGGCCGGCTGGTCGCCCGGCACCTGGTCACCGCGCACGGCACCGAGCGGCTGGTGCTGCTCAGCCGCGGCGGAGGCGACGCCCCCGGCGCGGCCGGCCTGCGCGAGGAACTCACCGCGCTCGGCGCCGAGGTGACCGTGGTCGCCTGCGACGCCGCCGACCGCGCCGCCCTCGCCCGCGTCCTGGACGAGCACCCGGTCTCCGCCGTCGTGCACACCGCGGGCGTCCTCGCCGACGCCGTCCTGACCTCGCTCACCCCCGAGCGGCTGGACGCGGTCCTGCGGCCGAAGCTGGACGCCGCCTGGCACCTGCACGACCTGACCCGCGAGCGGCCCCTGACCGCGTTCGTGCTGTTCTCCTCCGCGGCGGGCCTGCTCGGCAGCCCCGGCCAGGCCGGTTACGCCGCCGGCAACACCTTCCTCGACGCCCTCGCCGCCCACCGCCGGTCGCTCGGCCTGCCCGCGGTCTCGCTGGCCTGGGGCGCCTGGGCGGGCAGCGGCGGCATGGCCGACCGGCTCGGCGACACCGACGCCCGCCGCATGGCCTCCGGCGGTGTGCTCGCCCTCGACGCGGAGAGCGGGCTCGCCCTGTTCGACACGGGCGTGGGCCGCGCCGAACCGGTGCTGCTGCCGGCCCGTCTGGACCTCGCCCCGCGCGAGGCCGCCCGGGTCGCCCCGCTGCTGCGCTCCCTGGTGCGGGCGCCGCGCCGGACCGGACCCGGGGCGTCGGCCGCCGCATCGGCGCTGCGCCGCGAACTGGCCGCGCTCGCGCCCGAGGAGCGCACCGAACGGCTGCTGCGGCTGGTGCGGGACGAGGCCCGCGCGGTGCTCGGCGTCGAGGAGTTCGAGGCCGGCCTGCCCTTCAAGGACCTCGGCTTCGACTCGCTGACCGCCGTCGAGTTCCGCAACCGGCTCAACGAGGCCACCGGCCTCAGGCTGACCGCCACGCTGGTCTTCGACCACCCCACGCCGGCCGCGCTCACCGACCACCTGGCCGGCGAGCTGGCCCCGCGCACCGGCGACGGCCCGCGCGCCGAGGAGGACACCGTGCGGGCCGCGCTCGCCACCATCCCGGTGGGACGCCTGCGCGAGGCCGGCCTGCTGGACAGCCTGCTCGAACTCGCCGGGGCGCGGCCCGCGCCGGAGCAGGCGGAAGACGGCGGAACCGGGCGCGCGCCTATCGACGCGATGGACGCCGAGAGCCTGATCAGCATGGCGCTCGACGACCTCGTCGGCGACGACGACGCGCTGTGACGACGAACGGTGGGACCGCGCCGAGACGGCGTGCTGTTCCGACGCCCGTGACAAGGAAGAGGACCATGGCCGAGTCCGAGAAGCCGGACACCAGGATGGTCGAGGCGCTGCGCGCCTCGCTGAAGGAGATCGAGCGGCTGCGGGAACGCAACCGCGCGCTGACCGCGGCGGCCCGGGAACCGATCGCGATCGTCGGCATGGCCTGCCGCTACCCGGGCGGAGTGCGGTCCCCGGAGGACCTGTGGCGGCTGGTCGCCGACGGCGCGGAGGGCATCACCCCGTTCCCCGGCGACCGCGGCTGGGACCCGGACCTGTACGACCCGACGCCGGGCGTGCCGGGCCGCTCCTACACCCGGGAGGGCGGCTTCCTGCACGACGCGGGGGACTTCGACGCCGCGTTCTTCGGCATCAGCCCCAACGAGGCCCTGGTCATGGACCCGCAGCAGCGACTGCTGCTCGAAGGCTCCTGGGAGGCCCTGGAGAACGCCGGCATCGACCCCGTCGCGCTGCGCGGCAGCCGCACCGGCGTGTTCGCGGGCGTCATGTACCACGACTACTTCGGCAGCTTCGGCTCGGGCAGCATCGTCTCCGGCCGCGTCGCCTACACCCTCGGTCTGGAGGGCCCGACGCTCAGCGTGGACACCGCCTGCTCCTCGTCGCTCGTCACGCTGCACCTGGCCGCGCAGGCGCTGCGGCAGGGCGAGTGCACGCTGGCGCTGGCCGGGGGAGTGACGGTGATGGCCTCGCCGGGCACGTACGTGGAGTTCAGCCGGCAGGGCGCCCTGTCCCCGGACGGGCGCTGCCGCTCCTTCGCCGAGGACGCGGCCGGCACCGGCTTCTCCGAGGGACTGGGCGTCCTGGTCCTGGAGCGGCTGTCGGACGCGCGGCGCAACGGGCATCCGGTGCTGGCCGTCGTCCGGGGTTCCGCCGTGAACCAGGACGGGGCGTCCAACGGTCTGACCGCGCCGAACGGTCCGTCGCAGCAGCGGGTGATCCGGCAGGCGCTGGCGTCGGCCCGGTTGTCGGCGGCGGACGTGGACGTGGTGGAGGCGCACGGCACGGGTACCACGCTGGGTGATCCGATCGAGGCGCAGGCGCTGCTGGCCGCCTACGGCCAGGAGCGCTCCGCCGGCGCCCCGCTGTGGCTGGGGTCGGTGAAGTCGAACATCGGGCACACGCAGGCCGCCGCCGGTGTCGCGGGTGTCATCAAGATGGTCCTGGCGATGCGCAACGGGGTGCTGCCCAGGACCCTGCACGTGGACCGGCCGTCGACCAAGGTCGACTGGGACGCCGGACAGGTGCGGCTGCTGACGGAGGAACAGCCCTGGCCCCGCACCGACCGGCCGCGCCGGGCCGGTGTGTCCTCCTTCGGCATCAGCGGCACCAACGCCCACGCCATCATCGAGGAGGCCCCCGAGGAGGAGCCGGCGGACGCCGAACCGGACGCCCCGGCGGTCGTATGGCCGCTGTCCGCCCGCTCGGCAGCGGCCCTGCCCGCGCAGGCCGAGCGCCTGCACGCCTTCCTGGCGGAGCGGCCCGAGCTGCACCCGGCGGCCGTCGCCAGGGCCCTCGGCACCCGGCGCACCGCCTTCGACCACCGCGCGGCCGTCACCGGAACCGACCGGGACCAGCTGCTCGCCGGACTGCGCGCCCTCGCCGAGGGCGCCCCCGCCCCGACGGCCGTCACCGGCAGGGCGCGGACCGGCGCCCGTACGGCGTTCCTGTTCACCGGCCAGGGCGCCCAGCGCCTCGGCATGGGCCTCGAACTGCGCGCCCGCTACCCGGTGTTCGCCGAAGCCTTCGACGCGGTCGACGCCCGGACCGGCCTGGACCTCGCCGGGGTGCTGGCCGGCGACGACGCCGACGCCGTCCACCGCACGTGGTACGCGCAGACGGCGCTGTTCGCCTACGAGGTGGCCCTGTTCCGGCTGCTGGAGTCCTTCGGTGTGCGGCCCGACGTGCTGGCCGGGCACTCGGTCGGGGAGATCGCCGCCGCCCATGTGGCCGGCGTCCTCGACCTGGACGACGCCTGTGCCCTGGTCGCCGCCCGGGGCCGGCTCATGCAGGCGCTGCCGGAGGGCGGCGCGATGGTCGCCGTACAGGCCGGCGAGGAGCGGGTACGGCCGCTGCTGGACGGCCGCGTCGGGCTCGCCGCGGTCAACGGGCCGTCCTCCGTGGTGCTTTCGGGGGAGGAGGCGGCGGTGCTCGCCGCCGCCGAGGGCTTCGCGAAGACCAAGCGGCTCGCCGTCTCGCACGCCTTCCACTCACCGCTGATGGACGGCATGCTCGACGACTTCCGTGCCGTGGCCGAAAAGCTGACGTTCCATCAGCCGCGCATCCCGCTGGTGTCCACGCTCACCGGGCGTCCCGCCGACGGGCAGCAGCTGTGCGACCCCGGCCACTGGGTGCGGCACGTGCGGGAGACGGTCCGGTTCGCCGACGCCGTCGCGGCCCTCACCGCCTCGGGCGTCGGCCGCTTCGTGGAAGTCGGCCCGGACGCCGTGCTGACCGGCCTCGTCCGCGAGTGCCCGGACACCGACGGCGCCGTACTCGTCGCCCTCGGCCGGCGCCACGGCAGCGAGCCCGCGGCCCTCCTGTCGGGCCTCGCCCGTCTGTACACCGACGGCCTCGCCCCCGACTGGGCGGCGCTCTTCCCCGGCACGGCCCGCGCCGGACTGCCCACCTACGCGTTCCGGCACGAGCGGTACTGGCTGAACGCGGACGCCGCCCTCACCGCCCTCCCGGCGGCCGCGCCGGCGCCCGCCGGGACCGCGGACGCCGAGCCGCTCGGGCAACGGCTCGCCGGCGCCCCGCCGGCCGAGCAGGAGGCACTGCTGACCGAGCTGATCCGAGCCCAGACCGCCGCCGTCCTCGGGCACCCGGGACCGGAGGCCGTCGAACCCGACGCCGTCTTCCTGGAGATCGGCATGGACTCCGTCTCCGCGGCCGAACTCCGCGCGGCCCTCGGCGCCGCCCTCGGCAGCACCCTGCCCGCCGGCGCCGTCTTCGACCACCGCACCCCGGCCGCCCTCGCCACCGCCCTGCGCGGGCACCTGGCGGGCGGCGCCCCCGGCCCGGCGGGCGCCGGCGACCTGGAATCGGTCAGCGGGCTGGTGCGGCGCGCGGCGGCCGACGGGCGGATGGACCGGGCCATCGACCTGCTGCGCACCGTGGCCGACATCCTCCCCGGCTTCTCCAGCCTGGACGAGCCCGGCGCCGTCCCGGACCCGGTGCGGCTGGCCACCGGTGACGCCTCCCCGCGGCTCGTCTGCCTGCCGTCGCCGATGGCGCTCGGCGGCGCCCACCAGTACGCCCGCTTCGCCCGGCACTTCGACGGCCGCCGTGACGTCGTGGTGCCCGCGGTGCCCGGCTTCGGGCCCGGCGAGGCGCTGCCGCGTTCCGTGGACGCGGTGGTGGAGGTGGTCGTCGAGGGCATCCGCCGGGCCTGCGCGGACGAGCGGCCGTACGTGCTCGTCGGCTACTCCTCCGGCGGGCAGTTCGCCCACGCGGCGGCCGAGATCATGGAGAAGGCCGGACAGCCGGCCGCCGGCGTGGTGCTGCTGGACACCTATCTGCCCGGGGACGACGGCAAGGACGACCTGTGGCGGCAGATGTTCGACGGCATGCTGGACCGGGAGTCCTCGCTCGGGGGCTTCGGGACCACCCGCCTCGCCGCCATGAGCCGCTACAGCGACCTGATCCAGCACTGCCTGCCCGGCGCCCTCGCGGCACCCGTGCTGTTCGTACGGCCGACGGAGTCCTTCGCCGCCGGCACCGACGACTGGCGGGCGAGCTGGCCCGCGGAGCACGAGCCGGCCGATGTGCCCGGCACGCACTTCACGATGCTGGAGGACCGCGCGGAGGCCACCGCCGAGGCGGTCGAGACATGGCTCACGGCGGCACGGTCCGCCGCCGCGTCCTGAAATCGGGGGGGCGGTCGAAAGGGAGGGGGCGTGGGTGGCCGAAAGGCTGCCCGCGCCCCCATTTTCCTTCACTCACCGGCCTCGCGGAAATGCGCCAACCACGCGTGGATATCGCATTGGATACTGGCCGGATCGATACCTAATTGCACGGCGATTTCGTCGGCGGCCGATTCCGGCTGCCAGCCGCTTCGCTGGAGTGCCAGCCACATCGTCGTGCCGCGTGGGCCGCATCGGTGCCGCTTGCCGGTGCGCCGGGAGAAGAGCTCTAAATATCCGTCGGGCCGGACCTGTGCGGTCAGTTCGTGGTCAGGCCTCGTGGCCATGGGACTTCCCATCTTCCGTGGATTTCTGCGGACGGTTTCGACGTTACCCGTGCGCAAGCCCCGGGACACGGGTGGCAACCGGCCCTTTCGAAGGGAAGTCAAATATGCGGACAAGGGTGACGGCATCGCTGCACAAAGCTGGTGGACACCCGTCGGAACCTGCCGCTTCGAGGTAGAGAAACCTCTACCTCGAACTGGCCGGACAATGCCAATGTGCCGCGGGGCCGGCGTTCCTAATCTGGTCCCCAGACACCGCGTGAGAAGCGAAATCTCGTAGGGGAGCCCCCGTGCACACTTCACACGACCTCCGCCGGACGGAGGCGGTACGGCTGGATGCCGTGTCGAAGACCTATGGCCGAGGAGACAGCCAGGTGGCGGCGCTCCGCGGGCTCACCGTGAGCTTCGCCGACGGCACCTTCACCGCCGTCATGGGACCGTCCGGATCGGGCAAGAGCACCTTCCTGCACTGCGCCGCGGGACTGGTCCAGCCCACCTCCGGCACGGTCACCGTCGGCGGCACCGACCTCGCCGGCCTGGACGACACCCGGCTGACCAAGCTCCGCCGCGACCGGATCGGCTTCATCTTCCAGTCGTTCAACCTGCTGCCCGCGCTCACCGTCATGCAGAACATCACCCTGCCGCTGCAACTGGCCGGACAGCGGCCCGACAGGAACCTGATCCGCACCGTCGTGCAGCGCGTGGGCCTGGCCGAGCGGCTCGGGCACCTGCCCTCCCAGCTCTCCGGCGGGCAGCAGCAGCGCGTCGCCATCGCCCGCGCCCTGGTGACCCGCCCCGCCGTGGTCTTCGCCGACGAGCCCACCGGCGCCCTCGACACCCGCACCGCCGCCTCCGTGCTCGGCCTGCTGCGCGAGTCCGTCGACACCGCCCGCCAGACGCTGGTCATGGTCACCCACGACCCGGTGGCCGCCTCCTACGCCGACCGCGTGGTCTTCCTCGCCGACGGCGCCTTCGCCGGCGAACTGCTCCGGCCGACGGCCGACGCCGTCGCCGCCCGGATGACCCGGCTCGGCGCCTGGGAGGACGACACCCACCGGCAGAACGCCGCGCAGCCCTCGGGAGGTCGGTACTGATGTGGCGCCTGGCACTGCGCACCCTGAAGTTCCGCCGGACGAGCTTCATCGCGACCTTCCTCGCCATGTTCCTCGGCGCCGCGATCGTCATCGGCTGTGGCGGCCTGATGGAGACGGGCGTCCGCATGGCGGCCGAGCCCCAGCGCCTGAACGGCGCACCGGTCGTCGTCACCGGTGAACAGACCTATGACGCAACCGCCCTGACCGAACGTCACCGCATCGACCCCCGCCTCGTCGGCGAGGTCGCCCGGGTCCAGGGCGTCCGCACGGCCGTCGGCGACGTGTCCGTCCCGGCCACCGTCCTGAAGGACGGCAAGCCGGTGACCGGCAAGTCCGCCTCGTACGGCCACGGCTGGGCCTCCGCCCGGCTCACCCCCTATACCCTCGCCGCCGGTAAAACCCCCGTCGCCGGCGGCGAGGTCGTCCTCGACGCGGACCTCGCCCGGCGCGCCGGCGCGCGCCCGGGGTCCGCCGTCGACATCGTCGTCCAGGGCACGCCCCGCCGGTTCCTGGTCAGCGGCGTCGCCGAACAGCACGGCGACCGCAACCCCGACGCCGCCGTGTTCTTCACGGACGACGAGGCCCGCGCCCTCGCCGGCGGCCGGATCGACTCCATCGGCGTGCTGCCCGACCCCGGCACACCGGTCACCGCGGTCGCGGACGCGGTGCGCGCCGAGGTCGGCGACCACGCCGAGGTGCTGACCGGCGAACGCCGGGGACTGGCCGAACTGCCCGGCACCCTCGCCAGCCAGCGCACCGTCGTCATCCTCGCGGCCGTCTTCGGCTCCTCCGTCGTCCTGATCGTCATGTTCGGCGTCGCCTCCACCCTCGGCCTCTCCCTCCAGCAGCGCGCCCGCGAGATGGCCCTGCTGCGCGCCGTCGGCTCCACCCCGCACCAGCTGCGCCGCATGATCCTCAGCGAGACGGCCGTGCTGTCGGTGGGCTCCGTGCTGCTCGCCCTGCTGCCCGGCTACGCCATCGGACGGCTGCTGTTCGGGGTGCTGACCTCCAGCGGCGTGGTGTCGTCAGCGATCGTCTACCACGCCGGATGGATGCCGATGGCCGTCGGAGCCGTCGTCACCGTGCTCGCCGCGGCCGGCGCCACCCGGTTCGCCGGACGGCGCGCCGCCCGCACCGAACCGGTCGCCGCGCTGGCCGAATCCGCCGCCGGCACCCGCTGGTTCAGCGTGCCGCGGCTGCTGCTCGCGCTGTTCTTCCTCGCCAACGGCATCGGCCTGGCCGTCGCCACCGCCACCGTCATGGACGACGGCCCCACCCTCGCCAGCACCGCCGGGCCCGCCTCCGTGCTGTTCTGCATCGGCCTCGCCCTGCTCGCCCCCGGCATCACCAAGGCCATGGTCGCGGTGCTCCGCCTGCCGGTACGGGCGCTGTCCGGGCTCTCCGGTCAGCTGGCGCTGCGCAACGCCGCCACCGCCAACGTCCGCATGGCGGGCGCGGTCGCGCCGATCGTCCTGCTCATCGGCATCGCCACCGGCACCCTGTACATGCAGTCCACCGAGGACCACGTCTCGCGGACCTCCTACGACCGCAACATCCTCGCCGACTACGTCCTCGACTCCACGACCGGCGGATTCGCGCCCGGTGTCGTCGACCGGGTGCGCGCCACGCCCGGGGTGGCCGCGGCCTCCGAGTTCGTCACCAGCCGCGGCTTCGTGGACCGCGCCGGCGGCCCGGACCAGGTCGACCTGCGCGGCGTCTCCGCCGACGGCGTGCGGCAGAGCCTGGACCTGCCCGTCGTCGCCGGGTCCCTCACCGGCCTGCGCGGCGACACCGTTTCCCTGTCCGACAAGAAGGCCCGGGAGTACGGGGTGAAGGTCGGCGAGCGGCTGCCGATGCACCTCGGGGACGGCACCGCCGTACGCCCCACCGTCGTGGCCCTCTACCGCGACAACCCCAAGCAGGAGTACCTGACGCTGCCCGCGGCCACCCTCGCGCCGCACACCGGCGACGGGCTGCCGCACCAGATCCTCGTGCGCACCGCGCGCGGCGCCGGCGCCGGCGTCCACGAACGCCTCGCCGCGCTGGCCGCCGGGGTGCCCGGCACCGAACTGGACGACAGCTCCTCGCTGGCCGGCCGCAACAACCAGATCCAGCAGATCCTGGTCTCCGCCAACTACACCATCGTCGCCATGATCGTCGGGTACGCCGCGATCACCGTCGTCAACACCCTGGTGTCCGTCACCCGGAAACGGAGCGCGGAGTTCGGTCTCCAGCGGCTCACCGGCGCCACCCGCGCCCAGGTGCTCGGCATGCTGACCGTCGAGGGCCTGCTGACCGGTGTCGTCGCCACCGTCCTCGGCACCGTCGCCTCCGCGACGACCATCGTCCCCTACAGCCTCGTCAAGAGCGACTCCTACCTGCCCTCCGGATCCATCGGCATCTACCTCGCCATCGTCGGCGGATCGCTGCTGCTGGTGTTCGGCGCCACGCTGCTGCCGTCCTGGCGCGGCATGCGCAGCCCCGCCGTGGAGACGGTGAAGGCCGCGTGAGCCACCCCCTGACCGGGCCGTCCCCGCTTCCCCCGGGCGGGGGCGGCCCCTGCGTGACGGGCGGCCGGGAATGGGAGCATGAGGACATGAAGACTGTGCCGGTCACGTGGCGCGGCCGACTCGGCCGCGCCACCGTGGACACCCTGGTCGGCGTGGCCATCGCCTCCGGAGCGCTGCTGTCGGTCGTCCTGTTCGTCACCACCACCTACTTCATCGTCCTGTGCCTCATCGGCATCGGCTTCCTCGCGCTGCCCTACCTGACCCGGGCCGTGCGATGGCTGTGCGACCTCAACCGGCGGGCCGCCGCGCGCTCCGGCGTCCCGGTGGAGCGGCCCTACCGGCCCGAGCCGGAGGAGATCGAGAAGGACATCGTCGGCTGGACGCGGCGCTGCAAGTGGATCCTCGCCGACCCCGCGACCTGGCGGGACCTGCTGTGGCTGCTCCTCAACTGCGTCGTCGGCCTCGTCGGGTTCGTGCCGGCCGCGCTGCTCTACTACGCGGGGGAGGGACTGTTCCTCGCCGCCGGCCTGTGGCGGCCCCTCGCGGAGGACGGCCACGGCCGCTGGTACTGCTTCGTCACCGTCGACAGCTGGCCGGCGGCGCTCGCCGCGGCCCTGCTCGCCCTCGTCGTGCTCACCGGCTGGCTGTTCCTCGGCCCGCTCGTCCTCAGGGGCTTCGCCTACTTCGTCCGCCTGCTGCTCGGCCCCACCCGCCAGTCCCAACTCGCCTCCCGCGTCCAGCACCTGTCCGAGACCCGCTCCGGCGCCCTGGACATCCAGGCCGCCGAACTGCGCCGCATCGAACGGGACCTGCACGACGGAGCACAGGCGCGGCTCGTCAGCCTCGGCCTCCAACTCGGCGCCGTGGACCGGAAGATGAACCAGGACCCGGAGGAGGCCCGGCGGCTGCTGCGGCAGGCCCGCACCTCGTCGGTGCAGGCGCTGCGCGAACTGCGCGACCTGGTCCACGGCATCCACCCGCCGGTCCTCGCCGAACGGGGCCTGCCCGACGCCCTGCGCGCCCTGGGCCTGGCCAGCCCGCTGCACGTCACCGTGGTGGTGGACCTGCCCGGCAGACTGCCCGACCCGGTCGAGTCCGCCGTGTACTTCGCGGTGTCCGAACTGCTCGCCAACGCCCTCAAGCACGCCGACGCGCGGCGCGTGGAGGTCGTCGCCTGGCGCGAGGAGGACACGCTGCACGCCCGGGTCACCGACGACGGCCGCGGCGGCGCCGACGCGTCGGCGGGGAGCGGCCTCGCGGGCATCCGACGGCGGCTGGCATCCTTTGACGGGGTCCTGGAGATCGACAGTCCACCGGGCGGTCCGACCGTGATGAAGATGGAGTTGCCGTGCGCGTTGTCCTCGCCGAAGACCTCTTCCTCCTGAGGCAGGGGATCATCCAACTGCTGGAGGCGTACGACTTCGAGGTGGCCGCCGCCGTCGACAACGGCACGGACCTCGCAGCCGCGATCACCGAGCACCGGCCCGACATCGCCATCGTCGACGTACGGCTCCCGCCCACCTTCACCACCGAGGGCCTCCAGGCCGCCCTGCGCGCCCGCCGGGAGCGGCCCGGCCTGCCGATCCTCGTCCTCTCCCAGCACGTCGAGCAGATGTACGCCCGGGAGCTGCTGGCCGACGGCACCGGCGGCATCGGCTACCTGCTCAAGGACAGCGTGCTGGACGACGAGCAGTTCATCGACGCCGTGCGCCGCGTCGCGGCCGGCGGTACGGCCATGGACACCGCCGTGGTCGCCCAGTTGATGACGAGTCACTCCCGGGACGAGCCGCTGGCCGCGCTCACCGCCCGCGAGCGCGAGGTGCTGGAGCTGATGGCGGAGGGCTGCTCGAACACGGCGATCGCCCAGCGGCTCACCATCACCGAGGGCGCGGCGGCGAAGCACATCTCCAACATCTTCACCAAGCTGATGCTGCCGCCGTCGAGCGACAGCAACCGCCGGGTGCTCGCCGTGCTGGCCTACCTCAACGCCTGAGCAGGGCCGGTTGGGGCGGGTAGGGGTGGTCCGCCCCCGCCCCGGGCGTGAGACTGCTGGGGCACCGCCCCCGCGCCGAGCGCCGCAGCCCAGGAAGGGAACGCCCGCCCCCATGACCACGCTCACCGAGCAGGACAGCCTCTGGATCCGCCGCTACCATCCCCGCCCGGACGCGGCGGCCAGGCTGGTGTGCCTGCCCCACGCGGGCGGCTCGGCGACCTTCTACCACCCGGTGTCGGCGGGCATGCCCGCCTCCGTGGACGTGCTCGCCGTGCAGTACCCGGGGCGTCAGGACCGCCGCGGCGAGCCGTGCGCCACGAGCATCGGCGAACTCGCCGACCAGGTCACCGCCGTCCTGCTGCCGTGGGCGGACCGCCCCCTGGTCCTGTTCGGCCACAGCATGGGCGCCACCCTCGGCTTCGAGGTCGCCCGCCGGCTGGAACGCGACCACGGCATCGTCCCGCGCGCCCTGTTCGCCTCCGCCCGGCGGGCCCCCTCCTGCCCGCGCCACGAGACGGTCCACCTGCGCGACGACGACGGACTCATCGAGGAGATGCGCCGGCTGAGCGGCACGGACGCGTCGATCCTCGACGACGAGGAACTGATCCGCATGGCCCTGCCCGCGATCCGCGCCGACTACCGCGCGGCCGAGACCTACACCTACGAGCCGGGCCCGAACCTCACCTGCCCCATCGTCAGCCTGGTCGGCGACGACGACCCCAAGGTCACCGTGGACGAGGCCCGCGCCTGGTCCGGCCACACGGACGCGGCGTCCGAGTTCCACGTGTTCCCGGGCGGGCACTTCTACCTGACGGCGCATGCCCAGGACGTCCTGGGCATGCTGGCGAAGTGGACGGTACGCGCGTGACGTCGGTGCTGATCACCGGGTGCAGCAGCGGCATCGGCCTGGAGACGGCCCTGGCGTTCGCACGGCGCGGGGACCGCGTCCACGCCTGCGTCCGCAACCCCGCCGGCGCGGAGGAACTGCTGCGCCGCGCCCGCGCCGAGGACCTCACCCTCGACGTCCCCCGGCTGGACGTCACCGACGACGCGTCCGTCACCGCCGCCGTCACCGCGGTGCAGGACCGGCACGGGCCCGTCGACGTGCTGGTCAACAACGCGGGCATCGACCGGACCGGACCCGTCGAGACCATGCCGCTCGACCGGGCGCGGGAGCTGATGGAGACCAACCTCTGGGGCCCGCTGCGCGTGTCCCGCGCCGTGCTGCCCGGCATGCGGGCCCGGGGCAGCGGGGTCATCGTCAACGTCTCGTCCCTCGCCGGGCGGACGTTCGCCGTGCCGCACGGCGGGTTCTACGCGGCGAGCAAGGCCGCCCTGGGAGCGCTCAGCGAGGCCCTGTACGCGGAGGTCCGGCCCTTCGGCATCCGGGTGGTGTGCCTGGAACCCGGCAGCTTCGCCTCCCGCATCCAGGGCAGGTCCGTCGCGGGCGCCACCGGCGCGGAGCCGTCCGGGGACGACCCGTACCGCGCGGACCACGCCTGGCTGGCCCGGTTCCTCACCCGCGTCGCGGAAGGCGCCGCGGACTGCGCGGAGGCGGCCGAGGCCGTCGTCGCCGCCGCCGACGACCCCGGCACCGCACTGCACACGGTGGTCGGCAAGGACGCGGAGGCGGCCCTGGGTTTTCTGGCGGGCGTCTCCTACGAGGAGTGGCTGCCCCGCTTCCTCGGCCAGGCCGAGTCCCTTGCGGGGCCCCGGCCCACCCCGTGAACGGCCGCCGGTACGACGCGGGCCTCGGAAGTGACAGTCACTTCCGAGGCCCGCGCCGTACCGGCGGCCGGCGGACGTTCAGCCGTGCACGCGGATCGACTGCGCCGGGCACAGGTCGGCGGCCTGGTGGACCGATTCGTGGTGATCCGCGGCCGGCTCCTCCCGCAGCACCAGGACGAGGCCGTCGTCGTCCTGGTCGAACACCTCGGGGCTGAGCATCGCGCACTGGCCCGAGCCCACGCACCGGTCCCGGTCGGCGGTGACACGCATGAGGGGGACTCCGTTCGGGTCGGCCGTCACCAGGTGACGGGGAGTTCGTAGACGCCGTAGACCATGGCGTCGTCCTTGAAGCGCAGTTCCTCCGGCTCGGCCGCCAGCCGCAGGCCCGGGACGCGGCGCAGCAGCGTGCCGTAGACCGTCTCCAGCTCCACCCGGGCCAGGTTGGCGCCGATGCACTGGTGGATGCCGTAGCCGAACGCCAGGTGGCTGCGGGCCTCCTTGCGGCGGATGTCGAGGGTGCCCGGGTCGGGGAAGACGGACTCGTCGTGGTTGGCGGCGTTGTTCAGGGCGAGGATGCCCTCGCCGGCGCGGATGGTGACGCCGCCGACCTCGATGTCGTCCACCGCCACCCGTGCCGTGCCGGAGTCCGAGATGGAGAACACCCGCAGCAACTCCTCGATGGCGTTGGGCAGGAGCGCGGGGTCGTCCCGCAGCGCCGTCATCTGCTCGGGGTGCTGGAGCAGGGCCAGCACCCCCAGGGCGATCATGTTGGCCGTCGTCTCGTGGCCGCCGACCAGCATCAGCCGGGCCATCGTCACCACGTCGGCGTGGTCGGCGACCTGCTCGGTGCGGTTCTTCTCCAGGAACCGGCTGATGAGGTCGTCGCCCGGCTCGTTCTCCTTCAGGGTGACGAGCTTGTCGAGGTACGCGTCCAGGGCCTGCACCGCCGCCCCGTACTCCGCCGGGCTCAGATCGTGGTTCATCATCGCCGCGGACCACTCCTCGAACTGCGCGTGGTCCTCGTAGGGCACACCGAGCAGTTCGCAGATGACGAGGGACGGCACCGGCAGCGCGAGCGCGGTCACCAGGTCCACCGGGCCGCCCTTCGCCAGCATCGCGTCGACGTGCTCGTCCACGATCTGCTGGATGCGCGGGCGCAGCTCCCTCACCCGCCGCGCGGTGAACTCCGGTATGAGCATGCGCCGCTGGGCGGTGTGCTCCGGCGGGTCCATGTTGAGCATCATCAGCCGGACCTGCGCCAGCATCTCCTCGGGGATGTGGAACTGGTGCGGGTAGCCCGGCAGTTTCAGGTTGGAGCTCACCCGGCTGTCGCCCAGCACCTGGCGGACGTCCTCGTGCCGGGTGACCAGCCAGGCCGGCTTGCCGTTCACCTTCAACGCGGCGCGCGAGACGGGTTCGTCCGCGCGCATCCGGGCGTACTCGCGCGGCTCGCTGAACGGGCAGGTGCGCCGCATCGGGAACCGCTGGAGCGGCTCATCCGTCTCGGGCAGGGCGTCGGCGGACTGGGTCATGGCTGCCTTTCGGAACGTGTCGGTGACAAGAGCGGGGTACGGGGGCGGGGTCGCGGTGTCACCAGGTGACGGGCAGCTCGTACAGGCCGTAGACGATCGCGTCGTCCTTGAACCGCAGCTCCTCGACCGGGGCGGCCAGGCGCAGCGTGGGCACGCGCCGCAGCAGCGTCGAGTACACGACGTCCAGCTCCATGCGCGCCAGGTTCTGCCCGATGCACTGGTGGACGCCGTAGCCGAACGCCAGGTGGCTGCGTGCCTCGCGCCGCACGTCGAGGCGGTCGGGGTCGGGGAACACGCGCTCGTCGTGGTTGGCCGCGTTGTTCAGCGGCAGGATGCCCTCGCCGGCCCGGATGGTCACCCCGCCGAGCTCGATGTCCTCCAGGGCGACCCGGGCGGTGCCCGCGTCGGAGATGGAGAAGAAGCGCAGCAGCTCCTCCACCGCCTTCGGCATCAGCTCGGGCTCCTCGCGCAGGGCGGCGAGCTGCTCGGGGTGCTCCAGCAGGGCCAGCACACCCAGGGCGATCATGTTGGCGGTGGTCTCGTGCCCGGTGACCAGCATCAGCTTGGACATGCTGACGATGTCGGAGTGCTCCACCGCCGGCGTCTGCCGGTTGAACTCGATCAGCCGGCTGATCATGTCGTCGCCGGGCTCGCTCTCCTTGGCGGTGACCAGCCCGTCCACGTACCGGTCCAGCTCGTAGTGCGCCAGGCCCCGGTCCTCGTCGCTGATGTCGTGGTTCATGATGGCCCACGCCCACTCCTCGAACCGGCCGTGGTCCTCGTAGGGCACGCCGAGCAGTTCGCAGATGACGAGGGACGGCACCGGCAGCGCGAGCGCGGTGACCAGGTCGACCGGACCGTCCGCGCCCTTGGCGAGCATCTGGTCGATCTGCTGGTCCACGATCTGCTGCACCCGGTCGCGCAGCTCGCGCATCCTGCGGACGCTGAACTCCGGTGCCAGCATGCGGCGTTGCACGGTGTGGTCCGGCGGGTCCATGGAGAGGAAGGTCAGCGGCACCGACTGGAGCGTCTCCTCGGGGACCGGCACCTGGAGGGGATATCCGGGCAGCTTCAGGTTGGCGCTGACCCGGGAGTCGCCCAGGATCTTCTTGTACAGGTCGTGGCGGGTGACCAGCCAGGCGGGCTTGCCGTTCACCTTCAGCCGGGCCCGGGAGACCGGCTCGGTCTCGCGCAGCCCGGCGTAGGCGGCCGGCGGGCTGAAGGGGCAGGCCCGCCGCATCGGGAACTCCGGCAGCGCGGCCCCGTCGGCCGGTTCGGCAGGTGCAGTCATCATGTCCTCATCGCACGGAGGGAGCGGGACACGCCGGTATCGGAGCGGGTCCGGGCCCGGCGCCGGTGCGGCGCTGTCAGCCGCCCCTCGCACGCTAGGCAGCCACGACCGGGGCCCCAACCCCTAGGCGCCCCTAGGCACCGCTGCCCGTGACATGCGGGTGCGCGCGAGGCCGCCCACGGCCGGGGACGGCTGCGGCTCCCGGCGACGGGACCCGCTGCGGGCGCCCACCGTGGACGGCCATGCCGCTGGGCGGTGCACCGGGCCTGGGGGGAGTGGGCGCGGTCGGTGTGGGTGGGCCGGCAGCCGGTGGTGTGGGGGCCGTGGGCAAGGGCGGACGCGGTCGGCTGGGGTGAGTTCGCTTCCGGTGGTGTGCGGGTCGTGGCCGAAGGCGGGCGTCTTCCGTGTGGGTGAGCTCGCCGCCGGCGGGGTACCGCAGGGTGGGCGCAATCCGCGTGGGCAGGCCCCCGACGGGCGCCGGGAGGTGCCGGCGGGGGCGCGTGTCCCGGCGCCCGCCCCGCCGCTCAACCGGCCGCACGGAGCCCCACGGTCCGGTTCATCGGGGCACGCCGCGGCTCGCGGACGGCCGGCGCCCCGCCGCCCGCCGACCCCCTAGGCACCGCCCTCCCGGACGGACCCCGCCTAGGGGCGGTTAGGGGTCCGGCGGCGGCGCGGCGGCGGTTAGCGTCGGCTGCGGAACACGGGCAGAGGCACCGCGGACCGGACAGGGGCACGGACCCCGCCGCCCCGGCTCTCCCGGTCCCGGCCGGCGTCCCGTCCCCGGCCGCCGCAGACGTCCCGCAGCCGAGCAGAGGTGATCAGCGTGTCCCCGGATCCCAGCGCGAAGGGCACCGTCCCCTTCGGGGAGTACCGGACCTGGTACCGGGTGACCGGTGAACTCGGCGCGGGACGCCCGGCGGTCGTCGCCGTGCACGGCGGCCCCGGCAGCACCCATGACTACCTGCTGCCGCTGGCCCGGCTCGCCGAGGACGGCTGGCCCGTCGTCCACTACGACCAGCTCGGCAACGGCGGCTCCACCCATCTGCCTGACAAGGGCGCCGAGTTCTGGACCGTCGAGCTGTTCGAGAGGGAACTCGCCAACCTGGTCGAGCAGTTGGGGATCGGCGACGACTACGTGCTGTTCGGCCAGTCCTGGGGCGGCCCCCTGTGCGCCCGGCACGCCATGACCGCCCCGGCCGGTCTGCGCGGACTGGTCATCGCCAACGCGCCCGCCTCGTACCCGATCTGGCTGCAGGAGATGGCCCGCCTGCGCGCGGAGCTGCCGCCGGAGGTGCAGGAGGCGCTGCTGCGGCACGAGGCCGCCGGCACCTACGACAGCGAGGAGTACCTGGCCGCGATGCGGGTCTTCTACGACCGCCATGTGTGCCGCGTGACGCCCTGGCCCCGGGACTTCCTGTCCTCCTTCATGGAGATCTACAACGACCCGACCGTCTACTACGCCATGAACGGACCCAACGAGTTCCATGTCATCGGCTCTCTCAAGGACTGGTCGATCGTCGAAGACCTGCACCGCGTCCGCACGCCGACCCTGCTGATCAGCGGCCGCCACGACGAGGCCACGCCGGCCGTCGTCCAGCCGTACCAGGACGGCATCCCCGGAGCGCGCTGGGAGATCTTCGAGGAGTCCAGCCACCTCCCGCACCTGGAGGAACCGGAACGGTTCTTCGCGGTGATGACCGACTTCCTCAAGAGCCTGTGACATCCACGCGTCCGTGAAAGGGGGCGGAGAACCCGCCATGGCACACGACACCGCGCTCGTCTTCCCCGGCATGGGCCCCGTCCCGTTCGCCGAGGTCGGCAGGTTCATGGTGGCCAACCCCTTCGCCCGGGACCTGGTCGCCGTCGCCGACGAGGCACTCGGCTACTCGCTCGTGGACGCCTTCCGGACCTCCCCGGGCGACTACTCCGAGGCCGCCCAGGTCGCCTTCCTCGTCAACTGCCTGGCCTGCGCCCACTGGGCCCGGGACCACCTCGGCGTGGAACCCGGCATCGTCGCCGGGCCCAGCTTCGGCGAGAAGGCCGCCCTCACCTGGTCCGGCGCCCTGGAGCTGCCCGACGCGGTCCGGCTGACCGCCGAGATCGCCCGCTGCCTGGAGGAGTACTTCGCCGAGGAGCACCAGGACAAGGTCACCCTGTCCTTCGTCCGCGCCCCCCGCGACGGACTCGACGCGATCCTCGCCGACCTCGACGCGGCGGGGGAGTGGCACGAGATCTCCTGCCACGTCGACGACGGCTTCTACATGCTGTCCCTGTCCGAGCACCGCGTGGAGTGGATGCAGCAGCGGCTGCGCGCCATCGGCAGCCTCCCGCTGTACACCATGCGGCCCCCCATGCACGCCTCGGCCTTCCGTTCCCTGCGCGACAAGGCCGCGCGCGAGGTGGTGTCCCGCTACACCTTCGCCGACCCCGAGCTGCCCGTCGTCGCCGACCAGGACGGCAGGCTGCTGCACACCGGCGAGGAACTGCGCACCATGCTGCTCGACGGCTTCGACCACGCGATGAACTGGCCGAGCGTCACCACGGCCCTCAAGGACGCGGGCGTCCGCCGCCTGTGCGTCGCCGGGCCCGACAGCCTCTTCGGCCGGGTTCCCAGCACGACCCGCCAGTTCGACGTCGTCGCCGCGCAGCCGCGGCTGGCGATGACCCCCCGGCGCCGCTCGCGCGCCGCCTGACCCCCCGACACGTTGGAGGCACCCATGTGGGACGACCGGTTCGAACAGATACTCCGCCCCTTCCTGCCGTTCCTTCCGCCGCAGGAGGAGCTGACGCCGGAATCCGACCTGAAGGACCTCGGCCTGGATTCGCTCGGCACCGTCCAGCTCCTCGGCACGCTGGAGGAGGACTACCAGGTCCGCTTCCGCGACAGCGCGCTGACCATGGACACCTTCCGCACCGCCGGCGTGCTGTGGGACACCGTGCACAGCATGCTCCAGAGCACCGCGAGCTGACGGGACGGCCACCGTGCACCCCACCATGGACGGCACGCTGTCCGGCCGGTTCGCGCGCGGCCTGGCCCTCGCCCCGGACCGGCCCGCGCTGCGCGCCGACGGCGTCGAGCTCACCTACCGCGAACTGCACGAACGCGCCCTGCTCCTGGCCGGCTCGCTGCTGGCCGGGCTCCCCGGGCGGCAGCCCGCCGTGGGGGTGCTCGCCGGCAAGGGACCCACGGCGTACGCGGCCCTGCTGGCCGGCCTGTACAGCGGTGTCACCGTCGTACCGCTCCAGCCGGCCTTCCCCGCGGCCCGCACCCGGCAGATGATCGAGGCCGCCGGGGTCGGCGCGCTGCTCGCCGACGACGACGCCCTGCCCGCCCTGACCGCGCTGCACGAGGCCGGTGTCACCCTGCCGACCCTGTTCGCGCCCGGCGGTCACCCCATGCCGGCGCTCGCCGTCGACCCGGACAGCGCCCTGAAGGCGCCCCTGCCGGCCCGGCCCTCCGACATCGCCTACGTGCTGTTCACCTCCGGCTCCACCGGCCGGCCCAAGGGCGTTCCGGTCACCCACGCCAACACCGCGCACTACTTCCGCCTGCTGGACGAGCGCTACGACTTCGGGCCGCACGACGTCTTCTCGCAGACCTTCGACCTCAACTTCGACTGCGCGATGTTCGACCTGTTCTGCGCCTGGGGCGCCGGCGCCGCCGTCGTACCGGTCCCGGCACGGGCGTACGCGCACCTGCCGGAGTTCGTGGCCGAGCAGCGGATGACCGTGTGGTTCTCCACGCCCAGCGCGATCACCCTGGTGCGCCGCACCGGCGGACTCGCGCCGGGCGCGCTGCCGTCGCTGCGGTGGAGCTTCTTCGCGGGGGAGGCGCTCAGCTGCAAGGACGCAGAGGACTGGGCCGCCGCCGCACCGGGCGCCACCCTGGAGAACCTGTACGGCCCCACCGAGCTCACCATCACCGTCACCGCGCACCGCTGGACGCCGGGCCGGCACCTGAACGACATGGTGCCCATCGGCGCCGTCCACCCCGGCCACGCGACGCTGCTGCTGGACCCCTCCGGTGCGCCCACCGCCGGTGACGAGGGCGAACTGTGCGTGGCCGGGCCCCAGTTGACCCCCGGCTACCTCGACCCGGCCGACGACACCGGGCGGTTCCTGGAGCACGACGGCCACCGCTTCTACCGCACCGGCGACCGCGTCCGGCGCGCCGGTGACGGCGGCTGGCTCTACCTCGGCCGCCAGGACGCCCAGGTCCAGGTGCACGGCGTGCGGATGGAACTCGCCGAGGTGGACGCCGCCGTGCGCACCTGCCCGGGCGTCGAGGACGCCGTGACCGTGGCGGTGCCCGTGGACGGCACGGTGGAACTGGCCGTCTTCCACACCGGCGAGCCCCTGCCACCGGCCCGGCTCGCCCGACATCTGCGGGAGCTGCTGCCGGCCGGGGTCGTCCCGCGCGCCTTCCACCACCTGGACGCGCTCCCGCTCAACTCCAACCGCAAGACCGACCGCAGGAAGCTCGCCTCCCAGGCCACGGCCATGCGGCAGGCCACCGGGGCGGGACGCACACACGAAAGGCGGCAGGAGTCGCAGTGAACGGTCAACCCACAGCCCCGGCCCGTACCGACGCCCGGGTCCACGACCTGCTCGACGAGGCCACCGCCGAGCGCCCCGACGCCCCGGCGGTCACCGACGGCACGGGCCGCTGGACCTACCGGGAACTCGCCGCCCACAGCCACGCCGTCGACGCCTGGCTGGAAGAGCGCGGCATCGGCCACGGCGACCGGGTCCTGGTCCAGCTGCCCAGCACCCGCGAACTGGTCGCGCTGCTGTACGGCACCGCGCGCCGGGGCGCCGTCCTGGTCCCCGTCAACACCGGCATGAAGGACTACCACCTGCGGTCGGTCGCCGAGAACGCCGACCCCGCGCTGGTCGTCGTCGGCGACCCCGCCGTCGACCGGATCACCGCCCTCGCCGGCGGCGTCCCGGTCCTCGGCCTCGGCGAGGCGTGGCGGGAGATCACCGCGCTGCGGGTGCGGGGCGCCCGCTCCGGCGGAGCGGACGTCGACCCCGAGGACATCGCCGTCCTCGTCTACACCTCCGGCTCCACCGCCGCCCCGAAGGCGGTGATCTGCCCGCACGGCCGGATGGTCTTCGCCACCGAGGCCATCAACCTGGAACTCGGCTACCGCCCCGACGACGTGGTGTTCTGCCGCTTCCCCATCTCCTGGGACTACGGCCTGTACAAGGTGCTGCTCACCGCGGCCGGCCGCTGCGAGATCGTGCTCGCCGACGGCGAGTCCGACCTGGTGCTGCTGCGCCGCATCCGCGAGACCGGCGCCACCATCGTGCCCATCGTGCCGTCCCTGGCCACCATGATCTGCGCCCTCGCCGAACGCGAACCCGGCCGGGAGTCCCGGGTGCGCATGTTCACCAACACCGGTGCCGCGCTGCCGAAGTCCACCGCCGACGGGCTGCGCGCCGCGTTCCCCGGCGCCGAGGTGGTCATCCAGTTCGGGCAGACCGAGTGCAAGCGCGTCTCCGTGCTGCCGCCCGCCCACCAGGACGCCAAACCGGACTCGGTCGGCCGCCCGCTGCCCGGCACCCGCGCCTTCGTGGTGGACGACGACGGCAACGCGCTGCCGCCGTGGCAGACCGGCGAGATCGTGGTCGAGGGCCCGCACGTCATGCCCGGCTACTGGCGCGCGCCGGAACAGACCGCGCGCGCCTTCCGGCCCGCGCCCGGCGGCGGACTGCGGCTGCACACCGGCGACTTCGGCCACGTGGACGAGGACGGCTTCCTGTACTACGAGGGCCGCCGCGACGACATGTTCAAGCACAAGGGCGTGCGCATGAGCACCACCGAGATCGAGAGCGCCGCCACCGACGTCCCCGGCGTCCGCGCCGCCGCCGTGCTGCCGCCCGCCCCCGGCCGCGACCTCGCGGTGTTCGCCGAGGGCGACATCGACCCGCACACCCTGCTGAAGGAGCTGTCCCTGCGGCTGGAGCCCGCCAAGGTGCCCGGCGTGAGCCGCGTCGTGGCCGAGCTGCCGCTGACCCCGCACGGCAAGCACGACCGCAAGCAGCTCGCCCGCCTCCTGGAAGGAACCACCCCGTGACCGGCCCCACCGAGCTGGCCGAACGCTTCGGCACCCCGTCCTACGTGTACGACCTGGACCGGGTGGCGGCGGCCCGCGACGACCTGTTCGCCGCGCTGCCCGACGAGGTCGAGGTGTTCTACGCCGCCAAGGCCAACCCGCACCCCGAACTGCTGCGCGAGCTGCGCTCCGGCGGCGCCCGCGGCTGCCGCGCCGAGATCAGCTCCGTCGGCGAACTCGACGCGGCCCTGCGGGCCGGCTTCCCCGGCGACCGGATCCTCTACACCGGCCCCGGCAAGACCACCGGGGAACTGACCGAGGCGCTCACGCGCGGTGTCCGCCTGTTCTCCACCGAGTCCTACGGCGACCTGTGCCGCGTCGGCGAGACCGCGCTCGGACTCGGCGTCACCGCCGACTGCCTGATCCGGGTCAACAACGCCACCGGCGCCGCCGCCACCAGCATCCGCATGACCGGCGTCCCCTCGCAGTTCGGCTTCGACAGCGAGACCCTGCCCGGCCTCGCCGCCGCACTGCGCGAGGTACCCGGCACCCGCATCGCCGGACTCCACTTCTTCCCGCTGAGCAACGCCAAGGACGAGGCCAGCCTCGTCGCCGAGTTCCGCCACACCATCGCCACCGCCGCCGCCCTCCAGGACGCCCTCGGCGTCGCCTTCCGCTTCCTCGACATCGGCGGCGGGTTCGCCGCGCCCTACGCCGTGCAGGGCGAGCGGCCCGTCTACGGCGGGCTCCGCGACGCCCTCGCCGGGGCACTGGACGAACACTTCCCCGGCTGGCGGGACGGCGCCCCGCGGATCGCCTGCGAGTCCGGCCGCTACCTGGTCGCCGACAGCGGCACCCTGCTGACCTCCGTCGTCAACGTCAAGGACAGCCGCGACACCCGCTACCTCGTCCTCGACGCCGGCATCAACACCTTCGGCGGCATGTCCGGACTCGGCCGCATCCTGCCCGTGTCCGTCGAGCCGCACGAGTCCGTCGGCGCGGACGGCACCCCCGCGAGCCTCGCCGGGCCCCTGTGCACCCCGGGCGACCTGCTGGGCCGGAACGTCCCGCTGCCCGACCTCGCACCGGACGACGTGCTCACCGTGCCCAACGCCGGCGCCTACGGCCCCACGGCCAGCCTGCTGATGTTCCTCGGCCGGCCCGCACCCGCCGAGATCGTCGTCCGCGGCGACGCCCTCGTCTCCGTCTCCCGCATCCGGCACACCCGCACCTACGACCACGGACAGGCCCTGTGATGAGCCCCTTCCCGACCGCCCCCGCCCCCGGCGACCAGCCCGTGCTCGTGGCCGGCGGCATCTCCGACTCCCACACCTGGAACCTCGTCTACCTCCAGCTCCTCCTGGAGGAGCACGGGCACCGCGTGGTCAACCTCGGCCCCTGCGTCCCCGAGGACCTGCTCATCGGCGAGGCCCTCGCGCACCGCCCGGCCCTCATCGTGATCAGCAGCGTCAACGGCCACGGCTACCACGACGGCATGCGCACCGTCACCCGGCTGCGCGAACACCCGGAACTCGCCGGTGTGCCCGCCGTCATCGGCGGCAAGCTCGGCATCGCCGGCCCCTGCGGCGACGACGAGGTGGCCGCGCTGCGCGCCGCCGGCTACGACGCGGTGTTCGACGACAGCGCCGAGGGCGTCGCCGCCTTCCGGCGGATGCTCGACACGCTGCCGCAGCGGGCCCTGGTGTGACCGGCGTCGGGTTCGGCGCGTTCGTGCGCCGGGCTCACGACGCCGGCCACCTGGTGGTCCAGCCCCGGATGGGGATGAGCAGCCCGGCACGGATGCGGGCCGGGCTGCTCGCCACCCGGAGCGCCGCGGCGACCACCGTCGGCACGATCACCCTGGACAGCTACACCCGGGTCGGCGACCTGGAGTCGGCCGGACTGGCCGTCCTGGAGGGCGTCGCCCTCAACGGCTACCCGATCGTGAGCCACGAGACGACCACGACCCTGAACGTCCTCGACGGGATCCACGGACCCGACTTCCCGGTCCAGGTCCGGCACGGGTCGGCCGCGCCGCAGGACATCTTCCGGGCGCTGACGGCCGTCGGACTCGACGCCTCCGAGGGCGGACCGGTCTCCTACTGCCTGCCCTACGGCCGGGTCCCGCTGCGCGAGTCCGTCGCCCACTGGGCCGTCTCCTGCGAACTGCTCGCCGCCCAGCGTGAGTCGGGCGGCGAACCGCACCTGGAGACCTTCGGCGGCTGCGTCCTCGGCCAGCTCTGCCCGCCCGCCCTGCTCGTCGCGGTCAGCGTGCTGGAGGCACTGTTCTTCCGCCGGCACGGCATCCGCAGCATTTCCGTGAGTTACGCCCAGCAGACCGACCCGGCCCAGGACGCCGAAGCCGTGGCCGCGTTGCGCAGCCTGTGCGCGCGACTGCTGCCGGACACCGAATGGCACGTCGTCGTCTACGCCTACATGGGGCTGTTCCCGGAAACCGAGCAAGGCGCCTACCGGCTGCTCGGGAAAGCCGCCGAACTCGCCGTCGCCAGCGGCTCCGAACGGCTCATCGTGAAAACCGTCGCGGAATCCCGCCGCATTCCGTCGGTCGAGGAGAACGTCGCCGCCCTCGAATACGCCGCGACCGTCGCCGCGCGCACCCCCCGCGCCCCGCTCGACGGCACCGCCACCCAGACCTACGCCGAGGCGTCGGCGCTGGTGAACGCCGTACTGGAGCTGGACGACGACCTCGGCGCCGCGCTGCTCACGGCATTCGCCAGGGGATATCTCGACGTTCCCTACTGTCTGCATCCGGACAACGCCGGATTCAGCCGGAGTTACATCGCCGCGGACGGCCGGCTGTGCTGGGCCGACATCGGCAGGATGCCGCTGAACGGTGTCGCCGACGTACGCCCGGCCCGGGCCATCACCTCCGCGGACCTGCTCGACTCGCTGTCCTATGTGCGCCGTTCGTTCGACCGGCACCACCCCGGGGACAGATCGCCGGTCGAGGTGCCGGCCCCTAGGGGTGCTTAAGGGTGTGGCCTTTCTGGGGCCGTCACTACGGTGTGGAAAAAGGAGAGGAAAACCGGTGTCGGCCGAAAGCGGAGATGCGTGGATGAACGGGCCCGGAACCGACTCAGCTCTGGCACGGCGGCTCGCCACGGCCGTACCGTCCCAGCACCGCAGGCTGGTGACCGAACTGGTGCGCACCGCCGTGACCGAGGCGATCGAAGCGGCCCGGCCGGGCACGGTGGACGGCCTCGACCCGGCCGCCCCGTTCGCCGCGCAGGGACTCGACTCCCTCGCCGCCGTCGACCTGCACCGGCGGCTGACCGAGCGCACCGGGCTCGACCTGCCGGTCGGTGTCGCCTACGACTGCCCGACCGTGCACGACCTCGCGGCCCGTCTGCTCGCCGAGGTCCACGGCCGGGCCGACGTCCCCGACGAGCCGGCCGCCGACGGCAGCGCCGACGAACCCGTCGCGGTCGTCGGCATCGGCTGCCGCTTCCCCGGCGGCATCTCCTCGCCCGCCGACCTGTGGCGGCTGCTCACCGAGGGCGGCGAGGTGCTGTCCGGCTTCCCGCAGGACCGCGGCTGGGACCTGGACGCCCTCTTCGACGAGGACCCCGAGGTGCCCGGCAGCGCCTACGTCCGCAGCGGCGGATTCCTCGACACCGCCACCGAGTTCGACGCCGACTTCTTCGGCATCAGCCCGCGCGAGGCGCTCGGCATGGACCCCCAGCAGCGGCTCGTCCTGGAGACCTCCTGGCAGGCCCTGGAGGACGCCGGCATCGACCCCACGGGGCTGCGCGGCACGCCGGCCGGCATGTTCTTCGGCGCCGAGGTGCAGGAGTACGGGCCGCGTCTGCACGACGCCCCGGACGGACTCGACGCCTACCTGCTCGCCGGGAACGCGAGCAGTGTCATCTCCGGCCGCGTCGCCTACGTGCTGGGCGCCGAGGGACCGGCCGTCACCGTCGACACCGCGTGCTCCGCCTCCCTGGTCGCCGTCCACCTGGCGTGCCGCTCGCTGCGGCAGGGCGAGTCCTCGCTGGCGCTCGCGGGCGGTGTCGCCGTCATGGGCGGCCCCGGTGTGTTCACCGCCTTCAGCCGGCAGCGGGGCCTCGCGCCCGACGGCCGCTGCAAGGCGTTCGCCGCCGCGGCGGACGGCACCGGATTCGCCGAGGGCGTCGGTGTGCTCGTCCTGGAGCGGCTGAGCGACGCGCGCCGCAACGGGCACCGCGTCCTCGCCCTCGTGCGCGGCTCGGCCGTCAACCAGGACGGCGCCTCCAACGGCCTCACCGCGCCCAACGGCACCTCCCAGCAGCGGCTCATCCGCCGGGCACTCGCCGACGCCGGCCTCACCGCCGCCGACGTCGACGTGGTCGAGGCGCACGGCACCGGCACCCGGCTCGGCGACCCCATCGAGGCGACCGCGCTGCTGGCCACCTACGGCCGGGGCCGGCCCGCCGACGCCCCGCTGCTGCTCGGCTCGGTCAAGTCCAACCTCGGCCACACCCAGGCCGCCGCCGGCGTCGCCGGCATGATCAAGACGATCCTCGCCATGCGGCACGGCCGGGTACCGGCGACCCTGCACGTCGACGCCCCCACCCCGAACGTCAACTGGGCCTCCGGCGCCGTCGAACTCGTCACCGAGGAGCGCGCCTGGCCGCAGACCGGCCGGGCCCGGCGCGCGGGCGTGTCCTCGTTCGGCGTCAGCGGAACCAACGCCCACGTCATCCTGGAGGAGCCGGACCCCGCGGACGCCGGTCCGCCGCAGGGGCCGGGGTCCGGGGCGCGGAACGCCGGGTCCGTGCCCGCCGGCGCCCCCCTGCCCTTCGCCCTGTCCGCCCGCGGCGAGGCCGCCCTGCGGGCCCGTGCCGCCGAGCTGCTGCCTCTCGTGGACGAGGCCGACCCCCTCGACCTCGCCCACTCGCTGGCCACCACCCGGGCCGCCCTCGACGACCGGGCCGTGCTCGTCGCCGCCGACCGCGACGAACTGCGCGCCGCACTGCAGGACCTGGCCTCGGGAGCCACCCCGCTCACCGCGCGCGTCGACGGCGAGCTGGCCTTCCTGTTCACCGGGCAGGGCAGCCAGCGGATCGGCATGGGCCGCGAACTGGCCGCCGCCCACCCGGTGTTCGCCGACGCCCTGGACGAGGTCTGCGCCCACTTCGACCTCCAGCTCGACCGGCCGCTGGCGGACGTCCTGTTCGCCGCGCCCGGCGCCCCGGAGGCCGAGCTGCTGCACCGTACCGAGTACGCGCAGCCCGCCCTGTTCGCCGTGGAGGTCGCCCTCCACCGGCTCCTGGAGAGCTGGGGCCTCGTCCCGGACCAGCTCGCCGGGCACTCCGTCGGCGAGATCGCCGCCGCGCACGCGGCCGGCGTGCTCACCCTCCAGGACGCGACGATCCTGGTCGCCGCGCGTGGCCGGCTCATGCAGGCGCTGCCCGAGGGCGGCGCCATGGTCGCCGTACGCGGCGCCGAGGACGAGGTCGCGCCGCTGCTCACCCCGCGCACCGGCATCGCCGCCGTCAACGGGCCCGCCTCCGTCGTGGTCTCCGGCGACGCGGACGACGTCGAGCGCATCGCCGCCGAACTCGCCGCGCGCGGCCACGACACCAAGCGGCTGCGGGTCAGCCACGCCTTCCACTCGCCGCTGATGGAACCGATGCTGGACGCGTTCCGGCGCGTGGTGAACGTCCTCGACTTCGCCGAGCCGCGACTGCCGGTGGTCTCCACCGTCACCGGCGGGCCCGTCACCACCGAGCTGTGCGACCCCGAGTACTGGGTGGAGCACGTACGCGCCCGGGTCCGCTTCCACGACGCCGTCCGCGCCCTCGCCGACGCCGGGGTCCGCACCTTCCTGGAGGTCGGCCCCGACGCCGTGCTGACCGCGATGGGCCCCGACTGCACCGACGTACCCGGCGCCGCCTTCCTGCCGGTGCTGCGGCGCGAGCGGCCCGAGGCCCGCGAGGCCGTCGGCGCGCTCGCCGCCGCCCACGCCCGCGGCGTCCCCGTCGACTGGCGGCGGCACTTCACCGGCCTCGGCGGGCGCCGGACCGACCTGCCGCCCTACCCGTTCCAGCGGCGCCGCTTCTGGCTGGAGCAGCGCGCCGCCACCGACGCCGCGGGCCTCGGCCAGCTCCCCGCCGGCCACCCGCTGCTGGCCGCCGTGGTGGCCGTCGGCGCCGAGGGCGTCGTACTGACCGGGCGGCTGTCCACCCGCACCCAGCCCTGGCTCGCCGACCACGTCATCGCCGGACGGGTGCTGTTCCCGGGCACCGCCTTCGTCGAACTCGCCCTGCGCGCCGGCGAACACGCCGGCGCGCACACCCTGGAGGAACTGACCCTCGGCGCCCCGCTCGTGCTGCGCGCCGACGAGGACGTCGCCGTCCAGGTCGCCGTCGGCGAACCCGACGAGGCCGGCCGCCGCCCCGTCACGGTCCACACCCGCGCCGACGAGGCCGCCCCCTGGACCCAGCACGCCGCCGGCGTCCTCACCCCCGCCGCCCCCGCCGCCTCGGCCGGCCCGACCGAGTGGCCCCCGTCAGGCGCCCGGCCGCTCGACACCGCCCGCGTCTACGCGGACCTCGCCGACCAGGGCTACGGGTACGGCCCCGCCTTCCAGGGCCTGCGCGCCGCCTGGCGGCACGGCGACGACGTCTACGCCGAGGTCTTCCTGCCCGACGAAGCCGCCGCCGACGCCGCGCAGTTCGGCCTGCACCCGGCCCTGCTGGACGCGGCCCTGCACGCCGCCGACCTCGATGCCCCGCCGCGCCCCGAGGTCCTGGTGCCGTTCGCCTGGAGCGGCGTCACCCTGCACGCCACCGGCGCCCGAGCCCTCCGGGTCAGGATCACCCGCGCCGGCGGCGACACCATCGCCCTGCGCCTCGCCGACGCCACCGGCGCCCCGGTCGCCGACATCGAGGCCCTGACCTCCCGTCCCGTACCGGCGGGCGACGTCCTGTACGCGGTGCGGTGGTCGCCGTACCCCCGCCCGGCGACCACCGCGCCACCCCTGCGCACCGCCGTCCTCACGGACTCCGTGGACGCCCTGTTCGACGGCCCCGCCCCGGACGCCGTCGTCCACCGCGTGCCCGGCCCGGCGGACGCCGACGCCACCACGGCGCGCGCCCACGTCCACCACGTCCTGCGGCTGCTGCGCACCTGGCAGGAGGACGAGCGCCTGGCCGGCACCCGGCTCGTCGTCGTCACCCCGCCCGGCAGCCCCGCCCACGCCGCCGTCCGCGGCCTGGTCCGGTCCGCCCAGGCGGAGAACCCCGGCCGCTACGTCCTCGTCGAGCACGAGCAGCTGCCCGGCGACGCCGACCTGCGCCAGGTCCTCGCCACCGGCGAACCCGAACTGTCCCTCGCCGACGGCACCTTCAGCGTGCCCCGGCTGACCGCCCAGCCCGCCGGAGACCACACCGCCCCCGACTGGGGCACCGTCCTCGTCACCGGCGGCACCGGCGGCCTCGGCGCGCTGCTCGCCCTGCACCTGGTCCGCGCCCACGGCGTGCGCCGCCTGGTGCTCGCCGGCCGCCGCGGCACGGCCCCCGCCCTGCACGCCGAACTCACCGCGCTCGGCGCCGAGGTGACCGTCGCCGCCTGCGACGTGGGCGACCGCGAGGCGTTGCGCCGGCTGCTGGCCGAGCACCCCGTCGACTCCGTCGTGCACGCGGCGGGCACCGTGCGCGACGGCGTCGTGGACACCCTCACCGACGCGATGGTGGACGAGGTCTTCCACGCCAAGGCGCTGGGCGCCTGGCACCTGCACGAGCTGACCCGGGACCGCGACCTCGCCCACTTCGTGCTGTTCTCCTCCCTCGCCGCCGTCCTCGACGGCCCCGGCCAGGGCAACTACGCCGCCGCCAACGCCTACCTCGACGCCCTCGCCGCGTACCGCGCCGCCCTCGGCCTGCCCGCCACCGCGCTCGCCTGGGGCCTGTGGGACACCGACAGCGGCATGGGCGCCGCACTGGACGAGGCCGCCCGCGAGCGCATCGCGGCCTACGGCGTCCCGGGCCTGTCCGCCGCACGCTCCCTGGAGCTGTTCGACGCCGCCGTCCGCTCCCGCGCGCCCCACCTCGTCCCCGTCGAGATCGACGCCGCCGCCGTGCGCCGCCGCCCCGACGGCGTACCGCCGCTGCTGACCGGCCTGGTCCGCCCGGTCACCCGCCGTGCCGCCGCCGGCGCCGCACCCGCCACCGCCACGGACGGACAGCTCGCGGCGCTGCCCGCCGCCGACCGCGACCGCGCCCTGCTCGACCTGGTGCGCACCGAGGTCGCGGCCGTCCTCCGGCACGACGGGCCGTCCGCCATCGACCCCGGCCGGGCCTTCACCGACCTCGGCTTCGACTCCCTGGCGGCCGTGGAGCTGCGCAACCGGCTGGGCACCGCCACCGGGCTGCGGCTGCCCGCCACCCTCGTCTTCGACCACCCCACCTCCCGCGCCCTCGCCGAGCACGTCCGCGACACCCTCTTCGGCACCGGCCCGCAGGACACCCCCGCCGTCGCCACCCGCACCGCACCGGACGACGACCCGATCGCCATCGTCGGCATGAGCTGCCGCTACCCCGGCGGGGTCCGCTCCCCGGAGGACCTGTGGCGGCTCGTCGCCGACGGCGTCGACGCGGTCGGCGGCTTCCCGGCCGACCGCGGCTGGAACACCGAGGCGCTGTACGACCCCGAGCCGGGCACCCCCGGCCGCACCTACACCCGCGAGGGCGCCTTCCTGTACGACGCAGCCGAGTTCGACCCCGGCTTCTTCGGCATCAGCCCCCGCGAGGCCACCGCCATGGACCCGCAGCAGCGGCTGCTGCTGGAGGCGTCCTGGGAGGCGCTGGAGCGCTCCGCCATCGACCCGCAGCGGCTGCGGGGCTCGCGCACCGGCGTGTTCGCGGGCGTCATGTACCACGACTACGGCACCTGGCTCGCCGAGGTGCCCGAGGACCTCGCCGCCTACCTCGGCAACGGCAGCCTCGGCAGCGTCGTCTCCGGCCGGGTCGCCTACGCCCTCGGCCTGGAAGGACCGGCCGTCACCGTCGACACCGCCTGCTCCTCCTCCCTGGTCACCCTGCACCTGGCGGCGCAGGCGCTGCGGCAGGGCGAGTGTGACCTCGCCCTGGTCGGCGGCGTGACCGTCATGTCGACCCCGGACACCTTCATCGACTTCGCCCGGCAGCGCGGACTGGCCGCCGACGGCCGCTGCAAGTCCTTCGCCGCCGCGGCCGACGGCACCGGCTGGGGCGAGGGCGCCGGCGTCCTCGTCGTGGAACGCCTCTCCGACGCGCGCCGCAACGGCCACCGCGTGCTCGCGGTGGTCCGCGGCTCCGCCGTCAACTCCGACGGCGCCTCCAACGGCCTGACCGCGCCCAACGGCCCCTCCCAGCAGCGCGTCATCCGCGCCGCGCTGGCCGCCGCCGGGCTCGGCCCCGCCGACGTCGACGCCGTCGAGGCGCACGGCACCGGCACCACCCTCGGCGACCCGATCGAGGCCCAGGCGCTGCTGGCCACCTACGGCCAGGACCGCGCCGAACCGCTGTGGCTCGGCTCGGTCAAGTCCAACATGGGGCACACCCAGGCCGCCGCCGGTGTCGCCGGTGTCATCAAGATGGTCATGGCGATGCGCAACGGGGTCCTGCCGCGGACCCTGCACGTCGACGCGCCGTCCCCCCAGGTCGACTGGGACGCCGGCGCGGTGCGGCTGCTCACCGAGCGGCGCCCGTGGCCCGCCCTCGGCCGGCCGCGCCGCGCCGGTGTGTCCTCCTTCGGCATCAGCGGCACCAACGCCCACGTGATCCTGGAGGAGTTCCCCGAGCCCGAACCCGCCGAGCCGGACCCCGCCACCGCCCCGCCGCTGCTCGCCCTGCCCGTCTCCGCCCGCTCGCCCGAAGCCCTGCGCGGCCAGGCCCGGCGCCTGCGCGAGCTGGCCGGCGCCACCGCGGCCGACCTCGGCCTGGCCTTGGCCACCACCCGCGGCACCCACCCGCACCGCGCCGTGCTCCTCGCCGGCGGCGACGACGAGGCCGCCGCCGCGCTGGACTCCCTGGCCCACGGCACCGAGGCTCCCGGGCTGCTCGTCACCGGCTCCGCCACCGACGGCACCCTGGCCTACCTGTTCTCCGGCCAGGGCGCCCAGCGCCCCGGCATGGGCCGCGACTGGTACGACGCCTTCCCGGTCTACGCCGAGCACTTCGACCGCGCCGCCGCCCTCTTCGACAAGCACCTCGAACGGCCCCTGGCCGAGGTCGTGTTCGGCGACGACCCGAAGACCCTGGAACAGACCGCCTACACCCAGGCCGCGCTGTTCACCACCCAGGTCGCGCTCTACCGGCTGCTGGAGTCCTTCGGGCTGCGCCCCGACTGGCTGGCCGGCCACTCCGTCGGCGAGTTCGCCGCCGCGCACGTCGCGGGCGTGTGGTCGCTGCCGGACGCCGTCACCGCGGTCGCCGCCCGCGGCCGGCTCATGCAGGCGCTGCCCGAGGGCGGCGCGATGACCGCCGTACAGGCCACTGAGGAGGAGGTGGCCGCGCTGCTGGACGGACGGTGCGGGATCGCCGCCGTCAACGGCCCGCGCGCCGTGGTCGTCTCCGGCGACGAGGACGCCGTCGCCGAGGTCGCCGCGCACTTCCCGACGGCCCGCCGGCTGCGCGTCTCGCACGCCTTCCACTCGCCCCGCATGGAGCCCATGCTGGCCGCGTTCCGGGAGGTCATGACCGGCATCGAGGCCGGCGAACCGACCGTGCCGATCGTCTCCACCCTCACCGGCGCCCCGGCCACCGCCGCCGAACTCGGCTCCGCCGACTACTGGGTACGGCACGTGCGGCAGACCGTGCGCTTCGCCGACGCCGTCACCACGCTGGCCGCGAAGGGCGCCGGCACCTTCCTCGAACTCGGCGCCGCACCCGTGCTCACCGCCCTCGGCCCCGACTGCCTGCCGGACGGCGCGGACACCGCGTTCGTCCCGGCCGGCCGCAAGGACACCGACCCGCTGCCCGGCCTGCTGACCGCCCTGGCCACCGTGCACACCCGCGGCTTCGACGTCGACTGGGCGGCGCTCTACGCCTCGTACGAGGGCCGCCGGGTCGACCTGCCCACCTACGCCTTCGAGCACCGCCGGTACTGGCTGCCCACGCCCGCCGTCGCGGCCGGCGACGCCGCCGGACACGGGCTCGCCGACGCCGGCCACCCGCTGGTCAGCGCCCGCCTGGACCTGCCCGGGGACGCCGGGGTCCTGCTCACCGGCCGGATCTCCGCCGCCACCCACCCCGTCCTCGCCGAACACGCCGTGCTGGGCACGGTCCTGGTGCCCGGCGCCGCGCTGGTCGACCTCGCCCTGCACGCCGGCCGCCTCACCGGACGCCCCGTCGTGGAGGAGCTGACCCTCCAGGCCCCGCTGGTGCTGGCCGCGGACACCGCCGTCCACCTCCAGGTCGCCACCGGACCCGACGGCACCGTCGAGATCCACTCACGCCCCGAGAACGCCCCGGCGGACGAGGGCTGGACCCGGCACGCCACCGGCACCCTCACCGGCTCCGCCACCGCGCCCCCGCCCCCGCCCGGCGCCTGGCCGCCGCCCGGCGCCACCCCGCTCGACGTCACCGGCCTCTACCCGCGCCTGCACGCCGAGGGATACGACTACGGGCCCGTCTTCCGCGGCGTCAAGGCCGCCTGGCGGCACGGCGACTCACTCCTCGCCGAACTCGAACTCCCCGACTCCGCACGGCAGGACGCCGCCCGGCACACCCTGCACCCGGCCCTGCTGGACTCCGCCCTGCACGTCACCTCCCTCGCCGACGGCGAACCGGGCGAGACGTCCGACGGCATCGCCCTGCCCTTCGCCTGGACCGGCGTCGCCGCGCACGGCCAGGGCGGGCTCACCGCCCGCGTCCGGGTCACCCCCGGCCCCGACGGCACCCGCATCGACCTCGCGGACGGCGAGGGCCGGCCCCTCGCCACCGTCGAGTCCTACGTCACCCGGCCGGTCACCGCCGACCGGCTCACCCAGCGGCAGCGCCACCTCTACGCCGTCACCGACGAACCGCTGCCCGAGACCGCCGGACGCCCCGGCCGCCGCACCTGGGCGGTCCTCGGCGACGACGACCTCGGCCTCGGCGTCCCCGTGCACGCCGGCCTGGAAGCACTCGGCGCCCCCGTGCCCGACGTGGTGATCCTGCCGGTCGGCGCGCCGCCCGCCGACGGCGAACGGCTGCCGGGCGCCGTGCGGGCCGTGCTCGACCGCACCCTCACCACCCTGCGGGCCTGGACGGCCGACGACCGGTACACCGGGTCCGTGCTGGTGGTCCTCACCGGTGGCGGCCTCGCCGACGCCGCCGTGCACGGTCTGGTGCGCGCCGCGCAGGCCGAGGACCCCGGCCGCATCCTGCTCGTCGCACGGACCGGCCCCGACGGCCCCGTACCGGACCGGGCCGCGCTCGCCGCCCTCCTCGACTCCGGGGAGCCGGAGGTCCGCTGGCGCGACGGCCGCGCACACGCCCCGCGCCTGGTGCGCGCCGACGACTCCCCGGCACCGGACCGCCCGTGGGGCACCGTCCTCGTCACCGGCGGCACCGGCGGACTCGGCGCCCTCGTCGCCCGGCACCTGGCCGCCCGGCACGGCGTCACCCGCCTGGTGCTCACCAGCCGCCGCGGGCCCGGCGCGCCCGGCGCCGCCGGCCTGCGCGCGGACCTGGCGGAACTGGGCGCCGAGGCGGAGATCGTCGCCTGCGACGTGTCCGACCGCGCCGCCCTCGCCGCCCTGCTCACCGCGCACCCCGTGGACAGCGTCGTCCACACCGCCGGCGTCCTGGACGACGGCCTGGTGGCCTCCCTGACCCCGAAGCGGCTGGACACCGTGCTGCGGCCCAAGGCGGACGCCGCCTGGCACCTGCACGACCTCACCCGGGACCGGGAACTGTCCCGCTTCGTGCTGTTCTCCTCGGCCGCCGGCACCCTCGACGCCTCCGGCCAGGGCAACTACGCCGCCGCCAATGCCTTCCTCGACGCGCTGGCCGCCCACCGCGCCGCACTCGGCCTGCCCGCCACCTCCCTCGCCTGGGGACTGTGGTCCGGCGGCGGCATGGGCGCCACCCTCGACCAGGCCGGCGTCCAGCGCATCGAACGCTCCGGCATCGGCGCGCTCGACCCGGACGAGGGACTGGAGCTGTTCGACACCGCCGTGGCCACCGGCAGCCCCGCCCTGGTACCGGTACGGCTGGACACCGCGGCCCTGCGCCGGCGCGGCGACGACGTCCCGGCCGTGCTGCGGACCCTGGCCGGCGTCACCGCCCGCACGGACGGCGACGACCCGGCCCGCACCCTGGGCGAGCGGCTGGCCGGACTCCCCGCCGCCGACCACGAGCACACCGTCCTGGAGGCGGTCCGCACCGAGGTCGCCGCCGTCCTCGGCCACGCCGGACCGTCCGCCGTCGAACCGCGCCGCGCCTTCACCGAACTCGGCTTCGACTCGCTCGCCGCCGTCGAACTGCGCAACCGGCTGAACGCGGTCTGCGGACTGCGCCTGCCCTCCACGCTGATCTTCGACTACGCCACCCCGGCGGCCCTCGCCGGCCACCTCCTGGAACGGCTCCTCCCGGACACCGCGCCGGACGCCGAGCCCCCGGCCCCCGCGCACGGCGACGACGAACTGCGCGCCCTGATCTCCCGCATCCCCGTCGCCCGCATCCGGGAAGCCGGCCTGCTCGACAGCCTGCTGAAGCTGTCCGAGCGGGCCCCGGCCCCCGCCCCAGCCGACCGTGCCCTGGACATCAAGTCCATGGCCGTCGCCGACCTGGTGCGCGCCGCGCTCGACCGCAGCGCCACCCAGTGACACCGCCCCGGTGCCGGACGACGCGCCGCGTCCGGCACCGGGCCACCCGTACCGGCGCACCTCCACCGCGTCACCAGCGCCGCCGAACCAGCAGGGAGCGACACCGACCGTGGACACATCCGTCGAGCAGATCGTCGAGGCGCTGCGCGAGTCATTGCTCGAGAACGAGCGGCTGCGCCAGCAGAACGCCCAGCTCACCGATGCGGCGCAGGAGCCCGTCGCGATCGTCGCCATGAGCTGCCGCTACCCCGGCGGCGTCACCACCCCCGAACAGCTGTGGGAACTGGTCGACACCGGCACGGACGCCGTCGGCGACTTCCCCGCGGACCGCGGCTGGGACGTCGAGGGCATCTACGACCCCGACCCCGACGCCCCCGGCAAGACACATGTGCGCGAGGGCGGGTTCCTGTACGACGCGCCGCGGTTCGACCCCGGCTTCTTCGGCATCAGCCCCCGCGAGGCCATCGCCATGGACCCGCAGCAGCGGCTGCTGCTGGAGACGTCCTGGGAGGCCTTCGAACGCGCCGGCATCGACCCGCACACCCTCAAGGGCAGCCGCACCGGCATCTACGCCGGCGTCATGTACCACGACTACGGCAGCTGGCTCACCGAGGTACCGGAGGGCGTCGAGGGCTACCTCGGCAACGGCAACCTGGGCAGCGTCGCCTCCGGCCGCGTCTCCTACACCCTCGGCCTGGAAGGCCCCGCCGTCACCGTCGACACCGCCTGCTCCTCCTCGCTCGTCGCCCTGCACCTCGCGGTGCAGGCACTGCGCACCGGCGAGTGCGACCTCGCCCTCGCGGGCGGCGTCACGGTCATGTCCACCCCGGACACCTTCATCGACTTCTCCCGCCAGCGCGGGCTCGCGCTGGACGGCCGCTGCAAGTCCTTCGCGGAGGGCGCGGACGGCACCGGCTGGGGTGAGGGCGCCGGCCTGCTCCTGCTGGAACGGCTCGGCGACGCCCGGCGCCACGGCCACCGCGTCCTGGCCGTGGTGCGCGGCTCGGCCGTCAACCAGGACGGCGCCTCCAACGGCCTGACCGCCCCCAACGGCCCCTCCCAGCAGCGGGTCATCCGCGCCGCCCTCGCCGACGCCCGCCTGGAACCCCGCCAGGTGCACGCCGTCGAGGCCCACGGCACCGGCACCCCGCTCGGCGACCCGATCGAGGCCCAGGCCCTGCTCGCTACCTACGGCCAGGGCCGCGCCGAACCGCTGTGGCTCGGCTCGGTCAAGTCCAACATCGGGCACACCCAGGCCGCCGCCGGTGTCGCCGGCGTCATCAAGATGGTGATGGCCATGCGGCACGGCCGGCTGCCCAGGACCCTGCACGCCGAACAGCCGACCTCCCAGGTCGACTGGGCGGAGGGCGCCGTCGAACTGCTGAGGGACGCCCGCGACTGGCCCGCCGACGGCGAGCCCCGCCGCGCCGCCGTCTCCTCCTTCGGCATCAGCGGCACCAACGCCCACGTCATCATCGAGGCCGCCCCGGAGCCCGAGGCCCGCGCGGAGGACCCCTCCTGGACCGGACCGCTGCCGCTGGTGCTGTCCGGCCACGGCGAACAGGGCCTCGCCGCCCAGGCCCGCGGCCTCCTGGACCACCTCACCACCGGCGCCGACCCCGTCCCCGACGTCGCCCACACCCTCGCCACCGGACGCGCCGCGCTCACCGAACGGGCCGTCGTCACCGGCGCCGGCCTGCCCGCCCTCACCGCGGGCCTGACCGCCCTCGCCGAAGGCGGCACCGCGCCCAACGTGGTACGCGGCAGGCCCGCGGCCGAGTCCCGGATCGCCTTCGTCTTCCCCGGACAGGGCTCCCAGTGGGCCGGGATGGCCGCCGACCTGCTCGACACCTCGCCCGAGTTCGCCGCGCGCATGACCGACTGCGCCGCCGCCCTCGCACCCGTCACCGACTGGGACCTCATCGAGACCGTGCGGGCGCGGCAGCCGCTGGAGCGGGTGGACGTCGTCCAGCCCGTGCTGTGGGCGATCATGGTGTCGCTCGCCGAGGTGTGGCGCGCCCACGGCGTGCGGCCCGCCGCCGTCATCGGCCACTCCCAGGGCGAGATCGCCGCCGCCTGCGTGGCCGGCGCGCTCTCCCTCGCCGACGGCGCCCGCGTCGTCGCCCTGCGCAGCCAGGCCATCGCCCGCGAACTCTCCGGCCGCGGCGGCATGATGTCGGTGGCGCTGCCCGAGGCCCGGGTGCGCGACCTCATCGCCCGCTACGACGGCCGGGTCTCGGTGGCCGCCGTCAACGGCGCCTCCTCCGTGGTGCTGTCCGGCGACGCCGACGCCCTCGACGAACTCCGGGAGACGATCGTGGCCGGCGGCGACCGGGCCAAGCGGCTCCCCGTGGACTACGCCTCGCACTCCGCGCACGTCGAGTCGATCAGGGAGCGGCTCCTCGCCGACCTGGCGGGCGTCCAGGCCCGGCCCGCCGAGGTGCCGTTCTACTCCACCGTCACCGGCGCCCGGCTCGACACCACGCGCCTCGACGCCGGCTACTGGTACACCAACCTGCGCCAGAGCGTGCTGTTCGAGCCCACCACCCGCACCCTGCTCGACGCCGGGTACGGGGTGTTCGTGGAGTGCAGCCCGCACCCCGTGCTGCTGCACAGCATCGAGGAGACCGCCGACGCCGCCGGCGCCGACGTCACCGGCCTCGGCTCGCTGCGCCGCGACGACGGCGGCCCGGAACGCGTGCTGACCGCGCTGGGCGAGGCCTTCGTCGCGGGCGTCCCGGTCGACTGGTCCGCCGTGTTCGACGGCATGCCGGTCCGCGCCGCCGACCTGCCCACCTACGCCTTCCAGCGCGACCGGTACTGGCTCGGCCGGTCCGCCGCCGGCGGTGACGTCACCGCCGCCGGCCTCGACACCACCGGCCACCCGCTGCTGGGCGCCGCCGTCCCGGTCGCCGAGGGCGGCACCCTGTTCACCGGCCGCCTCTCCACCGCCACCGCCCCCTGGCTGGCCGACCACGCCGTGTCCGGCACCACCCTGCTGCCCGGCACCGCCCTGGTCGAGCTGGCGCTCGGCGCGGGCCACGACCTCGGCTGCGGACACCTCGCCGAACTGACCCTCCAGGCACCGCTGCCGCTGCCCGAGCGGGGCGCGGTCCAGCTCCAGCTGCACGTGGCCGCCGCCGACGAGGGCGGACACCGCGCGCTGACCGTCCACTCCCGCCCCGAGGGCGCCGACGACACGGCCTGGACCCTGCACGCCACCGGCCTGCTCGCCCCTCGGTCCGCCCCGCCGTCCTTCGACCTGACGGCCTGGCCGCCCCGGGGCGCGCGCCCCGTGCCGGTCGAGGACGCCTACGACCGCCTCACCGGCCTCGGCTACGACTACGGGCCCGCCTTCCAGGGGCTGCGCGCGGTCTGGCGGCGCGGCGACGAGACCTTCGCCGAGGTCGAACTGCCGGTCGAGCGCGAGGGTTTCGCCCTGCACCCGGCCCTGTTCGACGCCGCCCTGCACGCCGACGGCCTCGCCGCGGACGGTTCCCCCGCCGACGGCCAGGTCACCGCCCGGCTGCCCTTCGCCTGGACCGGGGTCTCGCTGTACGCGGCCGGGGCCACCGCCCTGCGGGTCCGGCTGCACGGCGGTGAGACGCTCGCCATCCAGCTCGCCGACCCCACGGGCGCCCCGGTCGCCGAGGTGGAGGCCCTCGTCTCCCGGCCCGTCGACCCGGCCGCCCTCACCCAGGCCGCCCGCCCGGACGACCTGTACCGCCTGGACTGGCCGGCCCTGCCCGTGCCCGAGGCGCCCGCGCCCGGCTTCGCCGTCCTGGACGAGCACGGCCCGGCCGCGCTGGACACCGTGCCCGCCTGGGTGGTGCTGCCGGCCGGCGACCCCGACCCGGTCACCGGCGCGCGCCGGGCGACCGAGCGGGTGCTGGCCGCCGTACAGGACTGGCTGGCCGACGAACGCACCGCCTCCGCACGGCTGCTGGTGCTCACGCGGGGCGCCGTCGCCGTGGGGGAGGAGGACGTCACCGATCTGGCGGGGGCCGCCGTGTGGGGCCTGGTCCGGGCCGCGCAGGGCGAGCACCCGGAGCGGTTCGTACTCGTGGACGGCGCAGACGCCGACGCCGCCGTGGCCGTCGCGGCGGCCACCGGGGAACCCCAGCTCGCCCTGCGCAACGGCACCGTGCACGTGCCCCGGCTCGCCCGCGCCACGCCGGCGGGACAGGCGCCCGCCCTCGACCCGGACGGCACCGTGCTGATCACCGGCGGCACCGGCGTGCTCGGCGCCTTGGTCGCCCGGCACCTGGTCGCCGCGCACGGTGTGCGCCGCCTGGTGCTGGCCGGGCGCAGCGGCACCGCCGCCGACGACTTCGCCGACCTGGACGCGGACGTCGTCGTGGCCCGCTGCGACGCCGCCGACCGCGGCCAACTGGCCCGGCTCCTCGCCGGCGTACCGGCCGAGCACCCGCTGACCGCCGTCGTCCACCTCGCCGGTGTGCTCGACGACGGACTGGTGAGCGACCAGACGCCCGAACGCCTGGACGCCGTACTGCGCCCCAAGGCCGACGCCGCCTGGCACCTGCACGAGCTGACCCGCGACCTCGGCCTCGCCGCGTTCGTGCTGTTCTCCTCCGCCGCCGGCACGGTCGACGGCGCCGGACAGTCCGGCTACGCCGCCGCCAACGCCTTCCTCGACGCGCTCGCCGCCCACCGCAGGCACCAGGGCCTGCCCGCGCACTCGCTGGCCTGGGGCTTCTGGGAGCAGCGCACCGGACTGACCGCCCACCTCACCGACGCCGACGTGGCCCGCATGGCCCGCGCGGGCGTCCGGCCCCTTGCCACCGAGGAGGGCCTGCGGCTGCTCGACGCCGCCCTCGGCGCCGGCGAGCCGCTGCTGCTCCCGGTCGGCCTGGACCTGGCCGTCCTGCGCCGTGCCGGCGACGTGCCGGCCGTGCTGCGCGGCCTGGTGCCCGTGCGCGCCCGCCGTACCGCGGCCTCCCGCGCGGAGACCGGGTCGCTCGCCGACCGGCTGGCCGCCCTCGGTTTCGCCGAACGCGACGCGGCCCTCACCGAACTGGTCCGCACCCACGTCGCCGCCGTCCTCGGCCACGGCGGCGACATGACGCTCGACCCGCGCCGCTCCTTCCGCGAGCTGGGCTTCGACTCGCTCACCGCCGTGGAGCTGCGCAACCGCCTCGGCAACGCGGCCGGCCTGCGCCTGCCCGCCACCCTCGTCTTCGACTACCCCGACGCGGGCGCCCTCGTGGGCTTCCTGCGCGGCGAACTCCTCGGGGACCAGGCCGAGGCCGCCGTCGAGGCCACCGCGCGGGAAGCCGACGAGCCGGTCGCCATCGTCGCCATGGCCTGCCGCTACCCCGGCGGCGTCGGCACCCCCGAGGACCTGTGGCGGCTGCTCGCGGACGGCGGTGACGGCATCGGCGCCTTCCCCGCCGACCGCGGCTGGGACCTGGACGGCCTGTACGACCCGGAGCCGGGCAAGGCCGGCCACTCCTCCACCCGCTCGGGCGGATTCCTGTACGACGCCGCCGACTTCGACCCCGACTTCTTCGGCATCGGCCCGCGCGAGGCCCTCGCCATGGACCCGCAGCAGCGGCTGCTGCTGGAGACGTCCTGGGAGGCGCTGGAGCGGGCCGGCATCGACCCGCACTCCGTGCGCGGCTCGCGCACCGGTGTCTTCGCGGGCGTCATGTACCACGACTACGGCAGCCGGCTGCGGCACGTCCCGGAGTCCGTCCGGGACTACCTCGGCAACGGCAGCCTCGGCAGCGTGGCCTCCGGCCGGGTCGCCTACGCCCTCGGTCTGGAGGGCCCGACGCTCACCGTCGACACGGCCTGCTCGTCGTCCCTGGTGGCACTGCACCTGGCCGCGCAGGCGCTGCGGCAGGGCGAGTGCACCCTGGCCCTGGCCGGCGGTGTCTCCGTGATGTCGACCGTCGACACGTTCGTGGACTTCAGCAGGCAGCGCAACCTGGCCTCCGACGGTCACGCCAAGTCCTTCGCCGACGCCGCCGACGGCACGGCCCTGTCCGAGGGCGCGGGCATGCTCGTCCTGGAGCGGCTGTCGGACGCGCGGCGCAACGGGCATCCGGTGCTGGCCGTCGTCCGGGGTTCCGCCGTGAACCAGGACGGGGCGTCCAACGGCCTGACCGCGCCGAACGGTCCGTCGCAGCAGCGGGTGATCCGGCAGGCGCTGGCGTCGGCCCGGTTGTCGGCGGCGGACGTGGACGTGGTGGAGGCGCACGGCACGGGTACCACGCTGGGTGATCCGATCGAGGCGCAGGCGCTGCTGGCCGCCTACGGCCAGGAGCGCTCCGCCGGCGCCCCGCTGTGGCTGGGGTCGGTGAAGTCGAACATCGGGCACACGCAGGCCGCCGCCGGTGTCGCGGGTGTCATCAAGATGGTCCTGGCGATGCGCAACGGGGTGCTGCCCAGGACCCTGCACGTGGACCGGCCGTCGACCAAGGTCGACTGGAACGCCGGACAGGTGCGGCTGCTGACGGAGGAACAGCCCTGGCCCCGCACCGACCGGCCGCGCCGGGCAGGTGTGTCCTCCTTCGGCATCAGCGGCACCAACGTCCACACCATCATCGAGGAGGCCCCGGCGGAGGAGCCCGCACCGGACACGGACGCGGCACCGGCCCCGCTGCTGCCCCTCGTGATCTCCGGCGCCACCCCCGAGGCACTGGCCGCGCAGGCCGCACGGCTGCGCACGGTCGCCGACCGGCCCCTGCCCGACCTCGCCCGCTCCCTGGCCACCGGCCGCGCCGCCCTCACCCACCGGGCCGCCGTCGTCGCCCGCGACCGGGACGAACTCCTCGCCGGACTCGCCGCGCTGGCCGACGGCACCGCCTCCGACACCGTGGTCCGCGGCCGGCCCGCCGACGGCAAGACCGCCGTCCTCTTCACCGGCCAGGGCGCCCAGCGCCCCGGCATGGGCCGCGCCCTCCACGCCGCCCACCCGGCCTTCCGGCAGGCCCTCGACGAGGTCTGCCAGGCGCTCGACGCACACCTCGAACGCCCGCTGCGGGACGTGATGTGGGCGGAGCCCGGCACCGAGGAGGCCGGCCTGCTCGACCACACCCTCTACACGCAGAGCGCCCTGTTCGCCGTCGAGACCGCCCTGTACCGGCTGCTGGAGTCCAGCGGCGTACGCCCCGACTGGCTCGCCGGGCACTCCATCGGCGAACTGACGGCCGCCCACGTCGCCGGTGTCTGGGACCTGGCGGACGCCGCCCGGCTGGTCGCCGCGCGCGGCCGGCTGATGCAGGCGCTGCCCGCCGGCGGCGCGATGCTCGCCGTCGACGCCACCGAGGAGGAGGTGCGGGAACACCTCGGCCCCGAGGTGTCCGTCGCCGCCGTCAACGGACCCCGCGCCGTCGTCGTGTCCGGCACCGAGGCCGCCGTCGCCGCCGTCGCCGAGGCGTTCTCCGGCCGCCGCACCAAGCGGCTGCGGGTCAGCCACGCCTTCCACTCCCCGCTGATGGACCCGATGCTGGCGGAGTTCGAGAAGACGGCCCGCGAGCTGCGCTACGCGCCCCCCGCGATCCCTGTCGTCTCCAACGTGACCGGCGCACGCGCGAGCGAGGACGAGCTGTGCGCGCCCGAGTACTGGGTCCGGCACGTCCGCGAGGCGGTCCGCTTCGGCGACGGCGTCCGGACGCTGGAGGCCGACGGGGTGCGCACCTTCCTCGAACTCGGCCCCGACGCCGTCCTGACGGCCATGGGCGCGCAGGCCGCGGCCGACGCCGAACGGTCGGCGTTCGTGCCCGCGCTGCGCCGCGACCGCGACGAGGAGCGGACCTTCGCGACGCTGCTCGGCACCGCCCACGCGCGCGGTGTGACCGTCGACTGGCAGCGGGTCTTCGCCGGCACCGGCGCCCGCCGCACCGATCTGCCGACCTACGCCTTCCAGCGGCGGCGGCTGTGGCTGGACGACGAGCCCGGCGCGGTCACCGACGCCGGCGGGCTGGGCCAGGCACCGGCCGGGCACCCGCTGCTGGGCGCCGCCCTCGAACTCGCCGGCGACGACCGGGTGGCCCTCACCGGCCGGCTGTCCCTCGCCACCCACCCGTGGCTCGCGGACCACGCCGTCGCCGGGGTCGTCCTCGTCCCGGGCAGCGCCTTCGTCGAACTGGCCGTCCAGGCCGGCGACCGCACACAGTGCCCGCGCGTGGACGAACTCACCCTGGAACGGCCCCTGGTCCTGCCCGAGCGGGGCGCCGTCCACCTCCAGGTGGCCGTCGTGGCCCCCGACGCCGAGGGGCGCCGGCAGCTGACCGTGCACGCCCGCCCGGAGGGCGCGGACGGCGAGTGGACCCGGCACGCCACCGGCGTCCTCGCCCCGCACACCGCTCCCGAGCCGGCCCCGGTCGCCGACTGGCCGCCCGCCGGAGCCGTACCCGTGGACGTCACCGGCACCTACGACCATCTCGCCGGCCAGGGCTACCACTACGGCCCGTCCTTCCGCTGCCTGCGCGGCGCCTGGCGGCTCGGCGAGGAGGTCTGGGCCGAACTCGCCCTGCCCGACGCCGGGGCGGCCGACGGCTTCGCACTGCACCCCGCCCTGCTCGACTCCACCCTGCACGCCATCGACCTGCTCGAAGGCCAGGACCCGACCGTGATGACCCTGCCCTTCTCCTGGGAGGGCGTCACCCTGTACGCCACCGGCGCCACGGCCGTCCGGCTGCGCCTCACCCCGCACGGCACCGACCACATGACCCTGCGCCTGTACGACGGCACGGGCGCCCCCGTAGCCGAGGTGACCGCGCTGCGCGTCCGCCAGGTCACCGCCGAACAGCTGAACGCGGCCGCACCGGCAACCGGCGACCTGTACCGGGTCCGCTGGACCGAACTCCCGCTCGCCCCCGCCGACCCGGCACCCGAGCCCCGCACCCTCACCGTGGCCACGGACGGCGAACCCGGCGACGACCTGTCCGCGCCGGCCCGGCGGACCGCCGTGCGGGCACTCGCCGCGCTGCGGCGGGACCTCGTCGACGCGCCCGACGGCGCACCGCTGGTGATGGTGACCCGGTCAGCCGCGGCCGTCCACGCCGACTCCGTGCCCGACCCGGCGCAGGCCGTGCTCTGGGGCATGGTGCGCGCGGCGGCGGTCGAGCACCCCGGCCGGTTCGTGCTCGTCGACACCGACGACGACCCCGCCTCGGCCGCCGTCCTCCCGGCCGCCGTCGCCACCGGGGCACCCGAACTCGCCCTGCGGGCGGGCACGGTGTACGTGCCGGAACTGGCCAAGGCCACGGACGCGGAGCCCGGCCCGGCGCCCGCGCTCGACCCGGACGGCACCGTCCTCGTGACCGGAGGCACCGGCAGCCTCGGCCGGCTGCTGGCCCGGCACCTGGTCACCCGGCACGGCGTACGCCACCTGCTGCTGACCGGCCGGGGCGGGCGGCTGCCCGAACCCGGCGCGCTGGACGACCTGGCCGCCCTCGGCGCGAAGGTGACCGTGGCCGCCTGCGACGCCACCGACCGGGACGCGCTCGCCGCCCTGCTGGCGTCCGTGCCGGCCGAGCACCCGCTGACCGCCGTGGTGCACGCCGCCGGCGTCCTCGACGACGGGCTGCTCAGCGACCTCACGTCCGAGCGGCTGGAGGCGGTCATGCGGCCCAAGGCCGACGCCGCCTGGCACCTGCACGAGCTGACCCGCGACCTCGGCCTCGCCGCGTTCGTCCTGTTCTCCTCCGCCGCCGGCACCCTGGGCGCGGCCGGGCAGGCCAACTACGCCGCCGGGAACGCCTTCCTGGACGCCCTCGCCGCCCGGCGCCGCGCCGAGGGGCTGCCGGCCCTCTCGCTGGGCTGGGGACTGTGGGACACCGGGGAGGGCATGGCGGCCGGTCTCGGTGAGACCGAGCTGCGCCGGCTGGCCCGCGACGGCATCCTGCCGCTGCCCGCCGACCGCGCGCTGGAGCTGTTCGACCGCGCGCTGACCGAGGCGGGCGCCCCCGGCGCCGACCGCGCCCTGCTGCTGCCGGTCCGCGTCCAGGTCACCGCCGACGCCCCCGCCCTGGTGCGGGGCCTCGCCCCGGCGGCCGTGCGCCGCACCGCCCGTGCGGCGGCCACCGAGGCGCCGGCAGCCGCCGAGTCGCTGCCGCTGCGGCTGGCCCGGCTGAGCGCCGCCGACGCCCTGGAGCTGCTGGTGGAGACGGTGTGCGGGCATGTCGCCGACGTCCTCGGACACGGCTCCGGCGGCGCCGTCGACCCCCAGCGCTCCCTGGGCGACCTGGGCGTGGACTCGCTCGCCGCGCTGGACCTGCGCAACCGGCTCAGCGCCGACACCGGCCTGCGGCTGTCCACCACGCTCACCTTCGACTACCCGACCTCCGAGGCCCTCGCCCGGCACCTCTACGAGGAACTGGGCGGGGACACCTCCGGCGATCCGGTCGACATCGAGGCCGAAGTGGTGCGCATGGAGGCGCTGTTGGGCACGGCGCTGGACTCCGCCGCGCTGGACGAGGAGCAGCGGGCCCGGGTGGCGGCCCGGCTGCGCACCCTGAGCGCGCGCTGGGACGGCACCGGCGAGTGGCGGGACGACGGCACCGGGGCCGCCGGGGACACGGGCCTGGAGACGGCCACGGCCGACGAGCTGTTCGGCATCCTGGACGACGAACTGGGCAGCTTCAGCTGAGGCGTGCGCGCGACGCAGCGCGGCCCCACCGGAGGACACCTCCGGTGGGGCCGCGCTCCGTGCGGTGGTCCCGGGCTGCGGACGGCGAGCCGCCGGGACCGCTCAGCCCGCGGACGAGTGGGTGCTGGCCCAGCGGTCCGACAGCTTCGGTATGCGGTGGTCCAGCATCTTCGACGGCAGCTCCGAACGGTTGGCCACGTTGAGCTTGCGGTAGACCCGGGTGAGGTGCTGCTCGACCGTGCTGATCGTGACGTGCAGCCGGGCGCTGATCTCCCGGTTGGTGTACCCGAGCGCGGCCAGCCCGGCGACCCGGCACTCCGCGTCGCTCAGGATGGCGGGGCCGGCGTCGGAGTCGGTGCCGTCGGCCCGTACCGGGTCCTCCAGCAGGTGCGCGTCGACCGGCGACTCGATGCGGCACGCCTCGGCCTCCCGTGCCGCCTGCCGCGCCACCAGCCGCGCCCGGGCGTACTCGCCGAGTTCGTAGTGCGCCGCGGACAGGTCGGCGTACGCCTGGGCCAGCGCGTACCGGTCGCCGCACGCCTTGAGCAGGTCGATCGACTCGCGCAGCAGCGAGGCCCGGCGGTGCGGCTTGCAGGTGGCGGCCAGCAGGCGCAGCGCCATCGCGCGGGCCCTGGAACTGTGCCCCCCGGGCAGCCTCAGTTGTTCCTCGGCCCACTCCCGGGCGGTGCGGGCCTTTCCGATCCGCAGGTTGGCCAGTGCCAGGTCGGACCGCCAGGGGATGCCCTTCTGCAGGCTGGGATTGCCCTCCCGGAGCAGCCGCCCGCAGGTCTCGAAGTCGCCCAGCGCCGCGAAGGGCCGGTCGGTGGCGAGGAAGTGGTGCCCGCGGGCGCGCAGGTACTGGATGCCGAACACGGTGCGGAACATCGGTTCGGGCACGTCGTGCTTGAGCAGTTCCTCGGCCTCGACGTAGGAGCCCATGGCGGTGTGCGCGGAGATCGCCGTCGACAGCGGGAGGCCGATGAGCACCCCCCAGCTCTCGGCGCGCAGGGTGCCGAGCGCGGTGAGCGCCCCCTGCGAGGCGGTGGTCACGTCCCCCTGGAGCAGGGCGATCTCCGCCCGGATGGAGCCGAGCAGGGCCTGCCATGTCGTCGCCCGGCGTTCCGCGGCCCGCTCCAGCAGCGCCTCGCAGGCCTCGGCGGCGATCGCGGGCCGGTCGGCGTGGGCGACCGCGAGCAGGGACATGGCGACCAACTCCAGGTTGAGGTGGTCCAGTTGGTGGCCCTGGAGGGCCTGGGCGACGGCCGCGGCGGAGTCGTCGGTGGCCTCGCCGCCGATGAGCGCCGCCACTCGGGCGGCCAGTCCGCCGGCCCCGGCGTGCGCCTGCCGGCGGCGCGGGTCGAGGCCGGTCACGGGGGCGCCCTTGCCGGGGAGCGCCACGCCGTAGAACCACTGCCGCACGAACTCGACCTCGGCGACGATCTGGGCGTCGGCGGCCGAGTGCGCGTGGATGAGGGTGGCGACGGCCTGGGCGGCCAGTTCGGTGTCGCCCTGCCACAGCAGGTAGCGCAGGACCGTGGCGGCGTCCCGCATGCTCAGTTCGCCGGCGAGCGCCGCCTCGCGCAGCGGTTCCAGATGGGGGGCGGCCGCCGCCGGGTTGGTGCGCCACTCCGCGCGTGCGAGGGCCACCGACAGCGCGTGGCGTTCCTGTTCGTCGGTGCAGTCGCGCAGGACCAGGCCGAGGTAGTCGGTGCAGCGCTCCACGTCGTCCGCGGCGAGGGCCTGTTCCGCGGCGGTGCGCAGGACGCCCGCGCCCCAGCCCGCCGGGACGAGGTCCGCGAGCCGGAGGTGGTGCGCGACCTCGACGGCGGCCGCGCCGGACCGGTACAGCATCTGGGCGATCCGGCCGTGCAGCCGGGTGCGGGCGGCGGCCTCCATGTCCTCCAGCACCGCGGCGGCGGCGGTGGGGTGCCGGAAGGCGTGACCGTCCAGCAGGCCGGAGGAGTTGAGCACGTCCACGGCTTCCTGGGTGCCGGCCGGTGTGGTGCCGGCCAGGTCTCCCACGGGGACGGTGCCCGCCAGGGTGCCGAGCGCGGCCAGGGTCCGGGCCACCCGGACGTGTCCCGGCTCGCCGCGGTGCAGCAGGGACAGCACCGCCTGGCGGTAGGCGGCGCCGGCGATGGGCGGGCCGATCTCCGGGGCGAAGTGGGCGCTGTCGTCCAGCAGGGCGTGGACGAGGAGCGGGCTGCCGGCGGTGGCCCGGTGGTAGGCGTCGCGGACGGGTCTGGGCAGGGTCCGGCCGGCCTGCGCGGCGAGCAGTTCGCCGACGCTCGCCGCGGACAGGGGAGCCAGGCGCACGCGCCGGTGGGGCTGGCGGAGCAGCTCCGTGTGCGCGGGCGAGCGGGTCTCGGCGAAGTGCCCCGACGTGGCGCACACCACGAGGACCCGCCGGGAGCGGCCGCGGTGCAGCAGGTGGACGATGGTCTGTAACGAGGCCCGGTCCATGGCGTGGGCGTCGTCCACGGCGATGACCAGGGGCCGGTCGCCCCTGGCGAGACGCAGAAGCGTCTCGGTCGCGTTCTCGTGTCCGTCGGACGTGCCGGCGGGCTGGTGCCCGGCGTCCGCGGGCCGGCGGACGTCCCCCGAGGAGTGCGCCGCCGGCCGGGCGTGGTGTGACATCGCGCACTCCGCCTCGGCGTTGCGGAGCAATTGCCCGGCCAGGCTCATCGGCCGATCTCGTTCAGCCGAACCGGCGGTGGCGGTCAGTATGCGGGCGCCGGTGCTGTTCAGCGTGGTCAGGAATTCATGCACCAGCTGGGTCTTGCCCGATCCTGGGCCCCCTGTGATGATCACGAGACGGCCGTGTCCTCGCGCGCTGTCAGCGAACGCCTCACCCAGGGCCTGCAGTTCTCGCGTACGGCCGAAAAGGTGCATCGAGGATCCCCCTAGATTCATTTTTTTCGAGCGAGGTGGCGCCCCGTTTCCCCCCGGACGAGGCGGCGTCGTACGACGCGGCGTGGAGAGTTTGTAAGGCGACGGCACTGTCGCAAAGGCGGCGCGCCGGGCTGGCCTGGATTCGGTCGGAATGGCCCCTGACCGGCGGCGAAGAGTATCGCATCGATGACCCGAATGATTTCGGCCAATTTATGGCTGACTTTGGTTCGGATGTTCCCGGCTTTGCTGGTGAAGTACCGAATAAAGATTAGGTGCCCATAGCAGGCAGAAACGCTATCTGTCCAGGCCAACGTTGTCAACCGTCACTCCGGATGGCTTCCTGGCGCACTGCGGGCATGGTCCGCCGAGGCGTCCTTTTACAGTCTGTTGAATTACCGGTCGGTTAAAGAAAGGGGCCGGACGCGGTCAATCGTGACATCGGTCACGGGAAAGCGCTTCCGCTGCCCGTTCGGGCACAGACGATTGCCCCGGGGAACCAACTGAGCCCTTTAGGCCGGGACGGTATACGAAGTGGGTGTGCAGGTGTCCCTCCTGTCCCGTGCCCGAGAAGTGCCCCGGTTGCCCGCCACCTCACGCTTCCGCTGGTCACGCGCGGTTGATGAGCGGCGCGGGCCACGCCGGACCGGCAGCCGACCCGTGGGCCGGCCGCCCGGACGGGGCGGTGTGCGTCCACTCGCGGAACCAGGACCATCAACGGCGACGCGAGCGCTCAGTACTGGCTGATGGTCAGTGACGTCCGCCTGGGCGGCGACTGCTTCGGCGCGGTCCGCGTCCACACCGGCGCCGTCGAGGGGCCCGTCCCGCGCACCTGGGGCACCGGCGTTCGTCGGGCCGGGGAAGGCGTGGACGCGAGCGTCCGCGTCGCCGCCGGAAGCACGCCGAACCCGTCACCGCCGAGGGCTGCACCGACGACGCCTGGTCCTGCCTCCCCGGCTCTGCGTCCAGGGCCCGGCCCGGCTGGACGGCGTACCGGCCTGCGCCGGCCGGCGCGCCCCGACGGGTCCTTGGGTCAGGGACGCGTGAGGACGACCAGCTGCCGGGTCGCCCGGGTCATCGCGACATAGTGGTCGACGGCCCCTTCGATGCCCTCGCCGAACCTGTCCGGATCGACGAGCACGACCAGGTCGAACTCGAGGCCCTTCGACAGCTCCGGCGTCAGGGAACGGACCCGGGCGGCCGGCCGGAACGAGGGATCGCCGATGACACAGGCGATCCCGTCGGCGTGTGCCGCGAGCCAGGTGTCCAGGATCGCGTCACGCTCGCGGACCGAGCCGTGGACGACGGGGACACCGCTGCCGCGGATGGACGTCGGCACGTTGGCGTCCGGCAGCACGGCCCGGATGACCGGCTCGGCCTCCGCCATGATCTCCTCCGGCGTCCGGTAGTTGACGGTCAGGGACGCCTGCCGGATCCGGTCGAACCCGACCCGGGCGAGCCGTTCCCGCCACGATTCCGTGAACCCGTGCCGGGCCTGGGCGCGGTCCCCGACGATGGTGAAGCTCCGGGACGGGCACCGCAGGAGCAGCATCTGCCACTCCGCGTCGGTCAGTTCCTGCGCCTCGTCCACGACGATGTGCGCGAACGGCCCGGCGAGCAGGTCGGGGTCGGCGGCGGGCAGGGCGCTGTCGTCGACCAGGGAGTTGCGCATGTCCTGGCCGTGCAGCATGACCAGCACGCCTTCGCCGTCGTCGTAGCTGTGGGCTTCCAGCAGATTGTCCACGACCCGGTCCATGCGCTCGCGTTCGGCGGCGAGGGCGGCGGCGTGCCGGCGCTTTCGCCGGGCGGTCTCCGGGTCGCCGAGCCGCTGCCGGGCCGCGTCCAGGAGCGGCAGGTCGGACACCGTCCAGGCCTGGGGCTCCGCGCGCTGCAACAGCCGTACCTCCTCGCGGCTCAGCCACGGGGCGCACATCCGCAGATAGGCCGGTACCGACCACAGGTCCCCGACGAGATCGGCCGCCTCCAGCAGCGGCCAGGCGCGGCCGAAGGCGGTCAGCAGGTCCCTGTTCCGCAGCAGCGACCTGCGCAGCAGTTCGGGCGGGGCGTCACCGTCGTGCTTGTCGACCAGGATCGTGAGCAGTTCCTCCCAGACCTGCTCCCGTGCCTCGTTGTGCGGAGTACCGGGTTCCGCCGCGTCGAACGCCACGGCCCAGTCGTCGGCGCTCAGCCGGATGTCGGACCAGTGCGTGGTGACCGTCATCCCCTCGGCGGGCGGCTCCTCGTAGAACCTCACGGCCTTCTCGATCGCCCGCACCATGTCCGCGGACGATTTCAGCCGGGCCACCTGCGGATCGGCCTCGGCGACGGCCCCGGCGCCCTCGGCGACCAGGTCCCGCAGGGTGCACGTCTGCACGCCCTCCTCGCCGAGGCTGGGCAGGACGTCGGCGACGTAGGCCAGGTACGGCCGGTGCGGACCGACGAACAGGACGCCGCCCCGGCGGTGACCGAGCCGCGGGTCGGAGTGCAGGAGGTAGGCGGAGCGGTGCAGGGCGACGACGGTCTTGCCCGTGCCGGGGCCGCCGTCCACGACGAGGGCGCCGCGCGAACCCGCCCGGATGACGGCGTCCTGGTCGGCCTGGATGGTGCCGAGCACGTCCCGCATCCGTGGCGACCGGCTGCCGCCCAGACTGGCGATGAACGCCGACTGGTCGTCCAGCGCGGCGTGCCCGGCCAGCCCGTCCAGGGTGAAGACCTCGTCCCAGTAGTCGGTGATCCGGCCGTCGGTCCAGCGATACCTGCGACGGCTCACCAGGCCCATCGGCTGGGCGTGGGTGGCTCCGAAGAACGGTTCGGCCGCCGGGGAGCGCCAGTCGACCAGCAGCCGGCGGCCCGCGCTGTCGGTGAGCCCGAGCCGGCCGACGTAGACGGGCTCCCGGCTGTCCGCGCCGACCATGCGCCCGAGGCACAGGTCCAGTCCGTAGCGGCTCAGGGTGCGCAGGCGAGCGGTCAGCCGGTGGATCTCGGCGTCCCGGTCCATCGCCTGGCGGCCCTGGCCGCCCGGCGCCCTGCGCTCGGCGTCGAGACGGCCGGAGAGGTCGGCGATCGACTGCTCGAGACACTCCGCGATGGCCGTGAAGTGCCGCTCGTCGTCGGCGATCAGCGCCGGGTCGGCCTTGGCGGCGAGACGGCCGGGGAGGTCGAAGACACGGGTGGGCAGGGGAAGGATCACGTCAGGGGCTCCCTTGTGAGGCCGGTCGTGGCTGTGGCGGGCGGTGGGACGGGGTGGGGCGACGGGCGCGCGGCACCTACGCGCGGTGGTCCGTGCGCCGCGTGGCCGCTCCCGGTGCGGGCCGACGGGCTCGGCCGCGCGGCGCCGAGCAGCAGCCGTGCGGCCGCCGGCGCCCCGTCGGCGCGGACCCGGCCGGCCAGGTCCGCGACAGAAGTACACGCACTTCGTGAATCACCCGTTTCCCTGGCTTCCTGGCCTCGGCGGGCAATTCTGCGCTATGACCAGGGCCTTGCCGCAAGTCCCCCGGTGCGCTATAAGTTGAGAGTGGCGAGGAGTGGCTGACTCCTTGCCTTTCTCTTTCTCCGCAACACCCCCGCCCAGCAAGGTGCCGGATGCCCCACGGTGGGTGATTCTGTAGGAATGCGGGGTGAGCGAGGTGCGCGGCTCCGGGCGGCCTACGCCGCCTCCGGTCGCCGTGCCCTGCGCGTGACACTCGTGGCCGCAGCCGGCTTCTACGCCTTCCGCTACATCGCCGACCGTCCCGTGGCCGCGACCTACGCGCTGTTCACCGTGGTCGCGCTGGGCGGGCTGGCCAGGATCCCGGGCACCGGGCGGCAGCGCGCGGCCGTGATGACGCGCCTGCTGCCGGTGTGCTGGGTGCTGGTGGCCGCGGGCACCTACCTGTCGGTGCGGACCTGGAGCGCGGTCGCCGGCATGCTGGTGGTCGGCTTCACGCTGGCCTTCGCCGCCGTCGGCGGCCCCCGCCCGGCGGGCGCGGCGCCGGGCCTCCAACTGCTCTACATCCTCCCTTCCTTCCCGCCGTACGACCCCGGCTCGCTCGGCGACCGGCTGATCGGTACGACGACGGGGCTGGCCCTCTTCGTCGCGGCCGAGGCGCTGCTGTTCCGGGAGCCCGCTCCGCTGCCGTACCGGGAGCGCGTCGCCCGGGCGGCGGTGGTCGCCGAGCGGTGCGCGGCGAAGCTGGCGGCGCACCGGGGCGCCCTGTCCGGCGCCGACGTCCTGACGGCCCAGGAGATGAGCCAGTCGCTGCGCTCGCTCAACGTGCCCGAGGCGGAGCGGCCTGCGGGGCCCGGGGTGCGCGCTCGCGCCCTCGCCCACACCGGCCTGGCCACCCGCACCCTGCTCGGCAGGCTGGCCGAGCTGCCCCGGCTGCCGCACCGGGGCCCGGCGCCCGAGGTGACGGCCGTCCTGCGGGCGGTGGCGCGCACGGCCACGGCGACCACGAGCTGTCTGCGGACCGGGACGTCCCCCGCGGCACGGCAGCGGGAGCTGACCGTGGCACGCGCGGACCTGTCCGCCGTGTCCGAAGGCCCCCCGGCCACCCCGGCCGGCGCCTGCCTCCCGTCCGACGTCCTGCGCTGCCACGCCGCCGTGCTGGAGATCGCCGACGCGGCGCTGGCCATGGTCGCGGCGGCCGATCTGGCCGTGCGGGGCCGGCACGCCTCGGTGGAACTGCAGCCGGGCCGGTTCTGGTACGCGACCACCCGGGCGCCCGTGCTGTGGTGGCACCGGCTGCGCGGCCACGCCGGGCGCCGCTCGGTGTTCTTCCAGAACGCGGTCCGCATCGCCCTGGCACTGACGGCGGCCCGGCTGGTGGCCGGGGTGGACACGCTGCCGCACGGCTTCTGGGCGATGCTGGCGACCCTCACCCTGACCCGCACCACCTTGGGCGGGACCTGGAGCACCATCCGCCTGGCGCTCGTCGGCACGCTGGCCGGGGCCCTGCTGAGCGCCGGCCTGCTGATCCTCGCGGGCTCCGACACCACCGTGTACGCCGTCCTGCTGCCGCTGTGGATGCTGCTCGGCTTCACGGTGGGACCGGTCAGGGGCGTGGGATGGGCGCAGGGACTGTTCACCGTGCTCGTGGCGCTGGTCTTCGCGCAGCTCGCGCCACCGACCTGGCGGCTGGCGGAGGTCCGGGTGCTGAACGTGCTCATCGGCAGTGCGATCGGCGCGGTCTTCGGCGTGCTGGCCTGGCCCCGGGGCGGCCATGAGGAGCTGCGGCGCACGGCCGCGGACCTGCTGCGCAGGGCCGCGGAGATCGTCGTGGCCACCAGTGCCTCGGTGGCGTGCGGCACGGTGTCGCCCCCGCTGTCCAGGGCGCCCGGTCACCGCTGTCTGCAACGTGCCATCGTCCTCGCCGAGTCCGCGTACGCGCAGGTGCAGAGCGAGCCGACGCCGCCCTTCGCAGGCGGCGGGAACCGGGTGCGGCCGCCTGCCGTGGACTGGCAGGCGACGCTGATCGCCGGGCACCACACCCTGTGGGGCTCGGCACGGCTGCTGGAGCCGCCGCTCACCCCGCTGAGCCAGGCGGCGGCCCTGTCGGCCGGCATGCTGGGGGAGCGGGTGGCGGGCCGGATGCTGCTCGTCTCGGCGGCGCTGGACCCGGGGGACGACACCCCCGTCGCGGTGACACCGCTGATCGATCCCGCCCTCCCCGGCCTCGCCGCCGAGCCGCCCGGCGCTCCCCGCAGGTACTACGCGACCGTGGCGTGGCTGGACTCGCTCATGACCGACCTGGCACGCATCACCTACGCCGCCCCGTGGCAGCCCTCGGCGAGGGAGCCGGCGGACACCTCCTGAGCCGGGCCGCCGGTGCGCGGCCGTGCGCGTCCGGGCACCTCGTCGGCCGCTGTCGGCCCTGGTTCCGTGGCGCCCGCCGCCTTCCCGCAACCGGCCGGGGAGGCGGCGGGGCCGTTCGGATCAGGTGGCGCCCTGTGCCGTGACGCAGCCGATGGAACCGGCGGGGACGTTGTTGCCCGTCGACGTGGCGGTGAAGCCGAAGGTGACACTGCCGTCGGCGGGCACGACCCGGTTGTGGTCCGCGTTGCGGACCGTGACCGTGCCGTCGGTACCGGTGGACAGCGAGCCGTTCCACACGCTGTTGATCTTGGTGCCCGCTCCGGGCTGCCAGGCCACGGCCCACCCGTCGAGCGGCGTGGTGCCGTGGTTCATGACCTCGACGGAGGCCTGGAAGCCGCCGTTCCAGGAGTTCACCACGGAGTACGTGGCCATGCAGGAACCGGTGTGCGGATCCGTGGGAGTCGGCGTGGGCGTGGGTGTCGGAGTGCCGCCGGAGGTGCGGATGCCCGTCACCTCGCCGTGGCCGCCGTCGAAGGCGATGTCCGAGCAGGAGAAGAAGTTCTCCTGGCTGTCCGAACGTACCCACTGGATGAACAGCAGGGCGTCGCCGGACCGCCCGGAGGGCAGCTTCAGGTCCCAGTAGTAGTGCCCGCCGTCGGTGCCCGGCGAGCCCTGCTGCGGCGGGTTGGTGACCGTCTGGATCAGGTCCAGGTCGGCCCAGCGCAGGGTGGAGGTGGGCGACCAGCCGGGCTTGGTGACGTAGACCCGGAAGTCACCCGGGTGCGCCGCCCAGTTGCTGTACTGCGCCTGGATCGTCGCCCCGCTGGTCAGATGGGTGCGGGGCCAGTCCGAGCGGGCCGCGTTGTAGCCGCGGAAGTCGTACGGCGACTTGTCGCCCGCACTGCACAGGGTGCCGTCCGGGACGTAACCCGCGCCCCGGCCGCCGGCGTTGGAGTCGAGCACGGCGAACCAGTTGTACAGCGCCGTCGCACCGCTCTTGGCCAGCGCGTCCCGGCACGCCGGGTTGGTCGGGTCCAGCCCGCCGGTCGTGGTGTGCGCGTCCAGGTAGCACAGGTAGGTGCGGGATCCGGGCAGCATCGCCACCCCGTGCGCCTGGGCGCTGGTCTGCCCAAGCAAGGTCAGGGCGAGTGCCGCCAGCAGCGTCGACAGGGCCGCTGCCACCGACATCAGTCTGTTGCGTCGAGCCACGTTCAGCTCCTTCCGATTCGGATCAGACGGGGGGTAAACCCCGGGCGGCCGCCGTACCGGAGTACGCGGGGGCCGCCGGGACGTGGGGGTGGGGCGTGCCGGTGCCGTGGCCGGCGAACGCGCCGCCGGCACCGGGCCCCACGGCGGGGTGCGCGGTGAGCTGCCCGGTCAGGCCCAGCGCCAGGGTGGCGAGCGCCGCGCCCAGCGAGGCAGCCCGGTGCCGTCGGCGCCCCGGTCTCGGCCGGTGCGCGGGTGTCCGGCGGGCGGGGTGTGTCATGCGTCCTCCTCGTGCGGGGGTGCGGGTGGTGCGGGGCGCGTGCGGTCGGCGGGCGCACACTCAGCTCCCGGCGCAGTGCGGGGCGGGTGCGCCGGCGGTGCCTTCCGCGGTGAAGCCGAACGACGTGGTGGCGCCGGGCCGCAGGGAGCCGTCGAAGGCGGCGTTGCGGACGGTGGCCCGGCCGTCGGCCGTGGTCAGGGAGCCGTTCCAGAGGCTGGAGACGCGGGAGCCGTCCAGGTCCCAGTCCACGGACCAGCCCGTCAGCGGGGTCGGGCCGGTGTTCTCGACCGTCACCTCCGCCTGGTAACCGCCCTGCCAGGAGGAGGCCGTGCGGAACCGCGCGGTGCACGCCGCGGGCGCCGGGGTGGGCGCGGGGCCGGCACCGGAGTACGTCAGCCCGTAGCCGTACGGGAAGAGCGGGTCCTTGCCGTCACCGTCGTTGACCGGTTCCTGCGAGGAGGTACGCGGCCAGCTGACCGGCAGCCTGCCGGTGGGCGCGTAGTCGCCGAACAGGACGTCGGACACGCCGGCGCCCTCGGTGCCGGGCAGCCAGGCGGCCAGCAGCGCCTTCCAGTCGGGCAGTTGGGCGGAGACGTCGAGCGGACGGCCGGCGACGAGGACCACGACGACCGGCACCCCGCTCGCCCTCAGCCGGGCGAGGGTCTGCAGGTCCTCCTGGTCCAGTCCGAGCCCGCCGGGACGGTCGCCCCGGCCCTCGGCGTACGGGGTCTCGCCGACCACGGCGACCGCGGCGCGGTACGAGGAGTCGATGCCGTTGCCGTACCGGTCGTAGGTGACCCGGGACGGGTCGGTGACGGCGGCCCGGATGCCCTCCAGGACCGTGGTGCCGGCCGTGACGGGACCGCTGCGCCCCTGCCAGCCGACGGTCCAGCCGCCGCTCTGGTTGCCGATGTCGTCGGCGGACTTGCCCGCGACGAACAGCTTGGCCGACTTCGGCAGGGGCAGCACGCCGCCCTCGTTCCTCAGCAGCACCTGCGAGGCGCGCACCGCCTGCCGGGCCAGCTCCCGGTGCGCGGCCGAACCGACCGTGGCGGTGTACGAGCGGTCGGTGAACGGCCGCTCGAACAGCCCGAGTTGGAACTTCCTGGTGAGGATGCGCCGGTTCGCGTCGTCGATCCGGGACTGCGGGATGCGGCCCGCGGTCACCTCGCCGCGCAACAGGGTCAGGAACTTCTTGTAGTCATGGGGGACCATCACCATGTCGACGCCCGCGTTGACGGCCGTGGTGATCTCGGCGCCGGTGAAGCCGCTCTGCCCGTCGAGCTGGTCGACCGCGGCCCAGTCGGACACGACGAACCCGCCGAAGCCGAGTTCGCCCTTCAGCAGGCCGGTCACCAGGTACGCGTTGGCGTGCGACCGCACCCCGTTCCAGCTGCTGTACGACAGCATCACCGCGCCCACGTCACGGCGCGCCGCCTCCTTGAACGGCGGCAGGTGGACGGCGCGCAGTTCGGCCTCGGACACCTTCGTGTCACCCTGGTCCACACCGCCGGCCGTGCCGCCGTCACCGAGGTAGTGCTTGGCGGTGGCCAGCACGGACGCCGGCCCCTCGCCCGGCTTCCCGCCCTGCAGACCGGTGATGAACGTCGTGAGGGCGGTGGGCAGTTCGGGTGTCTCGCCGTACGACTCGTAGGTACGGCCCCACCGGTCGTCGCGGGCCACGCACAGGCACGGCGCGAAGTCCCAGTCGATCCCGGTGCCCGACACCTCCTCGGCCACCGCCCGCCCGATCCGCTGGACGAGCGCGGGGTCACGGGTGGCGCCGAGGCCGATGTCGTGCGGGAAGAGGGTGGCCCCGCGCACCGCGTTGTGGCCGTGCACCGCGTCGATGCCGTAGATCATCGGGATGCCGAGCGGAGTCGTCAGGGCCGTGCGCTGGAGTGCGTCGTACGTGTCCGCCCAGGTCTGCGCGTTGTTGGGGCTGACGGTCGAGTCGCCGCCGGAGAGCACGGAGCCGATCCGGTAGGCGGCGAGGTCGGACTGCGGGACGAGGGCGTCCTTCTCGATCTGCGTCATCTGGCCGAGCTTGTCGTCCAGGGTCATCCGCGCCAGCAGATCGGTGACGCGGTCCGGCACGGGCACGGACGGGTCCTGGTACGGCAGGACCGCGGCCGAGGCGGCGGCGGGCTCCGGTGCGGCGGCGGCCGGCGCGGTGAGGGCCAGGGCCGCGGCACACGCGGCCAGGGCCGTCACCGGGCGGCGGCGGGCGAGCGGGAGGCTCATGCGGGCGGGCCTTTCCGGGAACGGTCCGGGAACGGGGCGGCGCTGCGGTGGAGCCGGGAGCGGGGCGGCGCCGGGGTGGAGCCGGGGTGGAGCCGGGGTGGAGCCGGGACCCGCCCGATCGGCGGGTGCGGGACGAGCGGGTCCCGGTGCTGGTGGGGTGTCAGGCGGTGGCGCAGGCGGCCCCGTTCAGGCTGAAGCCGGAGGGCTTGGCGAACGTGCCGCCGTAGCTGCCCTGGAACCCGAAGGACACCTGACCGCCGGGCGCGATCTGCGCGTTGTAGGCGAGACCGGTCGCGGTGACCGCCCCCGAGGACGGCGTCACGGTGGCGCCCCAGGCGCTGGTGATCCGCTGCCCCGCGGGCAGGGTGAAGGCGAGCTGCCAGCCGCTGACGGGGGAGGAGCCGGTGTTGGTGACGGTGACCTCGGCGGTGAAGCCGCCCTGCCAGACGTTGGTCCCGTACGCCACCTTGCAGGCCGCCGGGCTCCCGGGTCCGCCCGGGCCGCCGCTGCCGGTGTCGACCGTGGAGGAGAAGGAGTTCACGGCCAGGCCGGCGCCGTTCTGCCAGGGCTCGAAGCCCGCCTGCACACTGGTCAGGTACCAGCTGTCCTGCGCGAGCCCGCGGGACACGGCCTGCCGGACGAAGTCCATGACGTCGAAGCTCCAGCTGGTGATCGCCGACGGCGCGACGAAGGACAGCACGTCGTTGCCGCCGTTGTTGCCGGACCACACCTGCCACTGGCGCCCGGCGACGGTCGCGGTGCCGACCTGCGAGCCCACCGGCTGGATGGAGCCCACCTTGTTGAACCACACCATGATCTCGGTCTTGTTGACGCCGTCGGTGCGGGGCGTGGGGTCGAGCCAGATGTCGTACGCGGCGTCGTACACCGCGTTGCTCACATAGCCGTAGGAAATGCTGGTCGGTGCGCGGGAGATGCTGCTGAGCCGGGCCGGGAGGTTCGTGCCGGGCGAGCAGTTGGTGTAGTGGCAGCCGTTGAAGACGGACGGGTAGGACTTCGGGGCGCCGTTCGTCGGCACCGAGCCGTCGGCCTGGGTGATGCGGAATCCGGAGTCCGTGACGCCGATGCACTGGGTCTCGGCGGTGCCCCAGCGGTTGTTCTGGACGACGTAGCGGTCCTGGATCGTCGTCGAGCCGTACTGTTCGCAGATCGTGGTGTCCGCCTGGGCGGCGGGAGCGACGGCGAGCAGCGCCGCCAGGGCGGCGAGCGCGGTGAGCAGGGCGCCCAGCAGGCCGCGCGCTCCATGGGCAGGGTGCTTGTACGGTCGCATGCGGGTCCTCTCCATGACGGTGAGGGGAGTGGGGGAGCGCTCCCGGGCGCAGCTGGATGGGAGCGCTCCCATTCCCTCCGTTGGGCAGGGACTGTAGGGAGAGTTCATGTCCCTGACAAGGCTCCGTGCGAGGCGAGTGTCGAAGAAGTCTCGAAATCGCAGGTGGAGGCGGTCCGGCCGGCAGGGGCCCAGGCCACTGGGAGCGCTCCCGAAAACCGGCCCTGCCGCAGGGCGTCCGGCATGCCCGGCGGGACTACGCCGACTCGCGCACCACCAGCTCCGTCCGGAGGATCACGTGCCGCCACGCCACGGGCGACTCCTCCATCTCCTCCAGGAGCAGCCGCACCATGGCCCGCCCGATCTCCTCCAGCGGCTGGCGCACCGTGGTCAGCCGCGGCTCGGTCCGCTCGGCCAGCGGGAAGTCGTCGAAGCCGATCACGGCGACGTCCTGCGGCACCCGGCGGCCCGCCGCGCGCAGCGCCTCCAGGGCGCCGGCGGCGGTGGTGTCGGAGGCGGCGAGCACACCGTCGATGTCCGGGTGCCGGCCGAGCAGCCGGGCCATGGCGCGCCGGCCGCTCTCCGCGGTGAAGTCACCCTCCGCGACCCAGGACTGCGGGGCGTCCAGCCCGGCGTGGGCCAGGGCTTCACGGTAGCCGCGCAGCCGGCACCGGGTGACGTACATGTCCAGCGGCCCGGTGATCGTGGCGATCGTCCGCCGGCCCTTGTCCAGCAGATGGGTGACCGCGCTGCGGGCGCCGCCGACGTTGTCCGCGTCGACGTAGCTGACGCGCTCGTCGGCCGAACGGCGGCCCAGCAGGACGGTCGGCAGCCGGGCCTCGGCGAGCATGTCCGGCAGCGGATCGTCGGCGTGCACGGACATCATCAGCACCCCGTCGACCCGGCCGCCGCGGGCGTACTCCAGGAAGCGCTCCCGTTCGGTGTCCGAGCGGACCAGGGTCAGCAGCAACTGCATCCCGGTGTCGGTCAGGGCGTCGCCGAGCGAACGGACGATCTCGGAGAAGAACGGCTCCGCGAACTTCCGCCAGTCCGGCTCCGTCATGACGAGCGCGACGGCGTCGGCCCGTCGGCCCGCGAGCGAACGGGCCGCGAGGTTGGGGACGTAGCCCAGTTCCGCGATGGCCTGCTGCACGGCCCGGCGTGTCGACTCCTTCACACCGGCCGCGTTGTTGACGACGCGGGAGACCGTGCCCCGGCCCACTCCGGCGTGAGCGGCCACCTCCTCCAGCGTCGGCGAGCCAGGGTGCCGCTTGCCCATGACCACCTCCCCCAAGAGATCACCGATATTACGGGCCCGGCGGCGGCGGGCCCACGGAAAGTTTCGAACGGGCCGCCGGACGGGCGCCGTGACCGGTCGCCCCTCGGCCCGCTCCCCGGCCCATCCCGCGCCCCTCCGCTGGGCATATGCCATATTGCGGGTAATCCCGACGAAAGGCGTGTCATGAAGGTCGCAGTCATCGGCGGTACCGGGCTGATCGGGTCGCGGGTCGTCAGGAACCTCAGGGCCGCGGGGCAGGAGGCGGTGCCGCACTCGCACTCCACCGGGGTCGACGTCATCAGCGGCCAGGGGCTCGACGCGGCCGTGGCGGGGGCCGACGTGGTGGTGAACACGACGAACTCCCCGACCTTCGACGCGGACTCCCCGGCGTTCTTCCAGACCTCGATGGACAACCTCCTGGCCGCGGCCCGCGAGGGCGGCGTCGGCCACATCGTCATCCTCTCGATCGTCGGCGTCGACCGGGTGCCGGAGCTGGACTACTACCGGGCCAAGGTGCTCCAGGAGAACATCCTCGCGGCCGGTCCCGTCCCGTACTCGATCGTCCGGGCCACGCAGTTCATGGAGTTCATGGACGACGTCCTGTCCTGGACCACCGACGGCGACACCGTGCGGCTGCCCGCCACGCCCATCCAGCCGATCGCCGCAGGGGACGTGGCCGACGCGGTGGCGGAGGTCGCCATGGGCGCCCCCCTGAACGGCATCCGCAACATCGCCGGCCCGGAGGTCTTCACCCTGGACGAGCTGGGCCGCACGACCCTGTCCCGCAAGGGCGACCGGCGCGTCGTCGTCACCGATCCGACCGCCGGCATGTTCGCCGTCGTCCGGGGGGACGTGCTCACCGATCCGCACGCCCGGCTCGCCCCCACCCGCTACGAGGACTGGCTCTCCTGACCCGCCCCCGGTGCCGGACCGGGACGTCAGATGCCCAGGACGTCCAGGAGGGCCGAAGGGTCCGGTTCCGGGGCGCCCTCCAGCCGCTGCTCCGCCCAGATGACCTTGCCCCGCGCCGCATAGCGCGTCCCCCACAGGTCCGCGAACCGGGAGACCAGGAACAGCCCGCGGCCCCCCTCGTCGGTGCTGGCCGCGCGCCGCAGCCGGGGTGAGGTGCTGCTGCCGTCCGCCACCTCGCACACCAGGGTGCGGCCCAGCAGCAGCCTCACCCGCACCGGCGGGGCGCCGTAGCGCAGCGCGTTGGTCAGGAGTTCGCTGAGGATCAGCTCCGTGCCGAACGCCGTCTCCTCCAGCCCCCACTCGGCGAGCCGCCGGCTCACCTCGCCGCGTACCCGGGGCACGGCCTCCACGTCGAAGGGGACGTCCCAGGTCGCGACGCACGCCGGGTCGAGCAGCCGGGTCCGGGCGACCAGCAGCGCCACGTCGTCGCTGGGATGCCCCGGCAGCATCGTCTCCACCAGGGCGCGGCACGTCTCCTCGGGCGTCAGGCCGGCGTCGGCGACGGCCGAGGACAGCATCGCCAGGCCCTCGTCGACGTCCCGTCCACGGTTCTCGATCAGCCCGTCGGTGAACAGGACGAGACGGCTGCCCTCGGCCAGCTCCAGCTCACCGGCCTCGAAGGGATGACCCCCCACCCCCAGGGGCGGCGACAGCGGGAGGTCGGGGAAGGACACCCGGCCCCGCGGGTCCACCACGGCCGGCGCGAGGTGCCCGGCGCGGGAGAGGGTGCAGTGCCCGCCGACCGGGTCGTAGACGGCGTAGAGGCAGGTGGCACCGGTGAGCGGCACCTGGTCGTCGTCGGCGGTCTCGGTCTGGGTGTCCAGCCGCGTCACCATCTCGTCGAGATGCCCGAGCAGTTCGTCCGGCGCCAGGTCCAGCGAGGAGAAGTTCAGCACGGCCGTGCGCAGCCGTCCCATGGTGACCGCGGCCTGGAGCCCGTGCCCCACGATGTCCCCGACGACCAGCGCCACCCGGAAACCGGGCAGCGGGATCACGTCGAACCAGTCGCCGCCCACGCCGGACTCCGCCGGCAGATAGCGCGAGGCGACCTCCAGCGCGTCCTGGTCCGGCAGGCCCAGCGGCAGCAGATTGCGCTGGAGCGTCACGGCCAGCGCGTGCTCGCGGGAGTACCGGCGCGCGTTGTCGATGGCGACGGCGGCGCGGGCCACCAGCTCCTCGGCCACGGCGACGTCCTCCTCCTCGAACCGCGGGGAGCCCGCACCACGCCAGAAGTTGACCATGCCGAGGACCACCCCGCGCGCCCTGAGCGGCACCGTGATCAGCGAGTGGATGCCGTGGTCCAGTGCCCGTCGCGCTCCCTCGGGGTCCTGTGCCTGCCAGTCCCCGGCGGAGCGCAGGTCCGGGACCAGGACGGCCTTGCCCCGCCGCAGCGCCGCCGCCATCGGCGTGTCGGCCGCCAGGAACCGGATCACCTCGCCCACCGCCTGCAAGGGCTGTCCGCCCCGCGTGGCCCGCAGCGCGGTACGGCGCATCTCGCGGACCGCGCTCGTGGGCTCCTCGCCGCGCAGGACGGAGTCGAGGAGCTCCACGGTGACGACGTCGGCCATGCGGGGGACCGCCACCTCGGTCAGCTCCTCCGCCGTACGCCGTACGTCGAGTGTGGTGCCGATCCGCACGCCCGCCTCGTACAGGAACGACAGCCGGCCGCGCGCCACCTCGGCCTGCCCGGTGAGCGCCCTCAGCTCCGTGGTGTCACGGAAGGTGGCGACCAGCCCCTGGGCGCCGCCGTACGGGGCGGTGGGGCGGGTGTTCACCGCGAGCAGCCGGTCCCGGGCCGGGACGACCTCGTCGGACGCCGTCTCGCCCGACAGCAGCAGCCGTGCCAGGCCCGGCCCCAGCCGCAGCTCCCGCACGTGCCGCTGGTCCGCGTCGCCGGGCAGGTCCAGCAGCCGGCGTGCCTCGTCGTTGGCCAGCAGCACGCACCCGTCGCCGTCCACGATCAGCACGCCCTCGCGCACCGCGTGCAGCACGGCGTCGTGGTGCTCGTACATCCGGGTCATCTCGGCCGGCCCGAGGCCGTGGGTCTGCCGCAGCAGCCGGCGGCTGACCAGTGCCGCGCCCCCGGTCGCCAGCAGCAGCGCCCCCGCCGCCATGCCGAGCAGCATCGGGAGCTGCTGGTTCAGCACCTGGCCGACGTTGCTGTACTGGATCCCGGCGGTGACCACGCCGACCACGCGCCTGCCGGGGTCCGTCACCGGTACGACCGCCCGCACGGCGTCGGAGGGGCGGCCGTGGAACGCCTCGGTGTACTCCTCGCCCATGGCGGCCCGGCCGACGCCCCCGGCCTTCGTGCCGATCAGGGCGGGGTCGGTGTCGGTGATCCGGACCCCGCGCCGGTCCAGGACGCTGACGAAGTCGACGCCGGACCCCTTCGCCACCTGCTCCGTCGCCGGCTGCAACTGGGCGGCCGGGTGCGGCGACCGCAGGGCGAGCGCCGTTCCCGGCGCGTGCGCGAACGTCTCCGCCACGGCCAGGGAGCGGTCCTCGGCGGTGCGCTGGGCGTCGTACCGCCCCTGCACGGCCAGGGCGGTGGCGCCCGCCGCCACCAGCAGCAGCATGATCAGCGCCTGGAGCACGAAGACCTGCGCGGCGAGCGTGCGGACGCTCAGCGACCGCGGTAGACGGCGTCTGCGTGGCGGCCAGAACCCGCGGCCCCGCGCCGGGCCGGATGACCCCCGTGAGCCGGGCAGCGCCGCGCCTGCCCGTGGCCAGCGGGAACGTCCGCTCATCTCCCTTTTCTAGCACTGCGCCGCCACGCCCGGCGACCGGTGCGTCCGCCGATGGGGGGCGGGGGCGTGCGGCCGGCGCCGGGCCGCGGGCGTCGTCGTGCCGAGGCGGGCGGACGCCCGGGCTGTGATGCGGCCGCCGGTGCGGGTGTGCGTGCGCGGTGCGTGTCGCGGGCGGCGCGGCGATCGGGGGGCGGGGCTGTTCCGCGCCCTGCCCGTGCCGGCCGCGTCAGCCGGGCCGGTCCGTGAGCGCCCGGTCCGCGCGCCGGGGCGTGCCGCCCGTCGGCCGGGGGCCGTCACGCGGCCCGTGTCACGAAACGCCGGGTGACGGCCGGGGCCGCGGCCATGACGTCCGCTGAGTGTTCACCTCCGCCGGGCAGCTCGGCAGGACGGAACCCGTACCGTCGGCGATCGGTACGCCGTGCACGCCCCGCAACCGTCCCTCCGGGTCGGCCGGCGACCACGCGGGGCCGGCGCCGTCGGCCGCGGCTTGCGGGCGGTGCGGGCGTCCCCGAACCCGCCGGCGGGTTCGCGCTCCGGCGGCAGGCGGCTTCCGGCCGGGTGGCGCCCGGCGAGGATGCCCTCGCGCGGCTTCCCCTCCGGTACGTCGACGACAAGGAGTCGGGGCCCGTGGCGGAACATGCCGCTGAGTGGAGCAATCACGGCGCGTCGCGGCCCCGCGCACCAGGCTGGACGTCTTGTCGAGTTCCTGTGACAGGAGTCCGTGTGCGAAGACCACGTATGCCGAGGTATGGACATACCGGTCGGGAGCCGGAGGACGGAGCCGGTGCGCGGACGCGGTTGTCGGCCCCTCCGGCATGGATGCGGTGGCTGCCGGCCCTGTACGTCGCGGCCCTTCTGCTGCTGGAACCGGCGACGCCCGTGGAGTGGCCGGTCAGTTTCATGCTCATCGCCCTGCCGCTCGTGGCCGCCTTCGCCCACGGCCCGGCCGCCGTCGGCGGCGCCACCCTGTTCGCCGTCGTCCTGGAAGGCGTGCTGGCCGGTACCCCGTGCTGCGCGGGCCGCGAGGTCGGCTACCTGTGGGACCGCCACTACGTGGCCTCCTACATCTGCACCGGAATGGTCGGCGTCCTCGGCATGATCCTGGCCGCGCACCGCGTCCGCCGGGAGCGCACCCTGGCCGACGTACGCTTCGTCGCCGACATCGCCCAGCGGGTCCTGCTCCGGCCCGTTCCGCACCAGATCGGCAACCTCCACCTGGAGAGCCTCTACCGGTCAGCCGCCGCGGAAGCCCGCATCGGCGGCGACCTGTACGAGGCCGTCCCCACCCGGTACGGCGTCCGGCTGCTCATCGGAGACGTCCGGGGCAAGGGCCTGCTCGCGGTGGAGACCGCCGCGGCCCTCCTCGGCGCGTTCCGCGAGGCGGCGCACGACGAACCCGCTCTGCCCGCCCTGGCCGACCGGGTCGAGACGAGCATGAACCGCAGGGCCGTGCTGCTCGGCGGCGGCGAGGTGGGCGAACGGTTCGTCACCGCCGTCTTCGCCGAGATCCCCCTCGGGGAACCGCTGATCCGCGTCGTCAACTGCGGCCATCCGCCCCCGGTCCGCATCCGCTCCGGCGAGGTGTGCGAACTGGACAGGGGCCGCTCGGCGCCGCCGCTGAACCTCGGGGTGCTGCTGGGGGAGCCGTACCACGTCGACGCCTACTCCTTCCGGCCCGGTGACCAGCTCCTGCTGTACACGGACGGCATCACGGAGACCCGCGACGCGGCCGGCTCCTTCTACCCGCTGCTCCAGCGCCTGCGTTCGTGGAGCTCCCTGCCGCCCCGGGAGCTCCTGGAACGGCTCCGCCAGGACCTGCTGGCCTACAGCGGCGACCGCTTGCAGGACGACATCGCGGCGCTCGCCGTCCGCCTCCCGGCCGGCGAGTCCGTACCGGCCGCGCCGCCGCCCGGCTGAGAACCGAGCGCGGCGCCCCGGGCCGTCACCGCGGGCTCCTGGCAGCGCACCGCCACGGCCGGCGGGCCGGGTGCGGTGTCACCGCCGGCCGGCAGCAGCCGGAAGCCGTCCGCGTCCAGGCACCCCGGCCGGGTCGGCGTCCCGCACCGGCCCGGCGAACCGGCGGGTCTCCCGCTCGATCGCCGCGCGGGAGGCGCCGTACGGCAGGGGATGCCCCGCCCCGCTCGTCGCCGCCGTCTGCCGCCGCCGTTCCGCCCTGGCACGGATGCCGGTCCTCTCGTCCCGGAGGCGCATCGACGCGGCGGGGTGGCGTACCGGCGCGGGACGGAACCGGGGTTACGGAACGCGGGCCACCGCCGCGTAGATCCCGCTGCCCTCCGGCACCGTGTCCGTACCCGACACGCCCCACTCCGTGGCGGTCACCAGGCCGGGCGGCACGAGATCCAGGCCGTCGAAGAAGCGCTCCACCTCCGGGCGCGTCCTGAAGCCGAGCTTGATGCCGCCCTTGGCGTACTCGGCGGTGACCTGCGCGGCGAGTTCCGGATAGAGGTCGGACGCGGCGTGCGACAGCACCAGGTGACTGCCCGGGGGCAGCGTGGCGACCAGGTTCCGGACGATTCCGTGGGCGTCCTGCTCATCGGTGATGAAGTGCATCAGCGCGATCAGCGACAGCGCGATCGGCCGGTCGAAGTCCAGCACCCGGCGGGCGTGCCGGACGATGGAGTCCGCTTCCCGCACATCGGCCTGGATGTAGTCGGTGACGCCCTCGTCGCCGCTGATCAGCAACGCCTCGGCGTGGCGCAGGACGATCGGGTCGTTGTCGGTGTAGACGACCTTCGCCGCCGGCACGATCTCCTGGACGATCTGATGGAGGTTGGGCTGGGTGGGGATGCCCGTGCCGATGTCCAGGAACTGGTCTATGCCCTGCCCGGCGAGCCAGGCGGCGGCCCGGTGCATGAACTGCCGGTTCTGCCGCGCCGCGTCCCGCGCCTCGGCCGGCAGCCGCACCGCCACGGCCTCGTCGACCGGGTAGTTGTCCTTGCCGCCCAGCAGCCAGTCGTAGACCCGCGCGGGATGCGCCTTGCTGGTGTCGATCTCCAGGGGCGCCGGTGAATCGGTCGTCATAGCAGCTCCGTTGCGCGGGATGAGCGGTTCAGGCCATGTGTTCGATCATCCTACTCGCGCCCTTCACGTGCCTCGCGCCCTGCGGGGAGCGGGAGTTGGGCCGGCGGCCGGCCCCGCTCCCCGGCGACTTCGGGTCACCGGGGTGAAAACCGCGGACCCGAAAGGCCGTTGCGCGATAACCTCGGGGAGTGACGGTGCGGTACTACCTGTACATCAGCGACGCCAAGGTCGACATGCTGCTCTCGCAGGTCGACCCCGACTTCGGCCGCAGGAGCACCACCGAGGCCGGGGTGAGCCTCAAGCTGTTCAGCGCCAGGCGCAGCGTCGAGACACCGGCGCCGGACCGGACGGCCAGACTGGAGCGCGTCCTGCGGCACCTGGACGAGACCGGGCAGACCGGATCGGTGGACGACCCGGGACCGTACTTCCGCGGCACCGTGCCCATGCAGTGGGGTCCCCTGGACGCGGGGAACGGCGCGTCACTGGTGTACTTCGGCGGCCGGACCGAGCGGACGGTCCTGGGCCTCGGCGGCGCCGGCGGCCATGTGCTCGGCTCGAGCGCCCCGCAGGCCCAGGAGTTCGCACCCTCCTCCGTCCCGACGCTCCTGGCCGGTCTGGCCTCGGCGTTCGCCGCGGACGGCGCGGCGCCACCCGCCGACGAGCCGTCCCTGGCCTGGGTGCACACCGCCGGGCGCCTGCTGCGCGGTCCCCGGCAGCCCGTGGAGTTCGTCGCCCGGCGCCTGCTGTCCGGCCCCAGCCCCTACCCCGAACTCGACGCCCGGCCCGGCATGCGGGTACTGCTCGGCAGTCCCCTGTACGTGGCCCTGGCCGACTGACGGCACGGCGATGACCCTCGGCATTTGGCGGCCCGGCGCGGTGGTCCTCGACCTGTACGAGGTGCTCGGCGACGTGCGCGGCGGCGGCATGGGGGTGGTCCAGCGCGTCCGGCACCGGGGCTGGAACGTGGACCTCGCGGTCAAGACGCCCCGCCCGGAGCTGGTCGCCTCCGAGGCGGGCAGGCGCCGGTTCGAGGCCGAGGCCGGCACCTGGGTGGGCCTGGGTCTGCACCCGCACACCGTCAACTGCGCCTACGTCCGCACGGTGGACGGCCTGCCCCGTGTCTTCGCCGAATGGGTCGACGGCGGCAGCCTCGCCGAGGCGATCACCGGCGGCAGCCTCTATGCAGGCGGTCCCCGGGCCGCGCTCGCACGCGTGCTGGACATCGCCGTCCAGACCGCGTGGGGCCTCCAGCACGCCCACGACACCGGCCTGGTCCACCAGGACGTCAAGCCCGCCAACGTCATGCTCGAACCCGGCGGAACCGCCAAGGTCACCGACTTCGGACTGGCCGGAGCGCGCCCGGCGGGAACCGGCGGGACGCCCGCCGCGCCCACCGCCGTCACCTTCGGCGGCATGACGCCGGCCTACTGCTCCCCCGAGCAGGCCCTCGCCGCGGCCGGGCGCCGCGAGATCCGGCTGACCCCCGCGACGGACGTGTGGTCGTGGGCACTGACCGTGCTGGAGATGTTCACCGGCCGCCGTCCCACCCGGCACGGCCAAGCCGCCGCGGCGGTGCTCGAAGCACTGCTGGACGCCGGCCGGACCGACCCCCGCCTGCCGCAGGTGCCCCCGGCGGTCGTGGGACTGCTGCGCCAGTGCTTCACGACGGACGTGGCGGCGCGGCCGGCCCGGCTGGACGAGGTCGCCGACGTGCTGCGCGACGTGTACGGCGACCTCACCGGCGCCCCCTTCCCGCGGCGAGCCCCGGAGGCGGCCGCCCTGCTGGCGGACGGGCTGTCCAACCAGGCGCTGTCCCTGCTCGACCTCGGGCGCACGGAGGAGGCCGAGGCGCGGTGGCGGGAGGCGATGACGGCGGAACCCCACCACCTGGTCGCGACCTTCAACTTCGGCCTGCACCGCTGGCGCACGGCACGGAAGACCGATGCCGACCTCATCGCCGAACTGGAGTCGGCCCGCGAGGTGGGCGGGGACGACGTCCTGGGCACGCGGCTGATCGGCCTGGTCCACCTGGAGCGCGGCGATCGCGAGCGCGCCGCCGGACTGCTGCGCCCGGCGGCCCCGGACACACCGGCCCCGGACGCACCCGACCAGGCCGAGACCGCGACCGCGCTGGCGGAGCTGGCACGCGATCCGGGGACGCCCCCCGTGGTCCTCGCTGGCCACGAGGCCGGTGTGAGCGCGCTGGCGGTGACGGCCGACGGGGCCCTGGTGCTGTCCGGCGACCATCGGGGCGGCCTGCGGGTGTGGGACACGGCGAGCGGCCGCTGCCTGCGGGAGCTGACGTCCGAGGGGCCGGGCGTCCTGGCGACCGCCGTGGACGCCGCGGGGCGGGTCGGCCTGGTCGGACGCGAGCAGGGTCCGCCGGAGGCATGGGACCTCAGGCACGGCGAGCGGCTTCCCCTGCCGCGGGGCCCGGTCGCCCCGGGCGTCAGGATGGTCGCGCTCAGCGGTGACGGGTCGGTCGGCGCCACCGGGCACGCGGACGGCACCCTGTGGTTCTGGCACCCGCGCACGGGACGGCTCCTCGGACCGGTCCACAGCCAGGTGGAGCGGATGACCGTCCTGGAACTCAGTGACGACGGCGCCGTCGCGCTGACGGCCGGTGACTTGCGGGACGACAAGATCCGCCTGTGGGACGTCGCCACGGGCGCGTGCGGGGCGGTCCTCACCGAATCGCGGGCCGATCCCCTCCGCTCGGCCTGGGGCGGCTTCGTGCGCGGGGCCGCCGTGGCCCCGGGCGCGCGGTACGCCGTGCAGGTGTGGGACGGGCCGATGGTGCTGTGGGAGGTGCGGACCGGACGGATCGCCGCCCAGGTGACCCACGCCCTGACCGACGTCTCGGCGCTCGCCCTCACGCCCGACGGCTCCCTCGCCGTCGTCGGCGGCGGTCACCCGCTCCAGGTGGTGCAGACGGCGACGGGCCGCTGCCTGCGCACCCTCGACGAGGGCACGACACGGCACGTGCACCGGCTGGCGGTGAGCGCCGACGGCCGCCACGCCGTACTGCCGATGTCGGACGGGGTCCGGATCAGGGTGCAGCCCCTTCCGGCCGCGGGCTACCGTGCGCCGTGGGCCTACGCCCGGCCCCGGGCCGCCGGTGAACTGTCCGACCACGCCGGGCGGTTCCGGGCGGCGGTGCGCGAGGGCGAACGGCTCTTCGACGAAGGCCGCTACGCACGGTCGGCCGCCAGTCTGCGCACCGCGCGGGCCGTGCCCGGCCACGCGCGGCATCCCGACCTGCTGCACGCGTGGAACGCGCTCGGCCGGCACGGGCGCCGCACCGGACTGCTCGGTGCGTGGCAGACGTTCGAGTTCACCGGGCGCCTCGCCCGCCCTTCGGCGCTCGCGTTCGCCGGGGACACGAGCCTGTTCCTCGCCCCGCTGCCCGGCGACAGGTTCCTGCTGTGCGACGCCGCCGACGCACGGCAGTACCGTGTGATCGCCTCGCAGGCGACGGCGGACATGGCCCTGTTGATGACCGGAGACGGCACCCGGGCCTTCGTGCACGGCCGGGGGGAGGCCGCCCTCCTCGACCTGCGGGACGACAGCACCGTCACGCTGCCGCACGACGGGATCGGCGCCGTGGCACTGGCCGGTGACAGCGCGTGGCTGCTGACCGGCGACGACGGCGGACACCTGTGCCGCTGGAACATCGAGGAATTGACGAGGCGTCAGCAAGGCGCGAGACCGTCCCTCGCGTTCCGTGCCCACCGGGGAGCGGTGGGTTCGGTCGCGATCGGCCCCGACGGCCGGTACGGCGCCTCGAAGGCCTTCGCCGGTGCCGAGGAGGACCGGCGACAGCGGTACGACCAGGACGAACTCTGCGGCTGGGACCTGGCCTCAGGGCAGCGTCTGTGGCGGCACACCGGGCGCCCGGACGGAACCGGCCTGCGTTTCACCCCGGACGGCCGGACCCTGCTGGAGTACGGCCACTTCAGCGTGCACTCCTACGACGCCGCGAGCGGCCGTCCGATCCACACGGTGGACGGCCACTACAGCATCAAGACGCTGGTGACCACCGTGGACGGCCGGCGCGCGGTGATCGCCGGGTACGGGACCCTGGCCGTCCTCGACCTGGTCACGGGCCGCGTGCTCCAGGACATCGCCGACCCCGGCCTGATCAACGCGCTCACGCTCACCTCCGACGGCCGGTTCGCCCTCGCCGGCCTCGCCCATCAGGAGGTGCACGTCTGGGACCTCGAACAGGGACGGCGGCTGCGTGTCCTGGCCGGGCACCGGGAACAGGTCTTCGGCCTGGCCCTCAGCGCCGACGCCCGCCACCTGCTGGCGGCCGGGCTGGACTCCGTGCGCTGCTGGGAACTCGACTGGGACTACGGCTGGTGACATGCCGTCGTCCGTCACCCTGAGCCCTCGCGGCGCGCCCGCGGCCGCGGCGTACGTCTTCACCCACCGCACCACCTGCCTGGTCGGCCGGGCGAGCGAATGCGGGATCCGGCTAGCCCGCACCGAGACGAAGGCCTCCCGGCACCACTGCCTGCTCGACGTGAACCCCCCGCACCTACGCGTGCGGGACCTCGGCAGCCGCAACGGCACCTACGTCAACGGCGCACGGCTGGCGCCGGGGCCGGCCGGGCGGGACCTGGCCGACGGCGACGAGCTCCGCGTCGGCGGCGCGGTACTCGGTGTCTCCGTCCGGTCGGAGGGGCCCTCGCCCGCGCACACCGGCGCGCCGGACCCCGTCGAAGCGCTGCACACGCTGCTCGACGCGGCCGACGCCGGAGAGCCGGAACTCGCCGGCATCCGCGGCTACCGGCTGCTCCAGGAAGTCGGCCGCGGCGGCCAGGGCGTCGTCCACCTCGCGCGGAACGAGGAGACCGGTGAACTCCTCGCCCTGAAGACCCTGCCCGCCCACCGCGCCGTCGACCCCTCCGCCCGTGACGGCTTCCTGCGCGAGTTCGCCTGCACGCGCGCCCTGCGCCATCCCCACGTCGTCGCCTTCCACGACGGCGGTGTGCACGGCAGCACCTTCTACTTCACCTGCGAGTTCTGCCGGCTGGGCAGCGTCGCCGACCTCGTGGCCCGCGCCGGCGGCAGACTTCGCGTCGACCAGGCGGTGGGCGTGACCCTCCAGGCGCTGCGGGGACTGCGCTACGCGCACGCGGCGGAGGTGCCGGTACGGCTGGCCGACGGGACCTCGGTGACGTACCGGGGACTGGTGCACCGCGACATCAAACCGCAGAACCTCCTGCTCACCGGCGCCAGGGACCACGCGACGGTCAAGATCGCCGACTTCGGCCTGTCCAAGGCGTTCGACAGCGCCGGGCTGTCCGGTCACACCCTCACCGGTGCGATGGGCGGCAGTCTGGCCTTCATGCCGCGGGGCCAGATCATCGACTTCAAGTACGCGCTGCCGGAGGTCGATCTGTGGGCGGTGACGGCCTGTCTGTACTGGATGCTCACCGGTTCGCCCCCGCGGGACTTCCCGCCGGACGCCGATCCGGTCGCCGTCGTCCTGCGCGAGCCGGCCGTGCCCGTTCGCGAGCGGCTGCCCACGCTGCCCCGCCGCCTCGCGGCGGTCATCGACGCCGCTCTCGTCGACGAGCCCCGTATCGCCCTCACCACCGCGGCCGACCTGGCGCGTGCCATCCGGCAGGCGCTGTGAACGGGTCACCGCCCGCGGCCGGGTGCGGTGACGGGTGCCGCCCCGACGCGGTGTCCGCGGCTGTGCGGCGGACGTGGCATCGGGGCGACGGTGTCCGGCCGGGGCGGGTCCGGGGCGGCCGGCCGATCAGGGCTGGGCGGCCAGTTGGAAGCTCTGGGCGCCGGAGCCGTCACAGGTCCGCTGGGTGAGCTGCACGCTGTCGGCGGCCGTGGCGGACGCGGTCAGGCACTTCCCGCTGTGCCGGGCGGTGAAGTGGTACCGCCCGGTGGCCTCCTTCACCGGCAGCCACTGCTGGTTGGTGCCCCCACCGTAGGACCACAGCTGCAAGGGCGCGTTGTCGGCCGTCGAACGGTCGACGACGTCGACGACCTGCTGCGGGTTGCCGCGAGCGGCGATGCGCGTGTAGCCGCTGTCGGTGGAGCGGAACTGGAACTGCTGTGCCGTGGTGGAGTTGCAGGTGTACTGCTGGACGACGGTCCCGTTGGCCGTGCCGGCGGCACGGGCGTCGGCACACGTTCCGTTGCCGGTGTTGCGCAGCGTGTACCAGGCGGTCTCGGAGATGCCGTCCGTGGGCGGCTGGGACGAGGCCGCCCCGCCCAGCCACTTCAGCCCGTCCAGGACGAACTGGTTCTGCGTGGCGCTGGCGAAGGTGGACGACAGGGCCGTGTTGGTGTCGTAGTTCATCGCGTTGTGGCCGAAGTTCGCGTACAGCATCTTGTACTTGGTGTTCGTCCACAGGATCGGGTAGTACCCGCTGTACCAGGTCTGGTTGGGGTCGGTGCCGAGCGGGAAGCTGCTGGGGTCGACGGAGGCCAGGATCTTGATGTCGGGGTTCTGCCGCAGGTCGTTGGACCAGCTGTACCACTCGCTCACCGACGAGGTGAAGGTGGCGGGCAGGTTCCGGGTCGAGGGGTGCGTACGGTCCTCCACGCGCAGGACGGCCGTGGTCGGACCCCAGGTGTTGGAGCGGAAGTTCCCGCTGCCCAGGAACTGGTTGTGGTACCACGGCCAGCTCTGCGCGTCGGTGGTGAAGGCCGAGACGTGGAAGCCCATCCAGGCGCCGCCGCCCCGCATGTACTGCTCGAAACCCGCCCGTTGGGCGGCCGACTGGGGCAGGTCGTCGAGGAAGAGGACCACCTGGTAGCTGTTGACACCGCCGTTCGCGAGGAGGTCCCAGTTGTTGCTGGCGGTGTAGGTGAAGCCGTTCGCCGCCGCCTGCTGGGGGAACCACTGGTTGGCTTCGTGGACGAAGCTGATGTGTGCGGCGTCCCAGGTGCCGTTGTACAGCGCCAGCACACGGAACGGCTCCGCGGCCGGAGCGGCCTGGGCGGGTGGCTGCGCCGTCAGGCTGACCAGCGCCGCGAGGACAAAGGCCAGCCACATGGGGATGCGTGCCGCGCCGGATCTCACCTGTTGCATCCGATGCTCCCTTCTCGGCCGGGCCCGGAACGGGGGCCAGGCATGAGCGAAGGCGTTCATGAACGTGAGTGCTGGTCGTATGCGTAGATGCTGCTGGCCGGTGAACCTAAAGGTCTGGACCACACCCGTCAAGAGCTGACGACAAGAAAGTCCCTGGAGGACCAGGTGCGTTAAGCACCTATAGCCAACGGGGCCGGGGGACGCGCGGCTTCTCCCGTCGGCCCGCTGCGGTCCGGACGCGTGTCCAGAGCCGTGACCCGGATGGCGTAGCGAGGAAATGATTCGGCGGGTGAATCAGGCAGGCAGGAGGCGTACCGGGCCGCCGCGGTAGGTGAGCATGGACGCGTGCCCCGGGCCCGGGCGCCCCCGCTTCCCCCTCCCGCACCCCACGAGGAGTTCGTCGTGCGTGTCCGTCGTCAGCTGACCAGCACCCTCGGTGCCTTCGCCCTCGCCTTCGCCTTCCTGGGCGCCGGCACCGTCACCGCGACCCCGGCGGCCGCCGATCCGTGCGGCTTCTACGAGACCGGCTCCGACGCCTACTACAACCACTGCACCTCCGACGGCTCCCACGTGGTGATCAAGGTCGAGGTGGCCCTGGCGCCCGACTACGAGCAGTGCGTCGCCCCGGGCCGGACCTGGCTGGGCTCCGCCACCAGGATCCAGGGCGCCTATTACACGGGCCGCACCTGCTGACACCGGCGCGGCGCCCGGGCCCGGTGTTCTCCGAGCGCACCGGAACCGTCCTGTGAGCGCACTCTCGCGCGGGTGCCGGCCGGTCTGCCACGGCAAGGCCGGCGGATCGTCCACCTGCCGTGGCCGGCCGGCGGCGACGACGAGCACCTCTGCCTGGCCGTCAACGTCTCCGACGAGCCGGCGCTTCTCCCGCACGACTCCCCGCTGCGGCTGGAGCCCGGCGACATCCTCCTCGGCGCCGCCTTCCGCCCCGACCTCCTTTCCCACGGCGGGAACCTGGCCCTCTTCCGCGTCCCCCTGTGCCTGCTGGACGCGTCGGCCGCCGACCTGCGCGAGGTCGCGCACACCCACCTCGACGCCCGCAGCGGCCTGACGTCGCTGGTCTCGCAGTTCCTGACCGCACTCGCCGGAACGCCACGCCACCAGCGCCTGACCGTCGGCCGCTGCCTCGCCCTGAACACGGCCGACCTCGTGGCCCTCCTCGTCCGGGACGTCCTCCGGACACGCGGACGGCGCCCCGCCCCCGGCGGCCACGAGATGCTGACGCGGATCCGGCAGTACATCCAGGACAACCTCATGGACCCGGACCTCGCGCCCGAGTCGATCGCCCGGGCCCACCACATCTCGGTGCGCTACCTGCACAAGCTCTTCCAGTCCGGCGGCACCACCGTGAGCGCCTGGATACGGCAGAGCAGGCTCGACGCCTGCCGCGCCGAACTGCGCGGCCGGCGCCGTAGCGTGGCCGCCGTGGCCCACAGCTGGGGCTTCACCAGCCCCTCCCACTTCAGCCGGCTCTTCCGGCGGACCTACGGCATCACCCCCAGGCAGTGGCAGGCCACCGTGCCCTCCGATGCCTGAGCCGCCACCTCCCACCGCCCCGTGGCGGACCGAACCGTCGTGGGCCCCGGTGGCCGGCGCGGCCCTCCCAGATGCACAACGGGCCCCGCACCGCAAGGATCGCTTGTGAGGCGTGTGTGCCCGGTGCTGATGTGCGGCGCGCACCCACACGTCATCGGTTGCTCGGCATCCGCGCGAGCTGGGGGAAACGCCCGTTTCGGCGCTCCGACCGGATCATTGCCATGTTGATCAAACACATCCTGAACCGTTCTCCGCAGTCCCCTCAGCCGGCGGCGCACCCCACCGCCACGGCGGCCGCCGGCGGGCCGACGGTGACCGCGGCCGACTGCGGCCTGCTGCTCCTGCGGCTGACCTTCGGCCTGTTCATGGCCGCGCACGGCGCTCAGAAGGTCTTCGGTCTCTTCGGCGGCGGCGGCCTCACCGCGACCGGCAGGGCCTTCGCGTCCCTGGGATTCCGTCCGGGCAAGCTCTTCGCCCTGATCGGGGGACTGTCCGAGCTGCTCGGCGGTCTCGGCCTGGCCCTCGGGCTGCTGACCCCGCTCGCGGCCGCCGCCCTGATCGGCGTCATGATCAACGCGATGGTCACGGTGACCGCCGCCCACGGCCCGTGGGACACGGACGGGGGTGTGGAGTACAACGTGTCGATCGCCGTCGCTGCCCTGGCCGTCGCCGCCATCGGCCCCGGCCGGCTGGCCGCCGACCGCTTCTTCCGCTGGGGCAGGGGCGGCTGGACGGAGGCCGCCGTCGCCCTCGGCCTGGGCGGCATCGGAGCCGCCCTCTCCCTCAGCTTCTAGGCCGCACACCCACAGGCGCCCTCGCAGAGGGGTGAGCAGCCCTGCCCGCACAGGGCGCGCATAATGCGGGGACAGATCGTCAGCGCTGTGGTTACGATGCGGGGGATGAAGACCTTCTCCTCGTACGGATTGGGGGAATCGTCCGCGCAAGGTGAGTGCTGATGGCACATCACCTCGCGAACGACATCCCCTCCCGCCTGTCGATGTGGCAGCGCGTGCGCGAGTACGCCGTGCCACCGTCCATGATCGAGACCGCGACCGCGCGTCGTGCGGTCGGCGACTGGTCGGGGGCCTGCGCCGCCGCCCGCGTCGACGTCGACCTCGATCTGCGCGCCGTGCGCAACCGCCACGGCACCGATGCCGCCGCTCGGCTCCGCGCGGATCTGCGCCGGCTGGCGCCGGATCTGCTCCGCTGGCACATGCCCCGGATCGCTCCCGACGGACGGCTCCGACCCGGCCTCACCCTCTGCCTCGCCCGGTACGGCAGTCCGGGCGGCACACCGCTGCATCTGGTGGTGCGGACACCGCCGGCCTGGGCGGACGCCGGGCAGCGCATGTCGCTGACCCTGTGGGAGGGGCCCGGAAACACCGTCCCGGGGCACCACCCGCACCCCTACCCCGACCGGCGCCACCGCCTCGACCTGCACCGGCACCTGTGGGACTCCGCACGGAGCGGCGAACTCGCCCGGCGCTGCGGCGCGGACGACGCACCGCCGACGCCGCCCGGCCGCTGCGGCGGAACGCGCCGGCCGGCCCCGCCGGATCTCCGGGACCGCCCGGGTGATCCGGTTCGTCCGGACCGGCCCGGCGGCGACGCCTCGTGGGCGGTCTCCCGCTGGGCCGCCGAGGCGGAGCTGCTGCTGCGGGCCGAGGGCCGCCGCCCTCGCGGCGCCTTCACCGTGCGGCTCGGCGCCCGCGACCGTGCCGTGCTCGAACTCGTCGCACCCGACGACAGCCACGCCCCGGCGTTCCGGCCCCTGCGGGAGCCACTGCCCTCCCAGCAGGTCGCCGCGCTTCCCGTGCTGCCGGAAGCGGCGGCCCGCGTCCTGCCCGACCTGGAACTGCTGCGCGCCGGGCTCGTCACGGCCGGTCGCCTGCATCCGCTCGTCGCCGCGGCACTGGCGCAGCGGAGCCCGGCCACGGCGGCCGGACCGGCGCCCGGTCCCGACGACCCGCACCGGGTGCGGTGCCGGGGCGAGATCCACCGCATCGCGCCGCGGGACGGGGTGCTGACCGCGATCGACCACGATCCGGGCGAGCTACGGCGGGAAGAGCTGCTGGTGGCGCTCGGCGGCCCGGCGCTGCCCTGCCTGCGGGCCATCGACGCGGTGCATAGCAGCCCAGAGGCACTGCCCGCGGTCCGGGAGCGGCTCCTGCACGGTGACGTCACCGGAGCGCTGACCGTGGTCGAGGGACTCCTCGGTCCCGGCGCCCTCCTGCCCGACGGGCCGCTCCGGCGGGAACTGGAGTCGGCCGCGACCCGACGCGTCGACCACGGTCTCTTCCGCTCGGGGCTGGTCACCGTGCACCCCGCCGCGCGTACCGCCGCAGGCGGCGACGCCTCGGACGCGGGTCACCGCCCCCGGCCCGAGCGCCGTACCCCGCACGCCCTGCTCGGCAAGCGGAGCAGCCGGGCCCGGCCACGCACCGGCCTCATGCGCTGACCGGCCATCCTCCGCTCAGCCCACCCGGCCCGCCCACCTCACCCAGCGGTGCCCCATGCCCTCACGACCTTTGGACGGGCCCTCCCGTTCCCCCAGCCCACCCAGGTGATGCCCATGACCTCCAGCACCCTCCGGCGGACCGCGGTCTCCGCCGCCGCGCCCGCACCCCAGCCCGCCGGCCCGTCCGGCACCCGCGCCCGGCTCGCCGTAGCCGACGACCTCCTGACCCTCCTGCGGACCACCACCACCGAGCCCCGCCCCGACGACCAGCTCGCGGCACTGACCCTGGCCGTCGCGGCCGACCTGCCCGTACTGCTCTGGGGCGAACCGGGCATCGGCAAGACCGCGGCCCTGACACAGCTCGCCGACTCCCTCGGCCTGCCGCTGACGACCGTGATCGCCAGCGTCCACGAGCCGTCCGACTTCTCCGGGCTGCCCATCGTGGGCGAGGACCCGGCGGTGCGGGGCGTGCCGATGGCGCCACCGCAGTGGGCCGTGGAGCTGGTGCGGGCCGGACGGGGGCTGCTGTTCCTGGACGAACTCTCCACCGCCACCCCCGCCGTCCAGGCCGCACTGCTCCGGGTCGTCCTGGAGCGGAAGGTGGGCGCCCTGCAACTACCGCGGGGCGTACGGGTCGTGGCCGCCGCGAATCCGCGCGCCTCCGCGGCGGACGGGTGGGAGCTGAGCCCGCCGCTCGCCAACCGGTTCGTGCACCTGCACTGGGTGCACGACCCAGAGGTGGTGGTGCGCGGGCTCGGCGGGGTCTGGCCCCGGGCCGAGCTGCCCCGGCTGGCGCCCGAGCGGCTGCCGGAAGCGGTGGCCCACGCCCGGCGCGCGGTCTGCGGCTTCCTGCGGGCCCGGCCCACGCTGATCCACCGGCTGCCCGGCACGGAGGCACGGCGCGGCGCCGCCTGGCCCTCGCCCCGCAGCTGGGACGCCGCGCTGACCCTGCTGGCCTTCGGCACGGCGGCCTCCGTCTCCCGCGAGGTGCTGGCGCTGCTGGTGCGGGGCGCGGTGGGGGACGGCCCGGGGCTCGAACTCCTCGCCCACCTGGACCGGATGGACCTGCCGGACCCCGAGTCGCTGCTGGCCGACCCCGCCCGCGCCGAGCTGCCCGAGCGGGGCGATCTGTGCCAGGCGACGCTGGAGGCGGTGGTGGCCGCCGTCGGAGCCCGGCCGGAGCGGCAGCGGTGGGAGGCGGCCTGGGCGGTACTGGTCCGGGCCCTGGAGACCGGCGCCGCGGACCTGCTGGTGGCGCCGGCGACGACGCTGGCGGCGCTGCGGCGCGACGACTGGGAGGTGCCGGAGGCGGTGGAGCGGCTGGCACGGGTGGTCGGCCTCGTCCGGCGGGCGGATGAGTCCGTGGGACGGGCCAGGGCGGCCGGCGCCGGGCGTACGACGGGGACGCGCCGGTGACGGGGGCCGCCAAGCGCCCGGTGCCGCTGCCGCGTCCCCTGCCCCGGCCCGCGCCGCCCCGCCCGGTACGGGCCACGGCGCCGCCCGAGCCGACCGCCTCCGGCGGGCCGTACGACCGTCCCGGACTGCCGCTGGACCAGGAGAAGCTGCTCGCCGCCCGGCTGCACGCGGTGCGGGTCCGCCCCTACCTGGCCGCCGCCCTCTTCGCGCTGCACGTGGTGGAGGACCGCTCGGTGCCGACGATGGCGGTGGACGCGCACTGGCGCTGCTACGTCTCACCGGGGTTCGTGGCGCGCACCCCGGTGGGGGAACTGGCGGGCGTCTGGGTGCACGAGGTCTCCCACCTGCTCCGCGACCACCACGCGCGGGGCGAGCGGTACGCACGGGAGCATGACGGGCACGGGCCACCGGGCGAGCGGGGCGGGACGGGGGCCTGCCGGGCCGGGAGCCGCGAGCGGCTACGGCGGAACATCGCCGCCGACTTCGAGATCAACGACGACATCTACGGGGACGGCCTGCCCCGGCCGGCCGGGGCGGTCCATCCGTCCCTGCTGCGGCTGCCCGAAGGTCTGCTCATGGAGGAGTACCTGAGCACGGCGTCGCTGTCCGGGCTCACCGCGGACCTGGCCTGGCTGGACTGCGGCAGCGGTGCCGACGGGCAGGCCCGGCCGTGGGAGCTGGGACCCGAGGGGGCGCACGGGCTGAGCAGGCAGCAGCGGGACGCGGTCCGCTTCCGGGTGGCCGAGGGCATCAAGGGCCGGCCCGGCCACGCGCCGGAGGGATGGCGCCGGTGGGCCGAGGAGGTGTTCCACCCGCCGCAGCCCTGGCGGCAGTTGCTCGGAGCGGCGGTCCGCTCGGCGACGGGCGCGCCCGGGGCGGGCGAGGACCACAGCTACCGGCGTCCGTCCCGGCGCTCGGCCGGTGTCCCCGGAGTGCTGCTGCCGAGCCTGCGCCGCGAACCGCCCCGGGTCTGCGTCGTGATCGACACCTCCGGGTCGGTGAGCGACGCCGAACTGGGCAGCGCGCTGCTGGAGGTCGCGGCGATCGCGCGGGCCGTGGGCGGACGGCGCGACCTGGTCTCGGTGATCTCCTGCGACGCGGCGGCCGGGGTCGCCGTCCCCCTCTGCCGCGCCGAGAACCTCGCCCTGGTCGGCGGCGGCGGAACCGATCTGCGCTCCGGTTTCATCCGGGCGCTGCGCTCCCGTCCCCGCCCGGACGTGATCGTGGCCCTCACGGACGGACAGACCCCGTGGCCCTCCACCCAGCCGCCCTGCCGCACCGTCGTCGGCCTCTTCCCGCGCCCCGCCCACGCCGCGGACGAGGACGACCCCGACTACGTCCCGGACACCCCACCGCCCTGGGCACGGGTCGTGACGATCGGCTGAGCATGACCCTCAGCTTTCCGGCGGCGGCGGTGTCTCGGGCCGGGACCGGCCGAGGGTCTGTGCCGCGGCCTCGGCGAAGTCGTGGACGAGGGGCGAGCGCCGGGACGCCGCCCACGCCAGGGCCACCTCGTTGGGGCCGATGTCCTCCACGGGCAGCGGGACCACGTCGGGACGGGTGTAGAAACGGGCGGTGGACAGCGGGAGCACGCAGACGCCCGCACCGGAGGCCACCAGTTCCAGTTTCTCCTCCACCTGGTGGATCGCGGGCACCCCGGGCCGCCGCCGCTCGCGCAGCTCCAGTGCCACGTCACGCCATTCGGGTACGGCGTCCGGGTCCTGGAGCAGGTGCTCGGGGGCGAGGTCGCCGACGGTCACCGACGCCCTGTCCGCCAGCCGGTGCCCGGCCGGCACGATGACGACCCGCGGCTCCCGGAAGAGCGGCCGCACCCGAAGGCCCCGCCGGTCGATGGGCAGCCGCACGACGCCGATGTCCGCCCGGCCGTCGTGCAGCACCCGCACCTGGTCGTCCCAGCTGGTGCGCAGCAGACGCACGTCGACGCCGGGGCGGCGGGCGGTGAAGAGCGCCGTGGCCGGGGTGAGAGTGATGCCGGGCATGAACCCGATGGTCAGCGTGGGGGTGCCCCGCGCCGTCGTCCGCACCCGCCGCAGCAGCGCCTCCGCCGACGCGAGCAGCGGGACGGCGTCCTCCAGCAACTGCTCCCCGGCCGCGGTGAGCAGCGTGCCGCGCCGGTCCCGTGCGAAGACCTCGACGCCCAGGTCGTCCTCCAGGCTCCGGATCTGCCGGGACAGCACCGGCTGCGCGACGTGCAGCCGCTCGGCCGCGCGCCCGAAGTGCAGTTCCTCGGCCACGGCCACGAAATACCGGAGCTTGCGCAGGTCGACATCCACCCGGACTCACCGCTCACTCTCTCCGAGACCCTGTGGGACGATCGAGGCAGTCGTGTACGAATCTACCCGTCCCGGCCACGGCTCCGGCCGTCCGGGCCGCGGCCGGGACGTCACGGACGGCGCCCGCCGCGTCCTCGCCGTGGTCACTCCTCGCCGGCGAGGACGGCCAGCGGGTCGGTGTGCGCGGGCGTCCAGCCCAGCTCGGCCTCGGCGCGCGCCGGAGTGAACCGCTGGTCCAGGGCGAAGGCGTCCGCGACCGGGCCCATCCGCTCACGGGCCTGCTCCAGGGTGAGGGAGGCGACCTTGCCGTCGAGGCCGACGGAGCGGGCCACGGCCAGCGAGCACTCCCTGGCGGTGGGGTTCACCCCGCCCACGCCGACGTACACCGAACCGGGCGCCGCCTTCAGCGCGGCGACGTACAGTTCCGCGATGTCGTCGACGTGCACCAGCGCCCAGCGGTTCGCGCCGTCGCCGATGTACGGAACGGCGCCCGCCTCCTTGCCCGGGACCGCGTAGAACATGTCGATGAGGCGGTTCTCGCCGCCGTACAGCAGACCGGGCCGCACCACGACGGGACGGCCGCCCTGCCGCGCGCGCCGCAGCACGGCGTCCTCCACCGGCGCGCGCCAGGCGACCAGGGACGGCGGGTTCCAGGGGGCGGTCTCGTCCACGACCCCGTCCGTGTCGCCGTGGACCCAGGTGCCGCCGGTGTGCACATAGGTGCCGCTGCCCACGCCGTCCTGCATGGCGCCGGCCGCCGCGAGGTCCTCGTCCCCGGTACCGGCCTGCGCCAGGTGGACGACCGCCTCCGCGCGGGCCGCCGCCGCGTTCAGCACAGCGAGGTCGCCCAGCCCGCCGCGCACCGGTGTCGCCCCGAGGGCGGCGACGGTCCCGGCGGCGCGGTCGTTGCGGGCCAGCGCCTCCACGGTGTGCCCGTGGCGGACCAGCGCACTGATCGTGGCCTTGCCGATGTATCCGGATCCGCCGGTGAGGAAGATCTTCATGTCATGGCTCCTGTCGTCCGCAGCTCGCTGATGTCGCCGGCTTCGCTGATCAGCCTGCGCTCGGGAACGGAGCCGCGTCCAAGACCTCTTCCGGCGCCTGTGATACCCGAAGGGCATCACAGGCGCCGGAAGGGCGGAGGCGGGTCAGCCGCGCAGGGTCGCGGCCGGGCCGTTGTACGCCTGTGCCGTCAGCACCGGGTGCCGTGCCGCGCTCGCCCCCTTCGGCCAGGACAGCCGGACGGTGCGGGACTCGCCGGGCAGCAGCCACAGGTAGTTGTCGCTGTACAGCGTCGGCAGCACCCGCCGGCCGTGCGCGTCCTCCAGCAGCGACAGCCGGACCATGGCGGCCACCGCCGAGCCCTGGTTGCGGACCACCGCCGTCAGCTCCTCGCGGTCGCCGGACTGCGACCGCCGGGTGATCGCACCCGTGAGCTTCACCTGCTTCGCCTTGTTCAGTCCCCGCAGCGCGGCGGTCTCGCGGTAGCGCCAGTAGGTGTTCCGCGACAGCTCCCCGCCCCGGGAGTCCTCCAGCGTCAGCCGCAGCAGGTGCAGGTCCGGGAGGCCGTCCGTCCACGCGGCGGTGAACGCCTCGGCGGTGGACGCCCGTTCCACGTCCACCCGGGCCGTCCTGCTCCCGCCGAGCTGCCGGCCGGACAGGTCGTACAGCCGCGCGGTGACGGTGGCGCCCCGCAGGTCCGCCGACGTGTGGTTCACCGCGATGACCCGCCACTTCACCGGATCGGCCTGCACGTGCAGCGGCTCGCAGGCCGAACGGGCGCCGTAGTAGGTGCCGTTGACGTCGAAGTCGTAGTCGTACGTCTGCCAGACGGTGCTGTGCCAGGCCGGGTGGGACATCCACAGCATCAGACCGGATGCGTTGTCCCACAGGTTGGCGTTCCACGCCTCGAACATGGCCCGGGTGTTCTCGTAGTTGACGAACTGCGCCTTGCGGGCGAAGTCGTCCAGGTCACCGGACTCGCCCAGCCGGGCCTCGATGGCGGCCTTGTAGTTCTGCGGCGCCTGGTTCCCGCGCTCGCTCCAGTCGTGGTAGTACCACGCACCCCGGATCGGCCACTCCGGCTCGTCGCCCGTCATGCTGCGGGTGCTCGCCGCGGTGGAGACGACGGGCATGCCGATCTCGGTGTGGAAGCCGAAGTCACGGCTGCCGTACGTCATCGGGTCGAAGTACTTCTCCGGTTCCACCCAGCCGTAGGGGCCGCCGCCCGTGATGATGCCGCCCGCCGAGTTGTTCTGGTAGAGCACGCCGGGCACCTGCTGCTCCACCGCCTCGCGCATCCCCTTGTCGATGGCGGCCGGGGGGTTGCCCTCGTTGGCGCCGCACCAGACCGCCACGGACGGGTGGATGCGGTACCGCAGCACGGTGTCCCGCGCGATCGCGTTGAAGGCGTCGTGGTCCGGCGGGTCCATGCCCCACGCGTTGGGGAAGTCGTTCCACACCAGGATGCCGTGCCGGTCGCAGGCCGCGAAGAACTCCTCACGGTCGCTGCTGCCGACCCAGTTGCGGATCATCGTGAAGTTCATGTCCCGGTGCATCCGCACCGCCGCGTCCATGCGCTCCGCCGGCATCCGGCGCAGCAGTTCGTCCCAGCCCCAGTTGCCGCCGCGAGCCAGCACGCGCACGCCGTTGACGCTGATCTTCAGCGGGTCCGGGGTGTTCGACACGGTCTTCACGTCGGTCCAGGTGTCACCGTCGTCGGACACCTGGATCGTGTACGACTTCGGGTAGGCGGTCTCCCAGACGACGGCGACGCGGTCGAACGCCCGCGAGGAGCCGAGGTCCACCTGGATCCACTGGTGGTCCTCGTAGGCGGAGGACCAGCGGGTGTTCGGGTTGCCGTCGGTGGCGTTCGACGCCGGGTGGTCGGACTCCTCCGTGGAGGCGGTGGCCTTCTGGCGCAGGGCGAGGTCGGTGCCGGGTTCACTCCGGTCGACGACGGACAGCGACCACAGCGAGTTGCCCCAACTGGTGTTGCGCAGACCGCAGTCGAGACGGACGTAGCGTGCGGTCCGCCGGTCGAAGTCCTCCACCTGGAGACTGGCGTTGCCGTTGTTGAACGGCAGCGGAACCGCCCCGTTGTCCACCGACGTCACATCGGTCCAGTCCGAGCCGTTCGAGGAGACCTGGACGACGAAGGTCTTCGCGTACGCCTGCTCCCAGGTGAGGTCGACCCGGTCGAAGGTCTGGACGGAGCCGAGGTCCACCCTGATCCACTGGTCGTCCTCGTAGGCGGAGGACCAGCGGGTGCCGGGGTCGCCGTCGGTGGCGTTGGCCGCGCCGTTGCCGTCCTGATCGGTGCTGGACGCCTCGGCGTGGGCGTGCAGCGCGAGGTCGGTGTCCGGCCGGGTGCCGTCCCGGACGGACAGGGTCCACAGGGAGCTGCCCCAGGAGGTGGCCCGCGTCAGGCAGCGGACGCGGACGTGCCGGGCCTGCTGCCGGGCGAAGGTCACGGTCTGCGTGTAGGCGTCGCCGGAAGCGGTGAACGCGAGCGGCACGTCGTACTCGTAGCCGAACTGGCGGATGCCGAAGCGGGTGGTGCGCCGGTCGCTCTCCTGGCCGCCGGCCGTGGCGGTGAGCGTGAGGTCGTGCAGGTGCGCCTCGCCCAGCCCGTTCGGCCACCACAGCTCGGGCTCGCGCAGCCTCAACTGGCCGAAGGCGTCCGGCGCGAAGACGACGTCCAGGCTCCCGCCCGCCTTCACGGTGACCGTCTTCGACACCCGCACCCCGTCGAAGGCGGCCGTGACCGTCGCCTCGTGGTCGGCGGTGTCCGCGTTGCGCACCGGCACGACGATGGTCAGCTCGGCCACCGACACATCCGGCAGCGCGGGCAGCACGGTGTCCACGCGGGGGTCGCCGATGACGACGTGCCCGGTCGATCTGAGCCGGACGTGGTTCCAGATGCCCGCCGCGCGGTCCCGTACGGCCGGCATCCAGTCCCAGCCCGAGGAGGCCAGGTACGTCGGGGAGTTGAGGTTCATCTGCTGCGCGCCGGCGTCGACCCAGGACTCGCCCAGCGGCCCCTTGTCACCCGGGCTGCCCGGCACCGGCATCGGCGTGATCTTCACCGCGAGCGCGTTCTCGCCGCTCGCGGCGAGCTGCCGGGTGACGTCGAAGGCGGCACGGGCGAACGGGTACGTCAGGTCGCCCACCCGCGTGCCGTTGAGCCACACGTCGGCCTTGTGGTTGACGCCGTCGAACTCCAGCCAGACGTGCCGGCCGGCCCCGGTGCGCAGCCCGCGCGGCAGGGCGAAGTCCCGCTTGTACCACCAGGAGTGGCGCGACAGCGCCTCCGGTACCCGCAGGTTGTTCAGACCCGCCACCGGGTCGGGCAGCTTGCCCTGCTCCACGAGCGAGCCCAGCACCGTGCCGGGTACGGTCGCGGGCAGCCAGCCGCTGGTGTCGACGGACGTCTTCGACAGACCGGCGCCGTCCGCGCCGGCCCAGTCGTCCATGGTGAGCCGCCAGCCCGACTCCACGGGCACGGTCCCGTCACCGGCGACCGTGAGCGCCGGGGCCTCGTCGTGCCGGGTTCCCCAGTCGGTCCACCCGGTGGCCGAGGGACGGTGGCCCCTGGCGGTGCCGTACACCTCGAAGCCGTTGAGGCCGAGGGGCAGCGGGCTGGAGCGCTTGCGCGACGTCATGCGCACCCAGCGCGCGGACACCGGCCGGGGAAGCTGGACGTCGACGACGCCACCGGTGCCGGCCGTGGTGCTGTACACCGTCGTCCAGGACTCGTGGTCCACGGACGTCTCGACCGTGAACACCAGCGAGAAGCTCGACTGGATCTCGTCACCGGTGGTGCCGCTGTGCACATTGCCGCTGGTGGGCGGCGTGTACACCGGGTCGGAGGCGTCGGCCTCGAAGGTGAGGCGGACCCGTGTGACCTCGCAGGCCGCCTGGAGGTCGACGGCTATCCACTGCGGGTCACCGCCTTCGGCACGCCAGCCGCTGCCCTTGACGCCGGGGGAGGAGAGGCGGTCGACCACGAAGGAACCGGGGGTGGCGGCGTAGGCCGTGGAAGACACCGAGACCGGCCGGTGGAGCGCCAGCTCACCGGGGGAGGCGGCAGAGCCCACCGGCGCGCCGCCGGGCGCGGCGACCGCGGTCGCCGCAGGAGGCAAACCGAGGCCGAATCCGGCCAGCAGGGTGGTACCCGTGGTGACGATGGCCCGTCGCGACGGATGCCGCGACGGATCCGACTGATCTGTCATGAGCGTGACGTCCCATCAAAAAGCGGTGCGGTCCGGACCTCTCCGGGTCTGACGCAGGAGGAATGACAACGTTGCCAAAGGCTGGGTGGCGCAGCGGCTCGTGTCAACCCCTGATGCGCGGATCGATGTTCGACCGGTTCCGCCGTCTTGTGACGGGTTCTGGCACAACATGGCTACAGCGAATGAGGGAAGGGTGTGGCCGGCGGTCCGTGTGTGTGCGAGCGGGCCGAGGTGTGTACCGCGGCGGGCAAGGTAAGGTGTGAGGGGTTTGAGTGGATTCCTCGGGCTTCGCGTTCCCGGCACCGCCCTTAATGACGTGGGGTGTCACTCGGCCGGCCGTGGCTCGGTGGGGTGGGTGGTCGCCGTATATGTGTGAGGTGGTTGCACATGTGATCGGTGCCGGAGGGTGATGTGGTGGGGCGACAGGCGGGGCCGAGGCGCCCACAGTAGTACGATATTCAAACGGTGGATTCCAAGATTCCGGGAGGCGTCCGTGGCGCTGGAGGCGGCTGGCGTCTCGCACGAGGAGGAAGCCCTCTACCAGATGCTCGTGACGTCCGGTCGGGCCACCCGGGAGGACATCGCCCAGCGGGCCCGCCTGACCGACGCGGAGGCCGGGCGGATCCTGGACTCACTGGTCACCAAGGGCCTCGCCACCCATACGGACGGCACCCCCAGGGTGTTCCGCCCCGCCCCGCCCGAGGTGGCGCTGCTGCCCCGGCTGAAGCGCAGCGCCGACGCGCTGGACCTGGCCCGGTTCGAGGCCGCACGTCTCATCGAGTCCTATCGGGAGACGATGCGCAGGCACGACGCCGGCCAGTTGCTGGAGGTGATCACCGGTGCGGAGGCCCTGCGTCAGCAGCTCCGGCAGATCCAGTCGAGCGCGCGCCACGAGATGCTGTGGTTCTGCAAGGCCCAGTACGTGGCCATGCCGTCGGGCACCAACACCGAGGAGTTCGAGGCGCTGGCCCGGGGCGTGCGCTACCGGGTGCTGTACGAGAAGGCGTTCTTCGACGACGAGGGGGCCCTGGAGAACGTGGTGGAGGGTGTGCGGGCCGGTGAGGTGGCCCGTGCCGTACCGCACCTGCCGCTGCGTCTGGCCATCGCCGACCGCTCCGTCGCCGTCTTCCCCCTCGTGGCCGGCGGACCGCACGGCAGCCCGGAGGAACCGACCACCGCGCTGGTCAGGGACAGCAACCTGCTCGCGGCCCTCCTCGCCCTCTTCGACTGCTACTGGGAGGACGCCGTCCCCCTGGACATCGACGGCACCGGCACGCTCGCGGGGGCCGACGGCGCCGGTCCGGCCGACTCGCTCTCGGCCACCGACCGCAAGCTGCTGTCGTTGCTCGTGGCGGGGGTCGCCGACAAGGCGATCGCCTCCCAGATGGGGCTGAGCCGCCGGACGGTCCAGCGCCGCATCCAGGGGATGATGGAGCGCGCCGGCGCGGTGACCCGTATGCAGCTCGCCTGGCAGGCGTCGCGACGCGGCTGGCTGTGAACGGGCCCGCCCGGCGCCGCCCGCACCACGGGCACGCGGCGCGCAGGCGCGTGCCGGCCGCTGCCGCGCTCCGCCCCGTCCACTGACACACGCGGCGGGTGCCGGGCCCACGAGGGGCCCGGCACCCGCCGTACCGAGTGTCCGCGCGCGTCAGCGACGTCCGCGTGTCACGCCGTACCGCGGTGCAGGTACGCCCGCTCCACGGTCTGGCGCACGCTGTCGCCGGCCGAGTCCGTGGCGGTCACGCGGAGCGTCACGTAGGCGTCACCGCGCACCTTCGACGGCCGCTCCACGGTGGCCGTGAACTGCCGGCCGTCGCCGTGCCGCTCGGTGCGCGCGGTGGTCCAGGTCTTCCCGCCGTCGTACGACGCCTCGGCCTTCAGACGTACGCCGAGCGGGGCGGCCACGCCGTCCTGCATGCGGACGGTGAAGCCCAGGCGATGTGCGCGCGCCCGGCTCACGGCGCCCTGCGCGTCCGCCGGTACGGCGTAGTCGAGCTGGAGCAGCGGCAGCGGGGCGGCGCCGGCCGTGGTGTCCGAGCGGAACGTCCACGAGGTGTGCGTGCGCACGCCGAGGCGCCAGTCGTCCGAGACACGGGCGGTCGTCAGGTCGAGCCGGAACCGGGCGTCGCCCGGGGCCACTTCGAAGCTGCCCCACGCGCCGTCGTCGGAGGCCGCGGTCTGCTTGCCGTCGCGGTACAGCACCGCCGTGGCGACGTCGTCGGCGGCGGCCGCCCGGCCGGTGCCGAAGCCGCTCGACTCCGCGAACGACCAGTGTCCGGCGTCGGAATCGGTGAACTCCGGGACGTACACGCTCAGGGTGTCGCCCTTGCGGACCGACGGCATGGTCCAGCCGCGGGGGATGGACGGGCGGACCGGCGTTCCGAACCACCGCTCCGTGGCACGCTGGCCGGGACGGTAGGTGCGCGGCGCGTTCCACATGCCGGCCGCCAGCGGCAGGTCGGGAACCTCGACGACGTCGTGGTGCACGACGTGGTTCCACAGCGTGTCCCCGCCGGTCACGTACTCGACGCGCTCGCGGCCCACCGGCACGTACCGGCTGTACTGGTTCCACGCGGTCTGCTGGTAGGGCCGCCACGCGAAGCGCTGCTCGCTGGCCCACGGAGAGGCGCCGGTGCGGGTGTACGTGCTGCGCACCACGGCGCTCTCCCGCTGCGAGACGGTGTGCACGACCTGCTGGGGGACGAAGCCCTTCGACACCTGCACCACGTCGTACAGGTACGGGCTGCGCACCGTGCCGGAGAACGTCACCGTCGTGGTGCCCTTGTCGACGCGTCGCAGCAGGGCGGTGCCGTCCTTCCAGGAGGCCCGCATGCCGGGCAGCGCCGTCCGGTCACCCGTCGGCTTCCAGCGGGTCCAGGCGCTGTCCTGGTCCTCGGGCCACACCATCAGCAGCGCCTTGGCCCCGGCCTTCGCGGCGGACCGGGCGAGTTCGGGCTCGGTGACGGAGAAGTCGTACCGTACGACGGCGAGTTTCCCGCGTGCGCGACGGAAGTCCGGCGCCGACGACGTGCCCGCGTCCACGGCGGTCAGCCGTGCGCCGCGGTCCGGGAAGACGGGGGAGTCCGCCTCGTAGAACGGGGTGAACTCCCCGGAGCCGCCGGAGACCTTCGCCCGCAGTTGCGGGGCCACCAGCTGCCAGCGCGAGGAGAACTCGAAGTCGCCGTCGGTGACCCGGGAGGTCGGGCTGACGTAGAGGCGGGTGACGTCGTCGAAGTACATGGCTCCCTGGATCAGTCCGTGGCCGTCGATCCGGCGGTACACGGTCGTGCTGAGGACGCCGTGCTGCTCGGCCGGGCGAGGTGTGCGGATGCGCACCGGGGTGGCCTCGGCGGCGTTCAGCGTCACCGTCCGGTCCTTGGTGACCTTGACCTCGGGGACGACGACGGTGCCCGCCTCGCCGCCGTGAGCGGTCATGTCGTAGAAGGACGAACTGACGTAGTACGTGCCCTCTTCCACGAGGGCGACGTGGGCCTGCCTGTCCGTGTAGTCCACGAATCCGTCGGGGCCCCAGATCGTGGGCAGCCAGTCCGGCATCACCTTGCCGTCGCGGTCGCGGTAGACCACGGTCAGTCTGTGCTGCGGGGCGTGTACGGCGAGGGAGACGGTGGTGTGCGTGAGAACGGCACCGTCCGCGGACTTCGCGGTGAGGTACCCGTAGTAGGCGCCACGGACCGCGTGCCGGGCGTCGGTGCTCAGCGGCACCTCGGCCGTGGCGCCGGGCGCGAGCCGCACCGTGTCGGAGCCGAGGCCGACCACCCCGTCCGGGAGCGCGCGCCCGGAATCGGTGGCCAGGCTGAGGGCCAGGGAGAGCGTGACGGGACGGTCGCCGGAGTTGGTGTAGCGAACCGTGGCCGACTGCTGCCGCCCTCCCGTGCCGCCGGTCCGCAGCGGGGCGAGGGTGACGGAACCGCTGGCCCGCACCGGGCCCAGGGCCGCGGCCACGTCGATACGGCCGCCGCCCTGCTCGGTCACCCGTGTGCGGGGCACGGTGTGCGCGGTGCTGATCAGCGCGTCCTTGAGCTGTTGGGCGTCCCAGTCCGGGTGCCGCTGGGCCAGCAGCGCGGCGGCGCCGGCGACGTGCGGGGTGGCCATGGAGGTCCCCGACAGGGCGACGTAGTGGGCGTCGACCGGGTCGCCCAGGGTGGTGCCGGTTGCGCGGGCGGCGACGATGCCGACCCCGGGGGCGGTCACGTCGGGCTTGACCGCGCCGTCGCCCAGGCGCGGGCCGCGGCTGGAGAACGGGGCGAGGGAGTCGTCACGGTCGACGGCCCCCACGGTCAGCGCGGCGTCGGCCGCACCCGGCGAGCTGACGCTGGACGGGCCGCTCTCGCCCTCGTTGCCCGCCGCGACGACGAAGAGCGTGCCGCTGGAGGCGGTGAGGGAGTCGACCGCCTGGCTGAGCGGATCGGTGCCGTCCGTCGGGGACCCCGACCCCAGGCTCATGTTGACGACCTTGGCGTGTTCGCGTGTCGCCCACTGCATGCCGTCGATGACGGCCGACTCGGACCCGTAGCCGTCGTCGCCCAGGACCTTGCCGATGAGGAGGTCGGCCCGGGGCGCCACACCGCGCCGGGTCCCGCCCGACGCGGCGCCGCTGCCGCCGACGATCGAGGCGACGTGCGTGCCGTGACCGAAGTGGTCGTCCGTGTTGGAACTGCCCGAGAAGTCCTGGGCCTCGGCGATACGGCCCGCCAGGTCGGGATGGCTCGCGTCGGCACCCGTGTCGAGCACGGCCACCTTGACGCCCTGGCCCTCGTCACCCGCCTTCCAGGCGGTGGGGGCGTTGATCTGCGCGGTGCTGCGGTCCAGCACGGCCTTCACCCTGGCGTCCAGCGAGACCCGCGGCGTCAGTGCGGCACGGGCGACGCCGGCTGTGCCGCCGGGGTTCAACGTCTTCCAGAACTCGCCCAGTTGCCGGTCGGCGACGCGCAGCGACCGTGCGTGGATGCTCGGCAGCTTCCGGGAGCCGGTGCCCGGCGTGCGGAGTGCCACGAGCCGGTCGGCGGTGGCCGCGGCGGCGCGTGCCGCCTCGGCGGTGACCCTGGACCCGTCCGGGGACGGCTCGGAGGAGACGATCAGCGGGAGGGCGGAGGTGTGTGCCTCGTCGTAGCCCTGTGAGATCAGGGCGGTCACGTCGAACAGCCGGCGGTCCAGTGCGCCCGCGGACACCAGGGCCTCGGCGTCCCGCGGGAGCACGGTCAGCGACTTGCCGTCCGCCTCGAACGTCTCGAAGGGGATGCGCTCGCGACCGGGACCGGGCCGCACCGACGCGGTGCGCCGTCCGCCGGGCAGCGACGTCACGGTCACCTGGTCCCCGGTGATCAGCCGTACGGTCGTCGAGCGTGCACCCGGTTCCGCCGTGGGACGAGTGACGGTACCGCTGGTCGCCGTCCGCGCCACGGCGGTGCTGGGTACGGCGCCGGCAAGCAGTACCAATCCTGTTGATATCGCCGCCGTGAGGCGGAACTTTGCCATCAGGGAAACACCTTTCGAACAGCCGTAGATCACAACTGTCCGAAATCATTTGGCGAGAAGGCCGGACCTGTCACGGGCGCGAGCTGTCACAGCTGCGACATGTCTCAACGGCGACACGCCGGAGCTCGCCGGGAGTGCGCGCGGGTCGTGCCGCCGCGTTTCCCCTTCAGGCGGTGCGGAACCGGAACGCGCCGGTCCCGCTGCCCAGCGTCAGCCAGACGTGGTCTTCCTCCTTGACCAGGCGCAGCGCGACATAGGCGCACCCCGGGCAGCGGGCGGTGATCCCGGGTTCGGGCCCGTAGAGGCGCAGTTGCGCCAGCGACCCCGCCCGCTTGCAGTGGGGGCATCGCCACCAGGCCGTGGTGGGCTCCACGGAGAGGATCTCCGACAACGGACCGGCAAGAGCGTTGCCGTCGAGGAAGGCGCCGGGGTCTCCCATGAGAATCTCCCCTCGTCCGGAGCGGAAGGGTCAGCCGAAGCGTTCGGTGCGGATGGTCGCGGGTTCCTTCCCCCGGCCCGCGAACAGCTCGACGAGCAGCTCACCGACGGTCTCCACGAATCCGGTGGGACCGCAGACGTAGACGGGACTCACCGGGTCCAGGCGGGCCGCCGGCTCCCGCAGGTCCGCCGCCGTGACGCGGCCGGGCGCGCGGGGAGCGCCGTGCGGGCTCCGGCGGGTGTGGAGGAACCGTACGTCGAGGAACGGGCCGCCGTCTTCGAGTTCCTCCCGGTACCAGATGTCCTCGGGATCGCGCACGGAGTACACCAGTTGGAAGAGGCTGCGCGAGCCGGCCGAGCGGTGGGCGCGGACCATGGCCATGAGCGGTACGACACCGGAGCCGCCCGCCACCGAGAGCACCGGTTCGGTCTGCTCCGGGCGCCACACGAACCAGTTGCCGAGCGGTCCGCGCATCTCGACCTGCTCGCCCGGCGGCAGTCGGTCCGCCAGGTAGGGCGAGACCTCACCGTCGGACACGGCCTGCACACCCAGTTCCAGCCGGTCGTCGTCGGCGGGCGCCGCCAGGGAGTAGCTGCGGACGGCCTGGTAGCCGTCGTCGGCGGTGAGGCGCACGTCGACGTGCTGGCCGGGCAGGTGACCGGGCCAGCCGGGCACGGTGAACACCAGCGTACGGGCGGTCGCGCTCTGCGCATGCCGTTCGACCAGCCGTGCCGGCCGCCAGGCGAGGGCCACGGTCAGTCCCCCCGGTGCCGCTGCTCGCGCCAGGGGTCGCCGTAGGCGTGGTAGCCGGCGGACTCCCAGAAACCCGGGTCGTCTTCGCGGGTGAGCCGCAGTCCGCGCACCCACTTCGCCGACTTCCAGAAGTAGAGGTGCGGCACCAGCAGCCGGGCCGGCCCGCCGTGCTCGGGCGTAAGCGCGTAACCGTCGTAGGTGTGCGCGATCCACGCCCTGCCGCCGAGGAGGTCGGCGAGCGGAAGGCTGGTGGTGTAACCGCCGTGGCTGTCGGCCACCACGTACGCGGCGGTCGTCTCCAGCCCGTCCAGGAGGACGTCGAGTGACACCCCGCGCCAGCGCGTGTCGAACTTGGACCAGCGGGTGACGCAGTGGATGTCCGTCACCGTGTCCTGCTGGGGCAGGGCCATCATCTGGTCCCAGGTCCAGCTCCGCTTCTCCCCGAGCTCCGTGGTGACGGTGAACGACCAGGCTTCGGTCGGCACCCGCGGAGTGGGACCGGCCGACAGGACGGGGAACGACTCGGTCGGATACTGCCCGGGCGGCAGCCGTTCCGCCAACGAGTGGGGTCGTCCCCTGAAGCCGGGTGAGAAGGAAGTCAACGTCGTCTCCTGCCCGCTGTGACCCGCCGCTGGAGGAGCACGAAGGCTCCTCCTCCAGTCTCGGACCGCGGCGGCGGCTTGACCACTCGGGCCGGCGGGCGGCGGCGCCGGCGCGGGGAATTCTTGTCCTGCTCCTGGGTGGACATTCCGGCCACCAGGCGTAAAGGTGGGCCCAATGCCGGCCAGAGCCTCCTGTTCACCGCGCGATTCGTGGAGGAAGACCGATGCCCGTCATCGTGTCCACTGCGGAGCTGTCCGCCGCCGACCGGGCGGAACGCTGGCACGAAGCGGTGTCGAACACCTTCGTACCGCTCTGCGTCGATCTCCTGGAGGAGGAGCCGTCGCCCGGCGACATCACCAGCGACCGGCTCGGCGTGCTGCGGATCTCCCACGTCAGCGCGGGGCCGCAGACGGTGACGCGGAGCAGACGCCTGATCACCGGCGAGGACCGGGAATGCATCATCCTCACCCTCCAGGAGCGGGGTACCGCGATGAAGGAACAGGACGGGCGGCAATGCGTGGTCCGGCCCGGCCAGTTCTCCCTTTCGGATTCCTCCCGCGCCTTCCAGAAGACGCTCCACGAAAGTTTCGCCTTCACCTCCTTCCATTTTCCTCGCGAAGTGCTCTCCGTACGGCCCGAGGACCTGCGGTCGCTGACCGCGACCACGTTCACCGGGACCGAGGGGAGCTCGGCCGTCCTGGCCCGGTACTTCGCGGGCCTGGCGCGCGTGGCGGCCGACGTCGACGACGTCGTCGGCCGCCAGCTCGCCGTCACCGCGCTGGACCTGCTGGCGCTGCTCGTCGACGAGCGCCTCGGTCACCTGTCCCGGCCGCACTCGGCGACGGCCGCCGCCACTCTGGTCCGCGTCAAGGACCACATCATGAGGAATCTGGGCGACCCCGGTCTCTCGCCGCGCACGATCGCCGCCGTTCACTTCATGTCGGTGCGCTACCTGCACAAGGTCTTCGAGCAGGAGGGAACCACGGTGGCCGGATGGATCCGGGCCCAGCGCCTGGAGCGGTGCCGCCGTGACCTGCTCCGCCCCCGGGCACTGGAGACCGGGGTGGCGGTGATCGCACGGCGGTGGGGCTTCGTGAACGCAGCCCACTTCAGCAGGGCCTTCCGCGACGCCTACGGCATGACACCCCGCGAATGGCTGGTGCACGGGCTGTCGGACACGCGGGGGACGGGGAAGGACATGGCCGCCTGAGGCCCCCAGGAGACGGACCTCATCCGGGCTCCCGCCCCGCCGGCCGCAGGACGACTCAGGTCTCCGTCCACCCTGCCCGACCGTCCCGCAGGCGTCGTGCGAGGAAGACGAACTCCCTGCCCGGCCGGTCCGGTGCGTCGCGGACGTCCCGCACCTCGTAGCCGTGTGCGACCAGGTCCGACTCGACCTCTTCCCGTTCCCGGAAGCGCAGGGTCGACTCCGATGTCAGCACCTGTCCGTCCGCCGCGAAGGCGTACGTCCAGCGGAAGGTCACGAGCGGCCCGCTCACCTCGGTCAGCTCGACCCAGCTCTCGACGGCGCCGGCGCCCGGGACCTCCGTCACGCGGTAGGAGTTCTCGCGGGTCCACTCCTCCCAGCCGCGTGCGGCCGGATCACGGGTCTCGAAGACCAGGTGCCCGCCGGGCCGCAGCGCTCCGTGGATTCCCCGCAGCGTCTCGTGCCAGGCGTGCGGACCGACGATCGCCTGGGCGACGTTCGCCGTCATCGTCGCGAGGTCGGCCTGCACCGGCGGCAGGGCCGTCGCGTCACCGCGGATCCAGCGCACCCGGTCGCTGCCCGGTTTGCCCCGGGCGACGTCGATCGACGCCTGGGCGGGATCGACGCCGACGACCTCGATCCCGCGCTCGGCCAGGAGCAGGGCGAACACCCCTGTGCCGCAGCCGATGTCGAGGACCTGGCGCGCCCCGAACTCCTCCACGATGCGGAGGTAGGCGTCGAGATCGCCGCGGTCGGGGTCGAGCGGATCGTAGATCGCGGCGAGTCGTGGATGCGCGAAGCATTCGTCAGCCATGCGGCCGAAGGTACGCAGAACCGGCCCCGGAGAGCCACCGGGTTTCGCCTGACCCGGCCGGCGGTCAGGAGCGGGAGGGGCCCGTCGCGCCCCCTGCGTCCTCACGCGTCCTCATCCGGAACCTCCTACGCGGCCGCACCGGCCGACCGGGAGGGGCGGATGCCGTACGAGACGCGTCCGGCGGGGAGGTGGAAGAGGGCGATCAGCGCGCCTCCGCGCACCTCGGGGCCGCTCGCCCGTCGGAACGCGTCGTCCTGGCCCTCGCCATCTCATCCCTTCCCGGCACACGGGGTCAGCCGGAGCCGGAAGCGACGGCGTGCGAGGCGCGCCTTCCGTTCATCTCGCGGAAGGCACGCCCCGCACGCCGCACTCACACGCGGCAAGCCGACGCGTCGGGTGTGTCAGGCGAGGCCGGCCTTGAGGGCGGCGGCCACCTGGACCACGCGCTCGGCCTGGTGACGGGCCGCGTTGCGGGTCTCCTCGCCGACCGGGTTGTTGCCCTGGGCGTCGACGTGCGAGGTGCCGTACGGGTTGCCGTCGACGAACTTGACGGGGTCGGTGTAGCCGGGGGACACGATGATCCCGCCGAAGTGGTGGATGGAGTTGTACAGCGCGAGCAGCGTGGACTCCTGGCCGCCGTGCGCGGTGGCGGTGGTCACGAAGCCGCTGTAGACCTTGTTGGCCAGCTTGCCCTGCGCCCACAGGCCGCCGAGGGTGTCGATGAACTGCTTCAGCTGGGACGAGATGTTGCCGAAGCGGGTCGGGGTGCCGAAGACGATCGCGTCCGCCCACTCGACGTCGGCGGCCGTGGCCTCGGGCACGCCAGCGCTCTCCGCGGCGTGGGCGGCCCACGCCTGGTTGGAGGCGATGGCGGCCTCCGGAGCCAGCTCGGCGGCCTTCAGCAGGCGCACCTCGGCGCCCGCCTTCTCGGCCGCCGCCGAGATCTCCTTGGCGATCTCGGCGGAGAAGCCGGTGGAGGAGTAGTAGATGACGGCGAGGCGGACAGGGGTGGTCATGAAGGTCGTCTCCGATCCTGGGGATGCGTGTGGTGCGCCGGGGCGGACGCAGGTCAGCCCGGGTAGGGGTGCCGTGCGGCGCCTCGTCCGACGCGATAGGTGAATATTAAACGAGTTCGTTCAACCGTCAACCACCGGCATCCTCGGACCCGGGACCGAGGCCGCGGCCCGGCGGCACCGAGCCGCCCCGCGCCCGCGCCGACCGACGGTCGCTACTCGGGCTGGGCGCGGCGGGCGGTGGCGAACCGGCGCTGGTAGGCGGCGGGGGAGATGGCCAACTCCCTTGCGAAGACGCGCCGGAGACTCTCGTAACTCGGGAAGCCGGCCAAGGACGCCGCCTGCGACGCGGTGTACCCCTGGTCGAGCAGCGACTTCGCGATGTCGAACCGGATCGACTCCACGTACCGGGCCGGCGTGGTGCCCAGTTCCTCCCGGAACAGCCGGGTGAGGTGACGCGTGCTGAGGTTGAGGTGCCCGGCGAGTTCGGCGAGGGAGTGGTTGCCGGCGGGGTCCGCCGTGACCAGGCCGACGATCCTGCGCAGGGCGGGCGACCGGGGCGGCGGTCCTTGCAGGGGCGCGGAGAACTGGGACTGGCCGCCCGCCCGTTGCAGGTAGACCACCAGGGAGCGGGCCACCTCCCGGCTGACGTCGGGACCGTGGTCCTCCTCGACGAGGGCGAGCGCCAGGTCGATGCCGGCGGTGACCCCCGCCGACGTGTACGTCGTGCCGTCGCGGACGTAGATGGCGTCGGGTTCGACGCGGGTCCTGGGGTGCCGGGCGGCGAGTTCGCCCGCGATCTTCCAGTGGGTGGTCGCCCGCTTGCCGTCCAGGAGGCCCGTCGCGCCGAGGACGAAGGCGCCGGAGCACACGGAGGCGACGCGGCCGGACCGGCCCGCCAGATCCCTGGCGGCTTCGACCAGATCGCGCGTGACCGGAGTCCTCGGGTAGATGTCCGCGCCCGGCACCAGGAAGGTGCCCGGGTCCGCCTCCGCCGCGGCACCGCCGTCGACGGCGATCCGCATGCCCATCGAGGAGGCGACATCGGCACCCGTGGTCGACACCAGGCCGACGCTGTAGTCGGCACCGAGGAGGTTGGCCTCCCCGAAGACCTCGGCGGGGCCGACGACGTCCAGCAGTTTGACCCCGTCGTAGACGAGAATCGCTACGCGATGCGTGTCGGAGCTCACAGAGCCATCCTGAGGTGACTGGATTCGAGTGGTTCATGGCCGGACCGAGGCGGCGCCGCAGGCCGCGTGGTCGGCACTGTGGAGAACGGACGCACGGTCCACTCGTAGCACATCGCACCGGAAAGCACGGACATCATGACCGACATCATCGCAGGCGTGGAAATACCGGAGACATCGGCTGTCGCGGAGGCCACGGAATTCCTCCGGGAGCGGACCAATCCCCTGATCTTCCACCACTCGCGGCGGGTGTTTCTCCTCGGTTCTCTCCACGCGCGGAAGCTGGACCTGCGGCCCGATCCCGAATTGCTCTACATCTCCGCGATGTTCCACGACACGGGCCTGCTGATCCCGTTCTCCGGCACACAACAGCGTTTCGAGGTGGACGGCGCCGACCACGCGCGGAAGTTCCTGCTCGACCGCGGGTTCTCCGAGAGCGCCGCCGAGGTGGTCTGGATGGCGATCGCCCTGCACACGACGCCGGAGATCCCCGGCCGCCTGGGCCCCGAGATCGCCGCCACCAATTACGGCGTGCTCACCGACGCGATCGGCTGGGGGATGGACAGACTGGAAGGCGACCAACTGGACGAGATCGTCGCCGCTCATCCGCGCGGGAATTTCAAGAAGGAATTCTTGCAGGCATTCGTCGACGGCCTCAAAGACCGTCCGGACACCACATACGGCACCGTCAACTCGGACGTCCTGGAACACTTCGTCCCCGGATTCCGCCGCACGTCCATGGTCGAACGCGTCACCAACGCTCCCTGGCCGCGGTGACCCCCTCGCCGTCTGAGGCGACGCGCCGCTTTCGGTGTGCCGACGGTCACCACCATCGTGATGGTGACCGCGGGGACGCCGTCCCGTGCCGCTCGCCACGCTCCCGCCGGCGGCGGCCCGCGATGCCCTGTCCCTGGTGATCACACGGACGGTGCAGGGCGTCGCGGCCGGTACCGCCGGGGTTCCAGCACGCAGAACTCGTTGCCCTCCGGGTCGGCGAGGACCGTCCACGGCACGTCGCCCTGGCCCACGTCGGCGGGCGTCGCGCCGAGAGACCTCAGGCGCGCGACCAACTCGGCCTGATGGGACGGGGAGGTGGTGGCGAGATCCAGGTGCAGGCGGTTCTTCGCCGCTGTCCTGGGTTCCGGGACGGGAACGACGTCGACGCCCACGGCGACCGGGACGACCAGGCGGCGGAGACGGCCCGGCTGCGCGCCCTCGGCGCCACCGGCCTCGACGTCGGCCAGGGCGATGTCCCGTGGACGTGCCTGGCCGACCCGGAGGGCCACGAGTTCTGCGTGCTCGCCCCGCCCTGACGCCCAGCCGGTCCAGCGGACCGAAGCCGGTGCCGGGCCCAGCCGTAAGGGGCCGTGCGATAGGTTGCCCGTCATGACCGGACTCGGACCCGTCGCCTGGCCGCCTGCCCCGATCAGGACCGAACGGCTCGTGCTCCGCGAGTCCGAGGCACGGGACCGTGCCGCGGTCATCGAACTGTTCGCCTCGCCCGAGGTCGGCACCTACATCGGTGGCCCCCGACCGCGTGAGGAGCTCGGGCGTGTGGTGCCCGAGGTGCCCGGGCGGCGACCCGGCTCCTTCGTGGTGGATCTCGACGGAGCGATGATCGGGATGGTCACGCTCGACAGACTCGACGCGGCACGTGCGGGTCAGGCCCGCCCCGGTGCCGGGAAGGCCTCGCTCGGCTACATGTTCCTGCCGCAGGCGTGGGGACGCGGCTATGCGGCGGAGGCGTGCGCGGCGGTACTCGACTGGTTCGCCGCCGCGTTCCCCGGCGAGCCGGTGGTGCTCTGCACCCAGACCGCCAACACCCGCTCGCTGCGCCTCGCGGTGAGGCTGGGGTTCACCGAGGTCGAGCGGTTCGAGGAGTACGGCGCCGAGCAGTGGTTCGGTATGCGGTCCTGAGGGGACGGGTCACGGCACGGCGCAACGGCACGGTCGCCGGGACCGTCGACCGCGTCCTGCCGCCTCGCCCGCACCCTCTGCGCCGGCACGTGCCACGAGCAGCGGCTGGAAGAAGCCCGTCTCCTCCGGCATCCGCCACCCGGGCTCGACGAACCCGGCGTCGGCCGCCCACTCGGCCAGCCGGCCCTGGCCGAGCGCCCAGTAGGCGGTCCGGCGCACCGTGACGCGCCATTCCCCGCCTTCCGGGAGGAGCTGGAAGTGCTCCATGTCGTAGTGCTCGCCGTCGTCGTGCCGGCGCCAGAGCTGGAAGGTGACGGACCGTTCTCCGCCGGCGGCCCGGTGCACCTGCGGAGGCGTCGAAGAGGGGCGGTCGCGCAGCAGGGCTTCGTAGGGGCGCGTGCTCACCAGCAGCAGACCGGCAGGACGCAACACGCGGCGCATCTCGGTCAAGGCGGCGCGCACATCCTGCTCGGTCAGCAGGTGAGGCAGCGCGTTGTCGGCGCAGACGACGGTGTCGAACCGGCCGTCGGGAAAGGGGAGACGGCGCATGTCGGCGGCGGCCGTGCGCACGCTCAGGCCCCGGTGGGCGGCCTCACGGGACGCGCGGGCGGCTGAGCGGGGGCTGACGTCGGTCCCGGTGACGCCGTGCCCGTGCAGCGCAAGGCCGATGGCCTGCGTGCCGATGCCGCAGGAGCAGTCGAGCACCGCCGCCCGGTCCTGGCCGATCAGGGCGTTCAGAGCCGCCCCCTGCCGACGGATGCTCGCCTCCCAGTCCGGGTAGATCAGGTGGTAGTCGTCGGCCAGTTCGTCGTAGAAGTGCGCCACGGATGTCTCGGGCATGGCGCGACCTTACTGCGGCCGGCCCCACGAAGGCGCATGCCGAGTCGAGGGCTTGGGGGAGTGGGATGCTGACCGGGGTCGTGATCGACGCGCTGGCCGTGGCGCGCGCGGAGCGCTTCTGGTCCGACGCCACACGGGGCCGGACGGGCGGCTGCACCTGCGGTTCGTACCGGTCACGACACCGAAGACGGCGGGGCCTTCTGGCAGTCCCGGGCCGGCTGGCACGCGGTCGAGTCCCATGACGGGGGCGTCCGGCTGCGCCGGAGTCCCACCAGTACGGTCTCGCTGGTGATGGGGCCGCCCGCGGCGCCGAAGGAGACGCGGAACAGGCTGCGGCTGGAGGTCACCCGACGCGACGGGGAACCCGGCGAGTTCCCCGTCATCGGCGGGAACGAGTCCACGTCTCGGGGTGACGCCGTCCGTTCGGGCGGCTACGTCACCGCGGTCAGCGTCGCGTAGACCACGACGTTGCCCAGGTAGCCCGTGCGCTTGGTGTAACCGCCACCGCAGGTGATCAACCGGAGCTCGGGGCGGCCCGAACCGCCGTAGACCTTCTTGCTGGGGAACTCCTCCTTGTCGTAGAGCTCGACGGCGCTGACGGTGAACACCGCCGTCCGCCGGTCGGCCCGGCTGATCTCGATGGTGGCTCCCCGGGTCAGGGCGCCGAGGTCGTAGAAGACACCGGGGTCGCCGGCGGGTGTGTCCACATGCCCCGTGGCGACGGCGGTGCCCGCCGAGCCGGGAGGAGTGCCGTCGCCGTACCAGCCGGCGAGGGCGGGTTCGTCGGCCGGGGGAGTCCGCGGTGCCCCCGCCGCATCGAGGCCCACCCGTGTCATCGGGGCGTCCACCCCGATCTCGGCGATGCGGAGCCGGACCGGTTCGGCGGGGGGCAACGGGTGGACCGTGGGGCCGGTGGGATGCGCGGAAGTCGAGAGGGGCTGCGCCGCCGATGGCCGCGGGGGTGAGTCGCTGTCGTGCACGGCGCTGATCAGCAGCACCACACCGGCCGTCATCATGCAGATCAGAAGGAGCACCGCGAGGACGAACGGAGCTCGGGACGGGCTGATGGGGTGTCTGAGTGCCATCGCGTCGCGTCTCTGCTGCAGGGGGGTGCGTCGCAGCGGGTGGTAGGGGGCCACCCGGGGCGGCCGGCGGAGCGGGACGACCAGGTGGCGATCGGGTTCGGCGGTCAGACGCGGTCGTGGTGCGGGCGGCGGCACAACCAGACCGCGCCCCCGGCGGCGGCCGTGACGAGCAGCCCTCCCCCCAGGGCGAGCCCCACACCCGTGTCGTCGGCCGGTCCGAAACCGGCGTTGACCGAGCCGTTCGGAGTGCGTCCGGCGACGCGGTACGTCTCCGTGACCTTGGTCAGCGGCGGACACTTCACGGTGACCGTGTCGTCGCCCGGCCGGGCCCCTTCCGGGATCCGGAACTCGCCCGTGAGCACCCCCTCCTCCTCGCCCGCGAACAGGTGGAAATCCCCGGCCACCTCCGACCGGCCCTTGCCGTAGTCCGCGTCGGCGTCGCAGGCACTCGTACTGACCGTGACCGTCGAACCCGGTGGTGCGTTCCACGGGTCGATACGCAGGTCCGGGTCGTCAGCGGCGGCAGCGGCCGGGATCTGCAGCCCGAGGGCACCGAGAGCCAGGCCGATACCCGCACCCATGTGTCTGTAGCGCATGCGCTTCCTCCAACGGAACCGTGACCGGCCTGCTGCGCGGCACATCTCCTGTGTTCCGCTCACGAGGCAACCGACAGTCCGTCAGTTCCGCAACCCGGCGAGTCGCCGAACATGTCACCCGGTCAGGCGCACGTGCCCGCCCGCGTGAGCGCTTGCGCAGGTCACCGACGCGGAGATCATCCGTACGCGTCACCCGCCGCCCCGTCCCCATCACGGTGAACGTCGGCCAGGCCGCCCCGCACGGTGCGGTCCGCCGCGCGCGCCCGTCAGTCGGTTGCGGCGGGTGACGCGGTGAGGCGCTGGTACAGCTCCCAGCTCGCCCGTCGGCCTTCTCCGGGTCGTGTGCGTTCCACACGTGTGTCCAGGACGCCTCCACGATCTCGACGGAGCTCGCGTGTGCCATGACTTCTCTGCGGTGTGGGACGGCTGGTGGGCGATCCGGAGATCGTCGCCGACGACGCGCCGCGTACGCCGGTCCGGGAGACGGTCGCCGCTCTCGTCGACTGTCCGGGGCCGTCGTCCAGGGCGCGTACGCGCTGGCGCGCGCCGAACAGTCCGCCGAGCCCTTCGGCCCGTCCCGCCTGCGGCCCACGCCGCACGGGGTTCAGGCCGGCGGCGAGGTCTGTACGCCGACGGGGATGTCCAGCCGCCCGGCCACCGTGGTGAGGGCCTCTCCCAGCGGGAGCGCGACCCTGGTCAGGGCGTGCCGGTCGCCCCGGGTCTGGTCGCGGTTGACGATGAGCACCGGCTTCCCGGCCCCGGCCGCCTGACGGACGAACCGCAGTCCGGACATCACCGTCAGCGACGAACCGAGGACCAGCAGCGAGGCCGCCTCTCGGACCAGCTCGCGGCAGTGCTCGACGCGCTGCGGCGGAACCGCCTCGCCGAAGAACACGACGTCCGGTTTGAGGATGCCGCCGCATATCAGGCAGGGCAGGACGCGGAAGTCCTCGACCTGCTCGTCGGTGAGGTCCGCGTCACCGTCCGGGTTGATCCCCGCGGCCACCGGCGCGAAGCCCGGATTGGCCGCTTCCAGCCGCTGGGCGAGTTCGCGGCGCGGACTGAAGGCGCCGCACCCGAGGCAGACGACCCGGTCCAGGCTCCCGTGCAGTTCCACGACGCCCTCGCTGCCGGCGGCCTGGTGCAGGCTGTCGACGTTCTGGGTGATCACCCCGGTGAGCAGGCCGTGCCGCCCGAACGCGGCCACGGCCAGGTGCCCGGCATTGGGGCGGGCACGGCCGAAGGTGCGCCATCCGAGGTGGCTGCGCGCCCAGTACCGGCGCCGGGCCCGGGCGCTCGCGGTGAACTCCTGGTAGGTCATCGGGGTGTGCCGGGTCAGGCTCCCGCCCTCGCCCCGGTAGTCGGGGATGCCCGACTCCGTGGAGATGCCCGCCCCACTGAGCACCAGCACGCCGCCGGCGCTCAGCGCATCGGCGACCGGCTCCAGGTCCGTGGTGCCGGGCGGCAGGTCCTCGGCAGGGGTCCAGCTGAGAGTGGGGCGCATACGCATGCCGCAAGGGTACGAAACGGGCTGCCGCCGGGGAGTCCGGTCCGGCGCCCCCGCCCTCGCGAGCCGCGCTGGACAGGCCGTTCCCGCCCCCTCACGGACGGGTGCGGACGCCGGCGGGCCCACGGGCGTCCCCGGACCGCGAGGGGAGGGCTGAGCCCCGTAGACCCTGGTGCAGGGGCTCAGCAGCGCACGATGCCCCTCTTCCCTCAGGTCACGCGCGCTCGTCCGGACCGCATCGTCCCGGACCCTCACCCGTCATTCCGGTACGCCGCCGCCATCGGATGCGCGGTCGTGGCCCGACGGCAGCGGAGCAGGGTGTCACCGAGGACGGCACGGCCTGGCCGCACCCGTACCGCGACGGCGGCGTGGGGCCGAAACGATCAACGAGACGCCTGGTCCAGAAAGTGGGACACCCTTTGCGGGGACCGGGCACTGCTGTAGAAATAGGCGCATGATTCACGGGTTCCTGGTGCGACGCCTGGTCATCGACCTGTGCCGACGCCCGGCTTCGTGTTGTCGCTGACTCGGCGTTCCTGACGTTTCCCCCTCCCGCTGTCCGGTCGTCTCACCCGGCGGGAGTCGTTCCCCGTGTACCCGGCGGTGCCCGCTCCGCGGCCGTCAGCTCCGCTGACCCCTGCCGCCCGTGCGTGGCGCCCTTGGAGGCTGCCCCATGCCCACGACATCCCGTCCGCCAGAAACCGGTCCCACCCCCATAGCCGCCGGACCGCCGGTCCGCAGGCCCCCGCGGGGCGCTCGGGCGCCGTTGCGCCGTGCCGCCCTGCCGTTCGGTTCGCTCCTGCTGTTCCTCGCGCTGTGGCAGTCGCTCGCGGCGAGCGGGACGTGGAGCGAGACGCTGGTTCCGCCGCCGGCGAAGGTGTGGGACGCGTTCGTCGACGTCTCCACGACACACGACGGCGTACGGGGCTACAACGGGACCTATCTCATCGAGCACCTGGGCATCAGCCTGCGGCGCATCGCCATCGGCTCGGGCGCCGGCATCGCCCTCGGCGTCCTCTTCGGGCTCGCGATGGGCACCGTCGGCTGGCTGCGCTCGCTGTTCGAACCCTGGATCACCTTCCTGCGGACGCTGCCGCCGCTGGCGTACTTCTCCCTGCTCATCATCTGGCTGGGCATCAACGAGGAGCCGAAGATCACCCTGCTGGCGGTGGCCGCCTTCCCGCCGGTGGCGGTGTCCACCACCACGGCCGTCGCGGCCGTACCCCGGAGCCTGCTGGAGGCCGCGCGTGCCCTCGGCGCCTCCCGGTGGGACGTCGTCAGGGACGTCGTCCTCCCGTCCGCCCTGCCGGAGACACTCACCGGCGTCCGGCTCGCCGTGGGAGTCGCCTACTCCTCCCTCGTCGCCGCCGAGTTGGTCAACGGACTGCCCGGCATCGGCGGCATGGTCAAGGACGCCGCCAACTACAACAACACGCCCGTGGTGCTCGTCGGCATCATCGCCATCGGAGTCTCCGGACTGGTCATCGACGGCCTGCTGCTGCGGCTGGAACGCACCGCGGTGCCCTGGCGCGGACGCTCCTAGCCGAGCCGGCCCCACCTCCCCACCTTTCCTCCTCTCGCACAGAAACGGCCGCACCATGTCTCGCTCACTGCCCGGAGTTCCCGTCGGCTCCCCCGCGCGGGGACCGTCCCGCCGGCTCCTGCTCGCCGGCGCCCTGGCCGCCGTGTCCGCGGCCGTGACCGGCTGCTCCTCGGACAGTGAGGCGTCGGCCTCGGGCGGATCCAGGCAGTTGCGCATCGGCTACTTCGCCTTCCCCAGCGGCGATCTGATCGTGAAGAACAACCGGCTGCTCGAGAAGGCCCTGCCGGACCACAGCATCACGTGGATCAAGTTCGACTCGGGTGCCTCCGTCAACCAGGCGTTCATCGGCGAGTCCCTCGACATCGCCGCCCTGGGCTCCAGCCCGTTCGCCCGCGGGGTGTCCGGCGCCTCGCCGATCCCGTACAAGGTGGCCTGGGTCCTCGACGTCGCGGGCGAGAACGAGGCCCTCGTGGCCCGCAAGGCCACCGGCGTCGTCGACGTCGCCGGCCTCAAGGGCAGGACCGTCGCGACGCCGTTCGCCTCCACCTCGCACTACAGCCTGCTGGCCGCGCTGACGAAGGCAGGTCTCAGGACGTCCGACGTCAAGCTCGTCGACCTCCAGCCGCAGGCGATCCTCGCCGCCTGGCAGCGGGGGGACATCGACGCCGCCTACGTCTGGCTGCCGACCCTGGACGAACTGCGCAAGACCGGCACCCAGCTCACCAGCAGCAAGGAGATCGGCGCGGGGGGCAAGCCGACCCTGGACCTCGCCGTGGTGTCGGACGAACTGATCGCCAGGGACCCGCGGGCGATCGACGCCTGGCGCGCGGCACAGGCCACAGCGCTCCGCCTGCTCAAGTCCGACCCCGCCGGCTCCGTCAAGGCCGTCGCGGCCGAGCTCGGCATCAGCACCACGGACGCCCGGGCCCAGCTCGCGCAGGGCGTGTTCCTCACCCCGGAGCAGGTGGCGTCCGCCGACTGGCTGGGCACCGACGGCAACCCCGGCAGGCTGCTGTCGTACGTCACCGACACCGGCCGGTTCCTGGCCGGCCAGAAGCAGATCGACGCCGCACCGTCCGAGGACGTCGTCCGCAAGGCGTTCTACCTCAAGGGGCTGCCCGATGTCCTCAAGTGAAGCCGTACGCGAGGAAGCCGAGGGCGAGGATGCCGTCGCCCCGCGTGCCGGGACCGTGCGCCTCGAACACGTCACCCACCAGTACCGCCGGGGCGGGCAGAGCGTCACCGCGGTGGGACCGGTCGACCTGACCGTGCCCGCCGGCGAGTTCCTGGTCCTGGTGGGCGCCTCCGGCTGCGGCAAGAGCACACTGTTGCGGCTGATCGCCGGATTCGAGCGGCCCACTCACGGCTCGGTGCGGGTGTCCGGCGCCGAGCCGCGGCCCGGCGAGTCGGCCGGTGTCGTGTTCCAGACGCCCCGGCTGTTCCCGTGGCGTACCGTGCGGGGCAACATCGACCTGGCCCTGCGGTACGCGGGGGTGGACCGCGGCCAATGGCCCGAGCGGCGGGCGGAGTTGCTGGCGCGCGTGGGTCTCGAGGGCACGGACAGGCGGCGCACCTGGGAGATCTCCGGCGGCCAGCAGCAGCGGGTCGCCATCGCCCGCGCCCTGGCCGCCGAGAACCCGCTCCTCCTGCTCGACGAGCCGTTCGCGGCGCTGGACGCGCTGACCCGGGAACGGCTCCAGGAGGACGTCCGCCAGGTGACCGCCGAGACCGGGCGGACCACGGTGTTCGTGACGCACTCGGCGGACGAGGCGGTGTTCCTGGGCTCCCGCATCGTGGTGCTCACGAAGAGTCCGGGCACCGTGGCCCTCGACCTGCCGATCCCCCTGCCGCGTGACGGTGCCGACGCCGAACAGCTCCGCGATTCGGCGGAGTTCGCCGAGCTGCGCGCGGAGGTCTCCCACGCCGTCAAGGCCGCCGCCGCGGCCTGACCCCGCCTCGCCCGCATCCAGAGAGGAAACACCGACAGATGAGCGTCCTCAGCGAACGGCCCGCAGCGGCACGGCTGCCGGTCACCGAACTCGGCCCGCACTTCGGAGCCGAGGTCCACGGCATCGACCTCGGTCGCCTCGCAGACGACGAGGTCCTCGCGCTCCGGCAAGCACTCGTGCGGTACAAGGTGCTCTTCGTGCGCGGCCAGCACGGCCTCGACGACGCCCGGCAGATCGAGTTCGGCAGACGCCTGGGCGAGGTCACCGCCGGGCATCCGGTCCACGACTCCGGTGACGTGGCCCCCGAGGTCTACTCGCTCGACAGCCAGGACAACGGGTTCGCCGACGTCTGGCACACGGACGTGACGTTCGTACGGCGACCGCCCGCGATCTCCGTCCTGCGGGCCGTGGTGCTGCCGCCCAACGGCGGCGACACGAACTGGGCCGACAGCCAACTCGCCTACGAGTCGCTGTCGCCGGGCCTGCGGGCGCTGATCGACCCGCTCACCGCGGTCCACGACGGCACCCGCGAGTTCGGGTACTACCTCGCCCAGCGTCGCGAGGGCCGCGGCAACCTGTGGGAGGGCCAGGTGTTCACCGACCTGACACCGGTCGAGCATCCGGTGGTGCGCGTCCACCCCGAGAGCGGACGCAAGGGCCTCTTCGTGAACCCCGGATTCACCTCGCACATCGTGGGCGTCTCGGAGCACGAGAGCCGGGGCATCCTCGACATCCTCTACGCCCACCTCACCAAGCCGGAACACGTCGTACGCCATCGCTGGCAGCCCGGTGACGTCGCCCTGTGGGACAACCGCAGCACGGCCCACTACGCCAACCGCGACTACGGCGACCGTCACCGGGTCATGCACCGCATCACGCTGCGCGGGGACACCCCCGTGGGTCCCGCGGACGCGCGCTGACCTCCTCCCCGGGGACTGGGGGGCAGGTGGCTGCCGCTACCACCCGCCCCCGACGGCGGCATCGTCCACCACGCGTGGCGCCGGCCGGCGAGACCCCCGTCGTCCATGACGTTCCCGCATACCGGCCGTGCCGGACTCTCGTTGGACGCACCGTCGTGCGCTTCCTAGCGTGGCAGGCATGAACGCACCCCGTATCGCCCTGGTCACGGGCGCCAACCAAGGACTCGGCCGCGCCCTCGTCGAAGGACTGGCGGCCCGCATGGACGCGGACGACCTGGTCCTGCTCACCGGCCGCAGCCACCGGCGCGTGACGGACGCCGCACGCGAAGCCGGCCGGCTGCCCGGCACCCGCGCCCGGGTCGAGGGCCGGGTCCTGGACGTCACCGACACCCACGCCATCGCGCGCCTCGCCGAGGAGCTCCGGGTCCGGTACGGAGGCGTCGACGTCGTCGTCTCCAACGCGGTGACCCGCGTACTGCCCGAGGAGTCACAGGCCGACCGGGCCGACGAGTTCATCGCCGTCTCCAACACCGCAACCCACGCGATCCTGCGTTCCTTCGGTCCCGTGCTGCGTCCGGGCGGACGGCTGCTCGTCGTCGCCAGCGGTCTCGGCACCCTCGGCCACCTCGACCCCCGGCTGCACCACCTCTTCGACGGCGCGAGTCTCGACCAGGTCGAACACGCCGTCGCGTCATGGCGCGGCGCCGTCCACCAGCGGACCGCGCGGGAGGCCGGCTGGCCCGTCTGGCTGAACGTCCCCTCGAAGGTGGCTCAGGTCGCCGCCGTCCGCGCCGTCGCCGCCGAACGCCGCGAGAGCGACCTCGCCGACGGCACACTGATCGCCGCCGTGTGTCCCGGCATGGTCGACACAGCCACCTCCCGCCCCTGGTTCAGCGACTACAGCCAGGCCCAGTCACCGGCCGAGGCCGCCGAGGCCGTGCTCGACCTGGTCCTCGCCGACCACGTCGATCCCGCCCTCTACGGCCAGCTCGTCCGCTTCGGCGAACCTTTGGACTGGTACGACGGCACACCCCCGGTGGAGCAGGACCGCATGCTCACGCCCTGAGTGAGCAGGACCGCCGAGCGTCAGCCGACGGCTCATGGGGTCAACGCGCCTCCGGTGAACAGGGCGAACAGACCGTGTGGTGTGTCGGCGCCGAAGAGCAGCTCATAGAGCCGGGCGCCTTCGGCGGCTGCCTCCGCGCCGCGCGGGAACATGGCCCGCTCGTACTCGGCGAGGGCGGCTTCGACGTCGTCGGGGTGCGCGGCCAGGGCCTCGCCGAGTCGCGCGCCGTCGTACAGGGCCAGGTTGGCGCCCTCACCGTTGGGAGCCGACAGGTGGGCGGCGTCGCCGATCAGGGTCACCCCTCGCACCCGGTCCCAGCGGTGCCCGATCGGCAGGGCGTACAGGGGGCGCAGGGCCGGCGCGGTGTCACTGTCGGTGATCAGTGCGGTGAGCTCCGGAGCCCATCCGTCGAACTCCCGGGCGATCCGCGCCGCGGCCGCGGTGGCGTCGGTGACGCCGATGGCGGCGAACCAGTCCAGCGGCCCGGTGAGCGCCACATACGTGTGCAGGGTGTCGCCCTTCTCGCGGTGGGCCTGGATGCCCTTGCCCGGGGCGAGCGCGAACATCGACCCGCCGCCGACGGCCTTCGCGGCGGCAGGGTGGCGGGTGTCGCTGTCGAACAGGTAGGTCTCGACGAACGACCTGCCGGTGTACTCGGGCACCGCGTCGGAGAGCAGCGGCCGCACGCGTGACCAGGCGCCGTCCGCGCCGACCAGCAGGCTGGTGACGGCCACCGTCCCGTCGGTGAAGGCGACCTCGTGGCGCCCCTCACCGCAAGGACGGACGCCGCTGACCTTGTGCCCCCACCGGACGGTGCCGGCCGGGAGCGAGTCGAGCAGGATCTGGCGCAGCTCGCCGCGCTGCACCTCGGGGCGGCCGCCCGTACCGTCGTCGGCCTCGTCGAACAGGACGGTCCCGTCCCGGTCGAGGATCCGGGTCGCCTCGCGGCCCTCCAGGATCAGGCCGCGGAACTCGTCCGTCAGACCGGCCGCCCGCAAGGCGACTTGGCCGTTGTAGTCGTGGATGTCGAGCATCCCGCCCTGCGCGCGGGCCTTCGGTGAGGCATCCGCCTCGTAGACCGTGGACGGGATGCCGTGGACGTGGAGGACGCGCGCGAGGGTCAGTCCGGCGAGCCCGGCGCCGATGATCGTGACGTCAGTGGTCATGGTGGTTCCTTGCCTTTCCGCACGTCTGCCGGATGGGCACCCGGCAGGATGGGGGAAAGGTCTCAGACGCCGCCGACGTCTCGCCGACACGCCGCCGACAGAGGACCGACAGCCCCGGCAGCGGGGCGGCACCGGCCCCGTCGCCGGCCGCCGGGGCACCGCCGGCCGACGTCCCGCCCTCCCCGCGTCAGCGGGTGGCGAGGAGCTCCAGGGTGTCGATGACCCGGTTCGAGAAACCCCACTCGTTGTCGTACCACGCGACCACCTTGATGTGGCGGCCGTCGACGCGGGTGAGGGCCGAGTCGAAGATCGACGACGCGGGGTTGCCCGTGATGTCGGACGACACGAGCGGGTCGTCCGAGTACTCGAGGACGCCGGCGAGCGGACCCTCCGCCGCGGCGCGGTAGGCGGCCAGCACCTCGTCGCGCGTCACGTCGCGGGCGACGGTCGTGTTCAGCTCGACGATCGAACCCACCGGCACCGGTACGCGGATCGAGTCGCCCGACAGCTTGCCTTCGAGGCCGGGCAGCACCAGGCCGATCGCCTTGGCGGCGCCGGTCGTGGTCGGCACGATGTTGATGCCGGCGGCCCGGGCCCGACGGGCGTCACGGTGCGGGCCGTCCTGGAGGTTCTGCTCCTGTGTGTAGGCGTGCACGGTCGTCATGAACCCGTGCTCGATACCGGCGAGTTCGTCGAGGACCGCGGCCAGCGGCGCGAGCGCGTTGGTGGTGCAGGAGGCGTTCGAGACGATCGTGTGCGCGGCCGGGTCGTAGGCGTCGGTGTTGACCCCGAACGCGAGCGTGACATCGGCGCCGTCCGAGGGCGCGCCGACCAGGACCTTCTTCGCACCGGCGTCGAGGTGGGCGCCGGCGGCCTTGGCCGAGGTGAAACGGCCGGTGGCCTCCAGGACGATGTCGACGCCGAGTCCGGCCCAGGGAAGCAGCGCCGGTTCCCGTTCGGCCAGCACCGTGATCCGCCGGCCGTCGACGACGAGGGCGTCGCCGTCGACCGTCACCGGGCGGCCGAGCCGGCCGGCCGTGCTGTCGAAGGCGAGCAGCCGGGCCAGTGCCGCGGGCTCGGTCAGGTCGTTGACGGCGACGATCTCCAGGGCGCTGTCGCGCTCCAGCAGGGCGCGCAGCACATTGCGTCCGATGCGGCCGAATCCGTTGATGGCGATGCGAGTCATGTGTGGTGTCCCTTCCTTTCGCCACCAGCCTCGTTCGCGGGCCCTGCCGCCGACAGTGGCGGGATCGCCACGGTTCACAAGGATCCCGCCACGACGCGCCGGCGGGCACGGCGCCCGGTGGGTCACTCGCCCCGGGTGAAGGTGCGCCGGTATTCGCTCGGAGTGGTGCCGAGGATGCGCTGGAAGTGCAGCCGCAGGTTCGCGCCGGTGCCGAGCCCGACGTCGGCGGCGATCTGCTCGACGCTGCGCTGCGAGCGTTCGAGCAGTTCGCGGGCCAGGTCGATGCGGGCGCGCATCACCCACTGCATCGGCGTGTAGCCGGTCTCCTCGACGAAGCGCCGGGAGAACGTGCGGGGCGAGACCCCCGCCTGCCGCGCCATGGTGTCGAGGGTGAGGGGCTCACCGAGCCGGTGCAGCGCCCACTCGCGGGTGGCGGTGAACCGCTCGCCGAGCGGCTCGGGGACGCTGCGCGGCACGTACTGGGCCTGGCCGCCGCTGCGGTAGGGGGCCGCGACCAGGCGCCGGGCCGCGTGGTTGGACGCGGCCACACCGAGGTCGCCGCGCAGGATGTGCAGGCACAGGTCGATGCCGGAGGCGGCGCCCGCCGAGGTGAGGACGCTGCCCTCGTCGACGAACAGCACGTTCTCGTCGACCCGGACGAGCGGATGCCTGGCCGCGAGCGCCCGCGTGTAGTGCCAGTGCGTCGTGGCCCGCTTGCCCGCGAGCAGACCCGTGGCGGCGAGGGCGAAGGCGCCGGTCGAGATGGCGGCGAGCCGCGCGCCCCGGTCGTGGGCGGCGATCAGCGCGTCGATCACGGCGCGCGGGGGGTCCTCGCGGTCCGGGAACCGGTAGCCGGGGACGAAGACGATGTCGGCCCACGCGAGCGCGTCGAGGCCGTGGGCGACGTGGTACGCGAGGCCGTCGCCGCCGGTCACGAGACCGGGTGCCGCCCCGCACACCCGCACCTCGTACGGCATGCTCGCGCGGGTGGTGAAGACCTGCGCGGGAATTCCGACGTCGAGCGGCTTCGCGCCCCCGAGCACGAGGACGGCGACGCGACGAAGGCGGGAGGGCGGCACAGGAAGAGGTTACGCCGAGCGGCGCACGTGCCCCTCCACCTGTGCCGCGGGCGTCAGACCGCTCGCCTCACAGGTGGAGGGGCAGGTGGCGGGGGCCGCGGAGCATGGCGTTCTGACGGTAGGGCGGCGGGTCCTGGACCAGCCGCGCGGTGCCGAGGCGGGGGAGCAGGGCGCCGAGCGCGGAATAGGCCTCGATGCGGGCCAGGGGACCGCCGTAGCAGAGGTGGATGCCGCTGCCGAAACCGAAGTGCTGGTTGTCCGGACGGGTGGGGTCGAACCGGTCGGGGTCGTCGAACCGCTGGGGGTCGCGGTTGCCGGAGGCCAGCACCAGGACGACGGACGCGCCTTCCGGGAGGGTGGTGCCGGCGATGTCGACGTCGGCGCGCGGGAGGCGCTCGCGCATGTGGACCGGGGGCTCGAAACGCAGCAGCTCCTCCACCGCGCGGGGCAGCAGGTTCGGTTCGCGGCGCAGCAGGTCGAGCTGGTCGGGCCGGCGCAGCAGGGTGAGCGCACCGTTGGTGATGAGGTTGACCGTGGTCTCGTGCCCGGCGATGAGCAGCAGGATCGCCGTTTCCGCGAGTTCCTCCCGGCTGAGCCGCAGCGCCGGGTCGGGCTCGTTGACGAAGGCGGAGAGCATGTCGTCGCCGGGTGCGCCGCGGCGCTGTTCGGCGAGGTTCACCAAGTAGCCGCCCATCTCCGTCTGCGCCTGTTCACCGGCCTTGTCGGTGTCGGTGGTGTCCGTGCCGGGCCTGACGTCGGCGGCGGCGACGAGGGCGTCGGACCAGGCCCGGAACAGGGGCTCGTCCTCCCGGGGCACGCCGAGCAGGCGGCAGATGACCGTCACGGGCAGCGGGTAGGCGAAGTCGTCGACGAGGTCGATCTGCTCGCCCGCCCGGAAGGAGGCCAGCAGTTCCCGGGTGATCCGGTCGATCTCCTCGCGCATGCCGTCGACGCGGTGCGGGCTGTGCGGTGGGCCGAAGGGCCGCATGGCCAGGGTGCGCAGTCTGTGGTGTTCGGGGTCGTCGAGCCGCAGGAACGGCAGGTGCCGCGCCTCCGCGCCGGGGGTGCGGGGGTCGACGCTCATCCGCGGGTCGTGCAGCAGGGCGGCGATCTCGTGGTAGGTGCCGACCAGGTAGCTGCCGTCGGCCTGCGGGACCACGGGACCGGCCTCGCGGAGTTCCGCGTACAGCGGGTACGGGTCGGGGCGGCTGGAGTAGTCGGTGATGCGTGCCAGGAGGGTCTCGGAGGCCATGGCGGCTCCTCGTGGTCGAGCGGGGCGTGGGCTACACCACGGTCAGCCGGCGATCGGGCAGGTGACCGGTGAGCGCGACGGTCGGACCGTGGGACAGCACCGACGGGTCGGGCACGTCGGAAGGGATCGTGACGTCGGCCGCGATCGCCCGGTCCGCGGCGCCGGGCGGGGGCGGGAACGCGGCGGCCGTCTCGATCAGGTGCCGGTAGTAGTCGAGCGACTTGGCCATGTCCACGGTGACGGCCGCGGTGACCCGGCCCTTGTACCCGTAGACCATGGCGAGACGGCGCGCCTCCAGCGAGCCCTGGGCGATGACCACGTGGTCGGAGTAGGTGGGCACACCCACGGACTTGATGTTGAGTCCGAACTGGGTCGACCAGAACACCGGGACGGCCAGGTGCGGGCGTTGCAGGGGACCCGGGTTGACCATGTTGTGGGCCGCCACCTCGGCCTGCTCGACCGCGTTGCCCCAGTGTTCCAGGGACAGCAGCTGGTAGCCGAACAGCGGGTGCGGGAAGCGGGAGACGTCGCCCGCCACGAAGACGTCGTCCGTGACGATCCCGTACATGTTGAAGGCGCGGCACCCGGCGTCGCACGCGATCCCGCGCGGACCCGCCGCGAGCCCCGAGTCCGCCAGCCATTCGACGTTGCGGATCGCTCCCAACGCCGCGACGCACACGTCCGCGTCGACCCGGCTGCCGTCGGACAGCTCCGCACCGGTGAAGGCCCCGTTGCCGTTCAGGGCGGTGACCGTCACGCCGGTGCGCAGGTCCACGCCGTTGTTGCGCTGCATGACGGCCGCGAGCTTCGACAGGGTGCCGCCGAGTGCGCCGACCAGCGGAGCGGGGCCGCGCTCGGTGACCGTCACCTGCACTCCCAGCTCCCGGCAGGCCGAGGCGATCTCCGAGCCCGTGAAGCCGCCGCCGATGACCAGCACGCGCTCCGGCCCCTCGGCGAGCCGCTCGGCCAGCCCCGCGCCGTCCTCACGCGAACGCAGGGTGAACACCCCGTCCAGCGCGGCCTCCTCCTTGTGGGGCCAGGGCCGCGCGCGGGTTCCCGTGGCGATCAGCACCCGGTCGTACGGCAGTGACTCCCCGTCTTCCAGCAGTACCCGCTTCCCCAGCAGGTCCAGGCCCGTCGCACGGACGCCCAGCCGCCACTCGGCGTCCGGATCCCGGCGCATCGGCAGCTCGGTGGTATCCGCCGTCGCCTGCCCGAGCAGCACCTGCTTGGACAGCGGCGGACGGTCGTAGGGTACGTGGGGTTCGTCCCCGACCACGGTCAGTGAACCGGTGAAGCCTTCCTGACGCAGCGCTTCCGCGGCCCGCAGGCCGGCCAGCGACGCACCGACGACGACGATGCGGCCGTCCTTGAGGTCACCGGGCACCGCTGCTCACCTCTTCGCCCAGGAGTATGGCCTGGACCGGACAGGCCGCCGCGGCCTGGCGCACGCGTTCCTCCTGGTCCTCGGGTACGGCCGTGGCGTAGAGAAGGCCTTCCTCGCCGTGCAGCTCGAACACGCCGGGCGCGAGGAACACACACTGTGCGTATCCCTGGCAGCGCGTGAGATCGACAACGGTCCGCATCTTCACTACCTCCTCCGCCGTCCCACCCCCTCACCTCCAGCATGGGCGGAGACCCGTCGGCCCGCACGGTGACCACTTCGGGGGCGCCGCCGGTGCGACCTCACTCCAGGACGCCGCGCGGCGCCGATCGCGACGCGTCGAGTGAACTCCCGGCGAACAGTGCCCAGTTCCGTACCCGTGCGACTGATCTCCCCGGCCCACAGGGCGACATGGCCGGGCAACGCTGACGGCCCCGGTCGGTCCGCTGACCGGCAGACGCGGGTGCGCGCCGGGCGCTGCCGCGAGTCCGCGGATGCTGAGCGCCCCGACCCCCTCGGCGGACGGGGGACCGGGGCGCGCCGCCGGCCGGCCGCGGGGGTGGTCCGATCGGGTGGCCGCGGAGGCGGTCAGGTCCCACGGGAGCGCCCGCTGGGCCGCCGGTGGCCCGAACGGCCCTGTCCGGAACCCGGGCGTCGGTGGAAGGTGGTCGTGCGGAGGCCGAGACGCACGAAGCCCCCGAACGCCGTCCCGACACGAAAGGCATCCGGATGTCCGTCGACACGCACACGGCGCCCGCCGAACTCTCGGACGAGGAGCTCGCCTCCCTGGACGCCCACTGGCGCGCCGCGAACTACCTCGCCGTCGGCCAGATCTATCTCATGGCCAACCCCCTGCTGAGCGAGCCGCTCCAGCCGGAGCACGTCAAACCGCGGCTGCTCGGCCACTGGGGCACCTCACCCGGCCTGAACCTGGTGCACACCCACCTCAACCGCCTCATCAAGGCCCGCCGCCTGGACGCGCTGTGCATCTGGGGCCCCGGACACGGCGGCCCGGCCGTGCTCGCCAACTCCTGGCTGGAGGGGTCGTACACCGAGACCTACCCGGACGTCACCCGGGACGCGGCCGGCATGGCCCGGCTGTTCAAGCAGTTCTCCTTCCCGGGCGGGGTGCCCAGCCACGTGGCCCCCGAGACCCCCGGCTCCATCCACGAGGGCGGTGAACTCGGCTACTCCCTGTCGCACGCCTACGGCGCGGCCTTCGACAACCCGGACCTGCTGGTCGCCTGCGTGATCGGCGACGGCGAGGCCGAGACCGGGCCGCTGGCCGCCTCCTGGCACTCCAACAAGTTCCTCGACCCGGTCCGCGACGGCGCCGTACTGCCGATCCTGCACCTGAACGGCTACAAGATCGCCAATCCGACGGTGCCGGCCCGGATCCCGGAAGCCGAACTCGACGAACTCCTGCGCGGCTACGGCCACGACCCCGTCCATGTCACCGGTGACGACCCGACGGCCGTCCACCGCGCCATGGCCGCGGCGATGGACCGCGCGGTCGACCGCATCGCCGGCTTCCAGCGTGCCGCCCGCGAGGACGGTGCCACGGACCGGCCCCGCTGGCCCGTGATCGTGCTGCGCACGCCCAAGGGCTGGACCGGTCCCGCCGAGGTGGACGGAGTGCCGGTCGAGGGCACCTGGCGCGCGCACCAGGTGCCGCTGGCCGCCGTGCGGGACAACCCCGAGCACCTGCGGCAACTGGAACAGTGGCTGCGCTCCTACCGCCCCGGGGAACTGTTCGACGAGCACGGCACCCCCCGCGCACACGTGGTGGCGTGCATCCCGGAGGGTGCCCGGCGGCTCGGTGCCACTCCGCACGCCAACGGCGGCCTCCTCGTGCGGGAACTGCCGCTTCCGCCGCTGGAGAAGTACGCCGTCGAGGTGGACAAGCACGGCGCCACCCTGCACGAACCCACACGTGTCCTCGGCGACCTGCTGGAGGACGTCATGCGGGCGACCGCCGACCGCCGCGACTTCCGGCTCGTCGGCCCCGACGAGACCGCCTCCAACCGGCTCCAGGCCGTCTACGCGGCCAGCGGCAAGGCCTGGCAGGCCGCCGTCCTCGACGTGGACGAGCACCTCGACCGCCACGGCCGGGTGATGGAGATCCTCTCCGAGCACACCTGCCAGGGCTGGCTGGAGGGCTACCTCCTCACGGGCCGGCACGGGTTGTTCTCCTGCTACGAGGCCTTCGTGCACATCGTGGACTCGATGGTCAACCAGCACATCAAGTGGCTGCGCACCACCCGCCGCCTGTCCTGGCGCGCTCCCGTCGCCTCCCTGAACTACCTCCTCACCTCCCATGTGTGGCGGCAGGACCACAACGGCTTCTCCCACCAGGACCCCGGTTTCGTGGACCACATCATGAACAAGAGCCCCGAGGCCGTACGGGTCTACTTCCCGCCGGACGCGAACACCCTGCTGTCCGTCGCCGACCACGCCCTGCGCAGCCGCGACTACGTCAACGTGATCGTGGCGGGCAAGCAGCCCTGCTTCGACTGGCTGTCGATGGAGGAGGCGAAGGTCCACTGCGCCCGGGGCGCCGGCATCTGGGAGTGGGCCGGCAGCGAGGACGGCACGCGCGAACCCGACGTGGTGCTCGCGTGCGCGGGTGACGTGCCGACCCAGGAGGTTCTCGCCGCGGCCCAGTTGCTGCGCCGGCACCTGCCCGGCCTGGCCGTGCGCGTGGTCAACGTGGTCGACATCGCCCGGCTGCTGCCGAGCGAGGAACACCCGCACGGCATGAGCGACTTCGAGTACGACGGACTCTTCACGGCCGACAAGCCGGTGATCTTCGCGTACCACGGCTACCCCTGGCTCATCCACCGCCTGGCCTACCGCCGTGCCGGGCACCGCCACCTGCACGTGCGCGGCTACAAGGAGATCGGCACGACGACCACGCCCTTCGACATGGTGGTCCGCAACGACCTGGACCGCTACCGCCTGGTCATGGACGTCGTCGACCGCGTCCCCGGCCTCGCCGTCCGCGCGGCCGCCGTACGCCAGCGCATGGAGGACGCCCGCCAGCGCCACCACGTCCACATCCGGGAACACGGCATGGACCTGCCCGAGGTCGCCGACTGGACGTGGGACGGCTGAGCCGCCTCGCGACAGGGCCCGGCGCGGCACCTCCCGGGCCCTCTTCCGGTACGTCACCGGGGTGCCGCCGGCTGACGCACGGCTCCCCGTCGACCCCGGAGGCGGTGCGGGCAGCCGTGGAGCGGGTGAGGGACCATGAGGTTGTGGCACGGCGCCCTCGCGGTGTGCCGCGCGACAGGCGGCCCCCGGGAAAGGCGGTGGGGACGATGACCCTCCCTCTGGTCGTGGGCGTCGACGGGTCGGAGCCGGGCCTCGTCGCGGTCGACTGGGCCGTGGACGAAGCCGCCCGCCACGGTCTGCCGCTCAGGCTGGTCCACGCCTCCCTCTGGGAGCGCTACGAGGCCGGCCTGTCCCCGGCGGGTCCGGACCGGCCCTCCGAGCAGGTGATGGCCGAGGACGTCCTGGCCTCGGCGGCCGACCGGGCGCAACGACGCAACCCGGATGTGAAGATCACCACCGACATCGTTCCCGAGGAGGCGACGGCGGCCCTGGTGCGCGAGGGCGGCGCGGCCTTCGCTCTGGTGACCGGTTCGCGGGGCCACGGCGAACTGAGGGGACTGCTGCTCGGGTCGGTGGGCGTGGCCGTGGCGGCCCGGGCCCCCTGCCCGACGATCGTGGTCCGCGGCGACCGGGTGGGTCTGGCCGGTGCGCACGGGCGGATCCTGCTCGGCCTCGGCGAAGCCGGCACCGGCGCGGAAGCGGTCCGTTTCGCCTTCCGGGAGGCCGAGGCGCGCGGCTGTGTCCTCGACGTCGTGCGTGCCGGGCGCAGGCCAGGCCATGACGAGAGCGCGGACCGGCCCCGGGCCGAAGGACCGCCCGACATGTCCCAGGAGCGCGCCTCGGCCGTGGTCGACGCCCGGCTCACGGCCGCGGCCGCCGAGTATCCGCGGGTCCGCACGCGCCCGGCGGCTGCCGAGGGACCGCCCGGCAAGGCGCTCGTGGACCGGTCGGCCGCGGCGGACCTCGTGATCGTCGGGGCCCGACGCGGGAAGGGGCACTTCGGACTCCAGGTCGGCCGTGTGGGCCATGCCCTCCTCCACCACGCCCAGTGCCCGGTCGCGGTCGTGCCCGAACGGCGGTGAGCGGCCCGGCCCGGCACGCTCCGGATCGATGGCGGGAGGGGGCCGCGCGGCGCGTCCTCAGCCGAACAGGCTGCGCACCCTGATCGTCTCGACGCGCCGCCATGTGCCGCCGGGCAGCAGCATCCGCTCGCCGTCGGCGCTGTGGGCGCTCAGCCGGCCCGAACCGGCCGGCCGGGCCGCCCGCCGCCGCGTCTTGCGCGCCGAGGGCAGCGCGGGACCGCGGCCGGTCCGCTCGGCCCGCGCATCAGGTTGAGTGCGTCGGCTCATCGGCCCTCCCGTTCACGAGCAGGAGTGGTCGCCGCGACGCCGGGCCCTCGGTCGCCTCGCCGCGATGCCCGGACAGCCGTCGGCCACACACCCAGCATGCTCCCTGTGTACCCGCGGGCGGGGCCGAATCGCACAACCGCGGGAGCGAGGCTCGCCGGCTGGGCGGTACCCCAGCCGGTGGCCCTCGTCAGTCCAGGATCGTGGCGACGCCGCGGCGGCGAAGGTCGGCCAGCCCGTTCAGCATGGCCTCGATCTGCTCGGGGGAGTGCCCGGCCCAGTCCTTCAGCTCCGACACGACGCGCACGGGCTCGCGGGTGCGATAGGAGCGGGTGGGGTTGCCGGGGAACTTCTTGTCGGTGACGTTGGGATCGTCCTCCAGCTCTCCGGTCGGCTCCACCACGTAGATCCGGGCCGGACCGTCCCCGGCCGCGAGCTCGGCGCCCCAGACGGCGGCGTCCAGGGTCTCGGACACGTAGACGTGGCGGGACGTGCGTCCCTCCTCGAAGTTGGACGCGTACCCGGGGACCAGCAGATCCCCTGGGGCCAGGGCCGCCTTCGTACCGTGCAGATAGGTTCCGGCCTCGTACACCTGGAAGGGGACAGGCGCGATGGTCATGGGCAGCTCCTCGGGGCCTGGGCTCGGGGTAACAGGAAACCACAGCGGCCGGGGGCGGGGCGGGGCCGGCGACGACCCCGTGCGGCGCCGCACCGCAAGGGGAAGCCCCGTGAACCTGGCCCGCCTCGACCTCAACCTCGTCGTCGCCCTGCGCGCCCTGCTGGAGGAACGCAACGTCACCCGCGCCGGACAGCGCGTCGGGCTGAGCCAGCCCGCGATGAGCGCCGCCCTGGCCCGTCCGCGCCGCCACTTCGACGGCGACCACCGCCCTCGGCCAGGTCCTCCTCGACCGCACCGCCACCGCGTACGACCTGCTGGAACGCCTCTTCGCCAGCCAGACCGACTTCGACCCGGCCAAGGGGGTCCGCGAGTTCCGGCTCCTCGCGTCCGACTACGCCGTCGCCGTCTTCGGCACCGAGCTCGCCCGCGTCGTCCACGAGGAGGCCCCGGGCATCCGGCTCCGCTTCAGCCACACTCCGGCCGGCGTCGTCGACGACACCGCGACGCTGGGTCTTCCTCGTCGCCCACGACCATCCCGGCGTCGACGACCGCCTCACCCGAGACGACCTCGCCCGCCTGCCCTGGGTCACCTACCAGCGCACCTACGACGCGCCAGCTCGGCATGCTCGGTGCCGAACCCCGGGCCGAGGTCTCCGTCGACGGTTTCCAGCTGCTGCCCCCGCGGTGCCGCTGCGCGAGGCGATGTGGTGGCACCCGGTCCACACCCACGACGCCGCCCGCATCTGGCTGCGCGAGACGGCGGCGCGGATCGGCGGACGACTGACCGACGCCGCCGGGGTGTGACACCCGCCCGGGACTCGCGCCCGGCGGCGTACAGCGGTCGACCGGTCAGGTGCGCAGCAGCCGCAGGTCGATCGCGCCGGCCATCGCCTTCATCCCCTCGTCGTTGGGGTGGATGTGGTCGCCCGAGTCGTAGGCCGGGTTGAGTGCCGCCGGGTTCGCGGGGTCACGCATGGTCCGGTCGAAGTCGATGACGCCGTCGAACGCTCCGCTGGTGCGGATCCACTGGTTGACGCTCTGGCGGATCCGCTCCGCGTCGGGCGTGTAGTACCCGTTCCCCTGGTCGGGCATCAGCGTCGCGCCGATGATGTCGACGTGGGCGGCGTGGGCCTGGCCGATCAGGGTGCGGTAGCCGTCGATCAGGTCCTGCGCGGTCAGGGGCCGGCCGTCCGGCCCCGCGTTGTTGCCGATGTCGTTGATGCCTTCGAAGAGGATGACGTCCTTGACGCCCGGCTGGCCGAGGGCGTCGTGGCCGAAGCGCTTCAGGGCACTGACGCCCTGCCACAGGTTGGGGACGTCGGTGAGCACGCGGTTGCCGCCGATGCCGGCGTCGACGACGCTCAGTTTCTGCGGGCCCGGTCCGGAGCCCAGCCGGCGTCCGAGGAAGTCGGGCCACCGGGTGTAGGTTCCGTTCGAGGAGTGGTAGCCGTCCGTGATGGAGTCGCCGAAGGCGACGACGGTGCCCCTCGCGGTCGGTGACAGCACGTCCATCCCCGCCAGGTAGTACCAGGAGGTCGTGGTGGTGCCGAACGCGGCGGCGCTGTTGTCACCGGCGTGGTTGCCGGAGGCTATGTACGTGGTGTCGAACGCGTCGGAGTGCCAGGTCGACGTTCCCGTCGCGCCGGGCGTGTAGAGGTCGACCAGCAGGTTCTCGCCGGCGACGACCGAGATCGGGACGACGTCGCTGACCGCCTCCTCGCCGGCGGGGATCGTGACACGGCGCGAGCCGCCGAAGGTGACGTTCCGAGTGGTGCCGCGCGTCGCCTCGCCGCCGCTCGCCTGGACGGCCAGGTCCACGGTGCCGAGGTCGAGCGGCGCGGTGCCGTACCGGTTCGACAGGGTGATGCGTACGCCGGAACCCGCGACGCTGCTGTGCACCACCATGCGCAGGGTCTGGTTGTCGAAGGACGGGCCGCCGGTCGTCATGCTGGGTGACCAGGCACTGACCCGGGTGCCCTTGGCCTGCGGCGACGACGTGGCGGCGGCGCTCGCCGCGTGCGCGGTGCTCAGCGGGACGACCGTGAGGATCATCCCGGTCACGGCGCCGAACACGGACAGCAGGGATCTGCGACGCGGCCGGCGGTCCGCCGCCGTGCCGTCTTTTTCGGGGGACATGTTCTCTCCACTCTCCGCGTCGTCCGCGGCGGGCCGGCTCCGCGGGGAGTCCGGCCCGGTCCCGACCCCGCCGCGGGCGGACGGATTCCGGGCGGCGGGACGGTCCGCTGACGACGGGTCATCGGGGGTTGGCTCGAGGGACAGGGGTGTGCCGTACCGGCCTCAGCCGAGGTTGTTCAGCGTGACGGACCCGCCGGGCCTGAGGCTGACCTTGCGCGAGGTGCCGCCCGCGAACACGGTCGTGTCACGGCCGCCGACGCTCTTCAGCGTCAGCTGGGTGACCTTGCCGTTCCTCCACCTGAGGTCGGCGACGAAGCCGCCGCGCACGCCGACTCCGGACACCGAGCCGGCCGCCGCCCACGCGGCGGGCAGTGCGGGCAGCAGCTCGATGTGGCCCGGCCGCGAGTACACCAGCATCTCGATCATCGCGGAGGGGGTGCCGAAGTTGGCGTCGATCTGGAAGATGCCGCGGCCCTGCCCCATGTCCATGATGTCGAAGAGGTTCGGCGCGGTGCCGTTGCTGCCGCCCGCGGACGGCTTCAGGTTGTTGACGACCAGCTGGTAGGCCTTCTCCGCGTTCTTCAGCCGGGCCCAGCACAGGCCGCGCCAGGCGTTGGCCCAGCCGTAGCTGTTCATGCCGCGCGCGGTCAGCAGGGCGGTCGCGCCGGCGAGGATGTCCTTCGGGGTGGAGTCGTCCGGGCGGATCCGGTCGCCCGGGAAGAGGCCGACGAGCGGGGACAGGTGCCGGTGGGTGGTCTCACCCAGGTTGTCCGGCGACATCCACTCCTCCAGCCAGCCGGTCTTGGGACTGACCACGGGCAGGTACAGGCGCTCGCGCAGTGCGTCGACGGTCTGGCTGTAGGAGGTGTCCCTGCCGAGCACCCCGGTCGCGGTGCGGTAGTTGCCGAAGAGGTTCCACACCAGCTCCTGGGCGTACGTGATGCCCTTGGCGTCCAGCGGCCCCTGCTCGGGGGACCAGTCGCTGTCGGCGATGAGGACCTCGCGTGAGGAGCCGGAGGCGTCGGTGACGGTCGTGGTGATGAGGCGGGCCTCCCAGAACTCCACGGCTCCCTTGAGGAGGGGGTAGATCTTCTCCAGGTAGGCGCGGTCCTGGGTGTACTCGTAGTGTTCGAACAGGTTCTGGCAGATCCAGGCGTTGCCCGCCGGGTGCCACCACCAGCCGCCTCCGCCGTAGGGGTTGGTGGAGATGGCCACGGTCCAGCCGGCTATCTTGCCGCTGGAGTTGCGGTACCTGTTGTCCGGGCTGTTGAACAGCCGCCGCGTGACGTCCGTCCACGAGGGCAGCTGGGCGAGGCAGTAGTCCGTGAAGACGTCGAAGCAGTCCGGCAGTCCGGCGCGATCGGCCAGCCAGTAGTTCATCTGGACGTTGATGTCGGTGTGGTAGTCGCCCATCCAGTCCGGGTCGTTGCCGTCCAGCCACGGCCCCTGCAGACCCATCGGCAGCACGCCCCGTGATCCGGAGATCATCAGGTAGCGCCCGAACTGGAGGTAGGCCGCCTCCAGTTCCGGGTCCGGGACGTCGTCCCGGTAGCGGGCCTGTACGCGCTGCCAGGTGTCCAGCTTGCGCTGTGCGGTGGACGAGGTGCCGAGGTCGACGGCGAGCTGCTCGAACACCGGGCGGAAGTCCGCGACGTGGGTGTGCAGCAGGGTGCTCGCGGAGTGGCCGGCCGCGTCCTGCACCTTGGTGCGTGCCAGACGCTCCGGGTCCAGGGCCGGGTCGCGGAACCCGGTGGCCGCGTCGGGTGCGTAGTTCGTGCCGCCGCTGACCACGACGGTGAGGTCCTTGCAGCCGCTGAACCTGATCGACGTACCGCTGACGGTCACCGTGCCGGTGCCGCTGGTCGCCGTGACGGCGGCGCCGTACTTCAGGCCGTTGGCGAGGGACGCCCCGAACGAGACGCGGCGCCTTGTGCCGTCCGCGGTGGTGTGCTCGCCGTGGGTGCCGGCCAGCGTGACGGTGCCGGTGTAGGTGCCGCCGCCGAGCTGGGAGAAGTACACGACGATGACGTCGTCGGGGCGGCTGGCGAAGATCTGCCGCTGGTAGGTGACGCCGGACAGGTCGTACGAAGCGCTGACGAGGCCCTGGGCCAGGTCCAGGGTGCGGCGGTAGTCGTCGACGGAGCCCAGGTCGTGGCCGGGGATGTCGACGGTGAGTTCGGCCAGCAGGGTCAGGGAGCCGAAGTCGTCCCGCCCGTAGGGGAACTGGCCGTCGCTCTGCAGGGTGTCGTTGGCGCCGCCGGTCCACAGGGAGGCGTCGGTGATCGTCAGCAGTTCGCTGGAGGGATCGTTGCTCACGAGCGCTCCGAGGCGCCCGTTCCCGACCGGCAGGCCCTGCCGGATCATCGAGGTGGGGGAACCGGGAGCCCGCCACCACAGCTGGTTCTTCGCGGCGGCGGCAGCGGACAGCATGGGCGAGGAGAGGGGGCGGGACGGGGCCGCCGACGCGGTGAAGGCCGGCAGACCGCCGAGTGCGGCGGTCGCGCCGGCGACGGCGGCGAGGGAGAGGAAGCCTCTGCGGCTGGGACGGTTGTCGCGCGATGCGGTGTGCTGGGTGTCCACGTGGTGCACTCCATGTCCGGGGAACGGCGCATGCGGGAACGACGGATGCGGGGCCGTCGGGTGTTGCTGCGAGGGGGGTGGGCCCGGAGCCGTGCCGGGCCCACGTGCGGGTCAGGCGGTCCTGGGGACGTCGATCCGGTCGATGTCGGGGGAGTAGTCCCAGCCGCTGTCGAACGTGATGCTGTTGGAGCCCGCCTTCAGGGCCAGCTGCACGCTGACGGTCTGGACCGTGTTCCAGTCACCCGTGGAGGGGAACTTCAGCCGGGTGCCGTTGCCGCTGTTGGAGTAGACGGTCACCGAACGGGGATCGCCGCTGACGTAGGCGACGTCGATGGTGTAGATGCCGTCCTTCTTCACCTTGATGTCGTTGAACTGCAGCCGGCTGTCGAGGTAGAGGTTGCCGACCTTCTTGCCGCCGGAGCAGGCGTCGCACGAGGCGAGGGAGGCGTTCCCGGTCAGGGTGTTGTTCCCGGACTCGGCCTCGTAGCGGGTGGTCGACAGCGCGGGGCCGCCGGGCTTGACGGTGAACAGCCGTGAGCCGTGCGCGGGCAGCGTCGCGGTGATCCTGTTCTTGTACGTCCCCAGGTTCTGGTGCTTCCACAGGTCGCGTACGGTGGCCGCGCCGGTGAAGCCGAACGACGCCCAGTCGGCGGTGACGGAGTCCGACGAGTCGCCGAGGTTGAACAGGGCGACGGTGTAGCTGCCGTCGGGGTTCTTGGCCCCCCAGACCTGCTGGTCGCCCATCGGGGTGACGGGGCGTGCGACCGGCGAGCCGTTCTGGTCGACGTCGATGACCTCCTGGTTGGTCAGCAGGGAGAGTCCGTAGTCGTCCAGCCGGGTGAGGTCGTCACCGGTGAACAGGGGCGACTTGTTGATGGCCCACAGGGTCATGTAGCTCTGCCGCTCGGCAGGGGTGAGGCCGTCCATCTCACCGTTGCCGACGTCGACCGCGTCGAGGTCGTTCCAGCCGCCGGGGCCTGCCTTGCCGCTCCACGCGGGGGCGTCGTTCCACCGGTCGTTGACCGAGTTCTCCCAGGTGACCAGGGTCTTGCAGTAACACTCCACATCGGTGTCGATGCGCCAGCCGTTGGAGTACTTCTTCCAGTCGGCGGCGTGGCCGATGTCCAGCGACCAGGACAGTTCCAGGTGCATCGGGCGGCCGGTGTCCCCGATGGCCTTGTGCCAGGCGGCGATGTCCGGGACGTTGTCGTAGTTGTCGCCGGACTTGAACGAGCCCGGACCGACGCCGTCGAGCTTCAGGAAGTCGTAGCCCCAGTCCGCGAGCATCTGCGCCTGCGAGTCGATGTACTTCTGCGCGCAGGGGTTGCCGAAGTCCAGCTTGTAGGCGCTGTCCCAGCCGTTGGTGGTGCGCAGGTCGGGGTAGACCACGTCCGCGGTGGTGCAGCCGGGGGCATTGCGGATCGGCACCTTGCCCTCGCCGTAGGCCCCCTTCTCCAGGCCCACCGGCAGGTAGATGCCGGCCTTGAGGCCCTTGGCGTGGATGTGGTCGGCGACGGCCTTCATGCCGTGCGGGAACCGGACCGGGTCCGGGGTCTGCCGGCCGTACTGGTCGAACTCGGACGTCCAGTTCTGGTCCATCCACCAGCCGGCGTCGATGTTGACGTACTCGTAACCGTACTTCTTCAGCGTGGTGGCCAAGGCGTCCGCCTGCTTCAGGACGTTGGCCTCGGTGAGGTAGCTGTAGTCGCCGTTCGGGTTCAGCCCCGGGTACTTCGAGGACTGCATGCTCCAGCTGGACCAGCCCATGTAGGGCTTGGCCGCGAGGCCGGAGGCGGCGTCGGCCGTGGTCGAGGCGGAACGGGCGGCCGGGGCGGCGGACCTGGCGGTGGCGGCCATGGCCTGATCGACGGCCGGGACCGTGGCCAGTCCGGCCGTGACGGCCAGCACCAGCGTCGCTCTGAGGGTACGGCGCGGGAAGCCGGTACGGGTTCCGCGCAGGGCTGTGTACGGGGATGACCGCATGGGTCGCCTCCTGGGGGTGGGGTGAGCGGAATTGCGGTGGTACCCGGTGGGGGCGGGCGCCGGATCGGGCAGGACGCCGGGCGCGGGCGGTCGGGCGGCAGGCCGCCGGGTGGGCGGCTCCGTCCTTGCCCGGGCCGTTGGGAGCCCGCTGACGCGCTGTCGCCGTGGCGTGCGGTGCAGCGGGAGCGTGGGGTCGCGGTCGGGGGAGTGCCTGCCGTGACGAACGGGGGAGGGGACCGTCCTCGGGCCGGGCTCCGCGCCGCCGACGGCGACAGCGGGCGGGGCCGGGCTCATGGCGGCCCCGGCACCGGACGGGGGCCGTCGGCGGCCGGACGCGCCGGCGGTCTACGGGCTGCGGCTCTGCAGCGTCATGGGCTGCTCCTCGTACGTGTCCGATCCCAGGAAGGACTGGATCGCGGTGGCCGCGGCCCCCCGCGCCCACTCCTCGAAGGCGAGCGGACGTGTCACCACGTCACACCGCGCGGCGGTGCCGAAGGCGGACGCGGCGAAGGAGTCCCGGATGCCCTCGGCGAAGAGGTCGTAGGCGGCCAGGCCCTCCCCGGAGATGATCACCCGCTCGGGACCGAGGAGGTTCACCAGCGAGCCGATCGCCTTGCCTATGGCCTCGCCGGCCCGTGCGTAGACCGCCCGGGCGCCGGGGTCCTCGCGGCGGGCCAGGTCCAGCGCCTCGGCGATGCCGGCCACCTGCTCGCCGGTGGCCGCGCGCACCGCTCGCACGATGGCGGGGTCCGCCGCGATCGCCTCCACACACCCCCGGTTGCCGCAGTGGCAGGGCGGCCCGAGCGGGTCGAGGGACAGATGCCCGATCTCCCCGGCCACGCCGTGCGCGCCGGACACCACCCGCCCGTGCACCACCAGGCCGCAGCCGATGCCGGCGCCCACGGTGACCAGGGCGAAGTGCGAGAGTCCGACTCCGGCCCCGAACCAGTGCTCGGCGACCGTGAGCGCGCGCACGTCGTTGTCGACCGTGACCGGCAACCCGGTCGTGGCCTCGACGAGTCCGGCGAGCGGTACGTCCCGCCACTCCAGGAAGGGCGAGTAACGGACCACACCCTCGGCCCGGTCCACGTCCCCCGAGATCGCGATGCCCAGCCCCCGTACCCGCACGCCGAATCCGACGGCCTCGGTGAGCAACTCCTGTACCAGCGCGGTGATGACGGGGAGCACCGCCTCCGGCGCGCGGCCCGTCAGGTGCACGTGCCGGGACATCCGGATGCGGCAGCACAGGTCGGTCAGTACGCCGATGATCTCGTCGCCGGTCACCTTGAGCCCGATGAACAGCGCCCTCCCGCCGTCCACCCACACCAGGCTGGCCGGGCGTCCCACGGCGGGCGGCGCCTCTTCGTCCACCCCCTCGACCAGGTAGCCGAGTTCCATCAGCGGACGGACCGCCTTGGTGACGGCGGCGGCGGAGAGGCTGGTCCGCCGCGCGACCTCGGCCCGGGTGAGCGGGCCGTGGGAGAGCAGTGTGGTGAAGACCAGGGAAGCGGCCGGAGTCATCGTGGGGACCGACTCACGGGGGGAGGTCGGGCGCATGGCCGGAAACCTAGGCGTGACTCTTTTCCGCTGTCAATGAAAAAACCACACTTCTTCAGAAGTGCTCTCCGGAGGGGTTCTAAACCTGTGAAACCGCCTCCGGTGCAGGGATGTTGGCGGTGCATCCAAGGTCGTGACTCTGAGGGTGCCGGAAGGTCTCGGTCGCCGAGTGACCTGTCAGTGGCCCCGCGGAGGGCCGAGCGCCTCTTCGGCGTCGTCCGGCGGCTCACGGCCCGGGGCACGTGCGTCGTCTTCGTCAGCCGCTGACTGGAAGAGGTCTTCGCGCTGGACGGCGTCACCGGTCGGAGCCGTACTGGGCGCCGAACGGATCACCGTCGGGATCGATGCGGGCGCGGGCCCGCCGCCGGGCCGCGCGTGCCGTCCCGATGCGGGTACCCGTGTGGTGCCCGAGGACGGGTACGACCCGAGCGGCCGGGAGAGAGGGGCGAGGTGACCGACAGCACCGGGGCGTCGCTGTTGCGGCTGATGCAGGCCAGTCACACGGCCACGCTCGAACAGCTTCCGGGGATGATCGCCGACCACGCCGCCGTGGCAGGCATGCACGACGTGGCGCTCTTCGTGGTGGACATCCGGGAGACGGTGCTGCGCCGGCTCACCGGTCAGGGGCTGGATGCCGGACGCGGCGGGCAGGAGTTCACCGTCTCGGGCAGTCTGCCCGGCCAGGCCTACCGGCGCGTGGAACTGCTGCCCGAACCCGTGCGGGAGGGGGAGTGCGATCGTCCGGGCGGACGGCGCTGGTGGGTGGCCATCACCGACGGCGTGGAACGCCTGGGTGTGCTGCGGGCCGACACCGACACCGACGACGAACCCGTCCGCCGGGCCCTGCGCGACCTGGCGTCGATGACGGCCCTGCTGTTGCTGAGCAAGCGGTCCTACAGCGACTCCTACGCGCGTCTGGTGCGTACGGAGCCGATGAACGTGGCCGCGGAGATGCAGTGGAACCTCACCCCGCCACCCGCCTACGCGGGGCAGCAGGTCACCGTCGGCGCGGTGATGGAGCCCGCCTACCAGGTGGGCGGCGACGCCTTCGACTACGCGGTCGCCGGCAGCACGCTCCACCTGGGTGTCTTCGACGCCATGGGCCACGACACCACCGCCGGTATCACCGCGAACGTCGCCGTGTCCGCCTGCCGCAACGCCCGCCGCCAGGGCGCCTCGCTGTCCGAGACCAGCCGGAGGGTGGAGGAGACGCTGCTCGGGCAGTTCGGCACCAGCCGCTACGTCACCGGTGTCCTGGCCGACCTGGACATGCAGAGCGGCCGGCTGACCTGGATCAACCGCGGTCACCACCTGCCCCTCCTGATCCGCGACCACCGCTGGACCACCGAACTGGTCTGCCCCCCGGCCGGTCCCATGGGCGCGGGCCTCGGCCTGTCGGTCGTCATGGCCACCGAGCAGCTCGAACCAGGCGATCGCCTGCTGCTGTACACCGACGGCGTCGTCGAGGCCCGCGACAGGCACGGGACGGAGTTCGGCCAGGAGCGGTTCGTCGACTTCATCCGCCGTCACCACTCCGGCCGGCAGACCCTGCACGAGACCCTGCGCCGGCTGATGGCCGCCATCATGGAACACCACGACGGCAAGCTCGACGACGACGCCACCGTACTGCTCACCGAGTGGCGCGGCGGCCACCAGCAGGAGCTGACCCCATGAACCCCGGTCCACGCGAAAGGAGGCGGCGATGAACACCGGCCGGCCCGCCTCCCGCGACCACCCGCACACCCTCGAGGTGCACGTCCGCCGGCTGAGCGCCCGCCGTCACCTCGTCACGGTCGTGGGCGCCCTCGACCTGCACACGGCCGCGCACCTCGCCGACGCCCTGCGGCCCCTGGTGCTCACCGGCGGGCACAGCCTGCTCGTCGACCTGTCCGGCGTCGGCTTCCTGGACTCCACCGGGCTCACCTGCCTGATCGCGGCCTACCGCACGGTCCGCGGCACCGGCGCCCGGCTGGCGCTGATCGCACCCAGCGAACGCGTACGGCGGATGCTCGCGCTGACCGGAACGGACCAGGTACTGCACAGCTACGCCACCGTGGACTCCGTACCCGACTGACCGGCCGCGACCGGAGGCGGGTCAGCCGAGGTCGTCGAACATGGCCAGCAGTGCCTCCTCGTCCGTCTCGGACGCCGGCTGCTCCGGCTGCGGAATCTGCTCGGCCCACACTGTTTTCCCCTGTGGCATGTAGCGGGCACCCCAGCTCTTGGTGAACTGCGCCACGAGGAACAGACCCCGCCCGCCCTCCTCGGTCGTGGCCGCGCGTCTGATCCGCGGAGAGGTGTTGCTGCCGTCGGAGACCTCGCAGATCAGTGAGTCGTCACGCAGCAACCGCAGGCCCACCGGCCCCGGGCCGCCGTACCGCACGGCGTTGGTGACCAGCTCGCTGACCACGAGCCCGGTGTTGAAGTCCAGCTCCGGCATGCCCCAGGCGGCGAGCTGGGCACGGGTCAGCGCCCTGGCACGGGCCACGGCCGCGGGGTCGGACGGGAACTCCCAGCACGCCATCCGGTCCTCGGGCAGCGCGTGCACACGGGCCAGCAGCAGGGCCACGTCGTCGCCAGCGGGGCCCGTTCGCCGTGATCGCTGCCCGAGGCAGTCGGGTGCGACTCCACCGCTCCAGAGGAATCAGGCAAATAGGGCATTTGCCTGGGTGGAGTTGCCCGGTCGTAGGTGTTTGGGGCTGTTCCGGGCCCTGGGCCGGCGGGTTCCGCCGGGAAGTCCTAGCCGATACGGGCCGCCGCCGGTTCCGGCCGGGCGCCCGGGGCGGCCTCCGCCGCCGTGTAGGGGGAGGCGAAGGTGAACGCGCGCGGGGACGGCCCGTGGGCCCGCAGGTCCGCCAGCCGCTCCAGGGCCTCGCCGGCGGTCGGGAGGTGGCCTGCGGGGACCCACCAGAGCACCAGGTGCGCCTCGACGTGCCGGTGGAACCACTCCCGGCGCCGCCGCAGCGCCTCCAGGTGCCCGCTGCGATAGGTGAAGTCCCACAGCGCTTCCTGGCTCTCCCACACGGACAGGTTGACGATGACGTCCTCGCCCGCCGGGCGCAGGCCGGTGGCGTCGGCCGCCCCCTCCGCCACGAGCCGCCACACGAAGCCGGGCGCGGCGTCGGCGGCGGCGTTGACCGGGGTGAGCATCTCGACGAACGGCGCCGTGCGCGGGTCGTCGAGGGGGTGACAGGGTGGCGACGTTGAGCTGGGCGAGGTGGGCGGCGGGCGCGGATGCGGTCATGGCCCCATCCCAGCACGGCCCGCTTTTCTATGTCAATGAATGTTGTTTTTAGAGTCCTCGACCACCACGCAGCATTCACCCGGCCGGGCGTCCATCCGTGCGCGGACGGGGCCGTCCGTGCCGAGCAACCCCTCCAGCAGGGCGAGGTTCATGCCGCAGACGAGGGGCGGGAAGCGCTCGGCGACGGCGTGGAAGGGGCAGTTGCGCATGCGGACGACGCGTGCGCCCGCCGCGGGCCCTTCGGCGGTCTGGCCGCTCCCGGTGGCCCCGGCGTCCGCCACGTAGGGTTCGTAGCCGCGGGCGGCCAGCACCTCCATGGCTTCTTCGAGCCCGCCACAGGGCCCCGCCCGGCCGCGCAGGGCCTCCCCCCGGCGGCGCGCCGCCGCGCAGAGCCCGGCGTCCAGTCCGGCCTGCTCGGCGGCCTCGGCGAGCAGTTCGGCGGCGGTGCGGTAGTCGCGGGCGGGCAGCGACACCGACCGTTCGGCACGGGCCCGCGTGTACACCTTGGCGGGGCGTCCGGCCCCCGGTCCCGAGCGGCCCGTCAGGCGGCGGCTGCCGGATTCCAGCAGCCCGGCCTCGGCCAGCTTGTCCAGATGGTGCGCGGCGAGCGTGCGTGCCACCCCGGCCGCCTCGGCGGCCTCGTTGCGGCCGACCTCGCGGCCCTGTGCCACCACGTACTCGTACAGGCGGCGCCGCACCGGATCCTGCAACGCCGCGATCGAGTCGATGTCCGTCACCCACCCAGTCTAGGAACAACCCAGGTTGGAGATAGAAAGGCGGTCCCGCCCCGGCTGACGGCGGACGCGCCGGCGGGCGGCCGCACCGTACCCGGCACCCGGCACCCGGCACCCGGCCATGGTGGCACCGGCGCGCATGAAGCGCCCCGGTCAGGGGAGCCGTGAGGTCCGGCCACGCCACAGGAGGTTTCATGTTCGAGGGGTTCAGCCTGCACGGGCACCCGCGCACGCACGCCACCTGGCCCCGCGTGGCCCCGTCGCCGGCCGCCGCGGGACACACGGTGGTCTGCCCCGCCCCGGCGACCGCCGCCCGCGTCCGCCGCCTCGGCTGAGCGGGCGGACCGTGAAGCCGCGGAGGACCCGGTTGCGAGGTGTACGGGAGGAGATCCGCACATGGGCCCCCCGGGCGTCCGGCGGTCACCGCAGGATGCGCCAGCGGTGGCCGGCCGTGCCGTCGTCCGGTGCCTGGACCACGAAGGCGCCGACGGCGCCGGACCCGTTCTCCGCGGCGAGCAGCTTCCCGCTGTGCGCGTTGCGGATCGTGCAGGTGCCGTCGCCCTGGTCGAGCAGGGTCCAGCGGTGGTCGGCGGTGCCGTTGTCCGACCACTGCAGGACGGTGGCGCCGTCGGCCGTGGACATGTTCAGCACGCCGAGCACCTTGCCGCTGTGGACGTTGCGGAAACGGAAGGCGTCGCCGTCGGGGATCATCTCCCAGTCGTGGTCGGCCGTTCCGTTGTCGCTCCAGAGCAGGGCGCGGCCGCCGTCGGCGGTGGACATGTCCTGGATGCCCAGCACCAGACCGCCGGCCGCGTCGGCGAGGCGGACGGAGGGCGGGCCGCCGGTCTTCCAGTAGACGGTGTAGTTGTGGCCGTGCGCGTCGTGGAAGGGCCCCAGACCGACGGTGCCGCCGCCGGCCGTGGCGGTGAAGGCGAGCGCGGTGGAACTGGTCCGCCTGATCGAGGAGGTGTCGAGCGCGGGGAGGGAACCGAGGGCGGTGTCGCCGTAGTCGCCCGCCAGGACGACCGGACCGTAGGTGACCGCGCAGACGTTCGGGTCGTCGTTGGCCGGCCGCAGGACGGTGCGCATGGGCAGGCGCACGGTGACGGTGTCACCGGAGGACCAGGCCCGCTCCAGGGTCGCGTAACTCCCGGACGTCACGGGGACGTTCTGCGTGACGCCGTTGACGCTGAGGCTCGCCCCGGTCGTCCAGCCGGGGATGCGGACGCGCATCGCCCAGGTGCCGCCCACGTCACCGGTGACGCGCAGCGTCGTGGTGTCGCTCGCCGGGTACGACGTGGTCTGGGTGACGGTGATGCCGCGCTGGGTCCACGTGAGCACCGACGGCACGAACAGGTTGACGGTGAGCGTCGTGCCGGAGTGGAAGTAGACGGAGTCCATGAGCCGGGTGTGGATCTCCACGCCCGTGCCCTGGCAGCACCAGAAGGTGGTGTAGTCGGTGCTCCAGGTGCCGCCGCCCCACGCCGGGCCGACACCGCGCCGGCCCCCGGGCCTCAGCGGGGTGAAGTAGGTGACGTGCCCGTGGGGGTCCGCCGGGTTCTGGTTGCCGATGACGTGGTTGAGCCAGGCCTGTTCGTAGTAGTCGAACAGCGCGGCCCGGTCCGGCGTCAGGGTGAACAGCTCCCTGGTGAGGGTGAGCATGTTGACCGTGTTGCAGCTCTCGCAGGTGTCGTCGGCCAGGTAGGCGGCGATGGCGTTCGGGGCGCGGAAGTGCTCCGCCTGGCTGTTGCCGCCGATGGCGTAGGTGTGGGAGCCGACGCAGTGGTTCCAGGCGTTGGTGGCGATGTCGCGGTACCGGGTGGTGCCGGTCGCCTTGTACGCGCGGACCGCCCCGATCCACTTCGGCACCTGGGTGTTGGCGTGCAGCCCGGCCAGCGCGTCCTGGCCCGCCGCCAGCGGGTCGAACACCGCGGCGTGGTCGAAGCGCTGGGCCACCGTGAGCCACCGGACGTCACCGGTCTGCTGGCAGAGGTCGGTCAGGACCGCGTTCATGCCGCCGAACTCGGTGCCCAGCACGGCCTGCATCTGGGCGGTGGTCAGCCGGCCGTTGCGCGCGTCGACCCAGCCCGCGAGGGCCAGCAGCACATCGCGGGCCTGGGTGCTGCCGAGGTGCCGCCACACGTCCAGCAGACCGGTCATGGTCTTGTGGACGGTGTAGTACGGCACGTTGCCGTTCCGCAGGGTGCCGGCCTCCAGCGCCGTGAAGTCGGACTCGGGGTAGCCCGAGAGGTAGCCCGCGCCGTAGCCCGCGGCGCCGTTGTTGGCCTGGCACCTGGCCAGCTCCGCCACCATGTACAGGGCCTTGTCGCGGGCCGTCGTGTCGCCCGTGACCGCGTACAACTGCGCCCAGGCGGTCAGGAAGTGGCCCTGGACGTGGCTGCGGAACGGGAAGGTGGGGGCGTCCCAGCCGCCCGTCGCCGCCGCGCCGCCCGTGGACAGGCGGTGGTTGGCACGGAAGGTGTACAGCAGCCGGTCGACGTCGACGAAGCGGAGGTAGGAGGCGGTGCGGTCCTGGTTGTCCAGCCACCGGCTCGCGGTGAGCCTGACCTGGCCCAGGTCGAAGGGTGACGCCTTGGTCCCGATGTCGGTGCGGACCGGCGGGACGCTCGCCGCCGTCGCCGCGGTGCCGCCGAGCAGGGGGCCGGCGGTGGAGCCGGCGACCGTGGTCGCGGCGAGCTTGAGGAGCCGTCTTCTGCTGAACTCGGGCATTCTCGAACATCTCCTTGCGTGGGGGAGTCGAGCGCATCGGGCCGTGGCCGGCGCCGCCCGGCCGAGGCTCACGCCGGGGGTCCGCCGTGAAGGGCCGCGGGATCGGTGAGCGACTGCTGGGTTCGATATTTCGAACAGTGTTCGCTGGATCGTCGAGACCATAGTGGGGTGGATGACGGACCGTCAACGGCGCCGACACCTTCTGTCGATCGCCCACCAGGAACGGGCGGGGGCCGACGGCGTCCGCACGTTGTTCGCCTGCGGCGTCCGCGGCGACTCTGCGATGCTGCCGGGTGGCCGGCGCCTGCCGCGCGGCGACAGACGTCGGCAGACCGGCCTCCGCCATCTCACAAGGGAGTTCACATGCGTCTGTGCAAGCGTGCGCCGGCCCTCACGTTCCTGGCCGCCGTGGCCCTCACCATCCTCGGCCCGCAGGCCGTGGCCGCACCCGTGCCTTGGGAGACCAGCACGGTCACCGTGCGGTGCGCACCCCCCTGCTACCAGTAGGCCGCTGTCCCGGGAGCGCCTGCGCGGCACCGGCGGCCGCACCGGACGAGTCGGCGCAGGGCTACTCCGGCCCCTCAGGGGTACGCGTGTGCGGCGCCCCCTCGCAGGCGCACCTGTGGGCAGCACCTGGACAAGCAGTGGGAGATGGCATGAGACTCCGCCAGTCGGCTCTGGCACCGTTGCGGTGCTCCGCGCACGTACTGGGCGGGCGCTATCGCCTGGACGCGGTCATCGGCTCGGGTGGCGCCGGCGACGTCCACCGCGGCTTCGACCTGCGTCTGCGACGCCGGGTGGCGGTCAAGGTCTTCCGCACCGGTGCCGACGCCGACGCGGAGGACGGCTTCCACAACGAGGCGGTCATCCTCGCCCGGTTGCGGCACCCCGGCCTGGTCACCGTCTACGACGCCGGCCGGCACGACGGACGTGCCTACCTGGTGATGGAGCTGATCGAAGGCCCGACGCTGAAGGCGCGCATCGCCAAGGGTCCCCTGGCGCCCGGGGAGACCGCCGCCCTCGGAGCCGGCCTCGCGCGTGCTCTGGCCCACGCGCACGACGCGGGGATCGTGCACCGTGACGTGAAGCCCTCGAACATCATCCTGGACGCCTCCGGCCGCCCCCACCTGACCGACTTCGGCATCTCCCGGCTGCTCGACGCCACCACCCGTACCGCCACCGGCACCCTCGTCGGCACGGCCGCCTACCTGTCCCCGGAGCAGGTGCTCGGCCGGCCCGTCGGCCCGCCCGCCGATGTCTACGCCCTCGGGCTGGTGCTCCTCGAATGCGTCACGAGCCGGCTCGAATACGACGGTACCCCCCTGGAGGCCGCGATCGCGCGGCTCCACCGGCGGCCCGAACTGCCCGGTTCCCTCCCGACGGAATTCGCGGCCCTGCTGGCGGACATGACCGCGCTGGACGCCGACGCCCGCCCGTCGGCCGAGGACTGCGTCCGGACGCTGGCCGCCCTCGCCGAGGCGGACGGCCCACGGGCGGTCCCGCCCCCGGCCGACGTGACGAGCCTGGTTCCCGAGCGGGTACCGGCGTGGGCCGACCGCACGCACCCGCATGCGCCGCACACGACCGGCACGGCCGCACCGAAGGCCGCGCCCGCGCGCGGCCGCCGTCTGGTCGCCGGTACGGCCGCCGCGCTGGCGGCCGCCGTGGCCGCCACGGTCGCCGCGTCCGACGGATCCGCGCACCAGGCAGCGGCGCGTGCGATGAGCAGCCCCTCCGCGAAGGCCGACGCACCGAGCACGTCCGCTCCGGGTCACGAGGCGGGATCCGCCCCCGTCAAGCTCTCCGCCCGCGACGTCCCCGCGGGGCGGCTTCCCGGCCCCGCCCCGGCTGTGCCGAGCCGGTCGCCGGCCGCCGGCACGAGCGCCGCCCACGGCACCACGTCCCCGCCGTCATCCACAGCCTCCTGGGACACACCGGGCAGCGGGGTCACGCGAGCGTCCGGGACCGCTTCACACGGCACCAGGGGAGCAGCCCGGTCCGGCGAGCGACCCGGCAAGCCGCAGAAGGCCGAAGAGGCGCACCGGAAGAAGGCCGGGAAGAACGAGGCTGGGAAGAACGAGGCCGGGAAGAAGAAGGCGCACTGAGAGTCCGCCTCTGGCGGCGCGGGCCCGGTTCCCTGCTCGCGCGGCCGTTCGTGAACCAGTGGGCGCCGACATGGCGGGCCGTCGGGTACGAGCGGCGCGGGTCGACACCCCCGGCGTCCCGCGCCGTACCCGTGCCGACCCGGGGGCCCCGGCCCGATGGCCGGAACCGGCGGTGACGCGCAGGGAAGGTGGGCATGATGGCCGTGTGCATGAAGAACTGGTACTGCGGTTACGCGGGACGTGGCAGCGCGCCGAGCGGCTCGACACGGCGCTGATCGATGCCGCGCTCGCCCCGTTCGGCGCCGAACTGGTCGCGGTGACCGGCCTCGAACCAGGTGACGTCCGGTTGCTGGTCACGGTCCCCGAGACCGCCGACCTGATCGCCGTCGGGACCGCGGTGGCGGACGCGCTGGCGCTTCCCTCACCGCGGATCACCTTCGACCGGGGGACTCCGGCCGCGCGGGGCATCGCCGGGCGCGGCTACTACTGTTCCTGCGGCGGAGTGGACGGCGACCACACCGAGGAATGCCCGAGGGCGCGGACGTGAGCTGGCGGCCCCCCGTCCCGCTGGGTTACCTGGAGAGTGTGCAGACGGTCGGCGGGGTGGCCGCCCCGCTGCTCGCCGGGGGCAGCTTCACACTGGCGGTGCTGGCGTTGCAGTCGTCGGTCCCGGGCCCCGCAGCCGTCAGCCGGTGGCCGGACGCCTCGCTGGCCCTGTTCGTCGCGGCCGGCCTGCTCCAGATCGCCACCGTCCAGGCGACGGCATGGACCCGGCGCTACATGTGCACGCCGGGCGACCTCGTGCAGTGGTTCCCCGGCGAGCAGACGGACGGCGTTCCGAGCCGGTTCCTGCTCGGCATGCAGCACAGTCACCTGCGCCAGGCCCACCGGTGGGCGAACGCGGCGCGCGGCTTCTACCACGCCGGGATCATCACCCTGCTCGCCGGACTGCTCGTCGCCAGCGTGCCGCGAGGCCACCTCACCGGCGGCCGCTGGACGGTCCTCGCCGTCTGTGCGGCAGGCGTCGCAGGCGAGTTCGCCTGGCTGTTCAGAGCCCTCTTCCTCGACCGCCGCGCGCGTCGCGAGGCCGTACTCCAGCTGGCCGTGCCGCTCTCCGTCGCGGTGGTGGCGGCCGTCCCCGGCATCTGGCACGGGTGGCCCGTGCTCGGGGCGTGCGCGGTCTGTCTGCTCCCCTGCATCCTGTTCCTCGTCGCGCGCCGTTCGGTCACCTCCACGTGGCTCACCTCGGTCGTGAGTCTCTGCCTGGGCGGGATCGCCCTGTTCCTTCCGATACCTCAGCCGGTCGTCGTACTCGTGCTGGCACCCGCGTTCGTCCTCGGCGTCCGGGCGTTCGCGGCCGTCCTCCGCCGCCGGCGAGAGCCGGCCACGGCACAGACGTCAGGAGGGACGGCCTGATGGATTCAGCTGCCCTGCGACAACTCGCGGCCTGCGTCGAACGTGTGCACGCGACGGACGACTTGGGACACACCCTCGCGGACGGCATGTCGGACCACCTCTCCCGCGCCTGGCGCGAGTGGGACGGCGAGGACACGGAATCCTCCTTCGTGCTCGGGGTCTTCTCCTTCTACCGCCACCTGGCGGCGCACGAGCCGACGGACCTGCGCCTGGCCATCATGGCGCTCACCCCCTGCCTGCTGTACGACGACATGGCGTTGCCACCGGACATGCTCCCCTTCCTCACCGACTACGGCGTGTGCGAGGCGGAACTCCTGCGCCAGGACGCCCGCCACTCGCCCGATCCGGTGGCGGCCGCGCGTGCGGCGCACGCCTGGCGGCGCATCGTCACGGCCACCCGGGCCGGCCACCCGGGCACCGGTGAACGTGAGACCGCCCTGCTGAGGTCGCTGCGCCTGCTCGCCGCCCGGCAGGGCGACACCGCCGAACCCGACCGGGCCGTCGCCCAGGCGCGAAAACGCCTCGCCCCACCGGGCCGCCGGAAGCGGCTCGGCAGCCTGCTCGCCCTCTGCGAGGCGTTCGAGGAACGGTACGAGGCGACCGGCGACGTGGCGGACCACGAGGCCGCCCTCCAGTGCGCCGAGGAACTGGCCGCCTTCGCCGCGCCGGGGGATCCCACCGGCCGCCAACTCCTGTTCTCGTACGGCGAGAAGCTGTACCAGAGGTTCCTGCGCACTGCCGATGGCGCGGACCTGTCACGCGCCATCGACTTCCTGCGCGAGTCCGTCACGGCCCCCGACCCCGGGCTGCCGACCCGCCTCCTGGTCCTCTCCCGTGCCCTGTCGATGGGGTACGGCGCCGTCAAGGACCCCGCCGTGCTGGAGGAGGCGGTCGCCGCCGCCGAACAGGCCGCGGCGCTGGTCCGCCGGGACCACAAGGAGCACCCGCTCCTCGAGTGGCACCTCGCCGTGCTGTACTTCCAGCGCTACGGGCACGCCCACTGCGCCGACGACCTCGACAAAGCGACGGCAGCGGTGGCCGAGGCCTCCATGTGCCTTCCCCGCGAGGTCCGGCTCACCGCTCTCAGTGCCGACATCGAGTTCGCGCACTCCCGGCGCACGGTGGACACCGAGCGCCTCCACAGGGCCCTCGTACTGAGGGAACGCGTCGTGCGGAAGACTCCCCCGGAGGACGCCTTCTCGCGTGCCGAGGCCCTCTACCAGCTCAGCCAGATCCAGATGTTCTGGTACCGGCGGACGGGATCGCTCGGACACCTGGACGACGCCACCACCAACGGCCGGGCGGCCGTCGGCCTGCTCGCGGCGAACGACAGCCGTCGCTCCCGGTTCCTGTGCGGCCTGGGCTACGTCTGCTTCACCCGCTTCTCGTGTCACCTGGAGCCGGACGCCCTGCCCGAGGCGGTGCGTCTGTTCCGGCGCGCCGCCGCGAGCGCACCCGACGACTACCGCCCGTACGCGTTGCTCGCCACCACCCTGTGGCAGGGCTATTCGGTGACGGGTGACGGCGCCGACCTCGACGAGTCCGTCACCTCGGGCGAACGCGCCCTGGAACGCGCCCCCGCCGATCAACGGGCGGAGGTACTCCTGGACCTCAGCGCCGCCCGCCGGCTGCGATACGGCAGCACCCGCGACGGCTCCGATCTCCACCGGGCACAAGCCGCGCTCACCGAGGCCCTCGGTCTTCCCGGTCTGCCGCCGAGAACACGCATGCGGATCGCCCTGGAACAGGCCGAGCTGGCCTCGCTCCCCCCGGTGAACCCGGCCGGAAGACTACGGGCCTACGAGGAGGCCGTCGGACTGCTTCCCCACCTCGCCCTGCGCAGCAGGTACTACGAGGACCGTGAATTCGTCCTGGGCGCCCACTCCGGCCTCGGTGCCAAAGCGGCCGACGCGGCAGTCGCGGTCGGCCGTCCCGACCGCGCCCTGGAACTGCTGGAGAAGGCGCGCGGCATCCTGGCCGACACCTTGCGCGACAGCACGGACGTCACGGCCCGTGACCTGTGCCGCAGCACCGCCCGCGGCCCCGTGGTCACGGTCAGCGCCGTCGAGACCGGCGGGCTGGCTCTCGTCGTCACCCCCTCCGGCGTCCGCCCGCTCTCCCTGCCAGGGCTCACCCTCCACGAGGCCAGGGCCCGGCACACGGCTCTTCAGAGGGCCCTGGCCTCCCAGGCGGGCGACGACGTCCTCGACGTCCTGCGCTGGCTCTGGCACACGGTCTGCCGGCCCGTGCTGGAAACGCTGAACGCCACGGACCACGACGGTTCCCGCGTGTGGTGGTGCCCCGTAGGCATCATGTCGCTCTTCCCGCTGCACGCCGCGGGCGACGGCCGCGACTCCGTGATGGCGAGGACCGTGTCCTCCTACCTCCCCACCGTCCGCGCCCTGCCTGCCAGCCGCCCCACCCAGGTGGCACCGGGCAGGGCCCTCGTGGTCGCCATGAGCAGAACGCCCGGCCAGGCCTTCCTGCCGGGCGCCGCTTCCGAGGTGAACACCCTCACCCGGCTGCTCGACGCCAGGGTCCTGCACAACGAGCAGGCCACCCGTGACGCCGTGCTCGCCGCCCTGCCCGGCACCCGGATCGCGCACTTCGCCTGCCACGCGCAGGCCGACACGCGCGAGCCCACCCAGAGCCGCCTGCTGCTCTTCGACGAGCCGCTGACTCCGCGGAACCTGCCGGTCGGTCTCGACGCCGACCTCGCCTACCTGTCGGCCTGCGCCACGAGCGACGTCCTGTTCGTCGGGGCCGACGAGGCGATGCACATGACCGCCGCCTTCCAGCTGGCCGGTTTCCGCCATGTCATCGGCACCCTCTGGCCCGTGGACGACGGGGTCGCCTCCGACATCGCCGACCGCTTCTACACGCTCATCGCCGCCCACGGCGCCGACCACGCCGCCCAGGCCCTCCACACGGCCACCGCGGAGGTCCGCCAAGCGCACCCCGACCGGCCCGACCTGTGGGCATCCCACCTGCACACCGGCCCGTGACCGGGCGCCGGCACGGCGACGGGCCGGGGCCGGGAGGTCACCGGCCGGCGACCTGCGGGCGGTCGCGGCGGGCGTCGTGGAGGACCGAGCCCCACCACAGCAGCTGGTCGAGCATGGCCCTGGCGGCGTCCTCGGGGCCCTGCGGGTCCCGGAGCGTGCCGTCGGGGGCGAACAGGAGGTAGTAGCTGGGGAAGGCGACGTAGTCGCGCACGGTGTGGGCGTGCAACTCGCTGAAGACCTGCCGCAGTTGCTCGATCGCGAGAAGACCGCCGCTGAGGCCGCTGTACCCGACGAAGCCGATCGGCTTGGCCTTCCACTGGGTGTAGTGCCAGTCGATGGCGGCCTTCAGGGACGCGGGGAAGCTGCGGTTGTAGTCGGGGGTCACGATGACGACCGCGTCGGCCGCGTCGAGCCGCCGGGTCAGTTCGGCCATGCCCTCGGGACGCGGCAGGTCGGGCTGCAGGGCCGGCGGGGTGGGCGGCAGCGCGAGCGGGAGGTCGACGTCCGCCAGATCGATCAGGTCGATGGTGAACTCGTCGTGGCGCTTGGCCTGTTCGACGAACCAGTCGGCCACCACCGGACCGAAGCGGCCCTCCCGGACACTGCCGACGATCACTGCGAGATTCAGTCGCGCGCTGGACATGGGTGTGCTTCTCCTACAGGAACGGATACCGCCCCGGCCGGGGCATGCAGTCCACGGTGGCGGACCGGCGACGTCCGAGGGAGGCCGGGCGGAGGGTGGTAGTGGCAGGGCCACGATCCGCCGGAGCGACGGGTGTTACGTTCGCGGGATGAGCGACAACGAGCTCGGCCTCTTCCTGCGGCTGCGCCGGGAAGCCGTGACACCGGCCGAGGTGGGACTGCCCGCCGGGCCGCGCCGCCGTACGCCGGGACTGCGCCGCGCGGAACTGGCGACGCTGGCCGGGGTGAGCGTCGAGTACGTCACCAGGCTGGAGCAGGGGCGGGACCGCAGGCCCTCGGTGCAGGTGCTGGCGGCCCTCGCGGACGCGCTGCTGCTCACCCCCGGTGAACGGGTCCATCTGCACCGGCTCGCCAAGGGCGCCGATCCCGGCTTCACCTGCCGGGGCGGGGCGGGACCGAACAGGGCGGTCCGGCCCACGGTGCGGGCGCTGCTGGAGCGGCTGGAACCGGCGCCCGCCGTGCTGGTGAACCGGCTGAGCGAGATCCTGGCCTGCACGGACGGGTACCGGCGGCTCGCCGGGCCGCTCGGCCTGCTGGACGGCGTCCGGCCCAGCCTCGCCCGCTTCGTCTTCACCGACCCGCGGGCGCGCTCGGTGTACCCGGACTGGGACACGGTCGCCGACCAGCAGGTCGCGGCCCTCAAACAGGGACCGGGGCAGACCGACGTGCATGTCGGCGCGCTGATGGACGAGCTGACGGTGTCCTGCGGGGAACCCTTCGCCGGCCGGCTGCGGACGCTGCCGGGGCTGCCGCGGGCGAACGGGGCGGTGCGCATGGTCCACCCGCACGTGGGCGAGGTGCGGCTGGCGTACGAGACGCTCGGGCTGCCCGCCGACGACGACCAGCATCTCGTCGTCCACCTGCCGGCCGACGACGCGAGCGCCGCCGCGCTGGACCGCCTCACCGGCCGCCGCCCGGGCGCCCTCCGGGTGGTCTGAGCGGTACGCCGGCAGCCGCGCCGACGAGCCGCGCCGACGAGCCGAGCGGACTTAGGGCCGGCCCCGCGGTCCCGGCGCTTTCCGTCACTGGCCGGCACTTGCTCCGCCTGCGCGCCCCCTGCAACGCCGCGCTCACCCCGCTGACACCGCTCCCCCCGACATCCGGCGCCCGTACGGATGGCGCGGGTCGCCGCTGCCGGCGGCCGCTCCCGCGCACTCCCCGGCGATCCCCGTCCCGGCCGCGCACTTCTCCGGGCGCAGCCCACGGCACCGTCATGCCCGTCGCGGCCCGCCGGAACGGCACTCGCGCGACGCTCGTCTGACGTTCCCCTGTCCTTACCGCCCGTTCCTGCGCAACCCGTGCACAAGATGACGCAGTCCTGAACAGGCGCGCCTTGATCGGCAGTCGGCGGCCGAAGAGTCTTGAAGCCGGGAAACGGGACACCGCTCCGCACCCGCCGCCGGCCCCGACACCGGGCCGGCCCCGCGCATCCGGCCCCGCACACCTCGCCCGCGCACGTCCGCCGTCCGGCATGCCCGTACCGAAGGAGTGTCACGTATGCACAGCACGCTGATCGTCGCCCGTATGGCGCCCGAGGCCAGTACCGAGGTGGCGCAGCTGTTCACCGCGTTCGACTCGACCGAGATGCCACACCTGATGGGGACACGGCGCCGTCAGCTGTTCACGTACCGGGGGCTGTACTTCCACCTCCAGGACTTCGACACCGCCGACGGGGGGCAGCGGATCGAACACGCCCGGAACGACCCCCGGTTCGTCGGCATCAGCAACGACCTCAGGCCGTTCATCGACGCCTACGATCCCGCCACCTGGCGCTCCCCGGCCGACGCGATGGCCTCCCGCTTCTACTCCTGGGAGGCCTCCGCATGACGGCGCGCCGCGTGGTCGTCACGGGCGTGGAGGTCCTCGCGCCCGGCGGGATCGGCACGAAGGACTTCTGGAACCTGCTCAGCGAGGGCCGGACCGCGACCCGGGGCATCACCTTCTTCGACCCCACGCCGTTCCGCTCCCGAGTGGCCGCGGAGATCGACTTCGACCCCTACGCCCACGGACTGACCCCGCAGGAGGTCCGGCGGATGGACCGGGCCGCCCAGTTCGCCGTGGTCGCGGCACGCGGCGCGGTCGACGACAGCGGGATCGACCTGACGGCGCTGGACCCCCACCGGGTCGGGGTCACGATCGGCAGCGCCGTCGGCGCGACGACCGGACTCGACGCGGAGTACCGGGTCGTGAGCGACGGCGGGCGGCTCGACCTGGTCGACCACGCCTACGCCGTGCCCCACCTGTACGACCACTTCGTGCCCAGTTCGTTCGCCGCCGAGGTGGCCTGGGCCGTCGGCGCGGAGGGGCCGGGCACCGTGGTGTCCACCGGGTGCACCTCGGGCATCGACTCCGTGGGCCACGCCGCCGAACTGATCCGGGAGGGCTCGGCGGACGTGATGGTGGCGGGGTCGTCGGACGCGCCGATCTCCCCGATCACCATGGCCTGCTTCGACGCCATCAAGGCCACCACCCCCCGCTCCGACGATCCGGCCACCGCCTCGCGCCCCTTCGACCGGACCCGCAACGGATTCGTGCTGGGCGAGGGCGCCGCCGTCTTCGTCCTGGAGGAGCTGGAGAGCGCGCGCAGCCGTGGCGCCCACGTCTACGCGGAGATCGCCGGCTACGCGACCCGCAGCAACGCCTACCACATGACGGGCCTGCGCCCTGACGGCGCCGAGATGGCGGAGGCGATCCGCGTCGCCCTGGACGAGGCCCGGCTCAACCCGGACGACATCGACTACGTCAACGCCCACGGCTCGGGCACCCGGCAGAACGACCGGCACGAGACCGCCGCTTTCAAACGCAGCCTCGGCGACCACGCCCGTCGGACCCCGGTCAGCTCCATCAAGTCCATGATCGGGCACTCGCTCGGCGCGATCGGCTCCCTGGAGATCGCCGCCTCTGTCCTGGCCATGGAGTACGACGTGGTGCCGCCCACCGCCAACCTGCACACCCCCGACCCGGAGTGCGACCTCGACTACGTCCCCCTGCACGCCCGGGACCAGCTGACCGACGTGGTGCTCACGGTGGGCAGCGGATTCGGCGGCTTCCAGAGCGCGATGGTGCTCGCCGAGCCGGGGCGGAGGCGGATATGACCGGCACCGCGGTCGTCACGGGCCTGGGCGTCGCCTCGCCCAACGGACTGGGCACGTCCGCGTACTGGGCGGCCACCCTGGCAGGCCGCAGCGGCATCGGCCGGATCACCCGCTTCGACCCCGCCCGCTACCCGGCCCGGCTGGCCGGTGAGATCCGCGGCTTCGTCGCCGAGGACCACCTGCCGAGCCGGCTGATCCCGCAGACCGACCGGATGACCCGGATCGCCCTTGCCGCCGCCGACTGGGCCCTCGAAGACGCGGGCGTGCGCCCCGGCGAGCTGCCCGGGTTCGACATGGGCGTGGTCACGGCGAGCGCCTCCGGAGGCTTCGAGTTCGGCCAGAACGAACTGCGCAAACTGTGGAGCCAGGGCAGCCAGTACGTGTCCGCGTACCAGTCCTTCGCCTGGTTCTACGCCGTCAACAGCGGCCAGATCTCCATCCGCAACGGTATGAAGGGACCCAGCGGTGTGGTCGTCGGCGACCAGGCCGGGGGCATCGACGCCCTCGCGCAGGCCCGGCGGCAGATCCGCCGGGGCACCCGGCTGGTCGTCTCCGGCGCGGTGGACGCCTCCCTGTGCCCGTGGGGCTGGGTCGCCCAGCTCGCGGGCGGCCGGCTGAGCACCGGCGAGGACCCCGGCCGGGCCTACCTGCCCTTCGACCGGGCGGCGCGCGGGCACGTACCCGGCGAGGGCGGTGCCCTCCTCGTCCTGGAGGAGGCGGAGGCGGCCCGCGCCCGGGACGCGCACGTCTACGGCGAGATCGCCGGGTACGGCGCCACCCTCGACCCGAAGCCGGGCTCGGGACGCCCGCCCGGACTGCGCAAGGCCGTCGAGATCGCCCTGGCCGACGCGGGGACGGACGCCGCCGAGGTGGACGTCGTCTTCGCCGACGCGGCCGGCGACCCCGCCCTCGACCGGGCGGAGGCGGAGGCCCTCACCGCCGTCTTCGGACCCCGGGGCGTCCCCGTGACCGCTCCGAAGACCATGACCGGACGCCTGTACTCCGGCGGGGCCCCGCTCGACGTGGCCGCCGCCCTGCTCGCCCTCCGCGACGGCGTCGTGCCGCCCACCGTGCACAGCGATCCGGCGCCGGAGTACGACCTCGACCTCGTCCTGGACCGGCCGCGCGCCCTGCCCGTGCGCACCGCCCTGGTGCTGGCCCGCGGCCACGGCGGCTTCAACTCCGCCCTGGTGGTCCGCCGCGCCGCCCGGTAGCCGCGCCGGTCCACCGCCCCCTTCCCGCTCCCCGCCATGCGTTTCGCCGCCCGTCCGAGCCCCGCTTGCCACCCCGCGAAAGGACCCCTGATGGCCACCGACGTTTTCACCCCCGACGCGCTGCGGCGCATCCTGCTGGAAGCCGCCGGCGCCGACGACACCGTCGACCTGGACGGCGACATCCTCGACACCGACTTCACCGCCCTGGGCTACGAGTCCCTGGCCCTGCTGGAGACGGTCGGCCGGATCGAGCGGGAGTACGGCGTCTCGCTCGACGACGACGTGCTCTCCGAAGCCCCCACCCCCCGGACCCTGGTCGACCTCGTCAACGAGCGGCTGTCGGCCGCCCGGGCCGCCTGAAAGGGGAACACCGTGACGACCGAGACGAGCGAGACGACCGCGCATCCCCGGACCCCCGGGCCGGTCGCGCTCGTGACCGGCGGTACCAGCGGCATCGGACTGGCCGTGGTCCGGCTGCTGGCCGCAGGCGGACACCGCGTGTTCCTCGCGGCCCGCGACGCCGACCGGGTCGCCGCGACCGTGAAGGAACTGACCGGTCAGGGACTGGAGGTGGACGGCACCGCCTGCGACGTCCGGGACCGGGCCGCCGTGGAGCACCTGGTCCGGGCCGCCGTGGACCGCTTCGGCACCATCGACGTCCTCGTCAACAACGCGGGCCGGTCCGGCGGCGGCGTCACCGCCGACATCGAGGACGCGCTGTGGGAGGACGTCCTGGAGACCAACCTCACCAGCGTCTTCCGGGTGACCAGGGAGGTGCTCAACGCCGGCGGCCTGCGGCACAAGTCCCGCGGCCGGATCATCAACATCGCCTCCACCGCCGGGAAGCAGGGCGTGGTCCTGGGCGCCCCCTACTCCGCCTCCAAGCACGGCGTGGTCGGCTTCACCAAGGCACTGGGCAACGAACTCGCGCCCACCGGCATCACCGTGAACGCGGTGTGCCCCGGCTACGTCGAGACGCCGATGGCCCAGCGGGTGCGCCAGGGCTACGCCGCCGCCTACGACACGACCGAGGAGCGGATCCTCGAGAAGTTCCGGGCGAAGATCCCGCTCGGCCGCTACTCCACCCCCGAGGAGGTCGCCGGGCTGGTGGGCTACCTGGTCTCCGACAGCGCCGCCTCCATCACCGCGCAGGCGCTCAACGTCTGCGGCGGACTCGGCAACTTCTGACCGGCGCCGGGACACCGCCGTACCCGGCACACGCCGGGCCCCCGCACCCCCGCACCCACCGCATCCGCCGAGGAGACACCGCCATGACGACCCGCGAGGTCGAGCACGAGATCACCGTCGGCGCCCCCGCGCCCGCCGTCTACCGGCTGCTGGCCGACGTCGACCAGTGGCCCCGCATCTTCCCGCCCACTCTCCACGTCGACCAGGTGGAGCGCGGCGGGACCGAGGAACGCATCCGCATCTGGGCGACCGCGGGAGACGGGGCGAAGAGCTGGACGTCCCGCCGCACGCTCGACGCGGACGCGCTGCGCATCACCTTCCGCCAGGAGATCACCGCACCGCCGGTGGCCGCGATGGGCGGCACCTGGATCGTCGAACCCGTCACGGACGGAACCGCCCGGGTACGCCTGCTGCACGACTACCGCGCCGTCGACGACGACCCCGGCTCCCTCGCCTGGATCGACCGCGCCGTGGACCACAACAGCCGCACCGAACTCGCCGCGCTCAAGGACAACCTCGAACGCGCCCACGCACACGAGGAGCTGACCTTCTCCTTCACCGACAGCGTGACCGTCGCCGGCGCCGCCAAGGACGTGTACGACTTCGTCAACGACGCGGGGCTGTGGCCCGAGCGGCTGCCGCACGTCGCCTCCGCCCGCCTGACCGAGGACACCCCCGGGCTGCAGACCCTGGAGATGGACACCCGGGCCCAGGACGGCTCCACGCACACCACCAAGTCGTACCGGGTGACCTTCCCGCACCACCGCATCGCCTACAAACAGGTCACCCTGCCGGCCCTGCTGACCCTGCACACCGGGCTGTGGACCTTCGAGGAGACCCCGGCGGGCACCGTCGCCTCCTCCCGGCACACCGTGACCCTGAACCCGGACAACCTGGCCGTGCTGGGCCCGGACGCCACCCTCGACGACGCCCGCGCCTACGTCCGCGGCGCGCTCGGCACCAACAGCCTCGCCACCCTCGGCCACGCCCGCGCGTACGCCGAAGGGAAGGCCTGACCGTGGCCGGGGCCCGGCTGGACACACAGGTCGTGGTGGTGGGCGCGGGGCCCGTGGGCCTGCTGCTCGCCGGTGAACTGCGGCTCGGCGGCGCCGAGGTCGTCGTACTGGAACGCCGGCCGGAACCCACCACCGAGTCGCGCGCCTCCACACTGCACGCCCGCACCATGGAGATCCTCGACAGCCGCGGTCTGCTCCCGGCCCTCGGCGACCCGCCCCGGCAGCCCCGGGGACACTACGCCGGGATCCCTCTCGACCTCACCCTGCCCAGCCCCTACGCCGGGCAGTGGAAGGTCCCGCAGCACGCCACCGAACGGCTGCTGGAGCAGTGGGCGCGCGCCCTCGGCGCCGACATCCGGCGCGGCCACGACGTGCACACCGTCACCGCGGGCGCCGGCCCCTGCGTGGAGACGGCGGCCGAGGGCCCGGGCGGCGCCCTGCGGGTGCGGAGCCCGTACCTCGTCGCGTGCGACGGCGAGGACAGCACCGTACGCCGGCTGCTGGACGCCCCCTTCCCCGGGCACGACGCCCGGCGGGAGCTGGTCCGCGCGGACGTCGCCGGCGTCGACGTGCCGGACCGGCGTTTCGAGCGGCTGCCCGACGGCTTCGCGGTGGCGGCCCGCCGGGCGGACGGGGTGACCCGTGTCATGGCGCACGAGTTCGGCGTCCCGCCCCGGCCGCGCACCGGCGCACCGGAGTTCGCGGAGATCGCCGAGGTGTGGAAGCGGGTGACCGGCGAGGACATCAGCGGCGGCACCCCGCTGTGGGTGAACGCCTTCGACGACACCAACCGTCAGCTCGACGCCTACCGGCACGGCCGCGTCCTGTTCGCCGGGGACGCCGCCCACCGTCAGATGCCCATCGGCGGCCAGGCGCTCAACCTCGGCCTGGCGGACGCCTTCAACCTCGGCTGGAAACTGGCCGCGCACGTCACCGGCCGCGCCCACCCGGACCTGCTCGACACCTACCACCGTGAACGGCACCCGGTGGGCCGGCGCGTCCTGGCCGGCGTCCGCGCCCAGGCGCTGCTGCTGCTCGGCGGCCCCGAGGTGCAGCCGGTGCGTGAGCTGATGACCGAACTGATCGCCCTGGAGCCGGTACGCGCCCACCTCGCCGGACTCATCAGCGGCCTCGACGTCCGGTACGACGTCGGCGGCCCCGCCCACCCCCTGCTGGGAGCACGCCTGCCGCACCTGGTCCTCGACACCCCCGGCGGGCGCACCAGCACCACCGGACTGCTCCGGGCCGGCCGCGGACTGCGGCTCGGCGGGCCGCACGGCGGCCCCGGCCCCGGCGCCGACGGACCCGTGCTGGTACGCCCCGACGGCCACGTCGTACGGGCCGGACCGCAGCGCGCCGACGACGAGGCGACGGCACGCGCCCGCTGGTTCCCGGCCGGCGTCCCCCTCCCCACCACGGAAGGAACACCATGCCCCTGATCTCGCCCGACGACGGCCACCTCACCGTCTTCAACCTCTTCGAGACCGACACCCGCGCCCTCCAAGACGACGTCCTCGACGCGATGCGCGACATCATCGATCACGCGAATTACCCGGGCTGGATCTCCTCCACCCTGCACGCCGGCATCGACAGCCCCGGCACCGCCAACTACATCCAGTGGCGCAGCCTCGCCGACCTCGAAGCCCGCTACCAGGGCGAGAAGTTCCAGCGGAAGACCGTGCCGCAGTTCCACCAACTGGCGCGGACCGTCCGCCTGCTGAAGACCGAGCTGGAGTTCACCCAGCACCACCCGGGGCTGGGCGACGGCATCGAGATCTCGCCCGACCGGGACGACTACACCGTCCTGATCGTCCTCGACACCACCCCCGACCGGCAGAAGGAACTCCTCCACACCCTCGCCAGGCCCGACGAGTGGATCACCACCGTGCCCGGCTACCGCTCCCACACCTACTTCCGCGGCCTGGACGGCACCTTCGTCGTCAACTACGCGCAGTGGGACGGCAAGGAGCTGTACGACGCCTTCCACCACCTCCCCGAGGAGCAGCGCCCGGCGGACGTCCGCGCCGGACGCGTCCGCGCCCGGGAACTGGTCACCGGGCGCCAGGCCAACACCTACCGGGTCACCCACTCGCGCTCCGCGGCGGGCTGAGGGAGGAGCGGCCATGGACACGGACGTCATCGTCGTCGGCGCCGGGCCGACCGGTCTGATGCTCGCCGGCGAACTGCGCCTGGGAGGCGCCCGGGTGACCGTCGTCGAACGGCTCGCCGCACCCACCGGGCAGTCCCGCGGCCTCGGTTTCACCGCCCGCGCCATGGAGGTCTTCGACCAGCGGGGCCTGCTGCCCCGCTTCGGCCGCGGCCCGGTCCCTCCGACCAGCCCGGTGGGCCACTTCGGCGGCGTCCGGTTCGACTACACGGCCCTGGAGGGTGCCCACTTCGGGGCCCGCGACATCCCGCAGTCCGAGACGGAGGCGGTGCTGGAGGAGTGGGCCACGGAACGGGGAGCGGACATCCGGCGGGGCCGGGAACTGACCGGCCTCACCGCGGACGGCACCGGCGTCGAGGCCGTCCTGCGCACCCCGGCCGGCACCGAACGGCTGCGCGCCGCCTACCTGGTGGGCTGCGACGGCGGCCACAGCACCGTCCGGGACCTGGCCGGCTTCGGCTTCCCGGGCACCCCCGCCACCCGTGTGATGTACCTCGCCGACGTCGCCGGCCGCGCCCTGCGCCCCCGGCCGCTGGGCGAACGGCTGCCCCACGGCATGGTGATGGCCGCACCGCTGGGTGACGGCGTGGACCGGATCATCGTCTGCCCGCACGGTTCCCCGCCGGACGCCCGCACCGCACCGGTCGGCTTCCCGGAGGTCGCCGCCGCCTGGCGGCACATCACCGGCGAGGACATCGGCGACGGCCACGCCACCTGGGTCAGCTCCTTCACCGACGCCACCCGGCAGGCGGACCGCTACCGGCGCGGCCGCGTCCTGCTCGCCGGGGACGCCGCCCACATCCACCTGCCCGCCGGCGGCCAGGGCCTGAGCACCGGGGTGCAGGACGCCGTCAACCTGGGCTGGAAGCTGGCCGCCGTGGCGCGCGGCACCGCACCGGAGTCCCTGCTCGACACCTACGACGACGAACGGCGCCCGGTCGGCGCCCGGCTGCTGATGAACACCCGCGCCCAGGGCCTGATCTTCCTCGGCGGCGCCGAGGCGGACCCGCTGCGCGACCTGTTCACCGAACTGCTGGAGCACGACGACGTCAAACGCCATCTGGCGGGTGTCGTCAGCGGACTCGACGTCCGCTACCCGGCCGCCCCCGGCCACCACCCGCTGCTGGGCCGCCGCGTCGGACACCGCGAACTCGTCGGAGGGGCGGGGGCCACCAGCACCACCGAACTGCTCCACCCGGCGCGCGGCGTCCTGCTCGACCTGGCCGGCGAACCGGCGGTCCGGGCCGCCGCCACCGGCTTCTCCGACCGGGTCACGGTGGTCACCGCCGCACCCGAGCCCGTGGCCGGCGCCGACCCCCTGGCCGGCACCACCGCGCTGCTCGTCCGGCCCGACGGCCACGTCGCCTGGGCGGCGCCCGGCACCGCCGACCCGGCGGCCGGCCTCCAGGACGCGCTGCGGACGTGGTTCGGCCCGCCCCGCGCCCCCGCCGAGAACCCCCCGACCACCCCGACCAAGGACGCATGATGGCCTCACGCCTGTTCACCTCGGAGTCCGTGACCGAGGGGCACCCCGACAAGATCGCCGACCAGATCAGCGACACCATTCTCGACGCTCTCCTGCGCGAGGACCCCTCCTCCCGGGTCGCCGTGGAGACGCTGATCACCACCGGCCTGGTGCACGTGGCCGGCGAGGTGACGACCACGGCGTACGCGGACATCGCGTCGCTGGTGCGCGAGAAGATCATCGACATCGGCTACGACTCCTCGAAGAAGGGCTTCGACGGCGCCTCCTGCGGTGTGTCGGTGTCCCTAGGCGCGCAGTCCCTGGACATCGCGCAGGGTGTCGACGCGGCGTACGAGGCCCGGGTCGAGGGCGACGAGGACGAACTGGACCGGCAGGGCGCGGGCGACCAGGGCCTGATGTTCGGCTACGCGACGGACGAGACCCCGGAGCTGATGCCGCTGCCCATCCGGCTCGCCCACCGGCTCGCCCACCGCCTCACCGCGGTACGCCGCGACGGGACGGCACCCTACCTGCGGCCGGACGGCAAGACCCAGGTCACCGTCGAGTACGACGGCGACCGCGCCGTACGGCTGGACACGGTCGTGGTCTCCGCGCAGCACGCGAGCGACACCGACCTGGAGAGGCGACTCGCCCCGGACGTACGGCGGTTCGTCGTCGAGCCGGAGCTGGAGGCACTGGCGCAGGACGGCATCAAGCTGGACACCGCGGGCTACCGGCTGCTGGTCAACCCCACCGGCCGCTTCGAGATCGGCGGGCCGATGGGCGACGCCGGCCTGACCGGCCGGAAGATCATCATCGACACCTACGGCGGCATGGCCCGGCACGGCGGCGGCGCCTTCTCCGGCAAGGACCCGTCCAAGGTGGACCGCTCGGCGGCGTACGCGATGCGCTGGGTGGCGAAGAACGTGGTCGCGGCCGGCCTGGCCTCCCGCTGCGAGGTCCAGGTCGCCTACGCCATCGGCAAGGCCGAGCCGGTGGGCCTGTTCGTCGAGACCTTCGGCACCGGGACCGTGCCGGTGCCGCGCATCCAGGCCGCCGTCACCGAGGTCTTCGACCTGCGCCCGGCCGCGATCATCCGCGACCTCGACCTGCTCCGCCCGGTCTACGCCCGCACGGCCGCCTACGGCCACTTCGGCCGCGAGCTGCCCGAGTTCACCTGGGAGCGCACCGACCGGGTGGACGCGCTGCGCGCGGCGGCCGGACGGTGAGCGGGCCGCGGCGCGTCCTGGTCACCGGTTCCGTCGCCACCGACCACCTCATGGCGTTCCGGGGACGCTTCGCCGACCAGATCGTCCCCGGCCGGCTGGACCGCGTCTCGCTGTCCTTCCTCGCCGACACGCTGGAGGTCCGCCCCGGGGGAGTGGCCGCCAACATCGCGCTGGGACTGGCCCGGCTGGGACTCTCGCCGGTGCTCGCCGCGGCCGCCGGGCGGGACTTCGGACCGTACGGGAGCCGGCTGCGGGACGAGGGGGTGGAGACGGGGGCCGTACGCGTCAGCGACACCCTGCACACCGCACGCTTCGTGTGCACCACGGACACCGAGCAGAACCAGATCGCCACGTTCTACGCCGGGGCGATGGCCGAGGCGCGGTACATCCGGATCGCCGACGTCAGCGCTCGCCACGGTCCTTTCGGCATGGCCCTGATCGGACCGGACGACCCCCGAGCGATGGTGCTGCACACCGGGGCGTGCCGCCGGCAGGGCATCCCGTTCGCCGCGGACCCCTCGCAGCAACTGGCCGTACTGGACCGGGAACAGACCCGGAACCTGGTCACCGGGTCGCGGTTGCTGTTCACCAACGAGTACGAGGCGGCCCTGCTCCAGGAGCGCACGGGCTGGACGCACCGGCAGGTCCTGGACCGCACGGGCACCTGGATGGTCACGCGCGGCGCCGACGGCGTCGACCTCACCGGCGCCGGACACCCACCGCTGCACGTCCCCGCGGTCCCCCCGGGGACCGTGGGGGAACCCACCGGCGTGGGCGACGGCTTCCGGGCCGGATTCCTCGCCGCGACCGCGTGGGGACGGCCGCCGCGCGACGCGGCCCGGCTCGGCTGCGCACTCGCCACGGTCGTGCTGGAGAGCGTCGGCCCCCAGCAGTACGCCCTCGCCCCCGAGGACCTCGGCCGGCGCCTCCGGCATGCCTACGGCCCGGCCGCGGCACGTGGGTTCACCCCCTGGCTCAACCGCATCGACGGAGCCACGGGGTCCCTCCGGGGCGCGAACAGGCGTGCCGGCGGTGACACGGGTTCCGAGTCGGGCGGGGGCCGGCGCGCCGGCGCGGGCACCGGCTCCGGGCGGCGTGCCGAGGAGGGCACGCCTGCCGTCCGGCGTGCCGGCGAGGGGACGCGTACTGTCCGGGACGCGGGCGAGGGCACGCGTGCCCTGCGGAGCGACGACCGGCTCGCCGGTGGTGGCCCGCGCCCCGTTCCGGGCGGGGCCACCGGGCCGGAGCGGCCGGCCGACGCGGGGCACACGGCGCCGGCCGGCCGGTCCGGCCGCGGCCCCGTGCCCCCCGCCCTGCCCGGTGGGCTGGTGCCCTGGGCCGGGAACATCGGCGCGCCCGGCCCCCGCCCGGCCGGCGGATCCGTCCGGCCGTGGTCCGGCAGGCCCGGCCGCGTACCGTCGCCCGGGACGGCCGCCGCCGGGGGAGCGGCGTGAGCCGGGCGGCCGTCGCCGCCGGCCGGACGGCGACGGCACCGGCACCCGTGTCCAAGGGCGTGCGCCGGATCGAACTGGACGCGGCCGGCACCGTCCTGTCCGCCCTGCTGAGCGAACCCGCGCGCGGTGCGCCGCGGGCGACCGTCGTCGCCGTCCACGGTGGCGGTCTGCGTGCGGGGTACTTCGACGGGCAGGCCCATCCGGACGTGTCCCTGCTGGCCCTCGGCGCCCGGCTCGGCTGCTCCGTGCTCGCCGTCGATCGCCCCGGCTACGGCCGCTCGGCGGCACAGCTGCCCGCCGGGCTGCCGCTGGCCGCGCAGTCCGTACTGCTGCGGGCGGCCCTCGACGACTTCTCGGCCCGGCACCCGGCCGGCGCCGGCCTGTTCCTGCTCGGCCACTCCTTCGGCGGCAAACTCGTCCTGCGGGCCGCCGCCGACGGACTCGCGGTGCTGGGCCTGGACGTCTCCGGGTGCGGTCACCGCCCCGCCGTACCGCTCACCGCCGCGCGGGCGCACCACGGGGCCCCGGCATGGACCCGGTACTGGGGGCCGCTCGGTCTCTACCCACCGGGCACGTTCCGGGCGTGCGAGGCCCTGACGGCGCCGGTGCCCGCCCAGGAGGCGGCGGAACTCCCGCACTGGCCACGGTACGTCGACCGGATCGCCCCGCTGGTCAGGGTCCCGGTGCGGCTGACCTTCGCCGAGCACGAGCGCTGGTGGCGGCACGGCGCCGAGGACCTCGCCGACCTGGCGGCCCGGTTCACCGGGTCCCCGCGCGTCCTGGTGGAGCGGCAGCCGGCCGCGGGCCACAACATCAGCCTGGGCTGGGCGGCCCGCTCCTACCACCTGCGCGCCCTGGCCTTCCTGGAGGACTGCGTGACCCGTTCCGCACCGCGCTGACCGCCGTACCGCACACCGTCGTACCGCCCGCAGACACCCGACCCCGCCCCTTTGGAAGGGAACGCCATGTCCACCACCTCCGTCCCCGCCTCCACCTCCCTGTCCGAGGAACTACGGGAGCTGCGCGGCCAGGTGCGGCTGCTCACCGACCGCGCCGAACTGACCGCCCTGGCCGACCGCTACCTCGCCCACCTCGACCGCGACCGGGACCGGGACGACTGGTTCGGCTCGGTGTTCACCGAGGACGCCCACCTGGTCTTCCCGATGGGCGAGTACCGGGGGACCGCCGGACTCGCCCAGTTCCAGCAGCTGGCCCGCAGCACCTTCGAGCGGACCCACCACCAGGGAACCAACTACGCCGTCGACGTCGACGGTGACCGCGCCCTCATCCGGGCCCACCTCACGGCCGTCCACGTCGGACGGGCCGCGGAACCCGGCGCGCACTTCGACATCGGCGGCCACTACGAGGCGGAGGCCGTACGCACCCCGGACGGCTGGCGGCTGCGCCGCTTCGTCTTCGACCTCGTCTGGCACGCGGGCAGCGGCCCGCTGACCGGCGCCGGCCACTGACCGCTCCGCCCGACTGCCCCGGGGCACCGCCGGCGGCGCCCTCACCCGGGGCACAGCCGGCCGCCCCGCCCCGGCCGGCCGCCACCGCGGCGGTGCCCGGCCGCTCTGCCAAGACCTGACGCGAGTTCACCAAAACCTGACACAGGACCGCCTTGAACGGGCCACCCGCAGCGAAGAGGCTTCAGGTGGGACCCGTCGGGTGCGTCCCGGTCCGCTCATCCGGTACTCAGGAGGAAGTTCGTCATGCCGTCAGACACCTCCCGGCTCCCCGCACCCGCCCGCATCCTGACCCTGCTCGCCGGCGGCTGGCTCGCCCAGGCCGTGAGCGCGGTCGCCGAGCTGGGAGTCGCCGACGCGCTGGCCGACGGCCCGCGCTCCGTCCACGACCTGGCCACCGCCACCGGCACGCACACGCCCAGCCTCCACCGGCTGCTGCGGACCGCCGCCGACGCCGGGCTCCTCGAAGAGCGCGACGACCAGGCCTTCGCGCTGACCGAGCTGGGGCAGGCGCTGCGCGAGGACAGCCCCGGCTCCCTGCGCAACTTCGCGATCTGGACCGGGCTGCCCGCCGAACGCCACGCCTGGACCGGGCTGGCCGACGCCGTGCGCACCGGCCGCACCGCCTTCCCCGACGTGCACGGCGCATCGGTCTGGGACTACCTCGGCGAGCACCCCGACGTCCTCACCGTGTTCGACAAGGCCATGACCGAGGCCTCCCGGGGGATCATCGCCCCCGTCGTGGCGGCCTACGACTTCGGCGCCTTCCGTACCGTGGTCGACGTCGGCGGCGGCCGGGGCGCGCTCCTGGCCGCCGTCCTCGACGCCAACCCGGGGGTGAGCGGCACCCTCTACGACCGGCCCGAGGTGGTGTCCCAGGCCGAGGACACCCTGCGGGCCGCCGGAGTGCGCGACCGGGTACGGCTGGTCGGCGGCGACTTCTTCGACACGGTGCCCGCCGGCGGCGACGCCTACGTCCTGTCCAACATCATCCACGACTGGGACGACGAACTCTCCCGGCGCATCCTGCGCAACTGCCGCGCCGCGCTCGGCGACGACGGCCGGGTGCTGCTCGTCGAGGCCGTCCTGCCGGAACGGCCCCGCCCGACCCCCACGGTCTCCCTGATGGACCTCGACATGCTCCTCGTCGCCGGCGGGAAGCAGCGCACCGCGGGCGAGTTCGAGGTCCTGCTGGAGAAGTCGGGACTGCGGCTGACGCGGATCGTCCCCGGCGGCCACTGCAGCGTGGTGGAGGCCGTACCGGCGTAGGAGACCCGTACCGACGGCCGGTGCACGCTCCCGGCCCTTGCCCGACACACGTCCCCGCTCGTCCAGCGAAAGAGGTACGCACCAGTCATGCCAGAACGGCTCGCACGCAAACCGTGGTTCGGATACGGCCCCGGCTCGACCCTCGCCGAGGCCGACGAGATCGTGCGCGGGGTGGAGCACGCCGACCGCGCCGGACTCGACTTCTTCACCGTGTCCGACCACCCCTACTACGGCAGCCGGCTGGAAGCGTACGCCACCCTGGGACTGCTCCTCGGCCGCACCCGCGCCATCACCGGTGTCGTCACCGTCACCAATCTGCCGACCCGGCCGGTGCCCCTGCTGGCGCGCACGCTCAGCACCCTCTCCGCGCTCGCGCAGGGCCGTGTCGTCCTCGGTATCGGAGCCGGCGGCTACTGGGACGACATCGTGAGGTTCGGCGTGCCCCGGCTGGAGCCGGCCGCCGCCGTGCGCGCCCTGGAGGAGGCCATCGGCCTGGTCAGGTCGCTGTCCGGCGGCGGTGCGCCCGTCACCTTCGAGGGCGAGTTCACCCGGGTGGAGGCGCTCGACCCGGCCCCCGTGCCGGCCCCGCCGGTGTGGACCGGCTCGGTGGGGCCCAAGTCGCTGGCCGTCACCGGCCGCCGGGCCGACGGCTGGATACCCGGCAACGCGGCCGACTGGCGAAGCCCCCGCTACCAGGCCGCGCGGCGGATCGTCGAGGAGGCCGCCGTCGCCGCAGGCCGGGACCCCGCGGACATCGCCACCGTCTTCAACCTGCCGGCCCGCATCACCGACCGGCCCGTCGACGCGCCACGGGACGAGACCGGACGGTGGACCGGCGGCTCCGTCCGGCAGTGGATCGACGAACTGACCGAAGCGGTGCTGGAGCACGGCGCCTCCGGCTTCGTGTTCTTCGCGGCGGGCGATCCGTCCCGCACCAAGGGCCTGGAACGCTGGACGCAGGAGATCGTCCCGGCCGTACGCGAAGCCGTGGCCAAGGAACTGGGCTGACGCACCCCGTACCGCACCCCCGTACCGGACGCCTCTGCCCCGCCGCACTCCCCGCCTCCCCGGCCCGCGCCCCCTCCGGGAGGCACCGCGCCGGCCCGCCCGCCCGTGCCCCCACGCCAGTCCCCTGCACCCTCCCGCGTGAGCGCCACATGACGCCCCACGCGCCCCCCACATGCGAGTCCCTGCACCGCGCGCGCCGCGGCACCGCTCGACCAGGGCGGCCCCGCAGGCGTGCGCCGCACGTCGGTACGTCCCAGAAAGGGCCTTGGATGTCCAGAAGCCGAACCGGTCCGAGCCACTCCGACCGGCTGCCCCTCCGCCCGGCACTCGCGCTGCTCGCGCTGGCGTTCACCGCCACCGCCTGTTCCGGGGACGGCTCCGGCACCTCGGCCGGCGGCGCGGCCGGCGCGCCGCGCGACGGCGGCACCCTGGTGGTCGGCGCGGAGGCCGACCCCGCCTGCCTCGACCCGCAGCAGACCGGGCAGCTGGCCGCCGTGGACATCACCCGCTCCATGGTCGACACCCTCACCGACCAGGACCCGAAGACGGGCAAGATCGTGCCGTGGCTCGCCAGGTCCTGGAAGCGGAGCACCGACGGCCGCGACTTCACCTTCGTCCTGCGCGACGGCGCCACCTTCAGCGACGGCGAGCCCGTCGACGCCAAGGCCGTGAAGCTCACCTTCGACAACCTGATCAAGCAACCCGCCAACGGCGCCCCCGCCTACCTACGCGGCTACCAGGGCACCGCCGTCAAGGACGCGCACACCCTCACCGTCCGGTTCGACGCGCCCAACGCACAGTTCCTCCAGGCCACTTCGGGCGTCGGCCTGGGCATCCTGTCACCGGCCACCTTCGAGAAGTCCAACGCGCAGCGCTGCCGCGGCCAGTTCCACGGCTCCGGCCCGTACGTACTGGACCACTACACCGTCAACCAGGAAGTCGTCCTCAAACGGCGCAAGGACTACGCCTGGCCGTCCTCGCTGGACGACAACCGGGGCGCGGGCCACCTCGACGAGGTGAAGTTCACCTTCGTCTCCGAGGCGGGCGCCCGTACCAGCGCCCTCAGCTCCGGACAGGTCCAGGTCGCCAAGAGCGTCCAGCCCACCGACCAGGCGCAGTTCCAGGGCAACGGATTCCACCTGCTGTCCAAGCCCGCCCCCGGACTGGTGCCCCCGCTCTCCCTGAACCACGTCGGTGCCCTCGCCGACGAGAAGGTGCGCAAGGCGCTGCTGGTGGGCATCGACCGCAAGCAGCTCGTCGACACCGTCTTCAACTCCTCGTACAAGCCCGCCACCAGCGTCCTGGCCTCCACCACCCCGTACTACACCGACGACAGCGGCAAGCTGGGCTACGACCCGGCGGGCGCCGCGCGGCTGCTGGACGAGGCGGGATGGAAGAAGGGCGAGGGCGGCATCCGGGCCAGGAACGGCACACGGCTCACCCTGACCTGGCTGATCCCCGCACCGATGCCGCCGGTGGACGAGTACGTCCAGCAGCAGCTGCGCAAGCTGGGCGTGGACGTCAGACTCAAGGCCGTCCAGCCCGCCGCCTACGTCGAGCAGCAGCAGAAGGGGCGGTTCGACATCACCGCGGTCGCCGTGACCCGGGCCGACCCGGACGTACTGCGCAACATCTTCTACTCCAAGGGCTCCAACCTCTGGCACCTGCCGGCGAGCCGGCTCGACACCTACCTGGAGCAGCAGGCGTCCGCGACCGACGACAAGGCCCGCCGCGAGGCCGTCGCCAAGGCCACCGGCTGGATCCTCGACCACGCGGACACCGTCCCGCTCTACGAGGGCTCCCTGGTCCACGGCGTGTCCGACAAGGTGCACGGCCTGGCCCTGGACGCGTCGACCCGGCTGAACCTCCACGACGCGTGGCTCGGGTGACGCCGGTGCGACCTCCACGCAAGGCCGGCCCCACGCCGGGCGGCGCGCCATGACCCCCGCGCGGTACCTCGCGGGACGTGTGCTGCGCGCGCTGTTCGTCGTCTGGGCGGCCTTCACCCTCGCCTTCGCCGCCCTGCGGCTGCTGCCCGGCGACCCCGTCGCGCTCATGCTGAGCGGGCGCGGCGGGTTCGACACCCTCAGCCCGCGGGACATCGCCAGCGCCAAGGCCGAACTCGGCCTGGACCGGCCGCTTCCGGTGCAGTACGGCCACGCCCTCGTGGACGCCGTCCACGGTGACCTCGGCGCGTCGCTGCAGACCGGGCAGCCCGTCACCCGCATGATCGCCGACGCGCTGCCGTCCACGCTGGCCCTGGGCGGCACCGCCCTGGCGCTCGCGCTGACGGCCGGGGCCGCGCTGGCGGTCTCCGCCCACCTCGCGGTCTCCCCGGCGGTGCGGCAACTGCTGCGCTCCCTCCCCGCGTTCGCGGTCTCGCTGCCGTCGTTCGCGGTCGGACTGCTGCTGATCCAGCTGCTGTCGGTCAGGTGGCACCTCTTCCCGTCGCTGGGCGGCGCCGGGGCGGCCGGACTCGTCCTGCCCGCCTGCACCCTGGCCATCCCGGGCGCGGCGCTGGTGGCCCAGGTGCTCGGCAAGAGCCTGCACACCGTCCTGCGGGAACCGTACGCCGACACGGTCCGCGCCACCGGCGCGGGCCGGACCCGGCTGCTCCTCGGGCACGGGCTGCGCAACGCGGCCATCCCGGCGGTGACCGTCGTCGGCCTCCTGGTCGGCTACCTCATCGGCGGCGCGGTCGTGGTGGAGACCGTCTTCTCCCGGCCCGGCATGGGCCGGATCACCCAGGCCGCCGTCGCCACCCAGGACCTGCCCGTCGTCCAAGGGGTGGTCGTCCTGGCGTCGTCCGTCTTCGCCGTGGTGAACCTCGGCGTCGACCTGCTGTACCCGGTCCTCGATCCGCGGATCCGGGTGACCGGCCGGCTGGTGACGTCATGAGCGCGCACGGGACGGCACCCGGCGCCGTGGCCGACCGGACCCCGGCCGAGGACGCCGCGCCGGAGCCGTCCGGGTTCGGGGCCGTGGCCGGCCGCCGCCTGCGGGGCGCGATCGACGCCACGGTCCGGCACGTGCCGCGCTCGCCCGGGGCCGTCCTGTCCGTCCTGGTGCTCCTGCTGGTGCTGGGCTGGGCGGTCACGCCCGAGTGGTTCACCCGCCAGAGCCCCACCACCGGAGTACCGGCCGAGCGGTTCCGGCCGCCGGGCGGCGCACACCTCTTCGGTACCGACCAGCTCGGCCGGGACGTGTACGCCCGAGTGGTGCACGGGGCGTCCCTGTCGCTGCGGGCGACGGTTGTCGCCATCGCCGTGGCCCTGGTCGTCGGCATCCTGCTGGGCCTGGCCGCCGGATCCTTCGGCCGGTGGGCGGACGCGGTCATCATGCGGCTGGTCGAGGTGATGCTCTCGGTGCCGCCGGTCCTGCTGTCGCTGACCATCGTCGCCGCCATCGGTTTCGGCACCGTCCAGGTGGCCGTCGCCGTCGGTGTCACGAGCGTCGCCGCGTTCGCCCGGGTGATGCGGGCGGAGGTGCTGCGGGTGCGCACGGCCGGCTATGTCGAGGCCACGATCCTGCTGGGCTCCCGCTGGTGGCGCGTGCTGTTCCGCTACGTCCTGCCCGCCGCCGCCGGCCCCGTACTGGCCCTCGCCGCGCTGGACTTCGGGCTGGTCGTGCTGGCCGTCGCGAGCCTCAGCTTCCTCGGCTACGGGGAGCCGCCGCCCGCCCCGGAGTGGGGCGCCCTGGTCGCCGACGGCCGTAACTACCTCGCCACGGCGTGGTGGCTGACGACCCTGCCCAGCCTGGTCGTGACCGTCGTGGTCCTCGCCGCGAACCGGCTGTCGAGGATCCTGGAGACCCGAGGAGAACGCCCATGACCTCCGCACCGGCCGGGACGACCCGTCCCGAGGCCGTGTCGCAGGACACCCCGGTGCTGCGGATCACGGACCTGCGGGTCGCCTACCGCACGGGCGCCGGGACCCGGACCGCCGTCGACGGCCTCGGCCTGACGGCCGCGCCGGGCCGGATCACGGCCGTCGTCGGCGAGTCCGGCTCCGGCAAGAGCACCACCGCGCACGCCGTGATCGGCCTGCTGCCCCCGGGAGGCCGGGTGGAGCACGGTTCCGTCCGCCTGGAGGGCGAGGAACTGACCGGGCTGAGCGAGCGGGCGTGGCGGGACGTACGGGGCCGGCGCATCGGCTTCGTGCCCCAGGACCCCGGGGTGTCGCTGGACCCGGTCAAGCCGGTCGGCCGGCAGGTCGCCGAGGTGCTGCGCGTCCACCACCTGGCCACCGGGCGGGGCGCCGCGGAGCGGGCCGTCGACCTCCTCGCCGGGACGGGGCTGCCCGACCCCGCCCGGCGGTCCCGCCAGTACCCGCACGAACTGTCCGGCGGCATGCGCCAGCGCGTGCTCATCGCGATGGCGACCGCGGCCCGGCCCCGGCTGCTCGTCGCGGACGAACCCACCTCCGCCCTGGACGTGACGGTGCAGCGGCAGATCCTCGACCACCTGGAGGCACTCGCCGCGGACACCGGTACCGCCGTGCTGCTGATCACCCACGACCTGGGAGTGGTGGCCGACCGGGCCCAGCACGTGGTGGTGATGTCCCGGGCGAGGGTCGTGGAGGCCGGACCGACCCGCGAGGTGCTCACCGATCCACGGCACCCGTACACGCGCCGGCTGCTCGCCGACGTCCCCCGCCTCACTCCCCGCGCCCGCCCGGCCACCCCGCCGGCGCCACCGGCCACGGCGACCCCGCCCACGGCGGCGCCCCCGCCCCGACCGGCACCCGTACCGGCCCCCGTGCCCCGCGCGGCGTCCGCGACCGGCCCGTCCGGTGACCCACCGGATGCCAGCGTGCTGCTGCGGGTGCGCGGTCTCACCCTCTCCTTCCCGTTGCGCGGCCCCGGCCCCCGGCGCCGGCACCTCGCCGTCGACGGGATCGGCTTCGACGTCCCGCGCGGCCGCACCCTCGGCCTGGTCGGCGAGTCCGGCTCCGGCAAGTCCACCACCGCCCGCCTGGTGCTCGGCCTGCAACGGCCCGAGGCGGGCACCGTGGAGCTGGACGGCGTCGACGTCACCGCGGTACGCGGCGCGGCCCGGCGCCGCCTGCACCGCCGCGTCCAGCTCGTGCACCAGAACCCGTACGCCTCCCTCAACCCCCGCTTCACCGTCGAGGAACTGCTCACCGAGCCCCTGCGCAACCACCGCGTCGGCGACCGCGCGCAACGCGCCGCGACCGTACGGCGGCTGCTGGACGACGTCGCGCTGCCGGCGGACGTGCTGCGGCGCCGGGCCGCGGAGCTGTCCGGCGGACAGCGCCAGCGGGTGGCCATCGCCCGTGCCCTCGCCCTCGGCCCGGACCTGCTGGTCTGCGACGAACCGGTCTCCGCGCTCGACGTGACCGTGCAGGCGAGGATCCTGGAACTCCTGCTCGGACTCCAGGAACGCCACCAGATGGCCTATCTGTTCATCTCCCACGACCTGGCCGTCGTCGGACAGGTCAGCGACCGCGTCGCGGTCCTGCGCGCGGGACGCGTCGTCGAGGAAGGCGCCACCGACCGGGTCCTGCGCGCACCCCGGCACCCCTACACCCGCGAACTGCTGGCCGCCGTACCCGGACGGAGGCCCCCGCACACCCCGGACGCTCCCGACACCCCGGACGCCCTGGGGGAGGAACCGGGGGAGGAACCGGGGGACGAGCCGGGGGAAGCCGCCGCCCGCACCACGCACCGCCACGACCGCCCCACGGAGGACACCTCATGGAGCTAGGCCTCATCACCTTCGGCAGCCTGCTGCCCGACCCGGTCACCGGGACCGTCCTCAGCCAGCGGGAACGGCTGCGGGACGTCGTCCGGGCGGCGGCCGAGGCGGAGCGGCTCGGCTTCTCCTGGTACACCCTCGGAGAGCACCACTTCGGGGAGCGGGACGTCATCCCCTCCCCGGCACTCGTCCTGGCCGCGATCGCCGAACACACCTCCACCATCCGGCTGGCCACCGGCACCACCCTGGTCGCCAACCGGGACCCGGTACTCGTCGCGGAGGACTACGCGCTGCTGGACCTGCTGTCCGACGGGCGACTCGAAATGGTCGTCGGCGGTTCCTTCTTCCCCGAGCCGTACGCCGTCTTCGACCAGGCGCCCGAGTCCAAGGCGGCCCGCAAACGCGAGAACACCGAACTGCTGCTGCGGCTGTGGACCGAGGAACGGGTGACCTGGCAGGGACGGTTCCGTCCGCCCCTGGACGACGTGCTGGTGCAGCCGCGCCCCCTGCAGCCCCGGCCGCCGTTCTGGATCAGCGGGGGAGTGGGCTCGGAGTCGGTCGGACTGGCCGTCGACCACGGGCTGCCCCTGGTGGTCGGCACGACGGCGCGCCGCCCCGACGTCTTCGTCCCGGTGTTCGACTCCTACCGCGCGCTGTGGAAGGAGCGGCGGACCGGGCCCACGGGCCGGCTGGGCGCCGCCAGCCATGTCTTCGTCGCCGAGACCTCGCAGGAGGCCCGCGCCCGCTGGGCCCCCTACATCGAGACCTATCTGACGGTGCGGAAACCCGGCGACGTCGGGCCCCCGGCCCCGCCGGACTTCGACACCTACGTCGGCCCCGACGGCCCCGCGATCTGCGGCAGCCCCGCCGAAGTGGCCGACCGGCTCGGACGGTTGCAGGAGCTGTGGGGTCACGACCTGCACCTGCTCGCCATCGACGTCGGCGGCCTGCCGTACGCCGACGTCCAGGCGGCGACGGAACTCGTCGCCTCCGAGGTACTGCCCCAGGTGCGCACCCTGGGGCGGGACGACAGGGTGGCGGCCGGTGCTTGACGACGACGTCCGCGCACTCGCCCTCGCCCGGACCCTGGGCGTGTTCACCACGCTCATGCCGGACGGCGGACCGCAGACGAGCCTCGTGTGGCCGCACGCCGACCGGGAGCACATACTCGTCGGCACCAACACCTCGCGGCAGAAGTACCGCAACGTGATCGCCGACCCCCGCGTCAACATCCTGCTGCTCGACTCGGAGAACAGCCGCCGGTACATCGAGGTCCGGGCCCGGGTGGTGGACATCGAACCGGGCGAGGCCGCGCTGCGGCTGGCCCGCACCACCTTCGGCAAGTGGACCGGCAGCGAGCGGGTGCGGCAGGCCGAGGGCGAACGGGTGCTGCTCCGGCTGGAACCCGACCGCGTCCACCGCAAGGAATGAGCGCCGGCCGCCCCGGACACGCGCACCTCGCCCCACCCGCCGCGACGGCTCCGCCACCGCCCTGATCCGAGAGGAAGACCCCACATGACCGCTTCCCCCGCACCGCCTCCCGCACCGCCGTCCGCCGTCGTCGACGCCGGCTGGGTGCGGGAGCACCGCGGGCGGATCGTCCTGGCCGACGTCCGCTGGTACCTGGACGGCCGCGACGGACGCGAGGCCCACCTCGCCGGACATCTGCCCGGCGCCGTGTGGGTCGACGTGGACACCGTGCTCTCCGCGCCGCCCAGCGGGTCGGGCGGACGCCATCCGCTGCCCGACGAGCGGGACTTCGCGCGAGCGCTGGGCGCGCTGGGCATCGGCGACGACACGACGGTGGTCGCCTACGACGACAACGGCGGCGCCTACGCGGCACGGCTGGTGTGGCTGCTGCGCCGCACCGGAGGCCGGGCCGCCCTGCTGGACGGCGGTCTCCAGGCCTGGGACGGCGGCCTGGAGACCGGGCCGGTCGCCCCCGCGCCGGCGAGCCGCACCCCGGTGGCCTGGCCCAAGGAGCTCCTCCGGTCGGCCGACGAGGTCGAGGCGTCGCTCGCCGCGGGCACCGCCGTCGTCCTGGACGCCCGTGCCCCCGACCGGTACGCGGGCGCCACCGTGCTGCCCGGTGACGTGCGCTCCGGACACATCCCCGGCGCCCGCAGCGCCCCCTGGGCCGCCAACCTCACCGCCGAGGGCCGCTTCGCCCCGGCCGCACGGCTGGCCGCGCACTACGCGGCCCTCGGCGTCACCCCGGGCACCGACGTCGTCGTGTACTGCGGCAGCGGTGTCACCGCCTGCCACGACCTGCTGGCGCTGGAACTGGCCGGCGTGCCCACCGCGGCCCTCTACCCCGGCTCGTGGTCCGCCTGGTCGGCGGACACCTCGCGCGCCGTGGCGACGGGCGAGGAGCCGCGGTAACGCAGCCCCGGGCACGGCGGCCCCGGGCAGGGCCGGGGGCACACGGCCGCCGGATTCACCAGCCGGTGCCGAGCCGGGCCATCGGTTCGATCAACTCCCGTTCTTCGTAGGCCAGATGGGACAGCAGCGCGTCGGTGAGGAGGTCCACCGCCGCGCGCAGTCCCTCCGGGCGGGCGGCGGCACCCGGCCCGCCCCCGATCCGGGCGACCAGCTCACGGTCGACGCGCTCGATCACCCCGTGGATGGCGTGGTGCTCCTCGGTCAGCCGGTCGAGCACCGGCGCGAGCCGTGGGTCGCCCCGCCGCAGGTGCGGGAAGAGGTCCTGGTCCTCGCGGGTGTGGTGCACGGTCGTGATCCGGCAGTACGACGCGCAGTAGGCGCCCAGCGTCCAGGAGTTCTGCCGCAGGCTCAGCTCCTGGAGCCCCGACCGGGCGGCACCGGGGTCCAGGGTCTCCGCCAGCACCTCGTCGACGATCTCACGCAGCCGCGCCAGGTCCGCGCGCAGCTGGTCGTGGGCGGCGACCAGGTTCCTGGCGGGGGCCTGCCGCGCACGCGGGTAACGCCGCTCCGGATCGGGGGCGGGGCCGGTGGGCCGGTGCTCCTCGTCCCACAGCCGCTCCTCGCTCAGCCACTCGGCGGGCGCGGGTGTGGGCTCGACGAAGAGGGAGCGTCCGGCCGCCGCACCGTCCACCGCGGCCGGACGCTGCCGGGGCCGCGGCGCCGCGGCCGGCCCGGGGACGCCGGACGCGACCGACGCAACGGATGCGACGGACGCAACGGCCCCGGTGGACCGCGCGGCGGCCCCGGCGGACCGCTCGCGTGCCGCGTCGACCAGGGCGCGGGTGGCCGGGGCGACCTCCTCGCCGAAGACCCGCAGCAGCTCCGGGTGGTGCGCGGGCAGCAGATAGGCGCTGGTGCCCACCTCGACGGTGAGCGCGGCCAGTTGCTCGGGCCAGTCACGCGGACCGCCCCGGGGGAAGCCGCCCTCCGCGCCGAGCGAGAGGTTGTACAGCCGTCGTACGGCCTGCGGCTCCCGCCCCGCGGCCGCGGCCCCCTCGTCGACGAGCCGCTGGCCCGCGGCGAGGCGGGCCGGCGGCACATGCGGCACGCTGGGCAGCCAGCCGTCCGCCAGCTCGCCGGTCAGCCGCAGCATCCGGGGGCCCACCGCGCCGATCCACACGGAGATGCCGTGGGCGGGAGCGGGCCCGGCGGCGGCCCCGTCCAGCGCGTAGTGCTTTCCGTCGCTGCGTACCCGCCCACGGCCCGACCACAGGGCGCGCAGCACCCCGACCGCCTCCCGGGTGGCGGCCAGGGCCTCACCCGGGGTGCGCCGAGGGCCGCCCTCGGCGGCGATGTCGTCCCAGTACGCCCCCGCGCCGAGCCCGAGTTCGACCCGGCCGCCGCTGAGCAGGTCCAGGCTCGCGGCGGCGCGGGCCAGGGCGGCGGGCGGCCGCAGGGGGAGGTTGGCGACATTGGGGAAGACCCGGATCCGGGAGGTGACGGCGGCCATGCCCGCCAGCACCGTCCACGCGTCCAGGAACTCCGGCCGGTAGGGGTGGTCCGGCACGCTCACCAGGTCCAGCCCGGCCCGCTCCGCCGACCGGGCCGACGCCACGGCGTCGTGCGGCCGTCCGGAGGCAGGCACCAGTACGGCACCGAAGAGCAGGTCGTGCCCGTAGTCGGTCATGTGCGTGTCCCGTCCTCAGCTCGCGGCGGGGCCGCTGGTCTCGGGCCGCGGTCCCGCCGCGGCCGCCTTCGCCGGGGTGCGCCACAGTGCGCCCGGCCCGGAGAGCGCGGCCAGCGTGGCCACGCCCAGGGCGATCGCGGACATCACGAAGGCGGTGGTGTAGCCGGACTCCGCCGGCAGGCCGCTGCCGGCGAGGGTGTGGGAGGCCACCAGCGAGGCGGACACCTGCGCGCCCAGCGAGCCGCCGATGGTGCGCATGATCGTGTTGATGCCGGTCGCCTCACCGGTCTGCCGGGGGTCGACCGCGGCGACGACGAGGTTGGCGAGCGCCGCGAAGGCGAAGCCGACGCCGATGCCGAGGATGCCCGAACCGACGTACAGCGCCCACTCGGTGTCATGGGCCCCGGCGTACACGGCGAAGCCGACGACGCCGATCAGGCAGGCGAGGACGAGGGGCAGCTTGAAGCCGACGGCGGCACCGATGCGGCCCGCGAGCGGACTGGCGATCAGCATGGTGGCCGCCATGGGCACCATGAACAGTCCGGCTCCGGTGACCGAGGCGCCGAACCCGTAGCCGGCCTGCGGAGGTGTCTGGGCCAGCAGCGGCACCAGGGTGAACGCGCCGTACATCCCGAAACCGATGATGAGCGCGGTGGCATGGGAGGCCGCCACCGCCGGACGGCGCAGCAACTCGATGTCGATGAGCGGTTCGGACAGTCGCCGCTCCACCAGGACGAACACCGCGAGGAGCAGCACCGCCGCCACGAACAGAGCGATCACGCCCGCGGACGCCCAGCCCCAGGACTTGCCCTCACTGATCGCGAGCAGCAGGGCGACGACAGCCGCGCTGAGCAGGACGACACCGGTCCAGTCGATCCGCCCGGGGGAGCGGACGGGCGACTCCTCGACGAAGGCGACGACGGCGAGGACGCCCAGGACGATCACGACGAGGCCCAGCCAGAAGATCCAGTGCCAGTCCAGGGCGTCGACGATCGGGCCGGGAATGACGAGCCCGACGCCGAATCCGATCCCGAACGTCGAGCTGATGAGCCCGATGGCCACGGGCACGCGTTCGCGCGGGAACTGGTCGCGGACGATGCCGAACGCGAGGGGGAACGCGGCCGAGCCGACCCCCTGCACGGCGCGGGCGGCGATGAGCAGCCCGATCGAGTCCGACAGGGCCGCCAGCAGCGTCCCGACGGCGAACACGGTGAGGCTGGCGACCAGCACGCGCCGCTTGCCGAACATGTCGCCGACCCGGCCGAGCAGCGCGGTGGCCACCGAGGCCGTGAGGAGGAAGGCGCTGAGCACCCAGGAGACCACGGTGGTGCTCACGTCGAACTCCCGCCGCAGGTCCGGGAGCGCGGGCACGACCATCGTCTGCATCAGCGAGAAGGAGAGCACGGCGATCAGCAGGGCGGTGAACGGGGCCGCGACGCCCCGCCGCCCCTCCGTGACCGGCGGATGGGCCGGGGTGGTCGTCGGATCGGTCATGGAAAGGTCCTCCGCTCTGATCGGCGGGCACGGGGGCGCGGGCGGCCCGCGCGCCGAGCACCGGCACTCGCGAAATCGTGTCGTGTCGTAATGATTACATCGCGACATGCTTACGTCCAGTGGCTTTCCGTGGTTATGCTGCGCTCCATGAACGACGCCTCGGACTGCGGACCGCAGACCCCCCGGCCGGACACGGAGACCCGCCCGCCGAGCCTGCTCGCGCTGCCCTCCTACCTGGTCAGCCATGTCGCCCGGCTCGGCCACGACGTGCTGATCGCCGCGGTCGCGGAGCACGGCCTGAGGCTCCCGCACTTCGCCGCGCTCACGGCGCTCGCCGACTTCGGCCCGCTCCCGCAGCACGTCCTCGCCGACCGGCTCGCCCTCAACCGCAGCCATCTGGTCGGCTACCTCGACACCCTGGAGCAGCGGGACCTGGTCCGGCGCACCCGCGACCCCGCCGACCGCCGGCGCCAGGTCGTCGAGCTCACCCCCGGGGGCGAGGACCTGCAACGCCGGCTGCTGATCGTGGCCGAGCGTTCCCAGGAGGCCTTCCTGCACGACCTGTCCCCGGCCGAGCGCGCCACCCTGATCGCCCTGCTGCGCAAGGTCCTGGTCGCCGAGGACCACGGCGCGCGGACAGGAGGCTGAACCCGCACCCCGGCACACGCCGCCCGCCCCTCCCGGGACCGGGTCGATCTGACACGCTCCCGCAGCACGGCCTTCACGCGAGCCCGCCAGAATCGGGGGCGACTCCCCGTCCTGAACGAGAGGTCGTCGACCGATGGGCAATGGAACGCACTCCCTCGCCGGCAAAGTGGCCGTGGTCACCGGCGGGGCGGGAGGGATCGGCGTCGCCACCGTGGAGGCGCTGGCCACGGCCGGTGCGGACGTCGTACTCGCCGATGTCGCCGAGGCGCCGACCCGGGCCGCCGCAGCGGAACTCGCCGCCAAGGGCCTGTCGGTGGTCGGGCACACCGTCGACATCGCCTCGGAGGACAGCGTCAAGCGCCTGGTGGACTTCGCCGTGGACACCTTCGGCGGCATCGACGTGCTGGACAACAACGCGGCCCTGACCTCGGCGATCCGGCAGGACCGGGACGTGGTGTCGATGTCCGTGGAGCTGTGGGACGAGGTCCTCGCGGTCAACCTGCGCGGCCCCATGCTGCTGTGCAAGCACACCGTGCCGGTGATGATCGAGCGCGGCGGCGGCTCGATCATCAACATCACCAGCGGCCAGGGCCTGTCCGGGGACCGCGTGATGGTCGCCTACGGCAGCTCCAAGGGCGGACTGGTCGCGCTGACCCGTTTCGTGGCCGCCGCGTACGGCACGGACGGCATACGCTGCAACGCCGTCGCGCCCGGACTGGTGCGCACCCCGGCCCTGGAGGCGGACATGCCCGTACCGGTGCAGCGGATGTTCCAGAGCGCGAACCTCATCCCGCGACTGGGCACCCCGGACGACGTCGCCCACCTGGTGACCTTCCTCGCCTCCCCCGCCGCCTCCTTCATCACCGGGCAGGTGCTGTCCGTGGACGGCGGCTTCCTCTCCCACCTGCCCACGCTCTCGCCGCTGCCGCCGCGCTGAGGACGCGGCGGACCGGGCGCGTGCGGCCCCGGAGCGGGGCCGCACGACGAGAGGCTCCGCCGGACGGGACCGCTCACCCCACCCACGGTCCGATGCCGGCCTCGATCGAGGGTCCGTCCGCCGCTCCGGCCCAGGCGTAGTAGCCGTCGGGCCGCACCAGGGCCGCCTCCGGGGACCCGTCGCCGCCGTCCGCACGGCGGGCGAGGACCAGCCGCCCCCGCCGGCCCGCGGTGTCGAGCCCGGCCGGGGCGCCGGACTCCCCGTCAGGCGGCAGGACCAGGACGAACCGCCCTTCCCGCAGCGCCTCGTAGAGCCGTCCGCCCGCCAGCTCCAGGTCCGGCGCCCGTCTGCCCACCAGCGGGTGCGCCCCGCGCGCGGCGGGGTAGAAGTGGCCGATTCCGGTGATCTCTCCCACCGCCTGCCGCGTCACCGGCCGCACATGGGTGACCACCAGCTTGCGAACCGTGCGCAGCGCGATCTCCAGCGGGTTGTGCGCCATGGCCAGCCGGAGGTTGAGCCCGCTGCTGCGCAGCACCGCCCGGCCGATCGGATGGCGCTCACTGTGGTAGGTGTCCAGCAGCGCGTCGGAGGCCCAGCCGCCGAGCACCGCCGCCAGCTTCCAGCCGAGGTTCACGGCGTCCTGGAGGCCGGTGTTCATCCCCTGTCCGCCGGCCGGCGAGTGCTGGTGGGCGGAGTCGCCGGCCAGCAGCACGCGGCCCACCCGGTACCTGGGCACCTGGCGCTCGTCGCTGTGGAAGCGGGAGATCCAGCGCGGGTCGTGCATGCCGAAGTCGGAGCCGAAGGCACGCTCGATGAGGGAGCGCAGCTCCTCGAACGCGACCGGGGAGTCGTCGGGTTCCCCCCGGTGGGCCCGGTCCCAGCCGCCGACCCGCCAGTAGCCGTCGCCGAACGGGGCGATGAAGCCGAAGGCGTCGCCCGTGCCGTGCACCTGCACCACCAGGCTGGGCCGCTCGGTGAACTTCACGTCGGCGAGCGCCACCGACCGGATCACCACCTTCCCCGGGAACGGGAGGCCGAGAGCCTGGCGCACCGCGCTGCGCGTGCCGTCCGCGCCGACCAGATAGCGGGCCCGCACGGTCGACTCGCCCCCCGCGTCGCGCACCGACACGGTGACACCCCCGCCGTCCTGGGAGAGACCGAGCACCTCGGTCCCGTAGCGGATGACCGCACCGTTCTCCAGGGCCCGGCGCAGCAGCAGCTTCTCCACCTCGTACTGAGGGGTGACCAGCAGGAAGGGGAAACGCGAGGGCAGCGCGCCGATGTCGAACGGTATCGCCCCGAACAGCCGCAGCTCGCGGATGACCTGCCCGGTGGCGACCAGTTCGTCGGCGAGACCGCGGGCGTCGAGGAGTTCGAGGGTGCGGGCGTGGACACCGAAGGCACGGGTCAGGTTGCTGATGCCTTCCGGGCGCTTCTCGACCACCACCACGTCCGCGCCGGCCGCCGCGAGGTCTCCGGCGAGGAGCAGCCCGGTGGGACCGGCCCCGGCCACCACGACCGAGTGCGGGCCGGGGGACGTCGCCCCGGCGCCGTCGACGGCAGAGGACTGAGAGGTGTGCGACATCCGCAACTCGCTTCCTGGGAGAGGGAATCGGGCTCCGGCCCCGGGCCGCCGCGCCGGGGAGCGGACGTACCGGCCTCCGGCCGTGTCCATCCTGCACCGCGGGTGTGAAGCCGATACTGCGGCAGCATGTCGGACCGGTCGCCGGTGCGGCTCCCGTCGCGGCCGTACGGCGCGTTCGGCGCAGCCCGCGCATTCCCCCGCCGGCCGGCCTCCGTGACCGGCCGGCGATAAACCCGTGAGCACGTCAGAAGGTCCCGCAGAACCACAGATCGATGACTATGTAATGCACCTTCATGAACCCGCAACGATGTATTTACGACAGAAGTCTTTGAATGGACTACAAGCGACCGATAAATTTTCGAGCGCAGGTTCGACATCCACGCTGACCGGATGAGCCGGGGGAGGCCATGGGTCCATACTCATCAGCGGTGAAGCCGGAGCACCATCCGCCCATCGAGCGCGTCACACGCGGACCGCAGACCGTGCTGGAGGACATGCCGGGGCCGGCGCGCACGGTGCCCGCCCCTGCGGCCGGCTGGCAGATCCTCCTGGTGGAGAGCGACTCCGCCGACGCCGAGTCCCTGGCGGCAGGACTGCGCAGGCACGGCCACGAGGTCACCCACGCGGCCCTCGGCGTCGCCGCCCTCGAAGCCCACGAGGACGCGGATCTGATCCTCCTCGACCTGGAGCTCCCGGATCTCGACGGGCTGGAGGTGTGCAAGAGCATCCGCTCCGTCAGCTGTGTGCCGCTGCTCATCGTCACCGGCCGCGGCTCCGAACTCGACCGTGTGCTCGGGCTTCAGGCCGGCGCGGACGACTACCTCGTCAAGCCGTACGGATTCCGCGAACTGATGGCACGCATCGAGGCCGTCATGCGCCGCACCCGGTCCTCGCGCACCGTCGACCGGGAAATCACGCACGGCCCCCTGCACATCGACGTGAATGCGCGGCAGGTCAGCCTGGGCGGCCGTGGTGTGGGGCTGACCCGAAAGGAATTCGACCTCCTCTGCATTCTCGCCTCGCACCCCGACACCGTGATTCCCAGAAAACGGCTGCTGCAGCAGGTGTGGGGCGATTCCTGGTCGAGGCGAACCGTCGACACGCACGTCAGCAGCCTCCGCACCAAGCTCGGTGACAGCGACTGGATCATCACGGTCCGGGGCGTCGGCTTCAAACTGGGCACCGGCTGCTCCGTCTGACGTGGCGGCACCCGGGGTTCCGGCGTACGACCCGGTTCGCCGCCGTCTTCTGCAACAGCCCGTAGGCCAGGACCGGCAGGAGCAGGTGGGGCTTGTCGGGCAGCGTGGTGGTGATCAGGACGGCGCTCGCGCTGCTGTTGTTCATGCCGCAGGCCAGCGTGAGGGACGACGCCGCCGGGGCGTCCAGCCTCAGCAGGCGTGCGGCGCCGTGGCCGAGGGCGAAGGACAGCAGGCAGACCAGCGTCGCCACGGTCAGCGCGGCGGCGAGCAGCAGCGGTCGCGGGCGTGCCAGGAAGGAACCGAGGGCGCCGCTGGCGTTGACGTAGGTCAGGAGGAGGGAGCCGGCCAGGGCGGTGGGCACGACGACGCCGAGCACCCGGCCGAGCAGCGGCGCGGGCAGTGCCAGGCGGCACAGAATGCCGGCCGCGCACGGCAGGACGACGCCGAGCAGGGCGAAACCGCCGTGGGCGTCCGCGATCCTGCTGAGCGTGGACCCGTAGCCGCCGCCGAGCAACGGCAGCAGCGTGCCGATGACCAGGGGGGTGGTGAGCGGGCTGAGGAGGGTGGAGGCGAGGACGAGTCCCACCATGGTCGGCTGGTCGCCGTCGCCCTTGCCGGTCCACACGGTGGCTCCGGCGGCGACGGGCATCGTCACGATCAGGATCATCGCGGTGACGAGGCCGCTCCCGCCGTCGGTGTCGGGAGTCCGGCGCAGCAGGAACGCGACGGCGGGGATGGCCAGCAGGGGGATCGACAGGTGCAGGGCCAGCCCGGCCAGCAGGGCGACCGGGCGCCGCAGCAGGGTGCCCAGCGCGCCCAGGGGGACCTGGAGTCCGGCCGAGAGGAGTACCGAGGAGAGCAGGAGCTGCGGGATGGGTAACGGCAGGGCGTGCCCCCAGCCGAGCGGCAGCGCGTGAGCCCGGCGCAGCCACAGTCCGGGCCCCGGCAGGAGCAGTGCGGCGGCGTAGGCCAGCACGACCGCGCGGCCCAGCCGGCGCCGCAGCCAGCCCGTGGCCCGATCGGTCAGTGGTGGGGCGGCAGTTCGGGTGTACAAGGCGGCCCTCTTCCGTCACTTCTTGCTGTGGGGGTCCGGCGGCACGATCGCTCCCCACGGCGTGGGAGCCGTCTGGAACGCCGGCGGTGTACGGGGCCGGGTGCACGGGACCGGGAGCCCGCCGGCTTCGTCGTCACCGAAGAGTCATGAGGTCAGCGGCAGGGCACCCAGGCGCCGGTTGGCGAGCCACCGTGCCACGGTCGCGGACTGCCGAGGAGCAGGGCGAGGGCGGCGGCTATCGCCGCGTGGTCGCCGGGGAAGGACCGGTCGGGCCGGTCGGCGGCCGGGTACGGGGAGCTGGTCATGGGGGCCTTCCGTGCGGAACAGGCGCACAGGGCACCCGTAACCAAACGACTACAGCGAGGTAGACCGTCTACCGAACTGTAGACGAACGGCGGCCGGTACGCGTCCCGAGCGGTGCACCCGTGCACCGGACCCTGCCGCGACAGCGTGCGCCTCGGCGGCGGCTCCGCCTGACCGGCGGGTCGGGTACTCCCAGGGCCCGGCGACCGCACCCGGTGTCAGCGTCCGGGCGCGTTCCACAGCTCCCTGAGCTCTGCCCATCGCGGCCGCGGACCGTGCAGGGCCGCGGGCTGACCGGGCTCCGGGGTGCGCAGCCCGGCGAAGACCAGGTCGAGGTAGCGCAGGTGCAGCGCGGCGGCGCGCTCGCCGGTGACGGGGATCCGCGGGGTGAGGTGTTCGAGCAGCAACGGGATGTCGGCGGAGCTGAAGTCGGCGCGCAGCACGCCCGCCCGGTGCGCGCCGTCCACCAGGTCGTCCAGGGCCGCGCGCAACTGCTGCGCGGCGGCCAGCACCTCGTCGGTGGCGGGCAGCCGGCCACCGACCAGGGGCAGGAGCGGCCCGCCCGCCCCCTGGTCGGTCAACGCGTCACGGAGGAAGCGCACCAGGGCGGCCCAGGGGTCGGGCTCCTCGGCGAGTGCGGTCCGCGCCTGCGCGACGAGTTGTTCCATCCCCGCGATCCGCATGCGCTGGGCCAGCAGCTCCTTGCTGGGGTAGCGGCGGTAGAGGCTGCCCATGCCGATGCCGGCCCGGCGGGCGATCTCGGAGACGGGGGCGTCCCAGCCGCGTTCGGCGAAGACCTCGCGCGCGGCCCGGAACAGGCGGGTGTCGTTACGGTCCGCCTCCCGCCTGCGGCCCCGCGGTTTGCCTGTGTACGTGTCACCCATGACGCGGCATTCTCCCTCAGGGGCGTCCCACGCCGTGCCCGCCGTCGACGGTGACGACGGCCCCGGTGACGAACCCGGCGTCCTCCCCGGCGAGCATGGCGATCGCCCGGGCCACGTCCTGCGGTTCCGCCACCCGTCCGAGCGGCGTGTGTTCGGCCAGGCGCTGCTGGAACTCCTGCGGCTGCCCGGCGCTGGCCTCGGTGCGCACGAAGCCGGGCGCCACGACGTTGACGTTGACGCCGAGCGGACCGGCCTCGTAGGCGACGAAGCGTGCGAAGGTGTTCAGCGCGGCCTTGGCGGTGCCGTGCGCGGTCATGCCCACGGTGGGCGGGCCGTCGGCGACGGCGCTGGAGACGTACACGATCCGCCCCCCGCCCTTGGCGCCCATGACGGCCAGCGCCCGCTGGGTGAGGGTGTAGACGGACGCGAGTTCGTTCGTCACCTTCGCGTGGAAGTCCTCCCAGGTGAGGCGGGGGAGCGGGGTGGGGGTGAAGCGGGCGCCGGCGTTGCAGACGAGGACGTCCAGGCGCCCGTCGACCGTGGCGCGCTCCAGCAGTTCGGCCGCCTGGCGGGGGTCGTGCACATCGGCCCGCACGGCGAAGGCTTCGCCGCCGTCCGCCTCGATCTGCTTGACCACCCGGTCGGCGGCCTCCCGGTTCGCGAAGTAGTTGACGGCCACGCGGTACCCACGGGCCGCCAGCTCGCGCGAGGTGGCCGCGCCGATGCCCCGGCTGCCGCCCGTGACCAGGGCGGTCGGCTGGCTCGTCGTCGTCATGTGTCCTCCGGTCGGCGGATCGGTGTCCTGCGCGTCCACGCTATCGGAGCGGAGCGCTCCGTTCAAAATGGAGGGACCGAGGAAGCGGCGGAATGATCGCTGTCGGCGCCGTGTTGCCCATGGGCATGAGCGAAGCAGTAGTGGCGAGCGCCTACGGCGGTCCTGAGGTCCTGTCAGTCATCGACGTGGCCGTCCCGGAGCCCGGGCCCGGTCAGGTGCGCATCGCGGTGCGAGCCGTGGGTGTGAATCCCTTCGACTACAAGATGTACAGCGGCGCCTTCGGGGCCGATCCGGCGAAGCTGCCGCTGCGGCTGGGCAGCGAGGCGGCCGGTGTCGTCACCGCGGTCGGCGCCGACGCGACCGGCCCCGCGGGTCCCGTCCGGGTGGGCGACGAGGTGATCGTCTACCGCGCGCCGGGCGCGTACGCCGCGGAACTCCTCGTCCCGGCCTCGTCCGTGGTGCCGAAGCCGGCCGCGCTGTCCTGGGAGCAGGCCGGCGGGCTGATGGTCGCCGGCGTGACAGCCGTCCACGTCCTCGAAGCGGTCGCACTCGCCAAGGGCGAGACGGTGCTGGTCCACGGGGCCGCGGGAGGGGTCGGGCTGGTGGTCGTCCAGCTGGCCGTGGCACGGGGCGCCACCGTCGTCGCGACGGCGAGCCCCGCCAAGCACGAGCTGCTGAGGGAACTGGGCGCGGTCCCGGTCGCGTACGGGCCCGGTCTGGCGGACCGCGTGCGCGCGGCGGCGCCGGAGGGGATCCAGGCGGCGGCCGACCTGGTGGGCACCGACGAGGCGGTCGACGTCTCCCTGGAACTCGTGGCCGACCGCTCCCGCATCGCCACCATCGCGGCCTTCGAGCGCGGGGCCGAGGCCGGGATCAAACTCCTCGGCGGCGGGCCCGGCGCCGACCCCGGCACCGCGATCAGGCAGGCCGCCCGCCTCCAGCTCACCGAGGCCGCGGCAGCGGGACGACTGCGCATCCTGATCGCGTCCAGCCACCCGCTGCGGGAGGCTGCCGCCGCCCATCGCGAGAGCATGGCCGGCCGCACCACCGGGAAGATCGTCCTTCTGCCGTAACTCGTCTGCTTCCCGTCCATGTGGGCCGCCTCGGCCGCTCGCCCGCGCGATGACCGCTTCCGGCGGGAACCGGTTCAGCTCGCGGGCGCAGCACCGAGGCGAACCCGCTCCCCGGCCCGGCCGGCCGCTCTGCCGCCGGGCACCCTCAGCGGCACGGCCGGCCCGGTCCGGCCTGCTGCGACGGGCGGAGGCAGCCACGCCAGCGTGAGCGCTGAGGCGAACCCACTCCTCGGTCCCGCCGGCCGTTCTGCTGCCGGGCATCCTCGGCGGCACGGCAGGCCCCGTCCGACCCGCTGCGACGGACGGGGGTGGTGTTCACTCGGCTGCGATGTTCGCCGGGCTCGTCACGATCGCCTGGGCGACGACGTCGAAGAGGTGGTCCGCCCGTGGTGCGAGCGAGGGCTGGTCGCCGAGCCACGCCAGCGCCGCCACCAGCGCGAACAGATCGGCACCGTCGACATCGGTCCGTGCCGCGCCCGCGGCCTGCGCGCGTGCGAGGAGTCGCGCCCCGGCCGCGCGCAGGATGACGCACGAAGCGTGGAGCGCGGACTCGGTGTCCTCGATGGCGGCAGCCATCAGCACGGTCACGCCACGGTACTCGGTCGTCCACGCGACGCAGTCCCGCAGCCACGAAAGGAGAGCGTCCCGGGGCGAGCCGGAGGTTTCGAGCGCGTCCGCCTTCGCCGTCAGCTCGTCGAAGCTCGTGCGCAGCAGGGCGTCGAGCAGCGCCTCGCGCGTCGGGAAGTGCCGCAGCAGCGTCGCGAGTCCGACATCGGCCCTGCGCGCGATGTCGCGCAGCGACACGTCGACGCCCTGCTCGGCGATGGCGGCGCCCGCTGTCGCGAGCAGGTGGTCGCGGTTCTTCCTGGCGTCGGCCCGCATGTGTCCCTCTTGACTATCCGGATCAGTGGTCCATATATTCGGATCAGTGGTCCGCTTATGTGGACCGCTGATCCGAATAGCGTATCCCGCGGCGCGGTCAGGAGAAGACGATGCCGACACACACGATGAGGGCGGTCCGGCTCCATGAGCACGGCGGCCCCGAGGTGCTGCGTTACGACGAGGTGCCGCTCCCCGTACCGGGGCCGGGCGAGGTGCTGGTCCGCGTGCACGCGGTCGGCGTCAATCCTCCCGACTGGTACCTGCGCGGCGGGCTCACCACGATGCCCGGGGACAGGGGGGCGACGGTGAGCCTGCCGGTGATTCCCGGGACGGACGTGTCGGGCGTCGTCGAGGCCGTCGCCGCGGACGTGGACGGCCTCGGCGTGGGTGACGAGGTCTTCGGCCTCCTGCGTTTCCCCAGCTTCCACGGCAGCGCGTACGCCGAGTACGTGGCCGCTCCCGCGTCGGACCTCGCACGCAAGCCGGCCGGCATCGACCACGTGCACGCCGCCGGAGCGCCCATGGCCGGGCTGACGGCGTGGCAGTTCCTGATCGAGCTGGGCCACGACCACCCCTCGCCCTTCCAGGACGCACGGCACCGCCCGACGGCACTCGGCCCCGGCACGACGGTACTCGTCAACGGCGCCGCGGGCGGTGTGGGGCACCTCGCCCTGCAACTGGCGAAGTGGAAGGGCGCCCGGGTCGTCGCGGTGGCGTCGGGCGCACACGAGTCGTTCCTCCGAGAACTCGGCGCCGACCGGTTCATCGACTACACCAGGAGCCGTGCCGAGGAACTCGTGCACGACGTCGATCTCGTCCTCGACACCGTCGGCGGCCCCGGCAGCAGGCGTCTCCTGCGCACACTCAAGCGTGGCGGCGCCCAGTTCCCCGTGCTCCCCGGGGAGTTCGACGAGGAGGAGACCGCGAAACTGGGCGTCACGGTCTCCAGCACCCAGGTCCGCTCCAACGGTGCGCAGCTCGCCGAACTGGCGCGCCTGCTCGACGCGGGCACGGTCCGCGTCGCGATCGACAGCACGTACGCGCTGGCCGATGCCCGGGCGGCGCACGAACGCGCGGCCCGGGGGCACATCCAGGGAAAGATCGTACTCACGGTCGTTCAGTGACGAGGGGCCCCGCGCCACAGGGCAGCCCGGGGCGGGTGTGATGCCGCCCGCCCGGGCGGTTCCCGGCACCGCGCGAGACGGCGAGCAGCGGCCCGGCCCGTGGACGGGCCCGCCGGGTCACTGCCGGAAACGTGGCGAAGGGGGGCCGGGCCCGGGGGCCGTGCGGGAGGGCCGGTCCATGCCTGGAAGACTGAGGGGTATGGATATCGCTCGCAGGAACAACGTCGCCGTCACCGGCAACCCTCACGGGCGTGCCGTGGTGCTGGCCCACGGGTTCGGCTGCGACCAGAACATGTGGCGACTGACGCTGCCCGCACTGGTCGAGGACTACCGGGTGGTGCTCTTCGACTACGTCGGTTCGGGCCGCTCGGACCTGTCCGCGTTCTCGGAGGACCGCTACGGCTCTCTGCACGGCTACGCCCGGGACGTGGCGGAGGTGTGCGAGGCGCTCGACCTGCGGGACGCGGTGTTCGTGGGGCACTCGGTGAGCGCCATGATCGGGGTGCTGGCCGCGGAGGCGGCTCCGGAGCGCATCGGGGCACTGGTGATGGTCGCTCCGTCTCCGCGGTACATCGACGACGAGGGGTACCGGGGCGGGTTCAGCGCGCAGGACATCGACGAACTGCTGGCGTCGCTGGAGTCCAACTACCTGGGCTGGTCGGCCGTGATGGCGCCGGTCATCATGGGCAACCCGGACCGCCCCGAGCTCGGCGAAGAACTCAGGAACAGCTTCTGCGCCACCGACCCGGACATGGCGCGCGTCTTCGCCCGCACCACGTTCCTGTCGGACTCACGGGACGACCTGAAGAGCGTGCGGGTGCCGACCCTGGTGCTCGAATGCAGCGAGGACGCCATCGCCCCCCGGGAGGTCGGCGCCTTCGTCCACCGGGCGATCCCGGGGTCGACGCTGGTGACCCTGGAGGCGACCGGGCACTGCCCGCACCTGTCCGCGCCCGAAGCCACCAACGAGGCGATCCGGAGCTTCCTGGCCGGCCTGCGGTGATGTGCCGCACCGGGCAGCAGCCCGACCCCCACGACCCCTACGACCCCCACGACGCCGACGACGAGAGGGCGGCGGACGCGGCCTTCGCCGCACTGCTGGAGGACAGCGCCGAGGAGTTGTACGAGAAGGCGCCCTGCGGATACCTCTCCACGCTGATGGACGGCACCGTCGCCAAGATCAACGCCACCCTGCTGGCCTGGCTGGGTCTGGAGCGGGAGGCGGTGGTGGGCCGGATGCGCTTCACCGACCTGCTGACCGTCGGCGGGAAGCTGTACCACGAGACGCATTTCGCTCCGCTGCTGCGCATGCAGGGCGAGATCAGCGGGATCGCCCTGGAGATCAAGCGGACCGACGGCGACCGGATACCGGTGCTGGTCTCCTCGGTGGTCAAACGCGGCGGCAACGGCGAGCCCCAGCTGATCCGCACCACCGTCTTCGACGCCAGGGACCGCCGGGCCTACGAAGAGGAACTGCTGCGCGGCCGGCGAGCGGCCGAAGCGGCACGCAGACAGGCGGAGGCCGACCGCGCCCGGTTGCAGGACGCCCTGGCCGTGCTCCAGCAGTCACTGCTGCCCGACACGCTGCCCTCCATACCCGGTGTGGAGACGGCCGGCCACTACCACACGGCCTCTCCCGACCGGCTCGGAGGCGACTTCTACGACGTCTTCCCCCTCGACGGCACACGCTTCGCCTTCTTCCTCGGCGACGTGTGCGGCAAGGGACCCCAGGCCGCCGCGGTCACCTCACTCACCCGCTACACCCTGCGCGCCGCCGCCCTGCACGACCCCGACCCCGTCTCCGCTCTGACCACCCTCAACAAGGTGCTCCACGAGCGCTACGCCGGCAGCGGCGACCCGCGCTACTGCACCGCCGTCTTCGGCACCCTCGACCCCGACCCGGCGACCGGGCGGCTCACCGTCCACCTCGCCTCGGGCGGTCACCCGCCGGTCATCGTGCTGCGGGCCGACGGCACCGCCGGCTTCCTGCCCACCCCCGGCGGCCTGCTCGTCGGCGTACTGCCCAGCGCGCGTTTCACGCCCGCCACGACGGTCCTCACGCCCGGCGACACCCTGCTGCTCTACACCGACGGTCTCACCGAAGCCCGTACCGGCCCCGACCGCACCAGCCTGTACGGGGACGAGGCGCTCCTGGCCTTCACCGCCGGCCACGGCGGCAAGCCGCCCCACGCCGTGATCGAGGCCCTCACCGGCCTGCTGGACAGCTTCGGCGACGGCCTCGACGACGACACCGCCCTGCTCGCCCTCGGCGTCCCAGCCCCCGGCCACCCGACGAGAAACACACGATGAGCCCGCTGAAGATCACCACCCGAGACGCCCCGACCGGTCCTGTTCTGGAGATCTTCGGCGAGCTCGACTACGCCAACGCCGGCGAGCTGCGCGAACGCATCGCCGCTCTCACCCTCCGGCCCGGCCAGCGTTTGGTCCTGGACCTGGGCGGCATGCGGTTCTGCGACTCCAGCGGCATCACCGCCCTGATCGCCGCACGCAGCCACGCCCAGGCCGCCGGGGCCGGCATCGCGCTGGCGGCCGTACCCGCCAACACCCTGCGGGTCCTGCGCATCGTCGGCCTCGACCAGATCTTCGCCCTGCACCCGGACAGCGACACCGCCGTCCGTTCCTGAGACCCCGGCGGACGGGCTCGCGCACACCGCCGGCTCGCCCCCGCGGCACGTCTTGGCCGCGGAGCTCAGTGCAGCTCGACGTCGAGGCGTGAGCGCAGCTCGTCGAGGCTGATGCCGTAGGTCTCCCGCACATGGACGCCCTGGGGCCCCAGGTCGAAGGTGGCGACCTCGGTGTAGACCCGGCTGACGCAACCGGTGCCGGTGAGCGGGTAGCTGCACCGCCGGACCAGTTTGGGCGCGCCGGACTTCGTGAAGAGCGACATCATCACGTAGACGTCCTTGGCGCCGATGGCGAGGTCCATCGCGCCGCCGACGGCGGGGATGTCGCCGGGCTCGCCGGTGTGCCAGTTGGCCAGGTCACCGTGCTCGGAGACCTGGTAGGCGCCCAGGACGCAGACGTCGAGGTGGCCGCCGCGCATCATGGCGAAGGAGTCGGCGTGGTGGAAGTACGCCGCTCCGGGAAGCTCGGTGACCGGGACCTTGCCGGCGTTGGTGAGGTCGGGGTCGATCCGGGCGCCCTCCGCCTTCGGGCCCATGCCGAGCATGCCGTTCTCGGTGTGCAGGACGACGCCGAGATCCTCGGGCAGGTGGTCGGCGATCTTGGTGGGCCGGCCGATGCCGAGGTTGACGAACGCGCCGGCCGGGATGTCCCGTGCGATCACGGCGGCCACCTCGTCCATGCCGAGCGGACGGTCGGCGCCGACCGGCGCCCCGCCCGGGGACGCCGAGCGTGCCGCGGCGCCGGTGTCGGTGGTCATCGTGCCCCCTGGACGGTGTAGTGGCGGGTCGCGACCGGGACGACGCGGTCGACGTAGATGGACGGCGTGACGACCGCCTCCGGATCGAGCGCGCCGAGCGGGACGACCTCGTCGACCTGGATGACCGTGGTGGTGGCGGCGGTCGCCATCACCGGGCCGAAGTTGCGGGCGGTCTTGCGGTAGACCAGGTTGCCCATCGGGTCGGACCGGTACGCGGAGACGAGGGCGTAGTCGCCCTTGATCGGATACTCCAGCAGGTAGTCGCGTCCGTCGATGGTGCGCACCTCCTTGCCCTCGGCGAGCGGGGTGCCGACCGCGGTCGGGCAGTAGAACGCGCCGATCCCGGCCCCGGCGGCCCGCATCCGCTCGGCGAGATTGCCCTGGGGAACCACCTCCAGCTCGATCCTCCCCGCGCGGTAGAGCGCGTCGAAGACGTAGGAGTCGGCCTGCCGCGGGAAGGAGCACACCACCTTGCGGACCCGGCCGGCCGCGAGCAGCGCCGCCAGCCCGACGTCGCCGTTCCCGGCGTTGTTGGAGACGATCGTGAGGTCCTTCGCGCCCTGCCGGATGAGGGCGTCGATGAGGTCGAACGGCATTCCGGCCAGGCCGAAACCGCCCACCAGGACGGTCGAACCGTCCTCGATCCCGGCCACCGCCTCGTCGGTCGAGTCCAGCACGGTCGCACGGCTCACTTCGGCACCTCCAGGTTCTCCAGGACGACGGCCAGCCCCTGGCCGACGCCGATGCAGATCGCCGCCACGCCGTACCGCTCGCGGCGTTCCCTCAGGACCGCGGCCAGGGTCCCGAGAATCCGGCCGCCGGAGGCGCCCAGCGGGTGCCCGATCGCGATGGCCCCGCCGCGCTGGTTGACGACCCCGGGGTCGCGCAGGCCGTCCTTGAGCCAGGCGTCGACGCAGGCCAGCGACTGGACCGCGAACGCCTCGTTGAGCTCCACCGCGCCGACCCGGTCCCAGGTGATCCCGGCGCGGGCGAGCGCCCGGTTGGCGGCCTCGACCGGGGCGTAGCCGAAGTCCCGGGGATCCAGCGCCGTCGCGCTCCTGCCGGCGATCCGGGCGAGCGGGTCGACGCCGATGGCCGCCACCGCGGTCTCGCTGCCGAGGAGCACCGCGGAGGCGCCGTCGGAGAGCGGGGAGGCGTTGCCCGCGGTGATGGTGCCGTCCGGCCGGAACGACGGCTTCAGCGCGGCGAGCTTCCCGGTGTCCGAGTCCGGGCGGATGCCCTCGTCGCGGACCAGGTCGCCGACCGGGGTGACCAGCGCGTCGTAGAACCCGTCCTCCCACGCCCGGTGTGCGAGGCGGTGGGAGCGGACGGCGAACTCGTCCTGGCGTTCGCGGGAGATGCCGAAGCGCTCCTGGAGCTGCTCGTTGCACTCGCCCAGGGAGACGGTCCACTCCTTCGGCATCCGCGGGTTGACCAGCCGCCAGCCCAGCGTCGTCGACACCGCGGTGACGTCGCCGGCCGGGAAGGCACGCGACGGCTTGGGCAGCACCCACGGCGCCCGGGTCATCGACTCGACACCGCCCACGAGCACGACCTCGGCATCGCCCGTCTCGATCGTGCGGGAGCCGGCCATCGCCGCGTCCAGGCTCGACCCGCACAGCCGGTTGACCGTCGTGCCGGGCACGCCGGCCGGCAGACCGGCCAGCAGCGCGGCCATCCGGCCGACGTTGCGGTTGTCCTCACCGGCGCCGTTGGCGTTGCCCCACACGACCTCGTCGACCGCGGCGGGATCCAGCGCCGGTGCCAGCCCGAGCACACCGCCGATCGCCGTGGCGGCCAGGTCGTCGGGCCGGACGCCGGCCAGCGCCCCGTTGAACCTGCCGAACGGTGTCCGCGTGGCGGCATAGAGGAATGCGCTCTTCATGGCTCGAAGGCTAGACGGCGGCGTCGATACCGTGAAGTATCGATATCGCCCTGGATTGATATCCTGAACCTATGGATCTGCGTCAGCTCCGCTACTTCCTCGCGGTCGCGGAGGAGCGCCACTTCGGGAGGGCGGCCGAACGGCTCCACATGGCGCAGCCACCGCTCTCGCAGGCGATCCGGCGGCTGGAGGGCGAGCTCGGCGTCGCTCTGTTCCACCGCACCACACGCCGGGTCGACCTCACCGAGGCCGGCCGCGCCTACCTCGAACGGGTACGAGCGATCCTCACCGAGGTCGACCAGGCCGCCGACCACGCCCGCCGGGTCGCCGCCGGTTCGGTCGGCCACCTCACCCTGGGCTGCGTCGGCTCGGCGACGTACAGCCTGCTGCCGACGCTCTCGCGTCACCTCGCCACCGAACTGCCGGGCATCGACTTCTCCTTCCGCGGGGAGATGCTCGCCCCCGACCAGGTGGAGGCGCTGCGCGGCGGCGCCATCGACGTGGCCCTGCTGCGCCCGGCCGCGGCCGACCCGTCCCTCGTCGTCCACGTCCTGCGCCGGGACCGCCTCGTGGTGGCCCTCCCGGCCGAGCACCCCCTCGCGGCGAAGACCAGGGTGCGCGCCGCCGACCTCGCCGGCCTCGACATGATCATGCACTCGGCGGACCGCCGCTCGGTGATGCACGACGTCGTGCTCGGTGTCCTCCGCGACGCCGGCATCGAGCCGCGGATCCGGCACGAGGTGGGGGAGACCTCGACACTCATCACCCTCGTCGCCGGCGGCCTCGGAGTCGCGGTCGCGCCCGAACCGGTGACCGCGCTCGCGCTCGACGGCGTCGTCTACCGGCCCCTGGTGCGCCCGACGGCGTCGGTCGAACTGGCCGTCGCCCACCGCGCCGACCGCGACGAACCCCACCTGGCGCGCGCGGTCGAGGTCATTCGCCGGCTGTTCTGAACCGAAGGCTCCGGGGCGATCCGGGCGCGTGCGGTGTCCGGCGCACACACCGGCGCGTGCGCACACCGTCGCACGTCGGCGCTCAGGCACCAGCCGGTGAAGGCGGCGCCTCCTGAAGTTCCGCGGCAGGCCGGCCGCGGCCGAAGGCGGCCTCGACGAAGCACTGGTCGTGGGCCGCCCGCGCGCCGTGCCGCAGGGCGCGTTCCAGGGTGCCGCGGGACGGCGGATTGCGGCGGGACCAGCCGTCGTGGAGCAGGGACACCGCGAACCCGGCGAGGAACGCGTCACCGCAGCCCATGGTGTCGGCCATGGTCCGTGCGTCCGCCGCGCGGGCCGGTGCCGTCGCCAGGGTGCGGCCGTCGTAGACGGTGGCCCCCGCCAGGCCCCGGGTCGCCAGGGCCATGCGCGCGCCCCGCGCCACCACGGCTTCGAGCAGTCGCCGCGTGGCCGCCTCGTCCAGGTCCGAGCAGGACAGCAGGGCCAGGTCGAGGTGGGGGCAGACCCGGTCGAGGTAGGCGGGGGACCGGAACTCGTCGTCGTCGGAGAGGTCGAAGCTGACCAGCGGGCCGGCCGCGGCCAGCTTGGGCAGTTCGCTCTCGGTGCGCGAGTAGACGCTGGAGTGCACGAGCGAGAAGGACGCCGCGTACGCCAGCAGCGCGTCGTCCAGGACGAGCGGTTCGCGCAAGGTGACGCCACCGCCGTTGTAGCCGAGGAACACCCGGTCGCCGCCCCGCACATGGAGGGTGGAGACGCCGGACTCGCCGTGGCGCACCACGCTGCGCTCGACCGCGACGCCCTCGGCCGCCACGGCCGTACGGAGGAAGGCGCCGAGGTCGTCGTCGCCGAACACCCCCAGATAGGCGGTGCCGAGACCGAGACGGCGGGCGTACACGGCGACGTTGACGCAGTTGCCGCCCGGGTAGTCGATGCCGCGGTCCACGAAACGGTCCACGACGTTGTCGCCGAAACCGAGGATGTTCATCTGAGTCTCCAGGAGGGCGGGCGCCGCGTGGGTGCGCGGCGCCCGCTCGGGGCGTGCCGGTGCGCGGGCACGGGCACGCCGGGGCGGATGGAGGTGGGGTGGGACGGACCGCGGTCAGTAGTCCATGACGCGGTAGTAGCGGCGCAGGTCCAGGGAGTGGTCGCGCACCCGCTCCAGGTGCTTGCTGACCCGGTCCATCACGGTGTCGAGCACCAGCGGCGCCAGCAGTCCCCGGAACTCGGGGCTGATGCCGTCCAGGGGGTAGTCACGGGTGTCGAAGACGGTGACGTCCTTGGAGACGCGCCGGGCGAACGCCTCGGCCCGGTCGGTGAGCGCGCGGGTCTCGTCCTCGCCCTGGAAGACGATGACGCTGGTGTCCTCCTCCAGCAGTTCCAGCGAACCGTGGAAGAACTCGGCGCTGTGCACCCGGGTGGTGCGCAGCCACTGCATCTCCTCGAGGATGCACATGGAGTACAGGTAGGTGAACCCCCACAGGTTCCCCCCGCCGATGAGGAAGTGGTAGTCGGTGTCCTTGTGCGCCTCGGCGAAGTCGGACGCCACCGGCTCCGCCTGACGGGCCACCTCCACCAGGATGCGCGGCAGGCCGGCGAGTTCGCCGGCCAGGCGGTCGTAGCCGGTGAACTCGCCCCGCCGGGACAGCAGCCGGCCCATGAACAGCAGCAACTGGACGTCGAACGGCCAGGCCTTGGGCGCCGAGACCAGCGCGGTGTCCACCCGCTGGGCGACGGGGGAGTCGGGGTGGCCGGTGAAGCCGATCGTGTACGCCCCCCGCTCCTTGCAGTGGTCGATGGCCTTGAGGCTGTCCTCGGTGGTGCCGGAGACGGAGGTGAACACGGCGACGGTCCGCTCGCCCAGACGGGCGTCACCGGAGACGACCAGCTCCGCCGCGATGGCCGCCCGCACCGGCAGCACCGAGGTGCGCCGCGCCAGGTGCTCGTAGGGCCACATCTGCGCGTAGGTGCCGCCGGCGCCCACCAGGAGGACGTTGTCGTACCCCTCGTCCACGAGGCGGTCGACGACCTCCTCGATCCGGGGGCGCAGCGCCACGAGGCTTTCCGTCTGAGCGACGAACTCGGCTTCGTTGAAAGAGAGCACGGTGATGATTCCTTCGAGGGTTGTTTCCGACCGGCCGCGACCGGGCCGGTGTTCTGGCAGCGCGGGAGAGGTGTCAGGCCGCGCGGCGCCGGGAGAACAGCACGTTCGCACCGGCGATGACGAGGCCGCCGACGAAGATCAGCGTTCCCATGACGTTGACCTGCGGGGGCACGCCGGTACGGCTGGCGCTGTACACCCACAGCGGGAAGGTGACCGTCCGGCCGGCGTTGAAGCTGGTGATGACGTAGTCGTCGATGGACAGGGCGAAGCACAGCAGGGCACCGGAGGCCACACCGGGCAGCAGGGCCGGCAGGGTGACCAGCCGGAACGCCGTCCACGGTCCGGCTCCGAGGTCCCGGGCGGCCTCCTCGAGCGTCGGGTCGTGACCCGCCATGCGCGCCCGTACGGTGATGGCGACGTAGGGGATGCAGAACGCCACGTGCGCGATGACGACGGTCCAGTAGCCGCGCGGCACGCCGAGGACGATGAACAGCGACAGCAGGGCGGCGCCCAGGGCGATCTCGGGGGCGGCGATGGCGGCGAACAGCAGCAGGTCCACGGAGCCGCGGCCGCGGAAGCGGTGGCGGCCCAGGGCCAGGCCGATCGGGGTGCCCAGCAGGGTGGCGACCACCGTCACGACCAGCGCGACGGTGAGGCTGTTGACCAGCGCCGAGGTCAGGTTGGGGATGGCGAACAGGTGCCGGTACCAGGTGAGCGTGAAGCCCTGCCAGGTGAAGTTCACCTTGCTGTGGGTGTCGTTGAAGCCGAACAGGACCATGACGGCGATCGGCAGCAGCAGCCAGGCCAGCACCAGCCAGGTGTACAGGGTGAGCGTGGGACGGCGGCGCGGACGGCGGGCGGCGCGCGGCCGGGGCGCCGCGACGGTGTCCTCGGCGGGGGCGACGGTGCCGGTGGTCATCACGCGGCCACCTCCAGCACGTCGTCGGTGCCCAGGGCGCGGGCGTAGGCGAACACGGCCAGCAGCAGGGTGCCCATGAGGACGAAGGACAGGGCGGCGGCGGCCGGGTAGTCGAGGTTGGTGAAGTACTCGGTCTGGATGATGTTCCCGATCATGGTGGTCGAGGGGCCGCCGAGGATGCCGGCGTTGACGTAGTCGGCGGAGGCGGGCACGAAGGTGAGCAGGACGCCCGCGAAGACTCCGGGCAGGGACAGCGGCAGCACCACGCGCCAGAAGGTCTGCGCCCGGGAGGCGTACAGGTCGGTGGAGGCCTCGAGCACCTTGGCGTCCACCCGCTCCAGCGCCACGTACACGGGCAGCACCATGAACGGCAGGAAGTTGTAGGTCAGTCCGCCGATCACCGCGTACGGGGTGGCCAGGACGTGGAAGCCGGCGGGCAGCAGCCCCAGGTGCTTGAGCGGGCCGAGCAGGACGCCGTTGTCGGCGAGGACCACGTTCCAGGACTGGGTGCGGATGACGAAGGAGACGAAGAACGGCAGCAGGAGCAGGAAGAGGAAGACCGACTTGTGCCGGCCGGCCCGGAAGGCGATCCAGTAGGCCACCGGGTAGCCCACCAGGGCGCAGCCGGCGGTGGCCGCGGCGCCGTAGAGCAGCGAGCGGACCAGCTGCACGTGGTAGGTCCCCACCACGTGGGCGTAGGTGCCGAAGTGGAAGGTCTGGCGGAAGCCGTCGATGAAGTCGCCGGTCTGCAGGGACAGCGACACCATGACGATCACCGGCGTCACGAAGAAGGCGGCCAGCCACAGCCAGCCCGGCAGCACCAGCAGGTACGGAGCCAGGACCGCGCCGGGGCGCCGCCGGCGGCGCGTCAGGACTGGTAGATCGGTTCGAACAGCGCGTTCCACTGCTTCTCCTCCGTTTCGTCGAGCACCCGCAGGTGGCGCAGCTTGGCTTCGTCGGCCTTGGTCGGGAACACCAGCGGGCTGCTGCTCAGGGAGCCGAGCAGGGACCTGCGCTTGCCGGTGGCGGCGGCCGCGTCACGCGCGATCACCGGCTGGGCTTTTGGGACGGGACAGACGAACTGCACGGTCTCGCTGATCTTCGCGGCGACCTCGGGCCGGTAGGCGTAGTCCATGTACGTCAGGGCGTCGACGGGGTGCGCGGCCGTCGAGGGGATGCACAGGTTGTCGGTCCACAGCAGTCCGCCCTCCTCGGGGATGACGAACTCCAGCCGGGAGCCGCTGCGGTTGGCCTGGAAGACGTCGCCGGAGTACACCAGCGAGGCGTACAGGTCACCGCGTTGGAGCGAGGACTGGTAGGTGGTGGTGCTGTAGGAGCGGACCAGTCCGGCGTCGCGCTGCTTGCGCAGCCAGGCGGCGGCCTTGCGCCAGTCGGCGTGCGTGGAGGTCTCCGGGTCGACGCCGACGGCCAGCAGGGCGATGTTGCCCAGCTGCACCGCGTCGTTCCACATGCCGACCTTGCCGTGCAGCTTCGGGTCGAGCAGGTCCTGCCAACTGGTGATCTTCCGGCCGACCTTGGCCGGGTCGTAGCCGATGCCGGTCATGCCGGACTGCCAGGGGACGGTGTAGACGTTGCCGCGGTCGAAGGAGGAGTTCTTGAACGCGGCGCCGCCGTACCGGGCGAAGTGGGGGAGCCGGCCGTGGTCGAGCGGGGCGAGGTAGCCGAGTTCGATGTACTTCGGCAGGTAGCTGTCGCCGCCCAGCACCATCAGGTCGTAGCCGATGCCCTGCCCGGAGGCGAACTCCGGCTGGATCTTGCCGAACCAGGAGGCGCTGTCGTCGATCACCTCGTCGTAGGAGACCTTGATGCCGGTCTCGCGGGTGAACGCCTCCAGGGTGGGGTGCCGGCTCTGGTCGCCGGGGTCGGTGTCGATGTACTGGGTGTAGTTGGCGAAGCTGAGCCGGCCCTTCTTCTTCCGTCCGGTCCAGAAGTCGCCGACGGCGGCGGCGATCTCGGCGGCCGTGCCGGGCACGGGCTTGCGGGCGCCAGGCACGCTGCACGCGGCGAGCGGGGCCAGGGCGGCGGCGCCGAGGGCGGCACGCAGCAGACCGCGCCGGGAACACCGGCGCTCGGTCAGTCCGCGCAGCCAGGGCGCGGGTGGTGTGGGCTGCAGAGGCATCATGGTGGACCTGTCGTCAGCTCGGGGTGAGGGAACCGGAGTCGGGGACCGCACGGCCGGCGGCGCCTGAGGCGGCCGGGGCGGCGGGCGTGCTGCCGAGCGGGTAGGAGTGGGCGGTGGCCCAGCACAGCCAGACGGTGTCGCCGCGGGCGGGCACGACGGAGGCGGTGCCGTCGTTGGGCTGGAAGACGGTCATCTCCGCGCCGGTGCTCGTGGCCACGGTGTAACTGGTGGAGGTGCCCAGGTAGACCACCTCGCTGACGGTGCCGCGGACCCGGCTCGCGTCTCCGGCCGGGCCGGTGGTCAGGGTGATCTTCTCGGGCCTCACCGTGAGCTGGACGTCCGATCCGGCGGTGGGCGCGGCGGCGGACGGCGGGACGGTGATGCGCTGTCCGCCGCCGAGGTCGATCACCCCGCCCTCCGGTCCGGCGGTGGTCAGACGGCCGCTGATCAGGTTCGAGGTGCCGATGAAGCCGGCGACGAACGCGGTGGCGGGGCGCTCGTAGACCTCCTGCGGGGAGGCGACCTGCTCGATCAGGCCGCCGTTCATCACCGCGATCCGGTCCGACATGGTCAGCGCCTCGGCCTGGTCGTGCGTGACGTAGACGAAGGTGATGCCCACCTCGCGCTGGATGCGCTTGAGCTCCAGCTGCATGGACTGCCGCAGCTTCAGGTCGAGCGCGCCCAGTGGTTCGTCGAGGAGCAGGGCGCGCGGGCGGTTGACCAGGGCCCTGGCCAGGGCCACGCGCTGCTGCTGGCCGCCGGAGAGCTGCCGGGGCCGGTGGTCGGCCTTCTCGGCGAGTTCCACGGTGCGCAGGATGCGGTCGACCCGGTCGTGGATCTCGCCCTTGGGGACACGGCGGCGGCGCAGCCCGAACGCCACGTTGTCGGCGACGCTCAGGTGCGGGAAGAGCGCGTAGGACTGGAACACCATGTTGATGTCCCGCTTGTTGGCCGGTACGCCGACCATGTTCCGCCCGTGCAGCAGGATCTGCCCGCCGCTCGGCTCCTCGAATCCGGCGATCATCCGCAAGGTGGTGGTCTTCCCGCAGCCGGACGGTCCCAGCAGGGAGAAGAACTCCCCTTCGGCGATGGTGAGGTTCACCCGGCGTACCGCCGCTCCGCCGCGGACGCCGCCGAAGTCCTTGACCACGTCGACGAGGGTGATGGCCGGATCTGCGCCGACCGGCGGCGGCGAAAGGGTGTCGGTTGCCATCGCGGAGACCTCCGGGGTTCGGATAGGGGAGAGCGGGCGGCCGTCGGGCAGGGCGCGGGGACGGCCGTCCGGGAGACGGCAGGAGGATGCGTTCTGACCGGGCAGAATTGATAACGTTACCAACGCGGTCGTACCTTACCCACGCCCCGCGGGCCCGCGTCAATGGTTGAATGGCGCTGAATCCCACCGTCCCGTTCCCCGGCGTTCGCCGGGCCGACACGAAGAGATCCGCACATGCCCCCTGGAGCACAGCCGAGGCGTCGCGTGACCATCCCCGACGTCGCCCGGCACGCCGGTGTGGGACAGGCGACGGCCGCACGCGTCCTCGGCGGGTACGGATCGGCGAGCGCGGCCACCCGGGAGCGGGTGCTCGCCGCCGCCGCCGAGCTGGGCTACAGCACCAACGCCGTGGCCCGCAGCATGATCAGCGGCCGGACCCACACCCTCGGAGTGGTCGTCGCCGACGTGGAGAACGCCTACTTCGCCCGGGCCGTGCGCGGCATCGCCGACGTCGCGGCCAAGGCGGGACTCCAGGCGATCCTCGCCAACAGCGACGAGGACAGCGAGAAGGAGAAGGCCGCGGTCCAGCTGTTCATCGAGCGGCGCGTGGACGGTCTCGTGGTGGCGCCGGCCGCCACCGACGACGCGCACCTCGCCCGGGCCGTCTCCGCCGGCATCCCGGTGGTGCTGCTCGACCGCGTGGTGACCGGGGCCGCGCTGGACACGGTGGTCGTCGACAACCGGGGGGCGGTGAAGGCGGCGGTCACCCGGTTCACCGAGGCGGGACACACCCGCATCGCGGTGATCACCTCGGCCATGCCGGGCGACGACGGCACCCGTCTGGCGCCGGGCGCGGACATCTGGACCACCACGGAACGCGTCGCCGGCTACCGCCAGGCCCTGCGGGCGGCCGGCATCCCGCGTTCCGCGGAGCTGATCCGGCACACCGGGTACGAGCGTGCCTGGGCGCGGTCGGCCGTACTGGACTTGATGACCTCCCCGGACCGCCCCACCGCCCTGTTCACCACCGACAACGTGGCGACGCTCGGCACCCTCGACGCCCTGCTCGACCTCGACGCCCGCATCCCCGACGACGTCTCGGTGATCGGTTTCGACGACGCGGAATGGACCACGCTCATCCGGCCGCGGCTGAGCGTGGTCAGCCAGCCCGTGCAGGAATTGGGCGGCCTGGCCGCGGACATCCTGATCCGCCGCATCAACGGAGCCGCCGCCCGCCCCCGCCGGCACACCCTGAACACGACGTACATCGCCCGTGAGTCGACCGGCCCGGTACCCGCCCGGACACGACGCCTGCGGGCGCCGACGGGCAGCTCCTGATCCCGGACCGCGCCCCGCGTACGGCGCCGGGCCACCGGCAGGCCGGCGCCGCCGCCTCGCCTGTCCGGACCCTCACGGCGCCGGGACGACGACGCTCCCGGGCGCGCTGGTGCCGGGGCGCGGGCGGCTGCTCCTCGGCGTCCGGGCTGCCCACCGCGTCGCGGGGCGTACTTCCTTGTCCGTGCCGCCCACCGCCTCGCGGGGCGTACTCCCTTGTCCGCGCTGCCCACCGCCTCGCCGGGCGTACTCCCTTGTCCGCGCCGACGGCCCGACAACCCCTTCGCCGACCGGGCTGCGACCACCTCACGTGCCGACTCCCGCGCGGGCAGGGCATCCGGCCCGCGCGCGCCGAACCGGGGGAGCCACCTGCCGCCTCCGCCGAAGTCAGCGCGGCTTGTGGAGCGGCCTCCGTTCCCACTCGCTCTCCGGCCTGCCGTCGGCTTCCCGGTCGTCGCTGGTGACGACTCCTTCGCCGACGACGACCTCCAGGCGCCAGGGGCCGAGCCCGGCCATGCCGCGTCGGAGCCTGGCGTCACCGGACAGGGCCTTCGACAAGAGCTCCTCGGCCTGATCGAAGCGAACGGGAGCGAAGAGCCGGTCGTCGACGCGTACTTCGGCCGTGGGGGCGGCGGGGTGACCGTACAGGGTGACCCACACAGGGACCCGCCCGCACCGCCCCTCCGCGTCGACGGACCAGCCACCGAGCCCGGTCGTTTCCGGGGTCACGGTGTGCGCAGCGGCGGCGGCCCTCGCGAGAACCGATTCCACCACCGCCGCCCATCGGGCGGGACCGCCCGGTTGCCTCACGGGAGTCCTCCGCCCGGCACGCCACCGCGTCCCACGTCCGTCATCTCTCGCGTTCCTCCTGTCGCTCACCGCGCAGGGCGGGTGCGCCGGCGAGGAGGATGCGCAGCGCAAGGTAGTCCGATGCGGGGCGAGGGTGGGCATGAACACCTCCAGCCGGTCCCCCTCGGTACGGTAGCCCGCCTTCGTCGCGCGGGCCGGAAGGGCCGGGCTGCCGACGCGCTCGGCCAGCCCCCGTACGTCGAGCCGGACGCCGCTGCCCGGGCTTGCGGAGGCTAGGGCGATCCGGGACCAGGGCACCACCCCGGGGAAGGGGTCGAGCGTCAGCCCTTCGCCGGTGAAGGTCAAGGCACCCCAGGTGAACGCGCCGCCCGCGCCGACCTCGTCCAGATGACGCTGCGCGAGGGCCTCGGCGACGGCTCGCGTAGCGGTCGTGACGAACCGTTCACCGGTGTCGGGGGTCGCCGTCCGGAACAGCCGCCAGAAGCCCGACTCCTCGCGGACCTTGACGTAGTCCAGGCCCCTGATGCGGATCCGGCCGCCCGCGTACGGACGGATCACGGTCTTGAGCACGTCGTGCGAGTGCCCCAGGTTGATGTGGACGGACACCCGGGTCGACCCGACGGACGCGATCTCCCGCCACGTGTACCGCAGCGTGCGGCGCCCGGGGCGGCGCAGCTCGAAGCCGTGCTCGTACTCGCGGCTCCGGATCCGGCTGTGCCGGACGCAGAGGGCGACGCACACCGCGCCCGCCCCGGACACCGCCCAGAACGCGAGGCGGAAGGACGACTCCTGGTCGTAGTGGTCACCGACGAGGGTGCACAACACGATGACGAGATGACCAGCGGGACCAGCAGAGTCAGGGGCGCCCGCGGAAACGTTCCCTGATAGGTCCACACCCGCTCTCCCAGCTCCCCGGCCCGCCCCCGCCCCGCCGCCGCACCTGCCGACAACGCACACCTCACGAGATCGTCCGACACCGGGTCGTCGAGTCCAAGGCGGACGCGGGCGCGGGGGGAACGGGAGAACTGCTCAACTCCCGTGCGGATGCGGCCCTTCAGCCGTGCCGGCGCCGCCGCACGCGTCCTTGAGATGGCCGCGTCCGTTCCAGGACTGGTGGCAGGCGGCTCGGCTCGGCCCCGTTCCCTGCGCGCACAGCACGCGCGCTTCGAGGCCGCGGTGCGGGAGGCGCTGCCCGCCGCCGGGCTCGACCGGGAGTTCCGCCGGGGTGCGCGCGCCACCGTGGACGAGGCGATGGCCCGCGTACTGGACGACGCGGCCGGGGTGCCGGGGCCGACGCGGCGCGAGCGCCAGGTCGCGGAGCCGGCTCACCGACAAGGACGTCGCGGCGCGCCGGACCCGCCGGGAGCTGACGGCGGCCTCCGCTTCCCAGGACGGCCGCCGTGCGCGCAGGCATCGCGGCCCGATCGGGAACGGGCCGGACGGCCGAACGCCCCGGGTACAGCACCGGGGCGTCTCACCCGGGTGGGCCCGACTCGGGAGCGGCCGTCGTGGGGAGGCACTGCACATGCCTGTGATCTTCTTCGACGTCGGGGCGACCCTGGCGGACGCCCGTGTGGAACCCGGCGGCTCCCTGACACTGCGTCCCCGACCGCGCGTCATGGCCGTCCTCGACGCCCTCAGCGACCTACGCACCGGCATCATCTCCGACCCCGGGCCGGGCGCCGGTGCCGCGGCACGTGCCGCGGCCGCGCTGCGGGAGGCGTTCCCCGGCCGGTTCACGGACGAGGCGCTGGTGCACTGGGGGGCGAAGGACGGGCGCGCGATCTTCGACCGGGCGGTCGCCGGCGCGGGGGAGGCCGCGGCCGGCGACTGCGTCTTCGTGGGCGAGGACGCCCGGGAGCGCGCGCTCGCCCGCGAGGCGGGGATGCGCACGGCGGCCGACCCGGTGTTCGCGCGCGCCGCCACGGAGGACCGTCCGGTGCGCCGGGCGTGGATCGAGCTGCCGGACGGCCGGGACCTGCCCGGGCTGACGGCGGCCGTGGACGGCACGGAGGCCGTCGTCGTGCACGGCGTCTCCGGCCGTCTCGTGCTCGCGATGGTGACCACGCGGGGCGCCGAAGCGCTCGAACGCGCCGGTTTCCCGGTGGACCCGCGAGAACCCGTGGACGGCGGACCGACGGACGACGCCGAGCGCCGGGCCTCCGATAAGTTCATCAGCGATCTGCTGGCCCGGGGCGAGGCGGTGTACGAGGGCGAGGAGCCGACGCCGCGTACGACGCACGTCGTCCGGAGCGAGGACGACGGGCGGCTCACCGTCCGCCGTCTGCGCTTCCGCTGACCCGGCGGGTGCTCAGTCGAAGCATCGCCGGACCAGGGCGAGACCCTCGCCGGCCGTGCTCCGGGTGACCTCGTGGGTCTTCAGCCGGGAGGGGCTGTCGTCGACGAACGCCTCGGCGGTCCGGTGCTCCTCGGGCACGTGGACGCGGCCCCGCCGGAAGAGGTCCTCGAGGTACGACGTGGCGACCTGCTCGGGGTCGGCGGGCCGTAGCGAGCCGCCCGCGGGGTCGGAGCCGGCGATGCCGAAACGTCGTTCCTGCGCCGGGGCGGACAGGGTGAGGGGCTGGGTGATGCCGTACGTCGCCCCGTGCACCGTGACGGCCGTCAGCCCCTCCTCCTCGTTGCCGCCCGGTGTCGCCTCCGCCATGCCGGCGCCCCGCCGGGCCACCTCCGACTCGGTGATGGCCGTGGCGGCCTCCAGGGAGAGGATGCCGTGCCGGGTGAACGCCGAACGCAGGGCCGGGCCGTAGCTGCCGCCGTTGCGGCGCTGGTCCGCGGCGATCATGTGACCCGCGACCTGCGCGTAGTACGCGGACACCACGGGCGCGGCCACGACGGCGTCCACCAGCAGCTGTCCCGCGATCTCGGCCGCCCTGGCCAGACCGGCCTGGTCCTGGAGGTCCTGCTGGCGGAAGATCCCGGCGACGACCTTCAGGAAGGCGCCGCTGAACACCCGGGAGAACGAGTGCGGCTCGCTGCACAGCGTGTTCGCGGGCCCGCTGGGCGGCAGGTGCACCGGGTCGCGGTAGAAGAAGCTGTTCGACATGTTCCGCAGGCAGTCCGGGTCCACCGCGTTGGGGTGGCCCTGCCGGATCGCGGCGCCCAGCTGCTCGGCCATCCTGGACACCCGGGAGGACAGCTCCAGGTCACTCTGTGTCTCGGCCAGCACGGCGATCCGCAGCTGTTCGAGCCGGAGCGAGGTCAGCAGTGCGCTGATGTCGCCGAAGGCTTCGTGCAGGGCGGCCGTCTCCGCGCTCGCCGTGTTGAACAACTGGGGGCGCAGGGCGTCGAGGATCGCGTGTCCCGTCTCGTGCGAGACGACCTCGGGGCTCTCGCAGGCGGCGACGGTGACCCCTGCCACCGTGCTGCGGAAGAACCACAGGCCCTTGCGGTCGTAGTAGGCGTTGAGGTCGACCCCCGCGTCGAGGTGCGCGGTGAGGGCGCGGCCGACCGTCGGGTGCCACTGGGTTCCGGTGGGAACGAGCGGACCCCAGGTCTGTGCGGCCCTGCTGAGGGCATCGGCCGCCACCCAGTAGCGGAACGCCTCGGTGCCCGGCCCGGCACCGTCCGGCTGGGGCGCGGCGTCCGCGATGGCCGTCGGGAACGGCTGCGTGTCGAGCTGGGGAACGGGATGCGGTACGGGCATGTTGACCCGGGGAGGGAATCCGGGGTCGTCCTCGTACACCAGGACCGTCGGGCTCGTGGCTGTCTGTTGCTGCACCGTCATGGTGGCTCCCTGAGAGGGGGGAGGCTGCAGATGATGGAAATGACGGGGGCACCTGTGCCAGGAGCCCGTCGTGTTCAGTACGAGGCCGCGGCGGCCCGGCGTCAATTCGAACAAGGCGGGTGGATCCCCCGGTCCGGTGGGCCCGGCCGGCGCGACAGGCGGTTGTCCCCGCCCTCTGGAGGGCCCGCGCTGTCACAGGACGGGGTGAAGGACATGGCGGCCGGACGAGTGACGCCGCCGGCGTGAGCCGCGTACCGCCACCGGGTGACCGATGGCCCTGACTCCCCGGCACCACGGCGGAAGCGCGCTCGCCCGGCCGGCGCCGGCCCACCGCCGGGCCGAGCGGATCGCCCACCCCGGGCCGGGCCGGGCGACCGCCGGTCCGCGCAGGACGTCGCCTACGTCACGCCGCTGCCGGGGCACTGTGTCCCGCCGAGCGGCACCGGCTGCCGGTCCACGCGACCGCGCCGCCCGGGCCCCGGTGGCTGCCGCGGCTTCTGCCGGCTGAGGAGCGCTTCCCGCGGGCCGCCCCCGACGGAGCGGGCGCCCGCGTGGTCCACGCCGCCTCGGGGCGGACAGCACCGTGACGGCGACTCCGGCCCCGGCCCCGGCCCCGGCCATGATGAGCCTGGCGATCAGGAACACCGCCGCCCCGGGGGCGTACTCACCGAGCCGGCGCCGAACAGGGCCAGCGAGAGGAGCAGCGGCTTCTCGCGGCCGTAGCGGTCGCCGATGAGCCCGGCCGGCGGTACGGCGGCGGCCGGCATCAGCAGGCAGCCGGAGGAGCACCACTCCAGCGCCGGCTGCGAGGCGTCCAGGGAGCCGCCGAGTGTCGGCAGCGCGACCGACAGCACCGTGCCGTCCACGCTCACGGCCCCGAGCGCCCGCCACTTCCGCCGACCGGTCTCGCTCGGGCACCAGGCAGGCAGGGGACCCTTGCCGCGCCGCAGCGACGCGAGCAGGGCGACGACGCACGCGACCACCAACCCCCACGTCTGCACGTACGAGGCGACCCCCCACTCGACCGCCCTCGGCACAACGGCGCACTCGGGGTGCTCGTGGCCGAAGGCGACGCAGACGGCACAGTCCCGGCCGAAGAACGCGACGTGCGGCACGACACCGGCGACCGCCGCGGCCAGGACTCCCTGGGGCAGCCGGAACACAGGGGAGCGCCCGACCGCACGTCCCTCCTGGGGCGCCTCCGTGGCGGCACGGACCACGTCACGGCCGGTTGCCGGCACCGGATTCAAGCACCTGCACGCGGGCCTTTCGCCGGGGGCGGAACGAGCTGAAGGAGGACCGCGGCCGCCTTCGACGCAGTGGTATGACGCGTCCCCCGCACCGCCTCGGCGTGACCTCGCCCTCCAGCCGCCTCACGACGCCCCCTCGCGCAGCGCGTCGGAGACCGATCTCGGCGGTCACCCTGTCCGTGGCTCATCCGGCGGCAGCCGCCTCCGCGCTGGCCCCGATCGACCCCAACGGGTTCACCATGCGGGCGGGGGACTTCACGAACCGCGGCGCCGCGATCCGGCAGATCGAGGCATCGGGGAGCGTCTCGGTGCGCACCTCGCCCGACCAGGTGCTCGCCGACGGCGGTCACGCCGGACGGGCGGCACTGTGCCACAACACCGACCTCGACGGCTCACTGAAGTACGACGGCTTCTGCTGGGACCAGGCCGACGACACCTCCGCCGTCTGGACGCCCCAGGGACTGACCGGTTCGCACGACGCCCAGCCGAGCGGCACCTGGAATGGCCACTACCTCTACATCGCCTCCTGGCACTACACCGACAACGACTACGCCCGGATCACCATCGCGGAGTCGACCGGCACGTCGGTCACCTACCAGCACGTGCTGCTGGTCGACCCGTACTCCACCGGCAGCGGCTCCACGTTCCGCCCGGTGGGCGGGGCCGGCGACCGGTCCGGGATGGACGTGCTGAGCGGCCATGCGGACGGTGTCACCTGGTACGGCAACAAGCTCTTCGTCGCCACCGGGCACCAGATACAGGTCTACGACCTGCGGCACCTGTGGAAGATGAGCGACACCTCCACCGACCAGGTCGGCATCCTGGGCAACGGCACGTCCTCGGCCCGCTACCACAACTGGGCGCTGCCCATGGTCGGCGTCCACTTCAGCGGCAACACGGGTGACCCCTGCGACGCCACACGGCCGTGCCTGACGTCGCTCAGCCTGGACCGGACGTCCTCACCGGACGCCCTGGTCACCTCGCAGATCGCCACCCAGGGCGGCGGACCGCTGATCGGCTGGCCGCTGAACGCGAGCACGGCGCTCCCGGACACCGACACCGCCAACGACTACACCGGGACGGTCACGGCGACCGGTGCCTACACCGTGCCGATCTGGAAGGTGCAGGGAGCCGCCATGGACGGCACCTACTACTACTCCAGCGGCGAGTGCCCCGAGACGGCGGGCACCACCGACTCCGACGTGCCGTACTGCATCCACCGGGCCCTGCCGGGCGCCGCGCCCCACGTCCTCACCCACGCCCCGCCGCTGACCCAGAACCTCTCCTACGCCCCGTCGTCCGGGCGCCTGTGGGGGCTCAACGAGCGGCAGAACACCACCACCGGCAAGCGGGTCGTCTTCTCCCTGGTGCCGTCCGCCTGAGATCCGCCGGACACCGGGCCGCGCGAGGGTACCGCCGACACAACAGCGGCCCGGGGTCCGGTTCCCGCACGGCGTGCCGTGCACCGGCCCGCTCCGTCCACGCGTCCCCGCGGGCGGTGCGCGGCCGCGCGGACACATGCGGGCCGCCGGTGATGTCCCTAGGCTGAAGGTGCTCGGGGTGAGCGGGAAAGGTGTGTCATGCCCCGAGCGATCTGGTCCGGCGCGATCTCCTTCGGCCTGGTCACGGTGCCGATCCAGGTGGTCAGCGCCACCGAGGACCACAGCATCCACTTCCACCAGTACCACCTGCCCGACCAGGGACGGGTCCGCTACCGCAAGGTGTGCGAGCTGGAGGACCGCGAGGTCTCCCAGGACGAGATCGGCAAGGGATACGAGCTGACCAGGACGCAGGTCATCCCGATCACCGACGAGGACCTCGGCAACCTGCCCCTGCCGACCGCCAGGGCGATCGAGATCGACGCGTTCGTCCCCCTGGAGTCGGTCGACCCGATCCGCATCGCCGACGGCTACTACCTCCAGCCCGCCGGCCAGGTCGCGGCCAAGCCCTACAAGCTCCTGGTCAAGGCCCTGTCACGGTCGTCGAAGGTGGCCGTCGTCAAGTACGCCTGGTCGGGCCGCGAGAGACTGGGCCTGCTGCGGGTGCGCGACCACGTCCTGGTGCTGCACGCCATGCGCTGGCCCGACGAGATCCGCGACCCCACCGAGCTGCTCCCGCCGCCGACCGAGGTGTCCGAGGCGGAGATCGAGGGCGCACTGGCGCTCATGGACACCATGACGGTGGACGAACTGGAAGGCCCCGAGTTCCAGGACCGCTACACCGAGGCCGTCGCGCAGCTCATCGAGGCGAAACGGGAGTCCAGGCCGCTGCCGGAGGCGCCCGAGCCGGAAGAGCCGGCCGCGGTGCTGGACCTGATGGCCGCGTTGCAGGAATCGGTGTCGAAGGCGAAGGCATCCCGAGGGGAACAGGCCGGTCCGGCCGAGGTGCACGAGCTGCCGCAGCCGAAGAAGGCCGCCGCGAAGAAAGAGCCGGCCAAGAAGACCCCGGCGAAGAAGCCGGCCGCGAAGAAGGCAGCGGGCCGCCGGCCCCGCAGTGCCTAGGCTCCGTCGTGCGGACCGGGCCGGCTACGCGGAACCGCGCCATCGAGCCGGGCCAGCGGGGCCTGGTGCGTGCGGCGGCGGCCGGAGGGGGCGCCGACGCGGTCCTGGCGTCTTCCGGGCGGCCGGCGAGTGTATGGAGCCGCCCTGTCAGCCGCTGCCCGTGTTCCACCAGTCGGACACGGTTCGCCCAGCCGCCGCCCCGGCGCCGTCGGAAAACGTTCCGGAGCGCCTCGTGCGGGCCGGGCCGGGCGAGGCACCGTCTGTCCGAACGGCCGGTCACGGTCCCGCGCGGGACGCCGTCGTGTGCGCGGTTCGTGTACGCCGGGTGCCCCTGGCCCGTCGGTCGTCCTCGCGGGAGGGCTGCGTGCCGGTCGGCGGCGCCGGCACGCCGGGCGTGGAGCCGTGCTCGGGGCGGGCCGGGTGGGGAGCGGAACGGGCCGGTTCCCCTGCCTGCGGCTGGAGCCCCAGCAGGTCGGCCAGGTCAGACCGGCGGCGTACGGAGAGCTTGCGGTACACGCGGGTCAGGTGCTGCTCCACGGTGCTCACCGTGATGTACAGCTGGGTGGCGATCTGCCGGTTCGACCTGCCTGACGCGGCCAGCGAGGCCACCCGCCACTCGGCCTCCGTCAGACCGCCGACGGCGACGGTGACCGTCGGCGGGACACCGGCTGGCGCCGGGCGGCCGTGCTCCGCCGGGAAGGGCTCGGCCGAGGGGGAGGGCTCGTCGTGCGGGGTCGCGAGGTGGCGTAACAGGTGAGGCGCGCCGCATTCGGTGGCCAGGCTCAGCGCCTCCCTCCAGCGTGCCCGCGCGGTACGGGTATGACCGTCCGCCAGGTCCGCCTGGCTGAGGTGGGCGAGGGCACGGGCGAGCGAGAGCCTGCTGCCCGCCGCGCGCAGGACGCGCTCCGCCTCCTCCAGGTGATGCCTGCGCCGCTCCGGCCCGTCGACAGCGGCCAGGACCAGCAGGGCCCGGCCGCGGGCGTCGACCGGCCGGTGGCCCTGCATGAGTTCCGCGACGGCCATCCGCCGGGCCCGCTCAGGCTCGCCGAGGGCCAGGTAGGCCTCCGCGGCATAGGCGCGCCGGCCCAGAGGGCCGAGCGCGTTCGCCTGGAGGGCCTCGCCGGACGCGGGGCACGCGAGGAACTCGTTCAGCGCCGCGCGCGGGCGGCCCGTCTCCAGCAGATAGCATCCGCGGGCGATCCGGTACAGCGGGCCGAAGGACGAGTCCCACATCTCGTCGGGGACCGGACGCTCCAGGTACCGGGCCGCCTGTCCCGGATCGCCCATGAGGGTGTGCGCGGCGATCAGGACCGACAGGGGCATGCCGACCGCGACGCCCCAGCTGTGGTCCGGCAGCAGGTCCAGGGCGGAGGCGGCACAGGCCGCGGCCGTGCGCAGGTCTCCCAGGTTCCACCGGATGTGGGCGCGCAGACCGGCCTGGAACGCCCGCCGGGCCGGCGGTTCCTGCCCGGAGAGGCGGTGCCACTGCTCCTCGCAGAGCCGGCCGGCGAGTGCCGTCTCGCCTTTCTGCATCAGCTCCAGTACGGTCGCGAGATCCAGTTCCCAGAACCGCTCGGAGTCCATGACCCCCGGCGTGGGGTGCCGCCCCGCGGCATCGTTGTCAGCTCCGTCGACGCCGGTCAAGGGCGTCGGTAGCCGTCGGCGGGCGGAGCCGGCGGACGCGGCGGGCAACGGAGGCAACGCCGTCGCGCCGTACCGGGCGGGTGCGGTGACGTCCCGGGCGGTGCACAAGTAGAGACGCACCGCCGTGTCGTCGAGCAACTCCGGCCACAGGCAGCCGATCAGCGCGTGGAAGCCCTGCGCACCGTCGTGTGCGTGGGACGGCTCGCAGGTCGCGACCAGCAGGGCCATCACCTCCCGTGCCTGGTCGTGGCAGCCGAACCAGAGGAACCAGATGACGAGGAGCCGCAGCGCGGGGCAGTCGGCCTGCCCGGCGCGCGCCGCGGCCAGCAGCCGGCGCACCTCCGGCTCCGCCGCCAGGGGATTGACGCGGCACAGCGCGTCGACCAGCGCGGCCGTGACCTTGCTGCGCTCTCCTTCGTCGAGCCCGGCCCGGTCGGCCAGGCGGAGGCAGGCGAGCGCCTCGTCCGCCCTCCCGGCCCGGACGAGCTGCTGCGAGGCGTGCCGCAGCACCCGCGCCCGGGACGGGGCGGGCGGTTCGTCCGCGGCCACCAGGTGCCGGGCGACGGCGAGCGCCGGTGCGCCCTCCGTGAACAGCAGCTCGGCGGCCCGCCGGTGCAGGCCCGGCAGTTCCGCGTCGAGCATGCCGAGGACGGCACCGGGGACGGCCGGATGCCGGAAGCCGTCGTCCCCCAGCAGACCCGCGCGTTCGAGTTCCGCGATGTGCTGCCCGGCCTCCTTGGTGGTGCACTCCAGCAGGTGGGCGACTCGTGCGGGAGTCGCGGCGTCATCCAGCACGGCGAGGGCCTGGACGGTCTGCGCGAGGTTCGGGTGGCGGACCAGGCAGGCGAGGTAGGCGGTCCGGAAGGCGTCGCCGGGGACGGACGCCTCGGGAGCGGGGGTTCCGGCCAGGAGCAGGTCGCGGACGAGCGCGGTGGCCAGGGCCGGGTTGCCGCCGCTGATCCGGTGGACCGGTGCGGCGAGCCGGGCGGCCGCTTCGGCGCCGAGCCCGTTCTCCAGCAGCTCCCGGACCTCCTGCTCCCGCAGGCCGGCGGCCTCGATGAGGCGGGCGCCGGGGATTCCGACGAACTCCAGGTGGGCGCGGATGCCTTCGCGGAGGACGTGCGGATAGGCCACCACGAAGGTGATGTCGTGGGACTGGGCGCGGCGGGCGAGATAGAGCAGACAGGCCTGTGAGGCCGGGTCCGTGTACTGGGCGTCGTCGACGAGGACGAGGATTCCGCCGTTCCTGGCCGCCGCGACCAGAGCGGAGACGAGGTCGCGTAAGAGGTGTGCGGTGGCGGAGCCGGACGGTGTGGCGGGCGCCGCGCCCTTGACGAGCTGCCGCACGGCCGACCGTATGCTCTCGGGAATTCCCGGAACGTGCAGGAACTGTTCGACGACCGAAAAGGGTATGTCGTGTTCCTCGCGGAATCCGGTGGCGTACAGGCACAACGAACCGGATGCCCGGGCACGCCTTTTCATCTCGTCCAGAAAAAACGTTTTTCCAGTCCCTGGACCCCCTTGCAGAACAAGGACGCCACTGCGCGGTCCGGCCTCCCGGAGGAGGTCACCGAACGGCGTGGAACATAAGTCGCAGTCATCCCTGCGCATGGCACCGCCCTGTTCACATGCACGGCGCCGCCCGGTCCTTGCTTTCCGGCGCGACGAGTGGCCCCCCGTCCGTCGATGATCGAGTGTAGGTCAGGCCGGGTGAGGCACCCGATCACGCTCGGTATTTTGTGATCTTTTTGACTTCCGTCAAAGAACGGGAGGGCCGGCCGGCGAAGGGCGGGCTTCACAGGTCCTGTCGGACTCCCGCCTGTTCCGCGAGCCCTCCGGCGTCCACACGCTGCGGGCGGCCGGTCCTGGCGGACGCGTAGACCGCCGCCACCACGGCCACCGCCTGCCGTCCGGCCACGCCGTCCACCAGCGGAGGGCGCCCCTCGCGCACCGCGTCGCAGAAGTCCAGGAGCTGGTCCCGGTGCGGCTGGTACAGCAGGCCGCCGCTGTCCCGGGTGCGGTCCCGCACCAGCGACGCGGCGTACTCGGCGGACTGGTCGGCGGCGCCGAACGCCCCGTACGCGGGCGCGTCCTCGCCTTCCCGGGCGAGGTGCAGGTAGGCGAGTTCGTCGTCGTCGATGACGACGGAACCCCGGTCCCCGTTCACCGCGGTCCGGGCGGTACGCCCCGGGTAGGCGGCCGTGGTGGCGAGCAAGGTGCCCAGCGCGCCGTTCGCGAACCGCAGACTGGCCGTCGCCAGGTCCTCCACCTCGATGCCGGGGTGGGCCAGCCGCGCGGTGTGCGCGGCCACCTCCACCACCGGTCCGGCCAGCCACTGCACCAGGTCCACCGCGTGGATCGCCTGGTTCATCAACGCTCCGCCGCCGTCCAGGTCCGGGGTGCCGCGCCAGGTGCCGGAGGCGTAGTACCGCGGACCGCGCCACCAGGACAGCTCCGTCATGACGGAGGTGACCCGGCCCAGCCGCCCGGACTCGATCGCCGTACGGGCCAGCCGGGCGGCGGGGTCGAAGCGGTGCTGGGACACCACGCCGAGCGTCCGTCCCGTCTGCCGGGCCACGGTGATCAGGTGGTCGGCGGCCTGCGGCGTCACATCGACGGGCTTCTCCACCAGTACGTGCTTGCCGGCACGCAGTGCCGCCTCGGCCAGCCCCGCGTGGGTGCCGCTCGGCGTGCACACGAGTACGGCGTCCACGTCCCGCCGGGCCAGCAGTTCCGCCACGCCGGTCGCCGGGCACCCCACGTCGGCCGCCAGCGCCCCGGCACGCGCCGGATCCCGGCCTGCGACCGCGGCCAGCCGTGCCCGGCCGGCCAGTTCCTCGTCCTCACGGGTCAGCAGCCGGGCCAGGAAACCGCCGATCGACCCGCAGCCGATCACTCCGAACGTCAGCAAGGGAACCTCTCATCCAGTCGGGGCCACAACGCAGGCCGGGTGGTGGGGGAGCGGGAGCGCGGTGGGTCGGCACTCCCGGTTTTTGCGGTCGGCCGGGTGCTCCGCCCGGCGGCGGCCGGGTCACGTACCCCGGGCCCCCGCCGGTCCCGCGCGCCGCACCGTCACGGGCCCCGAGCGGGACCGGCGTACGGCGAGGGGCCGGCCGAGCCCCGACGGGACCCGGCCGGAGGACCGGCCACAGGGAACGGCGGGCGTCACCGGGCGGACGCGCACGGGAACGGGCCGCCGGGACGGCCCGTGTGCGCGACTCGCTTCGGGCGGAGTCCGTGGACGAGCGGTGTCACGTCCGGACGGACGGCGGCCGGGGAGCGGGGTGGGCGGCATCGTGTACGGCGGGGGGCCGCAGGCCGGCGGGATGGGCGGTCTCGGCCAGCAGACCGATCCGCGCCACGCCGCGCAGGTCGAGGCCGGGCGGACCGGCGGGCGACAGCAGCGTGGCGACCGCCCAGCGCAGGGCGTTGTCCAGGGGCGAGTCGTGGATCAGCCACTCGCGTCGCAGGTCCGGGCCCGCCACGGCGAGCCGGTGGGTGTTGCGCGGCAGCCGGGTGCCGCGCGGCAGGGTCACCGGGTCCAGGTCCAGCCCGAAGCGCACGGGCCCGGCCAGCACTTCGACATGGCGCTGCCTGCTCTCCCCGGCCGCGGCGGGCAGGTCGAACCAGGCCGGCACGGCCACCCGCCCGGACGGATCGGGGCCGACGATGGTGGAGTACAGCTCCACGTCCACCCCGTCGGCCACGGCCTGCTCGTGGGCGGCGGTGCTGGTCAGTTCCGGATCGGTCGCCACCCGCAGACCGCACTCCCGCGGGCTGGTGCCCATGTAGCGGTCGTACGTCTCCGGTGGCAGCGCGCCGCGCACCAGGGCCAGCATGTGCAGCCACTCGTAGCCGAAGACGCCGTAGTCGTGGTCGACGAACCGGCCCGCCGCGATGTCGGCCCGCCGGTCCTTGCCGAACCCGACGCGGACCGCCCGCAGCGGGTGCCCAGGCGCCAGCTCCCGCCGCAACGTCCGCAGCAGGGCCATCGCCTGGGAGTGCCGGTACTGGTCCATGACCACCAGACGGGCCTCGGGGTGGCGGTCCAGCAGAGAGGTCAGCTCGGGAATCTCCCAGGTACGGCACAGCGGCTTCTCCACCAGCAGCCGGGCCCGGGGATCGACGGCGAGCACGTCCGCCGTCGTCGCGACGTGGGTGGCGGTCGGCGAGCACACCGACCAGACGTCGACGGGCCGGTGGCGGACGGCCTGCTCGGCCCGGTCGAAGACCGGGATACCGGTGGGCGGGGCGCCCGGGGCGGGATCGACCACGCTGACGTCGAAACCGAGGTCGCCCAGCAGCCGTTGGTGCAGCCGGCCCGCGGCCCCGTAGCCGATCACGCAGACGTGGGTGCCGGACACGCGGGGCTTCACCGGGCCACCGGGGCCGTGTCCGCGGGAGCGGCCGGGGCGGCGGGGCGGCGGGCACCGGAGGCCAGGTACTCCTCGTAGTAGGCGGCGAACAGCCCCGCGTCGTCGATCGCCCGGTCCACGGGTTCCAGATGCAGTCCGGGCCCGAGCAGACCGGCCTCACGGCACAGCGTCTTCGCGGCGATCAGGGTGCCGGCCCGGTAGGCGTCGTAACCGCGGTTGGCGATGCCCTCGTACTCGAAGAGGTTGAGCGAGCGGCCGTCGCCCAGCAGGGTGGCCGTGGTGCCGGTGGGCAGGGCGTAGCGGACGCCGACGTGGGGGATCGCCGTGGACCGCAGCCCCTCGAAGCCCTCGCTGAGCAAGCTGAAGTCCTTCGTGGCGAAGCCCGCGAGGTACACGCCGTCGGGCAGCAGCGGCAGATCGTCGTGGGTGATCGCCAGCTCGCCGGTGTTGCCGATGATCAGGAAGGGGGCGTGGGCGCCCAGCGCCTCGCCCGCGCTGGTGTAGGTCTCGTACCCGTGCTCGGCGGCCGTGATCAGCGCCAGGATGTCCGTGTCCACCACGGCGACGCGGCAGCCCAGCGCGCGCAGCGCGTGCGCCACCCGGCCCCCCAGCGTGCCGTAGCCCAGCAGCAGTACATGGCGGCCGATGAACTTCTCACCGGGCAGGACGGCGCGCAGCCGGCGTACGCAGGAGTCGGCTATCTCGTTGTAGCCGAGCATGCTCTTCAGCCGCGAACGGGCCATGTTCATCACCGGGACGGTCAGTTCTCCGGGGGCGTTCGTGATGCGCTTCAGCCCGCTGACGGTCAGTTCCAGGGCGCCGTCGATGCGTTCGTCGAGGACGCCGTCGGCTCCGTACCCCTGCGCGAGCAGGCCGCCGTCGTCGATCACCAGCACCTTGCGGCCCGCCGCGTGCGCCTGGCGGACGAAGTCGTCCACCCGCTCGTTGACGGCCAGGGCGTAGGCGCGCGCCGCGGTGTCGGCCGAGCCGTTGATCACCGAGTTGTCCAGGGTGTCGCTCCGGTAGCCGCGGTGCAGGAACCAGGCGTGGACACGGTCGCGGTGCTCGGTCCGGTCGCCCTTGGACAGCGCGAAGATCCACCGTGGGTCCATGCCGGCCCGCTCCATGCCGAGCAGGAAGCCCACGCTGTTCTCCACGTAGTGGTCGCGGAAGATCAGCGCCCAGTCACGGAAGGCCGGTTCCTCGTCGGCGTAGCGGGCGACCAGCGGCATACCGCCCACGATCGTCTCGATCTCCGCGTCGGTGTAGCACCGGCCGCGCAAGGTCAGCGCCTCGACGAGACGGTCGAAGACGGCCTCGGCCCGCCCGGAGAGCGGTCCGACTGCGGTGAGCAGCACCTGCGTGCGGCCGGCCGGGGGATCCACGGGGTCCAGGGTGTCCGGGGCCGCGTCGGCGACCGGCCGGCCGCGCAACTGCACGGGAGTGCCGTCCAGTTCGAACAGGAGACCGCCGGGCTCCCGCTCCACGGGTTCCCCGAGTGGCACGCCCTCGCCGCGCAGCACCGAGCGGACGGTCTCGTCCACGTCCTGCAGCGTCATGCGGCCGTCGAGGATCTCGTAACGGCCTGAACCGGGATACGCCGCCGTGCTGTCCTGCACCACGACACCCAGGGACTCGCTGTCCGGAAAAGCCATCGTCTCAACCTCTTCTCGTCGTGGATCGGGCCATCGATCGGTGCTGACCAGGACGCCGGGAGGGGCAGCCGGTGCCTCCTGCCGCGGGGCGGGAACTGTGCGGGAACGGAACGGGCGGGCGGAGCGGGGCCCGCGAGGACGAGCACGGAGGCGAGGGGCCGGGGGGACCACCTGCGGTCGGGCCGCGTCCACGCCGCACTGGGCCGTCTCGCACACCGGGAGCCTATGAAGACGGCCCTCCGCATCCCCAGCCCCTACGGCCCCTACGACCCCCTGCCGCTCATCCGGCGCGACAGGGAGCCGAGGTGACGGGGGGCCGGGGCGCGGAGGGATGCCCGCCGCGTCCCGACGCCGTGACCCGCCCCGTGTCCCCGCCTCGCAGGCGGGATGCGGCGCGCGTCGCGGTGGGGGGCGCGGCGCGGGCCGGCTGGTGCGCGGCGTGCGTCCGGCGTCGCATGGTATGCGCCGGTTTGTGATGCGCCCTGTGCTGTACGGCTCCGTGTGCTGTACGGCTCGCGGTCCCTGGCCCACGCTCCGGCCCCTGGCCCACGCCCCCACCCCGGCACGGTTCGTCGGCGCGTCCGGGGGCGCCCTCCCGTCCGGGTGCGCAACAGGGGGTCATAGGGGCCGTAGGGGCTGGGGTTGCGCAGGGCGATCTTCATAAGCTCGCCGTGCCGCTGACGGCCCCGGCGCGAGTGGTCCTCTCGCACGCCGGTCCCGCACGGTTCCCGTTCCGCTGGAGGGGGCACCGGCCGCCCTCCCGGCTGCCGGTCGCCGCGGACGGAAGGCCCCGTCCACGACGAGAAGAGGTGGAGACGATGGCGTGGAGTTCGACACCGCCGACGCGGTCCCGTCGGCGGCGGTGAACCCCTCGGCGCACGGGGGCTCCGCCCACCCGTCCCGGTGCCGGGGCGAGCGCGCGGACCGGCTCACGGGCCGGACCCCGGCAACGGCCGGCCGGGCACCGCGGCCCGGCCCGCCCCCCGCACCGCCCGCGCGGCCGGGCGCCCGCCGCCAAGGCACCGTGACCGCCGGCCACCCGCCCCGGCAGGCCAGGTGAACCGGCCCGGGGCCGGCGGCCCGGCGCCTTCGCCGTACACCGGCCGGCCATGGGTCCGCGCACACCGGAGTGCCGGCGGCCCCCCGCACCACGACTCACCTCCGCTTCCCCAGCACACCCGCCGGCGCGACCGCGGCGGAGCCGGGGGCGACCGGGTCCGTCACCCGCGCCCTCCAGGTCCCTGCCGCCCGCGCCCATGACCTCGCCCGGGAGTCCCCGATGACCCAGGTCTGTTTCGCCATTCCCGACGACGAATTCGAGCGCGACTTCCTCCAGCTCCCCCTCGACGTGGCCAACGCCTGCGCCGCCCTGCGCGCCGAAGGCATCGGCGTGTCCGTGTGGGACAACCGTCTCACCGACACCCCGCCCGACACCGGCCCGGACCCCGACATCGTGGTCGTCGTCACCGCCATCGCTGACCGCGCGCAGTGCTATCCGCTCGTGCTGCATCCGGTCCGGGCGCTGGTGGACCAGGTCCGCCGGCAGTGGCCGCAGGCGACGGTGCTCGCCTGCGGACCGCACGCCACCCACCTGCCCGAGGCCACCCGCGGCGAACTGGGAGCCGACTTCGTCGCGCGCGGCGAGGCCGACTCCGCCGCCGTGCAGGCGGTGCGCGACCTGGTCGCCGGCCGGCCCGGGCTGCCGGTGCTGCCCCTGGTGGACAGCTATCCGCAACTCGCGCCGGAGGACTGGCCGTTGCCCGCCTACGACCTGTTCGACCTCACCTCGTACACCGCCGAGGTGTTCATGGACGGACAGGTGCGCCGCGGCTCGTGCGGCATGGTGCTGGGCGTGCGCGGCTGCACCTACGGGTGCACCTTCTGTCATCTGCCGTTCGGCACCCGCATGCGCCCGCAGCCCGTGGAGCGCACCCTGGCCGAGATCGCGGCCATGCGGGAACGCGGCGTCGACTTCGTGTTCTTCCTCGACTACGTCTTCGGGCTCCACCCCACCTTCTACAAGGACCTGTGCCAGGGCCTGACCGGGCAGGGACTCGGCTGGACGGGCCAGAGCCGGGCCGAGGTGGTGCTGCGCACGGACGTGGAGCAGTGGGCGGCGGCCGGCTGCAAGGGCATGTGGCTCGGCGCCGAGTCCCCGGGGATCGCCGACACACCGGTGGGCAAGCGCGTCAAGCCCGGCGTGACCAACGCGGCGGTGCGCAAGCTCCAGGACGCCGGGATCACCCCGTTCGCCTTCCTCCTCATCGGGCTGCCCGACGACACCGCCTGCCAGAACGGTGAGCTGCTGGAATGGGCGGCGAACCTGCCTGGCTACTTCGGGCTCAACCAGCTCTTCCTGCGTCCCGGCACCAAGCTGTACGAGCAGCTGGCGCCCCGCTACAACGACGGCCGGATGCCGCGCACCTGGGCCGAGGTGGAGGCCGTGACCCGGCGCTACCGGGAGAGCTACCCCGTGGACCTGGACGAACTCTGGGGCCAGTTGGTACGGCTGCCCAACTACCTCGGCAACGCCATGGCGGCGCTGTGACGGGCGCGGCACGCAGCGGCCCTCACCGGCCGGCCCGCACCGCCGGCCCACGGGACCGCTCCACCGCCGGCCGGACGGCCCGCCGGGCCCGCGGAGAACGGACCGCGGGGCAACCGGCCGCCCGGCAACGGAACAGCGGGCCACAGCTCTGCGAAGAGCGATCCGGCGGAGAACGGTCCTGCCGGGCCGACGGCTTCGTCGCCCCGGTGGCGATCGCGGTGTACCCGTACCGCGACGCAGTGCCGTCGGCCGGTCCGCTGCGGCGGCGCCGGGAGGTCGCGCAGCGATGAGCACCGCACCGTCGGCGCCGCCGCGGCCGGGACGGCTGAGCACGGCGCTCGGTCTGCCCCGGCTCGGCGGTCAGCGGCTCCTGCTCGCCGCCGTGGTGGTCGACAGTACGGGCAGCGGCCTGGCCGTGCCCTTCCTGCTGATCTACCTCACCCGGCAGGACCGTATGACGGCGGCCACCGCCGGAACGCTTCTGACGGTGGCCGGGGCCATCGCGCTGGCAGCGGGACCGCTGTCCGGGCCGCTGCTCGACCGGTGGGGCCCGGGCCGTGTCGTCCAGGCGGCCCACGTGCTGCGCGCGACGGCGTTCCTCGGCTACCTGACGGCCGGCTCACCTCCGGCGGTGCTGGTGACGGCCACGCTCGCGGCACTGGGGGACAACCTGTTCTGGCCGGCCAACCGGGCGTTCCTCGCCCGTCGGTGCCGACCCGGCGAGTTGATCCGCTGGTACGGCCTAGAACGCACCCTGCGCAACATCGGGCTGGCGGCCGGCGGGCTCGCGGCGGGATTCCTGGCCGGGTGGGGCCTCACCGGCCTGCGGCTGGTCATGGCCGGGAACGCGGTCAGCTACGTCCTCGCCACGGTGTTGCTCACCCCGCTGCTGGTCAGCGCCCGGCGCCCGTCCGACGACCCGGCGCCGGCCGCGCCCGGGACCCGTGCCGCCGCGCCCCGGCCCGACCGCGCGTACGTCACGATGGTGGCGGCCAACACGCTGCTCGTGCTGGTCTGCGTGGCCCTCCCGGTGCTCGTGCCGCTCTACGTCGTCCAGACGCTCCACCAGCCCTCCTGGGTCGTCGGCGCGGTGTTCGCCCTGAACACCGTGCTGGTGACGGCCGGTCAGACCCTGGTGGTGCGGTACCTGGAGCGGCGCGAGTACCTGCGCACACTCCAGTGGGCGGCCGTGCTGTGGTGTGCGGCGGCCGTACTGTTCGGCGCGGCGAGCGGGCTGCCGGGGACGGCGGTCCTCCCGCTGCTCGCGGTCGCCGTGCTGGTGTTCACGTCGGCGGAGCTGCTCCACGCCCCCACCAGCGACGCGGTCGCCGTCCGCATGGCTCCCGAGGAGAGACCCGGCCGGCACCTGGGCCTGCACCAGCTCTCCTGGGGAGTCGGCTCCGCGATCGCCCCGTCGGTCCTGGCCGGGGCGCTGGCGCTGGGCCCCTGGTGGCCGTGGGCCCTGCTGGCCACCGGGTCGGCGGTGGCCACCGGCGCGCTGGCCGCCGTCCGCCGCGCCGTCGGCCGGGTCGTCCCGGACGGGCACGGAGCCGGGCACTGAGCACGACCGACCGCGGCCGCGCCCGGTCTGCGGGGGCGGCGGGCATCCGAACGAGACGACGAGCGGAAAGAACGAAGTGATGGCCGATGAGGTGACGTTCTGGGACTATTCGCGCTCCCAGACGCTCAGCCGCTACAACGGTGCGAAGATCGACGTGCGGGAGCTGGCGGAGCTGTGCCGCGTCCGCGGGGACGCGGAGCCGGTCGACCTCGAGCTTCCCTCCCCGGACGCGATGGCGGAGATCCATCCGCTGGCGCTCAAGCGGCCCCGCCGGTGGGAGACGGCGATCGCCGCGACGATCTACGCCGGGAGCGGTCAGGTGGCCACGCGGCAGGAGATCATCAAGGCGAGAGAGCTCCTGGACCGGCTCCCGAAGGCCGACCGGAGCACCCTGACCGTGTCGCGCATGCTGGCACTGGTCCCCACCATGATCGCCGGGTTCCGCTTCAGCCGGCGGAGCGAGACGTTCAACCCCGAGTCGAACCGTTACCCGGACGGAGCGCGGTTCCTCTCGGCGCTGCTGGAGGACAGGCCGGCCCTCGACGTCGAGATCGGGCTGTGCGCACACCGGGCCGGCGTGAGCGACCCGGTTCTCCCCGGGCACGTCAGCCCGACGGGCGCCGGCCGCATGGTGGCGTTCGTCGCGGCGCTGCTGGACAACTCGCTCGCCGGGAGACGCACGGTCAACGTGTCCCAGCAGACGGCGACCGACCGGGCCGCGAGCACGGTGAACTCCCTCGTCTTCACGCGCTACGCGAACGAAGGGAGGGTGGAGGAGCTGCTGCGCATCCTCGATCAGCACGCGGAGGACATGCGGTCGGTGCTGGCGCGGCACAACGCCGTCGCGGACACGGAATTCCGCTTCACACCGCTCGATCCCTTCAGCGAGCTGGTCGAGCGCGACATGGACGAGGTGTTCGGCCCCGACTGGTCCGGTGCGCCCGCCGACCCGCGATGGCGGAGCGGAGGGACACTGGACTCGGCCGTCGAGTCGGCGAAGGGCAAGATGGCACGGTTCATGACGGACGAGCCGCTCGACGTCGACCGCCTGCTCAGGCTGCACAAGGACTCCGACGAACCCAGCGAGCGCGGTGTCTCGGCGCTCCAGTGGTTCGACCGGCACCAGCGACAGCCGCTTCAGGTCCGGGCCCGGTACGACGTCGCCTTCCACCACCGCCTGGCCCTGACCACGCTGTCGAAGAACGGCGTGGGAATCGGCATGGAGCGCGGTTGGGACGCGTACCAGTGGCTGGCGTGGAACGCCGCGTACGGTACGCCCCGGACGGCCATGCCGCTGCTCTACGCCAGGAGTTCGGCCGAGCCCGCGAGCCACGTCTCCCTGCGGAGCTTCAACCTCCGCCAGTTCTGGTGAAACCCTGACCGCCAGATCCGGCGGACGTGACCTCGTCCGCCGGAGCTCGCGCCTGCGTGCGCGGCTCACCGGGGGCCTCCGCCCCGGCAGGGATGCCCCCGGCCCGCTGCCGGCGGACTGCAAGGAAGCGTCACCTACTGCACGGGGCGCGACGAGGCGTTCTCGGTCTTCCGCACGTGATTCCCGGTCTTCTGCACGTGAGTGGTGCCGGCGTCGACGGGGGCGCCGTCGGCGCCGGTCGGCTTGAGGTCCGGCACGCGGGCGCCGTGCTCGTCGACCAGTGTCGAGTGGGGTTCGCCGGGCTCGAAGGCGTGGCGTTCTCCCCACTGCCGCATGGTGAGCAGAACGGGGAAGAGGTCGCGGCCGGCGTCGGTGAGCACGTACCGCAGGCGGCGGCCCGAGGGCGCGGTCTCCTGGGCGAGGACCCCGTGGGCGATGAGCTTGCGCAGACGGTCGGTGAGGATGTTGCGCGCGACGCCGGTCCGTCGCTGGAACTCGGTGAAAGACCTCGCCCCGTCCATCGCGTCCCGGACGACCAGGAGGCTCCACCGGTCACCGACGAGGTCGAGCGTGCGGGCCACAGGGCAGTCCGGATCCGTCCAGGCGGGCTTCGGGGCGGCCGTGGAGGGGCGCGGCATGACACCTCCCGATGAGTTGCGAACTGAGACCATCATGCCCTACGGTCGAATCGGTTTCAGTTTGCTACTCATTTGCCGTTCATGTCGGGGGAGTGCGATGGACGTCTGGCGACGGTTGCTCCTCGCGACCGTGTGCGGTGTCGCGGTAGCGAGCGTCTACGCCGCGCAAACGGTGCTGGGGCCCATGGGGGACAGCCTCGGCGTGCCGGCGGAACACGCCGGGTGGATCGTCTCCACGGGCCAGTTCGGCTACCTGGCCGGCCTGGTGCTGCTGGTGCCGCTCGGCGACGTCGTCTCCCGCCGGCGTCGGCTCATCGCGGTCCACCTGGTGATCACCGCGGCGGGCCTGGCCCTGACGGCCACGGCTCCCGTCGCGTGGACGGCCTTCGCGGGGCTCGCGCTGGCCGGGATGTTCGCAGTCGTGGTGCAGACCACGGTGGCCTACGCGGCGTCGGTCTCCCCGCCCGCCGAACGCGGGCGGAACATCGGAGTCGTCACCTCGGGCGTCGTGGTGGGCATCCTGGGCGCGCGGGTCGTCACCGGAGCACTCGCCCAGGTGTGGGGCTGGCGCAGCATGTACACCGTGCTCGCCGTGCTCGCGCTGGCACTCGCCGCTCTCGTCCTGCGCGCGCTGCCACCCGAAGACGGCACCCGCCCACCCGCGGGCTACCGCCAGGCCCTCGTCTCGCTCGGCGGACTGTTCGGGCAGCGACTCCTTCTGACACGCGGCCTGATCGCCTTCTTCCTGTTCGCGTCGTTCGGCACCCTGTGGAGTGGTCTGTCCCTGCCGCTGGCGGACGCACCATGGCACCTGAGCGAAAGCCGGATCGGCCTGTTCGGCGTCGCCGGGCTCGCCGGCGCCCTGGGCGCGGCGCGTGCGGGACGGTGGGCGGACGCGGGACGAGCCGTCCCGATCAGCCGCGCCGCGCTGGCCGCGCTGATCTGCTCCTGGGCCGCGACCGCGCAACTGCCCTGGTCGCTGTGGCTGCTCATCGTCGGCATCGTGGTGCTCGACTTCGCGGTCCAGGTCGTGCACGTGAGCAACCAGCACCTGCTGACCACCGCGCATCCGGAACGCACCAGCAGTGTGATCGGCGGCTACATGGTCTTCTACTCCCTCGGATCCGCCCTCGGCGCGGCCGCCACCACCTCCGTCTTCACCTCCCACGGCTGGACCGGCTCCAGCCTCCTCGGAGCCGGATTCGCGGCCTGTGCGCTGATCGTCTGGGCTACGGACGCACGTCGGCGCTCCAAGACTTCACACGTCGAACAGGCCGGCCACGTGGCAAACCGTTCCCGGGTTTCCTGAAAACCCTCCCCACGGCACCGACCCGGCCGGCGGCGGACAGCCCGCTACCGGCCGGGCCAGCGGTGTCTACCGCTGTGGTGTCGGTTCCGGCTGTGGCCGGCTCACTGCCGGCCGGCCCCGGTCAGCCGCTGTGAGCGGGCATGCGGCAGGTGCCTTGGCGGACCATGTTCAGGTGCATCACCACGACCGGACGGGCGCTGCGTGCCGCGGCCACGACCTGGCTGTTCTTCCCCGTTTTGATCTCCTGGTCGATCAGCGCGAGGGTCTGGCGGTGTCCGGCGTCCTGCACCTTGAGCCATGCCGTGTCGTAGGCCGACGTTCCGGCCTTGGCCTGCACGGCGGCCAGTTGCTTCTGCTGCTGCGCGGACGGTGAGGCGGGCAGGCGCACGTTCAGCTTGCCGGCCAGTGTCTTCACATCCGCGTCCAGCTTGGTGTGGTCGCGTACCAGTACGGCGCCGACCTGCTTGACGCACTGGCTGCGAGCATGCCTGCCGGCGTCCTGGCCCGCCGCGATCTCGGCGAGGTTTCCCTGGTGCACCTGGACCAGGAACGTTTTGTCCTGGCCGGCGAGCTGTTGGGCGAATGCGTGGGGTGCGGCCGTACCGCACAGCGCTACCGCCGCGAGCGCGGCGGCCACCGATGGTTTGCGCATGGGTCTTGCTCCCTTCGCGCCGGTTCGGCACATGTGCGCCGCTCCGGCGATCGGAAGAGGGCGCGCGATGGAGCGCCCCCATGGATCTGTACCGGGAAGCCGCCCGTCCGTACCGGATCGGCCCGCGATTCACCCCAGTGGCCCACGCGGATAGCCCCCAGGCGTGCACGGACGTACGCTGAACGGCTTCACTGAGCCGAGGAACTCCACCGCCGTCACCGCGACCCGGGCGTGGTGATCTTTCCGGCGCGGCGCCATCGCACGAGCCGCCGGAGAACATGCCTCCGCTCGACGCAAGAGTGACGACCCCGCGGCGTCGGCCACGGCCGATGAGGTCACGGACCTGTCGTGGGGGCGTCCAGCAGACGCCCCCCGGTCCGACGCCGAGTGACTGCGCAGAGGACGGCGAGCGGGCCGCTGTTAGAAACGGCTGTCGGTGGCCGCGCTGATCGTGATGCAGCGGTGGAGGCACTTCGGGGTACACGGCGCGGCATGGCACCGATGACTGAGCGCGTCATGTTCCTGCGGGCCGTGCGGCAGCTGCACCGGATCCGCTCCTTCTACGCTGGGGGTGTCCTGTTGTGGGCGGTGTGCACCGCCTGGACCGGCTGGCAGGCGCCGGGGAGTCGGCAGATGTGGGCGTGCGTCCTCCTCCTCGCCGTCTTCACCGGCCTCCTCGTCACCGCCGGTCTGTCCCTGCGGCGCCTGGAAGTCCCCAAGACCGGTCGGCCCGCGCATCACGCCGCCCCCCATAAGGCGGCAAGCCCTCGTCACGCTCACGCCTGAGCCCATCACCACCGCGGGCCCGCCGACTCGTCCGGGGGCCGCGCCTGGCGAACCAGCGGGAGTCGGGGACGACTTGACGTCTGCGGAGACGGTGACCGGGCATACGGGCTTCACCCCCTTCGAAAGGAGTTCGTCTCATGCTCGGCATAGTCGCGGCGGTGCTGTTCTTCGTGTCGTTCCTGATCAACGCGGCGGATCTCAGCACCAATGACGTGTTCTCTTCGACGAATGTGATGCTGCTGGGGCTGACCGCCCTGGCCCTGCACGTGGCCGGCATCGGTTCCGGCTGGACCCGCAGACGCTGACCCGATCACCCCGGGGCCTGGCGACGGTTGTCACCAGGCCCCGTCCTTTGTCCTTCACCCGTTGCCTGCGCCGGCCGACTCGCCCTGGTCCTCGTGCACCACGTACTTGAACAGCACCGCAACTCACCGCCGTTCTCGCGCCGCCAGTATGGTGTGGCCCCGCATTCAAACCTTGGGCCGGGAGGCGCATCCTCCATCTCCCCGTCGAAGGGATCAGCGCCTACATCAGCGCCTACTGTCTGGAGAACCTCGCATGGCGGACGTCGCCCCTCTGGGCATATTCGGCAAGATCGCGAGCCAGTCCGCCTGGGCGGAGAACGCCGACACACTTCGTCGGCGAGTGGGTGAGATCCCCACCGAAGAGCGAAGAAGAATCGCCGAATATCTTCGCTCCGGCACTCCGGTCATCGCCCTGATGGGATTGTCGGAGGACATTCTGGGCACCAAGTTCGCCCGCTCCGGCGGTACGGCCCTCATGAGCGACGGCCGCTTCTTCTGGCGGCTCGACGCGGCCGACTACGTGGAGCACTACGGCATCGGTCTCCCGGAAAAATTCATCGCCCACGGCGCCGCACGTCAATGGATCGCCACGACCCTTTCCCGCGGCGAGGTCATCGAGGTCGACGACCGCCTCGCCGAACTGAGGCGATCTGGGGTCCTGTTACCTGAGCGGGGAAAGCGTCGGCTACGGGGCAGCTGGACTCGGCCGTATGAGGGGCACCCGAACGTGTGCGAGGATCACCGAAGCCGACGGCCCGAGCCACCGCCCCGGTGATGTGCAGGTAACCTGTATGATTCATGGGTGGCGTTGAACGACATCCCCTCGGCAACCCTGGCACTGGAGCTCGTCCGCTCCATGGACCGCCTGCGCGGGCGCATCCGCTCGGAGACCGGCATGGGCGCCAGCCCGTGGAGCCGCAGTCAACTGACCGCTCTGCACCGCGTGGTCTACGGACCGCCCGCCACGACGAGCGACCTCGCCGCCGCCGAGTACATGCGCCCGCAGTCCATGGCCCAGACCCTGGCCGTACTGGAGAAGCACGGCCTGGTCACGCGCAGTCCCGACCCCGACGACGGCCGCCGCATCCTGATCACGGCCACCCCGCGCGGGCGGGAGGAAGCCGAACGCTGGCTGGAAGCGCGGGAGGCGTGGCTCACCGACGCGATCGACCGTACGCTGACCAGCGGCGATCGCGAGAGTCTGAGCACCCTGGTGAACATCCTGGACCGCCTGGCAGACGCGGACACCTCGACCCCCGTGCGCCGGGCGCCTGGCCCGCTTCCGAACAGGTGATCGTCAGCAGGGGCTGAGACCTCGGCGTGCGGCCGCCCCCGCGGCCTCCGCCTCGGCGAACAGCGCGCTCACCGACCCCATGAGGCCATGTTGCGCCACCGGGGGAGGGGGTGCCCGTGGACATGTGCGTGCAAGCGGAACCCAGTTTGTCTACGGCCGTAGACTTCAATGCGGCGTTTGACTACACTGCCGGTCATGGAAAGCGAGCCGCCTCAGTCGCCGCCCGGCGTCCCCGCGGCCAAGCGGCCGCGCAACGCGGCGGCGACCCGCGAGGCGATCCTCCGATCCGCGGTGGAGGCCTTCACCCGCTTCGGCTACGACGGTGCCGGCGTGCGGCACATCGCCAAGGACGCGGGCGTGACGGCGATGCTGGTCAACCGCTACTTCGGCTCCAAGGAACGGCTCTTCGCCGAGGCGGTGGACGTCTCCTTCGCCCCTCGGACCGTCGTCACCGAGGATTCCGCCACGCTGAGCCGCGACATCGCCAGGTCGCTCGTGGAACGCACCGCCCCGGAAGCCGACCATCTCAGCCCCTTTCTGCTGATGCTGCGCTCCGCGCCCAATCCGCGCACCGCCGAGATCGCCCGTGACGGCATCGAGCGGCACGTGGAACGGGAGGTGACCGGCATGCTCACCGGTGAGCAGGTGAGCGAGCGTTCCGCGCTGGCCCTGTCCGTGATCGCCGGAGTGTGGCTGATGCGCAAGGTCATCGGCAACAGGGCACTGGTCGAGGCCGACGCCGACGACCTGACCCGCCGTGTCGAGGCAGTCCTGCGGGTCCTGCTCGAAGACCCCGAGCCGAACTGACCGCGTGCGCGCCGACCGCGCACCACCCGAAGAAGCCCTGGTCGCGGTCCGCCGTCGGCTCTCCCGCGCGAACGTGTCCTGCTCCGCGCCGCCTCGCCGACGAGCGCGCGATCGCCCAGCCGGTAGTCGGCGCCTGCGCCGAAGCCTGGGAAGGACACCCGGGACTACTCCCGTCCCGGGCCTTCGGCTTCACCCGTCCGATGCCATGACGACCTCGTCGACGTCCGACGTGTCGAGGCCGGCCCTCCGCGGTGCTTCGCCCACCGCCAGTGCGCCCGGTTGATCCCGGTCAGGCCCGGGGTGTCTTACCGCTGGAGTCGCGGCAGCCCTTGGCGACCGCGGCACACCTCAGCCGCTCTCCGCCGCCGCACACCACGTCCCCGCCCGAGTCCTCTCACCCCGCCCCCTGCCGCGGCAGGGCGCGCAGGGTTCCGCCGACCGCGTCTCGCGTACCAGCCGCGGCGGAGCCTTCGTGAGAAGCGGCGGCCACCGCCGACACCGAGTGTCCGCCCGTCGCCACCTCGCCGCCCCGGCGACCGAACCGGACGGAGCCCCTGCCGGCCCCGGGGCGACGAGTGTTCACCTCACAGTATGTGAGGGGCCTTGCTGCCGTTGGCGAGCACGGTCCGGGGCAGCAGACCGACGAGTTCGTCGTACGACCAGGGGCCGTTCTGCTCGTCCCGGAAGATCGTCCGCGTCTCGACGGGGTGGCTGTAGATGCCGATCTTGCCTCCGCCGGCCCGGAACACACAGCCCGTCACATCGGCTGCCGCGTCCGAAGCCAGGTAGACGACGATCGGCGCGACCAGTCCGGCGTCGGCCCGCGGCTCCTTGGCCTTCGCCCGGCGCGCACTCATGGCCCCGGCGGCCACCAGCGCCGCGTCGCGCTGCTCGGCGTCCTCGGTCATCCGGGTCAGGGCGAACGGGGCGATGGCGTTGACCGTGATGCCGTCGCTGTCGAGTTCCCATGCCAGCTCGTAGGTCAGGCCCACGACACCGCCCTTGGACGCGGCGTACTCGGGATTGCCGACCGGTGCCGCCCACTGGTTCGAGAAGGTGTTGACGATGCGTCCGCCGCCATACTGCCGAAGCACCGGAATCGCGCTGCGGCACATCGCGAAGGTTCCCTTGAGGTTGACGTCGATGGTCAGTTCGAAGTCCTCCTCCGTCACCTCCTCGATCTTGTGCTGCCGGACGATCCCCGCGTTGTTGACGAGGATGTCGAGCCGGCCGAACCGCGCGACCGCGGTGTCGACCACCCTGCCCGCGCCCTCCCAGTCCGCCACGGACTCATAGCTGGCCACCGCTTCGCCGCCCTGGGCGCGGATGAACTCCACCACCTCGTCGGCCGGGCCCTCGACGGCCCCGTGCCCGTCAGCCCGCACACCGACGTCGTTGACGACGACCTTCGCCCCAGCAGCCGCCAGCGCGATCGCCTCGCCCCGGCCGATGCCACGTCCGGCACCGGTCACGATGGCCTCACGGCCGTCCAACGGTCCTCGTTCCGCCATGATTTTCTCCTTGCGCGAAATGTGGGTTCGCGCGCTCTTCGAGGGCTTCTGCGCGCAGCGCCTGGCTCAGGACGACGCTGCGCGCGCCGATGAGCGTGAGTGAGCGGTCCCCGCGGACCGAGAATCGTTACCGCACATGTGCCGGCAACGAGCGGGCACGGCTTCGAGAACTGGTATGCCGTCAGCGGGCTGTTCCGGCACCGGGGGCCGGAGTGGTCACCGAGTCCGGTGGCGGTGTTCGGGAGCGAACCCGGGGGTCGATCGTCTCACCGACTCGAACCCATCGTAGGCACACTCCTACAGATACGTGTCTACCTCTTCGCCCCCCCGGCGCCGCTACGGCTGATTCGCCGCCGGTGGGGCTGGCAGGGTGTGAGGCCGTCGGTTATCGGCCTCGTCACAGCCGCGGCCTGCCGCTCCGGTGCTCGGCGAGGTGTCTTCCAGCGCGTAGGCCGGCAGTGCTACGAGTTGACGCGCGAATCCGTCGGAGTCGACCTCCGCCAGGGCTGCGTCGCCCATGATGCTGCGCATCGGCCGGACGCCGAGGATCAGTGAGAGCGCGAGTGCGGAGCGTGCCCGATCTGCATCGGGCCCGGTGCGGTCCACCAGCGGTCGACCGTCACCGCGCACACGTGGGCTCCCCCGGCGGGGGCCCACGATGAGTCAAGCCACTTTTCATACGGTCAGTGCAGTCAAGCCGACGAGACAAGTCTACAGTTGCAGACATAAGGTTGTGGGAGTTGCCCGCAGATGACGGTCGGCGCACGGGCCCGCGTCGCTTGGGGGTTCGGGTGTGTCGTGAGCGAGGCCCGAAACCGGACGCGGCCGCGATGCGACCGGAGCGTGCCCCGCACTCCCGGGAGTCCGTGACCGCGTACCCGGCCGCCGGTGTGCCGGACTGCATGTACGAGAAGGATGTGAGTGAGAGATGGACAGCCTGGCACGCGCGGCGTTCCGGCGGCGTGTGGAGAACGAGGGTCCTCTGATGATCCCGCACTGTGCGGACGCGCTGACCGCCCGTCTGTGTGAGGAACTGGGTTTCGACGGTGGATACCTAGGGGGCGGCGGCCTCGGGTTGTCGCTCGCCGTCTCCGAAGCGCTGCTGACGACGACAGAACTCGCCCAGACGGCGGCCGCCATCCGCCGGCGTTCGGCACTGCCCCTGGTGGTGGACGGCGGAGTGGGCTTCGGCGACGCCGTACATGTGACCCGCATGGTGTGGGATCTGGAGTCCGCCGGTGTCCATGCCATCGAACTGGAGGACCAGGTGGCGCCCAAGCGGGCCAGCCATCACCGTCATGTGGAGCACCTGGTGCCGGTCGAGGTGATGCTGGGGAAGATCCGGGCCGCGGTGGCGGCACGGCGTGACCCGGACTTGCTGCTCATCGCCCGAACCGGTGCGGTCCAGAACGAGAGCTTCGACATGGCCGTCGAGCGCTGCGAGGCGTACTTCACCGCCGGCGCCGACGTCGTCATGCTGCTGCCCGAGAACGCCGAGCAGCGAGCCGCCGCACCCCGGCGCCTGTCCGGCCCCGTGGCCCTGCTGACGTCGTTCGACCTGCACACCTCGCAGGAGTGGGCCGGGCTCGGGTACTCACTGGTCATCGACCCGGTCACGGGACAGACCGCTGCCTTCAGCGCGCTGCGGGACGCCTACCGGGAACAGCGGGCCGGGCGGCCGAGCGCGCGTCCCGCGGCTGAGTCCTTCGCCGTCTTCGAGCAGATGCAGGACCTCGCCGGATTCGAGGACCTGTACGACATCGAGCGGGCCACGACCGAGCCGGGCACCTGACGCATCCCGCGGGCGACCGGGCGCGTGTCCGCCCTCGGCGTGAGTGCGCCGGAAAACTGAGAAGATCCGCACCGGCCCCGCCGGTCACCCGGAGACGTCCTGGTGACCGGCGGGGCCGGCGCGGATCGTGGGGCTGGCGGATGCTCCCTGGCTGTTCTGTTCGTCCGCTCAGCCAGGTGGTCCAGAAGCCCCGCGAATGCGGCGAGGCCAACCCCGGTTCCTCCGCACACAGGGTGCGTCCACCGCGTCGGTGAGCCAGGTCTCGCGCACATCGGGCCGGCGAGACACCTCGGATCCGGACTGCGGGTGACCAGTCCGCTCTTCCCTAGAACGGCCGACGTCTGGGCCCCGACCGCGCATACCTCGAGGTCCAGCGTGCAGGGACGTCCGCAACGCGAAAGTGAACACACAGCACCGGTGCGGGCGCCGTTGCGTTGCCGCTCCGGCGCCCGCACCGGTGCTGTGTGCGGGTGTGGGTGTGGGTTTCAGAAGGCGGAGCGGATGAGACCGCCGTCCACACGGATCGTGGCTCCGCTGATGTACTGGGCGTAGTCGCTGCAGAGGTAGGCGACCGCGCCGGCGATCTCGTCCGGGTCGCCGAAGCGTTCCTGGTCGTTGGGGATCAGGGCGTTGACCGCGTTGGGCTGGATCTCTTCCCAGGTGTTGCCCCAGCCGCGGGCGGGGCCGATCTGGGTGACGAGTTCCTTGGTGGCCTCGACGAGGATGGCTCCGGGGGAGACGACGTTGGAGGTGACGCCGGTGCCCTTGAGGTCTCGGGCGAGGCTGACGGCGAGGTTGTGGCGGGCCGCCAGGGTGGCGTTGTACTGGGGGTGGGTGTTCATCGGCTGGGAGGCGAGGCCGCCGCCGATGGTGATGACCCGGCCCCAGCCGCGTTCCCGCATGGCCGGCACGAGGTGCTGGATCATACGGACGCCGGAGACGACATTGACGTTGTACGTGTCGCGCCACTCGTCCGGTGTGGCCTCGGCCCAGGACAGGTGGCGGTAGAAGCCGGCGTTGTTGACGAGAATGTCGATGGGGCCGTCGGCGCCGGCGGCGTGGGCAACCTCCGCGGCGGCCGCGTCGTCCGCCAGGTCGCCGAGCACCGTGGTCGCGGTTCCGCCGGCGCGACGGATGTCCTGCGCGACCTTTTCGGTGCGGTCCTTGTCGCGGCCGTGGACCACCACCGTCGCGCCCTCGGCCGCCAGCAGCTTCGCGGTGGCCTCGCCGAGTCCGGCACTCGATCCGGTGACGAGCGCGCGGCGCCCGCTCAGATTCAGGTCCATGTTCTTCCCTCTCTCGGACTTCCCCGTATTGGTACGACTGGGGAAGCGTCTGACGTCAAGTATACGCCAGTAGACTTACGAAGTCTACAGACGCAGACGTCTCCGCACCCGCCCCCGGCGCGTCCCGGTTTCCCGGCCACGGCCGCGGACGGTGACAGAAAACCGCCCGGCTGGACGGGCCACCCGGGCGGCAGGACGCGTTCGTCGCGTCAGTTCACGTAGCGGATGGTTCCGCCGTCCACGCGCAGCGTGGCCCCGCTGATGTAGCCGGCATGCGCGCTGGCCAGGAAGACCACCGCCGCGGCGATCTCCTCGGGCCGCCCGAACCGGTTGGTGTCGTTGGGCACCCAGCTCTCCGCGGCCGCGCGTTCGATCTCTTCCCATGTTTCACCCCAGCCGTGGGAGGGGGCGATCCGCCACAGCAGGTCGCGGACCGTTTCGGTGAGGATCGCGCCGGGTGCCACCGTGTTGGAGGTGATACCGCTGCCCTTCAACTCGCGCGCCAGGGACACGGTGAGGTTGTGGCGGGCGGCGAGCGAGGCGTTGTAGTGGGGCTGCGCCGCCATGGGCTGGGCAGCCAGACCGCCGCCGATCTGGATGACCCGGCCCCAGCCGGCCTCACGCATAGGCGGAACGAGGCTCTGGATCATCCGCACGCCCGAGAGCACGTTGGTCCGATACGTCTCCGCCCAGATCTCGGGAGTGGCGTCCATCCAGCCGACCTGGTCGTATGCGCCGGCGTTGTTCACCAGGATGTCGACCGTGCCGCCGCTCAGTGCCTTCTCGGCGACGGCCGCCGCGCCCTCGGGAGTGCTCAGGTCTCCGACCGCCACCTCGGCTCGGCCACCCTCGGCCTGGATGCGGTCGGCGGTCCTCTTGGTGCGCTCCTCGTCGCGGCCGTGCACGACGACGGTGACCCCTTCGCGGGCGAGCGCCTCGGCGATCGCCTGACCGAGTCCCGAGCTGGACCCGGTCACCAGGGCTCGCTTTCCGGTCACGAGCATGTCCATGAGGTGTGTCCTTCCCTTTGCAGATATGTGCTTCTCACTGTGCACCCGGCAAGGTGTGGCCGCCGGGCGCGGCGGGGTGTGTCGATGAGGTGTTTCCACATGTGCGGCGCGGGGTGCCCGGTGGTCCCCGAGTCCTGAGGGGGTCACCCGTCCGGTGATAGGTCGGTGCGACTGCCGGGAGAGATGCCCCCGGCATCAGGAATTCGGCATGGTGGCACGGTCGCAGCGGGGGAGCCACGGGCCCATATGAGAGGGGAACGACTGCCGTTACTCCGAAGGCCGCTGGAGCTGTTGGGGTGGGCGGACTGCTGTGCGGAACAGTGTGAGGGGCGTGAGCCGGTCTGTCGGGCCGGGTGGTGCCGTGAACGCCTCAGGACGTCTTCAGGTCACGGGCTCCCGAGGGGGTGATGGCGAGGAGGACCGCGCCGAGGCCGAGGAGGGCGAAAGTGATCGTGTGCAGGCCGCTGTCGGTGGCCCGGTCGCCGAAGGAGAGGCTGATGAGGCTGGAGGAGAGTACGGCGCCCAGGTAGGTGAAGGTACGCATGAGTCCGGCGGCGACGCCCACGGCTTCGGCGGGTGCCTGCTGGTAGAGGGCGGCCTGGTTGCCGATGACGCCCAGGCCCGAGACGACTCCGAAGACCATGGTGATCAGTACGAGGATCCAGATCGGGGTGGTCGAGGTGAACAGCAGCAGGCCGACCGGTCCGATCACCGACGCGGCGGCTGTGCAGTACAGCGCGGAACGCACCAGGTTGCGGCGTGCGAAGGGGAGGGAGATGAGCGCGGCGAACACGGACATCGGCAGGATCAGCAGGCCCACGCCGATGGCGGACAGCCCCCGCGTCTCCTGAAGCCACTGGGTGAGGCCGTACAGGATGCAGTAGTTGAGCAGGAAGGTGAGGCAGACCCGCAGGTAGGTGGCGCTCAGCTGCTTGTTCCTGGACAGCATGCGGACGTCGACGAACGGGTCGTCCGTCCGGCGTTCCCACAGCACCAGGGCGGCGAGCAGGACCACTACCAGCGCGCCGAGCCACCAGCGTGGGTGGTGCAGGTCGTTGAGGAAGAACAGCAGGGAGGCGATCGTGCCCGAGAAGAGCGCCATTCCCGGGGTGTCCAGGCGGGCCGGTGGTGTGGTGTCGCCGGTCCTCTCGGCGCGGGGGAGGTCGCGCGGTACCCAGGCGAACGCCATCAGCACGCCGGTCAGGACCAAGGGCACGTTGACGAAGAAGGTGATCCGCCAGCCGGCGGCCGCTGCCAGCAGGCCACCCAGCGGCAGGCCGAGGGCCGAGGTCACCTGCGCCGCGATGGCCAGCGCGCCGAGTGTGCCACCCGTGCGGGCCGGCTCGTGGTCGGCGGCCCAGCGGCGCACGATCACCATCGCGGTCGGGTAGCCGGCCGAGGTGCCCACGCCGAGGATGACGCGGGCCGTCACCAGGGTCGGCAGGTTGGTCGCGACGGTGCCCAGCGCGCCACCGATCCCGACGAGGGTCAGCCCCACGATGAAGACGCGACGCGGACCGAAGCGTTCGGCGAGCCGGCCCATGGTGGGCTGGCCGATGGCGCTGGCCAGGTAGAGGGCGGAGACCAGCCAGATGGTGGAAGCCGCTCCGGCGTGGAAGGTGTGTCCGATGGCGATCAGCGTCGTAGCGATGATCGAACTGTTGATCGGGTTCAGGGACGACCCGAGCATGAGGGGGAGAGTGAACCGCCAGCCTGGGGCCGGCGCCTCACGCTGTTCAGACGGCTGCCCGCCCGTCTTGTCGGCCGCATGACGGGCCGATGGTGCTTTACGTATCCTCATGGCATCGATACTACAGGCAAACTGAACAGGTAGCCTTAACATGTAACTGTGGGGGTGGGTGCTCGGCGTGTCCGGGCGTCAACGCCTGCCGCTGGTCCGGCGGCCCGTTCGCGACCTGGTCGTGGATCCGCCGTGCAGGGTCATGCCCGCGTAGCCGGCCGCAGGGGCATCCGTGACGAGGTCGTCGACGGCGCGGGGCCCGCTCGTGGTGTAACCCGGCGGGGCTCTGCTTCTGAACTCGCCGGTCCAATTTTTTCGGAGCAGCATGAGTGCTCCCGGCAGTCGCCGACGACGTGAACGAACGGAAGCGTCACTCATGGATGACATCGAACGCCTTCGCATCATCGAGGAGTTGCGCCGGCTGATGGCGCGCTACGTGTACAACGCGGACCACCAGCGGTGGGACGAACTCGCCGCCCTGTTCACACCCCAGGGCACCTTCACGCCGCACAACGCCGACGGAACCGTCGCACGGCACATGCGTGGAAGGCAGGAGATCGCCTCCTCGATCCCCACGAGTGTCGGACCCGGGGCCGTCGTCGTCCACCACCTGTTCTCCGACGAGATCGACATCGAGTCCGCGGTCTCCGCCCGTGGCGTCTGGGCGATGGAAGACCTGATCGAACGGCCCGCACGCACCGACGAGAACGGGAACGCCCAGTTCACCGAGATGCACGGATTCGGCCACTACCGCGTCCAGTTCACCAAGGCGGACGGTGAGTGGAAGATCACCGAACTGGTGCTGACGCGTCTGCGCATGGACCTCACCTACTGAACCCGAAAGCAGCAGCCCTGTGAGCAGTACCGCATCCCGCCCATCCCTCGACCGCTTCACCATCGACGTCGACCAGGAGGTCCTTAACGACCTGCGCACTCGCCTGAAGGCCACCCGCTTCGCACCCGACCCGGAGAACGACGACGAGATCTACGGCCTGAGCACGGCCGTCCTCCGGCCGCTCGTGGAGTACTGGGCCGACGGCTTCGACTGGCGCGCGGCGGAGGCCCGACTCAATACCGTCAACCAGCATCGCCTGGACGTCGCAGGCACACCGGTGCACTTCGTCCACGAGCGCGGCAAGGGACCGGCGCCGATCCCGCTGCTCCTCCTGCACGGCTGGCCCTGGACCCACCACCACTGGCACAAGGTCATCGGTCCGCTCGCCGACCCGGCCGCACACGGCGGTGACGCCGCCGACGCCTTCGACGTGGTGATCCCCTCACTACCCGGCTTCGGCTTCTCCACGCCGCTGGCCAGCCCCCGGGAGAACTACGCCACTATGGCGGACCGCTTCCAGACCCTGATGACCGAAGTGCTCGGCTACGACCGATACGGCGTCGGCGCCGCCGACTACGGCGCCCTCGTGGGGGCCCGGCTCGGCCACAAGTACGCCGACTCGCTCCACGGCATCCACCTGGGCAACGAGATGCCGCCCGCGATGTTCCAGGGCGACCGCTTCTGGGACCTGTCGGGCGGCCAGCCGGCCCCGGGCACGCCGGAACCTGACCGGTCCCGGCTCATCCGCCGCAACAACGTGTACGTCTCACACGTCACGGCTCACCTGCTCGACGGGCAGACCCTCACCCACGGGCTCAACGACTCCCCGGCCGGTCTGCTGGCCTGGATCCTCAAGCGATGGCGGACCTGGAGCGACCGCAACGCCGACTTCGAGGAGGAATGGCCGGCCGACGACATCCTCACCTTCGCCACGATCTTCTGGGTCAACCAGGCGATCGGCTCCTCGATCCGCGCCTACCGCAACGCCAGTCTGTATCCGCCCGAGCCGGTCCACGACGAGACCCCGTACGTCCGGGCGCCGGCCGGCTTCACGTTCCTCCTGGGCGACCCCTCACCCGGAGCGCAGACCCGCGAGGAGCGCATCGCGGTCTTCGAGGCGGGCGGCGGGCAGTTCTACGCCGACATACGTGACGTGAACGTCCATGCGAAGGGCGGCCACTTCGGCCCGTACGAGAACCCCGAGGCCTGGATCCAGGACCTCCGCGCGACCTACCGCAAACTGCGCTGACCACCTCGACCGCCCGCCGACAGCGACTGAGTGGTCGAGGGGGCGTCGGCGGCCGCCCCGGCCTCGGCACGCCCGCGGAAGCTGCCCGAGCCGGCCGACGACCGGTTCACCGATCCTGGCAGGGAGCTGTACGGAGCCCCGGCCGCACATCGCTGGAGGGCCCAGGCGCCGTATGCGGACAGCGACTGCACGAGCAGCGGCCCGGCACGGGCATCGCCCGGCCGGCCACCGCCCGACCGGAAACCAGGCGCCTGCGCCGGCCGACCTCACTTCGCCCGCAACGTAGTCGTACGGCATCCGCAGGTGCCCGGTCGTGGATCGAGGCGGGCGACGAGCGCGTCGTGATCGGCCCGTGGCTGTGCAAGCCCGGCCGCCGTGGCCCCGCCCGCGCCCCTGGGCGGTGAATGCCGCCTAAGACACGTCCGGGGGGCCCGACTGCCGAGCGGAGGTGCTCGCTGTGGACGACCAAGGTGCAAAGGCGCGGTCAGGTGCGGACCCCCCTGGGGAAGCTTGCCGCAGCATGTGCAGGCCATGGCCGATGCGGTGGGCGAGACCGCCTGGGACGTGTCGGTCGACTCCACGACCGTGCGCCCGGCAGCCATCGTGGAGGCCGACCCGGCACGACGCACCGCCGACGGGCCGTCAGCGGGGGAGAAGCACGGCCGTGCCGGTGACCCGTACGCGGGCGTCCTCGGGCGTCACACCGATGACGAGGTCGCTCGGGCGGCCCATGTCCTCGCCCTGCCGCACCGCGATGTCCGCAGGCTCGGTGACCAGCCCGAGGGAGCGCAGGTAGCCGCCGAACGCGGCCGCCGCCGCGCCCGTCGCCGGGTCCTCCACGACACCGCCGACGGGGAACGGGTTGCGGGCGTGGAAACGGCGCGGCGACTCGCGCCACACCAGGTCGACGGTGGTCCAGCCGTACCGGCGCATGACCTCGGCGAGCGCGTCGAAGTCGTAGTCGAGCGCGGCCAGCCGCTCGCGGGAGGCCGCAGCCAGCACCAGGTGGTCGTTGCCGCCGAAGGCGACGTGCGGCGGCAGCGCGGGGTCGAGGTCCGACGCGCTCCAGCCGAGGGCCGTGAGGGCGGCCGCCAGCTCGCCGGCGAGCGCCGGGCGGGACCGGGTCGGCACGCTGGTGAGCGTCGCCTGCACCACCCCCGCGCCGTCGGTGGCGGTCGTCACCGCGATGGCGCCCGCCGGGGTGTCCAGGGCGAGGTCGCCGGGGCCCAGCCGGTCGGCGAGGGCGACGGCCAGGGCCACCGTCGCGTGCCCGCAGAAGGCCACCTCCGCCAACGGGCTGAAGTAGCGCACCGTGAAGCGCCGGGCGTCCTGATCGGCGGCGGTGACGAAGGCGGTCTCCGAGTAACCCACCTCGGCGGCGACGGCGAGCATGGCCGCCGCGTCCAGTCCGGAGGCGTCGAGCACGACCCCGGCGGGGTTGCCGCCGTCCGGGGTGCGGGTGAACGCGGAGTAGCGCAGGATCTCGGGGGCCGCGCCGCCGTGGGCCGGGGCGGTGGTCGCGCTGTCGCCGACGGCGGAGGTCGTGTCGTTGGTCATGGGCAAACCCTGGCACCCCTGGCCCTATCGCGTCCAACGATGGATTGTGATGCGTTCCATCGGCTTTCCGCATAGGCTGTGCGGGTGGACACGCGACTGCTGACGACCTTCACCACGCTTGCCCGCGCCGGCAGCTTCACCGCCGCCGCGACCGAACTCCACCTCGCGCAGTCAACGGTCACCGTGCACATCCGCACCCTCGAACGCGACCTCGGCGTGCCGCTGTTCGACCGGCTGCCCACCGGCGCCCCCCTCACCGAGGCCGGCCGACGGCTCCTCGCGGAGGCCGAGGAGGTGCTCGACGCCGTGGCCCGACTGCGCTCCGCGGCCGGCGAGGACGGGCCCGTCGCGGGCCGGGTGGTGGTCGGCACACCGGAATCGCTGTGCGCCACCCGGCTGCCGGCCGTGATCGCCGCTCTGCGCACCGAACACCCCGACGTGGACGTCGACCTGCGCGCGGCCGGCACCGAGGAGTGCGTACAAGGGCTGCGCTCCGGCCACCTCGACCTGGCGCTGCTGATGACCGAGGACGCCGAGTCCCCCGAGATCGCCACCGAACCGGTCGCCCGCGAGGCCCTCACCCTCGTCGCCGCCCCCGGCCACCCGCTGGCAGGCCGTGACCGCCCCGCGGCCTGGGGCGATCTGGCAGCCGAGCACTTCTTCCTCCTCGAGGAGGGCTGCGCTTACAGCGACGCCTTCGAACAGCGGCTGCACGCCGCGCCCGGCGCGAACCCGCGCATCACCCGGTTCGGCAGCGTGGACGCGGCCCGCTCCTGCGCCGCGGCGGGCCTGGGCCTGACCCTGCTGCCCGCGACGACCGTCGCCGAGCACCTGCGCGACGGACGGCTGCGCGGGATCGCCCTCGACGGCCCTCCCCTGCCCGACGTACCCGTACGACTGGCCCGGCACCGCCGGCGCTGGGCGGCGCCCGCCGCGCGCGAGGTCGCCCGCGCCCTCGTCCGGCACCTCGCACGGGCCGGAGCAGGGACGGCGGGCACCAGGCGGCCGACCAGCCCCCGGGCCGACGGGCCGGCCGGCGATGGAACCGCGGGCGATCGCCGGTAGGCTGCGGCGGTGCGCACGGTCGAGCTCCTGTTGGACGAGGCGGCGGATCTGGCGGTCAGGACGGCCTGGCGGCGACTGGCGGACGCGGGGCTGCCCAGTCAGGCACGCCACCGCTCACCGACCAACAGCCCCCACCTCACACTGGCCGCCTGCCCGGAACTCACCGCTGCGATCCGCTGGGAACTCGCCGAAGCGGCCGCCACCCTGCCGCTGCCGGTGCGGTGCACCGGCGTGGTCCGCTTCGAGCGGCCCACCTCGGTTCTGGCCTGGGCGCTGGACCTCGACTCCGCGCTGGCCGGGTTCCACCGCCGGGTGTGGGACGCGGTGGCCTCCGACAGTCCGCCCGAGACCCTCAACCCCCTGCACGAACCCGGGCGCTGGAGCCCGCACATCACCCTCGGCCGGACCCGACGGACTGGTGCCTTCGCCGACCGGCGGGTTTCCGAGCTGCTGCCGGCACCGCCGCTGTCGCTCCGGCTCACCACCCTGCGCAGCTACGACACCCGGACCGGCGCCCTGGAGGTGCTGGTGCCCCGCCCCTGAGCCCACCCGTCGTCGCAGGCGACGGACGCTGGTTCGCCGCTGCCCGTACGACGTCGAGGGCCGGCCAGGGCACCGCGGTGCGGGCGAGCCTGGGGGCGTGGACAGTGCACCGGCCGTCGCAGTCCGGCGGCCGCCGGGTCACCCTGCACGGGCACGGCCGGGACGAGATCCTGGGCCCGTCGCACCCCGACCACGCCCTGGCCGTCTCACCGGAAGCGGCTGGAGTAGCTGACCCGGACAGGGTGCTGGACGATCCGCGCTGAGCGGAGTGGCGCGGGGCCGGCCCCATCAGTGGAGCGCCGCGTGACCGCAGCTCCGAAACGCCATAGGGGAGGCGAGGGCCCGCGCCGGGTGGGCAGCAGGGCCCTCGAGCGCGCGTGCCGTAGAGCGCCTCATGCGCGCAATGCCAGCACAACGACCCGGACGCCGGCCGGACACGCCGACCAGGCCGCGCCCGGCGTCAAGCGGTACATGCACCGGTAGGGCGCGTGAGCGGGTGCGGTGATCGGTCGTGGTGGACCGGGTGCTGGAGATCGTGGAGCGTCCCACGCCGACATCGTGCGCCACCGCACCGCACCGCCCGGCACGGCCGCGCCACCCTACTGTGGTGCGGTGATGTCGACGCCGACGGGGCGGAGATCGAACGGGACGGGGTCCGGCGCACCGAGGACTGTTGGGGCGAGGTCCGCCGGGCCCTGCTGACCCGCGAGGATGAGTGAACGAAGGTCAGCGTCCAGAATGCGGATCAACTCCCCTACCCGTCCGCCGCCACTCGGCGCCGTTGGGAAGCGTTTGAGCACGTCAACGACGACCGGTGTTGCACGACGCAGCGTCTGCTCAAGGTGCTCGGCACCAACGCTCCGGTCGTCGCCGGCGACGAGTTCGGCCGCTCTGGCCGCGTAAGCGCCAGCGCCGAGAATGTGCTTGACCTGTGTGGCCTTGGCCAGCGGATGCAAATAGCCGGCGGCTGCCGCAGACATCGCTGCCCGAGCCGCCTCGCGCGCAGCCGCGGTGTCCGCGCTCTTGGCTGCCTGGAGCGCCGCCCACGCTTTGTCTCGCAGAGCCTTCCCTCGCTCACCACCTCGAGCGAACTCCCATGCGGCGCCGATTGCGTCTCGTGGCCGCAAGTCGTCTGGCTGGTCGTTCTCGAACACCTGGAGCACCACTTCAGCGCACGCTGCAGCGAACGCGGTGACCTCACGAAGATCTTGCTTACTCAGAGTGATCTCGCTCGCTTCCCCTGTCATGACTCCATCCTCGACCATTGCGCTGGACAGCCAGGCGGCTCCATGAGCCGGCCCCATGTGGACCGGCACCGGAGTAGACAGGATCGCGGAAGACCGCCGGCCACGGCAGGCTGGAACCGGTGAGCCGACCGCTCCTGCTCCGGGCTCCGGCGCCGCCGACGTCCGCGGACTCGTCCTCGCCTCTCCCTCGGCAGGCCGAGGAGAGCCCGCAGTTCGTCCGAGTCCTGATGCGCGGGGTCGAGCCAGGCCTGGTAGTGGTCCTCGGTGAGGGCGAGGGGCATGCGCGGGTGCACACGGCCGGTCGCGTCGGTGGCCTCGGTGGTGATGATGGTGCAGGTCGTCAGCCAGGCAGCCGGGTCGTCGACTGGGGCGACGGCCGGATCGCGCCAGTACTCGTACAGCCCGGCCAGCGCCATCACCCGGCCGTCCGCGGGGTGGATGAAGTGCGGCTGTTTGCGCGCCTTGGTTCGCATAGCAGCCGGCCTTCCGGCTTCGGCGAAAGGCGATACAAAAAGCGCAACGTCGTCGAGCGGTCACTCAACAAGCTCAAGGGGTTCCGCGCCGTGACGACCCGTTATGACAAGCAAGGGCACGTCTTCCTCGGCACCGTGTCCTTCGCGGCCGTCGTCGTCTGGCTCCGATCATGACCGGAGAGACGGACCCTGGACACCCCCGATGTGGCTCCGCGCCGCCGGCACCACTGTGCCGATCGTGGTGGCGAGCGCGGCTCCGAGGACGCTGACGCCGACCAGGGTCAGCCAGATCGTGGCTGCCCCCGTGGACAGCAACCCGGAGAGGGCGGCCGGAGCGAGCGCTCCCGCGGCACTGATGGCGAGCTGGTTGAGGGCCAGGTACCGGCCGCGCAGGGCGTCAGGGGCGCTCTCCGCGGCGATGGTGGACGTGACGGGGCCGCCGAGTATCTCACCGAAGGTGTAGCTGATGGCACCGACCAGCACGATACCGACCGCCGGGGCGAGCGCGGCCACGCGGCCGGCGGTGAGGAACAGGAGGTAGCCGGTCGCGAAGCAGACGTGTCCGGCGACGAGGACGCGGCTGCGGATCCGCCCGCTGAGCCACCCCACGACGACACCTTGGCCGAAGCCGACCATCAGGGTGTTGAGCGTGAAGACAGCGCCGGCAGTCCAGCCGGGCAGCCCCAGCACGTCCACGGCGTAGACCGGTATCGCGATGTTGAGGGCGAACAAGGAGATCGCGAAGCACAGTTGGTGCGCGACCACCGACAGGTACCGCAGGTCCCGGAGGACACGTCCCCAGCCTCCGGCAGCGTCCTGACCCTCCTCGGGACGCAGGTTCGGCACCGCCCGCGTCAGAACGAAGGCCGCCAGATAGGACAAGGCGTTGACGACCACGATCGCGGTGTAGACGCCGTGCGTACCGAAGCTCACGGCGACGGCGGTGAGGAGGCCGCCGAGTGCGTAGCCGATGTTTCGTACCGACCCCAGCAGACCGAACCAGCGCTCGCGCTGGCCGGGCCCGGCCAGCGCCGTGACGGTCGCGCCGTAGCATCCGAAGAACACCGCCCGCCCGGCACTGTTGAGCCAGGCGCAGACGGCGATCTGCCATGTCTGGCCCACGACGAGATACCCGGCGAAGCCGAGGGCCTGGGCCAGGTTCGCCGCCTGCAGCAGCGGCTTGGTGCCGTACCGGTCGACCAGTCCTCCGCACAACGGGCCTACCGGGAGCGCCAGTAGCCCGGCCGTCGTCAGCGCCGCGCCCACCTGCACCAGCGTCAGCGACGTCGTGGCCAGGAAGTACAGCAGGGAGACGGGGACGAAGACACCCGTGCCGATCGAGTCGATGGCGATCGCTGCGACGAAGCGGCGGTGCAGGGCTATGGAGGGACGGATCGTGCGATCGGGAAGAGTCACAGCCCGGACGGTATAGATTTTATACCGGTATCCTCAACGCTACCGGGAGCCGTGCATGGGTGACTCGTACAACGTCATGGCCGCGACCTGCCCCAGCCGCACCGTTCTGCACCGGATCGGGGCGCGCTGGACGGTGTTCGTCGTGAACGCGCTGGATGACAGGCCGATGCGGTTCACGGAGCTCAAGGCGCACATCCGTGGGATCACATCGAAGGCGCTCACCGAGACGCTTCGCGCGATGGAGTACGACGGTCTGATCTCTCGAACGGAGATCCCCGCGCATCCCCCGCATGTCGAGTACGCCCTCACCGACCTCGGGCGGTCACTGCTGACACCCCTGCGTGCCGTCCGGGAATGGGCCGAGAGGCACGTCCCCGACATCCAACGCGCCCGCGCACAGGCCGATGCACGACGGTGACTCGCTCCCCGACCGACTCGGGTACTGTCCGCTGTACGAGCCGGGCGTGTCTCGATGCCGTGGGCGAGGAGCATGTGGGCGGTCTACAGCGACGGCGTCCGGATGCGCTGTGTCCGGGTGGCGGAGCCGGATGCGGACCGGCCGGCGCAACCGTTCTGACGCCAAGCACCGCAACTGACGTGTCTGGGCCAGGTCAGCCCGATCTTCCGGTGTACCCGACGACGACGCTCAACCTGAAGACGCACGTCCATACCCGTCCGGTCGGCGAGCGCCCCTTCGTCGAGCTGGAGCCCACCGACCACCCCTCGCCGTCGAGCAGCACACAGGGATCAGCCTGGAGCGCGTGCGGGAAGTTGCGTCGGTCGTGCTCCACGCTGGTGACGGCGTGCAGAAGTAATGGCTTACCAGCCCGTATCGCCCGTCCCGGTCGCGCCTGCCGGCCTGAGCCGCAGGGCACAGCGGTTCATCGGGACCGCGTGGCGGGGCGAGGACTCCCTCATCGCCGTGTACCGGGGTGAGGCCGTGGGCCTTGACGCCCCGCAATGCCTCGAAGCGCACATCTACGGCGGCCTTGGCGAGTGGGCCCTCCACGGTGGCTGACCCGCGGGCAACGGATCTGAGCACCCACTTGGCCCGGAGCGCCAACGATCGCGTTCAGGGACACATGCCTCTTCTCGACCGTCCTGTGGAGCCGCAGTCAGTGGAGTCCCGCGAGGCCCCAGTTCCACTGCTTGGCTGCCGACCGCTGTTGCGCGGGCGCTCGATACCCACCAGGCAGGTTTTCACCGACCGGGCAAATCGTCGCCTGTGGCGCGATTACGTCCAGTATGTACGGCGCACTGCATGTGGCCCGAACACCTTATGGGCACTGTGTGCGCCCTACCGGTTCCCCAGGGTGACGGAAATGATGAGCGCACCACACACGAGCCAGGTGATCCGCGGTCCCCGTCCCTCGGACGGGCGGGCTTGCGGTGAAGGAGGTCAGGGTGTTGCTTCTCATCTCCCCGGACGGTGTCGAGGAGGCTCTCGATTGCGTGAAGGCGGCGGAGCATCTCGACATCGTCGACGTCAAGAAGCCTGATGAGGGCTCTCTCGGCGCGAACTTCCCCTGGGTCATCAGGGAGATCCGCGACGCGGTCCCGGCGGACAAGCCGGTGTCCGCGACCGTGGGGGATGTCCCGTACAAGCCCGGCACAGTGGCTCAGGCCGCGCTCGGCGCGGTCGTCTCCGGGGCTACCTACATCAAGGTCGGCCTCTATGGATGTACGACGCCCGACCAGGGCATCGAGGTCATGCGCGCGGTCGTCCGGGCGGTGAAGGATCACCGCCCGGACGCGCTCGTCGTCGCCTCGGGCTATGCCGACGCCCACCGGATCGGCTGCGTCAATCCGCTCGCCGTGCCCGACATCGCCGCCCGCTCCGGCGCCGACGCGGCCATGCTCGACACCGCCGTCAAGGACGGGACCCGGCTGTTCGACCACGTTCCGCCGGACGTGTGCGCCGAGTTCGTCCGGCTGACCCACGCATCCGGTCGCCTCGCGGCCCTCGCGGGCAGTGTCACCCAGGCCGACCTCGGCCCGCTGACCCGCATCGGTACGGACATCGTGGGCGTACGGGGAGCGGTCTGTGAGGGCGGTGACCGCAACGCCGGAAGGATCCGGCCGCATCTGGTCGCCGCCTTCCGAGCGGAGATGGACCGGCAGGCCCAGGAACACACCGCCGGCGTCCCGGCCGTGAGCTGACCACCGGGATGCTGACACCCCAAGCCGACCGCACCCCCGGACACCGTGCCGAGCGCCTCGCCGTCGTCGACCCGGCCACCGGGGCGCCCTTCGACGAGGCCCCCGACCAGCAGCCGGACGAGCTGGACGCCGTGGTCGACCGGGCCCGGCGTGCCTGGGCCGGATGGCGCGCCGATCCGGCCGCCCGCGCCACCGGGCTGCGCGCCGCCGCCGACGCCGTGGAGGCGGCCGGGGACGACCTCGCTCCGTTGCTCACCCGGGAACAGGGCAAGCCTCTGGCCGAGTCGTACGCCGAGGTCGCCCGTACGGCGGCCCGGCTGCGCTACTTCGCCGGCCTGGCCCCCCGCACCCGCCGGATCGACGACGGCCGGTCCGTGCGCAGCGAGATCCGCTGGCGTCCCCTCGGGCCCGTCGGCGCGATCGTGCCGTGGAACTTCCCGCTCCAGCTCGCGGCGGCGAAGTTCGCACCCGCACTCGCGGCCGGCAACACCGTCGTCCTCAAACCGTCCCCGTACACCCCGCTCGCCACCCGGCTGCTCGGTTCCGTCCTCGCCACGGCCTTGCCCGAGGACGTCCTGACCGTGGTCACCGGCCGTGAACCCCTCGGTGCCCGCCTCGTCTCGCATCCGGGAATCCACCACGTCACCTTCACCGGCTCGGTGCCGACCGGGCGGGCCGTCGCCGCAGCGGCGGCGTCCTCGCTCGCCCGGGTCACCCTGGAACTGGGCGGCAACGACGCGGCCGTCCTCCTGGACGACGTCGACGTGGACAGCATCGCGGACCGGCTGTTCTGGGCCGCCTTCCGCAACTGCGGGCAGGTCTGCATGGCCGTCAAACGCGTCTACGCGCCGGCCCGGCTCCACGCCGAGGTCGTCGAGGCCCTCGCCCACCGGGCGAAGACCGTCGTCGTCGGACCCGGACTCGACCCGGACACCCGGCTCGGGCCGGTCAACAACGCTCCCCAGCTGGCCCGCGTCGAGCGCGTCACCCGTCAGGCCCTGGCAGCCGGCGCCCGGGCGGCGGCCGGCGGCCACCGGCTCGACGGACCCGGCCACTTCTTCGCCCCCACTATCCTCACCGACGTCCCTCCCGACGACCCGGTGGTGACCGGGGAACAGTTCGGACCGGTCCTGCCGGTGCTGCCGTACCGGGACCTCGACGAAGCCGTGGAGGCGGCCAACGGCACCGACTTCGGGCTGGGCGGCTCTGTGTGGGGCACCGATCTCGACCGGGCCGAGGCCGTGGCCGACCGGCTCGAATGCGGCACGGCCTGGATCAATCACCATGCCGAACTGTCCCTCGCCCAACCCTTCGCAGGTGTCAAGAACAGCGGTGTCGGCGTCGCAGGCGGACCGTGGGGGCTCTACGGCAACCTCCGGCCGTACGTGGTCCACCGTCCGCAGGAGGCATGACGATGAGGTGGCAGGCGGCTGTACTGCGCTCGTACGAGGACCCGTTCACGGTCGAGGAGGTGACCCTGCGCACAGAGCCCGCCGCCGGTGAAATCCTGGTCGAGATCGCGGGCTGCGGGATGTGCCGGACCGATCTCGCGGTCCGGCGATCGGCCGGCCGCAGCCCGCTGCCGGCGGTGCTCGGCCACGAGGGGGCCGGGGTCGTGGTGGCGTCCGGCGACGGCTCGGACGGCGCGATCGGCGTCGGTGACCACGTTGTGCTGAGCTTCGACTCCTGCGGGCACTGCCGGGCCTGTCTCGGCGCTGCCCCCGCCTACTGCGACTCCTTCGCCTCCCTCAACCTCTTCGGAGGACGCAAGGAGGACGCGCCGCGGCTCACCGACGCGACCGGGGAAGCGCTGGCCCCCCGCTGGTTCGGCCAGTCCTCGTTCGCCGAGTACGCGCTAGTCCCGGCACGCAACGCCGTCCGGGTCGACCCCGGCCTGCCCCTCGAACTGCTCGGGCCCCTAGGCTGCGGCTTCCTCACCGGCGCCGGAGCCGTGCTGAACACCTTCGGCATCGGTCCCGGCGACACCCTGGCGGTCTTCGGCGCGGGAGCCGTGGGCCTGGCCGCCGTGATGGCGGCCACCGCCGCCGGCGCGCTGACCGTGGCCGTCGACCGGCACCCCCAACGGCTGTCCCTGGCCGAACGGTTCGGCGCGATCCCGCTGCCCGCGGCAACGGCCGGACTGCCCGAGCAGATCCGCCGCCTCACCGAGGGCGGCGTGCAGTACGCGCTGGACACCACGGCCTCGCCGCCGCTCATCAACGACGCGCTCCGGGCACTGCGCCCCACCGGCAGCCTCGGCCTGGTGGCACGGCTCCACACCGCGCTGCCGCTCGAACCGGGCACTGTGGACCGAGGCCGCAGCATCCGCCACATCTGCGAAGGGGACGCCCTGCCTGGACTGCTGATACCCCGATTGACCGGGCTATGGCAGGCCGGGCGGTTCCCCTTCGACCAGCTGATCCGCACCTACCCACTGGCCGACGTCAACGAGGCCGAACGCGACTGCGACGCGGGCCGCGTGGTCAAACCCGTCCTTCTCCCGGAGCGAAGAAGCCGATGAGCGAGGCATACAGCACCGCGGACCCACCGCATCCGACAAGCAGACACCCCGTAGTCACCACTCCCGCCGACGGAGGAGACATGGCCGGCACGGCGCCGCAGCACACGGACGTGGAAGGTGTGGACGCGGGCGTGGGTCTGACCGCCCTCCTGGTCGCCGCGGCCCGGGCGATCGAGACCCACCGCCACGACAGCCTGGCCCAGGACGCCTACGCGGAACACTTCGTGCGCGCCGCCCCGGCGTGCGCGGACTGGCCGGTGCGCATCGAACAGGTGCCGGACGGGGACGCCAACCCGCTGTGGGGGCGGTTCGCCCGCTACTTCGGCCTGAGGACCCGGGTCCTCGACGACTTCCTCCTCAGCTCGCTCCGTGCGAGCGCCCGCCAGGTCGTCCTGCTGGGCGCCGGGTTGGACACTCGTGCCTTCCGGCTCGACTGGCCCTCCGACTGCGTCGTCTTCGAGATCGACCGGGCGGGCGTGCTGGCGTTCAAGCACCAGGTGCTCACGGACCTGACAGCCACCCCGAAGGTGAAGCGCGTCCCCGTGCCGGTCGACCTGCGCGCCGACTGGGTGGCCGCGCTGACCAGCGCCGGCTTCGACCCGGCCGCACCGAGCGTCTGGCTGGCCGAGGGTCTCCTCTTCTACCTGCCGAGCCCCGTCGAGAGGTACCTCATCGACACGGTGGACCGGCTGACCACCGAAGGCAGCGCGCTGGCCTTCGAGGCCAAGCTGGAAAAGGACCTGCAGGCGTACCGCGACAGCCCGATCTACACGGCGACGCGTGAACAGATCGGCATCGACCTGCTCCACCTCTTCGACAAGGGGCCCCGGCCCGATTCCGCGGGGGAGCTGACGGCCAAGGGCTGGTCCACCTCGATCCACACGCCCTTCCACTTCAGCCGCCGGCACCGACGTGGCCCCCTGCCCGAGCCCAACGACGCGCTGGAGGGCAACCGGTGGGTGTTCGCGCACAAACCCTCGCCCTGACACTCGCACCGCTCACGACGACGTCCGCCCGGAGGCTTGCGGCGGGGCCCGGCCGCGGGCCCCGCTCGGTGGGACGCGTCCCGATCGAGCTGGCAGTTCGGCCATGGCAGCCACGTCTGGCGGTGCGGCCCACGGGCGGGGCGGCCGCTGACGGACCGGGTCAGGCGGCCCGGGCGGTTACCAGCTGGTCGCCTGGGATACCGGCCATGTCCGGCGCGTAGTAGTCCTTGATGCCGGTCTCCCACGTAGCCACGGTGATGCGGTCCTCGGTGTCCGGACCGAAGGCGTCGAAGAGGGCGTGGATGTTCGCCTCTTCGAAGCCGATCGCCGTCATCAGCGATACGAAGAGGGGGCGCTCGATCAGGCCGTCCCCGTCGGGGTCGCCGAGTGCGGAGAGGGCCTCGGCGAACCCGGCGATCGTGGGGCCGAAACGCTCAGGGTCAAGCGCGAACGGACGGAACTCGTCCACGGTGATCACACCGTCGCCGTTGGCGTCCAGTTCAGTGGCCAGCGTTGTCCAGTAGCGGCGGAAAGCGGCCTGGATGGCGGTCTTGGCGTCGTCGTCCGAAGCGGCCGCCGCTTTCAGGACACGGCTCGTCATCAGATCGAAGTCGTCGGAGTCGATGACTCCGTTGCCGTTGGTGTCGAAGAGGGAGAAGACCAGCTCGACCCGCTTGGCGGCCTCATCTCGCATTGTCCGTCACCTGTCTTCTGCGACCCGACGATTCCGGGCCTGGGCCAGTGAGGGCCTCTACTCCAACCCGCGCGCGTAGCGGCCATGACCATAGAACCGTCATGGCGAGCCGCCACGCTCCCGATCTTCGCTTCTGGTGACAGAAAGAATGCCAGGTGAGCAAATGTGACAAGTCGGATGCCTAGCCTGTGACAACAGACTGCTTCGACATGTCCCAAGAAGTCGTCCATGGGAGCCGGCCCGCCGGCAGGGAGGGTGACGACCCGGCCGGGGTCGGGATGCCGATGCCGCCACACGACTCGCGAGCCCGTTGAGTCCGGGGGCCTCGATGTCGGGCAGCGTGAGGTCGCAGTGTCGCCGCGGCCGACGGATGGGCCTGGCCCGGTGGATCAGGCGCTTTCGGGCTGGTGCACGGAGCGGAAGGGACGGGTGCCGTCGCGGAGCCGGCGGGCCTGGGTGACGGCTTCATCGAGCGTCGCCGTGATGACCAGGACGGTGTCCAGACCCAAGAGGCCCAGCCGCCACCGCAGGTGCTCATCCGGTACGGCCACGAACAAGGCGCCCCCGGCCTCCCGCAGACGCTGCCAGAAAGTCAGCAGGACCGTGATGCCGCTGGAGTCGAGGCTGGTGACCGATGAGCTGTCCAGGACCAGGTAGCGGCAGTCGCCGGTCAGCAGGCGCTCACCCGCAGCGCGGACGTCGGCGCTGGTGCAGAAATCGACGTCTTGTGGAAGTGCGGCGACCACCAGGTCCTCGCTGCGGTCGATCAGATGCAGCACAGTCTTCCCCCTCCTCCATCTCGCACCCCGACAGTCCCGGACCACGCAACTGCCCACCAGACTATGCCGTGCCTCCCTCCTGTCGGGCATCGCTCGTAGACTCATGCCGTGGCATTCATGAGCACCCCGCACTGCTGCTTCCTGTGACCGGAAGGCGCTGAGGGTGATGCCGGACGGCGTCGCCCTCCCCGGTGTGCCTGCTCCGTGCATCACGTCCCACGCTGCCCGTTTCCTCCTGAGGCAGTGACGCTCTGAGCGCGCGTGCAGGCACGGTCCCTTCCCTTCACCCCTTGCCTGGAGTGCCTCGTGCCCGTGTCGCTTCCCCCTGCCCTCGATCTGTTCCTCGACCTGCTGCGCTGCCCGACGTGCCGTACGCGCCGCCTGCACCCTGGCCGCGGCGCCCTGCGCTGTCCGGCAGGCCACACCTTCGACATCGCCCGCCACGGCTACGCCGGCCTGTTGACGGGCACCCGCGCCACCAGCGGCGACGACACAGCCATGGTCCGGGCCCGGGAGCGGTTCCTGTCCACCGGTACCTACGCGCCCGTCCGTGAAGTCGGGGCCCGCCTGGCGGCCGACGCCGCGTCGGAGCAGACCACGGTCGTGGACGTGGGATGCGGCACGGGCTACTACCTGGCCGGCGTACTCGACCGACTGCCCGGCGCCCGTGGTCTGGGGCTGGACACTTCGGTGCGCGCGCTGCGCTCGGCAGCCCGCGCCCACGGCCGAGCCGCCGCGGCGGCCTGGGACGCCTTCCGTCCCTTCCCACTGGCCGACAGGGCGGCCGACGTCGTACTGGACGTGTTCGCCCCGCGCAACCCGGCCGAGTTCCACCGCGTACTGCGCCCGACCGGCCGGCTGATCGTGGTCCGGCCCACCCTGCGTCACCTGGCCGAACTACGTGGCCAGGTGCCGGCGATGGTCACGATCGACCCGGCCAAGGAAGAGCGCCTGCACCGGGCACTGAACCCCTTCTTCGCGGCCGTCTTCACTGAAGAGCTGGAGTACTCCGCGCCCCTGACCAGGCTGGATGCCCTGGACCTGGTGGCGATGACGCCGAGCGCACGCCATGTGAACCGCGCAGACCTGAACGATGACGGCGTCCTGCCCGATCAGGTCACCGTCTCCGTGCTGGCCACCGCCTACCAGCCTCGGTGACCACGAGCGGGCGGATGCGCCTGGCTGACCGACGAGCCATGGGCACGCCCGGCGCCCGGCCTTCCCGCCGCCGGCCGGCCCCGGCCCGGGGCCGGCCGGCGGCGCGGTGGGGACGCGGTGCAGTGCGCCGTGCCCGCTGTCGGCGGTCGGCGAGGGCCTCGTCGGTGATCGGGATGACCTGCGTCCTGGTCAGCTCACCACGACCCTTGCCGATCCCACGGCGACGAAGAGTCACTTCTGCCAGCCGACCGTCTCCGGGAGCGGGGTGCCGAAGATCGTGGCGCCGACGTTGGCCAGTCCCTTCTTGACACCGTAGACGGAGGGACCGCTGTACAGCGGCAGGAAGGCGTACTGCGCGAGTTCCTTGCGTTCGATCGCGTTGGCCTGGGCCGTCTGCTTCGCGGGGTCGGATATCCGGGACGCCGCGTGGATCTCCTTGTCCAGTTCGGGGGTTCCGGTGCCGGTCAGGTTGGAGTCACTGTCGGTGCCGTAGAACTGGTACAGGTAGCGAGCGCCGAAGGGGTCCGTCGAGCGGTTGCCGGAGAGGAAGAGGTCGAAGTCGCGATCGCTGAGGATCTTGGAGAAATCGGCTTCGTCCGCCTTCTTGATGTCGACCTGGATGCCGACCGGCTTGAGCATGGCGGCGAACGCGTTGGCCGTTGCCTTCTCCAGCGGGTCGTCGCCGAGCAGGGTGTAGCCCACCCTGAGCTGGGCGCCGTTCTTTTCCCGGACACCGTTGCCGCCGGCCTTCCAGCCGGCCTTGTCGAGAGTCTTCTTGGCGTCGTCGGGCGAGTACTTGATCACCGATGAGACGTTGTCCGAGTAGCCCTTCTGGAAGCTGTAGAGCAGCGCCGAGCCCGGAAGGGGCTCGGAGTAGTCCAGGCCCTGGAACTGGATCTTGGCGATCTGTGTCCTGTCGATGCTCTCCAGCAGCGCCTTGCGCACCTCGACGTCCTTGAGCACCGTGGACTTCGCGTTGACGTAGAGCGAGTACTCGAAGGGGCTGCCGCCACGACGGATCTCGGTTCCGTTGACGCCGCTGATCTGCTTCAAGCCCTCGGCGCTGCCCGTGGCGGCATAGTCGACCTGTCCGTTCTTGAAGGCGTTGATCGCGGCCTCGGAGTCCAGGTTGACGTAGACGCGCTTGTCGAGTTTGCCCTTCTTGCCCCACCACTTCGGGTTACGGACGAAGGTGAGGTTGCCGCTCTTGGTGTCGAAGGTGCCGACGGTGTAGGGACCCGCGCCCCATTCGGGATGCGCCTTCTTTACATAGGCGTCGTTGAAGTTGGCGACCGTGGCGGCCTTGGGATGCAGAAACGTCGTGAACAGGCTCGACCACCACGGGTCGACTCCCTTGAAGTCGATGACGGCCTGCCGGTCGTCGGTGCCGCGGGTGACCGAGACGATGTTCCGGTAGCCCTCGGTGTTGGTCGCGTTGTAGTCCTTGTCCGAGCCGTTGTTGGCCTGCCAGGTCGCCTTCACGGCCCGCCAGTCGATCGGGGTGCCGTCGTTGTAGGTGGCCTTGGGGTTGAGTGTGAGGATCACCCGCTGGTTGCCGCCGGTCACCGTGACCTTGACGTCACGGAGGTAGTCCGGGTTGTACTGCACGTCACCCGTGGGGGAGTAGGTGATGACATCCGGGTTGTACCAGAACCACACACGGCTCGCGGTGAGGGTGGCGTTGGCGTTGAACGGGTTGCCCTGGTCGTCGAAGGTTCCAGCAGTGGTGTAGGTACCTCCGTCCTTGATGTTGTCGTACGGCTGGGGGTTGTAGTCGACCTTCGCCGAGGCGACTGCCGGCGTCGAGCCGTTCCCTGCTTTTCCGGCGTTCGGAGCGTCGGCCCCGGAGGAACTGCAGGCGGTGGCCGTAAGGGCGAGGGCGAGGGCGACGGTGAGCGCGGAGGCCGGGGCGATACTCGATCGCATGGGGAGTTGATCCGTTTCTGTGTGGGGTGAAGCGATGCCGCGCGCCGCGGCATCGCTGCGGAAGCGAAAGGAGCCGGTCAGCGTGCGTGGCAGGCGTGGCGGTGATCGGTTCCGGATGCCGCCGGCCGCAGGAGGGGCCGTTCGGTGCGGCAGCGCTGTTGTGTGCCGTCGTCGAGCAGCGGGTACAGCGGACAGCGGTCGGCGAAGACGCAGCCTCGCGGGAGACGCGATGCACTGGGCTGCTCGCCCTTGAGCACGATGTGCTCGCGAGAGCGTTCCACCTGCGGATCGGGCACCGGGATCGCCGACAGAAGGGCTTCGGTGTACGGGTGCCGGGCGTGTGTGAAGAGGTCTTCGGTGTCACCGCTCTCGACGATGTGTCCCAGGTACATGACGGCGATGCGGTCGGACACCTGTCGCATCACCGCGAGGTCGTGAGCCACGATCAGGTACGCCAGGCCCAGTTCGTGCTGAAGCTTCGTGAGCAGGTTGACGACGTCGGCCTGGACGGACACGTCCAGGGCGGACACGGGTTCGTCCAGGACCACGATCCGCGGTTCGGTCGCCAGGGCCCGGGCGATCGCGACGCGCTGGCGCTGGCCGCCCGAGAGAGCCGCTGGAAAACGGTCCGCCAGCGATACGTCCAGCCCGACGAGGGAGAGAAGTTCCTTCACGCGGATCTGGACGGCGTCCCGGTCCGTGCCGACGGCCTGGAGGGGTTCCGCGAGCAGCCGGAAGACGGGGAGCCGCGGATCGAGTGATCCCATGGGGTCCTGCATGACCATCTGTACCGCGCGGCGCAGTTGCTGTGTCCGTTCGGCGGAGCGTGGTGCGGCGACGTCGGTGCCCGCGACCTCGATCAGGCCGTGCTCGGGCGGCCTCAGACGCATGATCTCCAGCAGGGTGGTGGTCTTGCCGCTGCCGGACTCGCCCACGAGCCCGAGGGTCTCACCGGCCCGCAGCTCGAAGCTGACGTCGCTGACGGCGTGCAGCGTGCCGACGCGGCGTTTGAGGAGCGCTCCCTTGGTGATCGGGAACGTCCTGGCCAGTTCGGCGACCCGCAGCACGGTCTCACCGGGGGCACGCCGGTCGGGGCGGTGCTCTTCGACGGCCGCTTCGGGCGGTGAGAACAGCGAACTCGCAGCCGGGTTCCCGTCGGCTATGTCATGGGCGCGCCAGCAGGCGACCTGACCGTGTCCGGGTACCACGGTCAGCGGTGGTTCCTGGCTGTGGCAGCGGTCCACGGCGGCGGGACAGCGGTTCGCGAAGGAGCATCCTGCCGAGAGCCCCACCAGCGACGGTGGTTCGCCCCCGATCGGCACCAGTTGCCCGCGCGCCCGTGCCTCGGGCCGCGGTACCGCGCCGAGGAGTCCGATCGTGTAAGGCATGGTCGGCCGCGCGAACAGCTTGCCGGCGCCGGCCTGCTCCACGATCCGGCCCGCGTACATCACGGCCACGTCGTCGGCGTACCCGGCCACCACCCCCAGGTCATGAGTGATCAGTACGAGGCCGGCGCCCGTCTCGGTCTGGGCGGTCCGCAGCACGTCCAGGATCTGCGCCTGCACCGTGACGTCGAGAGCGGTGGTCGGTTCGTCGGCGACGATGACCGACGGCGAGTTCGCCATCGCCAGAGCGATCACCACGCGCTGTCGCATGCCCCCGGAGAACTCGTGAGGGAAGGCACGCGCGTTGCGGTGCGGCTCGGCGATGCCGACGAGGTCCAGCAGCTCGACGGCGCGGTTCCACGCGGCCCGCCGTGTCAGGTCCTGGTGCACGCGCAGCGCGTCGGACAACTGTCTGCCGACGGAGAAGATCGGGGTCAGGGCGGACAGCGGATCCTGGAAGACCATGCCGATGTCGTTGCCGCGCACCGCGGACAGTTCACGGTCGCCGAGCCCGACCAGGTCACGGCCGCCCAGCAGCACTCTGCCCGACACCTGGGCGGCATCCGGCAGCAGCCCCATGACGCCCATCACCGTCGCGGATTTGCCCGACCCCGACTCACCGACGATGCCGAGCGTCCGTCCGGGCAGCACGTCGAAGCTCACTTCGCGCACGGCCTGTACCGGACCGGCCTCCGAGGGGAAGGCCACGCTGAGGCCGCGAACGGACAGCACCGGTGCCGGCGCGGCGGATCCGGCCAGCGGGTCCGTCCCCGGGGTCGCCACGGTCATCGCCGGCCTCCACGCGCACCGGTGGCCGAGCTGGGGTCGAACGCGTCGCGCAGGCCGTCACCGACGAGCGTCATCGACAGGGTCAGCAGCACCACCAGTGCTGCCGGGTAGCCGAACAGCCACGGTGCGGTGGTGATCGTGCCGGATCCGTCGGCGAGCATCGTGCCCAGTGAGACGTCGGGTGTCTGCACTCCGAAGCCCAGGAACGACAGGGCGGTTTCACTGAGCACGGTGGTGACGACTCCCAGGGTGAGGTTGACGATGAGCAGGGAACCGAGGTTGGGGATGATGTGCCGCAGGATGATCCGCCACGGCCGCACGCCCATGAACTCGGCGGCCAGCACGTAGTCCCGCTCGCGCAGCGAGGTGGAGACGGACCAGATGACCCGCGCCGTCGACATCCAGCCGAAGACGGTCAGCACCAGGATGAGCACCCGCCAGTCCCCGGCGAGGCGGTGCGAGACCAGGGCCAGGATCAGGAACGACGGCACGACGAGCAGGAAGTGGATGACGGCCAGCGTCAGCCTTTCGACGCGGCCCCCGAAGTACGCGGCGCCCGCGCCGATCACCGCGGCGAGCACGATCGTCAGTACCGAGACGCTGACGGCGATCACAAGGGAGCGCTGAAGACCGTGGACGGCCTCGGCGTAGACGTCGTTGCCCCCTTGGTTGGTGCCGAAGTAGTGCGTGCCGCCGGGGGGCTGGGTGAGTGCGGTGAAGTCCACGTCGGTGTAGGAGAAGCGCGTGAGCCAACCACCGCACACGCTGAAGAGGACCAGCAGCACGAGAAGGACGATTCCGAACAGCGCCGGCCGGTTGCGGGCGAACCGCCGCAGATACAGCCGTCCGCCGCCGGCACGGGCCGCCGGACCTGGTTTCGGCGTGCCTGGACCGAGCGGCTCGGGCACGGAGGTCACCGTGGTCGCCACGTCACCTCACCCGCACTCGGGGGTCGAGGACGACGACTGCCACGTCGGCCAGGATCGCGCCGATCGCCGTCATGCCGGCCCCGAAAGCCGCGACGGCGACGGCACCGTGCACGTCGTTCTTGGCGATGGTCTGGACGAAGTACTGGCCCATGCCGTTCCAGCCGAAGACGGTCTCGGTGATCACCGCACCGGTGAAGATCGCCGGAATGCTGAACGCCACGGATGTCGCCGTCGGGATCAGTGAGGCGCGTAGCGCGTGCCGACGGATCGCCTGGGCACGTGTCAGGCCGGTGGCGCGGGCGGTGCGTACGAAGTCCGAGTTGATGTTGTCCAGCAGCAGCGAGCGCTGGGTCAGGTGGTAACCGACATAGCCGAGCAGGGTCAGGCTCAGCGTCGGCAGGACGAGGTGCTGGAACCGGTCGGCGACCGTCGGCCACAGTCCGCTGACGCCCGGGGACTTCTCCCCGGCGACGTACAGGACGCGCCAACCGAGCTTCTGGTTCAGCCAGATCCCGGCGAAGACGACCGCCAGCGCCGCGACGGCCGCCGGGACGTTGAAGAGAAACACGGAGACGAGCTGGGTCGTCCGGTCCCACCACCCGTACTGCCGGGAGGCGGTGAACACGCTCAGCGCCACACCCGCCACCACGGACAGCAGCGTCGCGGCGGTGACCAGCTGGGCGCTGACCACGACCCGGAAACCGATCTCCGAGTCGACCGACGCCCCGACAGGGGACTTCCCCCAGTCGAAGTGCAGGAGCACGTCGCTGAACCAGTGCCACCACCGGTCCGCCAGAGGGGTCCGCGGATCCAGGTTGTAGGGCGCCAGCGCGTGATCGATCTGCTCCTCGGTGCGGACCGGCCGCAACCCCCGGTAGTTGGACCTCGGGTCGAGGAACCAGGCGGCCAGTACATACGTCACGTTGGTGGCTACGACGATCATGACCAGCCATCCTGCGGCCTTGCGCGTCACATGGCGGATCACGAGCCCGCCTCCCCGGGCGAGCGGATCTCGAGGGTTGCGGCGGCGCGGGGAGCCGGCAAGAGTGCGCCGGGATATGGCATGGGCCTGACACTTTCTGAGGGCGAGGGATACGCCGCCCTGGTGGAGCGGTGAGGGACCTGCGAGCGGCAGTCGTTCTCTGTGCATCGGACGAGCACACCGACCAGCAGTGATTCTTCGGCCGTGATCATGCTCCGCGCCAGTCCTCCCGGGAGCCTGTCACGTGATCGCAATGCGGGTGTCACAAGGCCGGAGGTGTGCCCCTGGAACCGGCGCAGGGTCCTGTCCGGCCGGCCCGTGCTGCGCCCGGACCGGTGGGCCGGCAGGTCGGTGCGGCTGCCACGCCGGCACCCCGCCCGACCGCTGATCTGCGCGGGCCGGCCGCTCGCCGGTGCCACTTCCCGACCCCGGGGTTCACGGCAGTTACGCGGAGATCGCCATCGCCAACGGCGTCGACCCTGCCTCGCCCGCTCCGTACCCCGGCAGCGGACCGCGACGGTTGAACGGCCCGCCGTCGAGGCCCTGGCGGGCTGGTCGTGACCGGCCAGTGACTTGACCCTGACTGCGCGGTACTGACGTGAAGTCGTCGAACCGGACGACTCGTGCCGCCGCTGCGGCTGCCAAGGCGCACCGCGCGACTGGCTGACCCGACGGCCTGGTCACCTCAGGTGCCCACCGCACCCCGTGACGGGACAGCTTCACCCTCGGCTCGGCCGCTGCGACTGGGGAGGAGACAGCTACGCTGTGCCCGCCGCCTGGGCGGCGTCGTACACCGCCTGCTCCTTGGTGCCGAAGTGGGTGGCACTCATGTTGGGACCCTGCACCCAGCCGAGCAGGCCGATGATCCTGGAGGGGTCGTCGTAGCGGGAGAAGACTCCGACCTGGACGCCCGCGCCGGTGGCAGGGTCGAAGTTCTGCAGCAGGGCGCCGCCGCTGCAACCGGGCGACTGCGCGCCGGCCATCGCGTCGTTGTAGTAGACCGGGTCGTTACGGGCCGTTCCCTGGGTGGCCATCAGGTTCCGGCCGTCAGGTCCGCTGGAGGGGGGGCGGGCACGTTGCCGGGGCGGTAGTAGTTGCGCTCGTTGATGGTCGGATAGCCGAAGATGTGGGCGGTCCGGTTCTGCGGCTGGCTGAAGGCGACCTCTTGGCGGCCATGTCCCGTCCCAGCAGCCAGTCGGCGCTCTGGCTCCAGGTGTGGGTGATCCATCGACGGGTCACCCCCCAGACCCCCGTACGGGGCGATGTCCCTGCCGGAAACACGTGTGGCGGAGGGGGCGAGCGGGAGGTTCGTCCCGTCGAAGGCCGGTACGAAAACCATGTTGGTGGCGACGACGTTCCCGAAGCCTATGTCGAGCGGGGTGTGGACGCGCAGGCAGTGGGCAGCGGTCAGCACGACGCTGCGGTTCGCGCTGGTGACCACGTTGCCGGAACACGAGGACGTCGAGACGGCCCCTGTGTCCACGTCCGTGTACTCCATGAACAGCTTGCCGCCGGTGCGCGAGACCAGCCCTTGTCCCCGCGGCCACGGCTTGCCGAGATCGTCCCAGCCGCCGGGAGGCGGGGTGGCGTCCGCGTCCTCGTTGTTCAGGCCGGCGTCGGCCATCTTCCCCAGCGTCCAGTAGGCCACCTCCGCCCTGAGCCTGTCCTGATAGCCGGCACCGGCCGGTACCAGCGGGCGGAGCTCGAACGGGGCGGCGTCGGCGCGGGCCGGGGACGCCGTCACGAGCAGTGCGGCCACCAGCGCGAGCAGGCCGATGACCGTGGTGAGCGCACGTCGTGAGGGCATGCCGATGAGCAATGTCTTCCCTTCCTCGGGACGGGCCGTTCAGACGGACGGAAGAATGTCCGGGCCGTGGCGGCGCCACCGACGACGCGATCGCCAGACACCTGGGCGTGGGGCGCCGCACCGTCGTCCGCCGCGTCTCCGCCCTGCTGGCCGGACTGGGCGCCACGACCCGTTTTCAGGCCGGGGTCCAAGCGGCGCGACGGGGCTGGCTCTGAGGACGCCGCCTTCGGCATCCGGTCGGGCACCGGCTCGCCGAGGTGGCAGGACTCGCCCGGCCCCGCCCCGTACCGGACGGCGAGGACGACGGGGGACCCGCCGACCCGGTGGCCCTCCGACCCGGCGGCCCGGCAGGCGTGACCCACCTCGCGCGCCGGCGCTCATCGGAGGACGGTCACTTGCGGTACAACTCATGGGCGCCCAGGGCTGTTTGATCGAGGGAAAGATCCATAACCTTGCGGTGACGGTCACGCATCTGACTTGAGGAGTTCCGTGTCCGCTGCCCGCCACCTCCCGGACATCCTGTCGCCCGAGTTCGCCGCGAACCCCTACCCGGCCTACGCGGTGATGCGGGAGAAAGAACCCCTGCTCTGGCACGAGGCCACCAAGAGTTACATCATCTCCCGCTACGAGGACGTCGAACGCGTCTTCAAGGACAAGAAGGCCGAGTTCACCACCGACAACTACGACTGGCAGCTCGAACCCGTCCACGGCAAGACGATCCTCCAGCTCAGCGGCCGTGAGCACGCCGTACGCAGAGCCCTCGTCGCCCCCGCGTTCCGCGGCAGCGACCTCCAGCAGAAGTTCCTGCCGGTCATCGAGCGCAACTCGCGCGAACTCATCGACGCCTTCCGCCACACCGGCTCCGCCGACATCGTCAACGACTACGCGACCCGTTTCCCGGTCAACGTCATCGCGGACATGCTGGGCCTGAGCAAGGCCGACCACGCCCGGTTCCACGGTTGGTACACGGCCGTCATCGCCTTCCTCGGCAACCTCTCGGGCGACCCCGAGGTCGCCGCCGCCGGTGAGCGCACCCGCGTGGAGTTCGCCGAGTACATGCTCCCGATCATCCGGGAACGGCGCGACACTCCGGGGGACGACCTGCTGTCCGGCCTGTGCGCCGCGGAGGTGGACGGGGTGCGCATGAGCGACGAGGACATCAAGGCCTTCTGCAGCCTGCTGCTCGCGGCCGGGGGCGAGACCACCGACAAGGCGATAGCCGGCATCCTGGCGAATCTCCTGAGCCATCCCGACCAGCTCGCGGCCGTCCGTGCGGACCGCAGCCTGATACCCGCCGCCTTCGCGGAGACCCTCCGCTACACACCGCCGGTCCAGATGATCATGCGGCAGTCGGCGACCGAGGTGGAGGTCACCGGTGGCACCATCCCGGCGGGCGCGACGGTCACCTGTCTCATCGGCGCCGCGAACCGGGACGAGCGGCGCTACCGGGACCCGGACCGGTTCGACATCTTCCGCGACGACCTCACGACGACCTCCGCCTTCTCAGCCGCCGCCGACCACCTCGCCTTCGCCCTGGGCCGGCACTTCTGCGTGGGAGCGCTCCTGGCCAAGGCGGAGGTCGAGGTGGGACTGAACCAGTTGCTGGACGCCATGCCCGACGTGCGACTCGCGGACGGACACGGGCTCGTCGAGCACGGGGTGTTCACCCGAGGCCCGAAGACACTGCCGGTGCGCTTCACGCCGGTCACGGCCTGACGGACCGGTTCCCTCCGCGCCCGGACCCGCCCGGTGCGCGGGGGGTCGCGACCCCCTAGCTCACGGACGGGGTGAACTCGACCGGCAGCGACTCCAGGCCACGCATCCAGATCGAGGGGCGCCAGGTCAGTTCTCCGGGGTCCACCGCCAGCACCAGGTCGGGAAGGTGTTCGAGCAGGGTCTCCACCGCCGTGCGCGCCATGACGTCCGCCAGCAGCGGCGCGGGATACGGACAGCGGTGCTCGCCGTTGCTGAAGGAGAGGTGCGCTGAGTTGCCGGTGCCCGCGTGCGGGTCCGGCCAGATCTGCGGGTCGGTGTTGGCCGCTGCCAGGCCGAGCACGAGGCAGTCGCCTTCCCGGATGTGGCGCCCGCCCAGTTGTGTGTCGCGCACGGCCCAGCGGCCGATGAAGTTCTGCGTCGGTGTGTCCAGCCACAGAACCTCGTTCAGCGCCTCCCCGACGCTGACCCGGCCGCCGGAGACGTTGACCGCGAAACGCTCGTCGGTCAGCAGCAGACGCAGGGTGTTGCAGATCCAGTTCGCGGTCGGCTGCTGTGCGGCGGCGATGACGGAGATCAGATCCTGCACGATCTCCTCGTCGCTGAGACCCGCGGGATGGAGAATCATGCGGGAGGTGACGTCCGGGCCGGGACGCTCCCGCTTCTCCTTCACCAGCCGCATGATGCGCTCGCCGACACGGGTGTACGCGGCCACCGGGTCGTCGCCCTCCCGGGCGTCCAGGGAGATGCGCAGGTCGTCGACGAGGCGGTCGGTGTCCGTGTCACCCACCGGCATGCCGCACATCCACAGCACGCCGCGGGCGGGCAGCGCGTGCGCGTACATGCTCATCAGCTCCGCCCGGCCGCTGCCGGAGAAGGAGGAGACCAGCCGCGCGGCGATCAGTTGGCACTCGCGCGCCAGCTCGAACTGGTCCACCCCCTCCAGGGCCTCGGTGATCACGCCCGCCCGGCGCTGGTGCTCGGCGCCCTCGGTGAAGAGCACCGACGGCTGGTAGCCGACGTACGGCAGCAACGGCCAGTCCGGTGGGATGTGCTCCCACTGGTTCCAGCGGCGCGAGTCCCGGGCGAACAGCTCGTCATGAGCCGTCACATAGCAGACCTCGGGGTAACCGAGCACCAGCCAGGCCGGGATGTCGCCGTCGAGCAGCACCGGCGCGACCGCTCCGTGCTCCCTGCGCAGGGAACGGTAGAGCTGCGCAGGCGTCTGCTGGTACTCCAGTCCGGCCAGGGGCACGGCGGAGCCGTGCGCGGGGCAGCCCCGGGGAGGGGCGTCCATGGACGGGAAACCGGTCGTGTCGCTCACGCGGTGCTCTCCTTGGCCAGTGCACGTGTGTACAGGTGGTCCACCAGAGCGATGAGGACCTCCTTGCCCGACGCCCGGACGCGGGCGTCGCAATCGATCACGGGTACGTGCTCGCCCAGGGCGAGTGCCTGACGGACCTCGTCGAGAGTGAACCGTTTCGCGTCGCCGTCGAAGCGGTTGACCGCCACCACGAACGGCGTGCCGTGGTGCTCGAGCCGGTCTATGGCGTACCAGCAGTCCTCCATCCGGCGGGTGTCGACGAGGACGACCGCGCCGAGGGTGCCGGAGAACAGGCGGTCCCAGAGGAACCAGAAGCGCTCCTGGCCGGGCGCGCCGAACAGGTAGAGCACCATGCGCTCGTTGAGGCTGATGCGGCCGAAGTCGAAGGCGACGGTCGTGGTGGTCTTGCGTTCCACCCCCGTCGTCTCGTCGATGCCCTGTCCCGCCTGGGTCATCACCTCCTCGGTGTTCAGGGGCCGGATCTCGCTGACCGAGCGCACGAGAGTGGTCTTGCCGACTCCGAAGCCGCCCACGACGACGATCTTCAGACCGGTCTCGGCCGCTTCGGACAGCGGTGTGCGCTGGGAGGGCAGCTCAGAGGTTGCGGAGCCCATGAAGCACCTCCTGGAGCAGGGCGGTTTCTGGAAGGCCCGCGACGGACGCGGCCGCACGCGGGTGACGGGCGCTGACCTTGCCCAGGGCGCACAGGTCGCCGAGCAGGATGCGCACCACGGTGATGGGGAGTCTCAGTTCGGCCGCGATCTCCACCACCGCGGTGGGATGCCGGCACAGCTCGAGGATGCGGACGTGCTCCGACTGCATGCCGGTGGTGGGCTCGCACTCGCTGACGATCAGCGTCACCAGGTCGAGGGACGAATCGGCTTCGCTGCGGCCCCCCGTGACCATGTACAGCCGGTCGGGGTCGCCGAGGTCCACGGGCTTGCGTATCACGCCGGGGCGCCCCGGTCGACGGGCTGACGAGGCTCGGCCCGCAGGTGGTCGCCGATCTGTTCGACCATCTCGGTCATCTGGTGGCCCACGACGCCCGGGTCGGCGCTCTCCTGCGCGACGACCGCGAGGTGCGCGCCCTCGCCCGCCTCCACGATGAACAGAAGGCCGCCGTGGAAAGCGGTCATCGAGTGCCGGACGCCGCCCGATCCGTCGCCGAACTCCACGGAGGCGCCCTGGGACAGCGCCTGCATGCCGGAACAGATGGCCGCCAACTGGTCGGCCTGGTCGACGGTCATGTGTTCCGTCCAGCACAGTTTCAGACCGTCGCGGGACAGCACGAGCGCATGGCGTGTGCCCGGCGTGCGTTCCAGCAGGTTCTTCAGGAGCCAGGTCAGGCTGTTGTCGGTGGTCTCCATGATGGGTGGGGGGCGGAGGGGGACCGGTGAGGTCACCACCCGCCCCCGTGCCTCCAATCCAGCGAAGTGCGGCGGTTCGGTGTCGGTGTGAAGGGCTGTTGCGTCCTGCCGGGGAAGGGGCCGGTCTCAGGCCTCGGGAGCGGCGCCGTGCGCGTCCCCGTCGGCCGGGGTGCCGCCGGCCCGTCGCCGGCCGAGGTGGAAGGCGCCGAACCGGGTTCCCGCGTCGAGGGCGGGTCCGGACTCGCCCGGGTCGGCGGGCTTCTGAGCGGCCGGCTTGTGCCGGGTGCGCTCCGCCTCGGCCATGGCACGGCCCGGGGACCGGATCGGCAGTCCATTGGTGGTGGCCCCACTCCGCCCGGCGGACTCGGCCGGCGTGGGCGTGGGCGTGGGCGTGGGCGTCGGCGTGGCTGCCGCCGTGGGTGTGGCCGCGGCCGTGGAGAGCGGCGCGGCCGGTGACGGCCGCACCGCCCGGGGCTTGTCCGAGGGCGTCCGGGGGGCCGACACGGCCTGCCGCGGTCGCTCGGCCGTGACGGGCTCGTGCCGCTGGGCGATCAGCTGCGGCGGGATCAGGACGACGACACCCGTGCCACCGCGCGAGGAGGGCCGGTAGCTGACGCTGATGCCGTACTTGACGGCGAGCCGCCCCACCACGCTCAGACCGAGCCGGGTGCCTTGCAGCGAGGCGAGGTCGGTGACGCGGCCGGACACGGACTCCACCGCCCGTCGCATGGCCGCGTCGGACATCTTCAGGCCGCTGTCCTCGATGGTGACCACGATACCGGCGCTGCGTTCCTCCACGTAGACGTGGACCTCGTCGACAGGAGGCGAGAAGTTCGCCGCGTTGTCCATGAGTTCGGCCAACAGGTGCATGACTCCCTCCGCTGCGAAGCCGCTGATCGCGGCCCCGCTGGAGGAGTGGAGGCGCACCCGCCGGTAGGCGTCGATCCGGCCGACGGCGCCCCGCAGGACGCTCTCCATGACGATGGGCTTGTTCCACACGCGGCTGGAGCGGCCGCCCATCAGCAGGGCGAGCCGGTCGGTCATCAAACCGAGCTGCGAGGTGCTGTGGTCCAGGCGCAGCAGGTCGCCGAAGACCTCCTCGCCATGGCGTTCCTGCATCTCACGCAGATCGGCGAGCATGCTGACGGTCTTGGCCTGGACCCGGCTGAGCGCCTTGGCGGACGCGGCCTGCGCGGCGGCGGAACGCCGCTCGCTGTAGGCCAGTTCGCGTACGAACCGTTCGGCCGACGACCGCAGCAGGGAGTCCTGCGGCCAGTCGAACCGGGCGAGCACGGTGTCGGCGGAGGCGCCCTCCCGCAGCAGGGCGACGGCGGCGGGGAGCGTTTCCTCGGTCAGACGCCTCAGCTCGGCCGTGCCCCGCTCGAGCCGTTCGCGTACGCCTTCGGCCTCAGCCTCGGCCTCACGGGCGCGTTCGGCCGACGCGGACAGCTCGCCGGCGACCATACGCAGCAACCGCTGCAGGTGCGGATCGGAAGGAACGGCGACGGCCGACAGCACCTGCTCGGCGTCGCCGCCGTCGCGCACCTGCCGGGTGACGTCCGGCAGGATCACGTCGACGAGCCGGGAGGTCTCGCCGACCTGGTGCCCCCATGCGCTCCTGGCCGACTCCAGTTCGCCCACCTGCGCGGCGGCGCGCCGCTGAGCCCGGCGCAGCAGGGCCGAGGCCCGGCCGACCACCACGGCGATGCACACCCAGGCGACGACCACCGTGCCCACCACCCAGCGCCGGCCTTCCGCGGGAGCGAGGGCTGCCACGGCAGCGGCGCCCGCGGCAGTGAGGAACAGGGTCGCGGCCGGTGCGAACGGCGAGGCGGACGCCGCCCCTTTCGCGCTTCGGCGCTGACGCGCGCGAGCTGACATTGACATTCCGCGGTCCCTTGGTCCGTGCATGCGGGGGGTAGTGTGAACAGTGAGCATCGCCGATACCGCGGATGGGCAGCTGAAGGCCGGTGTCCCTTCCGGGTGCGAGTCGCCGTTCATGCTAGCCACCGGACGAGGTGAAAATACCCAGGCGATGCGTGCGGCTGGCCAGGAATCCACTTCGTCGCGGAACAAGTATCACCACACATGTGTGTGGCAGCAGGTTCGCCGCTCGCGGCGCCGTCCTGCGACGGTGCGAAGGCGGACATTCATGGACTCGGTGTTCGGCCCGGCACGTCGTGCGCCGGTTTGTGAAAGTTTCGAGTGTACAGATTCGGCCAATCGCAGTCCGCCTGCCCGTCATCACCAGTGCCTCGGTGTCGTGGTCACCGATCGCGAGAGGAAGGCCAGGCGGCCGGGTCGCTCTCATACGGGCGCCGCTTGACGCAGCCCCGTAGCTGTCCGGGCCCGCGGTGATGGCACGGACCATGTCAAGGGCAGCGGACGGGGTGGTGGGGACGCGCGTGGGGTCGGCCCTGAACCGCGCGGTGCCGGCACCGCGCAACCCCGCCGGAACGAGTGCAGGGGGCCACAGTCAACTCACACTGCTGGCATAGCGGTTGCTACAGCCGGGTGACTTCCCTCAAGTGAGCAGGTGAGTCACCTGGGCGGTCATGTGAGCGCGCGTGGCGGGAACCGGACGCGGTCCCACGGGCAGCGGTCCCCGCCTCATCCAGCTTCAGCTGGTCCGCGAGCGTACTGGCAATCCGCTGCCCGGCGAAGGAGGAATGAGAGGTGCCTTTCCTCCTGCGGAGCGACCGCTTCGCCCGGATCCGTTGCCCGGCCGCCTGGCCCGCGACTGTGCCATAACGGAAAGTGGTGACGTTCTGGGGTGGTGTGTTGCAGGGGTTGGTCAGCGCAGGTTGTGGTGGGGTAAGCCGCTGTCAGTACACATATCGGCGGCGTATGCGCCTGGTGGGTGGGGCAGGTCTGCCTTATATCCAGGGGCGCGCTCGGGTGTTGAGCTGGGATGTCGCCTGGCGGGTTGCGCCACCAGCCCTCCTGGAGGTTGAGCCGGCAGGCGCCGTCAGGGGTGAACACGTGCCGGCTCTCGCTTCCGCGGCCGGCAGGCCCGCGCCGCACAGGCTGACCGCTGAACCAGCGGTCGCTGGCCCCCCTTCCGCGCTGGTTGTGGTCTGGTCGGGTGGTCACCGGGGTGTGGCAGCGCGAGACCGCCGAATCGTACGCTGCCCCACTTCAAGCCTGCGGCAGCTCCCGGACCAGGCGCTTGATCATGTTGCGCCCCTCGTTCACTTGCAGCCTCGGGTACTCGAAGGCCAAAACACCCACCTCGGCTATGCCGATCTGCACGCGAAGCGTCTGCGCAGCGCCGGGGATCAGTTCCGGCTCACTGACCCAGGCGACTTGATCGAGCGCGAAGGAATACAGTACCTTGCCGGGTTTGCCCACTATGACCCCGCCGACGGAAAAGACGAGCAGCCGCTGGTCGGTCAGCGCGATGATGATCCGGCCGGGCAGTTGGAGCGGCACATCCGGCGTCGCCGCCTGTCCGCGCGAGGTGATCACGGCCATCGTGGCTGCACCGGTCGCCCCGGCGAGACCGGCCGCGCCACCGATCATCGTCGTGCGGACCCCGCCGACTCGGAAGGCAAGTACCCCGTAGAGCACCCGCTCTTCAGGCAACTTCTGTTCGTTGAGCCTCAGTTCGACCTTTTCTGCCATCGCCCTTGCCACGGGATCGCCTCCCCCTTGCTTGGTCAATGGGCCAAATCTACGGGCGCCAGGCCGACTGCCCAAACGGCAGCCGATCGTGCGCGCCGGCCACCGGTCCACCCGCCACGGCGACGCTCGGGGGCGACGCGGAGAACCCTTCGCAGCCCGGCTACCGCTTGCCGAAGAACTTCCGGGCGATGTCCGCTGGAGGTGTTCGGGCATGGCGGTCGTAAAGCGCCTCGTCGCATGGCACCCCTCACGCAGCACGGGCCTGGTACTGCGCCCACGTACCGCCCCGGGCAAGCCGGTCCCCTGCCTACGCATCCACCCGGCGGTAGCCGCGATCCTGCTCTGGACGAGTTCCGCGATGTCATGGGGGAGTGGCGAGAAACCCTTCAGAGATCAGCCACGTGAGGCGATGCCGTCGCCGTGGGGCTGTTGCTCACCCCGCCCACTTACGGGACAACCCGTGGCCGTCATGCTCTGCGGGCCCCGCCGCGCGCCGTCTCGCCCCGGCCTGCGCCCGACGCCCGTCCGTACCGCGCGCTCTCGCCCCGCGCGGTTGCCGTACGTCCCGCGTTCCCCGGCGTCGGCGGGCGGCGCCGGCCGACCGGCCGCAGCCGGGCCACGGTGGCTCCGCCCGTGCCCTTGGCCGCCTGCGCCCGGCCTCTGGCCGCTCGTCGGTGGTCCGCTGTCCCGCCCACCGCGCCACGCCGGCACCTGGCTGTCCGGAGGCTCTCCGCCGGGCCCGGTTGTTCCGCCCGCGCGGCACCTGACCGCCGCCCTCCACCTTCCTCGCGGTTGCCTCCGGCGGCCACCGCCGCCCGCCGTCCGGCCCTCCGCGCATCGGGCCGGACCCTGGGCCGCGCCGTTCCCGCACGGGCCTTCCGGCCGTGTGCTGGGCCGTCTCGCCGCGCGCTGGGCCGTGTGCCGCCGGTCGGGCCCGGGCAGTCGCTGGGGCTGGTGGGGTTGCGTGGTGGTGGGGGCTCCTCTGGGTGTCCGCGTCGATGTCGTGAGGGAGGGTCTCGCTGGGAAGGTGCTCTTCCTCCAGGCTGTGAGGGGCAGGTCAGCGAGGCAGCCGAAGACGATCAGGACGTGCGGCTGGGCCCTGTCGACCCTTACTGGACCACTGTTGTCGCTGGGGGCAGCCTGGCGCCGAATCCGGGTGCCGGTTCATGGATCCGTCGGCTGTTGGGTGGCTGTCGTGGTTCGTCCGTTTGTGGATGGTGTCGGAGGCTGGGTGTGTCCGGGGTGGTCTGTGGTCTGCTGCCGGGTTGTGGGGCGTGTCGCCGGGCGCGGGTGTGGCCTCGTCTAGCACGGCTGGGTTCGTTGGGTTCGCAGCGACGCGCCGTGGTTTCGGGAGTGAGGAGATATCAGGATGTCACCTGAAAGGCCTAATAATATGTCAATCTGCTTTTTCAGTAGCCGATGTGATGCTCTGTCAGCAGATCCTGAAAGGTCCGAGAATACCCTGTTCGGAGCTGAATCCCTCATCTTCCGATATGCCTGTCATGTCGGTTGTGGGTAAGTTCGTTCACGAGCCGGCTGACGGGCCGGTGTCTCTCTGTGCGACAGGAGATCGTGAGATGAAGCTCCGTACGACCGTGGTCACCGCCGCGGTGTCGGCTGCCGCCGCCCTGGCCGCGACCGGCATCACCTACGCCTCGGCCGCTTCCGCTTCGGTGGCCCAGGAGGCCCCGGCCGCCGTTGCCGCCGTGACCGGTGGCAACGGCAACAGCAACGGCAAGGGCAACGAGGGCGGCAACAGCAAGGGCAACGAGGGCAACGAGGGCAACAACGGCAAGGACAACGAGGGCCGGGGCAACAAGGGCCGGGGCAACGACAAGGACGAGGACAACGAGGGGCGCGAGGACGAGGGCCGTATCCAGATCAACGAGCGGTCGTACTCCACCCGTCCGGGTGACTGCATCACGGTGGTCAGCGGTCTGGGCGCGAAGACTTTCAACGTCCGCAACGAAAGCCGCAAGACCGTCGAGGTCTTCCGCGGGGCCGTCTGCGACAACGGTGCTCCCATCGCCACCGTCGGCCCGCGCAGCTCCAGCTACGGCGTGGAGCCAGGCTGCACCGAGGGCATCGACATCGAAAAGGGTGTGGTGGCCAGCTTCCGGGTGACCAAGCGTCACCACGACGAGTACTAGGCCGCGGCCGACCGCTCACTGTGGAGCCCCGGCCCGCCGGAATCGGGCCGGGGTCCCATTTTGACCCATGTGCGTGGCGGTCACCCCCCTGCGGCCCTGCCGGTTTGTGATGCCGGGGGAGCGGCAGCCGGTGTCCGCACGGCCGCCCCTCGTCTTCCCTGGCCGTTCCACCTGCGGTTTTGTGTCCGCCGGTGTGTTCTCAGTCCGCTGCCTGCGGCTGTCTGCCGGGCGCGCTTTCCCGGCCCGCGAACGGGTGAGGAGTGAGATGAGCATCCGTCTGGTGGAAGACGTGAGCGACGACACCTACGTCCTGGACGGCCTCGCCGTCAGGCTGACCCCGGCGCTGCCCTGGCTGGGGCACCGGGCCTGCTGGGAGATGAACGGCCGCCTCAAAGAGCCCGTCGACCTGACCCGGGTCACCTGCAACGTGATCATGAAGTACGGGCCGGTGAAGATGCTCGAGAGGAACTACGCACTGCGCGACCTGCTCGAGAGCCTGGGCGCACGGCTCTCGGGCGACCTCAGGCCGGCTGCCGGACCGTGGCAGCAGACGTGGCATCTCCGGCTCCCCGAAGCGGTTCCGGTGGCCGAGCTGCGCATCCTGCTGCGCGCTCGCACGGACAGCGGACAGAACTTCCTCGCCCTGGACATCGCCCTGGACTTCAGTCACAGGTTCCGTCCCGCCCCGGCGGGCAGCAGGGCAGGCGCACGCGTGCTGCAGGGCTCGCACCGGCGCTGACGTCCCGCCCGCTTTGCGCGGACTGGAGTGCCGCGCCCTGCGGACGACGAGGGGACCGGCCATGGCCTGGCTCTCGTCGAAGGCCTCGCCCTGCGATGGGGAACCGGCCGGCCCGGATGGGGGAAACGGGTCCGGGCCGGCGGAGAAGCCCGGTGACCGCCGCAGCGGACACACACCCCCTGTCGGCCACATCCTGCTGGGCGGGTGAGACTGCCGCGACCCGCGAACTCCTCATCGGCCTGCCGCCCGGACCTCCGCCGCAGCCCGGCTGCATGCCGGCGGCCCGCCACGAGCTGTGCACCGTCTGCGAGCCACCGTCCTCGACCTCCTCCGGGATCCGGCCCGCATGCACAAGGCGGCAGTGCCGGCGAGCTACGAACTCACCAAGCACGCCTGGGACATCAACCAGTCCACCGGGTGCCGTACCCCGCTGCCGGCTGCCCTGGTCGAGGCGCTGCTCGTCCGCGACACCGGGGCGGATGACGGCGCGACCCGTCTGACGGTGTTCTGGCGCCCGCCGTAGGATCAAGGACCTGTCGGGCATACGCGTACCGGCCTGAGCGGCGTCGGGAGCCGCACCACGGCACCCCCGATGTGGGCAGCCCGCCCGCACCGTTGCTGCCCGCGTGGCGGCGGCTCGGCATCCGCCGGTTCTCCTACGACCGCTCCGGCTACGGCGGTTCCACTGCTCTGCCCGGCAGATCCGTCGTGTCACCCGGCGCGCTGATCGACGACGGCCTGGCCTACGTCCGCCCCTCGGGGGGCATGCCCCCGCACCGTCACCTGCCCGCTGCTCCTGCTCCACGGCGGCCGGGACCGCATCGCACCGAGCACTCACGCCCGTTGGCCGGCCGGGCGCGCTCCGGGCTCGAGCCTCGGGCTACGCCCGGGCGACGGGCACCTGTCGGTCCTGAACAGCGTGGTCAGGGCCCTGGAGTGGCTGGCCGGTCACGCCGGGCTGTGACATCGTCGCCGTAGGGCACTGTCCAACGGTGGCCGTAGGACCACCCCCGGTTGGGTGTTCAGGCCCAGCGGCGCGGCGCGCCGGACGCGGGAGAGTTCTCCTCGTCGGCGCCACGCGGACGCCGAACTCGACACCGGCCACACACACTTCGGGGGTCCACATGAACGACATCCTCGCCAGGCGCCTCACGGGACTGGCCGGCATCGCGGCGGCGGTCTGCTTCATCGTCGAAGTGCCCCTGTACTTCATCTACTCAGGGCCGCCGCCGGAGGCCAACGTGCTGACGCGGCTGCTGATCGGCATCGTCGCGCTGGCCGGTCTGATCCTGTTCGTCACGGGCTTCCGCGAGCTGTTCAAGCAGGTGAACCCCGCCCACGAATGGGTCGGCACGGTGGCCTTCGCCACCGGACTGGTCTACGCGACGGTCACCCTGGTCTCCAGCGGGCTGGAGGCCGGCGCGGTCATCGCCGCCGACCACCCGATCGACCCGACCGTCACCGTCAGCGGCACGTACATCCTCTACGGTTCCATCGGCCGCTTGATGCTCGCGCTGTTCTTGACCGCGGTTGGCTACGGAGTCACCCGCGCGCACCTGCTGCCCCGCTGGACCGGTCGCTTTGCCTACGTCCTCGCCGGGGTGAACCTGGCGTTCGTGCCGTCCCTGTTCTTCGGCAATACGCCCGCGCACTTCTATGCGGCGAACGGCTGGGGCAGCACGGCTTTGATGGGCGCGCTGCTGAGCTACTGGCTGCTCGCGGTGGGCATCGCCACCTACCGCAGCGCGGCACGCCGTACGCCCGCCACCGCGCCCGCCCTGCGGTCCTAACGTCCACTCGTACCGGGAACGGCCCGCGGTGCCAGGCCGTCGCGTCGGGCACCGAGGGCCGTTCTCGGGAATTCGGCATCAGCTTACTGATCGTCTCAGAATGCTCCAGGATGCCGCCCGAAGCCGTCGAAGGCAGATGATGCTGCAGGCGGGTGTGAGGAGACCTTGGTGGAGGTCGGTGCCTCGCTCGTAGCGGATGCGGAGTCGTCTGAGCTGGTGCAGCCAGGCGAATGTACGCTCGACGACCCAGCGCACCTTGCCCAGTTTGGGACCGTGGAGGTCGTGCACTGGCAGCCGGCGACATCGAGGGCTGGCTGAACGGGCACGTGCGCTTCGCGGCAGGCCCGCACCGTTGCTCGGCGATGTCGATGCGTACGTTGCCAACCGCCTGCGCGCGATGGCGTCCCGGACGATCTCCAAGCACACGGCCGGCGAACCGGACCATCGCGTACCGGTTCCGCAGACCTGGCGGCGTGCAGCGTCCATCGACGTTCCTGTCCTGGCGATAAACGGTGCCCTCGACGCCAGCGACCACCTTGCGATGGCCGAGCGTCTGGTCCACGCGGTACCCGACGGCCGCGCGGTGTCCGTGGGTAACACCGCTCACTTCCCCAACATGGGGCGACCGACCGAGTTCAACGCCCTCCTGGCCGCCTTCCTCGAAACTCTCCCGCATCCGGGCCCGCAGGGGGACCCGATGCGCTGCTCAACAGGACAAGACAGCTAAGAGGCACCTCACAGACCGCCGCCCTCAATGCCGCCGCCCAGCGTGTCGCTCTGGTCTCCACCAAGAAGGACGCCCCGATCAAGCTGACCTTCACCTCCGACAGCACCCTTCCATCCTGGAAGGCGGCACCGACGACGCCCAGGCCGTCGACAACGTCGACACTAGCCTCACCGGCGGCGAGCTGACCATCGCCTTCGCCTGCGCGCCCTGACAGCCGAGTCCGTCCAGTTCGGCTTCAGCTCCCCCACCAAGCCCGCCGTCCTGCGCGGTCACGGCAGCGACGACCAGGCGCTGCGCTACCTCCTCATGCCCGTCCGGCTCTTCGGCTGGTCCCGGAGGCACCGCATGCCCGACCAGCAGCTCCAGCGCACCGTCCCCGAGAGCCAGGCTTGCTGTGTGGTGTGGGTTGTCTTGGTTGGTGTGGTTGTGTGGGGTGGCTGGCGTGTGGTGTCTGGGGCGTGGGTGGCGTGTGTGGCGGGCGGTGTGTGGTCTGTGCGGGGGTGGTCCGGTTTGCTCGTCGTGGCGGTGTTCGGTTTGCCGGCCGGGGCCGGGGCCGGGGCCGGGGCTGGGGGGTAGGCGGGCTTTTGTCGGTGGGCCTGCCGGGCCCGTACTAGCGTCCTGCGGTCGTCTCTGGTGAGGGCTGGAGTGATCACGTGTACGCGTGTGCGGGCTGCACGCTGCCCCCCTTTTTTCCGGGTGGAGCAGGCCCGGTCGGGGGCCTGTTTTTCGGGCTCTGCGCGTGACGCCACCCACGAGAGGCAGGTCACGTCTTAAGCGGGTTCGTAGGGCCGCACACCGTCTGACGCACAAGAAAGCCACTAAATGACCGAATTAGGGCATTTTCTACGCCCTTGGGTAGTAGGTCACAGTCTTGCTTCCCGTTCTCACGGTCGCTAACCATGTCTGTCGTCGCCGCAAGCAGCGGGCCGGGCCGGGCGGGACCGCCGGGACCGCCCTTGCTCGCCGCGCTGTGCGGGGCCTCGCCCCGACGCCCGACAGGCCGCGACCGGACGATCCGGCCGGCGCCTCAAAGACGTCCCGTAGGAGACCCCCATGACCGCGATCACCGCTGCCTCCCGCCTCGCCCGCCTGCGCAACCTGGCCGTCACCGGCCTGCTCACCACCGGCGCCGCGGCCGCGGCCCTGACGCTGACGCCGGCCACCGCCCACGCCGCCGAGGCCCCCAAGGCCGCCCCCGCCATCGCCTCCAAGACCGCCGACCCCGCCGGCGCCAAGGGCGCCGCGAACAACCTCGACGGCTGGATCAAGCAGTCCCTGGCCATCATGAAGGCCAAGGGCATCCCGGGCACCTACGAGGGCCTGCACCGCAACATCATGCGCGAGTCCAGCGGCAACCCCAACGCCCAGAACAACTACGACGTCAACGCCAAGAACGGCATCCCCTCCAAGGGCCTGCTCCAGGTCATCGACCCCACATTCAAGGCATTCCACGTCGCCGGCACCGCCAACAGCTCCACCGACCCGGTCGCCAACATCACCGCCGCCGCCAACTACGCCGCCCACCGCTACGGCTCCATCGACAACGTCAACTCCGCCTACTGAGCCATCGCAGCGAAACTTCGCCCAGCTACACGCTGCTGCTCGACGTGAGCGTCAAGCAGCAGCCTCCCCGACAGGTGACAACCCGCCTGCCAAGGTGACAACCAGCGTGAGCCGGATCACCCGACACGGTCCCATTCGCCGTGGAACTCCCGGGGTTACCAGCGCATGCCGATCTGGTCGAGTTCGGCGTGTCGTTCGGGGGTGAGTTTGTCGGCCCGCCGCCGGGTGTTGTCCAGGAACAACCCGAGCTTGATATCGACCGCTTCCCCATCGACGTCCACGCGCTCGACGTGCTTGCGCCCCGGGCGCAGGTGTCCCTCGCGGGCGTGGTACTGCCGGGCGGCGCGCAGGTTGAGCGCCCACTTGCCGTCTGCGGTGAGCTTGGCCGGCCGGGCTGCGGGGCCGGCGGGTTCCAGGGCGAGCGTGCTCCTGAGGAGCCACTGCTGGGCGGGGGTCAGCTTGTCCCACCCGTGCCGCTGCGCGACGGCCCATGCCCCGAGGTCTTCGCCCTGCACGACGAGTCCATCGGCCGTCTCGGGGAGCGCGCCCCCGGCCTGTACGTGGGCGCGCGCGAGGGTGAAGCAGCGCTGCCATGCCACGCTCCACCCCAGCGGGCACCATCCCGGATCGATGCCCTCCAGTGCCGCCAGACGGCTTTCCGGCAGCTCCCCAGCGCCCACGGGCACGGTGTCACCAGCCGTGCGCCGTTCGGCGTTCTCCCAGGTCCTGCGGGCCTCCGCACGCCTGTTCTTGGCCCATACCCCGATCGGGTGCCCGCCGTCTCCGACCGCGTTGACCGGGGGCAGGAAGTGTCCGTGTGCGGCGGCCCAGGCTCGTGCGACCGTGAGACCTTCCTCCCAGGCGACGTCGTAGTGGGACCACACCATGCCCAGCGCTTCGAGCTGCGTGACGCGGGAGGCTTCCAGGCTCCCCGCACCGTAGTAGCGGCGTTGATCGGCCAGCCACCGCCCCAGCGGGAACCCGGCGGCGGCGCCGCGAGACCCGCCCCCTCCCTCGCCGCCGTCGCCCCCGCTCTCGGCCTCGGCCTCGTTCGCGGTCTCGGTGTCGGTCCTGTTCTCGCCCATCACGTAGTCGTACGGCACCCGTAGTTGCCCGCCGCCCCTCTCGCGGTGCCACCGGGTGGCCGCCGCGATCCCGCGCCGCCAATACGCCTTCTCCGGATCGATCACCCGCAGGCGCACGAACTGCGCCACCAACGCGGCATCGCGCGGGGTGCTGAAGCGGAGCAGGCCCGCCGCTGCCTGGCTCACCCACAGGTCATCCCCGGCGCCCTCACCGTCCCCGTCCTCACCGTCCCCGTCCTCGTCGTGGCCGTCCTCGTCCTGGCCCTCGGCACCCTGATCCTGGCCCGGATCCTGGCCCTGGTCCTCGACGCCCTGGTCCTCACCGTCCTGGGCCTGGCCCGCGTCGTCCCGGCCGCCCAACACCGCCTCCGACAACGGCACTTGGGCGTCCTCATTGCCGGTCCGGCGTCCGCTGCGCTGCCGTGGATCGGCCAGCGCCTCGATCGTGTCCGCGTCGTGTGCCCGGAGCGCCCCGAGTACCTTCGCCAGGGTCCCGTAGGCATCCGACGTCAAAAGGTCATCGGCATCCTCATCCGGTCCGAGGAATACCGGCACCACAAGTGAAGCGAGTTTCCCCTCACCCGGATTCATCCGCAGCGCACGCCCGACCATTTGCACGATGTCGACCATGGACCCTCGCGCATCGCAGAAAGCAACCGCATCACACCGTGCCGTATCAACGCCTTCCCCCAGCACTTTCACAGAACTGAGAACACGCACCGCCGCACGAATATCCGACCGGGCACCACCGATGAAATCAGACGCGAACTCATCCAGCACGACACGCCGGTATCCCGGGGTGTGGTCCCCGTGCAGCCAGTCCGCCCAGACCCGCTCCGCCGCAGGAAACAGCTCCGGGTCGTCCTCGGCGAGCCGGGCCGCCACCAACGGAACACCCCGGGCCATGGCCTCCGCCTCCGAGATCCGGCTGTGAAACGTCAGAATGCGCCGCAGCCGCTCCCGCGCCGCAGCCGTCAGCAACCCGGTCTGAAGGGCCGCGAGCCGCGCCCCACGCACCCGGTCCGACCCCGCGGCCTCCTCGGCCAGAGCGGCGTACAGGCCGGGGTCCCGGATGTCCACGCACACCACCTGATACGGCGCCACGATCCCCCGCCGGACCGCCTCCGACAGCTTCAGCTCATACGCCACCGGCCCGAACACCGGCGAGTCCCGGTCCATCGACGCCACCAACCGCGGCTGCTCCCCTTCGGCCACCCACACGCGCGGCGTCGCGGTCATGTACAGCCGCCGCACCGCAGGAATCCGCCCCTGATGGTGCACCGCCGCCCACGGCTTCAACCCGTCACCACTCGTCCTGTGCGCCTCGTCCACGATCATGAGGTCCCACACCGGCAACCCCGCCTCGTGCGCCCGCTGGACCTTGCCCAGCCCCACCGCCGCATAGGTCGCGAACACGGTCACCTGCTCCAGGCCCTGCACCCATGACAGGAGCTCATCCGGGTCGGTGGTGCACGGGATGCCGTCACTCTCCTCGGGCCGCAAGTCGCACACCCCGACCATGGCGCCCCGCCGGCCGCCTCGGCGCCATGTGCCGGCCATCTGGGTCAGCAGGTCCCGCGTCGGGACCAGGACCAGCACGCGCCGCGCGGAAAGACGCCGCGCGGATTCCACGGCAATCAGCGTCTTGCCCGATCCAGTAGCGGCGATTACCTGCGTCCGCAGTCCCTCCGGGGGAGTGCGTCCACCGGGCGGGTCCTGAAGGTAATTCACCACGGCGTCCACGGCTTCCGCCTGATGTGGTCGCAATTCAATGGGGGACATTCAGAGATCCGCTTTCTGTTCGGCTGTTCAGAGGTGACGAGTGGTGATTTTCCGATGAAATGAGTGGAACTGACGGGCCGGTATTTTCTGTGCATGTGGTGAGGGTGGATCCGGGAGAGAGGGTGCGTGCTGAGCCCAGACTCTATCCCGATGGTGCGTCATGACGCATTACGGTTGGGGAAGGTTCGTCAGATTGACGGTTCTGTTGTCGTGCGGAGTATCGGGGGCGGTAGTCTCCTGCTTGCCGGTCCCCGAGTTGGGGGTTCGGGCCCCGGGCAGGGGCGAGCGGAGTGATGCTCCGTCAGTCTGCGGTTCTACAACCGACGTTGGCACCCCACCCGCTCACTACTGCCGCCTTCGGCGGGCGCGGAGCGCACGCTGTCCGCCCGGGGGCGGGGCGCGGAGCGGCCCGGCACCGGGCGGGGATCCGGCGGAGCCGGATCCCCCTCGACCGCGTCAGCGGTCGAGCCCGGAACGGAGTTCCGGGCTTATTCCGCGCTTGCGCGGAATCCGCCGCGTAGCGGCGGCGCGTCGCCTTCGCGGAGCGAAGCGCGCGC